>JBGAIF010000003.1:0-7833 GCA_044225795.1 Flavipsychrobacter sp.
TAGAGATAGCGATGGGTGTGATGATGGTAGCAGTAGCAGAAGCGGTAGCAGAAGCCTGAGCGAAAGATTTGTCAGAAGCGATAACTGCGATGGCTGCGATGGCGAGAACTTTTACGATGTTTTTCATTTTGTTTTGTTTTGAGTTGTTTAAGAATGTTTTGTTTTTGTTTGTTGTTTGACAGGAATATTGCCAATTACGTGCCAGAGTTATAAACAATTGAAAATCAACGAAATAAAATTGTGGCATATGCTTGTTTCTTCCGTGCGGAGGATGATTTTTCCGAAAAATGGAAGCTGCGCATTTTTGAACCAGGGCGGATCAGCGCTACTTATTATTGAAAGACATTTTCTTACAGGCCTGATTACAAATAGCTTTTACGATGACTGCCATCATTCCTGAGGATGTTGATGGGAGGTAGTTTTGCTATGCATTTGATAAACAAATGTTCAGACGGGATTGTCAATAATTCAAAAAAATCAGACTTATGAGAGTATTACAGGTATTGTTCGTTTCAGGGGTACTATTGGTAGCATCCTGCAAAAAAGACAAAAACGTGAGCACATCCTCGGATTCAATTGGTGGAGACACAAATCTTGAGACGAATGTTGTGGGATATAAGTACAGCTGTTATGCTAATGTAACCGGTGTTACAGCATCAGAGGTGAAGGTGGTGAGTAATGATAATGGAGTAGTTACTGTTAATGTCAGCGCAACTGTTCCTACTACCGGTACCACATTGACCAATCTTATCCCTGCGACATATAAGGATGCTTCAGGCAAGGTGAATGTCAGCGGTAAGTTCAAGAATACATCTGAAGGTATATTAGACTACACCAATAGTGATAACAAGCCATTTGTTCTTGTTAAATATGATGATAATGTTGGCACGAAGTACACATTAAAGAAGAGCAATGGTCAAACGATAACCCGTACCATAGTTTCGAAATCAACTACTGATGACTATCCATGGGGCCTAATGAATATAAAAGTGATGGTTGTTGAGCAAGATTCAAGGATACCGGGTGTCAGCAAGATAAGATATATGACCAATCACAAATTCGGACTTGTAGGAATTGAATTTGTAATGGAGGATGGGACCACAAGTAAGATATCTATAATGTAAGCGAAACGCAGATGAAGCCTGCCATATTATTACCCCGGGGGCTGCGTACCCCGGGATATTTCTTTCTAACTGCGGGACTACTCATGCTTACGGCCAGGTTTTATTATGGGCTTAAACCCGAGATATTGAGTATAAAGATGTTTGCGGTGTATTCCGTTTATCTCGAGGAAAAATATATGACCGTTATTACCAACCAGTTCGGAGAGGAGATCGGGGAGTTATTGTTGTTGACGGGACTGGTAGCAATAGCGTTCACCCGGGAACGGGAAGAGACAGAATTGTTATCAGCGCTGAGATTGCGCGCATTCTTCCTTTCGACCTACATCAATGTTGTATTGACCATATTAGCGATCATATTCACATTCGGATTGGGTTTTGTTTTTGTTATGATACTAAGCCCAATAATGTGGCTGGCAACATATGTGGTGGTTTTCCGGTCGTTGGTATATAAAACGAGGTCATCGGGCAAAGAACAATGATGTTAGTGGATCGATACAGTAATATGAACGTAACGGGTGATAAATATATGATAGTTTTATTCAACCGAAAGATAGTGAGATTGTTTTCGTCAGGGTTGCTTGCAATCTTATGGGTTGGGAGCTACCATTACACGTATAATGTAACCATACTCAATACTTCTGTTGTAAATGTATGGGCGTTCGTTCTATGGATGGCAGGCGGTTATCTTTTTCTGAATTTATATTCGGTAATAAAAAGTAAGGTGAGTATAATGCTTCTGCAAATAATTGCCGGTTGGCTGTTTTATTTTGCTGTTCTTTTAGTGGTAGAGTACATGGGATATTACGTATTGCAGATACGTGAAGCAAGTGCCACAGCCGGAGACGATCTTATATGGGGTTTGATTCATGGGACTGTGGTATTGCATATCTATTATTTGTGTTTTCCATTTACTATTTTGATCGTTGATGCTACTGTAACGCGACAGATGGCCAGACTGAAGCAGGCAATAAATGGTAACGTGGGCCAAGTTGCTCAACATTCATAATTGAACATAGATGAACAATGAGAGGCTTCTGAATGTACCAAATTGCTTAAGTATTTACAGAATAGCGATCACTCCGTTTGTTCTTTATCTCGTCTATTTGAGACGGGAAGACCTGTTCTTGCTTTTTCTTTGTATAAATGTTGTTACGGATATACTTGATGGTTTGATTGCCAGAGCATTTCATCTACAGACAAAGATCGGCGCGAGATTGGATTCTGCCGGTGATGTAGGAACTTATATTCTTGCAGCAGCAGGTCTTCTTAAATTCAGGTGGCAATCACTAAGTGGCGAATGGCCTGTTTTGACAATATTCCTAATATTCTTCCTCTTACCATACATTGTTTCCTATTTGCGCTTTCGTAAGTTGCCAAGTTTACACTTGTATTCATCAAAAATAGGTGGAACGATAGACGTGGTCTTCGTTTTCCTTCTTTTTTTTGTAGGCTATCAACGCTGGGTTCTTCACCTGGCAGTTGCCTGGGGTGTCTTATCCTTTATAGAGCAGACAGTGATTCTTATGTTGCTTCGTGACCTCAGATCTGATTGTCGCGGGTTATATTGGGTACTGAGAAACTGAATAATAAGGGAAAACACTGTGGTTCATTTCTCCGGAGATAATTGTTGAATATTATCTTCAGTATATCGGAGCAATGGGATGAAATGTTTCTTTACCGCATTTTTGTTGATAAAGTACACTGCTACTCCTACAACGAGTGCTGTAAAAAACAGCAATGGTTTATGCAACCCGATGGCAATAAAAATGTTGCTCAATACAGGTGGGGTGATATACCACCAGCCTACATTATCTAAAAGCCGCTTCTCCTTTTCAAGGTAAGCTTTATGCTCCTGTAGAAATTCCTTGGTTGGTAAAGTAATGTCAGATCTTTTTTGCTTCTGTACATACCTTAATACCAGGATCACCAAAATACAGTATGGGATTATCAGAAGTGCCCCTATTCTTGATAATGAGTCGGGCATAAACCAGGCGATAATGGAAAATACCGGTATAAGGAGGATCGCTGTTATGGTTTCACGACGGTTACGTAACTGAATAGCGTGGTCGATTTTTTTCAATTCTATCTTTAAATCAGACAGAAGTTCCTGCGTATTGATGCTGATATCATTTTTGCTACTATCCCATTTGTTTTTCAATTGCTCATTATTCATTTGGTTTTATAAGGTCGAGGAATTGCTGTTCTGACATCCTGTTTGTACTGCTTCAATATAGTTAGTTACACCAAGCCGGAAAATATTACAAGCAACGGTGTATTTTTTAAAAAAGCCCGGCAGGAATATCCGACCGGGCTACCTATTGACTTAAGTATATTGTTATACAGTGATGTATGATATGGCGCTGTAGAAAGTCTGGGCGTACCCGGCTATTAATTGGGCGCGATCCACGCCATTAATGATGCGGCGGGCATTTACCCAATCGGTCTTGGCAGTTGTGAAATAGTCGGACAGTTTTTTACCGGTGAAGGAACCATTCAGCATACCCACGAACATAATCTTAGTGGCATTGGCAAGGTTTAATGCGAGGTCGGGGTTATTGACAAGGTCGGTCTTAAGAATCTTGCCGAAGGTGGCATAGTTATCTTTCCAGGTCAACTGGACGAAACCACGGCCATAATAAACTTGCTTAGTAACGGGATCGGGGATGCCATATTTTCTTCCGGCGCCTTTTCCGAATTCACGGATAGGTTGCATAGTAGTAGCCGTTTCATGAAATGCCGTGGCCAGCATATAAGCCAGGAAGCGGTCGTCATTGTTCTTGTAATTGGTTTCCCATTCATTGAGAATAGTGGTCATCCCGTTTACCTGATCTTGCTTCAGGGCTCCATTGAACAAGGCTCCACGAACGACCTGGAAAAAGTGATTTCTGTTGATGATGTGTTGTGGCATAATTGTTTATTTATGTTTTTTCTTTCTTTTCCTTTTCTGTGGATGAAGGTGGTTTGGTGCCGGCGCCGCGGATGTTGGATATCTTATTGAGCAGATCGAACCAGAACGGAGCACCGAGCATAATGGCCAGTACGCTCATCATCCAGCCAGCGATGACGGAAGGCTTTGTATCGCGGATATGTTCTTTATCGCCCCAACCGAGCGGAATGCCTGTGTCTTTTAGCACAGCCAGTGTTTTTATATACGTGGTATCGGTTGGGTTCCTTGCTATTGCCGCATATGTTGTGTCATTAGCAGCAGCCATGGCCTGTACGGCAAGATTAGTTCGTTCGGAGGGAGACGCATACAGGAACCGGGCAATCCTGATACTATCCGCATTCACTGAAACAACAATAATAAGTGCCAGCACAAAAGTAATAGGGCGCACATACTTTGTTTTCATATGACCCTGCACACGGTCCATGCTGCTATCGAACCAACCCTCCAGTTTTTTCCGGAATATTTGCAGATCGCTCTGCACTGAGATGCCTTGTACCAGGTTCTTTGTTGATGCTTCATATTCTGACCGTGCTTCATTGGCATACATAATAAATGTGCGCTGGAGGTCGAGCGGTAATAAGGATGTACCATCTATAGCTTTGGCATTTCTAATGACATCGATCATCTCCCTCAGATCCTTCGGAATATTGTCAACATTGTGGGGGTCATTAGGGTCGAAGTTGAGCTTCTCTATCAATGATGAAACAAAGTTACGGGCATCCATAAATGATGTCGCTTTGCCGGGTTTGGCAAGCGCCGTTGTGGCGCAGTGGTTCATGATGGCATAGGCTAATTTTTCAGTACCCCCATCAGCGCGCATCATTTTTTTATCGAAGATGGTAAGCAGCCATTTTCCCAGGACACGTGAACGTATCTTAAATGAACTAAGTACCACTTCGACAAGTGAGCTTGTAATGATGCTCAGCAGGAAGTAGATGAATACCATCCCGAGTACAAGATCAAGAATTGGGAAGCCTGACATAGCAATGATAATTGAAGTTGATACCTGTTATTCTTTTCCTGAACCCACAACGCCCGATACCTTATTGATGGCATATGGCGCCATACCGAGTCCTAATGCTATGAGCACTCCTGAAAGCTGTGACAACTCCGGCGGAATGCCCGTGCGCATATAGAAGTATATATAGAAGCTACTCAATCCCATTGCCACAGCCAGCAATATCATGCCCGAAATGAAAGCGATGATCCGGCTACTGCTTGGGCGGTATCTGCTACTATCATCTGCCGACTGTTTTGATACCTGAACAGTAGGAGGTAGCAGGGTGACAATATTAGCGAGAAGGGTAGGGCTAATGCCTGAGTTGTCTCCCTGGCCACTGCCAGACTTCATTGCTGTGATCAGCTTTTCGATATTGGCAACTGAGTATTCTTCATTCTTAGTTGTAATAGTAGCATCTGAATTTTCTGACAGCGCATCCTTCAGTTTCAGGCCTTTCATCTCATTTCTGAACATCAGGATCATTACCAGGAAGAAAATGACCGGCAGGAAAACGAGTAGCCAGCCTCCGAACCCGAGGCAAGTCATACCTGGAGCATGACAAGTTGCTTTTTTTGTGTTGCAGCTATCCGTACGTTTACATGTATCTGTGTTGATGAGCGGATAGATAATAGCGTACTTGTTGATACCTTTAGCGTTTGGCGGCGCAACCAACATGGCAGCAGGGATGCTGTCGATGAAGGCTTCCCGAATCCCGCCACTGGTCTTTCCTCCCTTCATAAAAAACTCATTGGCCCCGCATGAATCCTTTGCTTCCGGAAAGCGGATATGAAGTTTTATGAGTGTATCATATGGCAGGTAGAAATGCAAGACGTCAACATTTGACGGTGGCAAACCGAGGCATGAATCAATATATTTCATGTCGTAGTTGCCGGTATTTCCACCACGTTTTTTAGCGATAGCCAGCATGTCTTCCATATCCTGCTCTGATATGATAAACTGGCCGCAGGGCCTGCCGACATGGTCTATGCCAAATTGCAGCCACTTTGTGGCGGGAACGAGACACGCTCCTCCTTTATGTTCTTTGAAGTATTCTTTGAGTGAGTCAATGCCCGATTTGGCATTTGCATGAGCAGCAAATAAGAGCAGAAAGACGAGTATTCTTTTCATGGCGCGATCATTATTAATAGCGATAAAGCTAATAAATAAATTTAGAATATAATAGCCTGAGCGGGAATACCTTAAAATGAAAGAAGCGCGGGATCCCGCGCTTCTTTCATTTTATCGTTAGTAAAACTTACTGCTTGTTGTCTGACGCAGGTTCGTCCTTATCGTCGCTTGCGGGTTTCTCGATCTTATCAAATTCGAATATGAGTGAGAAACGAAGTGTGTTTGACAATGGGTTGCGGGTAGTACCTGAACCCTGTGGAACGAGGTAAGAAGCATTGATCTGGAATACATTGTACTTCACCCCAAGACCTGTAGTGATGTATTGCCTGTCGCCATTGGTCTTATCCTCGTAGAAATAACCTGCGCGGAATGCAATTGTGTTCTGATACCAGTATTCAACACCGATAGAGGCATCTATTTTCTTCACCTGGTCGCCGCCTTTAGAGAACGACTGAATGATACCCGGTACTGTAGCGATCTGTGTATCACCATTTTCCAATGGCGGCACCAACAGTTTGTTCAGGTCGAGTGCGAATGTAATTTTATTGTAAGCATCGAACTGTGTGGTATAAGCGGCACCCAATCCAAGGTTCATAGGAATAAAATCCTTTCTGGAGGAATTGTAGGATATCTTAGAACCAAGATTGCTGGCCACCGCGCCGAAACTAAATGTGTTGCTCTTAACGTCGTCTATCTCTTTCTTTTTGGCATAATAGACACCGATGTCAGAGCTCACAGCGTTACCCGGGCGATAGTTGCCATTAGAGCCTACATAGCTGACGCCGGAAGCGATAGCAGAGCGGATATAACGAAGGCTGACGCCGGCAGAAAGGTATTCTGAAAGTTTGCGGGAATAGCCAAGATCGAAGGAGTATTCGCGGGGCATACCGGTGCCGATAGGGTTACCCAACCCATCTGTATAGTTGATATTGCCCAATGAAAAATAGCGCATAGACGCACTTATAGCCTGCTCTTTCTTATCCCCGAATTTGGCATAACCGGACAGATACGCCAAAAATATATCCGGCACGAGGTCCTTCAGCCAAGGCGTATAAGTCATTGAAACACCATAATTCTTATCCGTAAAGGGTATTTTACCTACGTTCCAGTATTGCGCGTTGGCATCTGGCGTAACAGCAATGCCAGCATCGCCCATAGCTCCTGAACGGGCATCGGGAGAAATTCTGAGGAAGGGCACTGCTGTGGTTACAAAGGTCGCAGTAGTACCATTGGAATTAACGGTAGGCCCGGCAAAGATATCTGTAGTTGTGAATCCGGAGAGTATTGTTAACCCAATTAAAGCAAATCGTTTTGCCATTCTGTTATTATTAAAAATTTTAAAGTTTTGCAAAAATATTCAAATTTCTCCATTCGGTCAACAAAATAAGCTGACCACAATCTACTAACGTATGATCACCAACTTTTGGTATGCCGATGAGCTAACACCTTTTTCTGTAGATATATTCATTCGGTATATATATACGCCGGCGGGTAGTTGCTGTCCATTGTTATCTGTGCCATCCCAGGTCAGTTCGGTAGACCTGCTACCTGAAGGGGTAAATGTTTGCCTGATATCACGGACAAATGCCCCACCAGTGTTAAATACCTTTATTTGCACATCCATTTGCTCGTCG
>JBGAIF010000003.1:7899-113107 GCA_044225795.1 Flavipsychrobacter sp.
ATGGGTCAATGAGCTGAACGGGTTAGGGTAGGTCATGAGGTTCTGAATATCAACAACTGTACCATCTACCACCACAAAATCAACCTTGCCTTCTCCAACATTGTTGTTGACATCCCAGGCCTTTACAGTGATGGTGTGGTGACCATCAGGTATTCCGTTAACAGGAAAAGAAACAAAACCACTCTTGTAAGTGTTAGGTTGTGTTTCATAATAGTCATTCAAAATGTAAGGAGTCTCAATATTGTCATCGAGTACTGCAGTAAGATCGTGTCCAACACTGTTTCCGGATACATTTATTCCTGTTTCTGAATATAGTGTGACATAGAGCGACGTATTGGTGCCTGTAATGCTTCCGTTGCGGAACAAAGTATCGTTGATATACGGCCTTACTATTGGTGGTGTGTTACTCAATTGAGGATGGTCTGAATAGCCTCCTACTTTTGAAGAAGTGTCCATGCCTGCCGCATCAATAATACCGTTGTGCGCATAAATACTGATCTTGCCGGTACCATAGTAGTAGTTAATGTCTTTTGGGGCAATGAAGGTAACCGAGAATTTACCATTGGTCACAGTAGCCTTGCCTTTATATACCACATTGTCCTGGAGTTTAAATGTTTCATTGGTTCCCATGATGGTATTTACCGTACGTGGTTTGTCAAAAAATGTTACCCAGGTAATGCCGTTAAAGTCAGTCATCAGTTTTCCTTCATTGTCGTGAACACTGCCGTTCAGCACATAGGCACCCAATGCCTTGATAGTATCCGCGGGAGCCATACTGATAGCATCGCTGACACTATCAATAAGGATATTGAATTTAGGAAAGTCAGGCGTCAATGCCGGATCGCCGAGCAAGCCGAATTTGCGGAAGTTGGCAGTTTCTCCCGGGTCATGCTGATTAAGCGGTTTAGTGTAGGTAGCATTTTTTCCGATCCTGGATGCCTCACCAAAAGAGTTCCAGCTTCCGTCTGCATTACGTGCGAATTGTGCCGCAAGATATTGCTTGTTCAAAGACTCATTATAAGATGAGAATACAGCCTGAGTAGTGGTGATCATTGCAATGGCGCCTGCGCCTTTACGTATCACCAATTGTTCGGCAGCAGAAACGTACTGAGGATGATCGAACTGGCCGTAATCGCAAGTGGCCGTTATAATGAATGGCAGCATATTCTTGTTGGTCCAGTTGTTGTAGTCATCTTGCGTAAGGATACGTTCGCCGGCCCAAACCTGTGTGTTACCATGACCATTGTAATTCAAGGCAAAGACACCTCTGTAAATATCATTATTCAGCGCGGCATTTGCATTGGGGCAGCGGGCGCCGGCAGGTGTGGAGACGGTAGGGGTAGCATCTACATATACCTTATTGATATTGTAGAGACCCTTTGTATTGTCTGTGATGGCCGTTGCCATATGCTCTGCAACGGTGGTATGCGGACCGGCATCATCATTATTATCGGCTACCATAGTGGTGGCAATACGCCATGGCCCAAGTGTTGCGGGGGCTGTGTAACTGATGATCTTATCTACCATTGCAGTCGCATCATTAACACTGCGCGCCGGAAGACGTCCAACACCTATATCCATTGCATTGATAACGCCGTCATCTTCAATATTTTCACTATCATCAAGAAAGCCGTAGAAGTCGTCACTACAGAAACTGGCAAGGTCATTGAAAGATTCTGCTGATTCGAATACAGGAACAAAGTTGCTGTTGTTCGGAGTCCTGTTCTTGTAATCGTAGGACGCGCCGCCCATCAGTACCATGTATTTTGGCATATCGGCAGTGTTGCCTCCAGCTCTCTGGTAGAACATGCGTGCAAAATCGCGTATAGCGCTCAGGTCCTGTGCACCGGACGAAAACTCGTTGTATATCTGTGTAGTAGTGGCCACCTTCACGCGCATGTTATCATGTTGCTGGTGATATTCACCGAGGCGTGTTGCCGGTCCTACGAAGTCGGGATAAGTTACAATGATGCAGTCAACGGGACCGGTTGCGTGCAGATTTTGATTGGCGACCACACCGGCAAATTTCGGAGTGTATGGTGCACCACCGTTGAATGCCGCAAATTCATGCAATGTACCGGCATCCTGTGAGAATGTATACGTGCTACCCGACAATGATCCGTTCATAGTGACCGGATGTTGCGCGTCGGTGACATCATATACCCTGGTATTGGCATTGGCATTCTGTACCTCATAAGCAGCAATGTGGCCCGGACCAACGCTTTGAATATCACGAAATGACATCTGGTCGGCAGTGAGTGTGAGGCTTCGACGGGCATTGATCTCAATGTAGTCGAGATAACCCGCAGTTGCTGCATCTATGGGGTTGAACTGAACGGTGACATTGGCGGTACTGGCATTACAAGGGCCGTTGAAGCGCGAAACGAGCAGTGCCATCACATTGTCTGAACCATTGACAGTACAAGTCTGAAAGGTAGCCGACCCTAAGTGCTGGCCATTTACTGATATATCGAATGACGATTGAGTCTGCTGAGAAGTATGACCAAATGAAACAGTGCAATTGATGTCAGAAACGGGGGTGCCGATATCAAAGAGAAAATTCTGAGAGAGTGTGCCCGTTTGCGGATAAAAGCCTTCTCCGAACCAGAGTTTGCCCAACTGTGCGGGGTTTAGTATGTCTGTATCGTGCACATCATGATAATCGAACGCTGATACAGTAGTGTTGGCAGCTCCGACAGATGGTTGATCGGCGAAGCGAAGGCCGGGTCCCTTATCGAAAGTAATGAAGTAATAAGCGGTATCGGAATACAGGTTCTTTATGTGGCTGTATAACTTAGATACGGTGTCTACCTGCCAGGCGGTAGGGCCAACCGCATAGAAGACAGCAGAAGCCCCGTTGTCGGTGATGAGCAAGGCATTCTCAATGAGATCTGACGGACGGGATACGGCATTGTTCTCAGAAAGCATATGCCCTCCGTTTCCATACACGCGCATAGATGCTATACTCGCATTGGCGGGTTTAGGATTAAGGGTTGAGAGGAAGTTGTTGTCTATTTTATAGAACCCTGTACGCGTGACGGCTACCTTATACCAGCTACCGGAAGCAAGAACAGATGAGGTGACATCATTGGTGGTCCGGGCAGCGCTTTTTATGGGAGTACCCGGAACACCCGGGGCCTCATTTATATCGATGGAGTACGACAACAGCCTGTTTATCTGACCATTGTTACCCTTGCTGAAGGCGGGTATATAAATAACTGCAAAGGGCTGCTTTCTGTCCATACCTATAGCTACTTTTATGTCGGTAGGGGCAGCTACTGCAGCGCCTTTTGGGAGCTGAACGTCATTTTCGAATGTAGTCTCCAAGATCGCCACCTCCGGTTTTGCATAAGCAGATAGCCAAACTTTTTGGGTGATGTATCCGGAATAGATGTCCTGTGGGTTCACCCGGTGAGTTTCTGTACGGGCATAGGAAAGCCAGGGAGATGATACCCCGGCGATAAGGCATAGTCCTAATAGTATTTTTTTCATGTATCTCTGAATTATACCGGCAAAGGCAGTGATCATATCAAAATTAAGCAATAATACGCACAAAAAATGTGGTCAAAAGGGGGTGATAATGCCATATTAACGTAATTTTTCTTTTATTATTATATTTCTGAAAAACTGCAACTGAGAAGTTTTTTTTAGTGAAAATGTTTGAAAGCTTGAAAATTTAAAAAGAATGAGGTATCATTGTAACTACTTTTAACAATTTACTTGACTCATAAGTGTAAATTTTTTGGTTCAATTATGAAAAGAAAACTCATCGGTTTTAGCTTGTTATGCTTAGGTACGGCGACTATTTTTTCCTCGTGCTCATCGGGTTCTCACAAGAAGGGCAAAGGAGATAATGTTTCCCGTGTTACCGGATGGCCGCTCAATGACAAGCGCTGGGGTGGTTTTGAAGTTACCGACTATAAAGGACAGCAGACACCGGTTGGCATGGTATATGTACAGGGCGGCCGTTTCACAATGGGTGCAGTAGATGATGAAATGCCTACTATTGACAACAACAGTAACAGGCGTACGGTATCTGTATCCTCATTCTACATGGACCAGACAGAGTGTGAGAACGTTAGCTATCGCGAATATGTATACTGGATGAACCGTTCTTACGGAAATGACTATCCAGAGCTGGTAAATTCGGTGAAGCCTGATGAAACAGTTTGGCGTTCGGCACTCGCTTATAACGAGCCGTATGTAAAATATTACTTCTCTGCAAACGTATATGACCACTATCCCGTGGTTGGCGTTAACTGGTACCAGGCTAATGATTTTTGTGCATGGCGCTCTGACAGGGTAAATGAATTCCTTGCTATTCAGGCAGGTGCATTGAAGCCCAATAAGGACCAGTCTGGTGAAGACGTATTTACGACACAAACTTACGTGAACGGTCAGTATGAAGGTACGAAAGGCCCGAGAGAACATCATGACCTTGAGCCAAACGGCTCCGGTAAGCGTGTTACCAAATACCAGGATGGTATCTTCCTTCCTGACTACCGCCTGCCTACAGAAGCTGAATGGGAATATGCCGCTCTTGGCTTGGTTGGTAACAACCCAAGTCCTGAGAACAAGCGCCGCCGCGGTGAAGAAGTAGTAACAGACCGCAACTCTGTGCCATGGGGACCGAAGAATACTTCCCGTTATGGATTGCATAACCAATACCAGGGCGAATTTGAAGGTAACTTCATGCGCGGTAAGGGTGATGTAATGGGTGTAGCCGGTGGCCTGAACGATAATGCAGATGTAACTGCTCCTGTAACTTCATTCCTTCCCAACGCGTTCGGTCTGTATAACATGGCCGGTAACGTTAGTGAATGGGTTATGGATACTTACCGTCCAACTTCTCACGACGATGTTGATGAGTTCCGTCCGTTCCGTGGAAACATATACAGAAGGGCTAAACTGCAGGAAGATGGTACTCTGGAAGAGAAAGACACTATCGGCCACATACCGTTTGTTGATGTGAGCAAGGATGAAATGCTCTCTAACGGCCGCTACGAAGCAAGGAGCGGTGATCTGAATGGTTTCAGGGATGGTGACAGCCTTTCACAGTTCACTTATGCTTTCGGCACAAATACTTTGATCAATGATTCTACTAAGGTGTACAAGGGTGGTTCATGGCACGACCGTGCTTACTGGCTTTCTCCGGGTACACGCCGCGCTATGCAGGGCAACCTGTCGAGCTGCACTATCGGTTTCCGTTGCGTAATGGACCGTTGGGGTAGCCCGGATGGCGATACACAGCCAGGTGGTAACAGCTTCGGCCGTCAGAAGAGACACAAGAGATAATCTCTATAGCTTTTTAAGAGAACCCCTTCCAATACGGAAGGGGTTCTTTATTTTTACAGAGCAATGAACATACCTGAGCTTTACAAGATATACCTTGAGAACCCGCTGATACAGACCGACACGCGGAAACTACAGAAGGGCGGCATTTTCTTTGCCCTAAGTGGCGCAAATTTCAATGGCAATACATTTGCCCGGCAGGCGCTTGACAATGGTGTTGGGTATGCGGTCATTGACGATGCCGCGTATGCTGTCAATGAAAGATGCATAGTGGTGGAGGATGTACTTGTTGCATTGCAGCAACTGGCCCATTATCACAGGGAACAATTTTCCATTCCCTTTATTGCCATCACAGGATCGAACGGTAAAACAACTACTAAAGAGCTGATAGCAGCGGTGCTGAGGAAAAAGTATATTACTTATGCCACTGACGGGAACCTGAACAATCATATTGGTGTGCCGCTGACATTGCTGAAAATAAAGCAGGATGCCCAAATGGCCATTATAGAGATGGGTGCCAATCACCAGAGAGAGATAGCTGGATATTGTGAGATAGCGCTGCCTACGCATGGCGTGATCACCAACTGCGGTAAGGCCCATATCGAAGGTTTTGGAGGAATTGAGGGGGTGAGAAAGGGTAAGGGGGAGCTGTATGATTTTCTGAGGGCTCATAAAGGTGTCGTATTCCGGAATACAGACCTCGACTACCTGGACGAAATGGCGAAGGGCATAGCGCAACAAATAACTTATGGCAGCGCCAACGCGCAGTACCAGGGCCGGCCGGTGATGAATGGGGTATTCCTGGACATAGCGATGCTGACGAGAGATGCAGAAACATTGCTGGCCACCAACCTTGTTGGTGCATATAACTTTCCGAACGTAATGGTGGCAGTTGCGATTGGCCTGCATTTTGGTATCTCTATTGATGATATCAAGGACGCGATCGGGTCTTATGCACCGGATAACAGCCGTTCTCAATGGTTGCAAAAGGGTAGCAATAAGGTGATACTGGACGCGTATAATGCGAATCCTACCAGTATGCGTGCGGCGATCATGAATTTTGCAGAGGCTGACCTACCTAATAAAATACTGTGGATAGGGGGGATGAAGGAAATGGGAGCCGAAGAACTGAATGAGCACAGAGAACTTGTATCGCTGATATCTTCTTATCAGTGGAATGATGTGATACTGGTAGGTAAGGAGTTCAGGGATGTGCATGGGGTCTTCAGGTGGTTTGAGACCTCCGGAGATGCCGCGGCCTATGTAAAGAGCCATGTGCCAGCGAACAGCTCGATATTGCTGAAGGGGTCTCGCGGTAGTAAGATGGAAGTGCTGATGGAGGTGCTCTGAGGCTACCTGTAAATTGTATTAACTTAGTATTTTCTGAAGGGTTATCTGAAATTTATGTCAACACAAATCACATGTCCGAATTGTAAGCACCAGTTTGAGCCCGAAGCAGCGATAGCGCAATCTGTGGAAGAGCGGGTGCGGAGGGAGTTCAACCAAAAGTGGGTAGAACTGACACGCAAGCAGGAGGAGGAGAAAAAGATACTGGAACAGCAACTCAGGACTGATCTGAGCACGAAGCTGCGAGCAGATTACGAGGTGCAGATGAAGCTGCTCGAGGATGCCAACAGGACAAATGAAGCCAAGCTGACAGAGGCGAGGAACAGGGAGATGGAGTTTCTGAAGAAGGCTCAGGAACTGCAAACGAGGGAGCAGGAACTGGAACTGGAATTGCAACGTAAAATGCTTGATGAGCGGAACAAACTCTCAGAGGTCATCAAGAAGGAAGAGGAAGAGAAGAATAAGTTGCGAGAGACAGAATTTCAGATGAAGCTACTGGAGAAAGAAAAGCAACTGGATGCGCAGCGCAAATTGGTAGAGGAAATGAAGCGTAAGGCAGAGCAGGGATCCATGCAATTGCAGGGAGAAGTGCAGGAGCTGGCGCTGGAGGAACTGCTGAGGGATTCATTCCCATTTGATGTTGTGAGTGAAGTAGGTAAGGGTGTAAGGGGAGCAGACTGCATACAGATGGTGCGCAATAATTTCGGGAACGAATGCGGGAAGATCATTTTTGAGAGTAAAAGGACAAAGGACTTCAGCCAGGAGTGGATAGAAAAGCTGAAAGCAGATATGCGTATGCTGGGCGCTGATGTAGCTGTGATAGTAACGCAGGCCATGCCGAAGGATATGAACAACTTTGGTGAGAAGGATGGCATATGGATATGCACCTTTGAGGATGTAAAGGGTCTGGTGCATGTATTGCGAGAACTGGTGATCAAAGTGTATAACGCCTCAAAGAGCCAGGAGAACAAGGGCGATAAAATGACACTGCTCTACAACTATCTCACCAGCGGGGAGTTCTCAGAGCAATGGCGTGCCATACGTGAGGGATTCATGAGTATGCGTATCTCTATTCAGAAAGAAAGAGAGCAGATGGAAAAATTATGGAAGGCCAGAGAAAAGCAATTGGAAAAAGTGCTGCTCAATGCCGCGCATATCAAGGGCTCTATAGAAGGCATTGCCGGAATGGATGTAGATATGAACCTGCTACCTGAAGGTGATGGTAACTACCTTGTCGAGTAATTACACCCTTTCAATCACTACTGCATACCCCTGGCCTACGCCAATACACATTGTTGCCAGCGCATAGCGTTTGTTCTGCTTCTGCAATTCTAATGCCGCTGAGTAGATAACGCGCGCACCGGACATGCCGAGCGGATGACCGAGTGCTATGGCTCCTCCATTAGGATTGATACGCGGGTCGTCATCTGCAAGCCCAAGCTCACGTATGACCGCAAGGCTTTGCGCAGCAAAAGCTTCATTAAGCTCTATGATATCCATATCGGCCAGTGTAAGGCCCGCGCGCGATAAAGCCTTTTTAGTCGCATTTACGGGGCCTATGCCCATAATGCGCGGTTCTACGCCAACAACTGCAGAACTTACTATACGAGCTTTGGGTGTGGCGTTATATGTCTTCACTGCATCTCCTGACAGGATAAACAGAGCTGCGGCGCCATCATTAAGCCCCGATGCATTTCCGGCAGTTACAGAACCTGTTTTTACGAAAGATGGCCTTAGCTGCGCCAGTTTCTCTACAGTAGTAGATGGCTTGATAAATTCATCGTCGCGGAAAACCAGTGGTTCTCCTTTCTTTTGCGGGATCTCAACGGGAACGATCTCCTCTGCCAGCCTGCCTGATCGCTGTGCGGCTGCAGCCTTCATTTGTGAATGATAGGCAAATTTGTCCTGGTCTTCGCGGCTGATCTTGTACATTTCTGCAAGATTCTCTGCGGTAATGCCCATCGGGTCGGTGCCATAAAGTTCATGCATCTTCGGGTTCACAAAACGCCAGCCAAAGCTGGAGTCGAACATCTGCTGATCTTGTCCGAAAGGCTGAGAAGCTTTAGATATCACCCATGGTCCGCGGGTCATATGTTCTACGCCACCGGCAATATATACATCGCCATCTCCTGACTTTACCGCACGCGCCGCGTTGATAACCGCAGACATACCGGAGGCGCACAGCCTGTTGATAGTTTCGCCGGGTACACTCCAGGGAATGCCCGCCAGCAAAAGCGCCATACGCGATACATTACGGTTGTCGTCACCGGCCTGGTTGGTACATCCGAATATGACATCATCTATAGCGCCATCAGGGATAGAAGGATTCCTTTCTACCAGTTTCCGCATCACATATGCGGCTAGGTCATCGCCCCTCATAGAAGACAATGTGCCTTTGAAATTTCCGATAGGTGTCCTGATGCCGTCTACTATAAATGCGTCTTTCATAATGGCTGCAAAAGTAAGATTTTGAAAAGTAATAGCGTATTTACCCCTCCAGGTGAATGGATATTACGATCATGCGGGTATGTAACGTGTTGATAGCGTTGGTGAGTTGTAACGACTGATCACGGAACAGTTGATTGTTAAGACCCTGGCTAACCTTTATTTCCGGAGAGAAAATGAAATTGGGATTAAAAAATTCAAACCCGACACCAAACTCGCCACCAAAGTCAGAAGGACTCACCTTGAGAAATTCATCTGTGCGGCGGGAACGGGCATTGGCGGACATATCATAGTCGAACTTGGTACCCAGCAGTGCATAAAACCTGAAATTCTTTATACGGTCACTTTTGAACTTCAGTTGCAGTGGCAGGTGCATATAAATAGACTCAATCGTTCTGTCGGAAATACTGTCTTTAGGATACCCATACTGGAACTGAAGCCTTTTATAAGCAAATGCCAATGACGGAACAAATCTGAGATCCACAAAGCCCGAGAGTTTCAGATTGCCCATCAGGCCCACATTAAAGCCCGGAAGCCATAGCGGCTGTATGCGCTTGAAAGTGTCAGTAGAAGCAAAAGCTTCCGTATAGCTGATATTATATGTTGAATAGTTTAATCCGAATGTAAGGCCAAAATAGTAGCGCTTATCATCGTGATCCGGCATGTTCAATAACGGACGCTGAGCAACGGCTAAAAATGTTGAACATAGAAAGAAAAATAGTAATAATATTTGCCGTTTTTGCATGCTGATGCTTCCTATATCATTAACGGGATTTGCGAAGATACATTATGTCCGTTTGTTTTTACCAGTAAAATACTCACATGGGAATAACAAATCTTTTAAAAAAGTAGCGTTTTGCACGTTAGTTCTCACTACATTTGCAATAGAAAATTAAAAAATCCGGATAAATACTCCTCAAGATATTTTCCTGGCACCGTGAAAACTTTAGCCCCTGCCAGGGGCTTTTTTATTTTTTGTACTTTTTTGGTAGGTATATTTACCTATGGTGATGTTCGTGTAGCCTGGATATCGATTAATATTAATCTTTATCTTTACCTTGTTGTTATATGTAGTTTGAATTAGAGTATGTTCAAAGAAAAATGGTGTCTTGTAAAATTTTATCATTGCGAAGGTTATCTTTGAACAAACATTTAATATTTTAGCCGACTAAATTTCATTTATGAAACCGATTCGCAGCATTTTACTAACCATACTCGCTACATTCTTAGTTCTTTCATCAGTTGTTTATACAGCTTGCCATAAGGATAAGTGCAAGAATGTGGAGTGCCTGCATGACGGAAACTGCGATGCCGGTTTGTGTGTTTGCCCCGTAGGTTATGAAGGTGACCGTTGCGAAAAGCTGAGCAGGGATAAGTTCATTTCTACGTTTAATGGTTATGACATATGCAACATGAGCAACCAGAACAAGTATCATCAATACCCTGTTCAGTTCCTTGCTATTAAAACCAAGCCACTTGAGTTCACAATGAAGAATTTCCTTGAGAACCCAGACGATAGCGCCGCCTGTACTATGCGTTCACTGGATTCATTCACTTTCATCGGCAGTAACAACGGTACTGTATTCAATGGTTACGGGACATTGAGGGAGGATACTTTGAAAATGAGTTATATTGTTCAGATCGATACGGTACACTTTACATGCAAATATGTAGGTGGCAGTTACTGGCATTGATAACTGATGACGTTATAAAGAGTGAAGCCCGCATTTGCGGGCTTCACTCTTTTATCTCAAAACCAGTATACTATTGTACCGCTTCTCCTTCTTTCTCTTTTTCTATGCGGCCCCTTCTTAACGGATTCGCCGTATTACTTTGATAACCATTGCGCTGATTCAACAAGTCTATACACTGGAACATTGCTTCGCGGAAAGAGTCCGGGTCAGCGATGTTCTTGCCTGCAATATCGAATGCAGTGCCATGGTCTGGTGAGGTGCGGATAACAGGCAAACCCGCAGTATAATTAACTCCCTCGCCTTGTGCAAGTGTTTTGAATGCTACCAGACCCTGATCGTGGTACATGGCCAGTATCGCATCAAACTGAGTGTAACTTCCACGTGCAAAGAATGAATCTGCACCATATGGGCCGTAAACAAGATGCCCGTTCTGTTTGAACTGGTCGATGACCGGCTTTATGATCGTTTGCTCTTCGTTGCCTATCTGGCCTTCATCTCCAGCGTGCGGGTTAAGCCCAAGTACAGCGATGCGCGGCTTATCGACACCGAAGTCTTTTACCAGCGAATCGCGGAGGATATTAAGCTTGGTAACAAGAACTTCTTTAGTGATAGCTGAGGATATTTTGGATACAGGTATGTGTTCTGTGACAAGCGCTACGCGAAGATCATTTTTGTATAAGATCATCAGCACGTCCTTTACTCCGAATTTATCTTTGAAAAACGGGGTGTGCCCCGTGTAAGGGAAATCCGGGGTGTTTGTGTTTGCCTTGTTTATGGGGGCTGTGACGAGGGCGTCGAGCTGCCCGTCTTTGAGACACTGAGCTGCGACAAGCAATGAGCGTAACGCATATTTGCCACCCGCATCAGTAAGCACGCCTGGCTGCAACGGCACTTCTTCTTCCCAGCAGTTGAAAATATTTATCTGCTTGGGGTTAAGTTTTGTTAGGTCTTTTGTACTGGAAAAATTAAACGCATTCTCAGTGACAATGCGCCTGTAGTAGTTGATCACTTTGTTTGAAGCGAATATTACAGGGGTGCAGACATCAAGCATCCTGTTATCTGAAAATGTCTTGATGATCACTTCCATGCCAATGCCATTGAGGTCGCCTGTAGTGATGCCAATAACCGGTTTTTCGTTTTGTTGCATGTTGTAAATATACTTAACTGTTAAGCTTTGCCATAATGTATCAGGAAATCAAGCAGCATACGCATGCCGTAACCTGTTCCACCAGACGTTAAATAACCTTTTCGGGCAGTTGCAAATGAAACGCCGGCAATGTCGAAGTGCATCCACGGATATTCGGTGAAATGCTCCAGGAATTTTCCGGCGGTGATAGCGCCACCCGATGGCCCACCTATATTTTTCAGGTCTGCTATGTCTGATTTGATCTGGTCTCCGTACTCATCCCACAGCGGATATTCCACAAGTCGTTCGTATTGCCGGAAGCCACTCTCCCTGAACGACCGTTTCACAGCGTCGTCTGCAGTGCCCATGCAAACGATACCATGCTCGCCTACAGCTACAGACGCAGCCCCCGTAAGTGTGGCAAAATCCACTACAAGTTCAGGTTTATACCTTTTTGCCCAGTGAAGTGCATCTGCAAGTATCATCCGGCCTTCAGCATCGGTATTCAGCACCTCTACAGTGGCTCCACTATACATTGTGATCACATCACCCGGTGTATAAGCCCGTTCGCCCGGACGGTTATCTGTAGCAGGAACAAGAGCTATGATGTGCAGGGGTAACTGCAATCTGGCAATAGCATACATGGCACAGCTTACCAATGCAGCGCCGCTCATATCGCTTTTCATGCGGTCCATGGACGCAGGCGTTGGCTTCAGAGAAAGGCCCCCCGTGTCATATACGACACCTTTGCCAACCAATACAATGGGTTTTTTGTTCAGCGCTTTTTTGGGCGTATATTCCATGACGCTGAAAGTAGGCGGATCAATACTACCCCGGTTTACCGCCAGCAGGCCACCCATCTTCTCTTTTTCAATGCGGGCTTTATTCAGTGTTGTTACTTTGAAACCCGCCTGGCGCCCGAGGGCACCTATCTCTTTCGCCAGATCTTCAGCACCAAGCGCATTCACGGGTTCGTTAACCAAGGTACGCATACGGTATATGGCATCTATGATGATGCTGAGCTGAGCCGCTTCTTTCACAGTAGCGGTTTCTTTGGTGAAGTAAACTGTTTTCAGTGAAGTCGACAATTTTTTTGCTTCTGTACGATATTTCAGGAATTGGTAGTTGGACAAACCAATGCCTTCTGCCAACATAAGCGCAGCATTGCTTTGCGACGATAAATTAGCAATCGTCAGTTCCTCCATCTTATATTTTACAGCAACTGCCTGAATTTCGGCGCCGGCCTTGCGAAGTGCCTCGTCGGTCTGCCATTGGGTCTTTTTAGACTTTAACAGGTATATAAGGTGGATATGTTCGTAATGGTTGATGAGAACCACGGATTGGTCGCCATTGAAAGATGTGCTCGCGTACGCAATTTCTTTTTCGCTGAGATGAGGAACCTGGTTTAGTTTCTTCAGATCATCTATGATATAGAGCTGATGTTTTTTTACTTGCTTTGACTGTATCCTGAATTCCATTTTCAATCTGTTTAAAGACGGGCGAAGTTATTTAATTAGTTTATAGCGAACAATGAATGAGGGTAGATTTACCATATTACTAAGAAATATAGGATTTGACGATGGAATGACCGGTAAGACATCAGGAGAGGATTTGTTTTATCGAGCGCGCTTAAAAAGATGTACTTTTGTGCCCCGTCAGATGGCACGTTTAGTACGATATAATTCAGATAACCTGCAACTAAAAAAGAACCTTGGGCAGCATTTTCTTCATGACGAGAATATGTGCCGGAAGATAGTGGCGCAATTGACGCATACTGCAGGAATGCAGCTTCTTGAGGTCGGCCCGGGTGGCGGAGCCATTACAAAGTACCTGGCTGGCTGGAATGATGTTTCCTATAAAGCGATTGAGGTCGATGAGGAGAAGGTGCTTTTCCTGGAAGCGACCTATCCTCAATTGAAAGGTAGCATCATATTGCAGGATGTGTTGCAAGCGGATGTGCCGTTTGAGGGACAGTTCTCAGTGATCGGTAACTTTCCTTACAATATATCGTCACCTATTTTGTTCAAGGTATTGGAATGGGAGCCACAGGTAGATGAAGTTATCGGCATGTTTCAAAAAGAAGTAGCCCAGCGCGTTGCCGCAGGACCCGGTTCAAAGGTCTATGGAATATTAAGCGTGCTGATGCAGGCATTCTTTAAAGTAGACTATTTGTTTGATGTACATGAGAATTGTTTTACTCCGCCACCAAAGGTGAAGAGCGGAGTGTTGCGCTGTACCAACTTGCATAACCCGCATGCGATCGCTGATAAAAAACGATTTATTCATCTTGTAAAAATGGCTTTCGGGCAAAGGAGAAAAACTTTGCGCAATGCGCTTAAAAGCACGGTTTCCGCACCATTGTTGGCACATCCTTTTATGGATAAAAGAGCGGAGCAATTATCTGTTGCCGATTTTGTGATGCTTATGAATCTCGATGATAAAAACCGATAATGATATGCCCGGTAAAGTACTGATCGCAGCACCTGTGCACCCGGTATTAACGGATGGCCTGACAGATGTGGGTTATACGTGTATCATGCATGAACGAATAACACAGGAAGCGGCATACAGCCTGGTTGCTGACTGCGTGGGCATCATCACATCAACACGCCTGCAGTTGCACGCGGAACTGCTTGGCATGGCTGAAAAACTTGAGTGGATCGGAAGAATGGGGTCGGGGATGGAGGTAATAGATGTGCCATACGCAGAAAGCAAGGGTATAAAATGTTACAGCAGTCCGGAGGGTAATTGTAATGCAGTAGCAGAACATGCATTGGGGATGTTACTTGCACTTATACGCAGGATGCATGTAAGCCAGTCTGAGATTGCAGAGGGAATATGGAAAAGAGATGAGAACCGAGGAACAGAGCTGGAAGGGAAAACTATTGGCATCATTGGCTTCGGACATACCGGGCGTGCGTTTGAGAAGAAGCTTCGCGGTTTTGATATGAATGTAATGGTGTATGATAAATACGACCAGGAAAATATACCGGATCACATTATCAAATGCACGGACGTGGACATGCTGCAACGCGAGGCTGATATCATCAGTTTTCATGTGCCGCTACAGCACGATACTATTCATTATTTTGATGAGCATTTCATGTCGAAAATGAGAAAGCCGTTTGTGCTCATCAATACATCGAGAGGCGCGGTGGTGGACACAGGAGCCTTATTCAACGGCTTAAACAGTGGAAAGATAACCGGTGCTTGCCTGGATGTTTATGAGCAGGAACCGCTTAGTGCAATGACAACGGAATTGCGGAACATCACTAATAAAATGGCAGAGATGCCAAATGTGGTAATGACACCCCACATAGCAGGATATACTTATGAGGCCCTTTATAAAATGAGCAAAATATTATTGGACAAAATAATTTGATTCCGTACACTTGATGATTTCTCATCTTGTGTTAAATTTTTTTTGGCATTTACCCAAGATTTGCTTCGTGTTGAACGTCAATAATATCAATAAGACGATTTGCTATAGAGTTACTTTACATTTGATTGAAAATTATATCAGGCTTTTTGGTAAAAAATGAATTGTGAGCATTGATTTTTAACAGAATTTTCTACCTTTACGCCTCATTTGCTAATTATTTATTAATATTAAATATGACACGTACGTTACGCATTCTGCTTTTATTGGTATCGGTAGTGCTTTCCGGTTCTGCTTTCGCACAGTCTGGTGAAATAGCCGGTAAGGTGTTGGATGACAAAAAAGAGCCACTGATCAATGCTGCTGTTCAGATATTTCAGGGAGGTATCGCCAAAGGGGGCACGGTTACCGATTATGATGGTAACTACTCGGTAAAACCTTTGGAGCCAGGGCTTTATGATGTATACGTGATGTACACGGGCTATGATTCAATGGCGACGGTAGGAGTAATCGTTACTTCCGGTAACAGAACTACCGTGAATTTTGCCATGAAGAAGCCTAGTGGTAAAACGCTGAAAGAGGTTGTAATTGTGCAATTTAAGAAACCTTTAGTGGATCAGGATAAGCCCAATTCGCACATTCTGACAAGAAGTGAAATCGCTTCTGTGCCTACCCAGGACATGACAGACCTTGTTTCTCTTTCTCCCGGTTTGTATCAGCAGAAAAGAGGTGGTGGCATTAATGTAGGTGGTGCCCGTTCAGATGGTACGCTTTATATCATTGATGGTGTTCAGGTTCGTGGTTCTTCTGGTATCAATATGTCACAGGGGTCTGTTGACCAGGTTGAGGTGATCACTTCAGGTATTCCTGCTAACTATGGCGACGTATCTGGTGGTGTAGTTAACATCACTTCACGTGGTGTTTCCCAGAAAATGACAGGCTCTGTTCGTCTGCAACACTCGATAGATGGCTACAATAATAACCTGGCGAACTTTTCGATAGCAGGTCCGCTTCTGAAGAAGAAAGTAAAGAATGGAGAGAGTACTGTAAAGAAGCCAGTTCTTGGTTTTTCTCTGAGCGGAGATGTGTATTATGATAAGAACAGGTATCCTGACTACTACAAGCAATATGTAGCTAAGCCTGATGTTGTGCAAGCTGTTCAGGATAATCCACTACGCATTACTACAGATAACACCGGTGTTCCGATCTACAACTATTCTGCAGCATATGTTACGCAGGAAGACCTGATGCAGGTAAAGATCAAGCCACACAATGTTACCCAGGAGGACCGTTTGAGTGGTAAGCTTGACTACCAGATAGCTGACAATATGCACATTGTTGCAGGAGGTACATTTGATTATGTTAAGGCTGATCTGTATAATCGTGCACTGATTATGTTCTCACCACAGGCAATTCCTGTACGTAATACTTATAATGGACGTGGTTTTATCAGGTTTACTCAGAAGTTCGGTAAATCAAACGATACTTCGAGCAAGCGTAACGTAATATCTAACGCTTATTATGATATTCAGGCCGACTACCAGAGGACATATGCAATCCAGCAGGATCCGGTATTTAAAAAGAACATTTTTGAATATGGATACATCGGTAAGTTCACAGAAAAGAAGTCTAACGTTTATTTCCCTGTTACAAAAGACTCTATTACAGGTAGAACAGGAACTGTTCTACAGGGAACAAATGTATTTACAGGATTGGGTGATGGTATTTCTTTTGAAAGGTCTGAGCTGAACCCGGTATTGGCAAACTACACTTCCGAATTTTACGGTTCTCTGAATGGCTTCAAACCAGCAAGCCTGAACCAGATACAATCAAAGAACGGTCTTGTTAACGGAGATCAGCCGCCGCTGGTTTATGGTCTTGTTTTCAACCCTGGACAAACACAAACAGCCTACAGCTGGGCCAGCAGCAACCAATACGCATTGACAGTTAATGCATCTTTTGATCTGCTTTTGGGTAAAACAAAACATGCGATAGAGTTCGGTATGTATTACCAGCAGCGTGTTGAAAAGAATTATTACGTTACAGCTAACTACGGTACGATAGGAACAAACACATTGTGGTCTCAGATGAGGCAGCTTGTGAGTAGTGTTAACAATGGTAACCTGAAACTGGACAAGACAAATCCGATCTTCCGTGTAAACGGTCAGGATTACACGCTTGCTGATGTAAACAACGGCAAGGTACGTCCGGGTGTTAACGATACTATCTGGTATAACTATAAGAACATCGGTTCCGGTACGAATAATGGCCTGGGTACTTTCTTTGATCAGCAGCTGAGAGAAAAGCTGAAGAAAGATAATCCAAACATGACGAATACAACCGACATAAATGTTGATGCACTTGATCCAAAGACTTTCTCTCTCAGCATGTTCAGCGCAGATGAGTTGCTGGCGAGCGGACGTCCATTTATCGGATACCAGGGATTCACGTATACAGGTGATGTTCAGACCGGTAATGTTAACTTCAATGACTACTGGACACAGAAAGACAAATACGGAAACTATACTCGCCCGATTGGCGCATTCTCACCCAACTATATTGCAGGATATCTTCTGGATAAGTTCAACTATAAGGATATGCACTTCAATATCGGTGTTCGCGTAGACCGTTATTCTTCTAACACCAAGGTGCTTATCGATCCATATTCAGAATATCCTGAAAAGTCTGTTAGCCAGGTTTCGGGCGCTACTAACGTATTCAATGGTGGTCAACATCCGGGCAACATGGGTGGAAACTACATTGTATATGTTGACGACAATAACTCTGCGACGCCAAACATCATTGGTTACAGAAATGGAGACAGTTGGTATGATCCTAAAGGAAAGTACATTGAAGATCCTGCTATCCTGAAGCAATATTCCGGTGGACGCGATCCTCAGCCATATGTAGTGAAAAATGCACAGGGAAATATCGACAAGATCACTGATACTACATTTAACCCCAATAAGTCATTTACTGACTATACTCCTCAGGTAACTGTTCAGCCAAGGCTTTCGTTCAACTTCCCGATATCTGACGTTGCGGACTTCTATGCGCACTATGATATCTATGCGCAGAGGCCAACAAGTAACAACTATGCTACTCCGGAAGATTACTACTTCCTTCAGCAGAATGCTAACCTGATCATCAACAATTCTAACCTGAAACCTCAGAAGACGTTTGATTATGAAGTTGGTTTCCAGCAAAAGCTGAATGACCACTCTGCATTGTCGCTTAGCGCTTTTTATAAAGAAAGGAAGAACATGATCCAGGTGGTTCCTTACCTGTATGCGTATCCTTCTACTTATTATACTTATGGCAACCGCGACTTCTCAACTACAAAAGGTACTACGCTTAACTACGATATGCGTGCTACTAATCACCTGAGAATGAATATAGCTTATACATTACAGTTTGCTGAAGGTACGGGTTCAGGCCCTAACTCATCAAATGGTAATGCAGGTAGCAACGGGCAGATATCTACGAACGGATTGCTGACTACTTTCATCCAGGCTGGTTTGCCAAACCTCCGTTATATATCGGCTCTTGACTATGATTCACGTCACGTGATCTCAGCGCAGATCGACTACAGGTATCTTGATGGAGAAGGTCCTATTGTTGCCGGTAAGCACATCTTCCAGAGGGCTGGACTTACTTTGATTCCTAAAGCAAGGAGCGGAGAGCCTTATACCAGGTTTAAAGAAGCCAGGGGTAATACAGTTATCGGTGGTGTTAACGGATCTCGTCTGCCTTGGCACTATGGTGTAGATCTCCGTGTGGATAAAGACTTCTCGCTTGCATTTGGCAAAAAGAACAAAGATGTTCCGGAGGGAGTTAAGCCTAAGCGCCAACTTTACCTCAAGGGTATCCTGCAGGTTAATAACCTGTTGAATACGCGTGATATTCTTGGTGTATATCCTTATTCAGGCAAGCCTGATGATGATGGATACCTGTCTTCTCCTTTTGGCCAGCAGGCAATTCCTCAGCAGATCAATCCTCAGTCTTATGTTGATCTTTACAGGATATTGAATAATGCTCCTGGTAACTACAACTATGCACGAACTATAAGCTTAGCTCTGGAATTTAATTTTTAATTGACAAATTTTAATATAACTTTTATAGGTTATGATGTTCAGAAATAATATACGAATTGCCGGTGCCATCACTTTGATTGGTCTAATGGGTCTTTCGAGCCGATTGAATGCCCGTGAAGATGTGGTATCATCAGCACACAAGAGGAGCCAGTTGAAAACAACAGCTGCGGGTTGCCAGCCGGCAACAGCTGCTATTGACCTCGACATCAACAATGTGCGTGCACGTTTGATGACTGGTGGTGATATGTGGTGGAACAGCGGGCAAGGTGGTGCTTCTTATGAGATACCGAAAGGATCGGGCAAGCACTCCCAGTTTGCTGCATCTTGCTGGATAGGTGGTTATGATAAGCAAGGTCAGCTAAAGGTTGCTGCACAGACGTACCGCCAGACAGGTAATGATTACTGGCCAGGGGCTCTTGATGCGAATGCAAAGATCACCAGCGATGTGTGTAATAACTGGGACAAGCAGTGGAAAGTTGACAGGGCTACTATCAATGAGTTCATACAACTTTCTAAAACCGGTGGTAATACCAGCGGAACAGCTTTTGACGTGATCAATCAATGGCCTGGTGTGGGTAACCCTAATGCTAAAGGTTTAACCAGCAACCTTTCTCTGAATGCCAATAACACTTATGCACCGTTCAAGGACCTTAACGGCAATGGTGTTTATGAACCTAATAAGGGTGAGTATCCGGATATCGTTGGTGACCAGTATATCTGGTGGGTATTCAACGATGCGGGTAACGTAAAGCAGCAGTCTCTTACGTCTTCCATGGGTATTGAGGTGCAGACAAGCGCCTTTGCTTATGCGACACAGGACTTCCTGAATAACGCAACATTCTGTAACTACCGCGTTATTAACCGCGGAGCACTTACTATCGATAGTACTTTTATCGCAGTATGGGATGACTGTGACCTTGGTTATGCATATGATGACTTTATTGGTTGCGATACTTCAAGAGGTTTAGGTATACAATATAATGGTAGTAATGACGATGGTGGTACTGCAGGACACCCCGTGAACAGCTACGGCGTAAACCCGCCTCAAGTAGGTTTGGACTTCTTCCAGGGTCCTAAAAGGATCGTTCATCGTTCGGGTCTGCCGGATACTACTGAAGTTTTGGCAATGACGAACTTTACTTACTATAACAATGACTTTAGTATTATAGGTAACCCTGATAATGGAGTTCAGATATATTATTACATGACTGGTTCTATCAGGGATGGAGAACGCTTCAGTGATGACTTTATGGGCGCTGGTATCAACTCGAAAGGGTATGGCTCCGGCGTTGCTTCAAACTTTGTATTCTGGGGCGACCCAGGAAATAAGTCTGAATGGTCTGAGTGTGCATGTAACAACTTGCCCAATGACCGTCGTTTCATTTTCTCTTCCGGTCCGTTTGAACTGTTACCAGGTGCTTTGAATGATATCACATTTGGTTGTATCTGGGCTGCGGGTATTGGTGGTTGTCCGCAAACAAATTTCAAGACCATTAAGAATATGGACGATCAGGCTCAGGCTTTGTTTGATTCTCACTTTAAGACTGTTGAAGGTCCTGAAGCTCCAAGGATGACGATCAGGGAAATGGACAGGAAGCTTGTATTCTACCTGGTAAATGATTATGGTAGCAACAACTATGGTGAAAACTATGGTAATACGACCGGCACATACAACGACTCGTTGCAATATCATCAGACTGCTGTAAAGGCAAAAGGAAACAGTACGGATACGTTGTATCACTTCCAGGGATACCGTGTGTTCCAATTGAAGGATGCTTCTGTTTCTGCAGCCGACATCTTTAATCCTAATACCGGCGAAGTTGATAATACCAAGGCTGTTGAAGTATTCCAGTGTGATGTTCACGACGGTGTAAAACAGATCGTTAACTATACTAAGAATATTGCTATCTCTGATACTACTAATACCGCACAGATAAAAGTAAATGGCAAGGATAGTGGTATTGTACATAGTTTCGTTCTTACTCGTGATCAGTTTGCTACTGGTAACGACAAACAGTTCGTCAACTACCACAATTATTATTTCGTAGCTATTGCTTATGCTTATAATAATTTTGCTCCTTTTGATGCTAAAAATACAGTAGCGACTCAGGATGTTGCTTACCTCGGAAGTGCGCACGGTGCAGGTGGTACCCCTGTTCCGAGAGTAGTTGCAATTCCTAATCCTGCTAACGGAGATATGGGTACGACGCTGAATTCAGATTATGGTAGCGGTGTAGTAATAACAAGAATTCAGGGTACTGGTAATGGTGGTATAGACGTACAGCTCGATTCCGTATCGGAGCAAGCTGCTATTTCACTTGGTAAGGTTGAGAAAGCATCTTATGTGGCCGGGAAAGGACCTGTTTCTATAAAAGTTGTGGATCCTGTAAAAGTTCCTGCAGATAGTGTTATCACTGATTGGGTTCTCCAGATAACAGGGGCAAACACTGCAACAAGCGGTATTAGTTCGGCAGGTACATGGAAGCTTACTGGAATTTTGAATGGTCGTGCTGTTGATACAATTTACAGCGAGCAGTCTATAGGTAACCTGAACGAACAGATAGTTGAAAAATATGGTTTGTCAATTTCAGTTCAACAGAAATCCGCCCCCGGTGTTGATCAGGCAAATGGTAATGGCTATATTACTTCAGAAGTTACATTTGCTGATGCATCTAAGCCCTGGTTGCTTGGTGTTGCCGATGAGTCAGACAGTAGCTTTGCAAACTGGTTGAGGTGTGGAAATAATCAGAAGTATTCGCATACTGCAGATTCATTTACCAACCCATGTAACTTCAACGACTATACTAAGCTCGACACTAATAATGTGTATGAGAATATGCTCAGCAATTATACGCTTACTAAGAGCACCTGGGGACCATATGCATTGGCTGCCGCTTTTACAAGTCTGCACAAAGGTACCGGTACTCAATGTGGTATGCAGGTCGCTTTTGCCAAGAACACACAGAACGCAGCTCACTTCAGGGATCTTCCGGATGTAGATGTTGTATTCACTTCAGACAAGAGCAAGTGGACAAGGTGCGTTGTAATAGAAGAACAAGAAGATCCTGCACTCGCAGAAGGCCGTGCGACCAAGTTCTATCCCAGGAAGCATAAGGGATGGAATGGCGACCTGAAGGGATCTGCCCCTAGCTATTCGACAGATCCTAACGATGATGGTATGTCTTGGTTCCCGGGCTACGCAATTAGCCAGTCTACAGGCGAACGTTTGAATATTGTATTTGGTGAAGACTCCTATCTTTCATCAGATAATGGTAATGATATGATCTGGAACCCAAGCAGTAACTACTTTAATAACTATGATGCATCGATCATCTTTGGAGGTAAGCACATAGTGTATGTTTTGGGTACTAAATATGACAGTGATAAGGCATTTGTATCGCTCGTTAAACAGGCTCAGTCCACCGGCTTATCTTCTTTCATACAGCAAGCATATGAGCCTATGCAGTGGGTAGGTATTCCGTTGCGCAATCCTTTGGTTTCTTATCTGTCACTGGACAAGGGTTTGATCCCAACAGAGGCAAGGTTAAGGTTCAGAGTTAATCGTCCTTATGCTTCTTATCAGGGTGTGGATTCTACTAAGCCATTCGCAATGCCGGGTACTTATGCTGCACCTGGAAGCCTTGGTCAGCCGTACTATACGTTCAAAACATCAGATCTTTCACCAACACACAAAACAGATACTACAAACAGGGATAAATTGTTGAGCAGAATATTTGCCGTGCCTAACCCTTACTATGGTTATTCCGGTTATGAATCTAACCGTCTTGATACAAAGGTCAAGATCATTAATCTCCCTGCTGTGGTAACAATTCGTATATATTCGCTTGACGGATCTCTTGTACGTACACTTACCAAGAATGATGCGTCTACATCTTATATAGATTGGGATCTGCGTAATATGGTAGGTTTGCCAGTGGCCAGCGGTATGTATATGATGCATGTTCAGGCAGAGGGTATTGGTGAAACAGTCATTCGCTGGTTCGGTGCTGCTCGTCCAATTGATATATCAACTTATTAATAAATTCAAATGGCGGATAGAAATATCCGCCACTTATAATAAAAGCTTATTTAGATCATGTTTATGAGAAACTTTTCATCTAAGGCTGTTTTGGCTGCATGTGCATTGGGGATGTCATTCAGCAGTTTTGCGGGCAACAAGGATCGTACCGGTCAGTCTGGCGCCCCGGAGCTGATGATCAACCCATGGGGACGTTCTACGGGACTTTTTGCACAGAATACCGCAGCTGTTGGAGGTATGGAGGCAATGAAGCTTAATATTGCCGGTCTTGCACAGGACTCATCTACTGAGATAGGATTATCTCACGGGGTTTATCTTAGCGGAACCGGTATAGGTATTAATGATATTGCCATTGCTCAGAAGATGGGTGATGTAGGCGTTATTGGTGTGAACATCATGTCAATGGGCTTTGGTGATATACCTGTTACCGATTATTTCAACCCGGAGGGTTATGGTACCTATCATCCTCAGTTCCTGAATGTTCAGCTGGGATTTGCAAAGCAGTTCTCCAGCCATACCAATGCCGGTATAGCTGCTACCTATGTATCTGAGCAGATGAACAACATCAGCGCGTTAGGATTAGCATTTGACGCTGGTATACAGTATGTTACAGGCAAAAGAGACAATTTCCACTTCGGGATCGCTTTGCGTAATCTTGGTACGAACATGCGTTTTACCGGTACTGGTTTCGCTATCAATGGTGATCAACCTCAGAGTTCTCCTACTTATGCAGTTACGCAGGCATATCCTTCAGACAAGTTCGAAATGCCAACTTATCTGAATCTGGGTTTGACCTATGATTTTTATCTAGATGAGAATCACCTTGCCGGAAAGGATGAATCTCCAAAGCACAGGCTGTCTGTAATTGGTAACTTCACTTCAAATTCGTTCAATAACGATTACCTTGGCGGTGGCCTGGAGTATGGTTTTACCAATTTATTCATGGTTAGAGCAGGTTACAGGTATGAAAAGGGAATACTGAGCTCTGCCAACACAACAACTATGTTCACAGGTGTATCTGCCGGAGCTACAGTTCAGTCTAGGATCGGTGGTAAGGGTCCTATGTTCGCTCTCGACTACTCTTATCGCCCTACTCGGCACCCTGCAAATGGCGTACATATGCTGACTTTGAGATTTACCAGATAATAATAAAAATTAGTATCTTTACATAACAACGCTTCTGTTCTGCAGAGGCGTTGTATTTTTTTTCTGTTTCAAACAAATGATCGAAAATGTCTGAATTAAACTACCTGACTAAAGAAACACTGGCCCAGATGAACGAAGAGCTGAGTAAGCTCAAGACTGCTGGCCGTGCCGAAATTGCAAGGCAGATAGCTGAGGCGAGAGAAAAAGGCGATCTAAAAGAAAATGCTGAATATGATGCTGCTAAGGAAGCCCAGGGCCTTCATGAGGCCAAGATCGCGCAGTTGCAGGCGGCGATCATGTCAGCAAGGGTCATAGATTCAAAGAATATTGATACCAGTAAGGTTTCTATACTTAGTAAGGTCACCGTTACTAACCTGGCCACAAAAAAGACAGTTGTTTACCAGATAGTTTCTGAAAAAGAGGCTGATCTTAAACAAGGGAAGATCTCTGTTACCTCGCCTATAGGAAAGGGATTGCTGGGAAAGCACGTTGGTGATGTGGCTGAGGTGTCTGCTCCGAGCGGCACATTTAAGTTTCAGATAGAGAGTATTTCTATATAGGTACATGGCCAGCATTTTTACAAAGATCATCAATGGTGAGATACCCAGCTACAAGGTAGCCGAGAATGATCGCTTTTATGCGTTCCTCGATATCTTTCCGATGAGAGAAGGCCATGTGTTGGTGGTGCCTAAAACAGAAGTCGATAAAGCATTTGATATAAGCGATGAGCTATTGTCTGAGTGGCTTGTTTTTGCCAGGCCTATTGCCCGGGCAATAGAGAAGACATTCTCCTGCAATCGTTGCGGTATTTCGGTAATAGGGTTGGAGGTGCCGCACGCACATATGCACCTTGTGCCTATCGACTCTGCGGATGATCTCAATTTTACACGGCCGAAGCTTAAACTTTCTCCCGAGCGCTTTGCCGAGATCAGGGATATGCTGGTAGCCGCATTAGGCAACTGACGCTATGTTCAGGCTCCATGCCTCAGGCTTATCGGCAAACATAGCCTTGGTCATGCTCCATGTATCTTTAAAGAATGCTGAAAAACGATAGTGATTAAGATCTGATTCTGCACCCCAGTGGCTGCATGTGAAAAAAACATTGGGCTCGGCACTATCGCGCCATAGCTCCAGGTGAGTGCAGCCAGGGAAACTTCTTATGGTCTGCTTACGTTCTTCAAACATTTGGGTGAACTCATCCACCATATCTGCCCGGAAGGTCATCTTTACAATTCGTACGATCATTCAAACGTGATTTTTATGTTGTTATGTTTCCCACCTATTCTCAACCCGAAGAGGCTGGCCGCCTTTCCTTTATTGATACATATTTCGAGGTAGCCACTGCTGTTGAACCGGCACAGTTTATTTCCGGGTCTTACATCGCTGTATGTGTTGCTTAGTTCTGTTATTTCTTCCGGGCCTATGAACTGTATCCGGAATGCTGATCCGTTGCGCAATTCTTTTAGCTCATCGTATGTAATATCCAGCACTACGTTTTCATACTGGTCTATGTGGATCACTTCGCAGTTAATGCCATCAGTGCCCGGGGCGACAACATGTGCCGGGGAATTGTGCCTGAAAGAATAGGCAGGTAGTTGCAATTGTTCGGCTGAGGACTCCTGCAACCGGGATATGATAGTACCGGCTTTATGCAGCCAGTCGTGAAAATTCTTCACTTCGCCGGGACCGGCACAAAGCCACGACCTTTCAGGTGTCTTGCGAGCTGCCAGGGGTATTATCTCCGTATCCGGTGACAGCAGGTATTGGCCGTTGTGCTCGGTAAGTATAAGACCCGGGGTGTTCCCGGTGAAAAGGTCCATAAGTACAAGGTGGCACGTGCCTGAAGGGAATGTATGATAGGCAGAAGTAAGGAGGTAAGCAGCCTGCCTGTTGTTGAATGGCTGAATATCGTGGCTTATATCTATGATAGGGAGACGTGAATATTGTAGCAAAATACCCTTTGCTACAGCTACCGAGGCATCCTGCAGGCCGAAATCTGATAATAGTGTGATACAGGCCATGAAATTATATACAAAAGTACATGTAAATGGCTCAATGTAAAAGCCATAGCTATGTATGATGGCGAACGTAACAATATTCCGTGATTTTATCCGTTCTCAATACTCTTGCCTATTTTTACGTGAAATCTATGCGAATCGGACCAAAGGCATCGTTGCTGTTTTTTATAACTGTTGTTTTATTTGCCCTGACAAGTACCTTGTCCTGCAAAAAAGTAAAGCCGCTCTCTGCGGGTGGCGAAGTACGCTTTTCTGACGATACGCTCAAATTTGATACTATTTTCACAGCGGCGGGCAGCTATACGAATTGGGTGACGATACACAACCCGCAAAGTCAGGAGATCGTGCTCAGTTCAGTGAGATTGCAAAATGGCAGCGGTTCTTATTTTCATTTGAACGTAGATGGATTCCAGGGCAATAATATCGCCAACATCAGGATACGCCCCCACGATAGTGTGTATGTATTTGCAACAGTGAAGATAGACCCGAACGATACGCTCACACCATTCCTGGTTACGGACAGATTGATAGCGACACTAAATGGTAAAGAGTTCTCGATACCATTTACGGCCTACGGACAAAATGCGCACTATATTGTCAGTGACAGTATCACCAAAAATACTACATGGCTTACGGATAAGCCCTATGTGGTATTGCATGCGTGTGTTGTAGGGCAAGGTGTAATACTTACTATCCCGGGTAATTGCAGGGTGTACATGCATCAGGATGCGCGTTTTTTTGTATATGGCGGACTGGCGATAAATCCAACCGGTACTGACAGTGTGGTGATACAAGGTGACAGGCTGGACAGGGCATATTTTGGCTATAAAGGTTATCCGGGAGAGTGGGGTGGAATATATTTTGTACCCGGCGGGCAGGGCCTTATCAGGAATACTATTATTAAGAACTGTGGTGGTGCAACTCCATATTACGGATATGGAATTCGACCGGCGGCAATACAAGTGGATACACTTGCTAAACTATGGATGGACCATACGATCGTCAAGAACTCGATCGGCTATGGAATTCTGGGTCTGCAGGGAAGTGTAGTAGCCTCTAACTGCCTGGTGCACACCTGTGGAGCACAGGCGCTGGCAATTATACAAGGCGGTAATGATACATTTACCAACTGCACATTCGCTACTTATGGCACGCAGGCACTCAGCCATACAACTAATCCTTCTGTGGCCATACTTAATTATTACCCTGTGGGTGATGGTTCAATAATTCCCGGTAACCTCAATACGGTTTTGACCAATTGCATCGTATATGGATCGTTGGATAGTGAGTTCTATTGCGATGCCGCGGGCGGTGGGGATTCTAATCTTGTGCTTAATAACTGTTTGATCGGCATGGGTTACCGTGTTCCCGGTTTCCTGAAAATGAATAATTGTATTTTAGGACAAGCAGCAACCGGATTCATTGATCCGAAATTCACTATGCCGGACAATGAGAATTTTGATATCAGCGCTGCATCTCCCGTTGTTGGTAAGGGGTTATCGATCCCATGGCTGACAGACGACCTGGCCAAACGCCCAAGGGGAGGCAGTAATGACATGGGCTGCTACCAGCACCAGTAATTCATGGCATGATTTTTTTGTATTAAAAGTTAGGTCACGCTGTCGCAAGTATAGACATTGATGATCGTATGCAATTGTACGATACATTTGCAGGAGGCAATCAGATTTTTTTATGATGTTATTGAAAATGGAGCCGGGTGTAGAAACCTCCTTACCACTGACCGCATATTATGGCATCACACTAATGAGCCTTAGAGTGGGGAGATCCGGGGTCAGGTCATGTATATTAGAGATATGCGGAGATAAAGTCGCTTTTATGCCGGGCAAACCGGGGGATGAATCCATACTGTATGTTAACGGTGATGCGAGACAGCAGCCTACTTTCAGCCTGCTTCCGGATATAGAGTGTAAGCTGCTGCTGGAACTTGCAGAAGATCATGTAGTGACCGGCAAAGGCGAGATTTTCCTGGAGCATTACCTGTCTTATTCTGTACCTGTTATCCAAAATTAACAAGTTGTACAAACTCCTTTCCGTATTTTCATGTATTGTATTTTGTAGTACAGTATTATGCGCTGGAAGCAAATAAAGTGGAAGCTGAAATATGGATGGCAGTTTGTGCCCTTTACCCTTAATACGGTGCTTTGTGCTTTTGTAGCATGGGCAGCATTCCGGTTGCTCTACAAACCTGTGCCCAAGGGTGAAGACCCATCACCACTTGTGCCCTTCATTGTGCTGATGGGGAAAATGGTGTTATGGTTCACGCTGTCGCTTGTAGGCATATCTGTATTGAGTACCTTCTTTTGCTACTTCTATTATTTGTGGCTGCGTAGCGTCAAAGGCTCGAAGCTGCAAGTGGAATTTACGACAGAGCAGGAAGCGGGCAGAAAGCAGAAATTATTTCTGAATGCCCGGTTGGATGGTGTTTGGCGGCCTGTACTCGGGTTCGTCACGAGCCGTTTGTATTACGACAATAATATCTTCACAGACCGTTTTACCTTGTTATCGAACAAGCGAAAGGAGCAAAGCCTGACGCGGGTGGCAATAACGGGCAGGAGCATATTGCAGCTTCCTGATATCAAGGAGTATGAGCTGAAGGGAGGTTTTATCTATTTCCGCGATATGCTGCACATTTTTTCGCTGGCTGTTGCTCAACCGGTTTCCGGACATTTCTATCAGCCGCCCGTGCTAACGGAGGGCTCTGATAAGGAAGTATTTCCTAAAAAGACGGAAAGCATGGATGTAAGAGTTGAGCAGTTGCGCAGGGTAGAAGGGGAGCACCTCAATTACAAGGACTTTGAGGCCGGTGATGATGTACGCAGAATAGTGTGGAAAGTATATGCCCGTAACAGGGAACTGGTGGTGCGTGTGCCTGAACTTTATGAACCATATGCTTCTCATATGTATTTCTATGCATCATTCATGGCGGATGTAAAAGAGCAGTGGCTGAACGAGGGCTACCTGAAAGAAATGCTGAACTACTTTAAGAACAATGTGTGGACCATATATGACACGCTTGCGCATAAAGAATGGGAGATGCGTTATGTTCCGGACCAGTCGTTCAATATCCCGGAACAACTGACCGGGGATGAACGTGCGGCACGTATCATCAGTAACAGCATATGGCATAAGGACAATTCCATTCAGCAGTACTTTAATACGCGAACCGGGGCGGTATTATGTATCTCCTCGCTTACAGATGTGCACGATCTTGCTAATGTGCTGGACCGTTGTGACACAGCTACTGTTGTCTATTTCGTAAAGTTGTCTCGGGTGTTCAGGCATTCCGTGCCTCTCGGCTGGATTGGCAGGCTGTTGTTCCTCCCACCTGAAGACCGGTTGGCTAAACTGCGGACAAAATGGACATTCTCATCTATGCGGGTGCAGGTACAGAAAAGAGAGAAGGAAATAGAAGAGTTGCTCAACCGTAGCAATGTGAATGTGGGCATTATATAAAAGAACGGCAACCAACCGGTCGCCGTTCTTTAGACACAGATCGTCTCCGGTAACTAATCTGTGATGACGACTTTGGATCTGTATGACTGTCCCCCTGCTGATACCTTTAAGATATAATTTCCCCTGGGTAAGCCGCTTATTGTGTACTTGCCGGTGCCATCGAAGGACATAGAAGGAGTGAGTGACCTTCCTGTCATATCAAGAATGCTGATTGCAGCATCTCTTACTCCGGCATCTACTGTGAAATTTCCTGTAGCCGGATTGGGGTACACGTTTATTCCTGCTGTATTTACTGATAGCGGGTTAACACCGGTAGGGCAGGATATGACACTTACAGACGTGGTCACCATGCAGCCATTTATGTTGTAGGTAATGGTAACTGCGCCGGCAGCGATGCCGGTCACTATCCCTGATGCGTCAATGGACGCCAACGATACATCGCTGCTGCTCCAGGCACCTCCGGCAACTGTGTTGGCGAGTGTCGCGGTACCGCCGATACAAACGCTGCCACCTCCGGTGATTGCTGCCGGCATAGGAGTTACAGTAATGGTCTGTGTAGCGTTCACAAGGCTTTCTGTATAAGTGATGATAGCCGTGCCTGCTGCAACACCGGTCACTGTGCCGGATGTGCCAACAGTAGCAATGGCCGTACTGCTGCTGCTCCAGGTACCATCTGGCTCGGAGCTGGTCAAGCTTACTGTGTTGCCCTCGCATATGCTGCTCCCGCCTGATATGGTCAGTGGCGTTGGTGTTACCTTGCGTATGCGGTTGTTAAGTTCGTCTGTGATGTACAGGTTTCCCGATGCATCTTTCACGATGCTGTTGGGTGAGTTGAGCATTGCAGCTGTGGCAGGCATTCCGTCGCCTGTGTATCCGAATGAACCGTTGCCGGCAACTGTAGAGATAGTGCCTGATTTCTTGATCTTCCTGATAACACCATTGCCATTGTCTGCAATGTACATGTTATCTGCAGCATCTATATACAGCCCTGCCGGATATTTGATCCTTGCAACGTTCGCAGGACCGCCATCTCCGGTGTAGCCTGAAGTGCCGGTTCCGGCATAAGTGGCAATAGTACCCGATGTGGTCACCATTCTGATCTTGTGATTGTTGTAGTCAGAAATGTACATATTTCCAGCGGCGTCGAAGGCGATGTCCTGTGGATTATTCAGTTGGGCTGCTGTAGCAGCGCTGCCGTCTCCGCCGGATCCTCCTGTACGGTTGCCTGCTACAGTGCTGATAACACCAGCAGCATTTACTTTTCTGATGATATGGTTGCTGGCTTCTGCAATGAAGAGATTCCCTGCCGCATCTATATGAATACCTCTCGGGTCATTGATAGTAGCTGCGGTTGCCGCTCCCCCATCTCCCGAACTTCCGGGAGAACCTGTACCGACTACGGTTGTGATGGTGCCGGAGGCATCGATCTTCCTTATTCTCTTGTTTCCATTATCGGAGAAAAGAATGTTACCACTCGCGTCGATCGCAATATCGGCAGGCTGGTTCAGGTAAGCTGCAGTTGCCGGCCCCCCGTCTCCGCCATAGGTTGATACACCTGTACCGGCGATGGTAGTGATGATACCTGCCGGGGTGATCTTGCGTATCCGGTTATTTCCCCAGTCGGCGAGCAGCATATTTCCTGCTCCATCTATTACCATATGGTAAGGGTATCTTATTGATGCTGAGGTTGCAGAGCCTCCGTCTCCCGCGTATGTACCTGTACCGTTGCCTATCACTGTGCTGATCGTCTGCGCCTTGATTGCAGTCAGGCTAAGAGCAGCGATAAGAGTAGTTAGTATAGTTTGTTTTTTCATAACCATTGTTTTAGGTTTTTTGAATTGATGTCACAAAATTCCGCTAACATTCCCCCTGCTCTATGGGCCAGTTCACCAAAGGGCAATATCAGTTCATGAAATGTAAAAAGGCAGCGATCGCTGCCTTTTTACATTCGGTTTGTCTTTGTTTAGGTGCCAACTGTTATTTTGTATTGCCGTAGTTGCTCCTCGAATTCCGCTTTACGTTCTCTTGATACATAAGCTATCTTTCCACTTTCGAGTGTCAGGGAAGAGTCGTGTTTATTGTACTTGCGCAGATAATTGATGTTGACTATGAAGGACCGGTGGGACCTGAAGAAATTGGGTTTGGATTCCAGTATATCCTCAAAGAACTTCATCTTTTTACTTACGAGTATCTTAGAGCCATTTTTCAGCCATACATTGGTATAAGAGCCTTCAGCCTCCAGATATACTATTTCAGGTACCTCAATGAACAACAATCCGTCAGATACCGGGAGTGCGATCTTGTTGAACTGTCCTGATCTGAGTGAATCCTTCAGTACTTCCAGTTTATTCTGCATGTCATAGCTGCCTATTCTCTTTTCAGCTTTTTCTACAGCAGCTTTCAGTTTGTCTATATCTACGGGTTTCAACAGATAGTCTATCGCAGATACTTCAAAGGCTTTTAACGCATATTCGTTATAGGCTGTAACAAATATGATCTCAAAATCCACATCGCGAAAGAAGGAGAGCAGTTCGAAGCCATTATATTCCGGCATCTCAATGTCTGAGAATACCAACTGCGGGCGTTTCTGGTTGATGGCCAGCACGCCATCCGGCACACTGGCGCACGACGATATTATCTCTACCTGCGGACAGTACTGTTTCAGTAGTGTGCTGAGCGTATTACGGGCACGCTCCTCGTCATCAATGATTATTGCTTTGATCGGTTCCATAACTCACAGTTGTAAAATTACTTGTAACGATTCAGTCCGGGTAATATAAAACATGAATGGTCATTTTGAGTTCATGAATGGTATCATAAGGGAATAGAGATCATCACCTCGGTGCCACATGCAACACCATTGTCATAAAGGTCATTTATCTCAAGTGCTATTTTGTTCTTCCTGTTGATATTGATCAGCTCCAGCCTTTTTTCTGTGGCCTTGGTAGCAAAGGAGCGGTGCTTATAAGCATCTGACCGGCTTTTGATCTCCGCAGACCGGACTCTTCCTATGCCGTTGTCTTTTATGGAGCACACCAGTATGTCCTGCCTGATATAAAAGGTGATGCTGAGGTTCTTCTGCCCCTTTTTATGTAGCAATCCATGTTTTATAGCATTTTCTACAAAAGGCTGTATGATCATGGAAGGGATATATACTTTCTGACCGGGATCGCCTTCTATAGCAATAGCGTATGTAAAATCACTACCGAACCTAAGCTGCTCCAGTTTCAGATACAGCTCTAATATTTCTGTTTCTTCAGTAAGTTCTATCTCATCACTTTCAGATGAGTCAAGTATCTTACGCATCAGCGAACTGTACCTGCTCAGGTAGTAATTGGTACTTTTTATATCGTGCTGTAGCACGAGGTCTTGTATAGAGTTTAGTGTATTGTACATAAAGTGGGGGTTCATCTGCGCCTTAAGCGCGGTGAGTTGTGAGGTAGCTATTTTATTTCTTAGTGCTTCATTGCGGCGTATCGTCTTTATACGCAACAGGAATAGTAAGGCAACCAGCGATGCAGACAGAATGGCAATGAATATATAGAACAACCAGTGCTGCCAGAAAGGGATGCCTATGGATATGGGAAGTCGGGCAAGAGATGAAGTTACCCCATCTTCATTAACTGCCATCACCTCAAAGGTATAATGACCGGCAGGTAAGTGATTCAGCCGTACATAATTAATACTTCCTTCTATTTTTTTCCACTCATCCAGGAATCCAGTTATACGGTATTGGTAAGTAAATCTCCCTCTGCTACGTAACGCTGCTGAGGAAAAAGATATCAATAAGTCTTTATTGTTCCATTTCAATGCCACGGGTTGATCAACGGGCTGTTGGATGCCTTCTGCATATACTGATGTAATAACGATATTCGGTTTTACATTATTTCTGTAAGAGACATTGATAGGAAGGTAGAAGAGCCCCCTCAGGGTGCCTATCAGCAAATGATTTCCCGCAAGTGCCAATGCGTTGACCTCTTTCGAGTTAATACCATCGGTGTAGTCTATGTACGAAAAAGTGCCATTGGGGTAATAGACATTGATACAGACATCTGTGGCGATGTACACCGTATCATTTCGTGAAGTGATACATTTTACATTATTGCCAGACAGGCCGTTTGTATTTTGCAGATGTAGTACTGTCTTTCTGTTACGAATGTGATATATCCCGTCTGATACAGTGCCTGCCCAAAGGCCGTGCTTGTCTGCATATATTTTACTGCAGTACACCGGCTTATCATTGATAGTGAACAGGGAGGATATGCCATTCTTGTAGTACACAAGGCCCTCATTCACCGTGACCCACAAAAGCTGGTCTGATGAATCGAAGCAAATATTTCTGCCGGAAACTATTTCTATGTTTTGAGTTCGGAAATCGTCTTGTGTCACCAGTTTTTGCAGATCATAGATCACCACCACTTTTTCGGAGGAGGCATAAAAGATACTGTCTCTGTGCCTGATCATGTCCCGTATATATATTGTAGAGTGGGTGTGCTCTGTCTTTCTTTCTGTATTGATCACAGATACTATGCCGCGACCAGCCACAATAGTGTGGTCATCATAGGGTATGATCGAGGTTACATTTCTATATATGGTCTTGTCATTCTTTGGGAGCATTGTAAGCGTCTGCTCGGCAATATGGTATTCGCAGATATCGCCGGAATATGTGCCGAGGTAAATGACATTGTCTGATATGGGCGTTATTGCAGTTATATTATTGTCAGGTAGATCTGAGTTTTGTGTGCTAAGTAATTTTAGTTGCATATCGGGGACCACAAAAACCCCATTCTGTAATGATGAGAACCAATAATTTCCCTCCCTGTCTATGATGATATCTGATATCTTCTCCGTTGGGAAAAGATGCTGCTCTATGTTGCCCTGGCGATTTAAGCAATAAGCGCCTGAAGATGTTGCCAGCCATATCTTCTTATCAAGCAGAACGATGGAATATATCTGTTCTGCAAGTGAGTCGCCGGGTATTGTTTTCAACAGGACCACGGTGTCGTTCCTTAATTCTGAGAGGTAATATTTTCTGCCATCATTGGTGACCGACAAAGCATAGTATTTGTTATCACGCTGTTTGATGGAGTTCCTGTTGTTGACAAGTATCTGCTGAGGGTCAGATAGTTGGTTGTATTTTAGCGTTCCCCCTTTATTTGTTATGCGACATAGCCCTCTTTTCTTGTCAATGACATACATGTCGCTACCTGCAGCCGTTTCAATCTCTGTAGCTTCGATATCATTGGCAAACAATAGTTCCCTCTTTCCGTCCTGTTTGAGTCTTAGGATGCCTTCCGGCAGGCCCACCCATATATTGTGATCTTTGTCGGGAGTATAGACGGGGTGCGAGCGTACTTTTTCTTTTACATCAATGAGCAGGGAAAGGGAGTCGTGGTCAACACGGAATATTTGCCCTGAAAAATTCTGGCAGTATAGCTTTTTGTCTTGCGAGATACTCAATCCCGATATCGCGACGGAGCTTTGTTGTATATTCTGATATTGCCGGAATTTAAAGCCGTCATAACTGAACAGGCCTGAGTTGCATCCTATCCACATATACCCGAACTCGTCCTGTGCCAATTGATAAACTTCATTAGATGGCAGGCCATTGTTGTCGTTGATGGTATAATAATAGGGGTGTTGTGCACGGACCCTTGATAAGCCCATAAACAGCATGAGAAGAACGATATATTTCCTGAACCGGTACAAGCTGATGCGATATATAAGTAAATGTAGGCAAGCCCATTTCAAAATCATATAGCCGGTTCATGAACGGTAAAAAAGAACGCCACGGAAACCCGTGGCGTTCTTATGAATATGGTTTGATAAATTAACGTGCAATATTCACTGCGCGCAACTCACGTATCACAGTAACCTTTATTTGTCCGGGGTACTGCATTTCCTTCTGGATCTTATCTGCTATTTCAAATGACAAGCGATCGCTGTCAGCATCGCTCACCTTATCAGCCTCTACCATTACACGGAGCTCGCGGCCGGCCTGTATAGCATAAGCTTTTTCAACTCCGGTATAGGCCATAGCCAGATTTTCAAGGTCCTTGATACGCTGCAGGTAGCTTTGCATCATTTCGCGCCTTGCACCCGGACGAGCACCGCTGATAGCGTCACAAGCCTGTACGATAGGGGATATGATGTAGGTCATTTCCATTTCATCGTGGTGTGCACCAATTGCATTCACTACTGAAGCATGCTCACCCGCCTTTTCTGCCAGTTTAGCACCAAGCAATGCGTGGCTCAGTTCTGTCTCCTCGTCAGGCACTTTGCCTATATCGTGGAGCAGGCCGGCACGTTTTGCCAGTTTTACTACTTTCTGGCCCAATCCCAGTTCTGCCGCCATGATACCGCAAAGATTAGCGGTTTCCTTCGAGTGCATCAGCAGGTTCTGGCCATAAGATGAGCGGAAACGCATCTTACCCACCATACGAACGAGGTCCTTATGCAGGCCATGAATGCCCAGCTCAATGATGGTACGTTCACCGATCTCCATGATCTGCTCTTCCAGTTGCTTCCTTGTTTTTTCCACAACCTCCTCGATACGGGCAGGGTGAATACGGCCATCCTGTACCAGGCGCTGCAGCGACAAGCGAGCCAGTTCGCGACGTAGCGGATCGAAGCAACTGAGTACAATTGCTTCCGGGGTATCATCTATGATCAGGTCAACGCCCGTAGCAGCCTCCAGCGCACGGATGTTACGACCTTCACGGCCGATGATCTGGCCTTTTATTTCATCACTTTCCAGGTTGAAGACAGTGATAGCATTTTCTATAGCCTGTTCAGAACCAAGGCGTTGTATGCTTTGAATGATGATCTTCTTGGCTTCTTTGGAAGCAGTTAACTTAGCTTCCTCCATAATCTCTTTAACATGGGCCATGGCGCGGGTGCGGGCTTCTTCCTTCACCACATCCATGAGTTCTACTTTAGCCTGCTCGGCTGACAAGCCGGCAACCTTTTCCAGGCGCTTTACATGCTCCTCATGGTGGCGCTCCAGCTCGGCACGCTTGATATTAAGCGATTCTGTCTGGCGTTCCAGGTTCTCTTTCAGCGACTCATTTTCCTGTATCTGGCGCTGTAAAGAGGAGTTCTTATCATTGATAGACTGCTGTTGCTGCTTGAGTTTGTTCTCGTTTTCCGCTACTTTCTGGTTGCGCTGTGATACTTCTTTTTCGTGAGCGCTTTTAAGCTGTAAAAAATGTTCTTTTGCTTCGAGTACCTTCTTTTCCTTTAATGTTTCTGCAAGTGTCTTAGCGTCTTCTATTGTTTTTTTAGCAAGCGCCTCTGCCTCTTCAACCTGTATCCTGGTATTCTTGGCAAAGACTATTTTACCCAGGAATATGCCTATAACTAAAGCTCCTATCGCGGCAACGACAGCAGCTATGATGGTGGATGTTTCCATAATTCTGTCTGACTTTTATATGATAAATGTTCACTTTCACTGACCCACTATATATTTATTAGTAAAATATCACAGATGAGTTTGAATTAGCTGCTAAGTTAACAAAGATTTCCGTACTGAGGAAAGACTTGCCCATACATATAAATGCGTAATGTTTAAAACTTCTAAACAGCAGAATTTTTATACGACATACCTTTATGTAATAGAATTCAACAGACATATTATGTTTTTAGCCCTTGCTTATGCTTATTGTAATGTATCAGTAATGCCGTTAAGAAAGGAACCCTTTCACACTTCTGAGCAGACCAACCAACTGTTATTCGGGGAGAAAGTGGAGATAGTGGAGGTTAATAACAGGGAGTGGGCGCGTGTTGTTTGCTCATGGGATGGCTATGACGGATGGTGTAAGCAATCGCAACTGAGAATAATTGATAAAAAAGAATATAGAAAAGCCCCAAAGTACCTTGCGGGGAGCCATAATGATAAATTAGTATTTGAGTCGGGTGAGATGTGGATGCCCTATGGGTGCGACCTGTTTGGTTCGAAGGGCGGCAATATGAAACCGTTGAAAGAAAGCGGAAAGTTCAAAGGTAAGAAGATCAACATCAATGAAGCTGAGCTAAAAGGACAGGCACTGATACTGGCCGCGATGCAGTACATCCATGCGCCATACCAATGGGGTGGGCGTAGTATAGCCGGTATTGATTGCTCGGGACTTACGCAAATGGCATTTAAGGTGTGTAATTACGCCTTACCAAGAGATGCAGAACAGCAGGCACTACAAGGGCAGCTTGTAGATTTTTTGCAGAACGGAGTATGCGGCGACCTGGCTTTTTTTGATAACAAGGAAGGCAAGATAACCCATGTGGGTATTCTTATTGACAACCAGACCATCATTCATGCTACCGACTCAGTGGGCAGGGTGGTGATAGACAAGATAGACCAGGGGGGCATCATCAGCAAGGCGCTGAGAATGCGCACACATAATCTGCGGTTTGTAAAGCGTATCATCACTACCTGACTACTTTTAGGGGCATGCGACACAAATGGTCACCATATCTTCCCGGCATCATGCTTTTCTTTGGTGCTATAATACTGGCATTGTTTATCTACAAAGATTACGGTATCAGTTGGGATGAGCCATTGCAAAGAACTGTTGGCATAGCCAGTTACGATTACGTTTTTAACGGCAGCAAAGATCTGCTTACCATTAAGGACAAGAACTACGGGGCAGGATATGAACTGCTGATGATAGTGCTGGAAAGATCGTTGCATCTGACCGATTCCCGGGATGTTTATCTTGCGAGACATCTTGCGGGTCATATGTTCTTTCTCCTGGCTTGCCTCGCGCTCTATGTGCTCAGCTACCAATTATTCAAAAGCCGCATACTGTCTATTCTTGGCTTTCTGATGATGATATCTTTTCCCCGGGTATATGCGCATTCTTTTTTTAACAGCAAGGATCTTCCATTTCTATCAGCGTGCCTGATCACGATCACTGTATTTTACTTCGCCGTTCAACGGAGAAATATAATGCTGTTTTTATGTGCGGGTATTCTTTGCGGATTTACGACGAGCATACGAATTCTCGGGATATTGCCGGCGGGATCAATGATCATATTCCTATTGTCAGACATTCTATTTGATAAAGAGGCGCGCGCAAGAAACAGTAAAGCACTGAGCATTTTTTTGATATTCTTCCCGGTGTCGCTCATACTATGCTGGCCTTACTTGTGGCAGCAGCCCTTGGCGAGATTCATAGAGAGTTACCGGGTGATGGCGCACTATGATCTTTGGGGTGGCTTTGTGATATTTAAAGGAGCCGCGTATAGCGGTGGCCACATACCGTTAAGTTATCTGCCAACATGGATGTCAATTACATTACCGGTACTATGGCTGTTATTGGGATGCGGGGGAATATTATATATAGTTGTTGAATTTGCGCGTATGCCGATACAGTTTATCAATGATAAGGAACGCCGTTTTATGCTGTTGCTATTCTGTTTATGCGTTGTTCCTATAGTGGCCGTTATTTGTTTGCATTCTGTCATATACGACGACTGGCGACATTTGTATTTTGTTTACCCGTATTTCGTATTGTTGGTACTATATGCAGCAGACCGTGTTCAGCGCCGGGCAAAACAGTGGCTCCTAATAGCCTGCACAGTGCAGTTGTTACTGGTCGGGTATTTTATGTGGAATGTACATCCGTTTCAGCAAGTTTATTTTAATGAACTAGTGTCTCACGACGCAGAATATCTTCACAAAAACTATGACATGGAATACTGGGGCTGCTCTTATAAGCAGGCCCTTGATTACCTGGTAACTCATGACCATAGCGATACACTAAAGATCCGATGGGACATGGATCCCCTGAGAAACAACATACTGTTGCTGAAGAAGGCGGACAGAGACCGGATAAGACTGGTGGAGGATGATCCGGATTACATGATCACCACATTTCGCGGTAAGCCGGGTTTCCCGGAAGGGAAGCAGCAGGTATATGCAATATCAGTGCTCAATAGTACGATAACTGCAATATACAAATGGTGAATGCGGCACAATAAATGCCATATCTGACTCGTTATTTCGGATATTTCTGTAATTTTATTATTTATCAAAGGTCATATGAGAAACACGCCCTTTCTTCTCGTTGTTGTGCTGCTAATGTTCTCTTCTTGTGTCAAGAAGGTAACCCCGGTGCCTCCCCGTATTCATTCCCTGGACACCATTCCGGCTTTTATTGGTGAGGACGGCAGTTGTATTGAGCGGACATGGGAGTTGGTTCGCCCGATGAATTTTCCTATGTCTGTTACAGATTCTATGACCGCGATCAACATACTCAGGTCGAATAATATCTCCTACACTTCACTGAGGCTTGTAAGTGTGATCTATGATACGTTTAATGCAGTAGGTAAGATGGTCAAGGTGCGAGCCTTGCAATATGTAAATCGCGTGGGCTTCTTTACAGGTTTTATTGAATACAATTTTAAAGACGGCAAATTGTTTTCGGTAAAGGGTTATGATTCGGTGTCTTGCAGCCTTGATACGATTCCAAGGCTTACGCTCCCTAATGTCAGGTGGCTATTTGAACAGAATACTTCTGCTGTGCAGCATTTTTCCGGAAATGACTGCCTGCAGGCTCAATTCGGATACTATGATCTGAATGCAGGCAATGGCAGCGACACGCCTGTGAAAATGGTAAAGGCATGGCGTGTGCACTACAAGGACGAACAGTTTCCGGTCATCTATTTCCGCGACGACGGCGCGCTTATTCTTAACAAGGGAGAGTTTGTATTTTTTGAGGGCACCCCGGTGACACTATAGGGTAGCATATTAGAGAAAGAATTTTTTGAAATTCCTTTTGGTAGAATGAAAATGCCGCTTATCTTTGCAGTCCTTTAAACAGGAAGGGAGCATAGCTCAGCTGGTTCAGAGCACCTGCCTTACAAGCAGGGGGTCCGCGGTTCGATCCCGTGTGCTCCCACAGATTAAAACCTCTAATAGTCAATATTAATGCGACTTTTAGAGGTTTTTTAGTTTATAGGGCATTCTCTAATGTGTGGCAAAAAAACAGGTGAAAACACCCGTTTACTTGAACATAACTTGAACGGATTTTTGTCAAGGTAGTGCCTGGTAAGCCTCATGCAAATCAAAACAGCATGAGCATTACTTTCAAAGTCCTGCTAAGTAAACGCAGGGCGAATAAAAACAATCAGTATCCTGTAATCCTTAGAGTATCCTGGAAAGATTGAATGTTATCTTGCAGTTGGCAGGGTATCCGAAAATAATCTCGATTACGACTCTAACCACACTATAACATTACGGTATGGAAATGGTACGTCAGTAACAATTAAGGGAAAGGAAATTGATGTGGTTTACTTGGTAAAAGGCCATATCGGTACCAAGGCTAGATCAATTGCGGTTCCACAAATCTTTTTTTGTTCACCGCTATATTGCAAACTATTCTCATTTTGATTAAGTCCGTCTTCTCATTTTGATAAGCTTTTCTTGTATATATTGATCTTTTGCCCTTATCTTTCGGAAGTGAAACTCCTTTACCGTAGTGATTTAGGAGGATTGGGGTTGCTTTGTTGCAAATCTTGGGTACTTAATTTGCTGCTGGTTAGATCGAGGAAAACAAATTCTTATGAATAATGTCCTTATAATAGATGATGAAGAAAAGTTAAGGGCGTTGTTGAAACGAATCGTTTCCCTTGAAGGATACAAAGTTTTCGACGTTGCCACAATCGCTAAGGCCGCCCGTCTTTTGGACGAGCAACCCATTGACATTATTTTGTGTGATGTTAAACTTCCTGATGGAAATGGAGTTGATTTTACAAAGGATGTAAAGGCCCGATATCCCGGCGTCGAAATAATATTGCTCACAGCATATGGTAATATTCCGGATGGCGTTCAGGCAATCAAGAATGGCGCATTTGATTACATTGTTAAGGGAAACGACAATGACAAGATCATACCCCTGCTGAGCCGTGCCTCGGAAAAAATTGCCCTGCAGAAAAGGGTTTCTTCGCTTGAAAAGCGTTTAAAGGAGACCGCGCAATTTGATTCAATAATCGGGGAAAGCTCTGCCCTTAAAAATGCCATTCAACTGGCAAAAAAAGTTGCACCGACTGACACTGCGATTCTGTTGACGGGTGAAACCGGAACGGGCAAAGAAGTATTTGCACAGGCTATTCATCAAAGCAGTAGCCGCGCTCGTCAGCCGTTTGTTGCGCTTAACTGCAGCGCTTTTAGCAGGGAATTGTTGGAAAGTGAACTGTTTGGGCATAAAGCAGGGGCGTTCACAGGGGCATCGAAAGACAAAAAGGGGCTTGTTGAGGAAGCCAATGGCGGTACCTTATTCCTCGATGAAGTAGGTGAAATGTCACTTGACCTGCAACCAAAGCTACTCAGGCTACTTGAAAATGGCAGCTATATGCGGGTTGGAGACACTAAGGAGCATAAAGCTGACATACGGTTAATTGCTGCTACCAATCGCGATCTGCAAAGAGAAATTGATAATGGACATTTTCGGAGTGATCTGTATTACAGAATTGCGGTCTTTACGATTCAATTACCGGCATTACGGGAGAGAATTAAAGACATCCCGCCATTGGCAAACCATTTTCTTGCCGTGTATGCAGCGAAAACAAATAAAAATATCGAATCCATATCTCAGGATGCACTTGACGCAATGAAGCTAAGTGACTGGCGGGGAAACGTCCGGGAACTGAAGAATATTATCGAAAGGGCTGTAATACTTGAAGAAAGCAGTATGCTCACCCTGCAAAGTCTTCCTTATGATATTCAGCGTGAGAAGATAGATGCCCAGGAATTCTCCTCATTTAATATGGCTGGTGTGGAAAAAAGACACATTCAGAAAGTGCTTAGCTATACTAATGGGAACAAAGCTGAAACAGCAAGGCTTTTGGACATTGGTCTGGCAACTCTCTACAGGAAGATAGAGGAATATCACCTGAAATGAGACATCATTTTTTCATTTTGACAGTCTCTTTTTTCTCATTCTGATATACAAAGTTTCAGTAAGATCAAGGAATTGTAGCTTTTTCAGCCAATTCGGACCCCATTATACAAATTGGCACGCGATTCGCATATTCTATATCAAATTATTTAGCGATGATTAATCAACTGGAACTTCCAATGTTCCTTGAAGACGCTCTACCGGAAATTTCCACAGAACTAAAACTGGAGAACAACAAGAGTGCGTTTAATAGCATTAATGCACTTACAAAACTTGCGCATTCAAAAGCATGCGTCTGTGATTATGCTACAGTGAAACGCTGTTTTTCCGTAGCAGACAGCTTGTACGGAAAAGGAAACAATATAGTAAAGACAGCTATCGAGAATGTATTTGTTTACTCTTTCACTAAAATGTTTCAAGGCGATAGAGCAAATACGCTGAGAGGCATGGTGCCTATGGCACTCTACTCCGTGTATATTTCACAGGTATGCCACCGAGGTAGCTAATTCAACAGTATGAACTTACTAACGATGTTATACATTCAGTCCCCTTCTTAAATAGTCAATATTTGGCAAGGGGATTTTTTTTATCAATATAATTCAAGATGGAGAATCTCATAATAAAACGTAACCGGTTGAAAATCAAAAAATATTTAGTCCAGTTAATCATGCTTGGTGTACTCGTCATTAGTACAGGCATGGTGTTCGGATTATTGATGAACCTATGCCAGCATTTTAAATAATCAAGGCCGCATCTTAAATATGCTCTTTCAAATTGATAGGGTACTTTTTCTCATTTTGAGAGCCTTTGTAACTATTTGCTCCCACCTCTTTCCAGCTCAATCATTGCAAAGCATTTGGCAGCAATACTTCCAGCCGCAGTTGAACCATTTCTTTTAATCAGGCACTTAGTTTGGTATGTATGGTATGTGCCAGCGATGATACTGATGCACATCAGTTCATCAGTTGACCAATGTTATTAAAAGATGTAAAATGTAACCATTTCTTTACAGTGGCAAAAACAATAATGCGTTTTTATTATGCTGTGGTTATGCATGTATCTATAAGGGAAAAAAATGATAGGAAGAGAAAGAAAAGGCTTCGGGCTTGTGTTGCTGATAGCAGTTGTGGTTGCCTTGACGATTGTGTTGTTGATAGCCATAAAACTCAGGTATTAATAATCAAAGTACAAACTAAAAACAAAATATATGTTGATTACAATTCTATTGTTACTGGCAGGCGCGCTTTGTTTCGCGCTGTTTTATATATCCATTGACTGGTTCGAAAAAATCTAAAAAATTATGATCTCACTACTCGTTATTGCTATCCTGGTATTCTGCTACCTGGTTTATGTGCTTGTTAAGCCTGAAAAATTTTAAAACTCTCATAGTATCGATTTTATGAATACTGAAATTCTTGGAATTATTGTCATGTTTGTCGCCACTTTGTTGCTTGCGGTTCCATTGGGCCGTTACATAGCAAAGGTATATTCAGGCGACAGAGTGTGGACCGACTTTATGTTCAGTCCGCTGGAGCGTCTTTTCTTTAAAATATCAAGAATAGATCCGGGTCGTGAAATGAACTGGAGGCAGCATATCACTGCGATGCTCACTTTAAATCTTATCTGGTTTTTCTGGGCGATGTTTTGCCTGATGAGCCAGAGTTGGCTGCCATTGAATCCAGACCATATAACCAACCAGACACCCGATCAGGCATTCAATACTGCTATATCGTTCCTGGTCAACTGTAACCTGCAACACTATAGTGGTGAAAGCGGGGCATCCTACTTCACTCAGGTATTTGGCCTAATGTTCCTGCAGTTTGTGTCAGCGGCAACGGGTATGGCAGCGGCGGCGGTAGTTTTTAATGCGCTACGTGACAAGACAACAGAAAAGCTGGGTAATTTCTATGCCTATTTTCTGAAAAGCATGACCCGTATACTGCTGCCCATATGCATCTTAATAGCAGTAGTGCATCTGTTTGAAGGATCTCCAATGACATGGAAAGGCATAGATACCTTAACAACTTTGCAGGGCGACACAATGCATGTAAGCAGGGGGCAGGTCGCCGCTTTTGTACCAATCAAACACCTGGGTACCAACGGCGGCGGATACTTTGGCGCAAACTCGGCTCACCCGCTGGAAAACCCTTCTTATCTCACCAACATAGTGCAGATGATTGCGCAGGTGCTTATCCCGTTTGCTATGGTATTTGCATTCGGGTACTACGTAAGGAAGAAAAGGCTTGCCTGGGTTTTCTGGGGCGTAATGACCATTGGCTTCCTGCTGTTGGTAATGCCAACAATCTATTCAGAGTTGCAAGGCAACCCGATGCTGGCTAAGATGGGCATTACTCAGCCTCATGGTAATATGGAAGGAAAGGAGATAAGATTTGGCGCTACGGCATCGGCATACTGGAGTATTGCCACAACGGTGATCTCTACTGGTTCGGTTAACGCTATGCATGACAGCTTTATGCCAATTTCAGGAATGAACATGCTGTTGGGAATGATGATCAATTCATTCTATGGCGGTGTGGGCGTAGGCTTCCTTAACTTCTTTATCTACGTGATCCTCGCAGTATTCATAGGGGGATTAATGGTAGGGCGCACTCCTGAGTTTATGGGTCGCAAAGTAGAAGCCAGGGAAATGAAGATTGCTATGATAGTAGCGTTGCTGCACCCGTTCCTGATACTGGTAGGGGCTTCTATCTCCACCTACTTTGCTGCACATGATGCAAATATGGGATGGTGGTTCGCTGATGCAGCGGGCAAGCACAACGCCACCGGCTGGCTCAACAACCCTGCTCATCACGGTTTCAGTGAGATGCTGTACGAATATACATCTTCATCAGCCAACAATGGAAGCGGCTTTGAAGGACTGGGCGATAACAATCCATTCTGGAATATCAGCACCGGCATTGTATTGATACTGTCGCGCTTCCTGCCCATTATAGGGCCGGTCGCCATTGCAGGGTTGCTGGCTAAGAAAAAGTACATTCCCGAAAGCAGCGGCACTTTGAAAACAGATACAGGGACTTTTGGACTATTGGTATTCGCGGTAAAGGTAATCATAGCTGCTCTCGCGTTTTTCCCTGCTCTTGCTCTCGGTCCATTGGCTGAGTTATTCGGAATGAAATAAAATAACAAAAAAGCTACTAAATATGTCAGTTCATAAAAGAAAACAAAAATTATTTGATCCAATACTGGTTCGGGAAGCCATAGGCCAGTCGTTTGTGAAGCTTAATCCCAAGCTGATGTTTCGCAATCCCGTAATGTTTACGGTGGAAATTGGTACAGCCATTATGCTGGTGGTGTGTTTATGGACACTCACAGGACAGGCAGGGCAAGGCTCGTTTGCCTACAACCTCAGCATTTTCCTGGTGCTGTTCTTCACGCTGCTGTTTGCCAATTTTGCGGAGGCTCTTGCCGAAGCAAGAGGCAAAGCGCAGGCGGCATCGCTGCGAAAAACAAGGAAGGATACCCCTGCGAAGAAGATCGTATTGATGGGTGATATTTTCGTGAATGAAGTTCACCAGGTTTCATCATCCGATCTTCGCAAGGGCGATTACTTTGTTTGCGAAGCCGGAGATATCATACCTACCGATGGCGAAATTGTTGAAGGTATTGCCACAATTGATGAATCTGCAATAACCGGTGAATCTGCACCTGTAATACGTGAAGCAGGGGGCGACAAGTCTTCAGTTACCGGTGGTACGAAAGTGCTTTCAGACAACATTAAGGTAAAGGTCACCACTGAGCCGGGTGAAAGCTTCCTCGACAAGATGATTGCGCTGGTTGAGGGTGCAAGCAGGCAAAAAACGCCAAACGAAATTGCGCTGACTATATTGCTTGCCGCTTTCACTATAGTGTTTGTGATTGTGTGTGTGACACTACATCCTTTTGCAGCATATGCCCGCACACCAATTACCATTGCCGCGTTTATTTCTTTGTTCGTTTGCCTGATACCTACAACGATTGGCGGACTGCTGAGTGCGATCGGTATTGCCGGTATGGACAGAGCATTGAGAGCGAATGTGATAGCGAAGTCTGGTAAGGCTGTGGAAACAGCAGGAGACATAGATACACTCCTGCTGGACAAAACCGGAACGATCACCATAGGCAACCGTAAAGCAACACATTTTCATATAGCCAAAGGAGTGGATGAGAAACATTTTCTGAAATGTGTCGTTCTGGCCTCAATGGCCGATGATACGCCTGAGGGAAAGTCGATCATAGAACTTGCGGGAATCAATCCTTCAAGCTATAAGGTTGACAATCCGAAGTTCATCAAGTTTACTGCCGAAACCCGGAGCAGTGGAATTGACTACGAAAGCACTCATATCCGTAAGGGTGCGTACGATGCTATGCGCGCAATGGTTGAGAAAGCACGAAATGTTTTCCCGCCGGAGACAACCAATGCCGTAAACAAAATATCAATGAATGGTGGTACGCCCCTGGTTGTTATCGTAAACAATACCGTACTAGGAGCCGTCGAGCTGCAGGATATAATTAAGCCAGGCATTCAGGAACGTTTTGAGCGTCTGCGCAGAATGGGAGTAAAGACAGTAATGGTAACCGGTGACAATCCGCTCACGGCGAAGTTTATTGCAGAAAAAGCAGGCGTTGATGATTACATAGCTGAGGCCAAGCCGGAGGACAAAATGAACTATATAAAAAGGGAGCAGGCATCCGGCAAACTTGTAGCCATGATGGGAGACGGAACTAACGATGCGCCGGCTCTTGCCCAGGCAGACGTTGGCGTATCTATGAACAGCGGCACACAAGCTGCAAAAGAAGCCGGGAACATGGTGGATCTCGACAATGATCCTACTAAATTGATAGAAATCGTGGAGATAGGCAAGCAATTGCTGATGACACGTGGCACGCTAACTACTTTTTCTATAGCCAACGATGTTGCGAAATACTTTGCTATTGTTCCCGCATTGTTCATCGTATCAATTCCTGCCTTGCAGGGATTAAACATCATGGGACTGAAAAGCCCCGAAAGTGCTATTCTGTCGGCAGTGATATTCAACGCCATCATTATCCCGCTGCTCATACCACTGGCATTGAGAGGTGTGGCGTACAAGCCGATAGGAGCCAGCGCACTACTGCGCCGCAACTTGTTCATATATGGGCTTGGCGGAGTGATACTCCCCTTCATAGGAATTAAGGTAATTGATCTGATCATCGGGCTATTTATGTAATAATTATAAAAGAGATAAAAAATGAAAAAGGAATTATTGCCAGCTTTACTACTCACAATTGTATGCATCGTTTTCTTCTGCGTTGTGTACCCCGGTATTGTATGGCTTATAGCGCAGGCTTCACCTAATAAAGGTGAGGGGTTTGTGATCACTGCAAACGGGAAGACTTATTATGAGAACATTGCCCAAAAGTTTACCGATGACAAGTACTTCTGGTCACGCCCGTCTGCTGTCGATTATAACGCAGCAGGATCTGGCGGCAGTAACAAAGGGCCAACCAATCCAGACTACTTAGCTGATGTACAGAAGAGAATCGACACATTCATGGCGCATAACCCCGACATTAAGAAATCGGATATCCCGTCAGATATGGTTACCGCCAGTGGCAGCGGCCTCGATCCGGATATTAGTGTACAGGGAGCAAACGTGCAGGTGGCAAGGGTTGCCAAGTTGCGTGGTCTGTCTGTTGATGCTGTGACATCGCTTGTGAGAAAGCACACTGATAAACCGTTATTCGGGATACTGGGCCCCGAGAAAATAAATGTATTGAAACTGAATCTTGCACTTGATGCCATGAAATAGACAAGGTTGGAATAATATATCCTGATAACAATTAATGACAATATAAACAATAACAAAAGAGCACACTCAAAAAGAAAAAAATTATGAAAAAAACAAAAATGACATTAGCGGCGTTAGCGGCCCTGATGTTTACACAACAAGTTATTGCACAAACAACTGACGATAATAAAGAAATATTGTCAGGAAAAAAAACAAGGGAAGTAAAGTCTCAAGTGCCATTTGAGGGTATAGATCAGACTTGGCAGAATGGCAGCGACCGAAGGGATTCATCCGTCCTGTCTGGTAAATACGTGACCTGGAGTATTATGCTGGATGCGAACGTGAACCATTCGTTCAACGATCCGATAGACCATACGGTAGTAGGCTCTACAGCGATGGCCCGCACGGACGAAGTTGAGGTTTCCTGTGCCGCAATCGGAGGCGACTTTAGTTATGGTAATGCCCGCGGCAGAATAATGACCCAGTTTGGTACTCGCTCTACTGTAGTACCCCGTAATGATTATAGCCCATATCGTGGTCAATACAACCTTGCGGATGTCTATCGTTACATAAGTGAAGCATATGGAGGTTATCATTTTAATGTAATGCATGGTATTAATGTGGACATGGGTATGTTCATGTCCTATATTGGACTTAATTCCTACTACCAGGTGGAGAACTGGGAATACCAGGCATCCTTTACATCTGACAACACTCCGTGGTTCTTTAATGGTATCAGAGTACAGATATATCCAAGCGAACATCTGAAGATAGAGCCGTGGATCATTAACGGATGGCAAAGCTATGGAATGTTCAATGCTCTTCCGGGCGTTGGTGGCAATATCACATGGATGCCAAATTCCAATATTAAATTACTGACGAATGATTACTATGGTACTGACGCTGCTGGTATGCTGGGCAGGCACAGGTTCCATTCTGATAATAGCTTTCTGTGGAGATATTACAATGCGCCAAAATCAACGGGTATTACCAAAATGGCATTGTCTTTGACAGGCGATATAGGTTTTGAGAAGGGAGACGGCGTTAACGCGTTCAAGGACGATATCGGCGGTAAAGGCCCGGCGCAATATTTTGCAAGCTTAATGGCCTATAACCGCATATGGTTTGGAAAAGGCAAGTGGGCGTGGTTAGTAGGCGGAGGCTGGATGACCAATCCAGGAAGATACCTTGTCCTTTACCCAACAGGTGACGCAAGTCCCCTACCAAATCAATACAACCCCACACAGCCTGCTGGCACACACCCATACAGTGCAAATGCTGGCGATAAATTTACAGGATGGGATTGCTCTACCAATATCAGTTGGATGCCGAACCAGAGCGTTGAATTTCGCGCAGAGTATATACATAGGGAGGCAGACAATAACTATTGGGCCGGCCATGGAGGTGTTACATCACCTACCGGATATACAACAACCGCAGTGCCTGCAACCGGATGGGCTCCTGATCTTGTAAAAACAGAAGACCGTATTGTGCTTGCCGTGCTATTTAGATTATAAAAACCTATGGAATACATTATTACAAATGATCTGAGTGTGTTTTAAAAAAGGTGGCGTAGCCTATGGCTCGCCACTTTTTCATTAACTTCTTATACAAGTTGAATTAGATAATGGAAGTGCATTTCAATTCGGTGTTGGGACTCAAGGATTTTCTGAAGAGTAAGATTTTTGAATTGCAAGCACAGGAATCTTACATTTTTAAGGATGAGGCATGTGCTATACAGAAGAGAGGCTTCAGCTTGCTGATAAGACGAAATAATATCAATTGTGAAAACCTGACGCCAAAGTATAAATACGCGCTATTTCAATACGGGTCAGAATTCATATTCCAGACGTATAGAAACGAGATATGCCCTGGCGAGGAAGCCTTTATTATCTCAATCAGCACGTCCGAGAGGGGCATGTACAAATTAACATTTTTATCTTTAGAAGGTAAAAGAGAATGGCTAAAGTTGATTTCTAATTGATTAATGGCTTCGACTAAAAATTGGCTGAATGAAAGAATTGGATATTAAGAAAGTCACATTTGCCGGCGTTTTAATAGCGCTCGGGATAGTCTTTGGCGATCTGGGCACGTCACCGCTTTATACCTATAAGGCAATAATTGGTGAGCGGGTTATTGACAATGATCTTGTTCTCGGCAGTGTATCAGCTATATTCTGGACGCTAACATTTCAAACTACGCTGAAGTATGTCCTGATTACCATGCGTGCGGATAATAATGGGGAGGGGGGGATATTCTCTTTGTATGCTCTTATCAGGAGGCATAAACAGTGGCTGCTGTGGCCGGCAATCATAGGTGGAAGCTTTATGATTGCAGATACCCTGATAACACCGCCTATTTCGGTAACCTCTGCCATTGAGGGGTTGCGCAGTGTCGAACCCGGCATCCCGATTTTGCCAATAACCATAGTGATCCTTGTTGTGCTATTCCTATTCCAGCAACGTGGTACAGGCAGTATCGGCAAATTTTTCGGACCTGCCATGATTGTCTGGTTTACAATGATCGCAGTTCTGGGACTTTCAAATCTCATCAAAGACATTTCTGTACTCAAAGCTGTTAACCCTATTTATGCGATCAATCTTGTAACCCGCTATCCGGGTGGTTTCTGGGTACTTGGTGGCGTATTTCTATGTTCTACCGGAGCAGAAGCACTGTATGCCGATATGGGACATGTGGGGCGCAGGAACATACAGATTGCGTGGATACTCATTAAAATTGCCCTTTTGCTGTGCTATTTTGGTGAGGCCGCGTTATTGCAGTCACACATCGGACAAACGTTGGCGCATGTAGATCCGTTTTATGGATTAGTGCCATCGTGGTTTACAATTCCAAGCATAATAATAGCTACACTGGCAACGATCATAGCAAGCCAGGCGCTCATTAGCGGCACATACACACTATTCAATGAGGCCGTGCGCCTGAACTTGTGGCCTAAACTTCGTACCATCTTTCCGACTGATCTCAAGGGCCAGGTTTACCTGCCGGCAGTTAATTGGCTAATGATGTTGGGTTGCATCGGTATGGTATTGTATTTCAGAGAATCCAGTAATATGGAAGCTGCATTCGGACTATCAGTAACACTAACAATGTTAATGACGACCGTTCTTCTCGCAAATTATTTATACATTAAAAGATACCCCAGGATTTTCACATTTGGCGTATTGACAATCTATCTGTGGATTGAAATAACGTTCCTGATTGCTAACATGAAAAAGTTTGCGCATGGAGGTTGGCTGACACTCCTGATCGGTCTTTTGTTAGTCGCGGTGATGTATGTATGGCAAGCTGGCCGAAAGCTGAAGAACAAATATAAAAAGTACCTGCGCCTGGACAGTTACATTCCTGCCCTGCAGCAATTGAGTAGAGATAATTCGATACCCAAATTCGCTACACATGTTGTTTACCTGACGATTGCTAATAAGCCAGGTGTTATTGAGCAGAGAATTGTCGAATCCATTTTCTGCGGGCAGCCCAAAAGGGCTGACATATATTGGTTCGTACATGTAGATGTAGAAGATGCTCCTTATACGATGAGCTACTCAACAAAAGTCATTGCCCCGGAGGATCTGATTTATGTCCGGTTTAAACTCGGTTTCAGAGTAGTGCCCCGTATTAATTTGTTCTTCCGGCAAGTCATCAATGAGATGATTGCCAATAGGGAAATTTCAGTTGATGAGAACTATTGTATGATTGATGAGCATGGTATTTGCGGGGATTTCCGATTTATAGTACTGAAGAGTTTCCTTTCATTTGAGAATCAACTGCCGTTTTGGAAGAACTTGTTGATGAAAGGTTATTTCATCCTTGATAGACTCAGCCTGCCTGATCCGCAAGCTTTTGGACTTGACTATGATAATGTCGTTGTGGAAAGAGTGCCGCTAATTGTTGAGCAGGCAAAAAAAATAATGTTAACAAGGGAAACTGAGTAAAATGGACGAAAAGGAAAAACGGGTTCAGCAATTTTTAGACCTCAACCGCAAAAGTACGAGAGGGAGATTAAAGATATACATTGGTATGAGTGCCGGTGTGGGAAAAAGCTATAGAATGCTTCAGGAGGCACATAACCTTTTGAAGAACGGGGTTAATGTGAGGATTGGTTACATTGAGACACATGGACGAAAAGAAACTGAGGCGTTGGTCGAGGGACTTCCTGTAATACCACGCAGAGAAGTTTTTTATAAAGGCAAAAAACTGGATGAACTGGATGTACAGGCAATATTATTGCTTCATCCGGAAATTGTCATTGTTGATGAACTGGCTCACACAAATATTCCGGGCAGTAAAAACAATAAGAGGTGGCAGGATGTGCTGGATATTCTTGATGCCGGAATTGATGTTATAACTGCGGTGAACATTCAGCATATTGAGAGCATCAATGAAGATGTGAAGGAGATTACCGGCGTTGAGGTGAAAGAACGGGTTCCGGATAAAATGCTCCAGTTAGCCGATGAGGTCGTGAATATTGACTTGACAGCCGATGAGTTGATTGCGAGGCTTAAAGAAGGGAAAATATATGACCACTCGAAGGTTCAGCAGGCACTTCAAAATTTCTTCCAGCCAGACAAAATCCTGCAACTTAGGGAGCTTGCGCTCAAGGAGGTTGCAGGCCAGGTAGAACGACGTGTTGACCATACTCTTGACTATCAAAGAAATCCTTTTAAACACGAGCGTTTTCTTGCCTGCATTTCTTCAAATGAAGAGATTGCTCAACGAATAATAAGGAAGACGGCACGGCTGGCGTCTTATTATAACAGCCAGTGGTTCGTATTGTATGTCCAGATTCCAAAGGAATCTTCTGATAAGATACCACTAGACAAACAACGGCATTTAATTAATAACTTTAAAAATGCAACAGAGCTGGGTGCTGAGGTGGTCAGGAAACAATATGAGAACGTGGCTAAAGGAATCCTGGAAACAGTTGATGAAAAAAATATTACTACAATTTGTATTGGCAAGCCACATTTTAATTTATTTCAGGTCATTTTGAAAACGGGATTGTTCAATCAACTGCTGAAAACCTTATCGAAAAAAAATATTGACATAATAATACTATCATAATGGCGCTCTCTGTAAGGCATAAAATACAATTTGGAACTATTTTTCTTTTTCTGCTGTTAATTCTCACAGGCGGTGCAGGAATATATTTCACTGCAACATTAAAGAAAGAGGCAAAAGCTGTCCTTCAAGACAACTATGAATCCATTGGTTACTGCCATCAAATGCAACGACAGATCGATAGTATTCACATAAGGCACGCACAAGCCATTGCTCAATTTGAAACGGCGCTCAAACTACAGGAGGCCAATATCACTGAACCAGGAGAAGGAAATGCAACACATAGGCTGCGAGAGGACTTTGACAGGCTAAGAGATGGGGATTCAACCGGTGGAAGCCAGATGCTTGTTGATCGGGACATTCAGGATATATTGGCATTAAACATGAATGCGATACAGAATAAAAATACCAAAGCGTTAAAGACTGCAGAAAACGCTACAACAATAATAATAAGCCTCGCCGGTGTGGTATTTCTGATCGCATTTACGTTTTCGGTGAATTTCCCATCAATAGTCACTAATCCGATTCGCCACTTCCTGGATGCAATTAAACAGATCACAAATAAAAACTATAGTCATAGGGTTCATATAGAGAATAAAGATGAGTTTGGAGAACTGGCGAATGCATTTAACGCGATGGCAGAGCGGCTCTCTTATTTTGAAAGCAGCAACCTGAATAAGCTCATGTTTGAGAAAGCAAGAGCGGAGGCTGTCATTAATAGCCTCAAAGATGCAAGCATCGGAATTGACAAGAACAACAAAATATTATTTGTCAATTATCAGGCTTTACAACTTCTTGGTCTAAAGGCGGAAGAGATTGTAGGTAAATCTGTCGAAGAGTTGAGTGTCAAGAATGACCTCTTTAATTTTCTTATTAATACCGAATCCTCCGCTCCTTTCAAAATTGTAGTAGAAAACAGGGAGAACTATTTTATTAAAGAGGCAATTGAAGTCGGCGCTGAGGAAAACAAGAATAAGGTCATTGTGCTAAAGAACATTACGTCTTTTAAAGAGCTCGACGTGGCTAAAACAAATTTCATAGCGACAATTTCTCATGAATTAAAAACACCACTGGCAGCTTCTGATTTTAGCTTAAAATTATTAGAGGATGAACGGATTGGTAGTCTCACGCCAGATCAAAAAGAGCTTATCCAGAACTTAAAGCAGGACAATCAGCGGGTGTTGAAGATACTAAGCGAACTCCTGAATATGTCTCAGGTTGAAGCCGGAAAAATTGAATTGGACGTTCAGATGGTTAACCCATATTTGGTGGTCGATCATGCGGTTGAAACTGTCAGTTCATCTGCGAAAGAGCGCAACATTGACATTAAAAAGGATTTGGAAGAAGGACTACCTTTGGTAAAGGCGGATGCTGAGAAAAGTACATGGGTATTGAACAATTTTCTCACTAACGCAATAAAATATTCACCAGAAGGAGCGAAGATCGTAATTCACGCCAGGCAAGCAAATGGTAACGTTCAGTTCTCCGTTGAAGATCAAGGCCCCGGTATTGCCCAGGAATACCTGCCAAGAATTTTTGAAAGATACTTTAAGGTTCCCGGTTCCAAATCGAAGGGCACGGGACTTGGACTTGGTATATCAAAGGAATTTATTGAGGCTCAAAAGGGCAAAATTTGGGTAGATAGTGAAATCGGGAAAGGATCGACCTTCAGTTTTTCACTGCCATTGGAACAACTTGCGAAGAATAACTTGCGCAGTGCGTAAACAAGACCTCTCGGTTCTATATGATTTGCTATTATTATTCCAGGGTTGAATTTCATTCAAATACAACCGTCAGTTGTCAAAAGCAACAGTAAATGGCCCGGTTACAACTAATAGGAGCCGTTTTTTTGATGATTTAGGAGCTTTGCAAGGGTAATTTTGCAGCGTCAAAAATAACAATGTAAAAAGACAGACGTATGGATGCAAAAATAATAGGTAGCAAAATTGCGAAGGCGAGAAAAGAGATAAATATGTCTCAGGCTCAGCTCGCTCAACGTTTATTCATCAGCCCCCAGGCAGTAGGAAAATGGGAACGGGGAGAATCCGTTCCGGATATCATCACTATTAACCGGCTTGCCGAATTTCTGAATGTTGATCTTAACTACTTCTCTGAAAACTTTCAATCTGAGGAACAGCCTTTTAAGACAGACATTGACAGTATGAGCGGCGAACAAGCCTTATCGGATAATGGACATTCCGGTTCGCCGGAACGGGAGCTGCTGACAAACTTCAACGGAAGCAACCTGACGGGAAGCGACTTCGTTGGGGTTACCGCACATAAAAGGAAGTTTCATGGGAGTTCGCTTCGTGGCTCTAACTTTGCTGATGCAGACCTCTCTGGCAGTTCATTTACGGGAAGCGATGCTCGGGAGGCAAATTTTGACAGAGCAAATCTGACAGATTGCACATTTTCGGCAAATGACCTAACGAATACCACCTTCAACAATACTATTCTTGTGCGAACAGAATTCAACGCATCAGGTCTCACCGGAGCAAAATTCGCTGACGTGACACTTACGGACGTAAAACTGATCGCAGCCGATCTAAGAAAGACGGTGTTTGAAAAATGTATTTTCAATGGTGTGGATTTCAAGAATTCCGATTTGCGAGGCGTATGCCTTGACGAGCAAACTTTCACTAATGTCAAGTTTGACAGTACCGCGCTGAACGAAGTTACTTTTAACGGATCAACACTCAAAAACGTATCTTTTCGAGCAACGTTCGCGTTGACCAATAAATACTACCGTGCTATTGCAACTATCAAATTTGAGGGTGCAAAGATGGATAAATTGACATACGCTGCACTCAAGGGAATTGGGGCGGACTTATCAAAAGTTACTACCATATAGAGCAAGATACATGCGGGTGGGGAGCTATCCAAAAAATTCCTTTAGAGCATATATCTGAATGAAAAACTCCATCATGCGGTTCGACAATTCGTCGGTGGAGTCCACAGAAAATAAGCCTCGCAGATTGCGGGGCTTATTTATGTCCATCCGTTTTTTTTCTACTCCGTGCTGACAAAGTCAATTTAACAGGGCCGCGAGGTCGGTGATGAAAGAAGTTTGCTGATCGATAAACACACTGTGAGAGCAATTGGCATAATATTTCAGGTTTTTATCTCCTATTATTTTCCTGAGATCATCTACCTGTTTCGGAGAATATAGACCGTCATTTTCGCCATAAAATCCATAAACGTGTACACCTTCATCAATCAACTTCTGTACATTAGAAGTAATATTGAGTACCGTGTATTTTTCGTTTTTCCAAAATTGCGTCGGCGGCTTTGAGGTCATTTTTGTCGCATACTTCATCAGCAGTGTGTCCGTCTTAAATAGCGCATAAATTTTCTTTGCTTCCTCAGTTGGGTTTGGGGGACTATAAAAGTGGTTCTGCATCGCATGGCCAAAACAGTAAGAACTGTACTCTAAACTAGCAGTGTCCATGCCTTTGAGAAGCTTCATGTAATACATGTTCGCGCTGTCATGCTTCATCTCATATATATCCTCTGATCTTTTCCTGATAGTCCTGAACGATTCCTGCAAAGAAACGGGGGCCCCGATAAAAATCACAGATTGCACTTTGTCAGGGTTTTTGTTAGCATATAAAGTTGCGACAATACCACCAAAACTATGACCAATCAAGTTCACTTTATGCACATTATATTTCATGCAAATGCTGTCCAGGTCGTCAAATGATTCCCGGAAGGTAAAATCCGCTTTCTGGTCAAGTGATCTTCCTTCCCCACGCCTGTCATACACAATCACGTAAAAACCTTTGTCCGCAAGTTTTTGTGCAGTTGTTTCCTCGAATGTGGCGGCATTATAGCCGGGGCCGCCATGCAAAAAAATCAGTGTTTTATTGCCTGGCCGCCCAAAATCTTTGCTATACAAAGCCTGGCAATAGCCTGCAATTGCTATCAACTGCGCAACGATGGTGAAAATCATCTTTTTTATAAGCCTTGTGTTCATTCTGCTAATATAACATTTTTGATTTGAATATGTTGCACATAATTATGTTCCGTATGCTTCTACAGAAAGAAACCTTCGAGACATCGGAGGTTTTTTTTGATTGACCTACTTAAACGCGAACTCTGTTTTTGTTGTGCCTTACCTCACCGGCACAGCTCGTCCTGTTCAATGAATGCCCCAAAATAAAATTCTTTTCCTCATAATAAATTGAACTGACCTATCACGGGGCTAACTTCCCCCTGTGCAACAAATGTTCCATAACAAGCGGCGAATAGTCCTCATCTTTGTAGCTGCACAGTAAAAATGGAATCAAATGAGTGATTATGCCAATGGTGTAAAAGATTTCTGGAACAGGAAATTTGATGCTGATGGGTACGTATATGGTACCATGCCAAATGTTTATTTCAAACAGGAGGTGGGCAAGTACCCCGCGGGCCATATGCTGGTGGCCGGTGCGGGTGAGGGCAGGGATGCTGTATATGCGGCATCACAAGGGTGGCAGGTAACCTGTATAGATCTTAGCGAGGAGGGACGGCGCAAGGCTTTGGAGTTGGCAAAAAGATCGGGTGTGAATTTAGAGTACCGAATTGCCGACATTGCTGATGTGGACTATGCAGAGGAAAGTTTTGATATGGTAGTGTCGGTATTTTGCCACTTGCCTGAAAATGCGCGGCTGCGTTTTTACGCGGGAGCAATGAAGTGGTTGAAAGAAGGTGGCGTATTCTTAATGGAAGGGTTCACGACTAAGCAACTTTATTATTCCTCCGGCGGCCCTAAAGATGTATCACTGCTGATAGATGCAGGGCTTGTACGCAAAGAATTAGCTGGTCTTGAGGTGCTGATCCTCTCAGAACATGAACGTGTGCTGGACGAGGGACCATTGCATCAGGGTGTTGCCAGCCTGCTCAGTTATACCGGAAGAAAACCTGTTAAGAAACATCAATAACCTAACTGAAACGATATGAAAAAACTACTGTCGGTCATTTTCCTGTTGACAACAATAACTTACCTGGGTTCTTGCCAGAACGCGGGGCCGGGTGTGAAAGAAAACTTATCTGCCGACCAGTTTGAAGCCAAGCTGAAGGGTGCTGATGTGCAGCTCATTGATGTGCGAACACCCGGAGAGTACGAAGAAGGGCACCTGAAAGATGCGGTGAACATAGACATAAACAGCGGAGACTTTGAGCAAAAGCTGGCGAAGCTTGATAAAAATAAACCGGTGTTGGTATATTGCTTGTCGGGCGGGCGTAGCGGAAGTGCGGCAGGCATTTTGAATGGTATGGGCTTTAAGGAGGTCTATAACCTGAACGGAGGCATTATGAGTTGGAATAATGCAGGTAAGCCGACTCAGCAAGGGGCGGCACCGGCCAAAGCACCAGGAATGACGATAGGAGACTTTAACAAAGCAATAGGTGGTAAGGGCATTGTATTGGTAGATTATAACGCGCCATGGTGTGCTCCCTGCCAGAAAATGCGCCCGATACTGGAAAAACTGGCAGAACGCCATAAGGCAGACATGAGGTTGTTTCTGATAAACGCTGACGATAATAAAGAATTGATGAAAGAAAGATCAATTTCCGGCATACCACATCTCGAGCTATATAAGGATGGGCGCATTGTTTGGACCCACGATGGTTACATTGACGAAGCAGACCTTCTGAAAGAGACCGGTTTATAGCTCCGGTATATACCGGATAGCTTATACGCCGGTAACCTGCCGGATTTTTTGTTCATTATCTGTGCATTTGCACACAAGGATTGATTATATCAACAAATAATATTTTATTTGTGAATGCTTCTCATTGAGATAAGCATTCTCGTATGAAATATTGTTTATTTGTCCTTCTCTTATTAACACATACTTTATTTGCGCAGAATAAAGGTGTGGATATGCCTTCTCCGATCCTGATGAAATATAAGTGGGATGTGAAGAGAGTAGAGAATTTCGCACCCGTTAATCCGAACGAGAAAGTATATATCTTTCATGCTCCGGCACAGAGAGATAACCTGGTTGTGAGAACCAAGGCCAATAGTGAGCTCACAAAGAACTGGAAAGAACAGTTCAATGGCGTTGAGATCACCATATACGATGAGGTAGAGAAAGACGGAACGCCATATATTTTTAACAGGAAACGTTCTGATCTCAGCAAAGGGATACTGGTCTTCGATCTTGATATTGGCAATGATGCACCATCGCCCTGGGATGAGATAATGACACTGACAAAGGCTAAATAGTTTATATGGCTTATGAGTTATAAAAAGAACAATGTGATCGTACGGATAAACAGTCCGGCATCACCTCCTCCGCCAGACAAAAAGAAGAGCTCATTCAATTGGGCGCAGGCGATAACGGTATTCGTGTCGGTAGGTACAATAGTATTTTCAGTGGTGTCTTATGTTGTTAGCCAGGAGCTTGTGGACAGGAGAAAATACAATAATGCTTATTATGATGAACGGTACAAAGTGCTTAAAGAGATAACAAAATCAATATCGGAGATAAATGTGATCATAGGGCATCACGAGGCAGATAAGTATAGTGCTGCGGAAAAGCAGGCCATATGGGATAAGATCAGCGTGTTTGATTACTCCTACCTGGTATTGGACCAGAAAAAAGAAGACTCTGTGACGTTGAATATGATCAACAGGTACCAGATATCATTAAGGCAACTTATACAGAGCAATGATATACACCCAAGGGAGGTGTATGAGCAAGGAAAAAGCACAATTATTCAATGCGGTAAAATTCTGAATGATGAAAAAGACCATATTAATTCTGTTCATTTTAAGCTTTTCAGCCGCCTGTTCCTTGAAGGCACAGGACAATGAGGTGAAGCAAAAAGCAAAATGGAACTACCTGCGGGTGTATGTAGGTGTGTTGCCCGGATTTGAAGTATATAAGAAGGAGTCTGCGTTAGTCACCGCTGCGCTTCCTACAGGGATAAATTTCAGGCATTACTCTTCAAAGATACGCCGGGCATATTTAGATGCAGACCTTTCCAATACAGTATTGGTTTTGCAGGGAAGCAGATATACCAGTTTTGCCAAGATAGCTCCCGGCGCAGGTATTACTACCGATTTTGGCGGATTAGCGGCCAGATCGTACAATATACACGCGCACATCTCCTATATGCATAGTTTTCGGGATAATGGCAATATGATAGGAGTAGGTTATGATGTTGAAACGCAGTCGGTGCCGATAAGTGTTGAGTACCTGAAATATCTTGAACTTGGTACACATTATATGCTCATAGGGATCAAGTTGCCTATCGTCGATTTTAAGCTCTGGTAGAAAGTGTTGGTCAATGAAAAAGGAGTACGTTTTTTACCGTAAGCGTACTCCTTTTCTATTTCTCCGGTTATGTTATTTTCCGAATTTATTCTTGAGCGCACTTAGCGCGTCGTTCATGTTTAGTTCTTTCTCTTTTGGTTTGCTAAAGTCCTTTCTTGGAGCATGACTCCTATCTTTGGTGGCCGGGGGCTCCTGCGCCTGTTTTATTGACAGCGCTATACGTTTGCGGGCCACGTCAACCTCTGTGACTTTTACTGTTACCTGCTGATTCAGCTTCAATACTTCATTGGGGTCGGTAATGTACTTATGGGCTATTTCAGACACATGCACCAGGCCATCCTGCTTAACTCCGATATCTACAAACGCGCCGAATCGGGTAATATTCGTGACGATACCAGGTACTACCATTCCTGCATATACATCCTCAATGCTGTAGATATTGGCAAACTCAAACTGCTGAACTTCACTGCGGGGGTCAAGTCCGGGCTTTTTTAGTTCGTTGATGATATCCTGTATCGTATGCGCCCCTGTCTCGCCCGATATGTATCTTTTTGCGTCCAGTTTCTTGATCAGTTCGCTGTTCCCTATTATTGACTTCACATCAGCGCCGATGTCTGTAGCCATATCCGCAACTACTTTATACGCTTCCGGGTGTACTGCACTTGCATCCAGCGGGTCGTCTCCATCCTTGATGCGCAGGAAGCCGGCACATTGTTCAAAAGCCTTATTGCCCAGTCGTGGTACTTTCAATAATTGTTTGCGCGATGTGAATTTGCCGATCTCACTCCTGTAGTTCACAATATTCTCTGCGATAGACGGGCCTATACCGCTCACATAGCTCAGCAGGTGTTTGCTGGCGGTATTCAGGTTCACGCCAACTGTGTTCACGCAACTGATAACGGTCTGGTCCAGGCGTTCTTTCAGGCGCACCTGGTTCACATCATGCTGGTACTGTCCTACTCCAATACTTTTGGGATCTATCTTAACAAGTTCCGCCAGCGGGTCCATCAATCTTCGGCCAATACTTACGGCACCGCGCACAGTTATGTCTTCATTAGGGAATTCCTCACGGGCTATTTCAGATGCTGAGTATATTGACGCCCCATCTTCATTTACAAGAAAGATGGGGAGGTTGAGATTCAGTTTCTTGATGAATTGCTCCGTTTCCCTCCCCGCTGTGCCATCGCCTACTGCTACTGTCTGTAGCTTATATTCTTGCACCAGCGATCGTATCTTATGTTCGGCATCCATGAGCCTGTTTGGTTCATGGATATATATGAGCCCCGTTTTAAGAAGCGTCCCTTTTTCGTCCAGGCATACCACTTTACATCCTGTTCGGTATCCCGGGTCTATGGCCAATATGCGTTTACTGCCCAGGGGAGAACTAAGTAATAGTTGTCTCAGGTTTTCAGCAAAAACATTGATGGCTTCTTCATCTGACTTTGTTTTCAGGGCCAGCCGGAACTCGCTTTCCAGTGCGGGCTGAAGCAGTCTGCGCCAAGAATCCCTGATCGCTTTCTTTACCTGTGCACCGGCTTCGTTTGATGATTTGATAAACAGGTCTTCTATCTGCGACAGCGCATCTTCTTCAACAGGTGTAATGGTCATGCGCAGTACACCTTCCATAAAACCGCGCAAAATAGCGAGCATACGGTGCGACGGTATTTTTGAGATCGGTTCAGAGAAGTCGAAATAGTCTTTGTATTTCACAGCTTCCTGTTCCTTATCCGCGAGCACTTTACTTTGTATTGTAGCAGTATTCCCGAACAGTTTTCTCATGCGCGCACGCACCTCGGCATGCTCATTCACCGTTTCGGCAATGATGTCGCGTGCGCCTTGCAATGCCTCATCTTCAGATCTTACTTGCTCATTGATGAAGGCTTTGGCCTCTGCCTGTATATCTATATTTCCCTGGTCAAGCAGCATAAATGCTAAAGGTTCCAGGCCGTTCTCCCGTGCGGTCTGTGCCTTTGTCTTGCGTTTTGGCTTGTAGGGCAGATACAGGTCCTCCAGCGCGGCAAGTGTAGTAGCTGCATCAATCTTCTTTTGCAGTTCATCAGTCATTTTGCCCTGCTCGGTAATTGTCTTTTCTATGAATGTTTTACGTTCGGAAAATTCCTTCAGGAAATTCGCTTCATCTTGTATCTGCTGTATCTGCACTTCATCAAGTGCGCCTGTTTTATCTTTCCGGTAACGTGCAATGAATGGTATTGTGGCTCCCTCATTCAGTAACTCGAGCACTGCCGCTACATCTTGTTGCCTGAGATTTAGTTTGGCGGATACGCCCTGTACATATTCTGTCATACGATGCTTCTTCGGCTGCGAATGTAATGTGCAGGAGGGATTCTGAAAAAGATATTCTTTAGTAATGTTTAATTGCGCGCAGACAGCCGATCTTCCTACAACTGTATAGATGTTATGTGATTAATTCTTAGTAAAACTATTCCTGGAAGCAACGACCCCGTTCCTGAAGATAATTACAAAATAATTTCCAGGAGGTAGTGTGTTTGTCGGGATGTGCTGTTGTATGGCATGCGTGAGGGAACCTTTATACACTACCTGTCCCATTTCGTTGTTGATACAAATTTCATGTTCGTTATTAGTAAACAGGTCTGAACGTATGGACAGCATGTTATTCACAGGGTTGGGAAATAAAATATACCCCGTATTTTCATAAATACGTGTGATACCGGAAGGCATAACTTCAATCGATGCGGTAGCTGTATCGCTTTTACCACAGTTATAAGCGACCATTACAACCTGGTATGTGCCGCCACTACTATAGATGTGCGATGCATCTCTGAAGTAGGAGGTCTTGCCATCACCAAAATACCATTCATATGATGTGGCATTGCCTGAAGTGTTGCTGAAAGTAACAGTATTATCGGTTCCGGCTTTAAATGTGAAACCTGCAGCCGGGCTATATTCATTAATGTGCCACAGGCTCATAGTGTCGTACACGACAGTTTTTACCACTTGCCTGATAGTTGCGGCATCAGCGGCAGGCACTGAGAAGTCATAGTTGATAAGCATAGGGTTGCGCTTGAATATGGCTGTATAGAAACATACAGCGGCAGCATAGGACCCGGCTTCAGATGGGTGGCTGGCGTCAGACTGATAAAGGTCGATCGACGGGTAGTGCGAACGCAGATATCGCCATACCGCGCCTACAGGAGATAACAGTGCATGATTGCTATCGGCCATCATGGAATATCTTAATGTCAACAGATCGTCCATTCCTGTATAGGTACATACCGGTGGCCACACAGGGCAGTTATCCGCATCACCGTATTTTCGTCCCCACGTTATATAAAACATGCTTCTTCCGCAACTGTTGTATTTGTGAACCAGGCTATCAAGTAATTTTGCATAAGGGAACACTTCTGTGTCAACCTGTGGCAGATCAAAAGATGGTAATTGGCTTTGTTCCTGAAGTACTACATAGTCCCAGTCGCCTTCATTTATTTTACTTAGCGTGGTAGCATTGGTGCTGTGCATTTGCAACGTATAGCCTCCAATAGTATTGTAGTCATACCTCAAGGTGTCGCCAACAGATGCTGCAACCATAGCTGTGAGACCGGGCAGGTCATTTACATACGTGTAGCTGTTACCAATAAAAAGGACATTATAATTGTGATTCCCGCCCTGTGCAATTGCGATGTCAGGATCAAGCGAGAACAAGAATATTGTTGTTAAGATATATCGGGATAATATCGTTAAATATTTTCTCATAATTATTATTTATGGCAAGGGTTCTGAGTGCTGCAAGTTACTGATTTTACTGCTTTTACAGCCAATTTTGACCGATATATGCTGCCGGTTAATAAGGAACGGCAGACGTATTTCGTAGCCATTTACCCTATTTGTTCACCTCGGTTCTTCAATCAAAATCGATTACATTTATTCTCAAAATACATATTTCATGCTCAATAAACAGTTGGTTGTTCCGGGAAGTATTCTATTCGCCGCACTTGCTGCCTGTAATGCACCGGTAAAAGAGGTAGGTGATACTTTCAACAAGGACAGCCTTGCGGCACATATTAAGGTACTTGCATCCGATCCGTTTATGGGCAGGCGGCCGTTTACCGTTGGTGAGGAGAAGACAGTGGCTTATATGCAGGGCGAATTTGCAAGGCTGGGTGCAGAACCGGGAAATAATGGCAGCTATTTGCAGGATGTACCATTGGTAGATATCACTGTTAATGCCGATCCGGAAATGAAGGTGCAGGGTACAAAAGAAAGTTTCACGCTGAACAATATTGATGATTATATACTGGCAACCGAACGTATCGATTCGATGCTGTCACTGAATAATGATGAAGTGATCTTTGCAGGGTATGGTGTAGTAGCCCCGGAATATGGCTGGAACGACTATGCCGGTATAGATGTAAAAGGTAAGGTGGTACTTGTATTGGTCAATGATCCTGGATTCAATGCCGGAGATACCACAATTTTTAAAGGGAAGACGATGACCTATTACGGACGCTGGACCTACAAGTATGAAGAGGCGGCAAGGCAGGGTGCGAAGGCGTGTCTTATTATACATAACACCAAGGCGGCATCATATCCATTCAGTGTCGTGCAGAACTCGTGGGGCAAATCTAATTTGTACCTCGACACAAGAGGAAGTACTGACTATCGCTGTGCCCTGAATGGGTGGGTGACGGGTGAGGCGGCGAAACGTATGTTGGCCGCTGCCGGTAAGGATACCACTTTGCTGGCATCTGCTGATAAGAAAGGATTTAAAGCAGAGTCATTGGGCCTGAAGTTATCCACTTCTGTAAGGGTGACAACTGTCTATAACAGATCAAAGAATGTGATAGCGAAGATAACGGGTAGTAAGCACCCTGATGAGTATATCGTTTATACGGCACACTGGGACCATCTGGGTGTCGGCAAACCCGACAGCAAGGGTGATACGATATATAATGGCGCATTAGACAATGCCAGCGGATCAGCAGCATTGCTGGAGATGGCCAGGGCATTCATGAGCCTGAAGCAGAAGCCGGAGCGTACGGTTGTTTTCCTGTCGGTAACTTCGGAAGAACAGGGATTGCTGGGATCGAAATATTATGCTGAACATCCTATATATCCTTTAGACAAGACGGTGGCGGAGATCAACATGGATGGTATCAATGCTTTTGGCAAAACAAAGGATGTGTCCATATCGGGGCAAGGTCAGTCAGATGTCGAAGATTATTTTGTGGCAGCAGCAAAAGAACAGGGCAGATACCTGGCACCTGAATCTAAACCGGAGGCAGGAGGATATTTCCGTTCTGATCATTTCAATTTCTCAAAGAAAGGAGTTCCTGCCCTCAATGCCGGAGGTGGAACTGACTGCGTGAACGGCGGCAAGAAAGAAGGGGAGCGCCTTCAGGATGAATATACCGAGAAACACTATCATCAGCCATCAGACGAATTCGATCCTTCGTGGACCTTTGAAGGCGGGCTGGATGATATCAGGCTGTTATTCTCCGTAGGTAAGCGCCTGGCATATGGCTCAGAATGGCCTGGCTGGAAGCAAGGTTCCGAGTTTGCTTCACTCAGGAAGAAACACTGATGCCAACGCGCTTAACCGGCCGCATGCTGCTCGATCACCTTTTGCAGGTGATGTGCAGGCACCACCCCCGACTGGCGCCACAAAGTGCGACCCTCCCTGAAAAGGATAAGCGTAGGCACGCCAGATACCTGGTAGCTACTTGCCAGTTGCGGGTTCCTGTCCACATCTATCTTAATGATGGTCACATCGTCACCGGCAGATTCTTTCAGTTGTTTCAGAATAGGTGCCATCATCTTGCATGGTCCGCACCACTCCGCGGAAAAATCAACCAGTACAGGCTTGCTGCTGTTGATGATCTCAGAAAAAGGTTTTGTTTGCATAGCCCGGTTATTTTACTTCTTCGTATTCTACGTCAATATTGTTATTCCTCGTTGCCGTTTGCCTTGTTATATTGCCCGCATTGCTGCCGCATTGCCTGGTGCCACAGCATCCTGTATTAGTAATGCCCTGGTAAAGGAAGAATATGCCGAACAGTCCCAATGCCCAGTCGCGGGATTGTATAGCAGATACCATCAGCATCAGCCCGATCGCTGTGCGCATGATGCGGATAATGTCCCAGTCCGACTTGAGTCTTTCTATGAATGTGCTCATCTTTCGTATCTCCTTAAATTTAGCCAGCTGCCACCGTTGTGAACTTCTTTAAACCCGTTTGACAACAAAATGCTTCTGGCAGATGCACTACGCATACCCGATGCGCAGCATGTGATCACAGGTACATCTTTCTTCAGCTTCGCCATCTGGCTGTTAAGGCTGGCAAGGGGCATATTTATTGACCCTTTTACATGGCCGCCTGAATATTCACCCTGCGTGCGTACATCCAGTATCACGGCGCCGTTAGCTATCAATGCTGCTACATCCACCTTCGGACCCATGCCCAGTAGTTTTTTGATCAATCCTATCATTTTTCTTTCGTTTTTTCTTTTTTAAGTGAACTGAATAAAAGCAGACCTACAATGCCTCCGTATGTGGTACTGTTCAATGGCTTTGAAGTGATGAGGCAGGTTCCGGACGCGCACCCAACAAAATACCAGTAACACCATCCCGCTATAGCACCCACGATCAGACCGGCTATTTCCAGCTTGTATTTATTCATCATTAGTGCAAAGTTCTGCATATATCTGCTTGTGCTTTGTAACATTTGTTGGATTACACCGTTAAAGGTCTGCTAACGTTTGCGGGTGCTGATGCCGAAAGGCAGATAGAGCGGGCAAACATTTACCAGTGCGGTAAGCATGAAGATGGCGGCAAGTGCCAATAATACGATAGCTGTAGTGCCGGTGATCTTTCCTGCTGCATATAAACCTGCAATAGCTATAGCCACTATTATTCTTATGGCTTTGTCTGCTGTTCCGATGTTCTTTTTCATAGACTTTGTTTTTTGATCCGGAACAAAGGTCGGAAGCAGTATGCGGCTTATTGGGAACAAATGTTCCCTAATCGGGTAATAATTCTATAGTGTTTCTGCCCAGGCGCAGAATGTTCTTTTGCTCCATGGTGCGCAGTAGCCGGCTTACAGCCTCCCTATGTGTATGGAGCTCGTCGGCTATTTGCTGGTGGGTGATATACAGCGCCTGTGTACCCACAGCTTTGGCTCTCTTTTGAAGATAGTTCAGCACCTGCTTATCCATGTTGTTGAACGCTATCAGGTCTATCACTTCTATCAGTTCAGCAAAGCGGGCGCCATAAGTACTGTTGACGAATGTTTTCCATTCAGGATATTTGAACCACTCATCTACCATATTAACAGGTATTTGCAGCACTTCGGTATCTTCTTCAGCTATGGCTTTTATGACGCTTTTCTTGTTTCCCTGGCAGCAATTTATTGCCATGGCGCAGGTCTGGCCCGGATACAGATGGTATAAGAACACCTCCTTGCCTTCCTCGTTCTGCCTCACAATTCGTAATACGCCTTGCTGCACTATGGGCACGAACAGTATCTTGTCTCCCGGTGTAATGAGCGTTGCATCTCTTTCTACGTTTTTTACACGGGCATACCTGTTGATCTCATCGTTGAGCTGGGGATTGGAGAAAATGGTCTTGTTCATTTCTGCTGAATTACCCCACGAAGGTAACACAGAAAAAGTTTTGTCATCCGGAAACGATCGTGAGGTAAGCAGGCTACGACACCATGACCGGTCTTTTGATCAGGTCCCGCTCTGCCTGACAGGCTTTCCATAATTTATAGCCGCCGGAGAGGTTCATGACACGGTCATATCCATGCTGCAGCAATATGCGCTGGGCAAGATAGCCGCGCAGACCCACCTGGCAGAATATATAAATGGTCTTATCTTTCGGCAATTCGCGCAGGCGGTCCCTCAGTTCGTCAACAGGTATATTAATGGCGCCGCTTATGGTTTCTGTGTTGAACTCATCTGCTGACCGCACATCCAGTAAGATATCATCCCCGCTGATGTGGTCTGTGCTGTGCCATGGGGTTACTTTTAGAGTGCCTTCTATGATATTCTCTGCAACAAAACCTGCCATATTTACGGGGTCTTTTGCCGAAGAGTAGGGGGGTGCATAGGCGTGTTCAAATTCTTCAAGGTCGTAGATAGTGCCATTCAATTTTATTACAGATGCCAGTACATCAAGGCGCTTGTCTGCACCGTCATATCCTGCCACCTGGCCACCCAGTAGCTTCCCTGTTGCGGGGTCAAATACGATCTGTATGGTCATTTGCTGCGCATCGGGATAGTATCCAGCGTGCGATCCGCTATGAGTTGTTGAAACAATGTGGTTGATGCCATATCGTGTGGCCATCTTTGATGACAGCCCGGTAACTCCGGCAGTCATATCAAACAGCTTTACGATCGCTGTATTTATGGCGCCGTTGTATTTGTGTTTATTGCCTTGTACAATATTGTTGGCACATATACGCCCCTGCTTATTGGCTGGACCGGCAAGGTAAGTATTAGATGATAGTCCGGTAAGCGGATTTATGAATTCAATGGCATCGCCCACCGCGTATATATCCGGGTCTGATGTCTGAAGGTATTCATTTACAAGTATTCCTCTTGCCTGGCCTGTTTCCAGTCCGGCATTCACTGCCAGCCTGGTGTCGGGTTTCACGCCTATGGAGAGTATCACTATATCTGCATGAAGTGCCGGCTCGTCTTTAAGCATTACAGAGATGCCCCTGCCGCTTTTCTCGAAACCCGTCACGGCTGTGCTTAGTTTTAGTTGCACTCCTTTGCCGCGCATATGCTGTTGCGCCAGTGCGGCTATAGGGTAGTCGGCCGGAGGTAATATCTGGTCAGCCATTTCTACTACGGTCACATCCATGCCCAGGTGGTGCAGATTCTCGGCCATTTCCAGACCTATGAACCCCGCGCCAACCACTACTGCTTTGCCGGTGCTATGTGCGTCGGCATATGCTTTTATATAGTCTGTATCATTCACATTGCGCAGAGTGAATATCCCTTCCATATTTATGCCGGGCAGCGGCGGCCTGATAGGCTCCGCTCCGGGAGACAGCACCAGCTTATCATATGTTTCCTCATATTGCCTGCCCGTAATATGGTTCACCGCCACTATGGTCTTCCTGGCGCGGTCTATTGACAATACCTCTGTGCGTACGCGCACGTCTATATTGAACCTTTTATTAAAAGCACTGGCTGTTTGCACAAAAAGTGCATCACGCTCCCTGATCACATTGCCGATGTAGTATGGTAGCCCGCAATTGGCATAAGAAATATATTCTCCCTTCTCAAAAATGACTATTTCAGCGTGTTCGTCCATTCTGCGCAGGCGTGCTGCTGTACTGGCACCACCGGCCACTGCGCCGACTATGATATATTTCATTTGTATTAGTTTTTGTTTGCGTAGAAATTCACATTTACCCACGGACCGCCATTGATGCAGGATATTCCGTGCTGTGTGAGCAGGCTGGCAGCGCTCTGGCTTCTCATGCCGGATGCGCAGCAGACAATGATGTTCTTCATGCTCTTCAGATCGTCTATATGTCCCGGCAATTCATTCAGGGGTATATTGAGGCTTCCGGCTACATGTCCTCCCATGAATTCGCCACGTGTCCGTACGTCTATGATCACCGTGCCATCTGTCTGCAACATTTTTTCTATCTGGTTCATTTTCTTTTTTTATGCAAAGATCAGATGAAACCTTATGGTGTTTCGGAACATTTGTTTGATAGCAAGTGTTAAAATGTATGGATACAGGCCCTGTCGAATTATTTCTACAAATGCCGGCCCGTTACAATCCTACATTTGCCTTGCTTTTGTAGCAATAAGACAGGAATCAGGGTCGAATAAGTATGATGAAAGGAGCGAGTTTATTAGTGGCGTCTGTTATCGCATCTGTGGTGGGTATGAATACTTGCTATGGCCGGCAAAAGAACGATGCTGCTAAGGCTGCTGAGAATTATGGCAATACGCTGAACATTGGGCTGGGAATAGGTTATTATGGCTTTCTTGGGCAGTCCGTTCCTTTCATCTTCGCCAATTATGAGTTTGACGTAACGAACAACTTTACATTGGCTCCGTCTGTTGGTTTTGCTTCATACAGAAGCTCTTATAATGTAATAAGCAGTTCCTATTATTATAGACAGACTGTAATACCTGTTGGCGTGAAAGGAACCTATTACTGTGATAAACTACTGGGCGCCGGTCCCGATTGGGATTTCTACGGCGCCCTTTCTCTTGGCTACAATTACACTCATATAGTTTGGGACAATAGTTATAACGGCACATTGAGCAAGTCCCGGAAAGCCTATCCTCTTTATTGGGATCTGCATATAGGCGCAGAGTATCATCTTAGTAATAGAGCTGGTATATTTCTTGATCTCTCGACAGGAGTATCTACGTTAGGTTTAGCACTGCACCATTTATAGTGTTTTATGAGAGCATTAAGGACAATTGGTGTTGTTATCTTTCTGTTTGGCCTCTTGTTGCGCCTCAATGAGAAGCCAATGGATACCGGTGAGAACCTGATGAAGCTGGGTATCTTTCTGTGGGTTCTTGCGGTCATCATTCAGTGGATAATGAGACGTACAGGTTGAAATGTGCTAATGCTATATGGTGTTTTCCTACAGCTTGTTTCAGGGCATTTATACTAGTCGCTGCCTGTAGTGAATGGGAATATTATCCTGAACACAGATCCCTTCGATTGTTCGCTCGATACGTTTAGAAACCCGTTGTTTGCTTCTATATATTCTTTACAAAGAAACAGCCCTACGCCTGTGCCACGTTCTCCTTCTGTGCCATAGTGGCTTTTCTGCATTACAGGTTTGAAGAGATTATTCAATTGCTCTGTGTTCATACCTACCCCGGTATCTGTTATGGCTATTTCTATGCCCTTACGTGTTGTACCGCCTGATACCATGATACACCCATGCCTCGGTGTGAATTTGATAGCATTTGCAATAATGTTTCTGAATACAATGCTCACCTGATCAGCATTGCCAACGATAGACAAGTTTTCCGGCACCGTATTTACGATGTTTATTCTTTTGTTTTCAGCATCGGCATAAAGCAGGGCTACGTTGTCTGAAGCTATTTCATGCAGGCTCATCCGCTTGTTCACTTTTATCCTCCGGTCCTGGAATGAAAGACTTGCCCACCTGAAGAGGCTGTCAATGGTATTACTCAGCGGAATGATCTGTTCGCGTATCCTGTTCCTGGTGAATTCAATATCTTCTTTCAGTGTAGCTGACTCATTCATCAGGTTTACCATAGCAGCCAGCGAATTGATGGGCCCACGCAGATCATGAGCTATTGTTGCCAGTACCTTATCCTTGAACCTGTTTTGTTCTTCAAGTTCCACAGTTCGTGCTTCAAGGATCTTTATCCTTTCCTCTTCCTCAATGGCCTTTAGATGGTACTTAGTGACATTGATGGAGTAACAGATATAGCTATCGCTGCCCAGGTAGTCGGGAAACAGGTGGTGTTCAAAATGAATGGCCCTGCCGTTAACGGTTATTGTGGTCTCGAGTGTGTTGTCGTTTTTGTACACGATCTTATGCAGATCTCCATCGTCTATCGCGAAAACATCTCTTATGTGTTTGCCGGCCACTCCGTCCGGGTCAGTGTTCAGTAGTCGTAGTTCGGCTCCGTTGCTGAATGTGATATGGCCTTCACTGTCTATGCCCGAAACAATGATAGGTAAGAAGTCTGGTAAGTCTATCATTCGGTGCCTGTTTTCGGGTTCTCCTTTTACACAGATCATTATGTATAATTCTGTTATGGGTTGATGTGATCCCGGATCATTTATGTTTCGCCGGTCGTTGTGTTAATCTGATGCAATGTTAAATGTTGCGTGGTTTTGCATTTGTAGAAATATTTCGACGTGTGGCTAAATTGAAATTTGGCATCTTTGTTGCAGTTACGATCATAGGGCAGGATGATATGTGGTGATGGATGATGACTAAATTGTATTAATGCAACCACACATAATTATCGCTGATGACCATAGCATGGTACGCAAGGGCATCAAACTGTTGCTGGTATCCCAGTTAGGGCATAAGAACATATATGAGGTCGGGAGCTGCAATGAGCTGATGAATGAACTGAAGAAGACTGCCTGCACTCACCTGATATTAGATGTAATTTTTTCGGATGGTACAGCGCTTGAAGTGATCCCGTGTGTGAAGAGTCTGTATCCCGAACTTAAGGTGATGGTGTTTACCATGCAGCTTACAGAGGTTTATGCAGAGGCATTCCGGCAGTATGGCATAGATTATTATTTAAATAAATCTACAAATGAGGATGACACGGTGATCTATCTGAGACGGTTTCTCAACAATGAACCATTCAGGGTGCTGCACAATACATCACAGATCAATACCAATCCGTTTGCTTCATTGTCGCCCCGGGAGCTGGAGATATTGCACTACCTGCTGAACGGGCACAAGACGATAAATATCGCCCAGACACTTAACCTGAGCAACAGTACAGTATCTACCATGAAGAAAAGGATACTGGAGAAAACAGAGACACAAACTATTACACAGCTATTAGAACTGGCGTTGTTGTACAACATCAGCTTCTGATTGTTAAAACTTTTTAATTCACCCAACGAGGTATGTTCAAAGAAATATATCTGAATTCTTTTTTATTGGTAGCGGAAGATTCTTATTTCAGATCGTGGCAGATCATCTCTGTTATTTCCATCATTGCCTTCATTCTTACTTATAGTATCCTGAAGATGATCATGAAGCAATTGCTGATACGCCAGAAGGTGTTCAAGCTGCTCATAGAACGGAAAGCAAAAGAGATCACCAGGAAGAACGATGCACTGGAAAAGAATATGCTGGTGCAGACAAGGCTTATCTCTATCATCAGCCACGATCTTATTGCGCCGCTGCGCTTCATACATGTCACCAGTAAGACCCTCATAGAGAATGAGGAGCCGATGCCTAAGGCTTTGCAGGATGAGATGATGCAGGAAATATCTAACTCGGCAAAAGAGTTGGAACTGCTGTCAACCAATATCATGAACTGGATAAAATACCAGAACGAGAACCGCAGGCTCATCAAAGAAGAGTTTGACCTGCACCAGGTAGCCGGACATATATTCAATATCTTCCAGGGCCTCGCCAGGCAGAAACGTATTCAGTTTGTGAACGAGGTGAACACAGGAGTGATACTTTATCAGTACCTGGAGCCCGTGAGAATAGTGCTCTACAATCTCATACTTAACGCGCTCAATTTTACGGAGAAGGGATTCATTACCATCAGCGGTGGTAAAACAAAGAAAGGTATCCTAATAAAAGTACAGGACGATGGTGTGGGCATGACCAATGAGCAGATAGACAATGTCATGTCTGAGCACTACATCGTTTCATCTGCCACGGTAGATAAGAGAAAAGGTAACGGGCTTGGTTACCTCATCATCAAGGATATGCTGAAACTGGTGGACGCGAAATTTGTAATCAAGAGCAAGAAGAACGGAGGCACAATGGTCACCATCTTCTTTCCCAATTCATCTTCTGCGGAGGCCGTTTCTGTAAGATAGTAGTATGATGCAAGGCTGCCATTTAGTAGTGATGTGTGTTTTTAGTGTTTTCAACAGTACATCCTCTGAATGATGAACGCGGGCTATGCCCGCGTTTTTTTATCCGCTCTTTGCTCCCCACACTCACCTTTGGTAGCGAGGACAGGGCTCGAACCTATGAACGAAAAAAGGACCGCATAAAGCGATCCTTTTTGTAGGCTCCCCCGACAAAATTTCGAACATTGTCATGAAATTTTTTCGGTCAATTTATGACCTGAAAGGCATTTTAGGGAATTGTGAATAATAGAATGGGAACTCTCAGGCTCATTTATCTCTCCCGAAAAAGAGTTCGACTTAGTTACCGCAATCCGATTCAATCTTCATACCCAATTTCTTCTTTCATCTCATTTTGATGAAATTCATCGAGTTTAATTTTCGCCTTTAGTGGCTCAAATTTCTTATTTGGATACTTTTGAATTGCAACAAGGACGTATTGCCCCAATGTCTGGTAGCGAAATTCGTCTTTTGACAAAGCAGTCTGTTCAAACATTTTGTAAGTATCTTCGGACGGGTATTTTGCCAACGCCTGATATAGCATTCTCCATTTTGGATAATCGTACAGTTGTTTCTTCCATTCTTTCTCAAACGTCTTTTTGAGCAAAGGATAAAACAAAGGGTCGGGAAACTCTCTTACTGAATAAATACCGTAGTATTCAGTTTCCTCTTTTTTAAACAATTTCTCGATCAGTTCTGCGTCTTTGATATTTTTGAAACGAGCCAATGCGAGAACTGCAACGGGACTCTTTTCCACTATGGCAATTTCCCTTATCCTATTATAATATTTTGGGTTAGGTTTTATCTCGCGAAGCAGTTCATATTTTTTCCCGACACGAATTGTCTTACTGAAGAGTAAAACACTATCCACAATCGACCTCTGAGATTTCGTCAACTTGTAGGCATTCAGATCAATATATTGAGGAGTTACAAGATTAAGAAAAAAATCTCCTACCGATTCGGAACTCATGATACAGCCCGAAAAGGTTTCAACGGTAGCAGTGTCGTTAATATGTCTAAGTAGTATCGGAAATATATCGATGTTCTTTCTTAGAGTTAAGGCGTGAAATGCGTAACACTTTACGACGGCATTTTTATAGTCAGTAAGCAAAATCAGCTCATCAGCGGTAGCTTTATTTTTCAATTTTTCAAACCGATCCCATTGTTCGGTTCTTTGACCGGCGATGCCAACGCCTTCGCTCTTGAGTACATTATCCTTAGCAATGCCTTCAGCAATCAACTTTATATCATTTCGAAGTCTTGCATCACCAGTGTTTGATTGCCCCAAACAAGACATTCGTGCAACCATAAGAGCAAAAAACATCAGCTTTTTAGCAATAAACATGAGTAATATTTACTTCCAAGGTAGCACTTTTGGACAGAAAAATGCCCGTAAAGGCACTAAAAGGCATTTACGGGCATCTGTAGCTTCGTCAGGAATCGAACCTGAATCTGGAGCTTCGGAAACTCTTATACTATCCATTGTACTACGAAGCCGCATACGGCTGCAAAGGTATATTTTTTTCTGACTTGCCCCCGATTGCTTATTTGTGATCTTCGATCACTATCCGGTCCTTGCAAAAGAAGTATTCACGAGGGTCATTAGAGGCTACCACTACCAGTCTGTCGCCTGCATATTGCTCCATCCAGTCGCGGTATTGTTTCACTCCAGCCTGGTCCAGGTTGGTACAGGGCTCGTCAAGCAGCAATACCGGGGTGTAAGAGAAAATAGCCTGTGCCAGTTTCACCCGTTGTTTCATCCCCGATGAATAATCTCCTATTGGCCGGTGTTCAGATGTGGAAAGCCCGGTCAGGGCAATGATATCATTGATGGAGAGAGAAGGCAAAGGCTGTTTGAACGAGAAATGAAACTCAAAGAATTCTCTCAGGGTCAGCTCTTCTACTATCTCCTGGCCCGGTGCGGTAAAGCTGACATAGCTAAACAGCTCATTGATGGGTAATGGCTTACCCGCACGCTCTATCAGTATCTTGCCCACTGATGGGTTCTGCATACCGGCAATGATGCGCAGCAGTGTTGATTTCCCGCTGCCATTGGGCCCAAGTAGCGCTACTGCCCCCGGTGACTGAAGTGTATAGTTGATGTCTTTGAATATCCAGTGGCGCTGAAACCGCTTGCTGATATGTTCAAGGACTATTTTCATTCGGTCAAATGTAGTTATTCAAAATAAAAAAGTTGCATCATGTGCAACTTTCTGAAATGTCTGCAGGTATTTCTTAGGCAAGGTCTTCGCTATGGCGGCGTATGTAACCTTTCATGATGCCACGGCCGGTCTCACGCACAAAAGAGATGATCTCGTCACGTTCATCAGATACAGGTATCTCCGTTTCTATGATGCTCACTGCTTTCGAAACATTGTAACCTCTTACGAAGAGTATGCGGTATATGTCCAGTATGTGATTGATCTTTTCTATGGAATATCCCCTGCGTTTCAGCCCTACCGAGTTCACACCCACGTAGGAAAGCGGCTCACGTGCGGCCTTTACATACGGCGGTATGTCCTTTCGTACCAGCGATCCTCCCGTAACAAATGCGTGCGAGCCTATGCGCACAAATTGCTGCACGGCGGTAAGTCCGGCCAGCACCACACAGTCACCTACAATTATATGTCCCGCCAGGGTAGTATTGTTAGAGAAGATGCAGCTATTGCCTACCTCGCAGTCGTGGGCTATGTGCGTGTATGCCATGATGAGGCAGTTATTGCCGATCTTGGTCATGTTGCGGTCCACGGTGCCCCTGTTGATAGTCACACATTCGCGTATGGTGGTGTTGTCGCCTATGATGCAAACGGTATCCTCGCCCTTGAACTTCAGGTCCTGAGGAATAGCAGATATCACTGAACTTGGAAAAATGCGGCAGTTCTTGCCAATGCGCGCGCCTTCCATTATGGTTACATTAGAGCCTATCCAAGTACCTTCCCCTATCTCCACATTCTTGTGGATAGTGGAAAACGGATCGATCTTTACGTTAGGACCAATTTTAGCGTCCGGGTGGACGTACGTAAGGGGGTGGATCATTTTTTGTCTTTTCTTGAGATTTGCGCTACCAGTTCAGCTTCCGTTGCCAGCTTGTTGCCTACATATACTGTTCCCCTCATTTCGCATATACCGCGACGGATAGGGCTGAGCAGCTCCATTTTTAATATCAGCGTATCACCCGGGCGAACCACGTTCTTAAAGCGCACCTTATCTATCTTCAGAAAGTAAGTATCATAGTTTTCCGGGTCGGTGATGTTGTTCATCGCCAGTATGCCCCCGGTCTGCGCCAGCGCCTCTATCTGCAGCACTCCCGGCATTACCGGGTTGCCCGGGAAGTGGCCCTGGAAGAAATGCTCGTTGAATGTTACATTCTTAATGCCTACCACATGGCTGTCACTAAGTTCTATGATCTTATCAACCAGCAGGAAGGGGAACTTATGAGGTAATGCCTTTGTTATGTGGTTGATATCGTAGATGGCCGGCTGCGAAGGATCGTAGTGTGGTATATCAGAGAGGTGTTTATTCTTCTTGATATACTGCTTTATCTTCTTTGCAAATTCAACGTTCGACGCGTGTCCGGGTCTGCTGGCTATGATGTGTGCATTGATAGGGTAGCCTATCAGCGCCAGGTCTCCCACTACGTCCAGCAACTTGTGGCGCGCGGGTTCGTTAGTGAAATGGAGCTGAATATTATTCAGGATGCCCTCCTGCTTTACTTCTATGGCTTGTTTATTAAAGACCTTGGCCAGCCTCGACAGCTCTTCTGCGCTCACTACCTTATCCACCACCACTATCGCATTGTTCAGGTCTCCGCCCTTGATCAGGTTATTGTCCAGCAGGTATTCGAGTTCGTGCAGGAAACAGAACGTACGGCAGGGGCCTATCTGGTTCCTGAATTCGTCAATATGTTTCATGCCGGCATGCTGTGTGCCCAGCACCGGCGAATTAAAATCTATCAATGTAGTGATGGCATATTCCGTAGAGGGAACAGCCAGCATATCTACATTCTTTACCGGGTCGTAAAAATGAATGTTCTGATCTATGGAATAGACGATACGTCTTGCCTCCTGTTCCTGTATGCCAACGCTTTCGATCGCTTCTATGAATTCACGCGCGCTGCCATCCATTATTGGTACTTCAGGCCCGTCAAGCTCTATCAGCACATTGTCTATACCCAGGCCCACGAGTGCGGCCAGTGTATGTTCCACAGTACTTACTCGCGCGCCGTTATATTCTATGGTTGTTCCGCGTGAGGTATCCACCACATAGTCAACATCGGCCTTTACCACAGGCTGGTCGGTGATATCTATACGCTGAAAACGAATACCATAACCCGGGTTGGCGGGCTTCATGGTCATGGTCACATTCTTGCCGGTGTGCAACCCTACGCCATGCAGTGTTACAGGCCCACTCAGTGTATGCTGGTTCAATCCGTTCTTGGAGACGTGCAATGTGTCGTTTTTTTTCCTGTTATCCGTTTTTACGATGGTGTCGTTCACTTTTTATATTCCAGGTTTTGCGTACTTAATAATGCGGTTAATTCCTGCACAGTTTCCTCCAGTTTCTGGATACGGGACTGCAATTCGGGCAAATTTCTGAAAATTGCCTGACTTTTCAGCGAGTTTTTATATTCAAAAGCTGGGCTGCCGTTCAGCGTGGTATCAGGAGTGGTTATTGATTTTGACAACCCGCTCTGCGCGTTGATCTTGGTGCCGTCTGCTATTTGTATATGGCCTACAATACCAACCTGGCCGCCGATAAGGCAGTTTTTGCCGATCTTGGTGGTGCCGGATATGCCGGTTTGTGCCGCTATCACTGTGTTTTCGCCTATTTCCACATTGTGTGCCACCATAATAAGGTTGTCCAGTTTCACCCCCTTCCTGATGATGGTTGAGCCCATAGTGGCCCGGTCCACGGTAGTGTTGGCGCCTATTTCCACATCATCTTCTATGATCACATTGCCTATCTGTGGTATTTTTTTGTATGTGTGGTCGGCTTGCGGTGCAAAACCAAACCCATCGCCGCCTATTACGCATCCCGAATGTATCACTACTTGTGATCCAAGCCGGCATTCGTCATATATCTTAACTCCGGAATATATCTTTGAATGAGCGCCTATAGTAGTATTGTTCCCGATATATGATCCGGGGTATATTTTCACCCCGTCACCCAGGGTCACATGATCGCCGATATAGCTGAAAGCGCCTATATATACATCCTTTCCGATAATGGCTGATGGAGAAACATAAGATGGCTGCTCTATCCCGGTCTTAGTGCCCCCGGAGATCATTTCGCTGTATTTCTCCAAAAGCAGGGCAAAACTACCGTAGGCATCCTTTACCCGTATCAATGTGGCGCTTACAGGTTTTGTCACCTCAAGCGACTCATTTACAAGTATTATCGACGCTTTCGATGTGTATAGGTATTCCTCATACTTCGGATTGGAGATGAAGCATAGTGTGCCGGATACAGCATCTTCTATCTTGGCTACGTCACTTACTTTAGTGTTAGGGTCTCCTTCCAGCCGGCCTTGAATAAGGGTAGCTATTTGTTGCGCTGTAAACTGCATGTATGGTTAATTTCAGTTGTTCACTAATACTACTCACGGGGTATATTTCCACACTACAGTACCTTGGTCATCAGAGGTCAAACGAGTCAACAAAGCAAATGTAGTTTTTATGAACTGCACGGGCAAGTGTCTGGTTGACCAATGAATCATCTATTTCTGTAATGTTTTTGACGGTTCCGGATTTGGTTTCTATTTTGATCAGCTCATCATTCATATTGTATGTGCTGTTTGAAGTAACGCCCTCAAAGACAAAATATTTCAACTCATCATCACTGAACCCTGAAAATTCCCTGGCTCTCTCTTTTTTATACACCAAAATGCTTGCCAAAGATTCAGAACTAAACAAAACTTTATAAAGTTTTCTCAAAATCAGCATTTTACACAGCTTAGATAATACTTTATCTTTATGCGTTTGCCAGACTTTTATAGAAACGATAACATCGTTGTCGTCCAGTTTACAGAAATAATTCAGATGTTCGGGATTGTTCCGGAAATCATCCTCACTTAGATTCCTGTGAAGGAAATAGTTTAATGCAGGTGTCGCAAATAATTCTTCACCATTCATCACCAGCTCCTTCGCGCGCCTAAGTATATTTATCACCAGCATTTCAGCTCCAAGCACGGTCTTGTGCAGGTACACCTGCCAGTACATCAGTCGCCGCGCGATGATGAATTTCTCTACAGAATACACACCCTTCTCTTCCACCATCAGTTCATTGTTGCGCACGGTCAGCATCTGCAGGATACGGTCATACCCGATAACACCTTCCGATACCCCTGTGTAAAAGCTATCCCTGTTGAGGTAATCCATACGGTCAACATCCAGTTGGCTGGATACAAGCTGGTGCAGGTAGCGGTTGGGGTACGAATGGTCGAACACCTGGATGGCTTTTTGCAACAAGCCCCCCAGTTCCGCATCCATCCGCTCCATGATGAGGCGTGAAAGCGTTTCATGAGAAACACCTCCCACCAGCGAATGTTCCAGGGAATGTGAGAATGGTCCGTGCCCTATGTCATGCAGGAGTGCTGCCATACGTGCTGCCAGGTGATCATCTTTATCAGTAGTGATACCCTTTGCCTTCAGTTCGTCCAGCGCCTTTCCCATCAGGTGGCAGGCGCCCAGAGAATGAGCGAACCGTGTATGTTCCGCACCGGGATAAACGAGGTGCGCAAGCCCCATTTGTTTTATGGTGCGCAAACGCTGAAACCACGGGTGGTCAATTACTTGTAGCAGCTCTGGTTCGGGAAATCTAATGAACCCGTAAACAGGGTCATTGATGATCTTGACTTTAACACTCATCCGGCGTTAAAATTACCGCATTTTTATCTAAGAAATCACCTCTTTTCATACTTGCAGATCTAGGGGTTTGATCGTATTTGACCTGTGAAAATCACCAATACACCCATGCAGGTATCAGTAATGTGAGGGGAATGCCCATAATATTGTAATAAACAGAAAAGCAGCCATATCGGCTGCTTTCACAAGATTTTTTCACAGGCTTATTTGATCCTGTACCCAACATAAAGATGTATCGTGCTCGTCATCCACGACTGCCCGGTATTGGTAGCAATATTGCTCCGGATATTCGATAATCCCTGCACATAGCGCGCTCCGGCATGAATATGTTTCGAAGCCCTGTATTCCAGTCCCAGCACACCGCCAAAATTATTTGCTTTAAAGTAATTCCTCGGATCGATACCAAGGCTCGGGTTCTCATTTACAGATATAAATGTGCTGAACTGCGGGCCGGCCTGCAGCCACAATCCTTTTGCTATCTCATATTCTGCAAGCGCAACGATATCCGCATTCAGAAGGCTGAAATAAGAGTTGTGATGAAAAGAATCATCCTTGATGTCATATTTAGAAGAACTGATCATTACTTCGGCGCGTACACCAAGCTTCTTTCTGTCTGACGATACAAAACCACCTACAGCAAATCCCGGGGTCATCCCTTTCTTATAGGTAGAATCACCCTTGATGCTGTTCATATTGGCTCCCGCCTTTATGCCATAGCACACTTTGGTAAGCGTATCTTTTCTATAGCGTATGGAGTCTATCCTTGATTGTGCATACACCAGGTTAGCCATCATCACAGCGAAGGCCAGCAGAGCAAGTCTTAATTTCATTTAATCTTTTTTATTGTTTGTTTGTTTTAGAGAAAATTGTAACCTACATAAGCCTGTATGGTACGGGTATGCCATGCGCCTGAAGCAGCGGTAACGCTCGCATTTTTTATGTCTGTGAGGCCGAGTATGTATCGGGCACCAACCCTCATATGCGCCGGAAGCCTGGCTTCAAGCCCCAGTACACCTGAGAACGATGGTTTAAAATAATCTTTAGCCACAGTACCTGCCGACAATGGTAAGTCTGTAGATGAGTTCAGCACTTTGCTGTACTGGGGGCCTGCTTGTGCCCAAAGCCTGTTCAGGAGTTTGTACTCAAACATCAGGGGAATGTCAAGGTAAAGATTTTTATACGTTCCGTTTGTGGTGGCAGTTAATGTGTAGGTGTACTTCGCGGAGCTGACAAGGCCCTCGATACGTCCGCCGAACTTACCCTTGCGCACACCAAAGAATGCACCCGCAACGATCCCAGGCTGGTATGCCTTCTTAAAACTGGTGCCGGCTAACTGGTTGAAGTTAGCTCCGAGTTTCAGTCCCAGGTCAACCTTGGGAAGAGCCTCCGATACTTTTTTAACGCCGGGTAGCTGCGCATTTGCTGTTCCTGAAAAAAATACTGCTGCAATTAGTGCGGTTAGTAATATTCTAGGTTTCATGTTAACGTGTTTTTTGCAAATATATGATACAAATAACTTGCCATCGGCAATAATTGTCAACAGGTGTGGCATTTGGGCGTATTGATCTATTTTTACGGCCATGCCAGATATATACCGGACATCTGCTCTTCGGAAAGCGGCGCAAATAACTATTGGTTTGCTCGCGGTGATGCTGATAGGTATTATCTGTTACTACAGGGAGGCTATGTTGTTTAGCGACTGTGCCCACAACCTGTTTCGTATCATCGATCACAACAGGGTAGAGATAGAGGCGAGCCGCTGGGGTATAGGCATCAGCCAGGCTTTTCCATTGGTTTGTGCGCGTTTACATTTGCCGCTCAAGGTGATCATGGCAGCCTATGCGGGTAGCTTTTATGTCTTATATCTGCTCATCGCCTTATTGTTGGTTTACAGGTATAGAAACTACGGGTTGGCCGTACTGCTTGGTTTATACGTCACACTCCTCGTCAGCGATTCCTATTACTACCTCAATAATGAAGGCATTGCCCTATTGTTCCTCGTTTTTGCGCTCAATTACGAGATGGCGATCCGTAAGAGACCGGTGGGTCTGATCTACCTCGTGTTTATTCCAACGTTTTATTTTGCTGTGTGGACACACCCGCTCGTTATGATGCCCGCTATTTACCTGTGGTTCTTTTTCATGGCCGATAAAGATAGCTGGCCTTACAGCAGACCACATACAATTATGTTCACGGTCATTTTATTTGTACTGTGCCTCTGGAAGTTTTACGAAGGCATGCATCACGGCTACGACAGCACAAAGCTCGAATCACTGACAACATTTGATATCAATAAAGTGTTCAGAATATATGAAGCGCCGCAGTTTCATTTTTTGCTCCGCAGCTTCGTGCAGAATTACTGGATATGCTCCTTGCTGTTTCTGGCAGGTCTTGTTGCGCTGGTAAGAGAGCGCAGGTATTGGCTGGCATTTATCACGGTAGGTTCAGCCCTCGCCTATTTTGTACTGTTGTGTATCACCTATTGGGATACGGAATCCCGCAGGTTCTATATGGAGGTGGAATATATGCCGTTATCGGTCATTACTTCGGCGCCGTTTGTCTATTTCATACTTCCGAAGATGAGCGTTCGTGCCGGGGTTGTATCAGTGGTGTTGATATTCCTTGTCCGTCTGGGCTATATGCATCATTCGGTAGCGCCATTCAGGGAGCGGCTGGAGTTGCTTACGTCCATGTATGAAAAAATGAAGGAAAAAGGGTACACAAAGGTTGTGCTGACAGATATGCCACCAGATGCAGGTAAAAAGCTCATTATGACCTGGGGAGCCCCCGTAGAAAGTATGCTGCTGTCAAAACTGCAAGGCGATGTGCCGCAGCGGACCTTCATTTTTATGGATGCCGGGCAGATGACGGGTTACCGGCAAGGTGATAAAATAACCATGATAGGTTGCTGGGAGTTATGGACTCCCGAAAAGCTGAATAGCTATTATTTTAAATTAGACACATCGCGCACTTATCAGACAATTTCCTATTCCGGGCTTATGCGGTAGTTTGCTCTATGATCAGGAACCGGGGGTTGAGTGCGTCTGTACCATCCTTAATGGTATCGAAGAATGCCGGGCCGTACTGCAGGTAGTATTCCATAAAGTTCTCGACGCGCTCCTGCAAACTTTTGTTAGGAAATAGCCCGGTCTTTAATTTGGAGATACGAGCCACTTGTGTGCTCATTTTCTTTTTCTCGGCTTTCAGCATCTTCTTCTCAAGTATATCAAGCTGGCGTTTCATTTTAGCCAGGGCTGCATCGGCAGCACCTTTTAGGGTAGGGTCCACCTTCATAGCCTTTTGTTTCAGATCCCGGAATAGCTGCTCCAGTGATGCAGCCTCACTGCCCGTTTGCCATTCATTTTGTGTATGGCCTGCAACGTATGTTGCTATCAATGTTCCTTCATCTTTGAAAAGGTCATTAATACTGAGTTCCAGTTGTTTTCTGAGCCTGGTATGTACTTCATTACTCCATAATACAGATTGTCGCAGGTGAATGGATGGGAAAAATACATCGTAATGGCTGAATAGAGTTTTCAGTTGCATCCAGTAGGCCACTTCCGCGCCACCGCCTATGAATGCTACATCGGGTAGAATAGTTTCCTGGTAGAGGCCGCGTAACATTACGTTCGGACTGAACCGCTCAGGGTGCTCATTCAGTTCGGTGATAAGCTCATCCTCTGTCCGGCTTTGGCCCGTATTGATCACCACCCACCGGTCGCCATGTTTTTCTATGCGTTCGCGAAGTTGCTCTGCAAGATAGAAGATGTTGATAGGTCTGGGATATGCCTGCACCTTATAGTGCGCGCTTAGTTTGTCTGTTTGTGCAGTAAGTATCGGCAGCGATGTGCTGTTCAGCAGTTCATCCTGCATCACCGGTATGAACTGCGCCTTCAGTGTCTGATCGTCGGGATCAAGTACTACAAGCCCGTATCTTCCGAACAGTTCATTGACTAAGTAGCGGGTTGCTGCTCCTATTGTTTTATGTTTCAGGTAAGCGGTCGTCAGTATATTCGTCAGGGTATCACAGTTGTTTCCGGGTGGGCCAAATGTCCTGCATAGATCATTCAGCATCTTTTTTAGCCCGGATGTGTTCATCCTCCCCACAGCCCCGCTTTGTCCGTCGCCGTCCCACATAAATTTTTCTCCTCTGAACCTGAATGTCCCCAGTTCATCAAGGTCATTGTCTTCGCTGCCCATATAATATACAGGCACGAATCTTTTATCAGGGTATCGTTCATTTAGCTGTTCGGCAAGCTTTATAGCGTGCATGATCTTGTACACAAAATACAGGTAGCCGGTCAGCAGGTTGGGCTGGTGTGCCGTACAAACTGTATAGGTATGCTCATTCAGCAGCGCATCAATGTTGTTTTGCACAGCATCGGTCACTTCCAGTTGACTGTATTGTTTTTGCAGGGCAGCTACCAATACACGCCTGTTTACCGGAAATTTGCTCCTGTCACGTATAGCTTTGGAAAGATCGTCTTCGGTGAAAGAGTAGTTGAAAAACGGAGCTATATCCGATCGTAATGCCAGGTAGTCAGTAACAAGCGAAGAAAAATACCCGGTATCGGAGTATGGCACATGAGTAAAACTATTATCCACAGATATTAATTTGACAGCGAAGGTAGTAGCCCTGCGCCAAAAAAACGCTATTGACAGATAGCGATTTATTATTGCGAAAGGTATTTTTGCCATTAGTCATAGACAAAGTCGAAAAATACTGTATATTCATAGGTATATGAGCGATTCCAATAGTATCAAGAACTGGGTGGAAGATGAGCGTCCACGTGAGAAGATGGTCCAAAAGGGCGCGTCCGCGCTTTCTGACGCCGAATTGCTGGGCATTATCATTTCCAGCGGCACCAAAGAACGGTCCGCTATCGATCTTGCACGTGATATTTTGGCGTTGGCACATAACAATCTCCGTGAGTTGGGACGGCTTGGCGTGAAGGAATTGCAGCAGGTCAAAGGGATCGGAGATGCCCGTGCCATTACTATCAGCGCAGCTATGGAACTAGGCAGGCGCCGGCAGGTGAGTGAAGGCCTGGAGCGGGAAAGTATCAATAACAGTACAGATGCGGCCAATATCATAGTGCCGTTGTTGCAGGATATGAACCATGAGGTGTTCTGCGTGGTCTATCTCAATCATGCTAACAAGGTCATCAAGCATGAGTTCATCAGCTATGGCGGGCTCACCGCCACTGTGGCTGACACAAGGATCATTCTGAAGAATTGCCTGTTGTGCAATGCCAGCCAGATCATTGTAGCTCATAATCATCCGTCAGGCAGCCTGAAACCAAGTGAGGCCGACAAGGTATTGACGGAAAAGATACGTGAGTCTGCTGCGTTCATGGATATCAGGCTCATAGATCACATTATCGTGGCAGGTGGCAGCTATTTAAGCATGTCAGATGAGGGGTATATTTAGTAATCAGTTAAATTGCAGAAAAAACACAGCATCATGCGTATCATATCATATAACGTGAATGGAATAAGAAGTGCGGTAAAGAAAGGATTTGTAGATTGGCTGAAGTCCGATCCTGCGGATATAGTATGCCTGCAGGAGATAAAGGCCAACCAGGAAGATGTGCCGATCGCCGAAATAAACGCTGCGGGATATGAAGTATTCTCATTCTCTGCACAGAAAAAAGGATATAGCGGTGTTGGTATCCTTACCAGGATAAAGCCGGTAAATGTGATATGTGGCAATGGCGTGGAGCAGAGTGATTACGAGGGCCGTATCATCAGGGCCGATTTTAAGGAGGTAACGTTGGTGAACGCCTACTTCCCGAGCGGCACCAGCGGTGAAGACAGGCAAACGTATAAGTATCAATGGCTCAATGAATTTTATAAATACCTTGATGAACTGAAAAAAACGCGCCCCAAGCTGATAATTTGCGGCGACTACAATATCTGCCACCAGGCCATTGATATCCACGACCCTGTGCGCAATAAGAATTATACAGGTTTCCTCCCCGACGAGCGCGCATGGATGGATAAGTTGTTCAACAGTGGTTACGTAGATACTTTCCGCCACTTCAATAAAGAACCTCACCAATATACCTGGTGGAGCGCTTTCGGGAATGCCCGTGCTAATAACAAAGGCTGGCGTATCGACTATGTGAATGTCACAGAACCTTTGAAGAAGTCATTGGTCTATGCGGAGATCATGCCTCATGTGAAGCACTCCGATCATTGTCCCGTATTCCTCGAGTTGAAGGCTAAGTAGGGTATTCAGGGTTGATGCTAACTGTTGCCGAGTGCGTTCAGGGTGTCTGATTTGTCTTTGTGAAGTTGCTGCATCAGTTCTTCAAGACCGTCGAATTTTTGCTCGTCTCTTAGTTTCTTTACAAAAAGTATTTCCAGCATATCGCCGTATATATCTTTGTCAAAGTCGAAGAGGTTGGTCTCTATTCTCAACTCTTTTTTGTCTGTAACGGTTGGGTTGTACCCAATGCTCATCATCCCGCTATAGCTTTGCCCGTCATGTATGGCCCTTACAGCGTATATGCCTAGCGCGGGAATGATCTGTTCCGGGTCCAGGGGTTGAAGATTGGCGGTAGGGTAGCCCAATGTTCTCCCCAGTTTATTTCCATGTACCACCGTGCCTTTCAGGCTGTAGCAGCGTCCCAGCATTTGTGTGGCATCCTCAATCCTGCCGCCTGTTATGGCGTTGCGTATCTTTGTTGAGCTGACGGCTGCTTCATCTATAAGCTGTGCAGGTATCTCTATAAGTTCAAATTGGTGTTGTGGGGCATATTCTTCCAGTAGTTTCAGGTCGCCTTTCCGGTCATGCCCGAAACGGTGGTCATAACCTATGACAATGCTATGCGGGTGAAAGACGCTTACCAGGAAATCTTCAATATATCTCTGCGCCGAGTATTGAGAGAATTCTTTCGTGAATGGAGCAACAACTATGTGCTCTATCCCGGTCTCTCTTACCAGTCGTATCTTCTCATCAAGCGGGGTGATGATACCTAATTGCTGGTCGGGGAAGAGCAGCTTTCTGGGGTGCGGTTCAAAAGTGATCAATATGCTTTCACCTGCTACAGCGCGCGCATGTTTCACTACCTCTTTTAGTATTACCCGGTGCCCTTCATGCACTCCGTCAAAAGTGCCTATCGTCAGTACAGCGTTTCTGAATCTTGGTAATGCCTCTGTGTTGAAAAAAACAGCCATTCGTTATTACCGGATATCCCGGCGTTCCTTCCATTAAATATCCAGCTTGGCGCTCTGTATCCTGAGCACCTTTCGGTTTTTCTTTTGCACCCTCATTTTTTCGGGCACCAGTTTCAGTATCTCGTCCATCAGGCTCTGCAATACGCTCATTTTTACATAATGCGCATTGGTCACGAGGCTTATCTCGCGTACAGGCTCAGGATTCTCGAAGTAGCGTATGTGTTCTATCATATCTTCCCCGAATTCAAGTGTTGCCAGCTCTGGTAATACGGCCATGCCTCCGTTTTTATCCACCATTTTCCGCAGTGTCTCAATATTGCTCGATTCATAACGGTATGGGCGCTCAGCTTGTAACTTTTGTATCTGGTCGCTGCACAGGTTAATGATCTGGTTGCGCATACAGTGGCCTTCATTCAGCAGCCATATCCTGTCCAGCGCTATGTCAGCCGGACTGATGAGACGCTTTTTCAACGCTTTCTCATGCTCAGAAAAGTAGCCCACAAACGGTTCGTAGAATAGCGGATATTCTTTGATGTCATTTTCTTCAAGCGGAGTGCTCACCAGCGCTGCATCTATCTCATTATTGCGCAGGGCAGTGATGATCTGGTTGGTTTCCATTTCATTTACCTGCAGCTTCATCAGGGGAAAGCTCTTCGAAAAATTTTCAAGCAGAGCAGGTAGAATATTGGGTGCAACTGTAGGGATAGCGGCAAACTTGTAGATGCCCGATAACGACTTTTGCTGCGTTTGTATGATCTCGTGTATTCGTTCACACTCTGCAAGTGTCACACGGGCCTGCTCTACGATGAGCGATCCAAGGTCAGTAACAGCTATCGGGTGTTTGTTTCGGTCAAATATTTTTACGCCGAGCTCGTCTTCCAGTTTTTGTATCTGCATACTGAGCGTTGGCTGTGTTACAAAACATTTTTCAGCGGCAGAGACGAAACTCTTATAAGTAGCTACGGCAACTACATATTCTAATTGTGTGATGGTCATGGGGAGTGATTTCGACTGTAAACATACAAATAAAGAATGATATAGTCAAAATCTATAGGTCGTCTAAAGCTTTTCAATAGCATTGCTGTACAATAGCTTTAGAAGATATTGCTAGTGTATCGCATCATAAATTGCGTCTGGTGTCGTAGCATCACCTTCAACAAGCTTTACAAATTTCTTTTGTTTATTATATATTGCAACAGCCGGGAATCGCTGAATCTGGTAATGGCTGATAAAGAAGAAATCAATATCCCGGCCTACGATTTTAATATTTTTATATTTTTTAAAATTATGTTTATCATAGAATTGCCTTAAAAATGACAATTCATGAACCGGACTGGAAAAATAAAAATTTACATGTTTTAAAGAATCCATTGCGGGCATTAACTTCTCTACAAATTCAATACAGTGATGACAATTGGGGTCAAAATAAACTAGTGCAATGAACTTGCCTTTTGGAATATCTGCCGTATTTAATTTGTAAGTACTATCCTTACTCAATATATTGAAAGATGGCAATATGATGTCCTTTTTATAAGGGGCCTCCGGAGCTGCAGGGTCCTTTTTTTCTTGTGCAGAAAGCTGAGTTGCAAAAAGGCATATCGTCAGAAACAGAATAGAGATCTTTTTCATGGTGGTAAAATTAAAGAACAATCAAATTCAGAGAGCATCATTGCATATAATTCGTGTTTATAAAGCGTTAAATCAAGGTCGTGACGCATTTTTTTGTATTTTCGGGCGTCATCGTTAATGCCTTTGTTTTTTTTGATAAAAAACAAAGGGTAAAATTGTTTTTTCTAAATGTTTGCATACCTGGAAGGAAAGCTTACGTATAAGTCGCCTTCGTTATTGTATATGGATGTTCAGGGTGTCGGCTATGAGCTGAACATCACGCTTCAGACCTACGCCCGGATCCAGACCGAAGAAAAATGCCGGCTCTACATACACTTACAGGTGCGTGAGGATGCCTGGGTATTGTACGCGTTTGCTGATGAAGAGGAACGCGTTACTTTCCGCCAATTGCTCAACATAAATGGGGTTGGTGCGGCCACTGCTCGTATTATTCTGTCGTCTCTTACCACCGACGAGCTCGAACGTGCCGTATCAGCGGAAGACAGCAAGACGCTTGAACGGGTGAAAGGGATAGGCGCAAAGACCGCCCAGCGCATCATATTAGAGTTAAAAGGCAAGCTTACAAAATCAAAAAATACATCTTCGTTATTGCCTGCCATGCACAATACTACACAAGAAGATGCGTTAATAGCTTTGGTGAATTTAGGTATCAACAGAGCTGCCGCGGAAGGTGCCATGAAAAAAATCAATAATGCATCATCGCTTACTGTTGAAGAGTTGATAAAACAGGCGCTGCGCGCGCTTTAAACCGGGAATTAAGTTGAAGGGTAAGCGGAATTACGGATACAGGATTTTGTTGTTCATTGCGTTGGTTGCAGCCATAGCCAGTGCTGCCGCCCGCGGATACCGGCCCTATTTCCTGCACTATACTCCGGAACCGGATACTACAGCAGCAAAAGATACAACGTCTTCCTCCGATTCAACCAGGAAGTTGCGTTTCCCCATTTACGATAAGACGGGTAGTCCAGACCTTGACCGGGATCGCCCGAAAAGTATTGATCTGGCCGATCCTAAAAACGAGCGTTCCGGTTTCGAATATGATGCAGATTCCAATCGGTACAATTATAACGACCGCCTGGGTAGTGACTTTCTGCGCAACCCTACCTATCTGACCTTCGACGAGTATCAGAAATATCGTGCAAAGGAAGATGAGAATGGATATTGGCAACGACGCCTTGATGGCCTTATGCAGTTCAATAAAACTCCTGAGCTGCCGCAGATGTACAAAGAGGGCATCTTTAACAGGATCTTCGGTGGTGACGCTATTTCTGTAAAGCCGCAGGGAAATGTGGATGTGACGTTTGGAGGCAACTGGCAGAACATTAAGAACCCTACACTCAATCAGCGTGCTCAGAAATATGGTGTGTTCGATTTTGATATGCAGATGAACATCAACCTTCTGGCAACTGTAGGTGATAAGCTGAAGTTGAACATCAGCAATAATACAAAGGCAACGTTCGATTATCAGAATGTACAGAAACTGGATTATAGCGGCAAGGAAGATGAAATGCTGAAAAAAATAGAAGCCGGCAATGTCAGCTTCCCGTTGAAGAGCAACCTGATCAGTGGTGTCCAGTCTTTGTTTGGTATCAAGACGCAGTTACAGTTTGGTAAACTTTGGGTCACTACTGTTTTGTCCCAGCAGAAGTCTCAGCGTAAGAGTCTTACCATTCAGGGCGGTGCGCAATCTCAGCAAATTGCGATCAAAGCCGGCAATTATGAGGAGAACAAAGACTTCCTGCTCGCACAGTATTTCAAGAACAATTACAACAAAGCGCTCAAAGACTTTCCAAAGATCAATTCGGTAGTTACTATTAACAAAGTTGAAGTGTGGGTTACCAACCGTACAGGTGCGGTTACAGGCGTTAGAGATGTACTTTGTTTTATGGATCTTGGAGAGGCCGATCCGTATTACAAACCGTTGTACAATCCTGCAAGTGGTGTTCGTAGTGGATTGCCGGATAATAATTCGAACAGGTTGTATGCTCAATTGTTACAGAACCCGTTTGGTCGTCAGCAACGGTCAGCAACAAACGCTGCAACAGCGCTCGGACTCACACAGGGGCAGGATTTTGAACGCACGACCGCGAGAAAATTGTCCGCTACAGAATACACATTCAATCCACAGTTGGGTTATGTCATGCTCAACACACAGCTCAATTCAGATGATGTACTGGGTGTTGCCTACCGCTATACATACAGGGGAAAGGTTTACCAGGTAGGTGAGTTCGCAGAAGACCTTCCCCCGGATACTACCAACCCCAAAGTGCTATTCCTGAAGTTAATGAAGGGTACTGCATCAAGACCTACGCTGCCTGTTTGGGGTTTGATGATGAAGAATGTCTATGCGCTGGGAGGTCTCGGTGTATCCAAGGACAATTTTATGCTTAATGTCTTTTACCAGGACCCCGGCGGTGGAGAAAAAAGGTATGTTCCCGAAGGGCCTAAGGTGGGGACACCATTCCTTACCATGCTCAACCTGGATCGTCTTAATGCTCAGGGTGAGCCTCAGCCCGATGGAGTATTTGACTTTGTGGAGGGGGTGACTATCAACACGCAGCAGGGTAAGATAATTTTCCCTGTTTTAGAGCCTTTTGGTAATGATCTGAGGCCTGCATTTGACGACCCCGCAAACCCCAATCCGGTACTGGATAGGAAGTATATCTTCCAGGTGCTTTACGACTCAACGAAGACGATAGCCATGCAAAACCAACAGACAGACCGATACATTCTTCGTGGATCGTATAAGTCATCGTCTTCCTCCGATATATTCCTTGGTGGCTTTCAGATACCTCCGGGGTCGGTTTCTGTGAGTGCCGGTGGTACAAAACTGGTTGAGAACCAGGATTATTCCGTTGATTATGGACTTGGTAGGATAAAGATACTCAACACGGGTATCCTGAATTCCGGTGTACCCATTAATGTTCAGTACGAGGATAATGCGACATTTGGTTTCCAGCAACAGAATTTCATGGGTACCCGCCTCGATTATTATCTCAACAGGAACCTGACACTGGGAGCTACCGCCATGAGACTTACGGAGCGGCCATTCACACAACAGGTGACCTTTGGAGAAGACCCCATCAAGAACTCTGTGTTGGGGGCCGATGCTAACTACCAGCGCGAGGTAGCCGCGCTAACTCGTTTACTGGATAAATTACCGGTATACTCTACCACCGCTCCTTCATTCCTGAATGGTTCTGTAGAAGTAGCAACATTGTTGCCTGGTCATCCCAAACAGATTGACGCTCTTGATCCGGAGGGCGCTGTTTATATTGATAATTTCGAAGGTACGACCAGCAGTTATGATCTGAAGTTTCCATCTGCTGCATGGGCATTATCTTCAACACCATTCGGTGCTGTTGATAAACTAGGGCAGCATCTGTTTCCTGAAGCGGCGCAAAGCGATCAGCTGACCAATGGCATGAACAGGGCGAGGTTGGCATGGTATTCCATCGAGCCGACTCTTGTCGATCCCGGCACCTCTGTGCCTAAATATGTGAAAGACGATCCTAACCAGCACTACATCAGATTGGTGCAGGCGCAGGATGTATTTCCCAATCAGCAGTCACTTGCTCTGCAGAGCTCATTGCCTACTTTCGACCTTTCTTTTTACCCCAAAGAAAGAGGCCCCTATAACTTTGACGCAACTAATATTGACGCAAATACCGGAGAACTGCTGAATCCTGAAAAAAGGTGGGGAGGCATAGCAAGGGCAATAGATAATACAGACTTTGAAGCGTCCAATGTTCAATACGTGCAGTTCTGGGTGATGGATCCTTTCATTAATAAACCTGCCGGCACACAAGGTGGATCGCTGTATTTCAATCTTGGCGACATTTCCGAGGACATATTGAAAGATTCAAGGCTATTCTTTGAAAACGGGATACCCGCACCTTTCGATCCGCTGAAACTTGACACTACGATATGGGGCTATGTTCCAAAGTTTGAGCAGCAGATCACACGCGCGTTCGATAATGATCTCAGTGCACGTGCTCTTCAGGATGTTGGGTACGACGGTCTGCCTGATCAGGCTTCCGTATCTGGCCAGTTTAGCGAGCAGCAGATATTTGCAGGCTTTCTTCGTCAGTTGCGGTTGAAGCTCGGTGCTAACAATCCGGCATACCTGGCAGCAGAAAAGGATCCCTCTAATGATGACTATCATTATTTCAGGGGTAGTGACTATGATGCAGCTAATAATGGTGACGGATTGTATGTTACACAGCGTTATAAGAAGTTCAATGGTCCGGATGGCAACTCACCTGTGCAGGATCCTAAAGCAGCATATTCGTCTTCTGCAACCACTATCCCTGAATCCGAAGACCTGAACAGGGACAACACCATGAACGAAGGCGAAAGTTATTTCCAGTATCGTATCGACTTTACGCCGAATATGCATGTCGGAACTAATAACATCATTAGTATACAGGAGAACGAAGTGAAATTACCGAATGGAAACCGCGAAAAGGAAAAGTGGTATCAGTTCAAGATCCCTGTAGAGAATTATGACCGTAAGGTTGGTGGTATTGGCGATTTCAGGTCTATTCGTTTCATACGTATGTTCATGACGGGTTGGCAGGATAGTACATTCCTTCGTTTTGCCACGCTTGAACTTGGCAGGAACCAATGGCGTACATTCAATTATTCACTCACAACCCCCGGCGAGAATCAGCCCCAGCAAAATCAGGGCCTTACAGACTTCACAGTTACCTCTGTCAGCATTGAAGAGAACAGTGCCCGTCAACCGATCAATTATGTCATTCCCCCGGGAGTCAACAGGCAACAAACTGCCGCGCCACAGGGACAAACATTGTTGCTAAATGAAAAGTCACTTTCGCTGAAGACCTGCGCGTTGCAGGATGGTGATGCGCGTGCCGTGTTCAAAGAAGTGAATGTGGATATGCGACAGTTCTCTAATCTGCGTATGTTCGTTCACGGGGAGTCTATGGTAGGCCTGGCGCCGGTAAAGGACGCTGATGTGAGTGTATTCGTTCGTATCGGTAGCGATTTTACAAACAACTATTATGAGTACAGAATGCCTTTGACCATTACCCCGGCTACGGCTACTCAGGATGCTACTATAATATGGCCTGCGTCAAATGAGATGGACCTGTTGTTGCAAGACCTCGTGAACGCAAAAAAAGAAAGAGATAACAATAACATTCCCATTTATCAGCCCTATACCCGGAAGGATAGCAAAGGCAATACCATCATTGTTATTGGTAACCCGAATATTGCCGGCGCCAAGAATGTGATGCTTGGTGTTATCAATCCCAAGAAAACTAACCAGACACCCGGAGATGACGGGTTGCCTAAATGTTTCGAGGTTTGGTTCGATGAGTTGCGTATGGCTGGTATCAGCGATCAGGCTGGTTATGCCGCCGCCGGTAAAGTGGGCGTTCAGCTTGCCGACCTCGGCAATGTTAATGCTTCCGGTAGCATGCACACTCCGGGTTATGGTAATATAGACCAGAAGATACAGCAAAGGTCGCAGGATCACTATACTCAATACAATACATCTACCAACCTGAGTCTTGGTAAGCTGATGCCTAAGGCATGGGGGGTTACATTGCCTTTCTTCGCGGGGTATACGCAAAGCGTAAGCAACCCTAAATATGACCCGAACGATGCTGATGTGCTGATCGAGGACGAACTCAAGGTTGCTAAATCTGCTCAGGCGCGGGATTCTATCAAAAAAGCTACCCAGGATTTTACATCCATTACCAGTTTCAATTTGTCCAATGTCCGCATACAGGGCAACACAGCTATGCCTGCAAAGACCGTTCGGGCGCCATGGAGCATAAAGAACTTTGATTTTGGGTATTCTTACAATGATCAGTATAAGCATAACCCGACCATTGAGTCCGATCACCTTATCACGCAGAAGTACGGTATCGGCTATACGTATAGTATGAAACCCAAACCTTTTGAGCCTTTCAAGAGCGCTATCAAATCTAAGTCTAAATGGTTTGGCCTTATTCGTGATATTAATATTACACCACTTCCATCAACATTTACTGTTCGCAACGATCTTACGCATATTTATGAAGAAACACACATTCGCAATATAAATGACGGAAGTGGCTACAAGATACCACCTACTTATTACAAGCTGTTTACCTGGAACAGGATGTATACCCTCAGGTGGGAGTTAATGAGGTCTATATCTCTCGACTACACGGCAACAAATATTTCCAGGGTAGACGAACCCTGGGGCAAAATAAATACTCCTGCAAAGAAGGATTCTGTATTTCGGTCCATTAGATCATTTGGGCATAATACGTCGTATGTGCAGACATTCAATAGCTCCTACAATGTGCCTACCGCAAAATTACCACTCACAGATTGGATAGGTTTGCGCCTCGGGTACTCTGCCACTTATTCCTGGACCGGTGCTGCGCCGGTTGCATACGACCTTGGTAATACCATTGGTAATACCCAGACGGAAACTGTAGCAGGGGAGCTGAACATGAAAACGCTCTATAACAAATCAAGGTGGCTCAGGGCAATAGACGCTCCGAGAAAGCCTAAGAAGTCTGCTGCCAAAACAAACGCTCCCACCTTATCCAAGTCAGGTGGTGCTGATAAGAAAGAAGTAAAGGATCTGAGGAAAAAGTCTGACGACAAGGGTAAAGGGTTGGAAAAAGACGCGCCTCCGGGGAAGTCTGCCGATATGAAGGGGCCGGCTTCGTCTGATGATGCTAAGAAACCGGAAGCGGATAAGCCTAAAGATAAAAAACGGGAAGAGCCGGTTGATGAGCGAAAGGAATTGAAAAAGACATTTCCGTCAATAGACCTTTCTAAGATGACGGATGATCAGCTCGATTCTTTGGTTGATGTGCAGCACGAACAAGACAGGGAGAAAGCCAGGGCAGAGAAAGCGAAAAAGAAGGCTGCGCGTAAAGCTGCACGTAAGGCCAGGCGGAATAAGCTTCCCGAACTATCAGCCGCTCAGGAGGCTATTGGCAGGCTGCTCACTATGGTAAATCGCGTTACTATTAATGGCACCCAGACGTCGGGAACTATACTGCCGGGCTATATGGACAGTACCCGCTTCATGGGTGTGAATAATTATTCACTGGCGCCGGGCTATAATTTTGTATATGGCTATCAGCCTGATTATGCATGGTTGGCAAGTCAGGCAGCCGCGGGCAGGCTCACCCGAGATTCGCTGTTCAATGCTCAGTTGCAACAAACATATTCCCGCAACATCAATGCAAATGCTTCACTTGTGCCTGTAAAGGATCTTCGTGTTGACCTTTCTTTACAACAGACCTTTAGCAAATCGCATAGTGAGCTGTATGCAGATACCGGTTCGGGTACATTTGCGCATTTCAATCCATATGAATCAGGCTCTTTTACCATAAGCTATGTTTCCTTACATGCTTTGTTTAACCGTACTGATGTAAACTCTGAGATATACAGGCATTTCCAGGATGGACTCCCGGTTATTGCGGCACGGCTGGGTAAAAGCAATCCATATACAAATGGCCTGCCCGATCCTAATGATCCGAAATACCAGAAAGGATACACAAAGTTCTCTCAGGATGTGCTGGTTCCGGCTTTCATTGCGGCATATGGAGGCAAGAATGCCGCTACACAACCATTGGTAGATTACAAACACGACCGCATATCCGACAATCCGTTTCGTTATTACACGCCACTGCCAAACTGGAAGGTTGACTACCTCGGTCTCACCAAATTGCCGGGCTTCTCTCAGATATTCAACACGTTCAAAGTGTCGCACAATTTTACCGGTTCATTGGCAATGAACGGGTTTACATCCAACTTGTTATTCTCTGATCTTTACGGGTTGGGATTCCCGTCTTTTATCGATCCGATATCCGGAAACTATGTTCCGTTCTTCCAGGTGCCTAACGTAACAATTACACAGGCATTCAATCCGTTGATCGGTTTTGACGCAGCGTTAAAGAATAATGTAACAGGCCGTTTCGAGGTTAGAAAATCGAAGATGGAAAGCCTTAGTCTTATTGACTACCAGATAAGTGAAAATATGAGTACTGAGTACGTTATAGGTGCCGGTTTCCGTAAAAAAGGCGTAAGACTACCTTTTAAGGTTTTTGGTGTTCAGAAATTAAAGAACGAACTCATTGGAAAACTTGACATAGGACTACGTGACGATAAGTCCAGCAATACATTCCTGTCAAATAACATCAGCATAGTATCACGCGGACAGAAAGTATTGCGTATTGCTCCCAGCATCGATTATTCGGTGACGCAGAAATTGACACTCCACTTTTTCTTCGACAGGCAGCAGACCATTCCTTATGTATCCAACTCATATCCTACTACAACCACCAGGGCGGGAGTTACCCTGAGATTCTCATTTGCACAATAGTATGCATGAATTGGTATTGTGCCGTGCGAAGTGTACTTTAGATCCCAATGGCTGCTTTCCTCAATAAGGGTAAGACATTGCTGTATGCAGGTGTCTTTTTGTGTCTGTTACAGATATGGCTTCCGGGCTTCTATCTCACTGGCGACGGTCCTTGCCATTTATACAATGCCCGTATCATGCATGACATTTGGAGCGGACAAAATGTTGATCTGTACAGGTCCTTTTTTGAGGTAGGCTATCAGCCACACCCCAATTGGTTGTCAACAGTACTTCTTGCCGGGCTGATGTTCCTAGTGAAGGCAGTGGTTGCTGAGAAGTTATTTCTTAGCATTTATGTGCTGGTCTATATTTCGGGTTTTTATCTCTTATTAAAGAAGTTGAGCCCGGGAGGATACTACTGGGTTTTATCAGTTTTTTTACTGGTTTTCCCGCTTACACTCGCAAAAGGGTTTTATAACTTTTCATTTAGCATCGGCTTTTATTTCTGGATAATATACCTCTGGATCCTTTTATTAGAGCACATTTCATGGCAGCGGGTGGGTGGCCTTCTGTGTTTGATCGCTACAGTTTTTTTTACACATTTGCTGGCATTCGTATTTGCTGCCTTTACCTGCCTGGCATTGCTTTTCTCATGGTGTATTGCATTCGGGCAACCGCGTGCCTTGCTGAAGAAGTATTCATTTTCAAGGTTGTCTCTGTTATTTTTATTATTTGCTCCATTTATTCTTTTGTCCTTTTGGTTCACTGGTGCTCAGGGCGGGTTACAGTTGCAGTTGACACATCATTTTTATCGTATGGTCGAGCTGTTTCAATTGAAGTTTCTCGTTACGGTAACAAATAGGGAATATCTGTTCCTGTATGTTGCGTCGGGAATGATGTTCCTGTTATTCTTCTATGTTATGTTCCAGTGTAAACAGTGGAGAAGGATACAGAAATTCGATGGTTTGTTGATAACTCTTGTACTCGCATTAGTGATCTATTTGTTCTTCCCCGAGTCTTTTATGGGGCATCTCATCCTCATTAGTATGCGCGTTCAGTTGTATATTCTGGTGTTGATATTATGTTGTATCGCTTACCTGCTCCCGGATAATAAACTTAAGAACTCAGTCGGCATATTGTTCTTCATTTGTTTTGTTGGTCTTACACTCACGCGTATTCGTATTCAGTTAAAAGCTTCAGATGGTGTCACGGAGGTGCTATCAGCATCTGGTAATATAAAGCCCGGTTCTGTATTGCTGCCGCTCGACTTTGAACCGCAGGGTAAGGACACGGAAGGGAATATTATCTCAGATAATTACTTGTTTGCCCATGTCGCGCAGTATATAGGTGCAAATATCCCTTTGATCATTCTTGATAATTATGAAGCAAATATGGGTTACTTTCCTTTACACTGGATTGATAAAATGAATCCTTATTATAACCTAAGTGTTGATGCCGGTATAGAGGGGCACCCTCCTGCCGCCGATTTGGCACATTATGAAGCGGTAAGTGGCCGTCAGCCCGATTATATTCTTATGTGGTGTTATAATGACAGCTACCTGTCCGATCCCGGTTTCAGCAGGTTGTACCACGATATTGTGGCGGGGTATCACCAGGTGTATATATCGCCGGCAAAACGCGCTGTCTTGTTTGAGAAAAACGGGTAAAATGGTAGGTTTACCGGGTTGGTAAACCATAACCATGAGCAAAAAAACGTATATTTGCAACATAAAATTTTCTAATAGATGACTGTTCATTCTTTTCAGGAACATTTTGATAGCCTGATAGACCGGGAGATAGCTATTGAACCAAAGGACTGGATGCCTGATGACTATAGGAAAACCCTGATTCGTCAGATTTCACAGCACGCCCATAGCGAGATCATTGGTATGCTGCCGGAAGGCAACTGGATCACGCGTGCGCCTAGTCTTCGCCGCAAAGCGGTGTTGCTGGCAAAGGTGCAGGACGAGGCCGGTCACGGACTATACTTATACAGCGCTGCGGAAACACTTGGTGTTAGCCGCGATGAGCTGTACGATCAGTTGCACACAGGAAAAGCAAAGTATTCTTCCATATTTAACTATCCTACCATTACCTGGGCCGACATGGGTGCGATAGGCTGGTTGGTTGATGGAGCCGCTATTATGAACCAGGTGCCCTTGTGCCGCACATCATACGGTCCGTATGCTCGTGCCATGGTGCGTGTATGCAAGGAGGAAAGCTTTCACCAGCGCCAGGGATTTGAAATAATGCTCACACTCGCAAAAGGGTCTGAAGTGCAGCGCAAGATGGCGCAGGACGCTTTTAACAGGTGGTGGTGGCCTTCGCTGATGATGTTTGGCCCGCCAGATGCAGAAAGTCCGCATACAGAGCAGAGTGTAAGATGGCGTATCAAGCGCCTCACCAATGATGAGTTAAGGCAGAAGTTTGTGGACGTTACCGTAGAGCAGGCAAAGGTGCTTGGTCTCGATATGCCGGATAAAGATATTAAGTGGAATGAGGAGCGCGGTCATTACGATTTCGGAAAGATCAACTGGGATGAGTTCTGGAATGTGGTGAAGGGCAACGGGCCATGTAATAAGCAGCGCCTTGCCACCAGGAAAAAGGCGTGGGAAGATGGCAAGTGGGTGAGAGATGCCGCAATGGCACATGCCGAAAAGCGCAAAGCACGTAATAAGGCGAAAGCGGCATAATTATTGATTTAAAAATTCAGATCAGTGCAGAATAACAATAAAAATGAATGGCCGTTGTGGGAGGTTTTTATCCGCAGTAAGGCCGGGCTCGATCATAAACACGCGGGTAGCCTTCATGCTGCCGATGCGGAAATGGCCATGGAGAATGCGCGTGACGTATATACACGCCGCATGGAAGGCGTCAGTATATGGGTAGTGGAGAGCAGGTACATCCATGCATCCGACCCTGGCCAGTCAGACTCTATGTATGAGCCGGCTACTGATAAGATATACAGGCACCCCACGTTCTACAATTTGCCCGACGAGGTGAAGCACATGTAGGACAGATCTATTTAAGAACTTTTGTTGCCTCGTGCAACGTCAAAATATTATTCATGGGAGCTGATTCTTCCAAAGCACTACTGGAATATACATTGCGTCTGGCAGACGACGCGCTCATCATCGGACACAGGCTGAGTGAGTGGTGTGGGCATGGGCCTATCCTGGAGCAGGACATAGCGCTCACTAATACAGCGCTCGATCATCTTGGCCGCACACGCACACTCTATCAGTACGCTGCCGATCAGTTCAATCACCGCTCATCTGAAGATCGGCTGGCGATATTTTCGTCAGTGGTGTTGAAAGATATCGTAGCTTCCGGAAAGAAGATAGTAGAGGACGATCTTGCCGGTTTCAGGGATGCGTGGGATTTCAGGAATCTGTTATTGCTCGAGCAGCCAAATGTTGACTGGGCATATACCGTCGTTCGCTCGTTCTTTTACGATACTTTCAATTATTTCTTTTTTACTGAGTTAATGAAGAGCAAGGATGATACATTGTCATCAGTTGCGGAAAAATCCTTAAAAGAAGTTACCTATCATCTCCGTTGGAGCAGTGAGTGGGTAGTTCGTCTCGGCGATGGTACCGACGAAAGTCATGACCGCATTCAGCTTGCTGTCAATGACCTATGGATGTACACCGGCGAGATGTTCTCGATGAATGATACAGATAAAGTGCTCATTGAAGAGGGGATAGCAACAGACCTTAGTTTTGTGAGAACACAATGGATGGAGCGCGTAAAGGCGGTCCTGGAGGAAGCCACTCTCACAACGCCCGCAGAGACGTGGATGCAGCAGGGAGGAAGGGAAGGCCGCCACTCAGAGCATCTTGGTTATATTCTCGCCGAGCTGCAGTTTATGCAGCGTACCTACCCCGGTATGGAATGGTAGTTAATTAATCTTATATATTCTTAATATAGTACTATTAAGTACTCTAAAAGATTTGATTTCTGTATTCGTATAGTCCTTAGGGTGAGTTCTGAAATTTGTAATCATGTAGTCAGCATGTTCAACATCTGTAATGTCGATTCGTCTTATGTCACGTGTTTCCAACATCAGAATATTGTTATCCAAAGGCACATCAGCAGAAGGTAGTCTGCATAGGTGAATAGTTTTTCTAAGGTCTGTCTTTAGCAGATATTCTAGCCCTTGCTTAAAGCTTGGTCCCCAGTAATCGAGGTCATAGTGAAGGCGGAGGTATTCATTATCATGAGAAACAAATTCATTAAAATATACTTCATGGAAAGGGTGGTTTCTTACCATGAAGTATATAACGTCAGAAGCCTGAAACAAGCTTAATGACAGCGATAATACCTTCAATTTCTTATTATTCATTCTGTTTATCGCATAAGCTGCCATGAGAACGAAAGGTGGGTATATAAAGTATAAATGACGCCAATCGTCATATACGACCGAGTTAAGTGAAATAATTGCAACAATGGGAACAGTGAATGACAAAAGGAACAACAAAAGATTCCTGTTTGAATTGTTCCCCAAAAAAGATACAGGGTTTTTAAGTATGCTTAAGCAAACACACGCAATACCTGTACATCCGGCTATAAGCCAAATAATCGGCGTGGTTATTATAAGCCAGGTAGGTATATATATCCATGGCAAATTTTGAGCTGACATTGTTTTGCCTTGAAAAAAAACATCGCCTCCATATATCGTATAATGGGCTAATGTACGATAGCTATCTACAAACTTGACTATAGGGTGTTTCCATATATATGGCCAGCTAACGTAAGTTGCAAATAAAAATCCTGCAACAAACAAGAGGATTTGCTGAAATGATTTGATGATCTTTTCTTTTTTAGTTATTGAAGCAGTAGAGTCAATAATTAAAAAAAACAAAATAAAACAAAACTGCATAATTCCCATAATTCGTATTCCGGTAGCATAACCGCAGGCAAGCCCTGCTAAAAGAAAAAGGTACTTTTTTTGTTTTTCAAAAGCTGCTTGAATTGTCGTTAATGTGATAAGGGTCATGGAAAGGAATGGGAGATCTTTACTGTTGAAAAAGGAATGCGCATATAAACGTGGCATTGCTATAAGCATAACGAAGCATAAACTGGCAATAAGTCTGCTTTTATACAATCGAAAGGAAAGAATATACATTGCAAGCGCACTTAATAGAAAAAGGATGTGTGTAGCAATATGGCGCATTAGATAAACATCTCGAGGAACAATGATTTTCATTTTTTGTTCAAGAATAACTAATAGCATTTCAAAGGCAGCACCATGATTATCGTTTGGAGTTTGAAACAGGGTATGATCGTTATGGAAAGCATAGTTATAGTTGAGCAAACCCGGGCCTCGTTGAAATGGTTCATCCCATGCTATACCATAATCTTGATACGTTAAGGCACACACTACTAATGCTGTAATAAACAGTATGACTCCTGGTGCATAAGCAAGAATTTTTTCTTTCACAGGCTCCCTTTTCCTGATAAAAATAGTTAATAAAGCAAATTGTCAACGATCTTATTAAACAATATATTCAAATACCCATTGTATATTTGATACGTTGTGAACGACAATAGTATTTTTAAAAGCAGCAAAGCAAAAGAGGCTATTATTCTTGTTTGCTTATTCTTCCTGTTTCTCAAGGTGTGTATCAATCAAAATGATCGCGCTCTGCAAGGTGTGATATGGTCCGATGTTGAAGGTTACTATATGTATTTGCCAGCAATATTCATATATAAGGATTTTCACAAAGTGCCCCAACGCAGTATGGACTTTAGGAGGAATGATAAAGGTGAAGTCGTCATGAAATATACATGTGGAGTTGCCCCTTTTTTTCTGCCATTTTTTATCGGTGCACATCTGTATACACTCGGCTACCATTTAGATGCCTCCGGATTTAGCGATCCTTATTACTATGCAATGATCTTATGTGGTGTTTTCTGGGGGATTATTGGCTGGTATTTGCTGAAACGTTTGATATCTCGATATTACGGTGATAGTGTTGCATGGATAACTGTGATTGCCATATTGATGGGGACAAATTTCTTTCATTATTCTACCAAGGAAGTGGGCATGTCACATATTTACAGTTTTGCACTTGCCGCATTATTATTATTACTTGCTGATGCTTATTATAAGAGCCCGGATAGGAAAAAAGCAATATCAATTTCCTTTACGTTGGGATGGCTAATATTGATTCGTCCAACAAATTGCCTGATGTCAATTTTTGTGCTGTTTTTGAATATTACATCTCGAAAAGAGTTCATTCAGCGTCTGATATTTCTTAGGTCAAGAATAAATGATATTTGGATAGCCTTGCCCTTCACTTTTTTAGCAATGATACCGCAGTTGTTGTATTGGAAAGAAATGACAGGTAAATTGGTAACCTATTCTTACAAGGGTGAAGGATTTATTTACTGGAGACACCCTAAAATTCTAGATGTACTTTTTGATACGCAAGATGGGCTGTTCCTGTTTTCGCCGGTGCTGCTGTTTACCTTCATTGGTATTTTATGGCGTAAAGATAGGCGGGCGAATACCTATGGTACGATTATCATGTTTGCTTTGTCTACATATGTTTTTGCAAGCTGGTGGCAATGGTG
>JBGAIF010000003.1:113134-509400 GCA_044225795.1 Flavipsychrobacter sp.
ATGGTGTTTTGGTGCTGCCTACGGTCACAGATGCTATATAGAGTATTTGCCAATGTATGCAATGCCCATGGGTTTGTTTATTGAAAAAGTGTCAAGATCAGGGAGCATTATCGTAAAAACTTCAACTGCATTGGTTATTGGACTTTTTGTATACTATAGTATTAATATGTCTCTACTATATGATGACACGCAATTCTGGGGTGGTCCTGAGTGGATTTGGAACTACCCCAAATGGTTTAGCATGGTAAAACAGATATTTTAAGGTATTGATAAACCTGATCTCGTAGCCCACTATGGTTTATAACAAAAGAGTTTGGATGTTTCTGTTGCTGGTTGTTGCCGTTGTATGTGTGGCCTGGTACCTTTCCTATATCGTTACTGATCCCAGTCACATGCTTATTGCATTGGGCGGAGATTCCGGCATGACCTATCATGCCTACCTGTACCACGTTTTGTATGAGAAAGGTACTTGGACCACCTGTATGAACTATCCCTATGGCGACAATATCACTTACAAAGGCGCGCTGCCTATGTTGTCGTTGCCGCTTAGTTATATTAAGGACGTCATACCCATAAGCATAGAGACCGCTCTTGCTATCATGCACCTGGCTATAGCGCTTAGTTATGTACTCGGTATTGTATATACATACAAGATACTCAGCTTCTTTAACGTGAGGCCGCTGATAGCGGCCATCTTCTCATGTCTTCTCATTCTTTTGTCGCCGCAGGTGTTTCGCCTGCTGGGACATTTCGGGCTCACCTACGTCTGCGTCATTCCCATGACCTTCTATTGGACGCTGAGATACTATCATAGCAACCATTCGAAATACGCGCTCTACCTTTTTCTTCTCGGTACAATAGTTAGTTTCTCTCACCTGTATTTCGGGGCTATCATATTTGCATGGGTTGTATTCTATAGTGTTGGCTATTCCATTTTTGTTAGTGGTTCCCTGGGCGTCAAGTTGAAGCATAGTGCTGTCATTTTATCGTCCATGCTAGGGATGTTTCTGGTGCTGAAATCGTTTATGATCCTGACAGATCCTGTTAAGGACAGGCCAAAATTTCAATCAGATGCGGCCCGGCACATTACCTACAAGACCCAGTTGATCACTTCGGCTCGCTCTCCGTTTTGGGAAATGATGCAGAAGAATAAGTTATGGACCGGGGATGTCAGTGCGGACAACGATGAAGGATATGCTTATCTCGGGCTTGCGGCCATTTTTATTGTATCGGTATCACTTCTGACGGGAATTGTATTGATCTTCAAAAGACGGGATCGTTTGCTGGTAGGTGAGCAGAAGTTTCAGCCAGTGTGGTTATTTATTGCTTGTTGCGCTTTGCTGCTGGGCATGGATGTTCCTTACAGATTGGGCATGGCATCTCTGTTTGAATATACCGGTACATTTAAACAGTTTCGTGCGCTGGGAAGATTTAGCTGGATTTTCTACTATGTCATAGTTGTTTATGCTGTCGTGGTATTGAATAATTGGTATGCTCGCTTATCAGCTTCGGGTCGCTCGTTCATAGGTTATGCGCTTGTCATTATAGCTGTGGTCATTTGGGGGGTGGAAGTAAAAGGTTATGCCGACCTTATCAGGGAGCGCAATAGCCATGGCCCGGATCAGTACAATTTTTTCTTTTCCCGTCACGAGAAAGGTTGGAAGCAATACCTGCAGGAGCGGGGATTACAGGCGTCAGACTTTCAGGGAATGATACTGCTGCCATTTGCTAATGAGGGTACCGAAAAATTAGCCGTGAGTAACGACCAGACATCATGGCTGATGACACTCGCCGGTGCTGCGGCAATAGAGCTGCATCTGCCTATTGTGGATGCCTTCATAGCGCGTGCCTCATGGTCGCAGGCAGAGGCCCAGGTGAGGCTGGTAGCAGGTCCGTATGCCGATAAGCCTTTGTTGCATATGGGGAATGGCAGGCCATACCTCCTGTTGCATTTTGAGGAGAACCAACTGGATAAGGACACACGGTATCTGCTGAGTGCCGCCGATTCGGTAGGCAAGTTCAACCAGTGCAATATCTATGTCTTTCACCCGGAAAGGCTACTGGAGCATGATAAGAAGTGTGCCGATACCGTGAATGCTATCATTCCGCATATGCATGGTATGGACACTTGCCTCGGATCGAAAGGTACATGGTACGTAGATCATTACGATAATGGTACGGCAAAAGATAAGTTATTCGGCACCGGTGCCATGTGGCATATTTTAGGCCCTGATAGCCTTGTGGCATCAATAATGGTGACACCGGAGGTGAAAGAAGAACTTTATGAGTTCTCTGCCTGGTTCCTGCTATCAAGAGATGATCCCTTCTTTCCTGGTGTCGGTATAGAGACATGGGATAGTACAGATCACATCATTTATACGAAGGAGTTGCTCACCAAACTCAGCGTCGATAATCATGGTCTGTGGTTCCGGGCATCTATGTATTTCAATCTCCCCCCGAACTGTGCAAAAGTGCGGATGAAGATCAGGAACCTGCCACCACCTACCTACATTGCTATGGATGAATTTATGCTGCGTCCGGCCAACTCATTAATAATATCTAAAGCAAAGGATGGAAGTATTATGGTTAATAATCACTTGTTCCGTTCTGCAGGACAATGATGCACAATATATACTACGTTTCCTGTAATTGCCGTTATATTTGTTGCGAATGATCACCACGCTGATACTTCCCTGTTATAATCCTCCTCCCGGTTGGGAACAGACCATCTGTTCAAACTACGATCTGTTTTGTGACAGGGTAAAAGGCAGTGTGGAACTGGTTGTAGTACTTGATGGCCAACAACAGATAGAAAGTACCAAACTGGATCATCTGAAACAGCACATCCCTGGTATCAAAGTCATAGAGTATGAACAGAACAGGGGTAAGGGCTATGCCATCAGGCAGGGTGTCGCCGCGGCATCGGGTGATATCATTATTTATACCGATATAGACTTCCCGTACACACCTGCCAGTTTATATACCATATATGACGACCTGCAAAGAGACCTGCACGACGTAGCAATAGGTGTAAAGGACGAGTCGTATTATAGCCATGTGCCTGCCATACGCAGGGCTATCTCGAAATTCCTCCGGTTCATTATCAGCATCTTTCTCTCTATGCCGGTCACTGATACACAGTGTGGCCTGAAAGGTTTTAATAAGAACGTGGCGCCGCTCTTTCTTTCCGGTACCATAGACCGTTACCTTTTTGATCTCGAATTTGTCAGGAACTGCTTTATAGGCAAAAAACTCAGGGTCACTGCCATTCCCGTCGCCCTCAACGAAAATGTACATTTCCGTAGGATGAATTATCGTATTTTGCTTTCCGAATCTGTGAATTTTCTGAAGCTGTTGCTCAGAAAGCCATAATACATTGAATGAATAAAAAGCATACTACCGGCTGGCTTATCCTGGCAATTCTGTTTGCTGCCGGCACCACTGTTCTTATGTTCTCTCACATGGTCACCGACCCGGCGAACATGATCGTTCAGTTGGGTGGTGATTGCGGGAAGAACTACTTTACTTTCCTGTATCATGCTTTATATGGTAAAGGGGTATGGTTCGATGGTATGAACTATCCTTACGGAGAACATATCATCTATGCCGACGGACAACCATTGATATCAACACTCCTGCAGCACATTCATGGCCTTGGCATCAGGGATGTGCTTGCTACAATGAATCTGCTGATCTCCTTTAGTTACTTCCTCGCCATCATCTTTACCTACAAGATATTGCTTCGGTTCGGGATACGGCCTGTGCTTGCCATAATATTTGCCTGTCTTATCAATATGTTCACTCCCCAGGCATTGCGGACACAGGCTCATTTTGCCCTGGCCTATATGTGTTGTGTGCCAATGCTCATTTACTGGAGTATCAGGTATCATGAGTCATCAAAATGGTATTGGCTGGCATGTATATTTAGCATGGGTTTCATAATGGCATTCGTGCATTTGTATGTGGGTGCTATCATTGTATTCTGGGCGGTGTTCTATTCCATAGGCTACGTATTGCTGATAAGGAGGCCAATACCCGACAGGCTGAGGCATATCATTCCTATGCTGTCTGTCAGCATAGGCCTCTTCCTGCTCATCAAGATCTGTATAGCCATTACAGACCCTGTGAAAGACAGGCCGGCGTTCCCGCTGAACACGCTTGAATACGTAACCCATATTAAGGATATCATCACTTCTCCTTATGCCTATACCTGGCAGTATATCAGGTATAAAACAGGTTTCACCAGGTTGTCTGACGGAGGTGAAGGGTACACATATCCCGGTATATCGGTGTTACTTATCGTTCTATATTCCCTTGTTGCCGGTACGATAAAGATCATTCGCAAAAAGCCTGCGGGAGACTATATCATATCAGAAGACAGGTTCTCGCCGGTATGGGTCTTCACCGGTGGCTGCATACTGATGCTTGCTATGGGTGTCCCGTTCGTATGGAACATGAAATGGCTGCTCAATTACCTGTCCGTGTTCAAACAGTTCAGGGCAATGGGCAGGTTCGTGTGGCCATTTTACTACATCATCGCGATATATGCCGTATATGTGGCCCACGTGCTTTTTGAGAAGTGGAAGGCATCGAATAAACCCGTTGCCGCTTACGGGTTGCTATCAGCAATCATATTGCTGTGGTGTATAGATGTTCACCGGTACGTACAGCACGTCAGGGGGTTCTTTGAAAAGGGTGCTGCAACATGTGATGAGTTCTTCTATAAACAGGAAGACGTAAAGTGGCCGGAATACCTGGCACAACATCATTACAAGGGGTCTGATTTCCAGGCAATAATTCTGCTGCCATTCTTTGCCGTAGGTTCCGAGAAATTGTGGGCGGGCGGTGATCCGAGTTGGCCGTGGACCATAGGGATGCGCGCCTCTCTTGAATTTCAGTTGCCCATAGTAGATATCATGATGTCCCGTACATCGTGGTCACTGACTGAGAAGCAGGTAAGGACCATAGCAGGGCCCTATGCTTATAAGCCCATGTTGCACGACCTGAAAAGCAACAAGCCATTTCTCCTGTTACAATTTGATGGGTTTCCCATAGATAAAGATCAGCAATACCTCTATGATGCATCGGAGTACCTGGGACACCGCTATAGTGCCTATATATATGCCTGCTATCCCGATAGATTGCTGGCCAATGACAAGAAGCATGCTGACAGTGTAAAGAGCATACTGCCGCATATGTATGCTGCTGACAGTTGTATAGGATGCACAGGTAGCTGGTACGTATCGCACTTTGATAAAGAACATGCAGCGCAAAAGTTCTTTGGAGACGGGGCCGCACCGGTAGTACATAAAGACAGAACGGAGGTGGCGACCGTAACCATAGACAGCGGACAAAACAAACAATACGAATTCTCATGTTGGGTATTATTAGATGATAAAGATTATCGCTCACCCACATTTGTACTGGAATTGCTGGATGGCGGTAAGAAAGTCATTCATTCTCTTGAGGCGCCCGCCCGTATGAGCGTTGATAATGACAGCATGTGGTTCCGTGCATCTGTCTATTTTGATGTGCAGCCCGGATGTAAAGCGGTACGCTGCATGCTTGTTAATGATCCCGATCCGACCTACATAGCTATTGACGAATTGCAGTTGCGGCCGGCGGATGCTGCCATCATCTCTAAGGGTAAGGACGGCAGGGTGCTGGTGAATAATCACAGATTGCAGTGAACAGTGAATAGTGAATAGTGAATAGTGAACAGTGTGGTTAGACGCGGCTCACCATAACAGAAATAGCTACCTGCAGTGCTCGTTGAAGTATTGCGCCGCATCAGCATTACCCATATCTGCGGCTGTACTGATGTCGCTGCAAGCTTTTTTGTCTTTCATCGCTACGCGTGCCATGCCCCTGCTCAGGTAGGCCAGAGCATCGTTACTGTTCATGCTGATCAATTGGTTGTAATCGCTTATAGCACCTGCAAAATCACTCCTGCTCATTTTTACTGCTGCCCTGTTGAAATAAGGTTTGGTAAAGCCCGGGTCGGCTGCAATTGACCTCGTATAATCGGCAATAGCTGAATCGTATTTGCCTGCCATATAGTAGATCCAGCCACGGTTATTGTATGCTTCGGCATATTTAGGGTCCAATTGAATGGACTTGCTGATGTCGGTCAATGCAGCAGATGTGTCGTGTATCTCGAAGGAAGCCCATCCTCTGCCGTTGAACGCATTGGCATTGTCCGGTTTCAGCGTTATTGCCTTGCTGAAATCAGCTATTGCATCTTTATAGTTCTGAAGGCTGGTGTGAACAAAGCCCCTGCTGTTATATGCCTTGTCGTAATCGGGTTTGAGTTTTATAGCCTTATCAAAACATTCCAGTGCACCGTGCGTATTACCTTCACTACTGCGCGAGATACCCCAGTAGTAATATACAAAGGCATTGCGCCAGTTGTCCGGCTCTTTCTCTACGATGTCGGTGAACATTGTTTCACTGTCATGCCAAACGGGGATGCGGGCAAAAGTGCTGTAGGAGAACAGCAGCACTACCGCTATAAAGCCGATCATTACATTGTTGCCCGCTTTTGTCTCCCATGCGTCTGCTATGAACTGGCCGGCAATGTAGAAGAGGCCAATGTATGATATATAGGTGTACCGCTCTGAATACACCGCAGCACCCACAGTAACGAACTGCAGCATGACAGATATAGCGATGAGGAAGAATGTCAAACCGAATAATATTTCCCGGCGGCGCGCAGATCTGCGGGCGGAAAGCCAACCAATAATGATGAGGAACGGTACTGATGCAAAATAGTACCAGGGTAGTGATCCGCCATGCAGATCGGGGAAATAATGGATGGCAGCAAGGCCCGATGGCCACACCAGTTTTACAAAATATGCGGCAAGCCCGGTGGTAAGAATGAATATCCTGTCGGTGAACGAGTAAAAGAAGGACATGTCATTAAGCGCGCCACCGGCCCGCTGAGACATTATAGCCAGCACTCCGAATAGTACAGAAAGAGCCAGATACGGTAGTTTTTCGGTAATAACGCTGCCGGATATCTTCCTGCTACGATAAAAATCGATTGCCAAAAGAAGTACGGGCAGTGTCACAGCGGCAGACTTGGACAGGCAAGACAGCAGAAACAGGATGATGGATACCACGTAATGTGCTTTATTGCCTGAATCGCAGTACCGCAGATAGGCCAGCAACGAACCGATATAGAATGCCGAGTAAAGGACATCCTTGCGCTCAGCTATCCATGCCACTGATTCTACATGCATAGGGTGTATGGCAAACAACACGCTAACGACCATGGCTGTAATGAACCTGCCACTAAGGCGCTCTGCCAGGCGGAACACAAGCCATATATTGAGCAGGTGCAGCAGCAGATTGAAGAGATGGTAGGGTAGCGGGTTGAGCCCCCATATGGAAAACTCGAGCAGGTTAGAGATAGTAGTGAGCGGGTGGTAATTGAAGGAGTAGAAGTGGGTAAAGATAGCCTGTATGCCATTCCAGCTCAAATCCCGGAGGTACTGGTTCTTGAGTACATAATAGTCGTCGTCGATAAAGAGAAATCCATTATTCAGTGACTGGCTATAGAGCAGTCCGGTAAGTACAATAATGATGAGTGGTGCCCATATGGCGAGGCCGCCAATAGAACTTGTACCTGCGGCTGATCTTGACTGCGAATTTTGCGATGTGCTCTTTTTATTGGCCATTGGTAATGAAAGTAATGAATTTAATTATGTAACGATAGTATCGCTATGACTGCGCAATTTACTTTTTCACAAGACGAGTGTGCAATCCCGGGTTTAAGATACTGATTATCAACAAAAAAGTGGGAAAACACATTACACCCAGTGCGCAATATGTTTCCAGCAAATGCAAAGGAGCCGGAGGGGCTTGCTAAGTTCATAAGCGGGTATTGCGCAATTTCTTTTTTCATCACTAAAGTGCGCAATTCCGGGTGTAAACCGTTGACGATCAATACGAGTGTGGGCAACCAAACTATTGCACAGTGTGCAATATGCGCATTGACCAGCATATTGAGGGGGACATTTAGTTGAGTGACATGCGGTAGCATAAATATGCCACAAGAACTGTGCCAGTTTCGGACGTTTTGGGAATGATCCTGGTCTGTGGTTGTATCACCTAATACCAGAACGATGAATAACCACGAGGGGAAAGAGGTGTTCATGGGTATCATCCCGGAACCGGTCATTTCCTTGTTTCCGGGTAGCCCTTCCAGGGCATTGTGCGGTATTGTTATGTTTGCTACAAACGGGTAACCCCTACGGGGTATGTTTTTAGTTCCGGTTATACAGGTATCATCCCGGAATCGGTCATTTCCTTGTTTCCGGGTAGCCCTTCCAGGGCATTGTGCGGTATTGTTATGTTTGCTATAAACGGGTAACCCCTACGGGGTATGATTTTAGTTCCGGTTATACAGGTATCATCCCGGAATCGGTCATTTCCTTGTTTCCGGGTAGCCCTTCCAGGACATTGTGTGGTATTATTATTTTGGCTACAAACGGGTAACCCCTACGGGGTATGTTTTTAGTTCCGGTTATACGGGTGTCATCCCGGAACCGGTCATTTCCTTGTTACCGGGTAGCCCTTCCAGGGCATTGTGCGGTATTATTATGTTTGCTACAAACGGGTAACCCCTACTGGGTAGTTATGCTTGTTCCTTTCGTTATAGAACTGACCGGTTCTACATATACACTCGTTATGGTTTTTTTTCAATAACTATTTTTCTTATTTTTAGATAAACACGGTTCTTATGGAAGATAACAAAAAGGAAGTTTCCGAAGATGATGATAAGAAACATTGGAAGCTGGGTATCTTCTATTATAATCGCGCTGATAAACGTGTGTTCCTGCCAAAGCGGTATGGCATAGGATGGACGGTGAATTTCGGGAAACCCGGAGTATTAATTGTCACTTTGGCGCTGATGTTTGGCTATACCGCATACCTTATCTATATGGCCAATAAGTACAAATGATGCGATAAAACATACCAATCACGTACAGATAACAAAATATTATTGTCTTTTGCATGAGAAAGTGTTATCTTTGTGCCGATACAGGCTGCTGCCTTTGCTTTATCTGCATTAGATTAGTTAATTTCTTCTCTCTCAGTTCGGGCATTCTCAGGTGCCGATCACATTGACAATATTATTTAAAGAAAATTTTGCCGGAGACTTAAACAAGCAGTGGTTTGCTTATAAGAGAGCGGCAGAAGTTACAGAGGCACAAAAACGCAGGAAAATTATGAGTGAATCTTTTGGAAAAAAGGAATTAGCCAAAAAGAAAGCCAACGAAAAAAGAGACAAGGAGGCGAGGAAGAAAGAGCGCAAGGCTCAGAGCAGCAAGGGTAAGAGCCTGGAGGATATGATGGCGTACATTGATGAGTATGGAAACATTACCGATACGCCACCCGGCGACAGAAAGCCGGTAGAGATAGCACTGGAGGATATACAGCTTGGCGCGGCACCTATTATTCCAGAAGAGACAAAACCGGTATGATCTCCTTCTTCAATGACGCGAAGGGATATGGTTTCATAACAGAGGATAAGACGCGTGAGAATGTGTTTGTGCACAGTAACCAATTGCAACAGCCTGTAAAGGAAAAGGACAGGGTGAGCTATGAAAAAGAAAGGACCGCTAAAGGATATAGCGCTATCAATGTGAAGAAAATCTAAGTTTTACAATCAATAACAATAAAAAATCAAAACAAATGGAACAAGGTACAGTAAAATTCTTCAATGCAACAAAAGGCTTCGGCTTCATTTCTCCTTCAAACGGCGGGCCGGATGTTTTTGTTCACGTTTCCGGTCTTCAGAGCGACATCTATGAGAACGACAAGGTATCATATGATGTACAGAACGGTAAAAAAGGCCTAAACGCGGTAAACGTACGCGTTATATCTAACTAATGAAAACAGGTACGTGGCAGTGATGCCCGGATATAATATTAAGCTCTCTCCGGAGAGCTTATTTTTTTGTATGATGTGCTAACCTGTGTTGTGATCTGTGCTGTTTCGTACATATGGGTTGCTCCTACGGAGCACCTATCGTTTCTGCAACAATGATCTACAAACAGGTTGCCCCTACGGGGCAACCATCATTTACGAGATTGAAGACCTATACACAGGTAATCCCTATGGGGCACTTGGGGTGATCGCGTGAGACTTTCCATTATCATGCCAAGTGTAGATCGCATAGAGCTATCTATAGATTCAACCAATAGATGAGTGAAGCACAAGCGCTGGCAGGTGCATCATTTGAATAGTCACGCAGTTTTCTTTTTGCGCATCATCAGGTTGTAAAGTAACAGTGCTACCAGGGCACCTATAGCAGCGGCGATAAGGGTATTACCATCAAACTTCACGCGGTCTTCGGTAATGAAGGTGGTGAGTACCCTGCCTATGAGCATAATGGCCACCCAGCCCAGGTATTGCAGCAGGTATCGGAGGTATTTATTCATGTTATTTGCAAATAAAGACTTTAAATAGAACATTTCAGGTTAGTACCGGGAGTTTCATTAACTTTGCATACATTTTTAATAAAAAACATATATGAGCACAATGACTCGTTCACAGATCGACTTTAAACTCCCTTACAAAGTTAAGGATATCAGCCTAGCAGAATGGGGCCGTAAAGAAATAAGACTGGCTGAAGCCGAAATGCCGGGCCTTATGGCCATCCGTGCAGAATACGGACCATCTCAGCCGCTGAAAGGTGCGCGCATAGCCGGTTGTCTGCATATGACCATCCAGACGGCAGTACTGATAGAAACGCTGGTAGCGTTGGGTGCTGAAGTTCGCTGGAGTTCTTGTAATATCTTCTCTACACAGGATCACGCTGCCGCGGCTATAGCTGCAGCAGGTATAGGCGTATTTGCCTGGAAAGGCCAGACGCTGCAGGAAGCTGACTGGTGCATTGAGCAGACTCTGTTCTTCGGCAGCGAAGACCGTCCGCTGAATATGATCCTTGATGATGGTGGTGACCTTACCAACATCGTTCTGGACCACTACACAGAGCTGGTGCAGCACATCAAGGGCCTGAGCGAAGAAACAACAACAGGCGTTCACCGTCTGTATGAGCGTATGGAAAAGGGTACACTCCCTATGCCTGCGATCAATGTAAATGACTCCGTAACCAAGTCTAAGTTTGATAACAAGTATGGTTGCCAGGAAAGCTTGGTAGATGCTATACGCCGCGCTACAGATGTAATGATGGCCGGTAAGGTAGCAGTAGTAGGTGGTTATGGTGATGTAGGTAAGGGTTCTGCACTGTCTCTGCGTGGTGCCGGTGCTCGTGTTATCGTTACCGAGATCGACCCAATATGCGCTCTGCAGGCTGCTATGGACGGTTTTGAAGTGAAGAGGATGATAGATGCAGTGAAAGAAGCTGATATCATTGTTACTGCTTCAGGCTGCCGCGACCTCATCACTGAAAAGCACTTCCGTGCTATGAAGGATAAGGCTATCGTATGTAACATAGGCCACTTCGATATCGAAATAGATATGGCCTGGCTGAATGGCGCTTATGGTAACACCAAGAATGTGATCAAGCCACAGGTGGACCTGTACAGCATAGATGGTAAAGAGGTGATAGTGCTGGCAGAAGGCCGCCTGGTGAACCTGGGTTGCGCTACAGGCCATCCAAGCTTTGTAATGAGTAACTCATTCTCTAACCAGACACTTGCGCAGATAGAACTGTGGAACAACCACAAGAACTATGAGAACAAGGTATATGTACTGCCTAAGCACCTGGATGAGAAGGTAGCACGCCTGCACCTTGCCAAGGTGGGCGCTCAGCTCGAAGAGCTGACCGATGCACAGTCTGAATACCTCGGTATTCCTAAGGCCGGTCCTTATAAGGCAGACCACTACAGGTACTAGTAGTTAGCTGAAGACCAATATTCCAGAGTAATAGAGGCTGCACAATTGTGCAGCCTCGTTGTTTATAAGGTGTTGACTGCCAGCTATTGCGGACGGATATTGGTTTATTTTCGGTTTTAATTTTAAATTTTGATTTTCCCTCATTTATTTACCGTACCTTTGCAGCCGCTTCGCCGATTTGGCGGGGCATAATTCTAAAGTTCTTTTAATGATTTCTTTTTCTTCCTTCTCGATGAGAGAAGAATTGACGCGGGCCATTTCAGACCTGGGCTTTGAGACACCTACCCCCATCCAACAAAAAGTAATTCCAACGCTTTTATCTGAGCCAACAGACATAATAGGGCTTGCGCAAACCGGCACCGGAAAAACAGCCGCTTATGGCCTTCCGCTGCTGCATCATGTGGATGTGTCGCAGAGACATGCGCAATGTCTTGTGCTGAGTCCGACACGGGAACTCTGTATGCAAATACAAGAGGAGATGACCAAGTACGGAACGTATATACGCGGGCTGCGTGTGACGGCCGTGTATGGAGGTGTGTCCATAGGTGGACAGATACGTGAATTAAAATCCAATCCGCAGGTAGTGGTAGCCACACCAGGCAGGCTCATAGATCTGCTGGAGCGTAAGGCAATATCACTAGAGCACCTGCAATATGTGGTGCTCGATGAAGCAGATGAGATGCTGAACATGGGCTTTCGCGAGGATATAGATGTGATATTGAAAAACACACCGTCGCGTGAGCATACATGGCTTTTCTCTGCTACGATGAGCAATGAGGTGCGTGGCATAGCCAAGCGCTTCATGAAAGACTGGAAGGAGTTTGCGGTAGCTGCGGCGAATGTGACCAACGAGAACATTGACCACCAGTACTATGTGACGCAACATCACAACCGATTTGAGACATTGCGCCGCCTGCTCGACTTTACGCCGGGCATCTATGGCGTGATCTTCACACGTACCAAGCAGGATGCACAGGAAGTGGCTGAGAAGCTGATGAAGATGGGCTACCATGTGAGCCCGCTGCATGGCGATATGGACCAGAAGATGCGCAGCAAGGTGCTGGAACGCTTCAAGAACAAGACACTGCAATGTATTGTGGCTACGGATGTGGCCGCGAGGGGTATTGACGTGAGCGACATCAGTCATGTGATCAATTACGAGCTGCCGGATGATCCTGAAGTATATACGCACCGCAGCGGACGTACAGCACGTGCCGGTAAATCGGGTATCTGTATGTCTATCGTTTCTCCGAAGCAGATATCTAACATCCGCCAGATAGAGAAGCTGGTAAAACAGCGTTTTCACAAGAGCGACATACCTGATGGCGCAGAGGTGGTGCGCAAGCGCCTGTTCTTTTACATGGAGCAGATACACAGCGCAGAGCCACATGCGGATTTTGCAAAGCTGTATAAAGAGTCCATACACGAGACCTTTGCTGATGTGGACAAGGATGAGCTGATACGTAAATTGATATGGCTGCAACTGAAGGACACTATCGACGCTTACCAGAATACAGATGACCTGAACGCAGGCTATGAGGGCAGGGAGCGCAACCAGCGTAGCGGCAGGTTTGTGCGCCTTTTCATCAACATAGGCGAGAAGGATGGCTTGAACGCGCAGAAGCTGGTGCAGTTCATTGCGGAATCTACAGATGTGGATCAAAATGTCATAGACAGGGTCACCGTTCGTGAGATGAGCAGTTTTTTCAACGTTCCGGGCGATGCAGCAGAATTCATCGTGGAGCAGTTATCGGCCAAGAAATTCAAGGGCAGGAAGCTGCGCCTTGATGAGGCTGAGCAGCGTTCGCACGGAGGTGGTGGAGGTGGCCGCGAGTTTCGTGGCGGCGGTGGTAACAGGGAGAGCCGCCCGAACCAGGGACCGAGATACTCCGGTGATGTCCGTTCATTCGGGAAGAAGGACTATTCCGGCGGTGGCGGTGGATATCGTGGCAAGAAGAGGTCTTGATAGATAAATTGGTCTATTAGTTGATTGATATACAAAAAGAGAGGGCTCTCAGTGAGAGCCCTCTCTTTTTGTATGTATGTTTAGTAGTTTCTCTGCTTAGTTCAGCCTGTCGTGCTGGCTGTAGGTGTCGAAGGTATTATACCAATCCCATTCATGCCAGCCATGTGAGAAGGGCATAATGATGAAAGATACCATAAAATTGGATTTGTAGTTGATCTTAAATGGACCATCAGTAGTGGAGGGCAGTGCCTTATTCACATCGATCATAGTTATTGTACCCATGGTGTACATTGCCCTTATCTTAAAATCGATCCCGGCGAAAATAGAGAGCTCGGCCTTTGCATATGGCGTACAGCCCAGGCTCATTTTAGGATCTACAGTGACTTTTGTTGGATTACTAAGAGTGGTCATGTCCACCTGGGGTATGACTCCAACCCCGAGGCCTGTACCAAATGGCAGGCGTTTTGTGTTGATACAATGGTTGCCCACCATCCAGTCGATACCGAGTGGTAATGAAACCTGTATCGTAGATGCCGTCAGCGATTTTGTTGGTGCTTTTACTGTCCCATCCGGGAGCTGGGTAGCATTGAGCTGATCCCAGGTGAACATATTGCCCATCAGGTGGAAAGAAACAGCCCAGCAACTAATATGACCAGTACCCTTGAATGGAAGAGAAAGCCCGAGATCGCCGCCGATACCAGTAGCTACGATCTTCCTGGTTGTGTTACTATCTCCAAAGAAAGAGCCGTTGGAATTGTTAACAGTGGTAACTCCGACAAAATCAGCATTGGGCATAGAGTAGTTAAATCCTAATTCGTAGCGCTTCGCATCTTTAAAATAGCTTAACAATGGCTGCACTTCATACTTATATTGCGCAAAACCCGCGAGAGGCGCTGCCAATAATGCCGTGGTAAGAACAGCTAATGACTTTTTAAAGAAATTCATATAGAGTACCTTTAGGGTTGTAAATATATAAAAATACCGTTGAAAAAATAGTATTTTCCACAAAGGGCATATTTACCACAATTCACACCATGATGGCTGATATAGAGCTATATATAGCGGAAACCGAAGGCAAGGGGAGGGGTATCTTCACGGTAAATGCCATAGCGGCAGAGATTATTGTGGAGACGGCCCCGGTGATCATAATGACCAATGATGACCGAAAGCTGCTGGATCAGACATTATTACATGATTATATATTTGAATGGCGGCCTAACGGCATTGAGATGTGTTGCATGGCACTGGGGCTGGTACCCATATTCAACCATTCATACGGATCTAACTGCGAATATTTTATGAATTATGATGACCAGACCATGCACATACAGACCGTACGTGCTATAGCCGCGGGTGAGGAACTGACCATCAATTACAATGGTGACTGGAATGACGAGACCAGAGTATGGTTCGATGTTGCACAATGAATGACAGCCGGATGCTACTCAACCCGATAGACGGGATAACGGTTGGCGCTTTCTTCAAAGTATTTTGAGTGGCGATAGACAAAGTCGAGCTGGGCAGCAGCGTTTTTAGCAAAATCGGGGTCCTGCTTTTTTTTCTCTTCCAGTTGTTGCCTCAGGGCAGGGGTCCTGTCCAGAATTGCTGCAGCCGTGTCTTCAAATACATAGTCGCTGAAGTATTCTTTTTGCTGCAGGATGCCGTCAAAGAAATTCCATGCGAAGAATCCATCGGGCCCGGTAGGCTCCAGTGTTTCTACAAGGTACCTTTTTGCCGGTTGGTCGAGTGAGATGTAATAATCTCCCTCAGTGAAGTGCATTGGTTGTGTGGAAGCGCGTATTTCTACATTCTTGTGGTAGAAGTGTTTTTCGTAAGGGCGAGGCAAGCTTTCGTATTTATCAATGTGATAGACGGTGACCGAGATCGTTGTGTCTTCTGTAAGCCTGGTGATATGTACGCCACTGCTGCGCAGACAACTGATAACGGGTACCCATGCCTTGGGTATGATGTATGCACGGGGAGCCGTTGCCGTTTTGGTGGGGACAAAATGATCGTAGTAGGGTACTGTCTTAGTGTAGGGCTTGTTGTGGTTATAAAGCAGGCGAGGCAAACCGGATACCTTGCTGGGCACATGCGTTGCCTCATAGCCCTTGAATACAACGCTGTCGCAACTTGTAGTATCCACCCGCCAGTCGAGGGCGAACTCCTTTTGAGTCAACAGGGCTTTACGGTCGTAGGCGCGAACGGTCTTTATCTCAGTGGCATGTAACGAAGCCATACTGATGATACTCTGCATCAATGAGTAGGTAGCGAGCACGCGATCTTTGAAAGGTTTGAGCATGTGCGTTTCCGGAACATATGCCATTATAGAAAACAGTGCGGCATACCCGCTGGAAAAGCGGGCAGACTCGTAGAATGCCTTCCATCCGTTATAGGGTGTATTGCTGAAGTCATTCACATAAGGCACCATGTCGTAACCTTTCTGCTTCATGTCTTTGTAGAGCAGGGGGGTAAATGTTCTATACATATACTCGCCGGTCCTGCCGCCAAGTTTATCGTGTTGGGTAGCGAGCAACGTCATCACATGCTGGTAGTCGGCACCGTCGCTTACGTGGTTATCTATAAAAATATCTGGAGCCAGCTTGGCCATCAGTTCCTCAAGGCAAATGGTCTCAGCGGCATCGCATTTTGTAAAGTCACGGTTGAGGTCGAGGTTGCGGGCATTGCCGCGGAAGCCATAGCTTTCCGGTCCGTTTTGTGTCGGGCGGCTGGTGCTGTTCCTGTTCATGGCGCCGCCAAGGTTATACATTGGGATCACCGCCAGCACAATATTAGCAGGGACATCTATTTTTCCGGTAATGGCGTCGCGCATCAGCATCATGGATGCATCAACGCCATCGGGTTCTCCGGGGTGAATGTCATTGTTGACCAGTATGACCACACGCCCCTCTTTTCTCCAGTCCTCTTTTTTGAAATTGCCGTCTTTTGTGTACATGATGCCACGTAGCGGGTAACCAATGTCGGTGATGCCCATCTCAATCATGTTTACAGAACGGCTGAGCATAGCCAGTTTTTTGTAATAATCCATTGTCTCCAGGTAAGTGGCTGACTGCCTGCCATCGGAGCGCTCGAATGGGGTCTGTAAGCTATCAGGGGCGGCTGCAAAAGAAACATTGCTCAGTAACAACCCTGCAACGAAGAACAGGTAGCGATTTTTCATATAGGGCAAAGATAGGGAGATGGCCTGTTTAGTAGGCCGTTGTATCTATATCATCCCCAAAGACAGTAGAATAATTATGATCGCCACCACTATTTCGGCTATAGCAATAGCCAGCCCTAATATCCCCAGTATAAATCCTGTTTTGGCATACTTTTCTTTCCGCTTGATCCCCTTATTCCCAATAGCGATCGCGACAATAGAAAACCCGACGCTCAATCCTAAACTCAGAAGACCAATGGCGCCAAATACCAGGGATAGCGTGCCGTTGACATCCTTTCGTTGCTTTCGTGGGGGAGTGATCTGACCTGATAATACATTTGTATCGGTTGCCACTGATATGTGTTGCGTGTAATAAGGTTGGTTAACTGTTTTGACCGGAAATGCAGCAAACGCGGAAGATGTGACAAGGGAAAGAGAGATCATTAAGCAGAATCAGGGTAATAGTTTCATAAGTGTGCTATTCATAGTATATCATGTATAGTATCATTAATCATGCCAAAATTCTTCGGATGAATGGACTTTATTGGTAAATCTTGTTGAATCCTGATATTTTTGCCGACAAATTAATTTCTATGAAGGGCTTAGCCGGATATTTACTTGGTTTCTTTTTGATGAGTCAGACGATGGTGAGTGCGCAGGTCTTTCCCGGTGACGGGGCAAAGCTCAATTACCGGATCATCGGTTTTTCGTTTCCCAAAGACTCGACAGCGGGAAAATATAAGCTGGAGATATCGGAGGGGCATTATACTGATGATGCAAAATTCAGGGAGCATATCGTGGCGACAAAAGAAAATGAGGAACACCGAATGGTGGTAGCCCTACCGGGATTCGGAAAGGAATATACCTGGCGAGTGACCGGCAACAAGAATGGAAAGAAGAGTCCATTCTATCATTTTTCGGTTCCAAAGACTAGAGAAGTTGATGACAAACTATACCGTCTGAGGATAATAGACCAGGCGGAGAAGTACGGAGATTACTATATTTTCTCTGATGTGAACAGGGCAATGTATGATATGAAAGGTGTGCCTGTGTGGTACCTGCCTCCTGTGGCCGGTATAGGTGCTAACGCGATATACCGTGACGTGAAGCTTACCCCGGCAGGGACGATCACTTTTCTTGCTGATGATAAGGCGTTCGAGATCGATTATAGCGGTAAGGTGCTCTGGACAGTACCGAAGAACGGTGGTGTATGCGGAGACAGTATAGAGCGTTACCACCACGAATTTACAAGGCTGTCGAACGGGCATTATATGATAATGGGCAACGAAGTAGTGATGTGGAAGACCAAAGTAAAGCATAAGATAGACGATAATGCACCTGACTTTATCAAGAAACGCATGCAAAATGATACCGGGCTTAAGAGAACCCAGTTCACTACACTGATGGAATATGACCGTGACGGGAAGGTGGTCTGGTCGTGGAGGTCATCAAAATACTTTCCCTCTTCAGATCTTCAGTATTATGACCCCGGCTATTTTGCCCCAATTGTAGATGTGCATGGCAATTCATTCTTCTTTGATGAAAAGAACAAGGTGGTATATGTGAACTTCAAGGGTATCTCGAGGATCATGAAGCTCAAATATCCTGAGGGGAAAATACTGGCGGAATACGGCGAAAAGTTTGTAGCAGGCACTCCTTCATCAGGAAATGGTATGTTTTGCGATGAGCATAGCTGCAGCAAAACAGATGACGGATACCTGTACCTGTTCAACAATAATGCCTGCAACAATGCGATGCCTACTGTAGTGATGCTGCAGGAGCCCAAAACCGAGAAGGAATCTATAAAGGTGATCTGGGAATATACATGCAATAAGAACGGGCTTGCCGATACTTTGACAAATGCGCCTAAATCACTTCGCGGAAAAGAAATGACGAAGCTCACATCGGGAGGACATGTTATGGAACTTCCCGGTCATGCATTCTTCGTTTGCATGAACTCGGAGTTGGGTAAGATGTTCATTGTGGACAGGGATAAAAAAGAATACTGGAGCGCTGTACCGGAACGCTACAATGAATTTGATAAAAAGTGGCTGACCACCAAGCCGCAATACAGGGCGCACATTATCTCAGCCAAAGACCTGGACGGGCTGATATTCAACAGTATGCCTGCAACTAAGTAACTATAGGTTCAGCCACTCAAGTGCATTCTTGTGCAGGAGCCTGTCCTTATCTTCCTGTGAGTAGTGCATCCCTTCGATCAGTTTTCCGGGATGATGCTCTCCTAATGGGAACGGATAGTCGCTACCCATACATATTTTATCATTCCCCATGATGTCTATGATAAAGTCGAGGGCTTTAGGATCGTGTACGAGCGCATCTATCCAGAATTTGCCAATATAGTCCCGCGGATTCGTTTTATTATCAACAGCACAAAGATCGGGACGTACATTGAAGCCATGCTCTATGCGACCTATTGTGAGCGGGAATGAGCCACCGCCATGTGCAAATGCAACACGCAGCCGGGGATATTTTTCAAATACGCCTCCAAATATCATAGAGCAGATGGCCCGGCTGGTCTCAGCGGGCATACCTACCAGCCAGGGGAGCCAATACTTCTCCATTTCTTTTTCTCCCATCATCTCCCAAGGATGCACAAAGATGCTGCACCCTAACTCTTCGGCGGCCTGCCAGAAAGGAGCGAAAGATGGGTCGCTCAGGTTCTTTGTATTGATATTAGAGCCGATCTCCAGTCCGGGCATTTTCAGTTCCTTCACACAACGCTCCATTTCCTTTATAGCTGTATCCACATCCTGCATAGGGACAGTGCCAATGCCAATGAAACGATCGGGATGAAGTTCTACGCATTGCGCAATGTGATCGTTGAAGAAACGAGAGGTTTCGAGTGCATGTTCCGGTTTGGCGAAGTAATTGAACAATACCGGGATCGTAGATAAAACCTGCTTATCTACCGTGGTCATGTCCATCTCTTTCATGCGCACATGCGGATCCCAGCAATTCTGTTCTATTTCGCGAAATACCTTATCGCCCTTTATCATTCGGGCGCAGCAAGGCTTGTGGTGCTCCAGCCGTATGAACTCACCGTAGCCGAACTTTTGAAACCAGTTCGGGATATTTTCCGGCATTATGTGTGTATGGATATCGATCTTTAACCCCTGGCCCCTGGCGGGGGATTTGCTATCTGGCTGCATCAAGTTTGTTGTTTTGTCGTAATGCTATTCAACTTTTTTCTTCATCTGATATCACACCTAAAACGATGGAACTCACCTCTATGGATAAAGCTATCTTATAGCTTGTTCCAGGTCGTTCAGAATATCTTCCACGTTCTCCATGCCCACACTCATGCGTATCAATCCGTCTGTGATACCAAATTCGAGACGTTTTTCACGGCTCACACCCATATGAGTGGTAGATGGCGCATGGCAAACCAATGTATCGCATGTGCCCAGTGATACCGCATTGGTACAGAGTTTCATGTTGTTGATGAAGCTGATGCCGGCATCGAACCCTCCTTTTAATTCAAAACTCAGCATGGCGCCGCCATTCTTCATTTGTTTTACTGCTGTAGTATGGTCGGGGTGGCTTTCAAGCCCGAGGTAGTTTACGCGGCCCACTTTGCTGTTGCTCTCCAGGTATCTTGCCACGGCTAACGCATTGCTGCAATGACGCTCCATGCGCAGCCCGAATGTGCGGAGCCCGTTGACCAGCAGAAATGCGTCGAACGCATTGCTGTTGCCACCCAGTAAGCGGTGCATCTTGGTGACGCTGCTATTCATTTTGCTGGGATCGCGCCCCACCACTACACCACCGATGGCGGTGCCATGGCCATTGAGAAATTTTGTGGTAGAGTGCATCACATAGTCCACATTGTAGCGGAAAGGCTGTTGGAGGTAGGGTGTAGCGAATGTATTATCAACAGTTACGGTAAGGCCATATTGTTTGCCCAGTGAAGAAAGTGTTTCTATGTCCACACATTGCAGGGTGGGGTTGGCAGGCGTTTCTATATGCATCAGGCGGATGCTTTTGTCATCCTTTATAGCTGCCTCTACTTTCCCGGGATCGTGGAAGTCAACAATGACCGCTTCTATACCCATGCCCGGCAGTATTTTTTCTACCAGCTCGTGTGTGCCGCCATATAGTGAGTAATGGGTGATTATCTTATCTCCCGCTTTCAGGTTGCTCAGCAGCATGGTGCAGATGGCGCTCATGCCTGATGAATGCAGCAGTGCTTTTAATTGCAGCGCTGAACCATCTTTATCCCTCAGCCCGAACGCTTCGAGCAAGGCTATCTTCTCTTCCGCCTCTGCCATAGTGGGGTTTCCCCAGCGGCTATATATGTATGCCTTCTCATCGCCTTTGAATGCAGCGATGGCCTGTTCGGCACTATCGAATGTAAAAGTACTGGAAGCATATATGGGGGTGAGATGTGCACGGTTGCTTTCCTCAGCATGTCCCCCGCGAATGCAGAGCGTATCGAAACCAACAGAGGTGTTATTGTCAGACATATAATGCTGTAAATTTGGTGTAAAGTTACAAGATACCATGAAGGAAATACTGCTACAATATGCCGATTATAATATTTGGGCAAACAAGCTGATCATTGATACTATACTGAAATTGAAAGAAGGTGTGGCTGAGCAGGAGGTTGCCAGTAGCTTCCCGTCGCTGAAGGCAACTGTTTTGCATATATGGAGTGCTGAATCTGTATGGCTACAACGATTGTTGCTCACAGAACACCCGGTATGGGTACAGGGCGCATTTACTGGAACAATTCAAGAAGCCTGTGACAGTTGGCAAAAAGTATCGGCAGATATAAGGCAATTTGTAACGAGGCAGTTTGATGATAATGCCCTCGCACATGTTGTCATGTATAGCGACCTGAAAGGAAACCAGCACAAGACGCCGGTGTACCAGGTATTGCACCATGTGTTCAATCATGCCACCTACCACAGGGGACAACTGGTGACCATTCTGAGGTCGGTGGGTGTCACAGAGCTACCTTCCACTGACTTTATCCGGTTTGTAAGAAAATAGCACGTGCGCGGCTAAAAAGTAAAAGGGGCGGTAGAAACCGCCCCTCACTGTCTGTTATTTTACTCTTACTTACTTCACTTCTTCATATTCGGCATCTGCAACCCCGCCATCATTTGCACCTGCATGTTGCTCTCCGCCTGCCGCGCCGTCTGTTGGAGCCCCTTGCTGCCCTGCTTTGTACATCTCTTCACTGGCTGCCATCCACGCCGCGTTCAACTCGTTTTCTGCTACATCTATACCATCGAGGTCTTCTGCTTTATGTGCTGCTCTCAGTTTGTTCGCAGCTTCTTCTATTACAGATCTCTTATCGGCCGGTATCTTATCTCCGTACTCCTTGAGTTGTTTTTCTGTATTAAAGATAAGGCCATCCGCTTTATTGAGCTTCTCAATCCTTTCACGCACCTTCTTATCAGTCTCTTCGTTGGCCTTAGCTTCATTCTTCATGCGTTCCACTTCGTCTTTGCTGAGTCCGCTTCCCGCTTCTATGCGTATGTTCTGCTGCTTGCCTGTTCCCTTATCTTTCGCTGTCACATGCAACATGCCATTCGCATCAATATCAAAAGTCACTTCTATCTGTGGTACACCACGCGGTGCCGGTGGTATGCCGTCGAGTATGAAACGACCAAGATTCTTGTTGTCCTTAGCCATCGGACGCTCGCCCTGCAACACATTTATCTCTACACTTGGCTGGCTGTCGCTGGCTGTTGAGAACGTTTCACTCTTCTTCGTTGGTATGGTTGTGTTAGATTCGATAAGACGAGTCATCACGCCACCCATTGTTTCTATACCCAAAGATAAGGGAGTTACGTCTAATAAAAGTACATCTTTTACATCACCGGTCAAAACTCCCCCCTGGATAGCGGCCCCGATAGCCACAACCTCGTCGGGATTCACCCCTTTATGTGGTTTTTTGCCAAAGAACTTCTCCACAACTTCCTGAACTTTTGGTATGCGGGTAGAGCCACCTACCAGGATCACCTCGTCTATCTCAGAGGCTGATATGCCGGCGTCCTTAAGCGCCCTGCGGCAAGGCTCCAGCGTACGCTCGATAAGGCTGTCCGACAGTTGTTCGAATTTCGCACGGCTGAGCTTGCGCACGAGGTGCTTCGGAGCGCCGTCAATAGCTGTGATATAAGGCAGGTTGATCTCTGATTCCTGGGAAGAAGACAGTTCTATTTTGGCTTTTTCAGCAGCTTCCTTGAGGCGCTGCCATGCCATTGGGTCCTTGCGGAGGTCCATATTCTCGTCTTTCCTGAACTCTTCTGCGAGCCAGTCCATTACTACCTTGTCAAAGTCGTCTCCACCGAGGTGTGTATCACCATTCGTTGATTTTACCTCAAATACACCGTCTCCCAGTTCCAGAACAGAGATATCGAATGTACCGCCACCGAGGTCGAATACAGCGATCTTGCTGTCTTTGTGCTGTTTGTCGAGACCGTAAGCCAGCGCTGCCGCTGTAGGTTCGTTGATGATACGGCGAACGTTGAGGCCAGCGATCTCACCGGCTTCTTTGGTAGCCTGACGCTGAGCATCGTTGAAATAAGCGGGAACCGTGATCACCGCTTCTTTTACCTCTGTACCGAGGAAGTCTTCAGCAGTCTTCTTCATTTTCTGAAGGATCATGGCTGATATTTCCTGAGGTGTGTACAAGCGGCCATCAATATCCACCCTTGGGGTGTTGTTGTCGCCCTTGGCTATCTTGTATGTAAAGTGAGATATCTCATTCGTTACTTCGTCAAAACGACGTCCCATGAAGCGCTTGATAGATTGTACTGTATTCACGGGGTTGGTGATTGCCTGGCGTTTTGCCGGGTCGCCTACTTTACGTTCTCCGTTCTTCAGGAATGCCACCACTGAAGGCGTCGTGCGACGGCCTTCATCATTCGCGATCACAACTGGCTCATTTCCCTCCATAACGGCTACGCAAGAGTTCGTAGTTCCTAAGTCAATTCCGATAATTTTTCCCATAGTCAAATTTTGTTATTAGTATATTTCCGATGTTTATTCTGCAGACTTATCAGTATAGCTGCAATAGGATATACACAATGAACATGCCAGTATGATTTTTCTGAAATAATGGCAGAAAACCTGTCAGGAATAAAGAAAAAATGCCTCAATGTGTAGCATTAAGGCATTTTAACACGGTTTAATATTTTTTAATAAGTCGTTCCTGCTATCTTCACAGGATTCAGATACGGGCTAATCATCATGGAATCCATGGTGTTTCTTGTAATTGTAATCTTGCCGATCTTATGGCCGCGCGATGTAAAAAGCCCCAACACATCTTTCCCTTTTATGTTTGTATACACAGGCTGTATCTCAGAACCGGTCAGGCCGGTTCCCTGGTTTGCCATCGTCTGCTGATAAGTGGAGAAATCCTGAGTAGCGAGGTATACTATGAGATCGCATCTGTCGAAAAGGCGATAAGTATTTGCAGGCGCATCATTAAGGCCGGTTCTGACAGCCGTATAAAAGTTGATATCAGGTACTTTGTACTCAAACTGGTTATATACAAGGTTCATATACCCCATATTGTAATCATAAGAGTGAGCTGTTTTGGCATGGCTTAGAATATTGGAATCGAGCCAATTGAAGCGGACAAAAGCCTGAGCAATGATAGCAGGGCTGGATAAGCCATTGAAGGTAAAGTCAGCAGGGGGTGTATAAGACCCGGAAAACTGGATCACTTTATTTGCTCCTGTCTCGGCAAAGTCAAGGCCTATATGAACACCATTGGAGTCGTCGAGCAGGTACATTCTGAATGCATTGGCATTTACGTCTTCGATAACAGGGGCATTAGCAGAATCGATTTTCCCGGTAGCCAGGTTAACTACCTTGATCCGGTATATATAATTGGGATCAAGCAAATCCTTGAACTTGTAAGCATAGTTTGGTGCATCAAAGAAAGTACCTGACTGTTTAGGATATCCCTCGAGGTTCAGGTCCACTCTGTTCAGGTGAATGCTATCGTGGTAGGTGCCGCTGAAGCTGTATCTTTCAATTCTAACATTGATATTGGCAAAAAAGTTAGAATCAGCCACTTTTGCCATAGTAACCGCACTTTTGTTCTCATCAAGGAAAGCCTTTTGAATGCGGATATAGTGTGCCGTATCAAGTTGGTCGAGTAGGCCATATACGACAGTAATGTCTTTGTAAGGAGCAGCTACCTTAAACTTTTCAGAACAACCTGTGGCAATGAAAACTGCCAGAGTAAGCAATGGTAAAATAAATTTCTTCATGAACGGTATCTTCTTATATAAAAAGCCAGCAAAGGTAATTGATTGCCAGTAAAGTTATTGGATGTGTTCGAAAACACATAAACAGAAACAGCTAAATGACCTCAAAATTCTGCCAAAAAAAAGTTAATAAATGTATCTGCTTATCAGACGTAAGATTTGCTCCCGGGCTTGGGTAATGAGCATAAAAAAAACCGGAGTGGTCTCCGGCTTCCTTCTGTAATTCAATCATATTATTTTTCAATCACTATATGGAATGCCTTTCCGCCAGATGCAGAACGGACATTTAGCAGGTACATGCCGCCGGGTAAAGTATCACCGGTGATGACCTGTTCATTTACCTGGCCATCTTTTGCCACAGCATTGTGCCTGTATATCAGTTGCCCTATCATATTTGAAAGTTCAAGGCTGAAAGGTTCATCGGTGCTGCCCCCGAGTGAGCCCCGAACTACAAAAGAACCCTTGTTCGGATTTGGTATTACAGCTATCTCAGGCGAGAAAGTAGAAACGGGGCGAACACCGATATTATTCTCCATCTTTCTCCAACCGTAGGTGGTCATATAACAAGCTCCCAGGTGCGTGACCATACAGGTAACAGAATCATTGGCATCATAGGTAAGAACGTCTGTAACAAACGTATCAGTAGTTGCACCTACCTGCATAGAATCATTAATATACCATTGATAAAGCAACGTTCCTTCAGCATTTGGTATGCGTGCTACGAAGGTTTCTGATTGTCCGGGACCTTTTAACACAGGAGGGTATGCATCAATAATGACGAAAGGTGGAATTGGTGTGTCGACGGTGATCTTAATTGTGCCAACGACCGTATCGGCAATTCTACATACATAATTGCTGACCATATACACATCTATAATGTCACCATCGTTTGGTTTATAGGCGAGATGGCTTCCGGTTCCGATCAGTGTACTGCCTAAGCGATAAATATATATCGGAGATGGGCCGCCCCAGGTTGGTACGGGGAACAATGTCACAGACTGGCCGAGACAGATAGTGTCGTTTGGCGAAGGGGACAGATCAACGATGGGTATCTGGCGGTCTATCACGGTCATAACAAAAGTATCGCGCACTGTGTCGGGAGTTGCACACACCTCTGTACCAGCCATACGAACGATAATGGTATCGTTATTTGACGGCGCATAACCATAATTCACCGTGTCAATAGCTACATCTATTCCATTAACTTTCCATAGGTAAGATTGTGTGAGACCACCATTTGTCGGTGTTGCAGAAAATATGGTAAATGTGCCGCCGCAAACGGAACTTCCTTTGTCAGACGAGATGGAAACCGATGCCACCGGAGATGGTATTGGGGTTATGGTAGCGCTGCCGGACATGCTGTTGGTGCAGCCGGTGAGTGTATTAGTGGCTGTAACCACATAGGTGCCGGCAAGAGTGTGCAACCCGAAATCGAGCATGCCGCCAAGGCTGGGGTATGGACCAACAGCTATACTGCCTACATGCAGGAAGTAGTTAGTATAAGCATCTGTAGGGTTGATATAAATATGTACGCCAGTATCTTTTGTGCAATAACTACCACCACCGGTAACCGAGTAAACATTAGGTAGCGGGTTCACTGAAGCTACCATAGTTGAGATACATCCTGTAGCGGTAATCTCATATGTGATGTTGGCAGTGCCTGGAGACATACCCATTACAAGGCCTGAAGTAGAGCCGATATACGCGATAGAGGAGTTATCGCTGGTCCAGGACCCTCCGGGCGTAGCATCGGATATAGATGTGGTGAGGCCTACACAAACAAAAGGTGAGCCAGATATAGGAGCGGGTGACGGATTTACAGTTTCTGTGAAAACAGAGAAACAACCGTAAGGCAGCATATATGAGATGGTTGTTGTGCCTGCAGAGATGCCGGCAACAGCACCTGAACCTGATATCGTCGCTACCATAGTATTGGTGCTTGTCCATGTACCACCTGGCACCGATGCCGATAATATGATACCAAGACTGGGACATGTAGGTGCTATACCGGTGATAGTGGCGGTCTGCATTACCGTAACAGACTTTGTGGCGGAACAGCCGCTGGACAATGTATATGAGATGGTTGCTGTGCCACCCGCAACTCCGGTAGCCAGCCCACCGGTAGTAATCGTTATAACGCTGAGGTCACTACTGCTCCATGTGCCTCCGGACGAGGCATCACTCATAGCAATGATGCGCCCCGAGCAAACCGATGATGCACCTGAAATGCCTGCCGGAGCACTAATTACAGTTAACGGAGATGAAGTCTTACAGCCCGTAGCCGTTATCATATAGGTAATAATGGTAGTTCCGGGCACTCCAGTTGTTACTGCGCCGGAGGTCATATTGATCGAAGCGATGAACGGGCTGCTACTGCTCCATGTACCACCGGTGGTTGCATCGCTCATGGTTACATAGTTGCCTGCGCACAAATTGGCCGGCCCTGATATGGCTGCCGGATTTGCATTAACTGTAATGTATATTGTTGTTGTATCAGAGGCGGTGCCGTCGGTAACACGCACAGTAAAAGAGTCTGTTCCGGAATAGCCAAAAGTGGGAGAATAAGATGTGCCGGTCGGTACCATAACTGTACCGGATGATGTAGTGGAGTAAGCTGCAGTGGCAGTACCATGCACCGGACCCGTCACTATATTCCATGTTTCGGTCTTGCCGGGGACAAGATCACCTACAGAAAGGTTAGTATTGACGGATGCAACCGAATTCTGACATAATGATAAAGTTTGGGTACGGCCCATGGTGAAAGTGGGTTGCGCGAGAACCTTTGCCGAGAGCATCAAAGACCATAAAATACAGAGTAGAAAATATAGGTTCTTTTTCATGTGTATATTTTGCACGAAATTACTGGTTTTTTTAATTCGGCAGCCTTGCAGGGCAGCTTTTCAAGTAATTCACTTATTGGAATGATATTGTTTAACTGTCGATTACTACTCCGGACGATATGACTGTCGGCAATGCAGACATTTTAAGTATTAATTGTCAATTGTTTCTTGATTTTTTGTTTAGTTTGCCGCTCAATGCAGTGGATATACTGGCTTATTGCAATATCTCTATCACTTGGAGCAGGTTACCTGGTATTCCGGGCAGACAAAAGGCGTGCAGTTCCTTATCCGTTGCTTACTTCCGCGCTGAGGAGCCTTGTGGTGTTCTTTACCCTGCTGCTGATACTCGTGCCTACCATCGTTATTACAAAGCATGTAACAGAGAAGCCTGTGATATTGGTATTACAGGACAATTCAAGGTCTATAGGAAACGCGCTGGGGGCGGATACAACGGGATACCGAAAGCGTATGGTTGACCTTGTGCAGAAATTACAAGGGCAGTATAAGGTAGTGGAGTGGGGCTTTGGTGGCAACATCCAACAGGATTCGGTACAACGTTACCACCAGGAGGTGACAGATATATCTATGGCTTTGTCGAGGGCGCAGGAGTTCTTCGGGATGCAAAACCTTGGGGCAGTGGTACTGGCGACCGATGGCAGATTCAACCAGGGTATGAACCCTGTCTATCAGCAACTGGCGTTACATTCCCCGGTTTACACAGTGGCTATAGGCGATAGCGTGGCTCAGAAAGATATACGCGTTGCGCGCTTATATGGTAATAAGACGGCAACCCTGAACAGCTCGTTTGAGATAAGGGCGGATGTGATCGCTGAGTTGTGTAAGGGACATTCCGGAACTGTAAGTATAAAAGAGGGAGGAGAGTTGCTGTCATCTGTTCCGCTATCGGTGAATGCCGACAAGTACGACAAGACATTTTCTTTCACTATAAAGGCGAGTAAGGCAGGCTTGCACCACTATACGGTATCTGTGCCAGGATATGATGGCGAAAAGAATGAAGCCAATAACCGGAAAGACATTTTTGTAGAGGTGGTTGATGAAAAGAAGAACATCCTTATTGTGTCTTCTGCACCACACCCCGATGTGAATGCCGTGAGAGAAGCACTGGCAGGAGTGGAAACCTACAAAGTGACCGTGAATAATGGTGATGATCTGCCGCCGTCATTTGCAAACTATGATGTGATAGTGGCACACGGGCTTCCGTCGGCAAGGAACAATATCTCTGCCCGGCTATTGGCTGCTAAAAAGCCTGTGTGGTTCATTGTAGGAACACAGTCGAATGTACCCGCGATAAACGAACTGTCTCAACTGACTCATACTACCATCAACCCTGCAGTGCCGCATAATATACAGTTGGGTTATAATAGTGCATTCAATGCATTTACATTGCCGCAGCAGATACAATCTGTGACCGACAAATTACCTCCGCTTTACTCGAATGCCGGAAATATCTTACCGGGACCCGGCAGCAGCATCCTGTTTAACCAGGTAGCCGGTAATGTGCAGAATCCAGCGTGGGTACTACAGCCCGGACAGGTGCCGGTAGCTATTTTGCTGGGCGAAGGCCTGTGGCGCTGGCGGCTGTATGAGTTCAAGAGCTTTAACGATCATACGGTTGTGGATGAGTGTATCAGGCAAACGGTATCATTTCTTGCGGCTAATAACGGCGAGAAGCCCTTTGCCATAAACCTTCCCAAATATGTGTGGAGCGACCAGGAGCCTGTTTCTCTAACTGCCCATCTGCTTAATGCCAACAATGAGCAGATAAACACTCCTGATGTACAGATAGAGATAGCTGACAGTAACGGGAGAAAGCAGAATTTCTCGTTTGAACGCTCAGGAGGATCATACAGTCTCAACATTGGTATATGGGCGGGGGGCACTTATAGTTATCATGGCAAGGTATCTTACAATGATAAAACATATGCTGCTGATGGCAGTTTTGTGGTGGAGGCAATGCCGTTGGAGTTGATGGAAACGGGTGCTGACTATCCTTTGCTCCATGCTATAGCCAATAAATACGGCGGGTCGCTGGTAAGCGGTGCTAATATGTCATCGCTGTATGACACGATATCCCGCAGTGATCGGGTGAAACCGCTTATAGTGACTAATACAGAAACTGTTCCACTGGTGGACAGGAAATGGTATTTCTTTATCATCCTGGCACTGGCAGTAGCTGAGTGGCTGCTACGCAAGTATTGGCTGGCTCAATAACAAACTAAATTAGCATTAACTTTGCACGTCAATCGCGGCCGGTGAAGATACTTTTATCACACTTATTACTTTTCCTTCTGCTATTTTTGAAGGCGGTGTCTTGTGAAGGACAGGGAATGCGCTCTGCGCGAGATTCCGGTGTAGTGTCTGTACCTGCTAAAGACACCGTGGCCAAACCAGCCCTGGCAGTGGAGAAAGTGATGCCGGTAAGTGATTCAGCAAAACATGTTGCCGCAAAACATCAATCATTTCAACCTAATCCTAAAAAGGCGGGGTTGTATGCGGCAATACTACCCGGCCTGGGCCAGATATATAACCGTCAATACTGGAAGTTGCCTATAGTATATGGTGGTATGGCCGGGGCTACCTACTTCCTGGTCAATAACCTGAAGAAATACCAGGATTACCGAAAAGAATACATTAACCGTATTGCCGGCAACGTGGTGGATCAGTCTTTAAAGATGTATGACATTAACCAATTGAAACAGCTTCAGGATGACCAGTACAAGAATGTGAACCTGACTGTGCTGCTCACAACAGTTGGCTACCTTGCCCAGGTAATAGATGCTATTACGGGTGCTCATCTCAAGAACTTCGATATCTCAAGGGATATTTCGATGCGTATGCAACCGGCATTCTATCCGAAGGCTGCGGGCATAGCACTTGTGGTGAATTTTAACTGACAGACCGTAATCCGCGCAGGTGGCTGATAACCAGTTTCGCGCGCTCATCCAAAGAGTATTCTTTAATGGCCCTGATGTAACCTGCTTCCTGTACCTTTTGCCTGAGGGTATCGTTTCCAAGGAAGTATTTTACTTTATCGGCCATTTCTTCCGCGTCACTAAAGAATCCTGCTTCTTCGTTCTCTTTGAAATAGGTAACAGACTCCTCGTTTCGCTCATGCAGCAGAAAGCCGGAAGAGCCCGGTATATGGAAAGTGCGTGAGGTGATCTTATCGCCGGAAGATGAGCCGGTAACTTGTTCGGACAAGATGCCCAGGTTTATTTTAGAGCATTGTATCGCGATCGCGTACAGGTCGCCCAGTACGGCTGTATATTGAATGCAGGGTTTAATTTCAGGGGTTGTTGCTTTGAACCATTGATCGCCCCATATTTTAAGGTCTATTTCCGGGTACTTCTTTTTAAGTGTGGTCAGCCATTGTTCTTTTTTGGGAGAGTAAGTGCCGATAAAGGAAGCATCGCAGCCGAAATTCATTTTGTCTTCTTCGCTTATTTTCAATTTGCGGTGTATCTCAGGGTCGAAACCATGGGGTATGAAGTGCGCGTTCTTTACCCCGAATTTCTGCTGCATATCAGTTATGCCAAAGGTTTTGGTAGTAAAGATGATATGATACATAGGGATGCAGGCCGGAATGAAATTGCCATGTGCCGTCATGCTTACATCGGGGTAGAACAACGACAGTTTACAGCCTTTGTCCAATGCAAATTGTAAGGTGCCCGGTGCGACAAAGGCTCCTTTGTACACGAACATTATGTCCGGCTTGAAGACTTCAATTTTCTTTCTGATAGCAAGGTTGAATTCGGCGATCTGCATAGGGCGTATGCCTCGTTCCAGTATCTTGGTGAGCCTGGTGCGGGTTTGCAGGCTGATATAATAGAACTCATCGACCACTTCAATAAGACATTCTTGTCGGCTCAAGGCACGAAACAAGCCTCCTGCATTACTGCCTCTCCATAATGGACCAATTGATAAAATCCTCATCGCGGCTTCAGAATTTTATTAATGATCAGGAATATGATGAACGTGGAAATAATGGTGATCATGATCTGAAGATCGGCGCCGAAATTGAGCAGGGCAACGTAATACAGGTATCCGCCGAAAATGATACCGGTAATATTGTATTGCGACGAATAGAACCCAGTTGAGTTCCATAGCATAGCTATAAACAGGCCCACCAAAAGGCTTCCGATGACAAGCCCCGGCCATCCGAAATCGAGATATAGCTCACCGGGGATAGTCATATTAATGGAGTTATTGACACGGCCGCCATCATTCTTATAGGCTGTACCTATCTCTAAGGCAAACCATGCACCGAGTGCAATGATCGGTTTATCCGGCCAAAGAAACCTGGGGATTAATGCTGCGACCAACGGTTCTGAAGCTTTACCGTCATAGGTACCATTTTGCTTAACCAGTTTTACAACATTGGTGAGCTGTGCCAGGTTGGCGCTGCGATCCAACAGTGCTGACGAGTTTCTTGAATCGCTCAGATCACTTGAACTACGCTCTGTAAAGGCGCCAATGAAGTTCAACCGGTTCTCCTGTAGCGACGAAAAGTTCAGGGCATAGGCAAGCATGATGACAACGAGCGGCAGGATACGATAAGTAAGCACATATCGTATATCCCGCTTGCCCAGAAAATAACCGGTGTACAGATATATGGTGGGAAGGATAAGCTCAAACCTGAGGTATGAGGATATAAGAGCAATATAGGTCTCGAGGATGAACAGCGTAATAGCATACGTGCGGTATGTTTTATCTTCCACTCTTCCCCACAATTGGGCAAAGAACAGTATCCCTATCGAGTTCAGAAGCCCGAATATTCTCAGGATGAGCCCGCTACGGAAATTCAGCCCCATTCCCAGTACCGAGAGTAGGTTGACAACCAGCAGAATATAAAATATCGATTTTATTCTCTCTTTACTTTTTATCTCATAAAACAGCGAAGCAAAACGCCGGTTCCTGGCCGCATCATATCCTATCATAATGAGGCTGCAGGAGATCACCCAGATCAATGTGGCTTCATCCAGGTATTTCGGCACGATATAGGAATACGTTTTGAAATCTACCTTTCCGATCTTACTGATCAAAGACATATTGGCTATATTGGTGATGATAACACCGATATAGAAGATAAAGATCGGGGTAATGATATCTACACGTTTCCTGAGTTGGATGATGATGAGCAGGAGGCAATTAAATATCTGGAGATAGTATAGCAGGCTATAATCAAATATACTCGAGAAAAAGATGTATATGATCAGGAATACGATGTTTAACGCCATTAAGCCCGGTATTGATTTGCTGTGATTGTTTTGTAAAATAAATAAATAATACGCTAATTACTCCGCGGTCGCAATCCAGTTTCCATCTCTTGCTTCGTTTACGGAACCCATAAGCGAAAGTTTATTTGTTCCAATATGATATATCTTATATCCATAGCCCGATAATATTCCATAGAATGCCTTAACATCATTATACAAATCATATGCTTCGGTAAATATTGTCGGCATAAATCGTTTAATGGTTTCGTCCGCCCCCTGGATCATGTCCATTTCTGCTCCCTGGATGTCCATTTTGATCAGGTCTACTTTTTCAATATTCTTTTCACGTATGAATGTGTCCAGCGTATTCTGAGCAACTGTGATTTTTTTTGTTTGTGATGTTTCCATGTATTTGCTCGACATCCCCGGGTTGCAAAAGTTCTTCGGGTAAATATTGAAACTGATCTCTCCGTTGCTCTCCCCCATAGCAATATCATGAATACTCACATTACTCAGCTCATTTATAGAGATGTTTATTCCAAGTCTTTCGAATGTATACGGATTTGGTTCGAAGGCATATACATACCCCGTACCGCCTACAATGCGTGATATAAGAAGCGTTTCACTGCCAATGTTGGCTCCGGCTTCAATGACCACATCTCCCTTTTTGATGTATTGAGATAGTATCCGGTTAGTATCGGCCTCGTATTCGCCAAAGAAGAAGATCTTCCATCCGATGAGATCTTTGGTGTTAATGAAGCATACCATGTCATGAAGCGGCGCAACGATGTCAATACCGTGTACACTATCTGCCTCATAGTTGTAAAGTTTTTTCGCTACTCTGAACTTAAGCTTTTCTGGCAGTAAGGAAATCAATTTCCTTGCTCGGCTAAGCGTATTCAGTTCATTATAAAAGGATGTGGACATGGCCCGTTGGCGATTAATTGTGTAAATATAATTATCAATGATGTAGTAACCCAATCTTAAACATAGCAGGGACCATCGGTGATGATGTATACACGTAATGTTGTGCGGATCAGTGCAGCCCGTTAATGTTATATAGTTTCATCCACAGGTAGGCTGAAAGTCCCCTCCATATCTGGAGCGCCTCGTTTACATTCAAAGAGCCGCTCTGCAGTTTGTTGATGAGAATATCATTGTGATCTGCGCGAAATAATTTACTCTCTTTCAACTGACCAACAACCCATTGCGCATCTTTATTTAGCGCATCTATCAGCGGCGTATAAAAACCGATCTTATCTCTACGGTTATAGACCTCTGCGGGTATATATTCTTTACATGCCTCACGAAGAATGTATTTCCTCATCCCCTTCTTCATGAACTCGTTCGTCTTAATACGGGCTACAAGCTCAGCGATGCGATGGTCAAGGAACGGCATCCGGCCTTCTATGCTGTACGCCATCCCATTGCGGTCATCATAATGTACCAGGTGAGGAATATGCACACCATATACAGACTCGGTCCATACGTTATAGGCATTGTTGTATTTGTGCAGGGAGATCATAGAGTTGTCAACATCCTGGAGCAAGTTTTTCTGCAATATATCGCGTCTCTTGATACGTGACTTAGTCCTGAGGTTGTATTCGAGGCCGGGGAAAGATGACTCGAGTAAGGCGCGAAGCAGGTATTTATTACCGAGCTTCATTGCCCTAAGATTGCTGTAGAACTTATTGAGCTGGAGCGACTTCAGTTGTTCTGACAGAATAGCCTGGGCCATATTATTATAGCCGAAGAACAATTCATCGGCCCCTTGCCCGTTCAGAATTACTTTCACGCCGGCATCGGCAGCCATTTTCATGAGAAAGCCATGTGCGATTATTGAGGGATCGCCAAATGGTTCTTCCTGGATGTTGATGTAATTCTCAAGCGTTTCTTTTACAGAGAGTTCATTAAGGTTCTTGGTGTGTACCTTGAAGTTGTTGTTACGGTTCATTTTGATCACCGCATTCACATACTTTGTTTCGTCGTACTTGCTTTCTACTGATTGAGCTGTGAAAATATTTATCTCCTGGTTGTAATACCTGGACAGTATTCCGGAAATAATAGAAGAGTCGATTCCACCGGAAAGCGTGATACCTATCGGAACATCTGAAATAGTTTGTGAAAGCACTGCTTCTACAATACTATCGTGCAGTTCTTTTTTTACCGCAGCATCAAATGGTATTTTGTCTCGTTCATCGACGAATGGTAACTCCCAGTATTTTTTGGTCTCCAGTTTTTTCTGACCAATTTTCAGCCATGCGTAATGGCCTTCGGGAAACTGCTGAATATTGTCATAAAACGTATGGATGCCAAGGTGTCCATAATTACCAAGTGCAAGGTATTCTACCAATGCGGTTGCATTGAATTCGGTCTTCTCATGTTGAGACAACAATGGCCTTATTTCGCTACTAAGGTACCAGCTATCGCCTATCAGCCGTGTGTACAATGGTTTCTGGCCATATCGGTCGCGGCTGATGAAAAGTTGTTTCGTTTCAGTGTCCCAGATAATAATGGCCCACATGCCCACCATTTCATTCAATATCTGCTCCTTGCGTAGCCTGAAAAGTTCAATGATTGTTTCTGTATCTGAGTGGCCTTTAAATTGATGTTCTACCAGGTATTTCTTTCTCAGTTCAAGGTGATTATATATTTCACCATTGTATGCGATCACATAGCGGCCACAGGACGACCACATCGGCTGATGTCCAAGTGAAGATAATTCAAGTATGGACAGGCGTGTATGAGCAAGAGTAATTTCATCGGCGTTGAATATGCCGTTGTCGTCGGGACCACGATGCTTCAATAGCCCGATAGCATTTGTCCCGAACCGGAAACCCTCTTCTTTCTTACTGCCGAGATAGCAAGCTATACCGCACATACTTCATAGTATATATAGACATTGTTAATGTCTAAAGAGTAAATTAATAACATTTTAGCTTGCAAGTCTTCACAAATGTAGTGTCTAAAATCATTTTTACTATCTATTTGTTAATAAAAGTTGTATTTATTTTTATGTATACTCAGGAAAAATAAAATCGTTTATACATATTAATGTTATTTTATACTTATTTATCAATATTTGCTCAAAAAATCGGCTATCGGGCGTACTTGTTGCTGCATGCAAAAGAAAGACGAGACGAATTTTTTTATCGTTTCACGTTGTGCTCCGTGTTCCGCAGTTTTTAATGCGTCTGTAAGTGTATCCGCAATGGCATTGGTGTCATTTGCCGGCGTTAGCGATGCCACATTATTCAACCGCAAAAGCTGCATATATTCGTTACTGTTTCCTACAACATATAGTCCTTTAGCCAGGTACTCGCCTGTCTTGTTCGGAGCGATCAACTGTGAGCGGATACTTGTTTGTACTTCTTTTTCCAGGCACAAACCGATGCATGCATTTGCCTGAAGGCTTTCCATCTCCAACCTTGTTACATAGGGTAAGAGTTTTATCCTGGCAGTGGAATGAGCAGTTGCTGCCAGTTTCTTTACCTGTTCGCAGTAGGGCGTGTCTTTAATACCGGTTATCACCAATGCGCTTCCTGTATCGTTGACAATGTCGAACGCCTGGATAGCCTCAAGGATACAGTGTTCATCATTTACAGCACCCGTATATAAAACCACTTTCTTATCCCAAAAGTCAGGTGGTACAAGTTTCCTGTAAGTGTCCCTATATGGTTGTTCATCAACCTCAGCAAAATAGGCGCAATTAAGGATAGTTTGTGGCAGTACATCCAGATGGCAACGGCCGGCCAGCCATGCAGACCGCTGTATGGAAGGGGTAGTGATCAGATCTGCCTTCTTCATATGCCTGATGGCCTGCAGATTTCTGTAGTTGGATAGTGGTGACCTGAGAAATTCATTCAGCTTAAAATCAGAGATCTCCAATGCCGAATATATTACCGGAAGATTCCCCTTGACCTTCAGGCCACATTGAAAAGAAAAAGGGCAGAAAGCAATGATAGCTTTTGTTGAATTTCGGGTAAGTTCTTTTGCCCGGCTGGTGAACTTATTGCGAAGTGATATTCTTTCAAAAGTGCCTGCACTGAAATGGCGGCCTAATAACTCCAGTGAGATGTTGTTGCCCAGATGATACTCGGAAGGTACAAATGAATCGAAAGTAAGTATATGAATGTCGTATCCGAGGTCTCTTAAAGATTGAGCTGTGGCATACACCGGGGGCAAAAAATCCGGATGTACCAGCGTAAGTAATAAGAGTTTTCCTTTATTCATTCTTTTGTATATCTGAGCCTATTACCAAGCATAAGACATTCGGGTATCAAAAGTAATATATTGGGTTGAATTCTTAAGCGCGCGTTAACGGATTTCGTTAAAATAATCGCCTCATAGACAGAGCCTATCAGGCTAATCAACTTATCATGTACCTTTGCAGCTCTGAAATCGGAAATTATGGCAGACATTCTGCAAAAAGACATAAATGAGGAACGACAGGGGGAGGTTTATGCCCCCTTTGCCGGAGATCCCAATACGTTCAATAAGAAATTTTATATTGAGAGTTATGGTTGTGCTATGAATTTCAGCGACAGCGAGATAGTTGCGTCTATATTAAATGAACAAGGATTTGGCGCTACACGCAACTATGAGGACGCAAACCTGATACTTATTAATACATGCTCTATACGAGAAAAGGCTGAGCAAACGGTCAGGAACAGGCTGCTTGATTTCAGGAGGGTAAAGAACGACAGGCCCGGTATGCTGATAGGTGTGTTGGGATGTATGGCGGAGCGATTGAAGGCAAAGCTTCTGGAAGAGGAAAAACTGGTGGACCTGGTGGTAGGCCCCGATGCCTATAGAAGTTTACCGTCCCTGGTATCTGAGGCGGAAGGAGGACAGAAGGGTGTGAATGTGTTACTCAGCAGGGAAGAAACTTATGCAGATATCTCTCCAGTTCGCCTGGATAGTAATGGTGTAAGCGGATTTGTAAGTATCATGCGCGGTTGCAACAATATGTGTACTTTCTGCGTAGTTCCATTCACAAGGGGTAGGGAGCGCAGCCGCGATGCGGTAAGTATAGTGAATGAGTGTCGTCAGCTATTTGAACAAGGTTTTCGTGAGGTGACCCTTCTGGGGCAGAATGTGGATAGTTACCATTTTACATCTGGTGGCGAAGAAGTGACCTTTGCCCGACTGCTGGAGCAAGTGGCGGAAATATCTCCCTTGCTCAGGGTGCGTTTCAGTACTTCGCATCCCAAGGATATAACAGAAGAGGTGCTTCAGGCCATAGTACGGCACCATAACATCTGCAAATACATACACTTGCCGGTGCAGAGCGGTAATACACGTGTGCTGCAGCTCATGAACAGAACATATACGCGTGAATGGTACCTGAGCAAAGTGAAGCGCATTCGTGAGGTGATACCTGATTGCGGGCTGAGCACGGACGTGATAACCGGATTTTGTACGGAGACGGAAGAAGAACACCGGGATACTCTCTCTCTGATAAAGGACTGTAAGTTTGACCTGGCGTATATGTATGCATACAGTGAACGTCCCGGTACACTTGCCGCACGCCGGTATGCAGATGATATACCTGAAGATGTGAAGAAAAGGCGGCTTACAGAGATCATTGATACACAATACGAAAGTCAGCGCGAAAGCTATAAGCAGGATGTAGGTAAAGTGTTTGAGGTGCTGATAGAAAGTGACAGCAAGCGAAGCGATCAACATTGGATGGGGCGCAATACGCAAAACAAAGCGGTTGTGTTTCCAAAGGGTGATGCCGGCCTTAAGAAGGGTGACTATGTGCAGGTTAAGGTTACAAGCGTTACCTCTGCAACACTTATTGGCGAGATTGTTGACTAAGATATTTTTGACGAACGATAATAAAAGGAGAAACGGAGTATATGGATATACAGAGCATAAAGAACAGGTTTGGTATCATCGGCAACTCGCCGGCATTGAACCATGCCCTGAACACGGCGATACAGGTTGCCAACACAGACCTGTCTGTATTGATAGTTGGGGAAAGCGGGGTAGGTAAGGAGGTTTTCTCCATGATCATTCATGCATTGTCATCCCGGAAGCACAATCCTTTTATAGCCGTGAACTGCGGCGCTATCCCTGAAGGAACGATAGACAGTGAATTGTTCGGCCATGAAAAAGGCTCTTTTACGGGCGCAGTTGACAGCCGTAAAGGTTATTTTGAAACTGTTAATGGCGGTACCATATTTCTTGATGAGATAGGGGAGATGCCGCTGGGCACACAAGCCCGCCTGCTTCGTGTGTTGGAGACAGGTGAGTTCATTCGTGTGGGCTCCTCGAAGGTACAGAAGACGGATGTGCGTGTGATAGCCGCTACCAATCGTGACCTGTTGGAGAATACTCAGTCGGGCAGTTTCAGGCAGGATCTTTATTACAGATTGAGTACAGTGCCTATACGCGTGCCCGCACTGAGGGACCGTAAGGAAGATATACCATTGCTGTTCAGAAAATTCGCTTCAGATTTTGCAGAGCGTTATAAGACACAGTCGGTGCAACTGGATAGCGTAGCACAACAGTTGCTGGTGAACTACCAATGGCCGGGCAATGTGCGTGAACTGAAGAATATTGCAGAGCAGGTGTCTGTATTATCTACAGACAAGCAGGTGACAGCGGATGTGCTGCAACACTTCCTGCCAGCGAATAAGAATACAACACGCAGTCTTACTGTGATCAATCCTTCCGCTCCCGGCGGCGCTTCCGGAGTGGACTTTAATACTGAGCGTGATATTCTCTACAAGTTGTTCTTTGATCTCAAGAGGGATATGAACGACCTGAAGCAGATGATATTTGATGTGGCGCATCACCAGGGTTATACACCGGTTGACCCTTCTGCCGGAACGCTTATTCCGGCGTATAATCATGAGCCGGAACCGGTGAATACGACGCCTTCTTACAGCTCCAATACACCTATATTGTTGGAGTCAAAAGACCATCATGAAGATGTGGAGGAGACACTACTGCTTGCTGACAGGGAGAAGGAATATATCACTAAGGCGCTGAAGAAACACAAAAGCCGTCGACGAGACGCGGCGGCTGAGCTGGGTATCTCTGAGCGCACGCTCTACCGCAAGATCAAGGAATACAACATACAGGAGTGACCGACTGTTAGCGATGGCGAATATCTAACTCTACATAGAAGGTGTTAGACAGATGTTCCTGTATCGTTTGTTTGGGCAGGGTTATGGTATTGGGGTTTAGCGGTATAGCATAGGTCGGTGTCAGCGTGTACAAATATTTCCCATACCGGTAAGTGACCGGTAAACTTATTTCCGCATCGAGGGGCTTGAACCTTCCCGCGTTGGCCAGCACCTTATTTATTTTCAGCGTTTTATCCTGTTTCAGCAGTCGGGTAATGAAGTAATCGTCATAGAAATGCTGGGTGCCGGAATTGAGTGTTGCTGTGGGTGTAATACTCAGGGTATTGCTGACGAGCTTAAAGGGATGATTGAGCGACAATCCAACTATATAATCTGTCTTTCGTGCAAAATTAACATCAAAGCTGATGAGCGGTTGCAGCAGATCGTTCGTGTATTGAAACCACGCGCCCGCACCTTCGCGGATATTTCCCCGTATCGTGGTCGTATTCTTGTTGTAGATATACTTAGCCAGATCGGCACCTGTGGTGATATGGTCGCCGAAGGTGTGTTCATATCCTCCTTCAAGGGTCAGAAGGTCCACTGTATTTTTCAACGGAGCGTAGGATAGCATTGCTTTTGCATAAATCCCTGACTTATGATGATAGCCGATGTACGGGCTCAGGTAGGGAACCCTTGCTGTATCTTTTCGACCCAGGTACACATTATTGCTCAGGTAGTTGCCTCCCCACATAAAGTACGTACGGTCTTCATATGGGTCGTCCTCTGCTTCGCCCGCACTATTCTGAGCGGAAGAGTAAAGGGGAAAGGCTAAAAAGATCAAGAGGAAGAAACGCATACTCATTTCATATTTTTATAAATCGTAAACGAGCTGAAGTGAAGATACACCCTACAGGATAGACCGCCAAGCAGGTGCCGGGTTTAAAATGTTCTGGCGCGGTTATTGTACTATGATTCTAGTCAGCTTATGTTGATTTAACAATTAGGCATTTATTATTATCATAGCTTTATAAAAAGATTTTTATGGACGCGCAACAGGCATCGACACATATACAGGGCGGAGGTTTTCTGATACAGCCGGCTAATGTGGAGCAGATATATACCCCAGAGGATTTTACGGAGGAGCAACACATGATCATCCAGATGTGCGGTGAATTCCTGGAGAAGGAGGTATTGCCTTTCCTGAAGGAACTTGATGAGAAGCAGGAGGGCCTTATGCAGTCATTGTTGGATAAAGCGGGCGCATTGGGTTTACTCGGTGCGGCATTTCCCGAAGAATATGGCGGACTGGGTAAAGACTTCGTTACCGCGACACTGGTGAACGAATGCCTGGGTGGCGGACACTCTTTCGCGGTAGCCATGGCTGCGCATAATGGCATTGGTTCTTTACCCATTCTTTATTTCGGGACCGAAGAGCAGAAGAAGAGATATGTACCAAAATTAGCCACCGGAGAAATGAAGGGCGCATATGCCCTTACTGAACCCGGATCAGGGTCTGATGCGCTGGCCGCCAAGACAACTGCCATGCCTACGCCGGATGGGAAAGGTTATGCGATCAATGGACAGAAGATATGGATCACAAATGCAGGCTTTGCTGATGTATTCACAGTATTCGCCAAAGTAGATGGTGACAAATTCAGCGCATTCATTGTTGAACGTAATACGCCGGGGTTGAGCTTTGGAGAGGAAGAGCACAAGATGGGTATCAAGGGCTCGAGCACACGCCAGCTTTTCTTCGAGAACTGTATAGTACCGAAAGAGAACCTGCTGGGTGAGATAGGGAAAGGGCATATTATTGCGTTCAATATCCTGAACATTGGCCGTCTGAAGCTATGTGCCGCAACATCAGGTGGCGCTAAACTTGCCATTAAGACTACCGCAAATTATGCAAAGACACGCGAGCAGTTCAAAACGCCTATCGCTTCTTTTGGCGCAATACAACATAAGCTGGCTGAAATGAATATCCGGCTTTTTGCTGCGGAGACCGCGCTGTTCCGTACCGCACGCTGGATAGACCAGAAAGAGCAGGAGTTGCGAAGCGATGGCAAGCACGATAATGCCTTGCTGGGCGCTGCAGAAGAGTATGCTATCGAGTGTGCTATGCTCAAGGTGTTAGGTTCCGAAGCGCTGGATTACATAGTGGATGAGGGTGTGCAGATACATGGCGGGAACGGATTTTCAGACGAATACAATATCTCACGTTCATATCGTGACAGCCGCATCAACAGGATATTTGAGGGCACGAATGAGATCAACCGGCTGCTTATCATGGATATGTACCTGAAGCGTGCGTTCAAGGGCAGGATCAATATTATGGGTGCTGCCATGGCTGTGCAAAAAGAACTGATGAGCGTCCCTGATCTCGGAACTGATGATGCACCTTTTGCATCGGAACTGAAGACCATTGCCAATTTCAAGAAAGCGATATTGATGTGTGCCGGTGCTGCCGCTCAGAAGCTGATGATGAAACTGGAGCATGAGCAGGAGATATTGATGGATATTGCAGACATGGCTATTGATACCTTCCAGGCAGAGTGCCTGTTGCTGCGCGCCATGAAGATGAAGCAATTGTCTGCTCCAAATGCTGACCTGGCCATAGATGCGGCACGGGTATTCCTGTACGATGCGGCTGACCGGATAAATCATGCAGGGAAAACCGTGATCAATTCATTTGCGGAGGGTGATGAACAACGAATGATGCTCATGGGTATCAAGCGCTTCACGAAGGCTGATAACTTCAATACAAAGGATGCCCGCCGGAGAATAGCGGCTAAGGCAATAGAAACAGGCAATTATATATTCGGGTAATAGAGCGGGCTATAATTGGGACTTCGGTAATTGGGTTGTCTTTTCCAGTTTTCCCATGTCCAGAATTTCTCTGTCTTTATATCATAGACATATACAGCCCATGTCTTCGGGTCAACGAAAAAGTTGAAATAGACATTGGGTTGTTCATACATTCTGTGGTCGGTAACCTGAATCCAGTACTCGTCATGCTCTGGGTCTGGCCGTTGCTTCAATATCGTGGCAATATGACTGGAGTAGATGAAGTCGCCCGGCGTGTGCCTGTTCTCATCGTAGTATGGAAGGAGGTGTTCATTCTCTACGAGTTCTATGATCTTTGATTGCGCAATGCTGTCCCGTTTACTGCCTGCCTGCATTTGTGCAGTAGCAGCAAGGGAAGATAAGACCAATGATATGATAAAGATGTAGCGCATCGGACACAAATATAATGGAATAGTTGAAGTTATTCCTCTCTTAGTTCCCTACCTGTCATGTTGAGAAATACATCCTCCAGGTTGGCATCTTTCACCGCTTTAGGCCGTTTGAAACCGCTATCAAGCAGTTTATCGATCAATGCTCCCGGTGTGTTCAGAGCTATGATGCGGCCGCTATCAACTATAGCCACCCGCTCACAAAGTTCCTCAGCTTCATCCATGTAGTGGGTGGTGATCACTACGGTACAGCCCCTGTCCCTCAATTGCCTTATAAGGTCCCACAGGTTACGGCGGGCTTGCGGGTCCAGGCCAGTTGTGGGTTCATCCAGGAAGATGATCTTTGGTTCATTGATAAGGGTAGTAGCAATGGAAAAGCGTTGTTTCTGCCCGCCGGAAAGCTCTTTAAACTTACTTCCGGCTTTCTCACGCAGGTTCACGGTGTCCAGCAGCGCCATTGGATCAACCGTGCGATTATATAGCCCTGCGAAAAGCTCGATGATCTGTTTAAGGTTAAGATTGGGGTAATACCCGGCAGATTGCAACTGAACACCAATAATATTTTTGATGGCCTGGGGTTGTTTATCCAGGTCTATGCCATCTACTATAATCTGCCCGGAGCTCTTATCGCGCAGGGTTTCTATGATCTCAAGCGTTGTAGTTTTGCCTGCGCCGTTAGGCCCCAGCAATCCGAATATCTCGCCCTTCATCACTTCAAAACTGATACCTTTCACTGCCTCAAAATCACCATATTTCTTTGTCAGGTTTGTGACCTTAATGATTGCTTCGCCCATGTTCTTTATTCTGTATTCAAAGGTAAATATTCGGTATCAATCCGAAGGCTGTAATTCTTAGACGGCAATGGAAACACACTTCTCCGGGTACTCGCTTGCATGACGGAAAACGAGGTTTCGGATGTGATCGTTGTCTTTCAATGGCTCCAGCCGCTTCATCAGCAGGTCCACGTTACTGAGGTGTTGTTTCTTATCGGTGATGTATCCCATGCCGTAAAGATTGCCCTCCAGCACCAGGATACAGCTATGTTCATTATCGTCGAGCCCCTTGTCTATCAGCGCGAACGATGGTAGCTCCTTCCGGATCTTGGCAATGGCGCTATCTACTTTAATATTGTAGTGAAGAGGCGCAACATGTTCATCGCAACCACATTCAGGGTGTGATGAGAGATTACATAATCTTGTACATAGCCCGAACTCATCCACGATCTCACGCAGGCGGCTATGCCCGTCGGAGATGCTGTTAAATGTATATATAGGTTTAAGGCTATGCTTGTTCTTCTCTATGGCAAACCGTTTATAACCATGCTGATCTTCATAGGCAAACAAGCCGAACTGTGGCAGGTAGCCACGCTGGCTGCGGTTGTAAACCGGCCAAAGGCGGCGAATCTCGGAACTTTCCCAGATATGGGCCATCAATTCTGTAGCACATTCTTTATAGCTGATGCGATAAACTTCTTTCAGAAAATCCTGTTTCTGCCGGGTGGTCTTATTGTTGGAAAAATGATTGCGCACCCGCTTCCTTATATTTTTGGCTTTACCAACATAGATCGTCTTTCCGGAAGAGTTGTAGAAATAATATACACCTGATGTAGCCGGCAGGCTTTCCAGCTCTTCTACAGGCAAGTGAGGCGGCAGGTATTGTTCACTATTCCTGCCTTTCAGCATTGCGGCAATAGCGCCACCGGTATCTTTCTTCAGAAGAATGGAGAATAGCTCGGCTGTAGCTAGTGCATCGCCACCTGCACGGTGCTGTGCGCCGTGATTGATACTTAACTGGTGCGTGAGTTTACCTAAGCTATACCCGTTCATTCCCGGCAGCACTTTTCGGGCAAGGCGAACAGTACACAGTTTCTTAGACTCAAGGTCGTAGCCTACGGTCTGAAGCTGGTGTTTTACGAACGAGTAATCGAAATTGACATTGTGGGCAACAAAGACTTTATCCAGTAGCAGCTCATAGACATGCTTGGCTATCTCCTCAAACGACGGTGCATTGGCTACCATATTGTTGTCGATACCCGTGAGCCGCTGTATGAAGTAAGGAATTGGTATATGAGGATTGACAAGTGTCTCGTAGTAGTTCAGCACCTTTTCGCCATCGTGAATGACTATAGCTATCTCTGTTATACCATTTCCTGCAGCATAACTACCTGTGGTCTCAATATCTACTACCGCGTATAGCATAACGGGTTTACCTCTTATTAAAGGTACTTAATTTCAGATGCTGAAGTGTATAAATCCTGTTATTTAAAGGCAAGTATGAATTTATTCTATATAAAAAAATAAAAGCCCTTGTAATTACAAGGGCTTTTATAAGTATCACGAAATACCGGAATTAGTAGGTCATTCCCGATATCTGGCTGTTATAACCGGTCTTTTTTGTCAGGTTGTCTACAATAGGAGAGCAGGCAACAGGCCCATTTACGTTCACCATCCACTTGGCAGTACCCGTCAGTGTGTCTATCGCATACATATTTTTATCATAGCTTCCGATGAATACATTAGGACCATAAGCAACAGGGCTTGACTTTACAAGGCCGTTTGTCTTGAACTGCCATTTTACACCGCCATTTATCATGTACAAAGCATACAGGTTTTGGTCGTTGCTACCCACATAAATAACCTGATTGTAGGCGAGCGGAGAAGAGAATACCTGGCTGTTAGTTCTTGTTTTCCAGTAAGCCTTGGGCGTAAATGTAGGATTAACCGGATCCATTGGATCTATTGTAGAATCCAGGCAGTAAATGTAATAGTCGGTACTACCGAAGATACAATAACCTGCATATGCAGCAGGAGAACTGTAAATGGCACCATTGGTCTTATATGTCCAGCGGAGCATAGTGTAGTATGGAGGTAATGGCGGGTTCAGATCAGGTGGCGTCAGGTAAATGCAATACATGCTGCTATCGCTGATGCTGCCCACATACAGGTATGGATCACCAATAGTAGGAGAAGAAACGAATTTTGCATTACTGGGTACTCCTGATCCGGGATAATCCCAAACAGGATTGCCGGCAGCGTCAGGCCCGTTTGTCTTATCCAGTTTGAACACGTGCCCCCCGGTAGTGGCGACATATAAATTGTCTTGGTAAATGGTTGGCGAAGATTCGATAGGGGAGCCTGCGTTGAAGCTCCATTGAACATTACCTGTCGTATCCATAGCGTAAACAATGCCGGAACTGGCAGCAATATAGATGTAGCTGCCATCGAAAACAGGAGTTGCTATACTTCTGTAAGGATTGCTACCGTCCTCAATTGCCTGTACAAGGGTGCCTGTTGTAGCGTCTATTTTGTACAGTGTGTCAGAGTTTGGCCCGATCACATATACTCTGCCGTTATAATAAGCAGGAGAGGGTGTGAAATCTGTGTTATAGATGTGCGGTAAATAAGCGAAACTATATTCCCAGTGTTTCTTCCCGGAAACCGGGTCGTAAGCATACATAACCTGGTTCTCACTACTGATGATCACTGATGGCGAATAGCTGACAGGTATAGGTTCATCCTTGCTCATTTTCTTACCACACGAGGCAAGCAGCAAAGTTGTCGCTGACAATGATAACAAGATCTTTTTCCAATGTTGTGCCATAGACCGGGAATGGTTTTTCTGAACTTGCAAGATAATATATTTTGGAAACTTCTGGAAACTAATATTTTCCGCAAACGGGCGTCATGGCTGTTTGCAGGGCATTTTATTAACCGATAAGTGTAATGGCAGGTGTACCTGCCTAAAATAGCGGAATAGGTGTTAGTCCGAACAATGCAGTACCTACTATAACGGCGACACCCAGCACGAAACCGGCCACTGCCAGCCCCCTGTTGCGGTTATGCCTGTTCATGCCTATGAAACCAAACAATATAGCCGCTATTGAGAAAAGGGGCAAAAACAGCCCCATAATACCTAAGGCGAGTGCTATTTCACCAACCCAGCCCCTGTATTGCCAGTTCCTGAATGGGGGGGTAGAGATGTTCTCGCTCTTACTGTTCACTGACGCTACATTGGCAGAAACTGACGTAATATCGCGGGTCTTTGAAGCAGTCTGCACCACCTCTGTAGCTACAGCATGTCTTTTAACAAAGAAGCCAGCCTGTGTGTTTACAGAGAATCCGAATAAGGCAATGAAAAGAATGTATAATAGTTTATGCTTCATACAAATAGTTTGTGCCTCAAATATAACAATCCTGAAATAAAGTGTGAAATATATTATTTCCGCAATGTGATTGTCACTTGCCAGTTCACAGCCACCTGAGTGGGTTCCTCCGGCTAAGTAGAATATATCGCTTAATGTTCATCCAGAAGGCGAGTACCATATAAACGATAAGGGGAGAGCCCAGCGTTAGGAAAGAGATGTAGATGAACCAGAGCCTGATACGTGAAGATGCCACCCCCAGTTTCTCACCAATAGCGGAACATACACCGAAGGCTTTCCACTCAATGAAATCTTTTATCTCGTACAACTTCTGCATGCATACAAAAATAAGCAAGTATTTTCTGACATCAAAAGGAGCGATGTTACGGGGAGATGAAATTCAACATTTATTAACGAAAAGTGCCGCCCACCGGGCGGCACTTTCTATTCTTGGTTTCTTATAACACTATGCTTTTGCTGCAAAGTTCTTGCGGATCACGTTGAGTGCTCCACCGGCTTTGAACCATTCTATCTGTTGTTCGTTGTAAGAATGATTTACAGTGATGCTGTCCTTACTTCCGTCCTTATGTGTCAGCACAAGTGTAAGCGGACTGCCCGGCGTGAAGTTGGTAAGGCCGGTGATGTCAATGTTGTCATCTTCCTGTATCTTATCGTAGTCTGCTTTGTCGGCAAATGTAAGCGCCAGCATACCTTGCTTCTTCAGGTTTGTTTCGTGGATACGGGCGAAGCTCTTCACCAGTATAGCGCGCACACCCAGGTGGCGTGGCTCCATAGCAGCATGTTCGCGGCTGCTGCCTTCTCCGTAGTTCTCGTCACCTACAACGATGCAACCGATATGCTGTGCCTTGTAAGCGCGCGCAACTTTCGGAACCTCATCGTAAGAACCGGTCAATTGGTTCTTAACCTTGTTGGTTTCCATATTGTATGCATTCACCGCACCTATCAGCATGTTGTTAGAGATGTTATCGAGGTGACCACGATACTTCAGCCACGGGCCCGCCATGGAGATATGGTCGGTCGTACACTTGCCGAATGCTTTTATAAGCAGCTTCATGCCGGTGAGGTTGTTGCCATCCCACGGAGTAAATGGCTCCAGGAGTTGGAGACGGTCGCTCTTAGGATCAACGATCACCTGTACTTGAGAACCATCAACAGCAGGAGCGATGTATCCGGCATCTTTCACGTCAAAGCCCATTGGCGGCATTTCATAGCCGGTTGGTTCATCGAGCTTCACATCTTCACCCTTCTCGTTCTTTAACGTATCAGTAAGCGGGTTGAAAGACAATTTGCCGGCAATAGCATATGCTGTGACGATCTCAGGAGATGCCACAAATGCGTGTGTAGAGGAGAGGCCGTCATTACGTTTAGCGAAATTCCTGTTGAAAGAAGTAACGATCGTGTTCTTCTTGTTAGGGTCTGCAACGTGGCGCGCCCACTGGCCTATACAAGGACCGCAGGCATTTGCCAGCACAACACCGCCCATTTTGTCGAATGTAGCCAGCATGCCGTCGCGCTCAATGGTATAGCGTACCATTTCAGAACCCGGTGTGATGGTGAATTCACTCTTTGCTTTCAGGCCTTTATCCATAGCGTTCTTAGCGATGAATGCAGAACGCGAGATGTCTTCGTAAGAAGAGTTGGTGCAGGAGCCGATCAGGGCCACCTCCACTTCATCAGGCCAGCCATTCTCCTTCACTGCTGCAGCCATCTGGCTGATGGGCGTAGCAAGGTCCGGAGTGAAAGGGCCATTCACGTGTGGCTCCAGTGTATTGAGGTCTATCTCGATCAACTGATCGTAATAGCCTGCAGGGCTATCATAAACTTCCTTATCAGAGCGCAGGTCGCCGGCAACTGCATTAGCCAGTTCGGCAACATCTGCACGGCTTGTACCACGCAGGTAGTCGGCCATTTTAGGATCATAAGCGAAAACCGAACAGGTAGCGCCTATTTCCGCACCCATGTTACAGATAGTAGCCTTACCTGTACAGCTCAGGCTTTCTGCACCTTCACCAAAATATTCTACGATTGCGCCTGTACCGCCTTTTACAGTCAGAATACCGGCCACTTTCAGGATAATGTCTTTTGCTGATGTCCATCCGCTCATTTTACCGGTAAGCTTTACGCCGATCAGTTTAGGCATCTTCAGTTCCCATGGAAGGCCGGCCATCACGTCCACCGCGTCAGCTCCACCTACGCCTATAGCCACCATGCCAAGGCCTCCGGCATTTGGTGTATGGCTGTCTGTACCGATCATCATACCACCGGGGAATGCATAGTTCTCCAATACCACTTGGTGAATGATACCGGCACCTGCACGCCAGAAACCGATACCGTATTTGTTAGAGATTGACGACAGGAAGTCATAAACTTCCCTGTTTACATCCATGGCAGTAGCGAGGTCGGTCTGAGCACCTGTTTTTGCCTGTATCAGGTGGTCGCAATGTACCGTGCTGGGTACAGCCACCTTGTCACGCCCGCATGTGCTGAACTGCAGCAACGCCATCTGGGCTGTCGCATCCTGCATAGCTACGCGGTCGGGTGAGAAGTTAACATAGTCTTTGCCACGGGTATAAGCCGAAGCGGCAGGCTCATAAGCATGAGCGTACAATATCTTTTCAGCAAGTGTAAGCGGGCGGCCCAGCAGTTTGCGGGCGGCAGCTACCTTGCCTGGTAATTCCTGATAGATCTTTTGGATGAGGTCGATATCAAATGCCATTGTAAAGAGTTGAATGATGTTTTAAAAGCGGTGCGAAATTACCAAAAAATGACACAACGAGCAATAAAAGAGACTAATATTAACGGAATGCGTGATTACATATTTTAAAGTGTTGTCTGATGTGATACGATGCCCTGTTGGGTGGGCGGCCTCTCACGTAGCCTCAAAACAAAAGAGGCTGCACATGCAGCCTCTTTTGAATATTTGAATGACAATCAGTTATGGGAAGATACCCAGCTCTTCGTAAGATACGCCCACCTTGTCGATGGCTACCTTGAAGGCCGCAGTACGCATATCCACACCGGAACCCAGTGCTAATAACGCTTCGCGGATCTCGTGGTAAGAACCGATCATGGTGTCTTCGAGGCCTGAGTAAACCAGGTCCACTTCGTCAGGTCCGTGCAGTATCTGTGAGCGCTCAACATCGGTAACTCTTTTTCCTGTAAGGCTTTCTACCGTCTTCAGGATCGATGTGTTCTGGTTCTCGCTGAAACGCTTGTCCATACGTCCAAAACGAACGTGGCTCAGGTTCTTCAGCCATTCGAAGTAAGAAACAGTAACACCACCCGCGTTCAGGTACATGTCCGGAACTACTATTACGCCCTTCTGCGACAGTATTTCGTCTGCCTCAGGGGTCAATGGTCCGTTTGCACCTTCACCTATTATCTTAGCCTGGATACGTGCCGCGTTACCGCCATTGATCACGTTCTCCAGAGCCGCAGGGATCAGGATATCACAAGGCTGCTCCAGTGTCACTGCGCTGCTCTCAATGTTTGTAGCACCGGGGAAGCCGTGCAGGTGGCCTGTTGTCTTGCGGTGTTCCACCACTTTATACAGATCCAGTCCTTTTTCGTTGTAGATACCACCTTCGTGTTCTGCCAGGCCAACGATGATAGCACCGTTATCATAGAAGAATTTAGCGGCATGGTAACCTACATTACCAAGACCCTGAACGATCACCTTCTTGCCTTCGATACCAGTGGAAAGGCCTATCTTCTTCATGTCTTCAGCAATGCTTACCACCTCGCGGATACCATAATAAACGCCAAGGCCGGTTGCTTCAGTACGGCCGCGCACACCACCTTGTGTCACAGGCTTACCGGTGATACAAGCCAATGCATCTACTTCGCCCGGTTTCAGAGAAGCGTAAGTATCTACTATCCAGCTCATTTCACGTCCGCCTGTACCGTAGTCGGGAGCAGGAACGTCAATGCCCGGGCCTATGAAGTTCTTCTTCACGAGCTCAGACGCGTAACGGCGTGTGATCTTCTCGAGTTCGAACGGAGTATATTTCTTAGGGTTGATCCTGATACCACCTTTAGCACCGCCAAATGGCACGTTCACTATCGCGCATTTATAGGTCATCAACGCAGCGAGCGCCATCACTTCATCCTGGTTCACATCCATGCTGTAGCGGATACCGCCCTTACATGGCAACTTGTGATGAGAGTGCTGCACACGATATGCTTCTATTACTTCGATGTTGTCGCCGATACGCACCGGATACTTCATCCTGTACACTGAGTTACAAGCCTTTATCTGTTCCAGGATACCTGGTTCGAAACGGGTGTACCTGGCAGCTTTATCAAAGTTGCGCTCTACGCCCTGGAAGAAGCTATAGTGAGCTTCTGGGGTTGAATTGGCAGTTACTTTTTCCACCTTTTTTTATTTAATGTTTAATGAATAATGAAGTTCTATTTCTCTTTTTCAATACGGGTCATCTTGCGGTCAAGGTAAACGAGGTATGAAAAAATTCCCGCAAAGATAGTAGCTATTACCGCAACAACAACGTATATTTTACCATTGCTGCGCATCGTGTCAGCCATCTCAGTTTCTGCGCTTGCTATGGTCGCAGTTATTAGCATTAAAAATATTGTTGCAAGGCCTCGTTTTACCATTATCTGATCGTTTTTTCGAGTTCTAACTGTATATGATTTTCACGCTTATATATTACAAGTGCCATACGTACCCTCAGAGAGCCGATCCACAGCCCCAGGCATATCCAGCCAGCTACAGCAGGCCAGAATACCATACGCATGTATTTGTCAAGGTCGTAGCTTTTAAAAGCCGGGTTGCCGCCATTGCCGGGATGCAGTGAATCTACCATGCGGGGAAGCACAAATATGAGTGGTATGAGCATGGCGAAGGCAAATACATTATACACAGCGCTTATCTTAGCGCGTTTCTCATCATCTTTCAGTCCGCTGCGCAAAATGCTGTAAGCAAAATAAATGAGCATGGACATGGCAGTTCCAAGCTGCTTTGGGTCATTGCTCCATGCAGAGCCCCAGGTATATTGAGCCCATTCCATTCCGGTGAGCATGCCCAGTATGCTGAAGAATATGCCTGTGTTGGTAAGCTGAACGGCATATATATCATCCTGCAGATCGCCTGTGCGCAGATACTTTATAGAATAATAAAAGGCCATAGCAAAGAGTACCAGCATGGTGAACCACATGGGTACATGAAAGTAAAGATTGCGGATGGTCTCATTCAGGATGTCAAGGCGAGGCACGGGCATCAGAAGCCCGCCGATCACCGTATATCCGAGCAGGATAAAACAAAGTATTTTCCACCACCAACTGCGCATCAGGGTATAAAAAAATTTTTGCAAAAGTAACTAATTTAATGGCTCAAAAATGACATGCCTAATTATGTAATAGGTATGTTTTTAACCTAAAGGGCATATTCAAAAAACATTTGATAGGCCTGATCCGTGAACAAATAACAGAAGTCATAAAAAACACCAGTCATTGTGTGCTTTTTGTATTTTTATAAAAAGTGTTTTTATGCGGGTCGTAATATTGATCGTTTGCCTGCTTACAGGTGTTATGCAGGCTGGTTACGCACAGGGGCCAAAGGTTGATGCTCCGGTGGTGCGGTTAGGAAACCTGGATACTGCTAAGGTAACATGTGACGAATTACTGAAGAACAACAGGCTGATAGCTGCTGATTCCCGGTGGGCTGTGACCAGGTTCTCTGTTTCCTTTACGGTGCCAAGTGGTAAAGTGTACGGCCCCTATGCTGTGACAGGAGATAAGTTCTCTGACGAAGTAACAAGGGTGATAAAAAGGCTGAAAGCAACGAAAGCTGAAATAAACATAGCAGAGATAATGGTGGCAAAGGGCGGTATGGAGAAATATACACTCCCGGTAATTTTGAGATATAATAACTAACTAAAAATGGATAAACGCTCCTTTTTGAAACATACATCGCTGCTGGGATTGGGTAGCATGGTAAGCCTGAACGCGATAGGCAAACTGGTAGAAAGCGTGGCCAATATGCCGGCATCTGTAGTAGCTTCTGATGAAGATTTCTGGGCAGAGATACGCAAGAGTTATACCCTGAAACAGGATTTCATCAACCTGGAGAACGGATATTATTGCATACAGCCTAAGGAGGTTCTGGACCGTTACATCTATCATATACGTGAGGTGAACCTGCAGGGGGCATACTATATGCGTACTGTGCAGACCGAGAATAAGAAGATTGCAACCCAGAAACTAGCGGAGCTTGCCGGTTGCAGTGCCGAAGAACTGATCATTACGAGAAATACGACCGAGTCGCTGGATATGATCATCAGCGGGTTTGACTGGAAACCGGGAGATGAGGCCATTATGGCTGAACATGACTACCCGTCAATGCTCGATATGTTCAAACAGGTAGCCAGACGGCACGGGGTGATTAACAAAGTATTGTCAGTGCCACTGAATCCGAAAACAGATGAGGAGATAGTGGATATGTATGAGAAAGCGATCACTAAGAAGACACGCTTGCTGATGGTATGCCATATGATCAATATCACGGGGCAGATACTCCCTGTGAAGAAGATATGTGATATGGCACACAAGAAGGGTGTACAGGTAATGGTAGATGGCGCACATGCATTCGCACATCTCAATTTTAAGATACCTGACCTCAATTGCGATTATTATGGAACCAGCCTGCATAAGTGGCTTAGTGTTCCCCTGGGTGCCGGGCTGCTTTATGTAAAGAAAGAACACGTGAGTAAGATATGGCCTCTCCTGGCCGAAGGTGAGCGTAAACCCGATGATATTTCGAGGCTCAACCATACGGGGACATTACCTGTGGCTACAGATCTGACCATATCGGACTCGATAGATTTCTACAATAAAATAGGTGCGGCGCGCAAAGAGGAGCGCCTTCGCTACCTCCAGAATTACTGGACCAATAAAGTTCGCGGATTCCGTAATGTGGTATTGAATACGCCGGAGGATCCTGCCCGTTCATGTGGCATCGCCAATGTAGGCTTAAAGATGAAAAAGCCGGCTGCGCTTGCCGAGTTTTTGTTTCAGACCTACAAAGTATATACTGTTGCCATTGATAATAATGGTGTTCAGGGGTGCCGCATCACGCCTAATGTGTTCACTACAACCTCGGAGCTGGATGTGCTTGTTGATGCCCTGAAGAGAGAGGCCTGATTTTTAACGTTTACCGTGTCTGTTAGCAGTGCGGAATTTCTGACCTTTGATACGGGTACATGGATCAGTCCGGGTTTATATCTGCCGGTGAGCAGCAATTGCATTACCTGAAGTGGGGTAGTGGCAAGAAGTTATTGCTTGCATTTCACGGGTACGCTGATAATGCGGAGATGTTCTCGCTGCTGGCAGGAACGTTGGGAGCAGCATATACTATACTGGCGATAGATCTGCCCTATCATGGAAAAAGTGACTGGAAAGATCACATACGCCTGTCAAAGCCTGACCTCGCCGATATGATACGCGGTCTATGCGATGAATATAGCGTAAATGCCGTTACACTTATCGGTTATAGCATGGGGGGGCGTGTATGCCTTACTATTATCGAAGAAGTGCCGCAGCAGATTGAACAAGTGATACTTGTTGCGACAGACGGGCTTACCACGAACAACTATTATTACTTCTTCACGCAAACCGGTATCGGGAAGCGCTTATTCCGGCATATGCTGCTCAAGCCTGCTTTGTATTTAAGAATGATGGCTCTGTTGAACAAATGGAAAATTGTGAATGCATCCCGCTACAAGTTCGCAATGCACTTCCTGCAATCGGCTGAAAACCGGGACTTTCTGCTTCGTGTTTGGCCATCCATGAGTGAATTAATGCCGGCTACCCAAAAGGTTAAGTTATTGATAAAACAACACAATATACCCGTGCACATATTCATGGGCCGGTATGATAAGGTGTTGCCTCCTTCACTGGCGAAGAAGTTCAGTGCCGGATTGCCAACAATTGAGGTAGTGATAATTGATAAAGGCCATAAGGCATTTGATAAAGAAACGGTGAGACAGATAACACAAAAACTCCTGGCATGATCATCACGGTATGCGTCATATTATCCGCTGCTTACGCGCTGCTCATGCTGGCTTACAGCATCGGGTGGTTTCGGCAAGCCGATTTTATTTTGCCATCCCCTGATTATATTCCTGTTACACAGATCTCCGTTATCATTCCTGCAAGAAATGAGCAGTTCTCCATCGGAAATTGCATTGAGTCTGTTCTGGCTCAGAAATACCCGGAAGAACTGTTTGAGATCATTGTAGTAGATGATCATTCCGAAGACGCTACTGCCGCTGTGGTAAATGAATATGCAGCTAAGAATGTACGTTGCATCAGTCTTGCAGAATATATCGGGGAGAACAATACGCTGAACTCTTATAAGAAAGCAGCGCTTGCAGCAGGTATTGCACAGGCAAAGGGCGAATTGATCGTTACAACAGATGCCGATTGTGTAGCGCCTAATTCCTGGCTGCTTCATATAGCGGCTAATTACGAGCAACGATCTCCCGTAATGATCGTAGCGCCGGTCATGTATTCGTTCAAACATAGGCTACTGCATATATTCCAGGTGATCGACTTTATGAGTATGCAGGGTATTACTGCAGCGGCCCATGCTCTCGGGCTCGGTAATATGAGCAATGGGGCCAATCTTGCTTTCAGTAAAGCGGCCTATCAGGAAGTTGGTGGTTATGACGGTATATCACAACTGGCATCCGGAGATGATTACCTGCTGATGATGAAAATGGCAAAACAGTTTCCCGGAAGGATAACTTATCTGAGGTCTGTTAATGCTGTTGTTTCCACACCTCCGCAGCCAGACATACGTAGTTTTCTGCAGCAGCGAATACGCTGGGCATCGAAGTCGGGTAAGTATAATGATATGCGGCTGACGCTGATATTGATGCTTGTTTACCTCTACAACCTTTCTTTTCTTATTCTCTTTATTGCCGGCATCGGCGATAACTATTTATGGCACGTTGGCCTGATGATGCTGGTGGTCAAGATAATCGCAGAATACATATTTCTGTTCCCCGTTGCCCGCTTTTTCAGAACCACCTGGATACTCAGATATTTTCCGTTCCTTCAGCCGCTGCATATATTATATATCATAGCTGCGGGCTTTATGGGCTTTATAGGTGGCTATTCGTGGAAGGGGAGAAGGGTAAAGTGATCTAAGCCAAAAGCAGGAACACCGCCGGAACTTTTCCAAGCACAGGCTTTGCGCTACTCCATTCAGCTACGGTCTTTGTTTTGATATATGCACCCGGTGTGGTCAGGTTCAAGGCAATACATATCCGTGTGCTCTTATGGCAGTTCTTCAACAGGTCGCCGAGCATTACATCATTCCGGTATGGGGTCTCAATAAACAGTTGTGTTTGTTTTTCCCGGGCGGATAAAGCTTCGAGTTCTTTTATGCGCTTGCTTCGTTGCGGATCCTTTACGGGGAGGTAGCCATTGAAGCAAAAGCTCTGGCCGTTTAATCCCGAAGCCATTAATGCCAGTATCAGTGAGTTAGGGCCTGTGATGGGAATCACGGTACCACCCATGCCGTGGGCAACCGCCGCAAGCTCGGCTCCGGGGTCTGCAATGCCGGGGCAACCGGCTTCGCTCATTACGCCTACGTCATGTCCTTCGTTCAGCCATTTCTTCAGCAGTACTATGTCCGGGCCTGCATGTTTATCTATCTCAGAGAAATGCAGGTCTTCGATTACAAGAGTTGCATGAAGCGACCTAATGAATCGCCTGGCCGTACGAACATTCTCAGCAAAGTAATATCTGATCCTTGCAGTCTGTTCTGCCACTTCTTGCGACAGTGTAACGTTCATTCCATCTGCTATCGGTATTGGAATCATGTAGAGTGTTCCGGGCATCCGCTTCGATTGTATGGTTGTAAAAGTAGCAAATAGTGCAGTGATGTAGTGACCAAATAAGTGATTTACATTTGGTGTATGAAACTCACATCTGCTTTTTACAGCAGGAAAGATGTCGTAAAGATCGCTCGTGAATTACTTGGCAAGGTGCTCGTTACAGAGATAGACGGTCAGCGCACATCGGGTATGATCGTGGAAACGGAAGCATATGCCGGTATTACGGATAAAGCATCTCATGCCTATGGCGGACGTCGAACAGATCGTACAGAGATAATGTATCTGCATGGAGGGGCATCATATGTTTACCTGTGTTATGGTATCCATCATTTATTCAATGTCGTTACAAATGTTCAGGATGTGCCGCATGCTGTGCTTGTTCGTGCGGTAGAACCGATGGAGGGCATTGACATTATGTTGCAACGCAGAAAGAAGCTGAAGTTTGATCCGTCGCTTACTGCAGGTCCCGGCGCACTAAGTGCGGCACTGGGTATTACGACGAAGCATACAGGTATATCACTCGAAGGGACTGATATATATATTGAGGACAGAGGCATTAAGGTCGCCCATCAAAATGTTGTTGCCGCAACGCGGGTAGGTGTTGCCTATGCCATGGATGACGCATTACGGCCATACCGGTTTTATATACGTGGCAATACCTATGTCAGTAAAGGGAAAGGACTTTAGCGCTCCTTAAAACTTAGGGCAAGACCAGTCGTATGTCTGTGGTTTCTCGTGCCTGTTAAGATTACCGAAGAACAACAGAGACAATTCATACCCGCCGGAATTGCTTGTTGCTGGGGCAAAGCGGGAAACAGTAACGTCGTAATTCAGTCCAATACGCATCTTGGTCCACTCAATGGCGATGTAAGGAGAAATAGCATCTCCGTAGCGATACCAACCACCCATATACAGGATCGTATTGCGCCTGTATTCAGGATCGTGGCCTGTATTCATCACAAAGCCTATAGCAGAGCCGATAAGCACTTCTTTAGCGCCGCCTTGTGCCTGGTAAAGGCCGCTGGCATAAAGAGTTGCTTTATCATTCATTTCGAAAGATCCGCCGAGGTACAGTGTTTGACGCTTATGGATCTGGTGGCTGTCACCGAAAAAGCTTTCAACCGGCTGTGTCAGGTGATAATATGAATACCCGATGTAACCTGTTGTCTTTTCAGTTACTTTTCCCGAGTACATAACACCGGCATTAAAGTCGGGATAGGCGAGCCCTTTGCTACTGCCATTAAGGTTAGGATATGCAAGTGTAGCAGTGGACATGTCAAACATATCCTCTGTGGTCAGCTTCGAAAAGTCAAGGGTTTTCTGCACATAAAAAGTTTGCAGGCCCATAGAGAGGTGATTGATCCTGTCACGGCCGAAAGCCTTATGATAGGCTAATGAAAGGCCTGCAGTGGTATTGGTCAGGCCACCAGAGCCAGCCTTGTCATATTCCGCCATGAGCCCGATGCCCAATGCATCGCCTTCCGGAAGTTTGTTTCTTAAAGTAGCAACATCAACAGAGAACGTACCGGTAGTATAAGGATTTGAAGAAACTGAAGACCATTGGCTGCGGTAATTTGCAGCAAATCTGAGGTCCTCGGCCAGCAAACCTGTCATTGCCGGATTAAGGGTAAGAGGTGATGTGAAGTATTGGGTAAAGTGTATGTCCTGGGCCGATGTTTTTCCCATCAGCGTCAAGAACATACCTGCTGCGAGTACTATTTTCTTCATTTTCTGATCTTTACTACGAACCTGTTGAAAAATTCTGACAGCAATATAAATGAAATATTTTTCCTGTAAAAGCCCTTTCCTAATTATTTCTTCACATTGCCGCATTAAAACCCATTGTCGCCCGGGCGATGAACGCATTTTATTTATAAAAACAACAATACGTTTGTCCTCCCGTACTTATTAATAGACAGTTATTTCAATGCCAAACGTTGGCACTTTATTCATATTTTTTTGTATCATATTTTTGTGTTTTTGGTGATTAGATGGGGAAGGTCGGGTGAGTAACTAATTAGTACATCACATTCCGGTCAGTATATCCTTGGGCAATGCCAGTCGGCAGATGTCTCTCTTTTTTTACGGGCGTTATCAAAATAGGTTAGTGATACCTCTAAGCCATTAACCGGCTGAAGGTAATATGGATTAGTTTCTCTGTATAGGTTCACGGCAAAGCGCGTCCTGTTGATCTCGACAGCGGCATACGGAGCGATCATGTTCAGGTAGTAATAATGAAAACCAAGCTGAATGGTAGATGATCTTGGTTGCTTATCATCTTTACTGATAGAATAACTAACGTACGATCCTGTTATCAGGCTTCTGGCCATGTGTTCAAACTGATAGGCGGAACTGACCGTTGCGCTGAATTTGTTGCTGATCTCATAAGTATAGCCGGCATAGAATTGATTGCTTACATGAATTCTGAACCAGGTATTGTCAGCGAGGACCATCTTTGGAGCAAGCAACTGGTAAGCGGAATAACCGGCAAAGAAAGAGGAACGCTTTGTCGGCATTGAGGAATACATGACACCCGTTGCATAATGGGGATATTGTGATCGCATTTGGATATTTCCGGAGCCTGAAATGTTTGTGACCCACACTCCATTGACAAGCGTGCTTGTCGAAACGATCACATCTTCATTTATCTTTTGGTAAGTGTAGTTGCCTTGTATTCCTGCTGAAATGTGGGCCTTTTTATTATGGCCTATGGCCTTGTGATAGGCTACTGAGAATCCGCCGGTCAGATCTGTTCGTATGTGGTTAAAATCATCCAACACAGCAAATATTCCCAGCCCTAATGCGTCGCCTTTGGGTAATTTATCTTTCAATAATGCGGCATCAAATGAAGCGGACCGCCCGGTATATCTTCCGGGAGCAGATCCTGTTTGCACATCCGCTGTGAACCTGAAGTCATCGGGGATAAGGCCGGTCATTGCGGGGTTCTGTAGCAAAGGAGTACTCTGGAACTGCAAGAAATGAAGGTCTTGCGCTTCATTATGCTGACTGAGCAGCAACAAAACACAAATAGGGAATAGTCTTTTCATAGCCAACTTATTAGCAAGCGGCAATACCCGGCTCCGCTTAATATATCTTAGGGCAAGACCAATTGTAATTCTGGCGCTGGCTCTTGTTTATCCTGCCGAAGTAAAGAAGTGATAACTCATAACCACCAAGTCCGTGAGAAGCCGGAGTTAGGCTTGAAGTGTTCACATCGTAGCTGAAACCAAGGCGCATCTTAGACCATTCCAATCCTACATAAGGAGCTACAGCATCCTGGTAGCGATACCAGCCACCTAAGTAAAGAATGGTATTCTTCTGGAACTCTGCATCATGTCCCGGATTCAGGATAAAACCTACAGCACCGCCGGCAACTAGTTCAGTAGCAGAAGCCTGGCTCTGGTAAAGAACGCTGCCGTAGAATACAGTATTCGGGTTCATTTCAAAAGACCCACCCAGGTATACGGTCTGGCGGTCGTGTATCTGGAAACTGTTTCCGAGAAAGCTCTCCTCAGGGCGTGTAAGGTGATAATAAGAATATCCTGCATAAACAACCACGTGCTCTGCAACGCGGCCGGAATACATGAGGCCACCATTGTAGTCGGGATAGCGTATCTCTGCGTTGTTGAAACGTTCGAGGTTTGGATACATGAGTTTTCCCGAACCCTTGTCATACATATCTTCAAAAGTGAGCTTGGCAAAGTCGAGTGTTTTCTGAACCAAAACAGCCTGAAGGCCAAGAGAAATATGTTGTAGCCTGTCGCGGCCAAACGCTTTATGGTATGATGCAGACAATCCGGCGGTCGTATTCTTCAGGCCGCCTGTACCCGATTTATCATACAATCCCATAAAGCCGATGCCCATTGCATCTCCTTCAGGTAATTTTCCCTTCAAAATAGCCATATCATACGAAACAGTGCCTGTAACATAAGGGTTTGAAGACACAGATGCCCATTGATTGCGATAGTTAGCGGCAAAGCGGATATCGTCACTCACCAGGCCGGTCATAGCAGGGTTTAGGGTAAGAGGTGATGTGAAATACTGAGTAAAGTGCACATCCTGTGCTATTGCAGACACGGTAAGCATCATCGCAGCACTAACTCCGAATAACGATTTCTTCATCTTAAGGTCGTTGATATAAAACAATATAAAATTTCTGACAGCAAATTAAAGCAAATATTCTGCCTATACAAGACATAATCTAATATTATTTTGGTTGGGCGAACGCCTGACAAAAAAACATATACATATTAGATTTTTACATAAAAAATTCGGCAGGGTATAAATACTCATTTTTCCAGGTATATATGCTATTGTTTGACAATTGATAAGTATTGATGTATATTAGACTTCAGATCAGTTTATTTCATCACTATTAATATTACCTATATGCGACACCTTTATCTCATCATTTTCAGTATTGTATTTTGTTTCTTAGGCGGTAATTCTTACGCCCAGGTAGCCGCTATTTCCGGACCAACTACATTGTGCCCCAGCCCGGGAGGTACCACTTACAGCGACGCTACACCCGGAGGTGTATGGACCACGTCCAGTTCCATAGTGGCTGTGGTAGGATCTTCTACCGGAGTGGTCTATGCTATTTCTCCTGGTACAACCACACTGTCATACACTGTGCCAGTATTAGGTACTGCAACAATGACCATCTCAGTACAGAACAGTCCCGCTGTTTACTCGGTATTCGGTGGCGGTATTTTTTGTTACGGTTCGTCGGGCGCAGGGGTAGGTCTTATCAATTCCAGTGCCGGCATCAATTACCAGTTATATGTTGGTGGTATACCCTCAGGGATCACAGTGTCAGGAACCGGTGCCGCCCTTATGTTTGGTATGTTCACAACGCCCGGTATATATACTGTTGTGGCCACAGATGCTGTAACAGGATGTATGGCCAACATGTCCGGCGGAGCGGCAGTGGCAGTAGATACCTCAAAGACCATTTCGGGCCACTCGCTCATTATTACGCCAGACTCTTTTTGCGGCCCGGCACATTTTCACATTGACATATGCGCAAGTCCTTCCGGAACTTACAAGCTCGTCAGCTATTATGGTGATGGGACCTTTGATACTACTACATTGGTATTGGGAGCCAATGATATTTTCCATCCTTACACAGCCAGCGGCAGTTATCATATCAAGCAGGTGCTGTACCAGGGCACCACAGCAACAGATTCTGTTTTTTATACCCACGACTACCTCTATTGCCACGAGTTGCCTGTTAATTTCTTCTACGATGCTGATGGCGATGGTGTCTATGACGCGGGAGAACACGCTTTCAAGAGTCCGATCACCGTCGCGATAGATTCTAATGGTATCCCGGTGGATACCTTGACAGTTATCAGTGGACTTTACTATAAGGCACATGGACTGCCCGGCACTGTATATGGATTCAGGGTTGTATCAACAACTTACGGCATTACATCACCTTTGAGTGGGGTCATCTATGACACAGTGCAGCCGTTTACCAATACATATACTGCCAAGTATTTCGGGATATCCTGCCTGGGAGTACCGGGATTTGATCTCGTAACGACTCAGGATACCCGTGTGGGCAGGCACGCGAATCTTGGAGATCTGTTGATATCAAATGCGAACTGTACATCGGTTGATGCAACTGTGACGCTAACATTTAATCCCGCGTACCATATGATATGGGGTTATCCAACGCCAACATCCACAACATCCACAACAGCTACATGGTATTTCTCAGCGGTGGATTTCAGCGCCTTGCAGACCATCAGCTATTTCCTGGATGTTTCCCCTGGAACATGGTTTATGCCGGGTGATACGATCCGTTCTTCGGTAGATGTGACCACTACAGGTGTCGGAGAAACAGATACGGTAAATAATCACCTGACATGGGTAGATACAGCCAAGGCATCATTTGATCCCAATGATATCAGGGCTACCCCGGAAGGCAGTAAGATATTGTCTTGCCAGGAGATGGAATACAGGGTGAGATTTGAGAATACAGGTAATAGCATGGCGCATAACATTGCCGTACTGGATACACTGTCGCCCTATCTCGACGCACATTCGTTGAAGGTGCAGGTGGCCTCACATATCATGAATATGTCGCTGATACAGGACGGAGGGTATAACGTAGTGAAGTTCGACTTCCCGGATATCAACCTGCTTGACAGTTCTCATCATGGCCAGTGCGACGGGATGGTGGTATATAAGATAAAGACAAAGCCGGGTATTGCCGACGGCACAGTTATCAATAACTATGCCGGCATCTTCTTTGACGACAACGAGGCCGTGATGACGAATATTGCTCAGAATGTGACCGGCATAGATCCTATAACAGGGCCGTCAAGTCTCTGTTCCGGAAGCACCATTACATTGGCCAATGCCACAAAGCTGGGTGTTTGGAGCAGCAGCAGCACCAACGCTACAGTATCTAAGGGAGTTGTGACAGGCGTTAGTGCGGGTACAGCTAATATTAGTTATACTACTGCTACATCCTGCGCCACTCATAGTGCTACTAAAACGATCACAGTTAATACTTCCTCTGCGCCATCTGTCACGGTCAGCACTACCGCTAACCCCGGTAACATTGTTTGTACGGGAGAGTCTGTGACACTTACGGCCCTACCAACGGGCGGAGGTAGTGTACCTACATTCCTTTGGAACATTAATGGCATAAATGTCGGTACGGGTCCCGTGTATAGCTTCAGGCCGGCATCAGGAGATGCGGCCAAGGTGACATTGAGCAGCTCTAACCCGTGTGCTACTGTTACTACTGTCACCAGTGCCACTACGACGTTCACACTAATGGATCCGGTGGTTCCAAGAGTTACACTTGCTGCTGACCCGGGTATTGTTGTGAACGAAGGTACCTCTGTCACACTTACCGCATCTGTATCGGGTGGTGGTGCAGCTCCGGCATATGAATGGTCTGTTAATGGCACGCCCGTTAGCGGAGCTACTTTGCCATCATTCACATCATCAGCATTTGCCAATGGCGACGAAGTCTTGTGTACTGTTGACAATACAGATGCGTGTGGTTACAACAGCTTCAATTCGGTGGTCATGCATGTAGCCCCTGATAATGTTCAGCCTGTTCAGCTTACAAACGAAGTAGCGCTTTACCCTAACCCGACATCCGGCTCGTTTACTGTAAAGAACGGCGTGGGAGCGCAACTGCGCATAGTGGATATGCTGGGTAGGGAAGTAGTGAGCAGGTCTCTTGCTTCCTCGTCAGAGATGGTAAATATATCTTCACTGGCTGCCGGTTCTTACATAGCTCAGATGACCATGGGTAATGGAGAAAAGAAGAACGTGCGGATAGTGAAAGAATAGAACTGTACACCATATAATGTTTTGTACCTGATATTTGGGGATAAATGATATTTTTATCCCCAAATCTTTTTGTGAGCAAGCAGGTAGTGACATATTTCTACAGGGAGCCAAGGAAGACCGGTGTTTCCATAGAAGGGATATTCAGGTCGGTGGCTGAGTGCCTGAAGGACAGGGTGGAGATCAGGGAGTTTTACTGTGATGGAAAGCTATCCAGGTATCACAACACAAAGAATGCACGTAAGGCCGCAACCGGCATCAACCATATCACCGGGGATGTCAATTTCCTGGCGATAGGGCTGCGTGGGCGGAAAACGATCCTCACCATACATGACCTCGGGTTTTACGAAAATCCTGTTCATGCTAAGCTGAAGAAGATCATTTATGAACTGTTCTGGTTTACTTTGCCGCTAAGGTATGTGACGCTGGTTACTGTAGTATCCGAGTTCACAAAGCAGAAACTGATCCGGTATTTCCGCTACCCGGAACATAAGATACGGGTAGTCCCCGATCCTGTAAAGCCCGTTTTCAGATACACACAAAGGGACAAGGTAGGCGCCACGCCCGTTATACTTATGTTGGGTACCGGCAAGCATAAAAACCTGGATGGATTGATTGAAGCAGCAAATGGTTCCGGGTATCATCTGGATATAGTAGGTTGGCCGGCACAAGACGAGCTGGACAAGCTGCTTGAGTACAAGATCTCTCACACTGTTTACAACAACCTTTCTGACGAGCAGGTGTACGAGCGGTATGTGGCTTGCGATGTATTGTTCATCGCGTCTTTTTACGAAGGGTTCGGGATGCCGATCATTGAGGCGCAATGCGTGGGACGGCCTGTGGTCACGAGCAATATGGGCGCCATGAAGGAAGTGGGAGAGGGGTCTGCTTTATTGGTAGATCCGCACAAGCCGGCAGAGATCAGGGCGGCAATTGATTCATTGGCGGATAGCGGATTTTACGATGACATCGTAAAAAAAGGAATAGTGAACGCAGCGAAGTACGATCATAGAAAAATAGCGGAACAATATCTCGCCATATACAACGAACTGGCATAATGACATTCATCTTCTGGCAAAATATGATCAGCATACATCAGAAAAGCTTCTTAGAGGCGCTGGCAAGGCATGCGGGGGTAAGCAAGGTGCTGCTGGTGGTTGCGGAAGATATCTCCGAATACCGCAAAAAGATGGGTTGGGATGTGCCGCGGCTGCAGGGAGTTGATGTCATGGTAGCGCCTTCGGGAAATGAGATATACGATATCATCAGTCAATATAAAAATGCGATACACATAATGAGCGGCCTGCGGGCAGAAGGTATGCTGGCGCATGCTTTTGACGCGTGCATAGCAAAAGACTGCATGATGGGCCTGATGATGGAACCTTTCAATGCTGCCGGTGTGAAAGGTGCATTGCGCGGGGTGAAATATGCATGGAACAAGATCAGGTTCGCGAAGCATATTCAGTTCATACTGGCCATAGGCAGGCAGGGAGTAGGCCAATATACCAAGCTTGGTTTCAGCAAGGACATCGTATTTCCATGGGCATACTTCATTAGTCTTGACAGGAAATGGCCACGTGAAGAAGCGCGGATTGAGACTAAACGCATCATTTATGCCGGGCGACTGGAAGCGGGTAAGGGTATTTTCCGCTTCACAGAAGAACTGATACTGTCCGGGCTTACAGATTACACATTTGATATTTATGGTACAGGGCCGGATGAGGAAAAGATAAAAGCGCTGACAGCCGGCAATGAACTGATCAGCATACACCCGTTCCTGAAGCATGATGAACTGCTGAAACAATATGCAAGCCACGACTGGGTGGTACTGCCCAGCAGTAGTAAGGATGGCTGGGGCGCTATTGTAAGTGAGGGGCTGCTGAACGGGCTGAAAGCCATCACCAGCGATATTTGCGGCGCCAGTTGGGTGGTGAAAGAGGAGTTTAATGGCGTCACCTTCAACTGGACAGTGAAAGGAGATTGTAAGCGTGCCATACTGGCTATGCAGCAATATGCCTATGCCGATGCCACAACCATCAGTGACTGGGCAAAGCGGGCGATAAGCGGCGAGGCCGGGGCCACATATTTTATGAACATCATGGAGCGGGTGTACACCCAGGCCGAACGTCCTGCCGTACCATGGTTAACGGGAAACAAATGATATTGATAGACGCTTTATTTATTAATAAGGGTGGTGGCGCGGTGCTGCTGCAGTATCTTATTGAAACAATACTGGCGCATCCCCGCAAGGACGATTTCTTCTTTCTCCTTGATCCCCGTTTTGATAAGCCCGCAATATCAGATAAGAACTTCACGGTCATCAGCAACAAGCTCAGCGACCGCATCAGGTTTTACAAGCATCATAAGAGCGACTTTACAAAGGTGTTCTGCTTTGCCAATACACCACCGCCCGTGAAGCTGAACGTACCGGTCTATACTTACTTCCACAATCAGAAATTGCTGGAAGCGCCAGGAAAGAGATTTGCACCCGGCTATTTTAAGATATACCTCAAGTACCTGTTTGTAAAGCGATACAACCGCAATACAGACTACTATATTGTACAGACACCACACATGGTAAAAGAGTTGACAGCGCTTGGCCTCAAAGATAGAGGGCATTGTCTGCAGATCCCGTTTTACGACAACCGTAAATATACCACAGCCGCTAAGAAACCCTTTGACGACCGGCCGAAGGATGTCTTTGTATTTATCAGTAACCCATCGCCGCAAAAGAACTACCCCACGCTGCTGGATGCCTGGGAATACCTCTTTGAAAAGGGGCATACCCCAAAGCTGTTTGTGACCATAGATGATACGGCTCCCGCTCTCCTGGAAAGGGTTGCCGTTATGAAGGCCAAAGGCATACAGGTAGAGAATGTAGGAGGCTACATAGACCCTGCAGGACTATACCTCAATTATCGCTACCTGGTCTTTCCGTCTGTGGTGGAGAGTTTTGGCCTGCCATTGATAGAAGCCACAGACAGTGGTATGAAGGTGCTGGCATCTGATCTGCCCTATGTGCATGACGTGATCAGGCCCAGCTTTACCTTCAACCCGCTGGATAAAACATCGATAGCAGAAGCAGTAATTAAGGCGCTGGGTGCAGACTTGCCATTCCCCGCACTGGTGACAACAAATGACATTGACAAGCTGCTGCAGGTTATTTTGGGTAATTAGGGATGAGTTGGAATACGAGCATTTGGGTAATGGTAGGCCTCAAGGAACAAAGTATAGCACGATTTTTGTTACAGAAACGGCACAATGATTACATATTTACGATCTTAGTATTGATCTATGTAATATTGTATCGTTATTTTTATAACTCATCTTCATTTTGAAATATCATTACTATGAAAAAATTATCTCTGTTATCCGCTAATTTATCTTTTATTGTTTTAATGACATTTTCTTGTTCTGTTGCACAGGCAGCTAATAAGAATGAATTCTCGCTTGGGACCGGCTATGGTAGCTGGTACTACTTTTTAGTTACAGACAACGCGCAGATATTGAGTCCTACAGGCTCTATGTTTTTCTCTTACAGGTATATCAGGAAGCGAGTGTCTTGGGGTGTTACATTAGGTGCGGAACAGGTATGTGTCAGACACTCAGTATCCCGTCATTCCATGTTTCTCGGTTATGACGAGGATGATTTTACGTTTGTTACCTGCTCTGCTGATATGAGAGTGAGGTATGCTAAAGCGAAACTTAAAAGTGGAACTTCTATAGATATATATGGTATCGCATCTTTAGGGATGACCATCATGCAAAAGTCGCCGGCAGATGAGCCTGATGGTGCTCGTATCTCTGGGGAGTTTCCCCTCATTCCAGCAGTTCAGTTGATGCCTCTTGGTGTCCGGGTCGGCAGGAGATTAGGTGGCTTTTTTGAGATGGGATTCGGCTATAAAGGCATAGTACATGCCGGCATTAATCTGAGGATAGCGGACAAGCCCCAGAAAATAGTCCCTTAACAGCATCCGTAACAAAAAAGGTGCTACTTCTTTGTTACTTGCTCCGTAACAGCAGATAGGTTATCCGTAATTTTCAGTAACACTATTTTTGTTACGGATACTATTGCCAGCCTGTTCCTCCCATATCATACATGGTGCCATAATATTGCCAGTGTCCATTCTTCCTTCTGTACACAAATGTGCTGATCCAGAAATTGCGAAGTCCTGATCTCCTGATAACTGCAACAATGGCCATCGTATTGTTTCTGATGAACACCGGGTTGGACAACCGCGTATAGCCCGGCGAGAAAAGAGTATTGTGGTGTAACGGCAGGTAAGTTGCAAATGCACTGTTGTGCTCTGCAATAGTAGTATCATGCTCGTAGGCGCGGTACAGGCTGTCCGGTATCATCCGCCGGGCAAGGGTTAGTGCTCGTATATAAGAGTCTGCACTTTTACGTCGCACTATCCGGGTGCCACGAGGCAGCAGGTCTGCATCCCACAGCGCTATCTGTGGTATCATCATTCTTCGTTTGATGTATTCCTGCTCCCGTTCGGTAAAGCAAATGCTGTCTGTAGGTATGTCTGTATGGCCCTTTTGTGCATATCGGTACACGCATGGAAAAATTTTCGTCGGCCCTAGTGCCTGGCCATCTCTGAAGAGTATGCTGTCCGTTTTGTCCTGTAAAACGGTTGCAGCGTCCAGTATCGCAGAGTGTGTGAATGGCCGGAAAGAACTATGTATAGCCGCGAGAAATGTTCTCACAGAGTCTGCATAAGTATGCGTGTTCGCCTGGGCAGTGGTGTCATGACTTAAGTGGCACAGGAAAAGACAGAGCAGTATCTTTCGCATAATATAAAGATACACTATGTAGACAACCTTAGAGCCGCCATGATATAGCCGTAAATAGTACCCGACTAACTAGCCGATAATAGTTACATTTGCATATAGGAAAAAGTAGATAGATAATCATACTTTTATATATATATTTATCAGGTTTTAAGCAAGCGTATTGAAGCAGATCATTCAGTCTTTTAAGACGGGAGAAACAATACTGGAAGAAGTGCCTGCACCCGTAGTGAAGCGTGGCCATGTGCTCATACAAACTACCCGCACATTGGTATCACTGGGTACCGAGCGTATGCTGGTAGAATTTGGCAAGGCCAATATGTTGCAGAAAGCGATGCAGCAGCCGGAGCGTGTGAAGCAGGTACTGGGTAAGATAAAGACAGACGGACTAAAGCCTACACTCACAGCGGTATTCAATAAACTGGAGCAGCCTTTGCCACTGGGTTATTGTAATGTAGGCAAGGTAATAGCAGTAGGTGATGGTGTAGAGGGCTTTGCCATTGGCGACAGGGTAGCCTCAAACGGGGCACATGCAGAGTTTGTCTGCATCCCTAAGAACCTCGTAGCGCACATCCCCGATAATGTCTCTGACGAAGAGGCGGCGTTCACCGTCATCGGCGCTATAGGGCTGCAGGGCATTCGCCTCTGCGATCCGCAACTGGGTGAAACGATCGTTGTGGTGGGCCTCGGGCTTATAGGGTTAATTACCGCCGAACTGCTCATAGCAAACGGCTGTCGCGTGATAGGCATAGACCTTGACGCAAATAAGATAGCCATTGCAAAAAAGAAAGGCATCATCGCCATCAATCCGGCAGATGGTACAGATGCTGTTAAGTTTGTTACCGGCATTACCGACAGTGTAGGCGCAGATGGCGTTATCATCACCGCTTCTGCCAAGACAGATGAGATCATAGCAGATGCCGCTAAGATGAGCCGCAAGCGTGGCCGCATCATACTGGTAGGCGTTATAGGCCTCGACATCAGCCGTGCAGATTTTTATGAGAAAGAACTCACCTTCCAGGTGTCATGTTCATATGGCCCCGGCAGGTACGACGATAGTTATGAGAAGGGTGGTATAGATTATCCGCTGCCCTTTGTCAGGTGGACAGAGCAGCGCAACTTCCAGGCTGTGCTGCAGATGATCAGCACGGGCAGGCTGGTGGTGTCTAGTCTCATCACAGAGCGCATAGCTCTTAATGACTACGAAAAGATATATGGCAATATAGGTAGTGCAGAGTCCATAGCATCTATACTTGAATACCCTGAGAACTCAAACAGTGCAGCCACTGTAGTGGTGAATAATGGTAAGTTCTCCGCAGGAAAGGGTGGTATAGGCATCATAGGTGCAGGCAACTTCACCAGTATGACCATGCTACCGGTTTTGGCAGAGATAGGCGCGCCGCTATACTCTATTGCCAGTGCAGCAGGTGTTACAGGTACGGCACTTGCTAAGAAGTATAAGATAGGCAAGAGCACCACCGACTATAAAAGCATACTCAACGACCCAACTGTTGACCTGGTCATCATCACTACACGTCACAACCAGCATGCGCACATGGTGGCGGAAAGCCTCAGTGCGGGTAAGCATGTGTTTGTAGAAAAGCCGCTCGCCCTCAGCAGGCAGGAGCTGAGTGATATTCTTGAGGTATATGACGGCAGCAAAACTTTGACTGTCGGTTTCAACAGACGCTTCTCACCACATATGCAGAAGGTGAAACAACTGGTTGGTGATGCGCCGATGAACGTGATCGCCACAATGAATGCGGGACACATTCCGCCCAACGTATGGGTACATGATCTCAAGGTGGGAGGAGGCCGTATCGTGGGCGAGGCTTGTCACTACATGGATCTCATCACCTTCCTTACAGGCAGCAGGATCAGGTCTGTATGCATGAATGCCATGGGGGTGAACCCGCAGATGAACACAGACAATGCCTCAATATTGTTACAGTATGAGAACGGTAGTACAGGCGTTATCAACTATTTTGCAAACGGATCGAAGTCGTATTCAAAAGAACGCATCGAGGTCTATTCGCAGGAGCGCACACTGATCACAGATAATTTCAGTCTTACGGAAGGTTTTGGCACTAAGAATTTTACCAGGCTGAAGACCAATACAGACAAAGGCCACTCAGCGCAGTTCAGGTTGCTGGTGGACAGGGTGAAACAGGGCGGGACAGCGCTGATACCTTTCGATGAGATAGTAAATACAACACTGGCGGGGTTTGCAGCTATAGAGAGCTTGCAGCGCAGGGAGTGGGTGCCGGTAGCACCATAGCAAAAAGCAACAGGATGTTAATAGATATCATTGCCGGAGCAAGGCCTAATTTTATCAAGATCGCTCCTATTATTGAAGCCATAGAGATACAGCAGCAGGCAGGGTTGCCTATGCAATATCGTCTTGTGCATACAGGCCAGCATTACGATAAAAAGATGAGCGGCGATTTCTTTGAACAGCTCAATATACCTGCGCCTCATTACAACCTCGAGGCAGGATCAGGGACACAGGCCGAGCAGACCGCCAAAATAATGGTAGGGTATGAGCGCTTGCTGATGGAACAGCCATGCGATCTCTGCATAGTGGTAGGCGATGTGACCTCTACAATGGCCTGCTCCATAGCCGCCAAGAAGATGAACAACATTAAAGTGGCCCATGTGGAAGGCGGTATCCGTTCCGGCGACTGGACCATGCCCGAGGAGATAAACCGTATAGTGACGGATGCGATATCTGACTACTTCTTTACTACTTCCGCTGTCGCTAATGGCAACCTGAAGCAGGCAGGAGTGTCTGAAGATCGTATCTTCTTTGTGGGCAATACCATGATAGATACGTTGTATAAGCAAATGCCCGGGTTCATTCAGCCAGGTATATGGGATACATACGGATTAGCGGATAAAGGCTATATAGTGATGACACTCCACCGTCCGGCAAATGTGGACGATGCTGATAAATTGAAAGAATTGGTGTCTGAGATCATCGGTTCGTCTCGTGGAATTCCCGTTATATTCCCGGTACATCCCCGTACGGCAAGGGTAATGGAAACAATAGGTTATACTGCTGTTAATTTACACATCACAGAGCCTCTTGGTTACCGGGAATTCAATTATCTTGTACAGCATGCCAAAGCAGTGATCACTGACTCAGGAGGTATCACCGAAGAAGCAACCGTAATGAGGGTGCCTTGCATGACGCTGAGAGACAGTACCGAGCGGCCGGAGACCTGCACGGTGGGCACCAATGAGCTGTTGGGTACAGATCCCCGCAACATTGCTCCTGCTTTTGAGCGGTTGTTTGCCGGCGAGTGGAAAAAAGGAGATATCCCCGAACTATGGGATGGTAAAACGGCAGAGCGGATCGTAAAACAGATTATTGCGATATTTGAATTGAATCGATAATTGATGGTCACAGACGCATTAGGCATTGAGCTGGTAGTGAATACGCTTCTTCATCTAGGGGAGCGTGTGGTCGAGGTATCCCGCGATCATGTCATTACACGTGTCTGGAATCGTGAAGGAGGGTCATTGCCTCCAGTTCCCGAAAACTTCATCGGTAGTAAGATATGCCAGTTGCCTTCCGATGATATTCTTCGCAAACTCGAAGATCATATTGAGCACGATTTTCTCTCCGGGGGAACTACCAGCCTTAACTACAACATGGCCGACGGAAAGACCACGTATAGTGTGCGATTGATGAATTGTCACCCGGACAAGCAATACTTGTTAGTGCTTATCGGGCAGATCCGGCGCAGGCCAATGGAGGATGCCGAGGCTGAAAAATGGAAGATGGCTCTCGATGCAACTAGTGATGGTATGTGGGAAACAAATGTCATCACGGGTGAAGTGCTGGTTTCTGATAAGTGGCAAAGTAATTTTGGTTATGATGCAAGTGAGATAGATACAGTGGATAAATGGATGGCAAAGGTACATCCTGATGACCGGGCTATGGTGGATGAGAAGATGAAGCAGCATTTTAACGAAGCTAAACCGTCTTATGAGTCCGAACTGCGTTACCTGTGCAAGGATGGATCATATAGGTGGCTACTCAGCAGGGCAAAGGTTGTATCACGTACGCCTGATGGGAAAGTGGAGCGCCTGATAGGTACACATACCGACATTGATCGAAACAAACGCGCGGAAGAAAAATATGCTGCTACCGCGCAGTTGCTGGCAAAACTTATCAACAATATTCATAGCGCCATACTGGTAACTGATGAGAACTGGAATGTGGTCTTTGTGAATAATGAGTTTCATAACATGTACGTCCTTGATGATCGGAACGAACAGCCGGCCCATGAGGTGAATATGCTGGATAATCTGTCGCTGAGAAAATTGGCGTATAAGGATCCCGAATATTTCTACAACCGTACCATTGAGATATTCAATAAACAGGAGATCGTATTGAATGAGGAATGGGAGTTGGTTGACGGAAGATTCCTGTGCCGTGATTACATTCCGCTGAAGCTGGGCGAAGACAACAAAGGTGGCATATGGAAGTTCAGGGATATCACCGAGCAGAAAAATATAGATAAACGGCTCAAGGCGCAGAAAGATTTTTACGAGCACGTGCTGCATACCATCCCTGCAGATATCGCCGTATTTGACAAAGAACACCGCTATTTGTTCGTGAACAAGAACGGGTTCAAGAACGACGCGCTGAGGGAGTATATGATCGGAAGAACGGATGAGGACTATGCACGGTATAGCAACAGGCCCCGTTCTTTTGTAGAGAAAAGGTTTGAACTATACGACAGCGCGGTCAACAGTGGTAAGGAATCGCGGTACGTAGAAAAGCTCATTAATAAGGAGGGGAAGGCAGGGCACCATTTACGCTTGCTTCGGCCGGTGTTCCTGGAAGATGGTTCTTTTGAGTTCCTCATGGCATATGGCCTCGAGATCACCGATCTCATAGAGGCGCAGGAAAATCTCAAAACAAGTATTGATACTTTCTCCAGCGCCTTCGATTATTCAGGTATCGGCATGGCGCTTATAGGTACAGATGGCCAGTGGCTCGATGCCAACACGGTATTGTGCGATCTTACCGGCTATACAAAGGAAGAACTGCTTAAACTTACTTATCACGATATCACCTATCCCGATGATGACGAGATAGACCGTCCGCTCATTGACCAGTTGTTATACAAGGAGATCAAGACCTACACTATAGAGAAACGGTATGTTGCGAAAGATAAGAAGGTATTGCTGGTTTCCCTGACAGTTTCATTGGTGTGGAATACAGATGGTACTCCTAAGTTCTTTATTGCGCAGGTCGTAGATGTTACAAAACGCAAAGAGCTCGAGAACATACTCATCAGGAAGAATGCCGACCTTGAAGCCGCGAGGGAGAGCCTTATCAATAAGATAGGACAGTTGGAGGAGTTGAGTCATATTATTGCGCATAACCTCCGGGGCCCTGCCGGCAATGTGAAGATGTTTGCTGATATGCTGCTCACGAAACACTATGGTATGCCGGAGCCCGACAACTCTATGAGTACGGCATTCTCAATAGATGATGTGGTACAGTTCATTAACGAAAGCAGTACCGCACTGACAAATAGTCTCGCCACATTGATGGAGATAACGGAGATAAAGCTGAATAAGAACATCGCCTATGACGATTGTGATCTCATGCAGATCATCAATGAGGTCAAGAGCCAGCTTTATGGCGTGATATTTGAAAAGGAAGCGATCATAAAGACTGATCTGCGTGAGCGAGTGGTGAGGTATCCGCGTGCCTATCTGGAGAATATTCTGTACAATTTTGTTAGCAATGCCCTGAAATACAGCCGGACAGATGTACAGCCAGAGATCATAATTTCTGTGATGACAGTGGCCGGTAGATTGGAGCTGAGGGTTAAGGATAACGGCATCGGTATAGATCTTGATCTCTACGGCGGTAAGGTCTTTAAGCTCAACCAGGTCTTCCACGAAGGGTATGATAGTAAGGGTATAGGATTGTACATAACCAAGACGCAGGTGGAGTCCCTCGGCGGTACAATAACCGTGAAGAGCAGGCCAAATGAAGGTGCGGAGTTTATAGTTACTCTTTGATATGAATGAATGGCGGGTACACTGAGCAATATCATAAATTTTATAAGGAACATGGGCTGGCGCTATACCGCCTATCGGGTGCGCCACGAATTTGTGAAGCGCACCGGCTTATTAAAGAACAGATTCCCTGTCGATCCCGGTTACAGGCAGTATGTATCTCTTGCCGCGTGGAGGCAGCAACCGGTCAAATTCTTTTTTGAGAGCAGGACCGATGTTCATGTGCCGCGCAGCAGGCAGCCGCAACTGGAAGAAAGCTATAAGAATATTCGCTCGGGAAAGATATTGTTGTTCAATAGCTTGCTTTCCGGTCTCGGGCCGGATTACGATTGGGTCACCAATCCCGATTCAGGCCATAAATATGATGTTACTAAGCACTGGACACAGATATCTGACTATTCAAAAGAAGCAGGCGACATAAAGTTCGTCTGGGAAAAGTCAAGGTTTTCCTATTTGCATGATGTTATCAGGTACGATCATCATTTTAATGCTGACAGTGCCGGATTTGTATTCGCGGAAATATTATCATGGATCAGGGCAAATCCGGTAAACTGTGGCCCCAATTATCGTTGTAGCCAGGAGATGTCGCTACGGGTCATGAACTGGATGTTCGCCTTATATTATTACAGTGATGCTCCTGCGCTTACCGATGAGGTGTTTGGATTGATACAGCAGGTTATTTATTGGCATATACATCATATATACAACAACATTAGTTTCTCCCGCATTGCCGTGAGAAATAATCACGCCATCACAGAAACGTTGATGCTTTACCTTGCGGGTCTTTTCTTCCCGTCTATGCCTGGTGCTGATAAATGGAAATCGCAAGGCAGGAAGTGGTTTGAGCAGGAGATTGCATACCAGGTATATGAAGATGGCACTTACCTCCAGTTCTCTATGAACTATCATAGGGTAGTGGTTCAGTTAATGACATGGGCTATTGTATTGTCTGAGAAGAACGGAGAGCGCTTCGAAGAAGTGGTTTACGACCGTGCCCGCAGGTCTGTTCAGTTCCTGCGTACATGTATGGTTGGGGAGAATGGCTGCCTGCCGAATTATGGTGGTAATGATGGCGCGCTCTTCTTTAAATTGAATAATGCGCATTATCGCGATTACAGGCCGCAGTTACATGCACTGGCATCGGTCCTCGGTATGGATATAGGCGTTGGTGATATGGCTGAAGATACTTTGTGGTATGGGATATCTGCCAAGGCAACAGAAACGTGGATGCCTGCGGATGGAGCCAGTTCCTTTGTCAATGGAGGATATTATATTTTCAGGGAGCCGGAGACGTTGACATTCATCAGGTGCGGCAGTTATAAAGACCGCCCGGCACAGGCCGATAATTTACATCTTGATATTTGGTACAAAGGGGAGAATATTCTGTTGGATGCCGGCAGCTATAAATACAATACTGATAGCGAAACGATACGTTATTTCAATGGCACGCGGGCTCATAATACGGTGATGATAGGAGATAACGACCAGATGCTGAAGGGTGGCCATTTTATATGGTATTTCTGGACACAATGTCTTTCCGCGTCTGTAAGTTCATCCGGCGGCCATTTTATTTTTGATGGCAGCATAGCTGCGTTCAGGCATGCAGGCAAGGGCATAGTGCATCGTCGCAAGGTCATCAAAGCAAAAGGCATACCTCAGTGGGAGATAATGGACGAACTGTCCGGACTTTCCGATGGTAAGGTTGTTAGCCAATTGTGGCATGTACCCGTAAAGACCACCTTGCAGCTTAAATTTCATGCCGGCGATGGCAATGGTAAGGAGATCCCGATAGCAGAAAGGCAGGGATACGCCTCTTCTTTGTATGGTGCAAAGGAAGTAACAACAGAATATTATTTTAGCACAGAAGATCACGTAATAGACACATTGATAGAGGTTTCAGCATCATGAATATTCTTTTGATCCATCAGTATTTCTTGGAAGAGAACGATCCCGGGGGCTCGCGGTGGAACGAATTCACCCGCATATGGACTGATAAGGGCCACCAGGTTACTGTGTTGGCAGGCATGATGCACTACAATGGTAAAGAGAAGATAGCGGAGTATAAAGGAAAATATTTTGTAAAAAAGCAACAGGGAAATGTTACAGTATTGCGGTGCCATGTGTCAGAGGCATACAACAAGAATTTCCTTGGACGATTGTGGGGATATTTCTCATTTATGTTCTCATCGTTATACGCGGGCTTGTTTAAGGCAAAAGGGAAATTCGATGTGGTCATCGTTACCTCGCCGCCGCTCTTTGTTGGCGCCAGTGGTTACCTCGTGTCCCGGCTAAGGCGTATGCCGTTTGTATTTGAGGTCAGGGATCTTTGGCCGGAATCGGCTATCGATACGGGTGTGCTGACCAATAAATTCATCATCAGGCTTGCCTATTGGGTAGAAGGGTTCATATACAAGCGGGCGAAGCTCATCAATGTCCTCACGCCCGCGTTTTATAAAACACTCAGGGATAAGAAACATATTCCGGAAAACAAGCTCATACAAATATCCAACGCAGCGGATTTTAGTTTGTCAGAAAAACTTTTGCACGACTTTGACCGTGCTGCTTTTCGCCGTCAGCATGATCTCGATGGACATTTTGTGATAACTTATGTTGGCGCTCATGGTGTGGCCAACCACCTCGAGCAGGTGCTGGAGGCAGGAGAAGCTTTGAAAGATACCAATGTGCTTTTCCTGCTTATTGGTCAGGGCATGGAGAAAGAAAGACTTAAGAAAATGGCTGCCGATAGGAAGGTTACCAATGTGCGTTTCCTCGATCCTGTACCCAAGGCGGAAGTGTTCCGGTACATCCTGGCTTCTGAGATGGGCGCCTCCGTCCTGAAGCGGGTAGATACATTCAAGACGGTATATTCCAACAAGACGTTCGATTATATGTCATGTAAGAAACCTATTCTCATGGCCATTGATGGCGTGTCGAGAGAATTGCTGGAAGATGCTCAGGCCGGCACATATGTGGAGCCGGAGAATATCTCTGAATATGACCGTGTTATACGCGAATATCTTGCAGATCTGAGTAGGTTGGAGCGGGAAGGGGTAAATGGCTACAAATACGCGCAGGAAAATTTCGACCGCGAGGTGCTCGCAACGAAGTATTTGGATTATATTAGTAAAATAGCGAATCGCAGCTAATGTCCACAGGACCGTATTCTATATATGTTGGGTTTGTGAAACCGGTATTTGATCTTACCGTGTCCACCCTTGTTTTTATTGTGGCATCTCCGGTATTTATAGTAGTTACGTTACTGCTTGCCATCGCCAATTCCGGCAAGCCATTCTTCGTTCAGCGACGCCCGGGAAAGAAAGGCCGAATATTCAAGGTGATTAAGTTCAAAACAATGAATGACAGGCGGGATGCAGACGGAGTACTTTTGCCCGACGCGGTCAGGCTCACGCCCATCGGTAGATTTGTACGAAAGACATCTATTGATGAGATACCGCAACTACTGAATGTCATCAAGGGCGACATGAGTATTGTTGGCCCCCGGCCGTTACTTGAGGAGTACCTGCCGCTGTATAGCCCGGAGCAGATGCGCCGTCATGATGTAAGGCCGGGTATTACCGGGTGGGCGCAAGTGAATGGCCGCAACGCGATAAGCTGGGAACAGAAATTCGGGTACGATGTCTGGTATGTAAATAATGTTAGTTTTGCATTAGACCTGAGGATTCTGTTACTTACTGTGCGGAATGTCTTAAGGTCTGAGGGCATAACCTCTGCCACCTCTGCCACTATGGAAAAGTTCACCGGAAATACCAACAGATCATGATCGTATATGGTGCAAGCGGGCACGGGAAAGTCATCATAGAGATACTGGAAAGTATCAATGAGCCGCATATAAAAGTTTGGGACGATGCAGATGTTTCATCGGTATGGGAATACCCGGTAAACAAACCCGGTGACCCGCTCACCGGAGAGAAGATAGTTATAGGTATAGGCGTCAATGCTACCCGCAAGAAAGTTGCAGAACGAGTTGGCCGAAGCGTTGGTTTCGGTACGCCTGTTCATATTACGGCCTATATATCCAAACGGGCTAAGGTGGGAGAGGGCACTGTAGTAATGGCAGGTGTTACAGTAAATGCTGATACGCAGATCGGTAACCATTGTATCATCAATACCAGTGCATCTATAGATCACGATTGTGTTCTGGAAGATTATGTACATATCTCCCCCAATGCCACACTCAGTGGAGATGTACAGGTTGGGGAAGGTACGCACATAGGCTCCGGTGCATCTGTGATACAAGGCATCAGGATAGGTAAGTGGTGTACCATAGGTGCCGGGGCGGTGGTCATCAGGGATATTCCCGATCATGCTACTGCTGTTGGCAACCCGGCAAGAATAATAAAAGTAAAAGGACAGGAATAATGAAACCGAAGATATGGCTGTCGTCGCCACACATGGGAGGCACAGAAGAGCAGTTTGTTAAGGAAGCATTTGACACCAACTGGATTGCACCGCTTGGTCCTAATGTTAACGGGTTTGAAAAAGATCTGGAGTTGTTTTTGGACGACAAGTGCCATGTTGCCGCATTGAGTTCCGGTACAGCCGGCTTGCATCTCGGCCTTGTATTGCTCGATGTCAGGCCCGGCGACGAGGTCATTTGTCAGAGCATGACATTTTCAGCTACGGCCAATCCCATTTCCTATGTTGGTGCTACACCCGTATTTGTAGATAGTGAATCCGACACGTGGAACATGTCTCCTGCCTTATTGGAAGAAGCTATTAAGGATCGCATCTCAAAAGGAAAAAAGCCCAGGGCCATAATTCCCGTTCATTTATATGGTATGCCGGCAAAGATGCACGAGATCATGGCCATTTCTGAGCAATATGATATACCTGTGCTGGAAGATGCGGCCGAGGCACTCGGCTCATCGATCAATGGCCGCCGGTGTGGTACTTTCGGGCACATCGCTGTCCTTTCGTTCAATGGCAATAAGATCATCACTACATCCGGGGGAGGCGCATTGGTGTCGCATAGCCCTCAGGTGGTCAATGATGCAAGGTTCTTATCAACACAGGCAAGAGATGAGGCGCCGCACTATCAGCACTCCCGCATAGGGTACAATTATCGTATGAGCAATATCTGCGCCGGTATCGGCAGGGGGCAGATGGATGTTCTTGCTGATCGTGTCGTGCAACGCCGCAGTGTGTACGATAGCTATTACAATGCGCTGAAGGGAATGAAAGGCATACACTTTCTGACCGAACCGGCCGGCTATTTTAGCAACAGGTGGCTCACAACAGTTCTTATAGATGAACACGAGGCGGGCATTTCAAGGGAAGACCTGCGCATGGCATTTGAGAAAGAGAATATTGAATCCCGTCCTTTGTGGAAGCCTATGCATATACAGCCGGTATTTGAACATTGCGCGTTCTATGGCGATGGTACTTCTGAGCGTCTTTTCCGGGATGGGTTGTGTCTGCCATCAGGCTCCAATCTTACTGATGCCGACATGCGCCGTATCTTTGATGTGATCAACAGCATGTTGAAATAATATAATGGCCGCAACAACAGAAAAACAGGAGCGTTTTCATTTCCTTGATGGGTTAAGGGGTATTGCGTCATTTATGATATTGATGCATCACTCTGTTACTTCTGCTATCCGTGGGGCTTTACATAGTATAGGACTCCCGGTTATTGGCGACTATTTTGCCTGGTTCACACAATCCGGTGTTGAATTGTTCTTTGTATTAAGCGGCGTAGTGTTATTGCGCCCTTTCCTTCGTGGCCATCGCCAGTTCAATGTCCTGAACTATTTCTATCGCAGACTGAAAAGGATATTTCCGCCATATTGGGTTGCATTGTTGTTCAGCGCGGGTGTTTCCTGGTATATTAATGCCTATCCTACATGGTATGGCAAAGCAGTGTGGCATATGTTCTTTCAATGGAAGGAAGTGATAAAGGAATCTGTTATCATTAATTTTGATTGTGCATATTACAATCTTGCATGGTGGAGCCTCGGTGTAGAGTTGTTGTTTTATGTCATAGTTCCGCTCATTATTTTTGTATTTCCGAAACAGTTCAGGCTGAATAATACAAAGGTTGTTGTTATTATTTCCGTTACTTTTATTGCATCTGTGGCACTCCAGTTATGGCTCACTGCCTTTCACCCGGAGATATATGACTACCGGCACCTGAAGGTGAATATATATCAGTTCATATGTTACCCTGTTTGCTTCCTGATGGGCGTTTTCCTGGCTGCTCGAGATTTTGATCGTCGTGAGGCCTGCGTTATGATCACTTCGGGTATCATTTTGGTATTGGGGTCATATTTTTACTTGCCTGTTGTGAATCCCGGCTATGGTCTCATTTATGCGGGCATAGTTATCTTGTCATTTATGCCGGGAGCTTTCCGGCAGTTTCTCGGCAGGCCACTCATGATATGGTTGGGCGAGCGTTCATACTCCCTGTTTCTCATTCACTTTTCCGTGTTCTATCTTACCGACAATATATTCGCCCAGTTCTTGCATAAGGGTGCATTATATGGTGTTTTTACCAGGTGCCTCGGTATTCCACTGGCGCTGTTTATGGCTATGTTGCTCTTTCATTTCTTCGAACGCCCGTTTGCTCGTGGACTTGTCACGGGTGATAAATTTTGGCCATGGCAGGCGAAGTCAATCGAATTGTAACATTTCATCACTTATGCCCGTTCTTACAGATATTTCACTTCTATATCTGAGTGTTTTTGTTCTGTGAAGACACTTAAATCGGTTTTGCTTGTTTAATTTTGGCCTCATAAAAGGAAAATATGCAGCAACAGTGGCAACAGGCTATAGAAGAAGCCTTTGGTAACAGGGAGTTACTTAAAAAAGAAGAATATGCAAACGTCGTACGTTCAGTAATAGAAGAGGTAGATAAAGGAAGGCTAAGGGTTGCTCAGCCTGTAAATGGTGGCTGGGAAGTTCAGGAATGGGTGAAGAAGGCAATACTCCTTTATTTTGGTATTCAACCTATGCAGACATGGGACCTCGAGCCGTTTGAGTTCTATGATAAGATGTTGCTGAAGAAGGACTATGCTTCGCTCGGAGTTCGTGCTGTGCCACATGCCGTGGCTCGCTACGGCGCTTACCTGGCGCGCAATGTAGTATTGATGCCATCTTATGTGAATATTGGCGCTTACGTTGATGAAGGTACGATGGTAGATACCTGGGCCACGGTGGGCTCATGTGCACAGATCGGAAAGGGTGTTCACCTGAGCGGTGGTGTTGGTATCGGAGGGGTGTTGGAGCCACTTCAGGCGTCGCCGGTTATCATCGAGGATGGGTGCTTTATCGGCTCAAGGTGTATAGTCGTAGAGGGGGTTATAGTAGAAAAAGAGGCTGTTCTCGGTGCCAATGTGGTGCTCACGCAGTCTACCAAGATCATAGATGTAAGCGGTGCGGAACCTAAACAATACAAGGGTAGGGTACCTGCACGCAGCGTTGTCATACCGGGTAGCTACACTAAGAGTTTTCCCGCAGGCGAGTACCAGGTAAGCTGTGCACTCATTATCGGTCAGAGAAAACCATCTACCGATCTTAAGACGAGCCTGAACGATGCGCTTCGCGAATTTAATGTGTCTGTATAGTTATGCCGTATTTGTATTTGGATATTGATGTCAGCATGCTTTCCCATGAGTTTATGGGGGAGAAGTTCTCCAATTATCTATGGTTTGCAGGTATTGTTCTGGGTACATTGTTGTTAAAGCGGCCGCTCGCTGCGCTGGTGATGCGCGTCAGTAGCAGGATCGCTGTAAAATATAGCTATGTCAGGCACAAAGAAGTAGTAGGTAGTATGCTCCTGAAGCCGTTGCAGCGGTTGCTCCTGGTCATACTCTTTTTTGCGGCTACAGACCAATTGTCTGTTTTGCTCGAGCGGGTGTCTTTTCATCGCTCATTAGTGGCTACCAAGAAAAGAATATCATTCAGCCTTGGTGACATTACAGATCATATATTCCTCTTCCTGTTCATTCTCACACTTACGCAGGTCATAGTCCGTTTTATAGACTTCCTGTATTACGTGCGGATGGCAAGGGCTGCAGAAGATAAGAACCAGTCCACCATACAGATGTTGCCCTTGATGAAGGAAATGTCTAAGTTGCTGGTATGGACAATGGCTGTTTTCGCTGTGCTGGGCACTGTGTTCCATGTCAATATACCTGCGCTTATCGCAGGCTTGGGTATCGGTGGTGTGGCTATCGCCCTTGCAGGTAAGGAAACAGTCGAGAACTTCTTTGCAGCCTTTACTATACTCTCAGACAAGCCCTTCCAGTCGGGTGATAAGATAAAGATCGGTGATGTGGAAGGCGTGGTGGAGCGGATAGGTTTTCGCAGCACACGCCTCAGGAACTCAGATGGTTCTGCATATGTGATTCCCAACCAGAACCTGGTAAGCCAGAATCTCGTTAATCTGACCATGAGAGAATCCTGGGTAGTGAAGGTGGTGGCAAACATCAGGTATGGGGTATCGCATACAGACCTCGAAAAGATGATGCAGGAGCTCAAGGTGCAGATACCAACCTTTCCACCTGCTACCTTGCCGGTAGAAGCCTATGTTGAGAGCTTCGATAAAGAGACATTTTTACTGGTGGTCACTTATAGCCTTCCCTTCCCTTTCCCGGCCCATGAAACGATCTATGTCATCAAACAACGTATAAATACGAAGATATTTGAGTTAATTAGCAAATATGCAATAGTAGGCTCCCATGCCTGATAATATGCCCGTGAGGCACTAAATTGATTTTAATTATCCAGTTATTTACCTCAATTCGCATCAGTAACGTAAATTTGTATTATTAAAAAGAAAATAAAATGTATCCAGAACAAATAGTGGCTCCTATGAAGGCTGAATTGACCAGCCATGGATTTAAAGAATTGCTGACACCGGATGCGGTGGATAATATCATGAAGCAGGAAGGTACTACGTTGCTGATGATCAACAGCGTTTGTGGTTGTTCCGCTGGTACTGCACGTCCCGGTGTGATCATGGCACTGCAGAATGCAACGAAAAAACCCGATAATCTGACGACCAGCTTTGCCGGTTTCGATATCGATGCCGTTAAGCAGGCTCGTACTTATTTGTTGCCATATCCGCCGTCTTCACCGTCTATAGTACTTCTGAAGAATGGCCGGCCGGTACACATGATTGAGCGCCACAGCATTGAAGGCCGCTCAGCTCAGATGATCGCTGCCAACCTGTTGCAGGCATTCGAGACTTATTGCTGATCTGACTACTGAACAGATATTGAGAAAGGAGGCAAAAAGCCTCCTTTCTTCTTTTTATCTTTGTCCCTATGAATAACCGCCAGTTGTTCCAGCAGTTCGTCGCGCAAACATCTCCCTCACCGGTAGGTATTGAAGTAGCATCCGCATCTGGAAATTATTTGACTGATATCGATGGTAAACAATATCTCGACCTCATCGGCGGTATCAGTGTTTGCAATATAGGTCACAGGCACCCGGCAGTAGTTGCTGCGATACAGGAGCAGGCCGGGAGATACTTACACGTTATGGTGTATGGCGAATTGGTGCAGAGCCCGCAGGTCAGGTATGCGGAGATGCTTGTGTCACATCTTCCCGCCTCCCTGAATTGTGTTTATTTTACTAATTCCGGTGCCGAGGCCACAGAAGGCGCCTTAAAACTGGCCCGACGTGTTACCGGGCGAACAGACGTGCTTTGCTGCAACAATAGCTATCATGGCAATACGCTGGGCGCTTTAAGTGTAATGGGCGATGAATACTGGCGCAATGCCTTTCGTCCGTTGTTGCCTGGTGTTTCTCATTTCGATTATAATGTGGAAGAACTTATTGATGCGATTGATAGCCATACGGCATGTGTCATCATAGAGACCATACAGGCGGAGGCCGGTGTGATAGAGCCTGATCCCGGCTGGATTTTGCGGCTTAGAAAAAGGTGCACAGAGCAAGGCGCGCTGCTCATTATGGATGAGATACAGTGCGGATTCGGTCGTACGGGCAGGCTTTGGGGGTTTGAGCATTATGGTGTCGTTCCCGATATCGTATTACTCGGCAAGGCGCTTGGCGGTGGTATGCCGCTTGGGGCTTTCATTTCTGCTCATACTAATATGCAAGCGCTGACAGCTAACCCCGTTCTTGGCCATATTACCACCTTTGGAGGGCATCCTGTTTGCTGTGCTGCAGGAATGGCAGGTATGAAGGTACTGTTCGAAGAACGTTTGTTAGATGGCGTAAAAGTTAAGGAAGATCTGTTCTTGTCTTTGCTGAAACATCCTGCAATAAAAGCCGTTCGTAGCAAGGGGTTGTTGATCGCTATAGAACTTGGTTCACCGGAAATAGTGATGACGGTTATTGGCAGGCTTCTGGAAAATGGTCTCTTTTCTGATTGGTTTCTTTTTGCTCCAGGATGCATTCGCATCGCGCCACCGCTCACTATTACTGATGAGGAGATCCGCACTGCTTGTAACACCCTGCTGGCTGTGCTCAATGGCTAATAGCCAAAATTCATCATACAGTTTGCTCCGTTTATTCTGTTGGTGTCTATGCCGGGAATGCCGATTTGATAACGGAAATGATATGCTCCACGTTCTCATTTGTCAGTTCATAAAACATAGGCAGGCGCAGCAGGCAGTCGGTATACCTGTCTGATTCTGTCAATTCCCTTCCATCATGCTTGTCTGCGTAGAACGGGCTTTTATGCAGGCTCAGGTAATGGAATACAGCATGAATATCATTTTCTTTAAGGAACTTGATGGCGGCTGTTCTGTCTGCAAGGCTGTTGAACACTACATAGAACATATGCGCATTGTTGGTAGCATATGGTGGTATTACTGGTAATTTCAGGTATCCTTTATCTTCCAGAGGCTTTAGACCGGCATAATAGGTGTTCCATATTTCTTTCCTTTTCCGTTGTATATCATCAATATTCTCCAGTTGTGCATACAGGAAAGCGGCAATGATATCCGACGGTAAAAACGAGCTGCCAAGGTCTACCCATCCATATTTGTCAACTTCTCCGCGAAAGAACTGGCTCCGGTTGGTGCCTTTCTCCCTGATGATCTCTGAGCGGTGTATGAATCTGTCATCATTGATCGTGAGCATTCCACCCTCACCTGACATGATATTCTTTGTTTCATGAAAAGAGAAGGCCGCAAGATGCCCTATTGAGCCTAATGGTTTTTTTATACCATCCCGCCCCGTATAGTAGCTGTCAATGGCTTGTGCGGCATCTTCTATTACAAACAGGTTGTGTTGTTTAGCAATGTCCATGATCTTGTCCATGTCACATGCAAACCCCGCGTAATGAACAGGTATTATAGCCCTGGTAAGTGGTGTTATGAGCTGTTCTATTTTTTCTTCGTCTATTCCCGGGTGATCCTTCCGGCTGTCACAGAATACGATCTTCGCGCCTCGCAATACAAACGCATTTGCGGTCGAAACAAAAGTGTACGCGGGCATGATCACTTCGTCGCCCGGCTGTATGTTGATCAGTATCGCCGCCATTTCCAGTGCATCTGTACAGGAGGTGGTCAGCAGGCATTTTTTGAATCCGTATTTTTTTTCAAAGAACTCATGACATCGCTTCGTGAAGATGCCATCGCCCGATATCTTTCCTGATAATACAGCCTGGTATATATAATGTCCCTCTTTTCCCGTCAGGTAAGGTTTGTTGAATGGCGTCATTGTCTTGTCTGATTTTTGTTGAGATGTATGGTGATATATGCGCTGCTTAATACGAATCCCTCTTTATTCCAGACCCGCTGAACAGCAAAGTTCTGAATTTGAGTGGATACGCAAAGTCGCGAGATGTTCTGTTTATGATAATATTGTTTTACGTACCGTACCAGGTCTGTGTATATGCCGCCCTTCTGGTATTCAGGAAGTACCCCGTTCAATATGATCTCTGCTGAATCTGCTGTCCTGGTACAGGTGATGAACCCGATCGCCTGTCCGTTCCGGGTAGCAAGCAGGTTCAGATTGTTTGCTGAGTCAACGCGATTCACCGCCCATTCTGTGTAACCTTCAGTGATCTTAACCTTATCCAGTTGCGGGTTCGAGAAATAATGCGTAGTATAATTATGGAAAATTTTAGGTACCAGATCTTCAAAGATTTTCTTTTCGGCCTTTCCGGCTGTAACAAAACTGAGGTCTGTGTTCTTTATTTCTCTGTAAATGGTCTGGTTCAGGTCCAGATCGTAGTATACGAGGGTATCGGCAATGATCACTTCCTTTCCAAGCGTATTTAGTACGTGCAGCTTATGCTGTTCTGAAACAGGTACCCGGAATATTACAGTATCAGGCTCGTGGTTAGCGTAAAACTCTCTGAGATAATGAATGTCGAGCACATCGGCTGTCCCCCTGTAAATTTCTCTCGCAAATCTTTTCGACTCAGTTTCCGAGTAGTTAAGGCTGGTCATCCACATTCTCTTTTTTGTCTACAATGTATATGGGCCTGTTCTTGATCCCGTCGAAGGTCTTACCGATGTATAGTCCCAGAATACCCAGGATAAAGATAATAAGCCCCGACAGGAACCAGATAGATATGATAAGGCTGGTATAACCCGACACTTTTATGATGCCGCAATAGTAAGCAATAGCATTATAAATGGTATAGATCACTGATAGTAATGAAATGAAAAGCCCCAGTTTTATGGTCAGTTTCAATGGCTTTTGCGAATAAGATACCGCTATCTCCATAGCAAGGTCTATCAGCTTACTCCAGTTGTACGAAGATTTGCCTTCAAATCGCTCCCCATGACGAACATCTACGGTTGTTTTCTTAAAACCAACCCACCGGGACATTGAGGAGAAGGAACGCATTGGCTCACGTAGCGAATTGATAGCATCTATTGCCTTTCTGCTGAAAATGCCAAAATTGGCGATCGTACCATCCTGCTCCACGCCCGATAAATAACTGAATACTTTATAAAACAACTGTGAGGACAATTTTTTAAAGAAACCATCCTGGCGCTCCACGCGTCGCGCAAAAACGATATCATAGCCTTTTAATGCCTCGGCATATAGCTTGGGTATCTCTTCCGGCCTGTCCTGCAGGTCGCAGTCCATTACTATTACATATGCTCCTTTGCAATGATCCAGTCCTGCAGTAATAGCGTGATGTTGGCCAAAATTCTTACTGAGCTTAATTCCCTTGACCTTTCCGTCCTTTTTGCAATTTTCCTGCACCTTGTCCCACGAATTGTCCGGCCCGCAATCTTCAACCAACACTATCTCATAACTGTCTGTGAGGGCAGATAACTCTTTTGTCAGCCGCTTTACCAACTCGTCCACTATATGTTCAGCCCGGTACACGGGTGAAACAACGGAAATATGGATATTATTATCTGGTGAACTCATTTGCCTGCTGGTAGGTGAAAAGTAGTACAAAAATAGCATATTGCACAGGCTTAAGAAAACCTATACAAGGTCGCATAATGATAGCTTGGTAATTATAATATGAACTTTACTTAAAACTTCTCATACAATGCGCGTAGTTTGTCGCGGGTCATAATAGAGGCCCAGTCTTTTCCCAGCGCATTTTCCCATAGCGGCACCATACCTAGCGATACATTGATCATCGTATCAAACTGTTCGTCGGTCAAACCCTTCGTAATGCCAACAGGTATATCAATGTTGTTCTTCTCTACCATCTTGTGGAAGATATCAACGCCTTCCGGATAGTATTCCTGCAGGTGATTGAACACAATGCAATTTCCTATGCCATGTTTTGTGCCCAGCAGGTAACTAAGGCCATAACTGATCGCATGGGCCACACCTACTTGTGAGTAAGCGATACTCATGCCTCCGGCATAAGATGCCATCATCAGTTGTTCGTCGCTCTCATCATTCCATTCATCTTTATGAAGAAATACTTCCTCGCACAAAGCCTGTGCCTTTTCTCCATAAGAGCGGCTGAATTCATTGATGTAGGTGCCCTTGAGCGATTCCACACAATGTATGAAACAGTCCATGCCTGTGTAGAAACGCTGATTCTTTGGCGCGCCCTTTATCAGCTCAGGATCCAGTACTATCTGGTTGAATGGGGTAAAGTCTGAGTTCATGCCCAGCTTGCGTGTAGGCCCTGTGAGCACGGTTGTTCTCGATACTTCCGCACCCGTTCCAGACAGGGTAGGGATACCGGCCTTATATACAGATGGATATTTCACAAGGTCCCATCCCTGGTAGTCCTGTGCTTTCCCCGGGTTGGTCATCATTATTGATACAGCCTTGGCGAGGTCCATCGTAGAACCGCCACCTATGCCTATCACACCGGATACGCTGCCGTGTTTCTCCTTCAGCATATTGGCAAGGTCGTCTATGTAAGACGTCTTTGGCTCGTGGGTCACATCGGCGTCCACCAGCATATCGTTCCCGCGTACAGGTATCCGCGCTTTCAGCTTGTCGTCATTCTGGAAGTAATGGTCCAGCAGATACACCATGGGTGCATCATCCATGCGGCGTGGGGCCAGTATCTCATCCAGTTGGTCAAAACAGCCACGTCCATAGACTACATAGTCAACCATCTTAAAATTGCGGAACTTCATATGCTTTGCTTAGGTCTGTATTATTTATATGATCAGGCGCAAAAATAATGTTTGTTGCCGACTTACTGCCAGCCATTCTTTTCCATGAGTGCCTCTGCACGTGCTATATCTGCGGGGGTGTCTATCTCTACGCCCATATATTGGGTAATGGCCATGCGCATAGGCAGACCATGCTCCAGGAAACGGAGGCATTCCACTTTTTCGGCAGCCTCCAGCGGTGTGATGGCCCAGTTGGTGAAACTCATCAGCGCCTCTTTCCGGAAGGCATATACGCCTATATGCTCGTAATAGGGGATATTCACTTTCGTCTCTCTCGGGTAGGGTATCACACTCCTCGAAAAGAAAAGGGCATTGTTGTTCAGGTCCAGCGCCACCTTTACATAGTTCGGGTCTTTTATGAATTCAGGTTCCGTCAGCAACTGTACCAGCGATGCTACCTGCACGTTATTGCCATCCTGTCCTCTGAAAAGGTTCAATAGCAGCTCCAGTGGTTCTTTCTGTACAAATGGTTCATCTCCCTGCACATTTACAAATACATCAGCATCCATACCCGCTGCTACTTCAGCTATCCGGTCTGTTCCGCTTTCATACTCGCGCTTGCTTTTTACAGCCTTGCCGCCATTGTTTATTATTTCATTTAGTATCTCGTCGCTGTCCGTTACTACGATCACTTCATCAAACAAACCTGTTCTTGCAGCCGATTCATAGGTACGCCTGATAACACTCTTGCCCTTTATGGGGGCCAGCATTTTTGCGGGGAAACGGGTGGCGCCGAGGCGCGCGGGTATCAGCGCGATAGCCTTCATATTCATTGTTTTTTAACGACGCCCAAAAATAACAATATCCATCCTATGATGAAGCAAAGCCCGCCTATCGGGGTAATGATCCCTACAGGTCCGATACTCATACCCTGTGTGCTGAGCAGCGTCATCGCATATAGGGAGCCACTGAACAATACAATACCGGTGATGAAAAGTGTCACCGACGTTTTGATCTGCTTCGCCGGGAAAGAGCCGTAGATGATGCCACAGGCTATCAAGGCGAAGGCATGATAGAACTGGTACTTCACCCCGGTCTCAAAAACAGCAAGCTGGTCTGCTGCCATAACGGCCTTGAGCGCATGTGCCCCGAAGGCGCCCAGTATCACTGCCAGTGCTGCAAATAAGGCGCCCGCGGTTATTCCTTGTTTATACATGAAGAGATAATTTGCTCAAAGGTAGCCAGTGAAATGTCTTTTATATGTAAAATATGGTCAGCCTCCAGGTAGAAACGTTCGCGCATTTTCAACAGGCCTGTCAGGTAGGCGTTCAGGTCGGGCTTGTTTCTGAGCAGTGGTCGTGAATCATTGCCATGTTGTATATGGCGCACGAGGGTATCTGTGCCACATTGCAGATATACCACGCATCCTGAGCGTTTCATCAGGTCCATATTATTTAGAAAGCAGGGGGTGCCTCCTCCGCAGGCTACTATTGTTGGTGCCGCTGCAGTGTCTATGATCTCTTCAAGGTATTTGTGCTCCAGTTCCCTGAATCCGCTTTCTTCATATCTGGCAAACAGTGTTGGTATATCCGCGTGTTCTTTTTCAGATATGTATTGGTCCAGGTCGGTAAAGTGCATTTGATAGGCTGTTGCCACTTTCTCTCCCCAGAAGGTTTTGCCGGCTCCCGGCATTCCCGTTAAAAATATCCTTGTTACAGACTCCATAGAATTTATCTCTTTATTTTTTTAGTGGGTTCCCTTAGGTATTTGGGTTTAAAAACTTCCACATCATCAGCATGCCCATAGATACGGCCATCTCTTTATTCCGTTCACGGTCATAGAAGAAACGGAATTCCTTGGTTTTAATGGTTTCCTTATCAGCTATCGCCATCCACACAGTTCCTACGGGTGCCGGGTCATTGTCATGCTTCGGCCCGAGCACCCCCGTCACGGCAAATGCGATGTCAGCCCCCAACACTTTCATGGCTCCCTTCGCCATCTCAGTTGCAGTTTGCTCGCTGACCACAGTGTGCTTTTTAATGGTCTCTTCACTTACATTCAGCAAACCCGTCTTCACGCTCTCGTTATAGCATACGATGCTCCCTTTAAAGTAATCGCTGGCGCCGGGAATTTGAGTGAACAGGTGCGCTATATAACCGCCTGTGCAGCTCTCTGCAAGGCCTATCGTGAGGTTCTTTTCGCGTAGCACCTGCCCAATGGCCTGTTGCATAGGTATGTCCTGCAGTGCCACTACTATGTCGCCCAGCCTTGTCGCTATCGCTCTTTGTCCTTGTTCCAGCTCGGTTTCCAGTTGTTCTTTATTGGCTCCTCTGCCGGTCAGCCTCAGCTTCACTGTCCTTGCTCCCGGCAGGTAGGCGAGTTTTATATGGCCGGGTAGTGCTTCCTCAAGGTCTTTTATCTTCTCAGCTATAAAGCTTTCACCCTCACCTGCCGTAAATATTGACCTGTGTATCAGTGCATCGCTTACAAATCGCGCTCCGATCATCGGCAGAGCCGTATGCTCCATGATGGACATCATCTCAAAAGGCACACCCGGAAGTGAAATCAACACTTTACCTTCTTTCTCAAACCACATGCCCGGGGCAGTCCCCATCTTGTTAAATAGTACTGTACAGGTGTCGGGCACCTCTGCTTGCTTCAGGTTGCGTTCTATAATAGGGCGGTTGCCACGTGTAAAGATATCCTTCACATGTTGCAGCACATCTTCATTTACTACCATCTTACCGCCGAAGTACTCATTAAGCAGTGGCTTGGTGATGTCATCTGCCGTTGGTCCCAGCCCTCCCGTTACGATCACTAATGATGATGTTGACAATTCCTCATCCAGTGCTTTAACAATAGCTGGCCGGTCATCGCCTACTGCCACGCGTCTCAGTACGTCAATACCCATTACATTTAGTTTCTGGGCTATCCATGCAGAGTTAGTGTCTATCGTCTGTCCTATCAGCAGTTCATCTCCTATCGTAATGATAGAGGCCGCAATATTGCTCATGGTTCTTTTTTAAAGAATGGTGCAAGCCTGTTGTGTAGTTCAGGATGCATGTTTACTTTTTTCTTCTCCTTCGGGTCATAAAATACAAGCGTCGTCACACCCTTATTCAGTAGTTGTCCTTCTTCATTATACAGCTCTGAGTGAAATTGTATCTTAGGCCCGTCCGGCAATTCCTTCAGTAGTGTTTTTACAGTGATCAGGTCATCGTACAATGCCGGCCGGTAGTACTGCACATGCAGGTCCACTACAGGCATCATGATACCCATCTCTTCCAGTTGGCGATAGGTGAATCCTAATTCCCGTATGGCCTCTGCACGGCCTACCTCATAGTAGAGGGCATAGTTCCCGTAATAGAGATATCCCATCTGGTCGGTCTCCCCGTATCGCACTCTGATTTGTGTAGTTGCAGTGAACATTCTTTTTATTTCAGTCTGATTGATTTACTTCCCTGAATTTAGTTCATTTATTAGATCCCTTCTTTCATTTTAGAGGCAGGGTCTAAGGATGCTTAGCCGGAACCTTATCCGCATCTTTGATCGAATAGTAGCTGTTGGCCTGCGTCACACAGGTTACGGTAAGGTCGTTGATACACACATGCGGTGGCAGTGCCACGCAGAACCATGCGATATTGGCAATGTCTTCTGCCATCAGCGGCTGAAAACCTGTGTAGGTGTTTTTCGCACGCTCCTCATCTCCCTTGAATCGCACTAATGAGAATTCTGTTTCAGCCATACCCGGGTTTATGGCCGATACTTTTATGCCATACGGTAACAGATCTATCCTCATCGCCTGGTTCAGTGCTTCTACTGCATATTTACTGGCGCAATACACATTGCCGTTTTTGTACACCAGTTTCGCAGCCGTAGAACTGATGTTGATGATATGCCCCGATGCCTGCGCCCTCATCATAGGCGCTATCTGCCGGGTTATATACAGCAGGCCTTTCACATTGGTATCTATCATCGCTTCCCAGTCATTAACATCGCCCTCGTCAATGGAGGCCAGTCCGGCGGCCAGTCCCGCATTATTCACCAGCACGTCTATTCTGCTTACCTGTTGCTTTAATTGTGCTACTGCCGCTTCCACTTGCTTTCTGTCACGGATGTCAAATTGCAGTGTCACAACTTTTACACCATATTTCTTTTCCAGTTCTTCTTTGAAAGCATCCAGGCGTTCTTTTCTGCGTCCGGTGATGCAGACATCGTAATGTTCTTTGGCAAATCTTTCTGCTATGGCTTTCCCGAAACCTGATGTGGCTCCGGTAACAAGAATTGTTTTATTCATCTGTGTGGATATGTGGCTGTAAAGATAAGCTGTAATGGTAAAGGCATGTATGCGGTTCTGTCCTGCATAATTGTTAATTATTGTTTATTTGTCCGGCTTTGGTTGGTAAGGAGTTTGGATGGTCTGTTTCCTATCTTTGCGCCATGAGTACAGCCGAAAATTCTATACTAGGCCTCAAGCTGCCCACAGATCCCCGTTGGGTAGATCTCGCTTCGGTATCACTTGAGGAGATACTGGCCGATCATGCCTTTTGCGAGCAAAAGGCCGCTACACAGTGTATCTCGCTCATTCAGCGTTATGCCGACAAGATAGAAGTTGTGAATGCGCTCGCGCCTATCGTTACGGAGGAATGGGGGCATTTCCGCATGGTATGGGCTGAGATGAAGAAGCGCGGCTATGAGCTGGGCAGGCAGCGAAAGAACGATTATGTGAACCTGCTGATTCAGAACGAACCTAAAGGAATACCCGCCGAAGATAAATTACTGTGTAAGCTCACGCTTTCCGCGCTTATTGAGGCGCGCAGTTGTGAGCGCTTTCGCCTGTTGTCAGAGAACCTGGCAGAAGAGCACCTTCGCCATTTCTACCACAAATTCATGGTGTCCGAAGCGGGGCACTACCGCTTGTTCATAGACCTTGCAGAGCAATACTATCCTGCTGAGAAGGTGCGCGCATACTGGCAGCAATGGCTGGTGATAGAGGAGCGCATACTACAGGTTCTTGCTCCCCGCGGCGACAGAATGCATTGATGCGTTTGTAAAAGTGGTTATATTTGTCTGTCTTGGTTATGTTACTCAGGCTATTCTCCACATTATCGCTTTGCGGCCTTGTATCTGCCGCTGTTGCGCAGTCATCACGGCCGCTCACAGGTTTCGGTATAGAGGCCAATGTCTTTGAGGGAAAGGTGCTGAAGCATACGGAGAAATTCCACCTCCCCATTCCTGAGTTGTCAACAGGTGTAGATCTCAATCTGCAGTGGAAGACACACGGCCGCAAAGAATGGCAGCAACGCCGGCGTTTCCCGTTGGTTGGGCTGGGATTCACTTATACCAATTATGGTATCGACTCTGTTTATGGCCGCTGCCTTAGTATCTATCCCAATATACAGATACAACTGCTTTGCTGGAAGAACCTTGAATGGACAATGCGGCTTGGTAATGGTATAGCCTACGTCACCGGCAAATACTCCCGCTTCCCGTTCGATACGCTGAACAATGCTATTGGCAGTCACATAAATGATTACCCTTCTTTTAATACAGATATACGGTATCATATCAACAGGCACTGGGATGTACAGGTAGGTGGCAATTTTACGCATATATCAGATGCTTCTTACCACCAGCCCAATCTCGGTATCAACCTATATGGTTTACATGCCGGTATCAAGTATTTCCCGGTTAGTTCGTCTCCCGAATGTATAAAGCGGGAGATAAAGCATTTGCCTGACCGCTGGCTGGTTCAGTTGCGCGTATCAGCAGCCCTGACCGGATCTAACGCGCCGCTTGGTCCCGTATATCCCATTTATCTTGCTACCGGATACGTCAGCAAGCGATGGATCAGTAAGAACAAAGCGTTTGTTGGGGTTGATTACTCATACCACACTAATATTTACACTTACCTGCGCAACAATGAAGGATTTGTTCCATTGGGTAAAGAATCACAGTACGCATACAAAAGCGCGGTCTTCCTGGGTAATGAGTTCATGCTTGGCCGCCTTGGTGTGGTATTGCAGCTTGGCTTTTATATTCACCAGGCATTCCAGACGCAGGGCAAGGTCTATCAGAAACTCGGAGGCAATTATTACTTAGTGCAGCGCGAAAAAGGCCCATTGAAGGAAATGTTTCTATGTGGCTATCTTAAAACACATCTCGGAACTGCTGAGCTCGCTGAATTCGGTATAGGTTTCGGATTGTAAAATGGGGCCGATTGCGATCATGTGTTCGCGCACACCCATCCTTCTGAGTGCAGCCTCGGGAGAGGCCTACGGTGTTACCCTGTATATCTTACCACTATCACCTGCCATGAGCAGGTCGCCATTGGCGCAGAGTTTTATGCTTCGTAGCGCAGACGTACAAAAACGGTCATACTCTGCCCAGTGTTTTCCTCCGTCGTTGGAGTAGAGCAATTTTCCGTCGTCACATACAGCCCATCCCTTTTTATTGTCCTTGAAGACTATGTCCAGTATATTATAACGCACAAGCGCAGGGTCGTTGCCGTTGCGGTAGCATTCCCAGCTCTTTCCGCCGTCCCAGGAGTGAAATACGCTGCCGGCATATCCGCATAGCCATAGTTCGTTGGTATGAATATCCATCGCCATAAAGTTGTCTCCTTTCACATCCAGGAAATTCCACGTTTGTCCATGGTCGGTCGTTTTCAATACCGCGCCGTAGCCAAGTGCATATCCCATTGCGCTGTTCACCATATAGATATTGTTCATCCCGAAAGTGAAGGATTGCTGTTTGAGCACATTACCATTATTATCTATCATGGATATGCTACTCGCCTTTTGCAAAGTTGTGCTAACTGCGTATCCGGTATCTGGCACCGGGTACGATATCGCATTGTAATATCCCCAGTCAGGTAAGTGTTTGGCAGTCCAGTTGAGGCCTTCGTCCGTAGATCGCACTACGAGCCCGTCAGTGCCGCACAGGTACAGGTCTCCGTTAGGAGATACGGCAAATCCATACATGCCCTTACCTATTTGCGGATAAGAGGTTGATGTGAACGAGTACCCTCCGTCTGTTGACCGCAATACTTCCGCCTGGTTATATCTTTCTCCGCCGGCTATCAGCACGGTGCCACTGCTCAGGATGCGGATGTTATTCAGGCGGTAAGTCGTATTGCCCGGTATCTCTCTCACTTTCTTCAGGTGCAGCACATCCTTTTTGCACGATGCAAAAGCACAGGTCAGCAGCAGTAGAATAATACCCGGGCAGTTCTTCCTCATTTCAGTGAATATACGCGTAATGTTCCTTTCTCAAATACTTTGGCAGATAGGTGAGCCTTTATTTCGGGCTGCTCATCCTTCTTATTGTCCAAAAATAAGAATTTTGCTCCTTTACTGATGTAGTAACTGAGCTGTTGTTCGTCCAGCATGTCGTGGTCAAAGGCCCATCCTTTCCGGTCAAGGTAGTAGAGCAAAATATAATGCGAATCGTCATTTCCGGCCACCACAAGGTCTCCGGGTGCTGTGAGTGCCCTTAATTCTTGTTTAAAAGCGTAATACACCGGGTTGAAGCCCGGGTCTTTCAGGTCCCAGCGCGAGTCAATTCGCAGAAATGCGGTAACAGGCAATACGCACAAACAGACAACAGTGAGTGCCCTTGTTGCTGGTTTCTTCGACGCCAATAACTGTCCTGCCCCATAGGCTGTGATAAGAAACAGGGGTGGCAGGAACGGGTATAGGTAATAGTCGTGTACCGTATTGATCATATTCATCTCAAACAGGTAATAGACCACTATGGCAATACCCCAGATGGCATAGATCGGGAAGCGATCATTCCTGTAAGCTTTTCTTCTGATGAGGAAGAACATACCGGCAGCAAATAACAATACCGATCCGTAATTAACGAGCAGCTCCGGCAGAACAGATGCTACAGTACCGCCCAGTATCATCAGTAATTCCGTTGAGCTCTCTGTCGCACCCGCCATACCCGCCAGCACGCCGTTTTTCCAGGTAGGTATCACCCATGCATACCAGCAGGTGGCAGGTGCTATACAAATGGCAAAAGTTCCGGTTACTAATGTAAACTTGTTCACAGATATCTCCCCTCGTTTTAGCTGCCATACCAGGTAGGCAGCAATGAATGAGCCATAGATGATATAAGGCAGTTTCACAAGCGTAGCGAGCGATAGCAGTACAGCACTCCATACTATAAGGCTCGTTCTCTTTTCGTCTATATACCGGCAGAACATTGTAAGGCTCCATATCGCGAAACAAAGAGCCATGTTGTCAGGCAAGGGGTTCATGGTATAATAGTAGAATACCGGTGAGAAGTTAAAGCACCAGGCACAGATGGCCGCCAATGTAGTACTACGCAATGTCAGTTTGCAGAAGTGATACATGCCATATACCGAAAACAGGCCGGTGATGAATGTAAGTATCCTGCTGATGATGATATGCGGTCCGAATAGTTTATAGAATACCGCATATATCCATTGCATCAGTGGAAATTCCATGCGGTGCAGCCGGGCGGTATCAGCATGGTCATTTACGTGCGGATTGAAAATATTCAGACTCTCACTGTAAAAATTATTGATCACCGTCTGCGTCTCCGTCTGCCGCCATACGTGAATGCCCACAAGGTCCAGCCCGAAGACATGCAGGTGCAGCAGCAGGCTGATAGCGGGAATAGAGAACAATATGACTTTGTAATGCTTCCGGATGAAGTCCATAAACGGCTATCTGCCCGGAAATTTACGAAAGAACCGCTATAACTTTTTGGAGCAATAGCTATTCCTTTATAAATCGCTCTGTGATCAAAGTTGCGTCATCCTGGTAGTGTAGCAGATACATTCCATCGGGAAGCTTGTCGATCAACAAATGCCATTTTGCTTTTTCTTCAGTTATGGGCACATTCAATCGCTGTCCGAGCATATTGAATACACAAATGGATACCGGTCCCCGATTGCCCGTTGTTTCTATGAACAGATCGTCTCGTGCAGGATTGGGGTACATATGTATGTTAGCAATAGACTTCTCTGCTATACCCGACGGAATCGCGGGCGGTGGATTCTTATAAACTGCCCATGCCGTATCAGCCGCGATCTTTATTTTTTCAAAGCTCGCAGTAGGGCATCCACCTACTGAATCCACCGCTATGAGAGCCATCAGTAACTTTACGGACTGTCCGGACGCTAAGGAAAAATCATTAGATGACAAGATGAACCGTTCATCACTCGGTAGATCATTCGCAGCGCATTCAGACCATTGAAACGTATCTGCCGGGTCTCCGGTAAATAGATAATTACATTCTGGGCCGCTCCCGTAACCAAAACTATTGATCCCTCTGCCTTTGTAGTCATTGGTCACATGTTGCCCGTTGAGTAGCTTACTATGCATTAGATTATTACAGTTAGTATCTGTCGTTGCAGGTTCCGGGCCAGTGTATTCATTATAGTAATGGGTAAAACTTCCGGCCGGTACATAACTTTCATCATGGTCACCCGGCAATGCCACCCACGATACGCCTGACATAGGTGAATATGGCCCGTAAGTATTTACAGGATGCCCGGCACTGCCGCCATCGTTTGAGTATTTGTAAGAAATTCCCATTCTATGTATAGAGTCAAAACCTATAAAATTATCCCAGGCATAACCGATATCCATATCCGCATGTATAGCCGCGCGTACATTATCATAGCTTGTTGATGATCTATTGACAATGGTGTATTCATAGTACACTACATTGTCTATGAGCGTACCTCTTTTGTAGGCGTATACAAGCAAATGTATCTCTGTACCGAATAGTTTGCCATTCCCGAAGTTATGTGTAGGGCCATTGTCGTTGAATACATACCATAGTGCCTGCTCTCCTTTTATGTCCGGGTACTCTCCGCTAAGAGGCTCATAGATGCCATCTTTGTTCAGGTCCACAAACGGTGCCATCTCTGTTACTATACTCAGAGATGCGCCATTGCTTCCGGTAGCAAACGTGTTCCCTTTACCCGGCCAGGACAGTATAGCAGCTGGTGTATTGCTGAATGTGTGCTTTCGGTTTGCTACAAAGAGTTGTATATCTGCACGGCTCACCTTCCAGATCTTGTTCCAGTTGCCCGATTCTGTATAGCTGAGTTGTTTGTCAGTTTCCAATGGCCCCGGCCAGAAATCCACGCCACTTTGCCGGTATGTTTGCGAGGATACATGAAGTTGTCCGCTTTTGTCGTACCCTGACAGCCATAAGCTTGAGGCAAACCCTATAGTCTTGTGAGTTTGTTTTGGAAAGCTGCATCGCGATCCACCCACAGTAGGGTCCCACCACATGTCTCCATGCACCAATATGGATGCACAAATATTATTGATGTTCGTAGAGTCTTTGGTGGTAAACGGTGTTTGAGAATAAGTTTTCAATACGGCGGTACATAGCAATAGCGTAATAAGGGCTGCTGATTTTTTCATAGAAGTGTTTTAAGGATGTGTCGATAATATTGACGAGTTCTTCTTTATTAATCTTGGGTTATTTTAAAATATAAATATCCGTTATGGGTTCATTGAGCCCTACGGGGCGAATTGCTTACCTTTGCCGCCCATGACACAGGAAAACCTGAAAGAGATGCGCGAGCGGGTGCAACATCTGCAACGCTTTCTCCGCATCGAAGACAGATTGGCAAAAACGGAGAATGACAGGCAATTGACTCTATCCCCCGGCTTCTGGGATGATAATGCCCGTGCCACTGCCATCCTGAAAGAGATCCAGATCAATAAATACTGGACCGATATGTATGACCAGGTAAGGTCGTCGGTAGAGGACTTTGCAGTGCTCTTTGACTTCTGGAAAGAAGGTGAGGCTACCGAAGAAGAAGTAAAAGAGGTGTACGACCGTGCCGCAAAGGAACTCGACGAAGTAGAATTCAAATCCACGCTCGACAAACCGGAAGACGAGATGCCGGGCATGCTGGTCATCAACAGCGGCGCAGGTGGCACAGAGAGCCAGGACTGGGCAGAGATGCTGCTGCGCATGTATCGCATGTATGGCGAGAAGCAGGGCTGGAAGGTGAGCGAGGTTGACATACAGTACGGTGACGGCGCCGGCATCAAGCAGGCAACGCTTGAGTTTGACGGGCCGTTTGCTTACGGTCTTCTGAAAGCAGAGAGCGGCGTACACCGCCTGGTCCGTATCTCCCCGTTCGACTCTAATGCCCGCAGGCATACATCATTCGCTTCGGTGTTCGTGTATCCGCTTATTGACGATACTATTGATATACAGGTCAGCCCGGCCGATGTGGAATGGGCGTTCTTCCGTTCCGGTGGCTCCGGTGGTCAGAACGTGAACAAGGTAGAGACCGCGGTGCGATTGAAGCATATACCTACCGGTATCATAGTAGAATGCCAGCAGGCGCGTACACAGGGTGAGAACCGCGAAAAGGCCATGACGATGCTGAAGAGCCGCCTCTATGAGGAGGAGCTTCGTAAACGCCAGGAAGCACTCAATGCCGCCAACTCCTCCAAGAAGAAGATAGAGTGGGGCTCGCAGATACGGTCTTACGTGTTCCACCCGTATAAGATGATCAAGGACCACCGTACCAATTACGAGGTAGGTAATGTACAGCCCGTAATGGACGGCGAGATAGACGATTTTATCAAGGCCTACCTTATGAGCCTGAAAGAGGAAGCATAATGTCACAGCCAGCAAAAAATAAGAAAGTTTTCGACCTGAAGCTACTGGGCCGCATCTTCTCTTATACGGCACCATACAAAAAGACCTTCATTCTGGCTGCATCCCTGGCAGTGGTTCTGGCTATCATATCACCGCTACGCCCTTACCTTATCAAAGAGTCGGTAGATAAATACATTAGCCACAATATGCTGCAGGGCCTCATCATGATCAGCGTGTTCCAGTTCGGCATATTACTGGTGGAGAGCCTGTTAAGGTTCTGGTTCACCTATCGCACCAACTGGCTTGGACAGAGCGTAGTAAATGACCTTCGCAATGCCGTGTTCAGAAAAGTGCTCTTCCAGAACATATCCTATTACGATAATACCCCCATCGGCACACTCACCACACGCACCATCAATGACATTGAAGCGATCAATGATGTCTTCTCAGAAGGTATCATCTCAATAGTGGCAGATATACTGGTGATCATCTCCATTATCACTGTCATGCTGGTCACCGACTGGCGGTTAACATTAATATGCCTGTCCACCTTCCCGTTGCTGATAGTGGCTACCTGGTGGTTCAAAGAGGCCGTGAACAAGTCATTTCAGCGGGTACGTAATGCTGTAGCAGCGCTTAATGCCTTCGTACAGGAACACCTTACGGGTATGTATATCGTACAGGCGTTTGCGGCAGAGCAGCGCGAGATGAACAAATTCAACGACATCAACAAAGAGCACCGCGATGCCAACATCAAGGGAATCTTCGCCTACTCCGTATTCTTTCCCATAGTAGAGATCATACTGGCCTCGTCCATGGGATTGCTGGTATGGTATGGCGCGTCTCGCATACTTGACTTCAACGCTTCGCCGGGCGTCATCATTTCCTTCGTGATGTACCTCAACCTGCTCTTCCGCCCGCTGAGGATGATGGCAGATAAGTTCAACGTACTTCAGATGGGCATGATTGCCGGAGAGCGCGTCTTCACGGTACTCGACAGCACTGATACCCTGGTCACTAATGGTACACTGACCGCCGGCCATATCCGCGGAGAGGTTGAGTTTCGTGACGTACATTTCAGCTACAAACCCGGCATCCCTGTACTGAAAGGCGTATCCTTCGATCTGAAGGCCGGCAGGACGCTGGCCGTGGTAGGGCATACCGGCGCCGGCAAGACCTCCATTATCAGCATCCTGAACCGGCTCTATGAGATAGGCTCCGGCAGCATACTTATAGACGGCCACGATCTCAGGGACTATGACATCTATAGCCTCCGCTCGCACATTGGTATCGTGCTGCAGGATGTATTCCTCTTCTCCGGTACCATAGCCGACAACATCACATTGCGTAATGCTGGCATCCCTCGCTCCCGTGTGACAGAAGTGTGTAAGATGCTCGACATCCACGATTTCATAATGCGGCTGCCCGGCAACTACGACTTCAACGTTATGGAGCGTGGCGGTACGCTATCGCAAGGCCAGCGACAGTTGCTCTCGTTCGCGCGGGCGCTGCTCTATGATCCTGCCATACTCATACTTGATGAGGCTACCTCTTCGGTAGATAGCGAAAGCGAGATGCTCATTCAGCATGCTATTGATACCCTTATAAAGGGGCGTACATCGATCGTCATAGCGCACAGGCTCAGCACTATCCGTAAAGCAGATGAGATCATCGTGCTGGACAAGGGAACCATCATTGAGCGTGGCAACCACACATCGCTCCTCAACAACAAGGGAGCCTATTACGATCTATACACTGCTGTAGAGCAGATGAAGGAAATTGTTTGAGTATAAAATAATATACTATCTACACCTTGCTCTCATGTAGCTTGCCCTTCACCATGCGGTCCACGCGGTACACCATGAATATGGTGAGCAGGCAAGTGGCGGAAACAACATAGCCCAGTGTGTTGTAATGCTCCAGCGGACTGAACTTATCTTTCTGTACCACGATCATACCGCCAATGGCGGCAGCAATGCCCCCTGATATCTGCGATAGTGATGCGTTGATGCTCATGAATGCACCGCGGTCGGGCATATCGGGTATGGCTGAGGTGAGCGCGCCTGAAGGGATAAAGCGGCTCATGATGCCCATCATCATCAGTATATTGAAGATCATCACTTCCCACAGCGGGGTCTGGCCAAGGTTGGTATAGGCTATCACCACCAGCACCATCCATACAGACGCTGCTGTGAATATCTTAAACTTATCGATCTTGTCGCTGACCTTGCCTACCAGCGGCATGACGATGAGCGTAGCCACACCTGCTACCATGAACAACTGCGGTAACTGGTCGGGGCGCAGGCGCAGGTTGTTGATAGCGAATGCGCTGCCGAATGGCATCATCATAAATCCACCCAGCGACAATATAGCTGTGGCGAGGAAGCCTACACGATATTCCTTCTTTGTGAGCGTATGCAGCAGGTGCTGTATCACATTCCGGTCCTTCTGAAGCGCAAGGTGCTTCGTTACTGGTTGCAGTTTTATCATGATAAGGCCCGCTACCAGAACAGACAAGCCCGCCACCATAATGAACGGTGACTGCCACCCCCACCTGTTGGCGATGTACAGGCTGATGGGCACCCCGAGCACCTGGCTGCCGCCCAGGCCCATCTGCACATAACCCATGACGCGGCCGCGGTGGTGGATATCGAACAGGTCTATGACTATGGCCATGGCCACAGACCCTATGACACCGCCAAAAAGACCTGTAATGATACGCGCCGCAATAAGCAACGGATAGGTATTGGCCATGCCGCAGAACACAGTACCGAGTATAAAACCAATATAGAAGAACAACAGCAGCTTCTTACGGTCATACTTATCGGCAAAGCCCGCTGTGAGCAGGCCGGATATGCCTGCGCTGATAGCGTAGGCTGATACCGCAATGCCGAATTGTGATGGCTTGATGTTCATCGTCTTCATCAGCATATCGCCCAGCGGTGACATGACCATGAAGTCGAGTATCACAGTAAACTGCATGATGGCGAGCAGGAAGATGACAAATTTCTGGTATCCGGTGAACGGTACCTTAGTAGTATCCTTATTCATGGGTTAGTTTTGAAGTAAGCCGGCAAATGTAAGACATCATAAAAAATGTTATCATAGAAAATGCTAATAGCCCAATATTATTACGCATTTCATTAAATTTGATAGACTAAACAGCCGCATATGAAACAATCATTACTACTAACTGCGTCCTTATTACTTGCAGCCGTTTCACATCAGCGTGCAGCCGCGCAGGCGTTCACCAGGGGTTCTCTGCTGGTGAGTATCTCTGAAGGTTCCACTCATGCGCACTATACCACGGAGCACACAGACGATGGCACAAAGACGGACCAGCACATCAATGGCGACCGTGATCCGCTTACGATAGAGTACGGGCTGTCGAGACACTGGGGCATTGGCCTTAATATGGGCGGCGATGTGCTGCATGTGAACCCATCTAAGTTCTACAACATCAACGATGCCAGCACCAGGACGCAGGTCATCACCTCCGAGTTTACGATAGATGCCAACTACCACTACTTCGTAACGAAGCGTACCGACATCTCCGCATTCGGTTCTGCGGGGCTGGGCGGCGTGCGGTTCAAAGGCCGTGCCGGTGATGCTGCCTACCAGTACGATGCCGGCGGAGGCATACTGCGCATAGGTACCAAGGTGAAGTATTACATCTTTAAGCGCGTAGGCGTGATGGCCATGCTTAGCGCCTATACAGGGGCGTACTCACCAGAGGGCGATAAAGAGAACACGATAGCATCCCGATACCATACCAACATCAGCGGCTATGCCATTGAATTCGGTATCTGCGGCCGCATACTAAAGTGATGCCGCGTTGCCATTATTAGCGTCACTTACCGTATATTGCCGCATGTCGCCACGACTGCTGCTTACCCCCTTACTATTCCTCTGCTTTGTAGCGAGCGCGCAACAAAGTTGCCTGGTGCACCGGCTCGACAGTATGCGCCGCGCAGATATACCTGCACAAAATTCCATGGCACCTACAGGCGATATACCCCGTATGACCATCAGCGATTATTTTGGCCTGCTGGGCTCTGACGTGCTGCAAGAGTTATCGGCACCATTTCACGGTACAGGCAGGGGCTACATTTATGCCGCTGGTTTTGCAGTGGCAGAGGCCGGCCTCTTCTTCATTGATGAACCGTTACAACATTCCGCTGCCACTTTTGCGGGTAGCCATCCGACTGTCCGGGATGCAGCCCGCATCACCGGCAATGTGGGTGGTGTATATAGCGCGGGCCTGGTGGCCGCATTCGGCGCATACGGCCTGTTCTTCAAAGACAACCGCGCGCTCACAACCGTGCTACTCACATCGCAGGCATACATCATCAGCGGAGGGATCACCAAGGGTGTCAAGTACCTCTCCGGGAGGCAACGCCCCAACTATTATGACACTTATGGCTACCTGCCCGCTGACAACACCATATTCACAGGGCCACAATTGCTGAACGGGAATGACGCCCGCGGGGGCTTCAGCAGCTCGTTCCCGTCGCTGCATACATCAGCGGCATTCTCCGCGGCTACCGTATTTGCCGGCATGTATGCCGATGAGCCCGCGGTGCCTGTGATCGCTTATGCCATAGCGGGCCTGGTGGGCATCAGCCGCATTGCAGAGAATGAGCACTGGCTCACAGATGTAGTAGCCGGTGGCGCGCTGGGCTATGTAACGGGCAGGCAGGTGCTGCGCAACTATCGCCGCTATGCACGGTTGCGTGCCGGAAGCCGCAAAGCCACCTGGAGCTTCGGGCTGCAGTACCGTGATGGTATCATCATGCCGGGCGCACTGTGCCGCTTTTAGCAATTCATTAGGTTACGGCTTCCTACATTTATATATGCACCCGCAGGTATTCAGCAAGACAGTGACGATCAATGCCGCACCGGCAACTGTATGGCATGCCCTCACAGATATACCGACGATGAAGCGGTGGATGTCTGAGCTGGAGCTGGATATTGCTACGGACTGGACACCGGGCGGACCGTTCGTGATACGGGGTACGCTGTACAAGAAGCCTTTTGAGAACAGGGGCGTAGTGCTTGCTTATGAGCCGGAGCGCCGCCTGGGCTACAGCCACCTGAGCTCGTTATCCCGACTGCCCGATGAACCGGAGAGTTATACGCACCTATACTTCACACTATCGGCGTGTGATGGGTGTACTGAACTCACTGTTACCATTACCAACTTTCCCACGGCGGCCATCTACCACCACATTGCCTTTTACTGGAATGTGACCACAGTGTTGCTGAAAAGATCCATTGATGGTGACAGCTAATATTGCTTCTATTCTAATTTGCTGAATATCAGTTAAATAAGAACTTTTAAGTACCTTATTACCTAAATATACCGTGTCATTCGTTAATTTTCCATGTTTGTACATCTTTCTTCGTTCAGAAGTGATAGACGAGGTAAATTAGTATCATGGATAAGATACCCTGGAAGAAGCGTACGTCTATGTCGGATGTATATGAAGTAGCCGAGTATGTATTCAAACGCAAACTGGCACGTGGCGGTATGCGCTACGAGATCTGGAGATCGGGAGCGATGGATTGCAACACGCAGGACTTTGATGAGTTTGCCCGCAAGGCGCAGCCAATTCTTAGGCGCAACAAGGCGAGGTGATCGTGAGTGCGCAATTTTCTTTTTCATTCCATTCTGAGCAGTATTTAGTTTAAGGTGTTGGTTATCAACTATGAAGTGCGCAAGTGTTCTTACACACTTTTGTGCAATTTCTATTTGTGCGGGTTTGGCTCCATGAATGTTTGCCATCATATTCTGAGATCGCTTCGTTCCTCGCAATGACGGGCTGCGTTTTTACATCCCCCTGGCCCCCTTCGGCCAGCGCGCCTGGCTATGCGCAAGGGGGATTGCCATCGTTTTCTCGTTGCCATCATTGTTACAAGGTTCTTCGCACGGCTCAGAATGACAAAAAGAAAAACGGGAATTGCCATCGTTGTCTCGTTGCCATCATTGTTGCGAGGTTCTTCGCACGGCTCAGAATGACAAAAAGAAAAACGGAATGCCATCGTTTTCTCGTTGCCATCATTGTTGCGAGGTTCTTCGCACGGCTCAGAATGACAACAAGAAAAACGGAATGCCATCGTTGTCTCGTTGCCATCATTGTTGCGAGGTTCTTCGCACGGCTCAGAATGACAAAAAGAAAAAAACGGGAATGCCATCGTTTTCTCATAGCCATCATTGTTACGAGTTCTTCGCACGGCTCAGAATGACAAAAAGAAAAACGGGAATGCCATCGGTGTTTTGTAAGCCTCTGGCTGATGGTTTGGTTCGAGGAGCCTCACGACGACACTGATTTATGCGGCACGGTTGAGGCGGCGGATGACTTGCGGGTCGTCGGGGTGGAGGCGGCCCTGGGCGATGAAGTAGTGTATCTGTTCATCGGTGAGGAGGTTGAGGCGATCGCGGAAGATGGCCCTTATCTCTTTGCGACGGGCACGCTCTTCATCTGAGATGCCGGGCTGGTTGATATAAATGGAATTGTCTTCCTCGTCCTGTTGCTCTTCGGCTTTCTTCTCCTGCTCATATGCCGCAAGTTCTTCGGGGGTGATCTTGTCTATGTCTTCCTGAGAGACAAGCGGCTTCTCGTTTTCTGTGCTCCATGCGAAGATGTCCTGCATGTCGAGTTTTTCTTCTTCATTGTCGGGCTTCTCTACGGGCAGAAAACCGTGCTCATCGAAGGTGGCGGGCTGTATGTTCTTTGCATAGATGCCCGCGCGTTCGTGCAGGTGCCTGTCCACATGCGGCAGCACTGCCTCCGCGAGTTTGGGATCTGTCTTGCGTATGCCCTCGAGCAGGAAGGCAAAGTTCTCCATGTCTTCATTGAGGGAGGAGCGGTTCTTCAGCTTGCCGATAGCGAGTGTGAGCTTGTACACGGTCTCTGCTTCTGAACGGGTGATGGGACGCATGATGCGGCTTTCGCCGAGGAAGCTTTTTGTGAGCCTGTCGAGGCCGTGATAGAGGTTCTCGACGATAAGTGACGGCATGTGCTCGGCACAGGACCTGAGGCGGTCCCAGTTGCCTTGCCTGATCCAGTAGTGGAGTGTGCGGCGGCTGATGTCGAGCATTTGGGCGATCTCTGTTTTCTTGAGGTTGGTCTGGAAGTAGAGGTCTTTGGCGATGGACTGTTTGTCTTGTTTCATATGTTTTGGTTAAATGGTTAATTAGTTAAAAGTTTTTACATCCCCCTAACCCCCTTCGGCCAGCGCGCCTGGCAGGGCGCAAGGGGGAATGCCATCGGCGTCTCGTTGCCATCATTGTTGCGAGGTTCTTCGCAAGGCTCAGAATGGCAACAAGAAAAATGGGAATGCCATCGTTTTCTCGTTGCCATCATTGTTGCGAGGTTCTTCGCACGGCTCAGAATGACAAAAAGAAAAAAACGGGAATGCCATCATTGTCTCGTTGCCATCCTTGTTACGAGGTTCTTCGCACGGCTCAGAATGACAAAAAGAAAAACGGGAATGCCATCGTTTTCTCATAGCCATCATTGTTGCGAGGTTCTTCGCACGGCTCAGAATGACAAAAAGAAAAAACGGGAATGCCATCATTTTCTCGTTGCCATCATTGTTACAAGGTTCTTCGCACGGCTCAGAATGACAAAAACATTAGTTCGATGGCAAACGTAGAATTTTAGTGAATACGGAAAATTGCAAGATATCCACAAAAAAGAGGGGTATTTCGGCTGTATGGCTTGCCTGAAGCGGGATAGCGGCTAAAAAATCCTTGTGATATCTTTTTTGATTAGCTGATTAATGGTGGTTGGTGAAAGGGATGGAGGAGGCATTTTCGCTTAGCGGGAAGGTGAAGCCGTTCGGAGAACGGGTCTTATTTTTGGTTCCGGATGCCCTGCGGAACATCCGGAACAACGGGGGTTAGCATGCCTGCTCAAGAGTCCGAAAACCTTTAGCCAGTATATATCAATGGGCGTTAGAAATGCTGTTTCGTGGCATCTTCGGTGTAGACGAGAACGAGTGAGGATAAATGGAAATCACCTAACTTTATTGGTATGCAGGAGTATTTAGAACAAGCTTTCGATTTAATTAGATCGGAAGACGCAATAATATGGGCTGGAGCTGGATTCTCCTCGTATGCAGGTTATCCAAACGCTACTAATCTAACACACAGGATTATTAATAAATTATCGACTAAATATCAATCACAAATTCAATCGGGTATGCCATTGGATATGGTATGTGAACAATTTACAAAAATAGAAAGTAGACAAAAGCTAAATAAAATTCTAAAGAATATATTCACACAGAAGCCACACTCAATAGAATATCACAGGAAATTGGCATCAATTCCACATGTAAAGACAATAGTAACTACAAATTATGATTCCTTGTTTGAACTAGGTTATGGAGATAATATCAATGTTGTTGTTGAGAGTCGCGAGCTTAAATCTATTGAGAAAGTCAAACCCTGTTTATTTAAGATCCATGGTGATTTTAAGCATCCTAAAAGTATTATTATCACACAATCAGACTATGCGGCTTTTTATCTAAATGAAAATAACGTGTATTGGACAACAATAAAAGAGAAAATTATCAATAGTAATATAGTATTTATTGGCTACAATTTTGGTGACATTAATATCAAATCAATACTGACTTCTATTTCAACACAATTAGGTCCGAATGGGAAAGAACACTATTTAATAGCTCCTGATTTTCCTGAATACGAAATATCAGATTTGCGTACGAAAAATGTCAAATATATAAATGGTACTGGGGAGCAGTTTATCGATTCATTGATTGAGAACTTGAGGAAGAATATTGTTAAAGATCAATCAACAAAGAAGATTGGGCTAGATACTTTCAACAAATTTTTGAGAAATCATGATATTGTTGTTGGTTATATGCCAGAAGGAAATAACCACACCATCAATCATATTAGTTCAACAAAGAAAGAAAACAATAGCGGATTAGTATCTCTGAAGTTAGACGCTATTGTAGCAAATCAATTTGAAGAGTTCGTTTCAGGGAAAAAAATTGGCGTATTTGAAGTAGGAAATAATCAAGCAAAAATTGACATTGAATTTTCTGGAATAAAATTCTTTGATAATACAAACTTGATGAAGATTGTGTTTGTAAGTCGACCGCAAATCGACTCAACAATTGATATTAGATTTCAAGATGGCTTTGAACTTTCTAACATACCCACTAAGGTGTTTTTCTCTGAGCATAAAATTTTAATAAAAATCGATTTTCGAGGAAAACATTTGGAGATTGAAGGTAGTCGACAAGATGGTGTCTTCAATTTTTCCTTTAATCATGGCCCAATATATGGTAAAGTAAGGGAGGAGTTGGAGGTATATAAGGCACTTAGTCATTTTGTTTCTGGACTCGGGTTTACAATTTTTACAAAACAAGGGCAAACACACGAAGTTGCCAGTAAAAAAGTTTATGATCAAAATTTTTCAGAGCACTTGCGAAAGTATGTGCACTATTTCGAACTGTTGTCGCAAATAGAAAATCATTTCAACATTCGATTTGCAGGTATTTCGGAAATTTCGGATAAAACATACAAAGTTGTTTCCTTGTTAAGTCAAATAATAATAAACAATACCGTAGATTATGATTTAGCATCACCGGTTGAATTTGACTTACCAGAAGGTTATGAAAACCTTGTTGATCAATTGCAAAATCCTGATGTCGATTCCGGTAAGGATGCCATGTTTTTTGGAGAAAATGAGACAATATATATCTATGGATATAAAATAGTTTATGCACAGAAAATATGTACAGTGCGTGACGCATTTGTTGAAAATGTGGATGAATTATACAGTAAGAAAACTAAAAGAGTCCGAATGATAAGTAAAACAGGAAAAATTACAGAGCAATATCTTTTCCCAAGTTGCACGCCAATATGATTAATATTCGCCAGAGTTATAATCAACTCATTATTGAGTTTATTGCTAACTTGTGCTTTGAATGAAGATAGCATTCGTACAGGACTGGTTTAATGCCAATGGGGGCGCCGAAAAAGTGGCAGGTGCTATATTGGATATCTATGACCGGGAAGATGTGACGATCTATGCACTGTTCGATAAATTCTCCCCGGCGGCAAGAAAGGAGATACTGAACAATAAGCCGGTGCGTACATCGGTGCTGCAGTATGTGCCGCTCATCAATAAGTTTTACCGCTACTTTCTGCCCGTAATGCCGTGGCTCATGAAGCGGTTCAATCTAAGGGGGTATGACCTGATACTGAGTACCTCTCATGCGGTGGCCAAGGGCTTCCGCAGCGACCCGAAGACGCTGAACATCTGCTATTGCCATACACCGCTACGCCCCATATGGGATATGTATGACGACTATGCCAATACACACTCCCTGGGCAGGTCGGGCCTGTACAAATGGTATGTAGAATACCTGAGAAAGTGGGACAGGCGGTCAGCACAGAACGTGCATTACCTCATTGCCAATTCGCAGCATGTGCAGCGGCGCATACAGAGCGCTTATGGCAGGGAGTCTACGGTCATCTATCCTCCTGTGCGTACGGGTAAGTTTGCCTTGTACGACGGGGCGCGCAAGGATTACTATCTGTGCCCCGGCAGGTTTGTGCCCTACAAGAAGATAGATATGGTGATACGGGCCTTTCAGCAGATGCCGGATAAGAAGCTGCTGCTGATAGGCGAGGGCTGGGGCGACAGCAAATTTGACTCGTTGCTGAAGGGCTACAACAATATAGAGTGGCTGGGTTATGTGAAGGATGAAGAGATGATCGGCCATATACAACAGGCGAGGGCTTGTATCTTTGCCGCGAAGGAGGACTTCGGTATCATGTGCGTAGAAGCGCAGGCCTGCGGTACGCCGGTGCTGGCGCTGGATTATGGCGGCTATAAAGAGACTGTGGTGGATGGTGTGAGTGGCTACCGCTTTCCGGAACAAACAGAAGCGAGCGTGATAGCAGCAGTGCACAAACTGGAAGCACAACCGCTGACCGATAATAAAGCAATAAGAGAAAACTCGCTACGATTCAGTGATGACAGGTTCCGGAGGGAGTTCACGGAACTGGTGGAGCGGGCTAAAAAGGAATTCTATAAAAAATGAGCATGCAAGACACCATAGATAAATATGCAGCACGTGTGCTGATGGTGTCTTTTTTCCTGTCGCCGAGGGTGCAGGTGATCGTAGCTGTGCTGGCGGGGCTTTACTTTGTAGCGCGCTCGCTGGCCGGGCGGCAGTGGCCTGAGGGGAGGAGTTACCTGTGGGCGATCTTCCTGGGATCGGGGCTGCTGGTGTACCTTGCCGCGGTGGCCTTCACGCCTGCCGCTCTGCGGAAGGAGGTGCTGCACATCTGTGAGCGCAGGGAGTCGCTGCTGATCATGCCGCTGGCATTTGCGTCCATATCTCCGGCACTGCGGATGGTGATGCGCGGGGAGCTTATCTTCTTTGCGTATGCTACGTTTGCCACCTGCATGGCGACCAATGCGGATTTCCTGTATCACTATATGGCGGGACATGACGGTACACATCCGTTGTCTCATATTCTTTACAGAATGTACTTTGAAGCCATATGCGGGCTGCACCCCACGTACATGAGCATGTACCTGGTGTTCTCGATATGCGTACTGCTGCAGACACCCGCTGAGGCCATAAAGGGCGCTAAGGTGATGAAGTACCTGCTGCTGTACACAATGCCCGTGTTTCTGCTGGCACTTCTGGCTAAGTCGCCGATGATAGCGCTGGTGGTGATACTGCTGCACATGGCCTGGGTGAACAGGAGCACGCTGTACCGCTATAAGGCCGCGATAGCCGGATCGGCGGGGGTGGCAGTGGTGGCCGCGTTTGCCATACCGTTCTTTCGCCAGCGTATGGCGGAGCTGCTGCACCTGTTTGACAAGAAGGATGCCGCCAATGCGGAGTTCAACTCGGTGTATGTTCGCAAGCTGATCTGGGAATTTGAAACAAGTGTTGCCCGGCAATATTTCTGGACAGGAGTAGGGCCGGGCAGAGTGCTGCGCGCGCTACAGGAACATTTCTTCTTCTTCTCGTTGTCGCACAGCTTCAATGTGGGTTATTATGATCCGCACAGCGAGTATTTCACGGAGCTATTGTCGTTCGGGATATGCGGGTTGCTACTGCTGGTTGCTATACTTGCGGTGCAATTTGTGAAGGCCATAAAAGTAAGGGACCACCTGTACCTGTACCTGTTGCTCACGTTCGCGATAACGTTCGTCACCGAAACGGTACTGTCCCGCCAACAGGGCGTGATCTTTTACGCGGTGTTCACATCGCTGTTCTTCTTTACCGCACTGAATAACGGGAAGGAGCGGCAAGTGATGCCTTAGCGGAGATGTTCCAGTTTCAATACTTTTTCACGGGTAGCAGATACGGCGCGTAGCATGTATATGCCGGGGGCCAGGTTGCCGCAAGGAATGATGAAGGGTATATTAGATCCGGACCTGAACTGCTGCTCTGCTGAAACAATGATCCTCCCGGACATATCTGTAAGACGGAAGCTGACAACGGCATCTGTATTCTGAGTAACAGTTACCATAATATCATCGCGGAAAGGGTTGGGGGTGGCCGTCAGCCATTCGGAAGCGGTCACCTTCGGATCGCCAACGCTGAGATATGTCTGAGTGCAGTTGAAATCGGGTACGCCGTAGCCGAGTTGGTTTTGGGGTGCAGCGTAAGTGCTGGCGCATTTGATGATCGCCTGTCTGAGCTCGAAGGGTGTAGCCAGCGGATGAGCCTGCCATAAGCATGCCGCCCAACCTGCGACCTGCGGTGTAGAATATGATGTACCATTGCCCGAAGCAATGGAGCCTGTGGAATTAATGTAATAGGCAGGACTACCCATGGCACTGACATCGGGCTTAACTTGTCCGGCGGCATTAGGGCCATATCCGCTGAGGGCTGCAGGAGCCCCACCCGGATATGTGGCGCCAATGGTCAGCGCGCTGTCTGCGTCGCCGGGTGTAAGGATGTGATTACCCCATGTAAAGTACCCTTGTCCGTCATTACCGGCAGTGGCGACGAAGAGCATTCCTTTTGCCGTAGCCATGTTAGCAGCCTTTGCAGCAACGGTAGATTTGCCATCAAGGTCGGTAGCAAAATCGAGGCCGGTGTAAGGCGGGTCGAAGAGGTCGTAACCAAGGGATATGGTGATGACGTCTGCTCCTATGCTATCTGCACGCTCTACGGCAAACTGGATATTATCCATTTCGAACGGCTGATCGCCCGGTTCGTTCTCGGTAAGGTATAGCGCATAAGAAGCCAGTGGCGCGGAGCCTACAAATGTGCCCGGCACATAAGCTGCCATCTCTGAGAGTACCTCTGTTCCGTGTCCGTCCTGCACGAAGACATTGCTATTGGCTCCGTTAAAATTGAATGTATCTACAACCCGGCCATTGGTCCACATGCTATCAAAAGCGCTATTGCGGGCACCGATAAATCCGGCGTCCAATACGGCAATGAGTTTGCCCTGTCCTTTGAAGCCAAGATCGTGGAGCGCGCTGCCTTTCACAAGGTCGGTCTGCTGCCACGCACTGCCATAGTATGTAGCACCGGATGTGGTACGTGCTGCGGCCACAGCGCCCGATGTGCGTGTGACCGGTGCATGCAATGTGCCGGGCAATATGCCTGTCAGCGCAATGGAGGTGATGAACGGTTGACCGTCGATAGCATGTATCTGTGAAGAGTCTGAAAGTAATATGACACAGTAATTCTGCCATTTGGATATTCCGTGCAGCTTACCACCTGTCATTGAAAGGACAGTGCTGATATATGCCGGATCTACGGGGAGGTCGGAGTAATCTACGGGGATATGGCAGAGCGCACGCCTGTCTAAAGCGCGTTGAGAAAGGAATGCAGCAGGTGCATTAACTGAATACGGTGTCTTGTTCTTTTCGGTAAAGTTTACACGGAATACATATTGGGTGGCGTTTGCAATATTGGACAGGAATAATGCAACAGCAACAAGCCCCCCTTTAACACTCCGGCACATAAGAATCAATTGTGATCGATGGCCCGCATTACTACGCGGTAGCCCCTGAGACATGTAACGGTGTCAGCGGCATATATAGTATGCGTCCATTCCTTGTATACCATACCCACGTTGTAGGCATATACTTCTTTGGCAAAGGTACTGGACGCATTCACCGCAGAGTCGATGCTGGGGTAGTTCACATCCTGCACATTCTCAGTAACGGTAACTGTGTTCTCGAAGTTCACGAGGCCGTTAAAGTAAGACATGTGGTAGTTCTTGTAAGCGTAGTTCCAGTCTTTGAGGTAAGAGTAGAGCGAATCGTTCACATTCACATACTTGTTACCAAACCAGTTCACATCGTTGGCTACCGGGAAGACCATCTTGATGTACTGGGCATTATCCTGATAGTAATAAAGTCCTTCGGTAGTAGGTGTAACAATAATCACATTGGCGTGTTTCCAGTTGGCACCATCATAAGGACGGGTAAATACATCCATTATATAAGAAGTTCTTTTCTTTTTATCTGTGAATGTATCAGTTATGGAGTATTTCATCTGCGACTTGATATGAATGCGCTCGCAGCTTGTATCAATGTAATAGGTAGAATCTACCTCATAAGTTACGTACTTGCCGAACTTAAGAGGGAAATAGTTCAGAGTGGGATCAGTCTCCTTGTCTTTGTTTTTTCTGCATGAAGTAACAACAGAACAAATTGTCAGTAACAATAAAAAACCTAATATCTTTTTAGTCATACGGTTCCCGCTCAATAATTAGCGTAAATATAAGTAAAGAATCGAAAATAGCTACTATTAACGATAAAAACGAATTATTTTATATATTTATCATGTATGGGGTCAGGCAGGCATTTTCTGGATGATGCCACCAGCAATGACGTCATCGCCCTCGTAAAATACTGCGGACTGGCCCGGTGCAATGCTATTGACAGCATGCGCAAACTGTACATGTACACCATCAGGAGTAGGGCTCAATACACTTTCCATACCCGCATCGCGGTAGCGAATTTTGGTAACCGCATGCATGTCTGCCGGTATTGTATCATATTTTACCATATTTAATCCGCGCACCATCATCTCACTTTGCTGTAGTTCGTGCGCTTCACCGAGTACTACCGTGTTGGTTTCGGGGATGATATTCGTGACGAACATGGGACGGCCGAGCGCTACTTCCAGTCCCTTGCGCTGACCAATGGTATAAAAGGGGTAGCCACTGTGTTTGCCCACAACCTTACCATCGGTAAGAACAAAGTTGCCACCGTTGACCCGGTCTTCGAGGCCTTCCACATTTCTTTTGAGGAAGCCGCGGTAGTCATTATCGGGTACAAAACATATCTCGTAGCTCTCTGCCTTTTTAGAGAGTTCGGTGTAGCCCATATCGTGCGCTATCTGGCGAACTTCTGTTTTCAGGAGATCGCCGAGGGGGTAAATACTACGTGAGAGGCAGTCCTGCCCAAGCCCCCACAGCACATAACTCTGGTCTTTGGTGAGGTCGCGGGCCTTTGACAAAACAAAGCGGTCATTCTCCTCGCGCACCTTTACATAGTGGCCAGTGGCGATATAGTCGCAACCCAGTGCATTGGCGCGTTTCAGCAACGCGGCCCATTTGATGTGCGTATTGCAGAGTACGCAGGGATTTGGGGTGCGGCCGGCAATATACTCATCGACAAAGTTGTTGATGACAAAGTCGCCGAACTCTTCCCTGATATCGAGGATGTAATGCGGGAAACCATGCTCCACAGCAGCCAAACGGGCATCGTTGAACGAATCAAGATTACAGCAGCCGGTCTCTTTTTTACCGCCACCGGATGATGCATAATCCCATGTCTTCATGGTGATGCCCACCACCTCATAACCCTGATCGTGGAGCAACAGCGCACTGACGGTACTGTCTATACCGCCGCTCATAGCCACTAAAACCTTGCCTCTCTTACTCATAAATGAGGCGCAAAGATACGAATATGCCCGTGAGCGCAGGATATGTGCTGCCTATGGGGCAATAGATGCCCATAAACACTAAATTTGACACATAATTTCAGGAATGCAGGAACAAGTTACTTTCCCATCGGGTAGTGTCAGCTATATTTATAATGTGCCGTGGGAGGACCACCTTGCGGGTTTTGACCAACGGAATACGGTACTCATCACCAATGAGCACATTGCGAAGCTATATCCCCGGGTGCAGAAAAATTTCAGAACAATTGTGTTGCCACCCGGGGAGGCCAGCAAGGATATAGCCACCATAGGAAAGCTGGCGAAGGAACTGCTGGGATGTGAGGCGACACGGAGGACCATGCTAGCAGGTATAGGGGGAGGTGTGATCACAGATATCACCGGATTCATTGCCGCCACCTATATGCGCGGCGTGTCGTTCGGGTTTGTGCCCACTACACTGCTGGGTATGGTAGATGCGGCCATAGGCGGCAAGAACGGGGTGAACGTGGGTATGCATAAGAACATACTGGGCACCATCACCCAGCCATCGTTCATACTGTACGACGGACGATTCCTGGACACGCTGCCGGATGATGAATGGAGCAATGGCTTCGCTGAGATCATCAAGTATGCCTGCATCTTTGACCGCGAGATGTATGATGAGCTGCTGAATCACAATATATCATACTACCAGGATGAACATGATGAAGCACTGCAGCAACTGATAAAGAAATGTGTGGCCCTGAAGACAAAGACCGTGCAGGAAGATGAGCGGGAGCAAGGGATAAGGAAGCTGTTGAATTTTGGTCATACGGCGGCACACGCCATTGAAAATATGTATGAGATACCGCATGGCAAGGCTGTAGGCATAGGCATGACGATAGCCTGCATGATCAGCGAGGAAGTAACAGGGCTGGATAAACAGGTAGCAGAGCAGATGAAGAAAATTTTGTCGCAGTATCACCTGCCGCTGAGATGGAAGATAGATGCAGCGAGGGCCATGGAAATATTGAGGATGGATAAAAAAAGAACAGGAGATGTGATCGATTATGTGCTGCTGGAGCAGCCGGGCAAAGCTGTGGTGCGACCGCTACCATTGGATGTAATAGAAAAAGCATTAGCGCAGTATGACAGTCAGTATTGAGCCGGGATATCTTAAAGGGCTTGTGGTGCCACCATCGTCCAAGAGCATGACGCAAAGAGCTTATGCAGCGGCCTTGCTGCATAAAGGAAGGACCGTCATACATCATGCAGGAGCATCGGATGATGAGCTGGCCGCACTGAGAGTGATACAGCAATTAGGCGCAAGAGTAATATCACAGGAGGGAAGTATAACCGTGATCGAAAGTGACGGGGTGCAGCCGGTATCTGATGAGATAGATTGCGGAGAGAGCGGGCTTGCCGCAAGGTTGTTCACACCTATTGCCGCGATAGCGGGAAGCCGGATAAAAGTAACGGGCAGCGGGACATTGCTGAACAGGCCTATGCCGGAACTGAATGTACTACGGCAGATGGGCGTGTTAACAGAAGACTTTAACGGACACATTCCATTGACGATAGGCGGAGCCTTGCCGGCAAGGTCTCTGCAGATAGATGCTTCGGGTGGGTCGCAATTGCTGAGCGGGTTATTGTTCGCATTATCCACAATTGCCAGGGAGCCAATAACCATTGATGTAAAGCAACTAAAAAGCAAGCCTTATACAGACCTGACGCTGGCAACACTGGCAGCGTGCGGAAAGCACATCAGACACGATAATTACCGGCGATTCCATATTGATCCTTCTGCGTTTGTAGAGCAGGAAGTGCAGGAACTGCATATAGCTGCCGACTGGAGCAGCGCCGCCGTGATGCTGGTAGCAGGAGCCACTGGAGGCGAGATAACGGTGAGTAATCTCGTATTCGGATCGGGGCAGGCAGATGAGGCGATAATGGAAGTGCTGCAAATGGCGGGAGCCGATATGACAGTGGAGGGGAATAGTGTGACCGTGAGGAAGTCGAGGCTGAAGGGATTTGAATTTGATGCCACACATTGCCCAGACCTGTTTCCCATACTGGCCATTCTTGCCGCCTGCGGCCGCGGGGACAGCTACATAGAGGGTGTGCACCGCCTATTTGACAAGGAGAGCAACCGGGTAGAAAGTGTGACGGAGATGCTGCACGACTTCGGGCTGCAATGGTCGGTGGAAAATGATACGCTGTCTGTAAACGGGATGCCACGGCTTGGGGGGACGATAGTAGATTCTTACAAAGACCACCGCATAGTAATGGCTGCCGCCATAGGTGCGCTACGAGCCAAGAGCAGAGTGGATATATCTTATGCGGAAGCAGTGAACAAATCTTATCCCGCCTTTTTCAGGGATTTAGAATTGTGCGGTGGGAGGTGTACTTTTACTTAGATTATGAATACGACAGGTACGATATTTCGCGTCAGCATTTTCGGGGAATCGCACGGCAAGTGGGTAGGTGTGACCATTGATGGTTGCCCGGCGGGAATAGCCCTGCAGCCCGGTGACCTGTATGCAGACCTGGAGCGCCGCAAGGCAGGCGCGGCAGGTACCACGCCCCGGAAGGAAGATGATGAGCCTGTATTTGTGAGTGGCGTATTCAATGAAAAGACCACCGGAGCACCACTGACCATTATTTTTGAAAATAACAATACACGCTCCGGCGATTATGATGCCATAAAGCATACGCCTAGGCCGGGGCATGCTGATCTTGTACTGGACAAAAAATTCAACGGGCATAACGACCACCGTGGCGGCGGGCACTCATCGGGCAGGCTGACGGTAGCATTGGTGGCGGCAGGCTGTATCGCTAAAAAAGTATTGAACGGCATAACCGTAGAAGCACATCTTTCTGAGGCGGGTGGAAACGAGGATGTGGAAGCGGCCATAAAGGACGCGATAGAACAGCAAGACAGCATAGGCGGCATTGTAAGCTGCCGGGTGACGGGGCTGCCTGTGGGGCTGGGGGAGCCATTCTTCGACTCGGCAGAATCTGTTATCAGCCACCTGATATTTTCGATACCCGCTATAAAGGGCATTGAGTTTGGCAGCGGATTTGCCGCGGCACGGATGACGGGAAGTGAAAACAATGACGCGATACTGGACCAGCACGGGCGTACAAGAACGAATCATGCGGGAGGTGTGAACGGTGGTGTCACGAATGGTAATGAACTTAACTTCAGGGTGGCCGTGAAGCCAACAAGCAGCACGCCTAAAGAACAACATACCTACAATAAGGCTACCGGTAATGTAGAACCCTTTACTGTAAAAGGAAGGCATGACCTCTGTGTGGCACTTCGGGTTCCTGTAGTGGCGGAGGCTGCCGCGGCGATAGCGCTGGCAGACCTGTTACTGATCCATAAAGCTTATAGCTGATCAGGGCTTTTTCAACCAATCGAGCATGAATTGCGGATCGAGCTGGTAGTAGGCATACTTGCTCTTGTATTCGATCTTGCCATTCTTCACCCAATAAATAGAAGGTACGCTGGGTCCGGCCATAGCTTCAAACTCTGCCGTATGGCGGTAGATGATATAGGGTACATTCCCGGCATGGGTCTCCTCGAAGAATTTCTTTTCGTGCGCTTCATTGCCATCAAGTACCAGCAGCATGGGTATCTCCGGATGATCGCGATGAATGATCTGCAGGAGATATGCGGCCTTTTTGCAATGGGGGCAGGTAAGGCTCATAAAGGCTACTATATGCTTGCCCTGCCTTACATCTGCAGCGGGGGCAGGCGTGTATCTATATAACTGGCCAAAGTCCACCTCCCTTGAATATGGTTCGGGAGCGGTGCCAGTGTAAACTGGATTGAGGATGAAAGGCGTGGAAAAAGCCACCAGTGCGAGCGCAAGGCTTACGTACTCCTGGTGCTTATAGGGCCTTACCGGATAAAGATACATAAGGAGCAGGGTGGCAACAATCATTCCTACATTCTTCCATATAGCCGCCAGCGGTTTCATGGCGAGCTTATCGCCAAAGCAGCCACAATTGCCGGTGTTGCCTTGTTTGAGAACAACGATAAGCAAGTAGCCAATGAAGAAAACGAGTATGGCGATAACAGCTTTGTAAGTGAAACGCTTCAGGAAAATATGAGCCAGTAAAAAGAGCCCGAGCATAAACTCCAGCCCGATCATCATGCGTGCCATGATGCCTGCTGCCAAAGTGCTGGGGATGCCGATATCATAGAACGTCCACTGGAAGTTGTCGAAAGCGTTCTCGCTGTACATTTTGCTGTAACCGGAGAAAAAGAATACACCAGACATTGCCAACAAAAGGATGGCACCTATGGTACGTTTGAGATAAAAGGAACCGCTTTTCTGTTCGTGTAGTGCTGTATCCATGCGAATAAGCGACAAACTTACAGGAAAAAATGTTTACAAAAAGGTAAAGGGATATTAGTACAGATAACAGCTTTCTACAGTATGAATGCCGTTGTTGTCGAAAGTGCCTGATTCTTTTTTACACTTGTCGTCGGCCTTTGTCTTGCTGTCGGTAATGTCATACTCCTTGACAGTGCTGTCGGGAAGCCCTGGCGCGCCTGAATACTTGATATCGCAGTGGCAGGTATATTTCTTCACACAGGAACTCATGGCCAGAACAGCGGCGAACGACATTACCAGGTAAAAAGACGGGCGAAGTTTCATGTATGCTATTTATTTGAGGATGAAGGTAGTGATACGGCCTTAAAATTCAAAATCTGTCCGGTGTATGGTATATGGTGGCGGATGCTAATATCAAAGTTTCAGTATCACCTGGGGTAGCGTCAGGTGGTTGCTTTCGTGGCCGGCTTTGTCGCGGACGTACATCTCATAAATAACTGTATCGCCAAAGGTGAGATGTATAGTGTCTAAGCGGGGTACGGGAGCGGGGAGTGGCGAGAACAGTACTGTAGCTTTGATGCCCCGGTCGGGGTTGACAAGTGAAGCATCTATATTGGGAAACGGGTTTGGTATAAACCCGAGGCTGTCGAAACGGGTATCCTTGATATAGATATATGACAAGCTGTCGGTGGCGGCATCGGCATCGGCATCTTCAACGGTGAACTGGATATACATTGTATCTTTGTTCACCTTGAGTTCGGGAGTGGACGCAATTAGTTTGATGACCGGCGTGTTGGACTGACCCTCGCGCCGACAGGCAGCAACCATTGTGAGCAGTAAAATAAAGGATAATACCCTCATACCATCAAAGTTAGCAAAAGTGTCTTACAATATATCGTTAATAAATAACCGCGAACTGCTGCAGCCTGCGGCCGGCCAATTTGATAACGTGGCGCTGGAAGTGTTTCGTATGCAATACGGACAAAACCCGCTGTACCGGCAGTATTGTGACGCGCTGAAGACCGATGTGGCGGCAATAAGGGACATCTTACAGATACCATTTCTGCCGATATCCTTCTTTAAGACGCACCGGGTGCTGACGGGAGATGTGGCCGCACCCGCCCTTGTATTTGAAAGCAGCGGCACAACAGGAGAGCAGACATCGAGACACTATGTGGCTGACGCGGGAATATATGAGGATTCGCTGTTGTGGGGATTTGAACAGTTTTACGGATCGCCGGGCGACTACGCGATACTGGCCCTGCTGCCATCTTACCTGGAGCGTAAGAACGCATCGCTGGTGCATATGGCACGTGTGCTGATGGCGCATAGCGGACATGCGGACAACGGCTTTTACATCAATGAGTGGGAGGCGCTGGCGGGGAAGCTGCGCCGACTGGAGGCTGAACGACAAAAGACCCTGCTACTGGGCGTGACCTTTGCGCTGCTGGACTTTGCCGAGGCTTACCCGATGCAACTGCAGCATACCCGGGTGATGGAAACCGGAGGGATGAAGGGTCGCAAGCAGGAACTGACACGCAAGGAGGTGCACGAATTCTTAAAGACGCAGTGGGGGCTGCAACAAGTGCACTCGGAGTATGGCATGACGGAACTGCTGTCGCAGGCATACGCAACAGACAGCGGGGTATTCCGGTGTACAGGCTCTATGAAGGTGCTGGTGCGTGATATAAATGATCCGCTGGATGTGATGACGGCAGGTAGCGGATGCCTGAACATCATAGACCTTGCCAATATACATTCCTGCTCTTTTATAGCCACTGAGGATATAGGGAGTATAGGCCGGGATGGCTCTTTTGAGGTGCTGGGGCGTATGGACCACAGCGCGCTGAGGGGGTGCAGCCTGATGGTGGTATAGCATCAGCTCAATTATGCTTTTTCCTTCCCGATGGATGATTTTTAATTTTATGTTTTCCTAATTTCCAATTCCCAACCCTTAATTCCTAAAATTGATTACCTTTGCGCTCCCTGAACATAAATCAGTTACTGCCCAGGTGGCGAAATTGGTAGACGCACTGTGTTCAGGTCGCAGCGCCTTCACGGGTGTGCTGGTTCGAATCCAGTCCTGGGCACAAAGGTCAGAGTGAGTGTGGGTGCGAGTGCGCCGGCCACGAACTCTGACCTTTCCTTCATTACTCGGTCTCACACTCACACTTCGACACCATGTTCGATTTTGAAAATCTTGAAGTTTATAAGAAAGCAAAAGCCTTCAATTCGATTGTGGGTAAAACTGTGCTGAAAATCGAATCTTTAGATGGTGTGACCAAAAATCAATTGAGGAGAGCATCCCTGAGCATTGTACTGAATATTGCTGAAGGTACAAGTAGGTTCAGCAAGCCTGACCGGAAGAACTTTTGTGTCATTGCTCGCGGGTCTGTTTTTGAATGTGTGGCAGTTTTTGACATAATGAAGGATAGTGGACAAATGTCTGATGCAGAATTTGGCCATTTGTATTCGCTGGCAGAAGAAATGTCAAAAATGCTTTTCGCCATGATAAGAAATCTGGAAGGGTAATCGATCCCACTCTCTGAGCGGGTTTTTCTTTATACCTCCACTGGAATATCGAACCACTGACCACTTTTGTGTTTGTCGTTTTAAATATCTAGATTTATGGGTATGACAAACAATCACCGAGATGAGCTTATATGGTTTGTTCTAAGAACTGGCATGTATATCCGACCTATTGACGAGCGTAACATTAACAGCTTTCTTACCGGTTTTGAAGTATGCGCCAAAGGAAAATGTAGTTTTACACAATTATTGGCCGAAAGATTGGAGGGCAAATATAAAATTAGATATGCTGAACGTGGCTTAACACAGCAAATTGAGAAACTTGCAAAAAGAAGGAATGATAGTTGGGTTATGACATTCAGAAAACTTGCGATGGAAGCATTGACATCCAATGGCGATGACCTAAGCCGCAAAATCAAAAAATTTCTAAAATATGATGTTGATGGTCAGGCTGAAATTATCGAGCGACATGGGTTCACTCCGCCAAATCAATCATGGGTCGATCACTGGGCAACTTTTACCTTTCTCAAATCTCCTTGGGCAAAAGAAATGTGGTCTGCTGAAGAATGGAATGCCATAAAGCAAATTGATAAAAAAGTGCGAAAAGATCACCTCTCAAAAGTTTTATAATACTTCTTTCTTTCCCTGGTTATCTGTAGCACAATATTTTTCCCTATCCTCCCTCATTCTCCTTCAATAGAGCATATAATTCGCAAATGCTCCTCAAAATGGTCATTAACTGGTTCGATATTGTTCCAGTGAGGGGCACAAAGGTCAGAGAGAGTGTGGGAGCGAGAGCGACCGCCACGAACTCTGACCTTTTCTTTATTACTCAAACCCGTAATCACACTGTTACCTGCGCCGAATTTGGTTTGACTTTTTCAAGATGGATGCCTTTGGAGACGGGGTTTTATTGCAACTTGCGGATGCCCTGCGGATCATCCGGAAGAACGGGATATCTAAATTTTGTTCCAGTCCCAGATGGTGTATTTTAGTTTGTCGGTGATCCTGAAGCCACAGTTCTTTAGTGTCAATAAAATGTTACCACGGTGGTGTGCTTCGTGTGTTATGAAATAACCCAGCAGGGGCACTACGCCGCGGCTGAATCTTTTTATGGCGGCATTGTTATTCAGACTGTCTTCCAGTAACCGGGCCACTCTGTCTGCAGAAAGCGTGTGACAATCTGTGAGCATAGGTATTGTTTTTTTGTCTTCGGCTGTGATCGTGGCCAGATCTGCAACCAACTTCTTATCGAGTTTCTCCAGCTTCCAGAACCGAACATTGTACATATGCGCCAACTGGTGGCCTACAGTGCCACCGCCACGTTTTGATGTGGTCATGTCCAATGCTTCTTCGGTCAGTTCACCGATGAGCATGAGATTGATGCGGTGGTTGATGAACCATGTGTCCATTACTTGTTTTTCGAGTGCAGTCATTTGATTATTTTCGAGAGGTTCTTAATCAATCGCCGGGGATACCATTGTCGCGGATATTGCCCGTGATGGTGTTGCCGGTGTTACTTTGAGACCACCAGATCATTACCTGATGTTATGTTGATGCCGTTTTGTAAAATTCTTTCAAAGATAGCGGCTATTGCCGCGACAACGACCGAAACGAATGTGGCCATAGCGCCCAGAGCGACAGCACCCGCGTAATCATCTTTGCCATCATTGGCAATAACGATCCAGGTGTCTGCAATGATGATGAGTATTGCTGTGGCTATGGCACAGCGCTTAATAGTGCGGAGCGATAGGACCGCGGAAGGCGAGAATGCCCTGTCGTGACGGACATATCCCAATGCGCGGAAAGCCTGGAAGAGGGCAATGAAAAAAGGAGTGGACGAGATATATACGTATGCAAGGAAGGGGTCTTTGAAGTAGATATCGAATAGGGTAGCATGTACATTCCTGCCTTCGAGACGCGGCTCCCATAGCAGGGCAACTACTGCACCGATGCCAATGATCACAATAATTGCCTGAAGAAATATGGTTAGCGTCTTCATGAAAATGAGATGAATGATAAAGGTACTTATTATTGTTTTATCAACATTTGCGTAAAACCGGAATTTATAGCTGATGGAAGCGTACCGTTTAGTATAAAATGCGACATTTACCAAAAGCATAACAGTGACACAAAAGGATCATAGCACTATCAGTCCATCGGCGAAGTCGTTGCTGCTGATGAAGGGTCATACCAATATACCTTACGCGAAAGAAACAGCCGCGCTGATGCAGGGACCGGAGGTTTTCGGGCTCAACTTTGATGATAAGAATTTCTGGTTCTGGATAAGGGTGATGCACTTCGAAATCCGCTACCGGAGTGTGGAACAATTGCTGAAGGAGACAAATAATACTAACATACTGGAATTGTCGTCGGGGTATTCACTGCGCGGGCTTGATCTTTGTATGAAGGACGAGAACATCCATTATATTGACACCGACCTGCCTGAGGTGATAGCAGTAAAGCGAGACCTGATGGAGCGGTTGCAATTGCCCGGAGGTATTAAGGGCAGATTAGATACTTTGCCTTTGAATGTGATGGATGAAGTGCAGTTCCGGGAGGTGACGGGGAGATTCAGTGATGGGCCGCTGACCATTGTGAATGAGGGCCTGCTGATGTACCTGAACAGGGAGGAGAAAGAGCGGCTGTGCAAAACCATACATGATATTCTGAAACAAAGGGGCGGATGCTGGATCACGGCAGATGTATATACCAGGCTTTCTGAGGAAATGCGCGCCGGGATGCCGCAGAGCAGGTCGGAGACCACGTTCTTTGAGCAGCACAATATCGAAGGGAATAAATTTGAGAGCTACACGGCTGCTGAAGAGTTCTTTCGCCGGCAGGGCCTGGAGTTGGTGAAGGAAGCTGTACCTGACTACCAGTCGCTAAGTGTGATGCCCCATCTGCTTAAGGTGCTACCGGAAGAAGTCCGAAACAGCAAAGCGCCTCCGCCAAAGATACAGGCAACATGGATGCTGAAGGCCGTGTAGCGAGGTAGATGAACAGATGGCTTCGCGCCGGTTCTTCTTTGTTTTTTATCGTGCTAAAAATATGCACCTTTGCTGCATGGAACTCGGCATCAGTACATTCGGAGAAATACCTATAGAACATATAGCAGGCGGCGCAGTAAATGCACAACGGCGCATTGATGAGCTGATAAGAGAGGCCAGGCTGGCCGATGATCTCGGGTTGGATGTTTTCGCACTTGGGGAGCATCACCGGCCTGATTACGTGGTGTCTGCTCCTGAAGTAGTGCTGTCTGCAATAGCGGCTGTGACGAAAAGAATCAGGTTGTCGAGTGCGGTAACGGTGCTTAGTTCTGCAGACCCTGTGCGAACCTTCCAGAATTTTGCCACACTTGACCTGGTATCGAAAGGGCGTGCTGAGCTAATGGCGGGGAGGGGATCATTCATTGAGTCATTTCCTTTATTCGGGTATGACCTTGATGATTATGATGAGCTGTTCACAGAGAAGCTGGAGCTGCTGATGCATATCAATGGCAACGAGGTGGTGACCTGGCAGGGTAAGCACCGGCCATCCATAGGAAGGTCGGGTGTATATCCAAGACCCTACCAGGAACGGTTACCGATATGGCTGGCTGTGGGCGGTACGCCGGCCTCGGTGGCGAGGGCGGGAAGGCTGAACCTGCCGCTGACAATAGCAATACTGGGCGGACAGCCTGCGTATTTCCAACCATTGGTAAACCTGTACCGGGATTCTGCCGCCAAGGCAGGACATGATGTGGCAAAGCTGCAACTGGCCATCAACCAGCATATGTACATTGCCGATGACCCGCAACAGGCTGCTGATGAATTCTGGCCGATGTATGGCGAGATGATGAACAGAGTGGGGCGTGAAAGAGGGTGGACACCGATCACAAGAGCCCAGTTCGAATTTATGCGCTCCCCGGAAGGTTCGTTATTGGTGGGCGGGCCGGAGGAAGTAGCAGATAAGATCATCCGGGAGCATAAGTTGTTTGGCAATACACGTTTCCTTGCACAGACAATAGCGGGGAACCTGCCCCATGAAAAACTGATGCATTCAATAGCGTTGTTTGCTACGAAAGTAGCACCGATAGTGAGGAACGCGATCAGGTAAAGCACCGGTAAATAAACGGAGCCGCCTCATTGAGGCAGCTCCGTTGTTATATGGGGTTCTATTTCTTAGGATAAATAGATGCCGCGAATTTTTTGTCTTTGGCATCAATGTCCACACCACCGGGAACGGGTTTGCCTTTTTTCATGATCTGTGCGGGCAATGCATAGCACATGATGGAATGCTCATCGGCAGGGTCTATGAAAGAGAGCGCGGAATTATTAATGGGCGTCAGCACCTGTGCAATAACTTCGGCTCTTGACCATCCCTGATCTTTCATGAAGAACTGAATTGCCTTTTCGGTATCTATGCCCGCGACAATATCTGACCGCATATGCTCATGCGGGAAGCCCAGTGTGTGGCCTGTTTCGTGACGTACCACCCTGAAGAACTCGGAGTCGGGAGTGGTCATGGAAAAGCTGTCGAGATTCATGGTGGGCTGACCTTTGGGTATATGCAGGATATCTGTACCAAGGTATGACCAATAGCCATCACCCTCTTTGCGGGCTATACGCACCTGTCCTTCTTTTGTAACCTCGGTGAATTTTACTTTGGAGAAAACGCCCCATGCGTTCATGTGAGAGATGATCTTTTTGCGGAGCGCGGCGGGTGGGTTGTCGAGAAAACTGACGGTGAGGCTAACACCTGCAGCGCCCCAATATTTGGAGGTCATAACGGACAGATGTGCCGGCTTGATAGCGGCCTTTGGAAATGCCTGTCTGAGCTGGTGAAGAGCGGGTGCGTTTGCGGGATTGATCTTAGCCGCTGTGGCTGCCGCCTTTTCCCAATGCTCCTGCGGTAATTGTTTGATGGTACATGACCTGTACGGAGTGGCAGCAGAGGCTGCTGTTTTCTTTGGTGCCATATTTGTGTGTTTTTGAGGTTTGTATAAAGTTACTATCAATCCGTTAGATATTATATTTTTTACCTTATTTATTTGTTAAGCAGTAGCCGGATGCCGCAATAGGCATTAATGTTGGCATGATCCACCCGTACCGTTACGGAAATGCTTCAGACATTTGCGTTATAGAAAACAGGAACCAAACAACAACTACAAATACAATGGAAACAACAAACAAAACTGTGATCACCGTGGAGAGCACGGTAAACGCGCCCGCTGAGAAAGTATGGGAAACATGGACCATGCCGGAGCATATCACGAGGTGGAATTCTGCATCGGACGACTGGCATTCGCCACGCGCGGAAAATGATGTACGTGAAGGGGGCACCTTCAATATACGAATGGAAGCGAAGGACGGAAGTTTCGGCTTTGATTTTGGCGGTGTGTATGATGTGGTGAAAAAGCAAGAACACATTGCCTATACCATGGGTGACGGCAGGAAGGTGGATGTGAAGTTTTCGGAGAACGGAGGTAAGACGACCGTAACTGAAAAATTTGAGGCTGAAGATACCAACCCGCATGAGCTTCAACGTGGGGGATGGCAGGCTATACTGGACAACTTCAAAAAATACACCGAAACCATCTAAACAAACAGCTATGGCCATAAAACACAGAATATCATCCTGCCTGTGGTTTGATACCAATGCAGAGGAAGCCGTAAATTTCTACACTTCCATATTCGCGAACTCACGCATCAACAGGACAGCGTATTACAGCAAGGAAGGAAATGAGGTACATGGTATGCCCGAGGGCATGGTGCTGACCATTGATTTTGAACTGGACGGCAGCAGCTTTGTCGCCCTCAATGGCGGACCTATATTCCGGTTCAACGAAGCCATGTCCATTGTTGTGAATTGTGAGACACAGGAAGAAGTGGACCACTACTGGTATAAGCTATCTGAAGGGGGAGCGCCAGAAGCACAGCAGTGCGGGTGGCTGAAGGATAAGTTCGGGGTGTCGTGGCAAGTGGTGCCGACGGCTCTGCCGGAAATGCTTTGCGATGCAGACAGAGGCAAGGCTGACCGTGTGATGGCGGCAATGCTGAAGATGAAGAAGCTGGTGATCGCAGATCTGAAGAGAGCGTATGCTGAATAAAGGGCTGTGACCACCGAACCGTAAGCGGATGTTGTGTCAGCCGTATCTTTTATGTTGCATACACTTACGACAAATTGCCTGAAAGGAAAGGGGTGATATTTGTACCTTTGATATCATGCCGCACATCTCTATTATTTCATCGAGCGTAAGAACGGGGCGAAAGAGCCATAGGGTAGCACTTTATTTCAGGAATTATCTCCGGGATAACAATCTCGCCACTGCTGAGATCCTTGATCTGAATGAGTATGATTTTCCGTTGTTTCATGAACGGCTGAAATACCAGGAGGCGCCGGCGCAGAATGTGCTGGAGTTTGCCGGGAAGATAAAGGGATCGGACGCGGTGATCATTGTGACCCCGGAATACAATGGCGGCTACCCGGCAGCTATAAAGAACATTGTGGACCTGCTGTATGATGAGTGGCACAGGAAGCCGGTTGCCATCTCTACAGTATCTGATGGTGTTTTCGGGGGTACACAGGTCATCACTTCATTACAATTCTCGCTATGGAAGATCAGGGTATGGACGGTGCCGGCTATGTTTCCCGTTCCCAAGGCCCAGGAAGCATTTGATGAGAACGGGGTGGCCGTGAACAAGGAAGTAACCGACAAACGCGCAGCGGCTTATGTGAAAGAAATACTCTGGTGTATAGAAGCGAATAACAGGATGAATCAATAAAAAAGGCGACAGGTTTTGTCGCCTTTTTTATCAGACAACACTTTAAGTTATTGTCCCCTGACCACATGGAAGTTGAATACTCCGTGTTTGAAAGTACCGTACAGCCTTACCCATAATGGCAATATCATTTCGGTGCCGCGTGCGGTGGTAATATCACCCATGTCGATAATGTTGTGGTCCTGCCATCCGAATGAGTTGAGGATATCTTTAACTTCAGCTTTGGCACCCGCGTCATTACCATTCATAAACACATTGTGATCGCCGGGCACCAACGCCGGGTTCACCATAATGTAGGCATTCATTGTGTTGAGGCTTTTCACTACTTTAAGATCCGGGTATTTGTTTTGTATCTGCTCGGCAAGTGAGCCGGTGTTGCAGACACTCAATGATGGCGGGAAGCCTTTGGAGAAATCGAGCGGGTTGGCAATGTCCAGCATTGTTTTGCCGGAGAGGTTGTCCTTCCCTGCCAGTTCCAGGGCCGGCATAGTGCCGAAGCCGTTGGTAGCATTTATGAGCAGGCTACCATGTGCCGCGGCGTCCGCAAAGGTTCCTAACCTGATAGCAGGGTGCGCGTCCTGCCATTCTTTGAAGCCGGGCCTGCCGTAGCCATCTTTGTTTTCCCTGCTCAATGTTTCCTGTACGTTCCGGGTGCCGATCATGACATCGTGACCAAGTGAGGCCAGTTTTTCTGAGATGGTCTGTGCTACCACTCCTGTGCCGAATACTGCTATCTTTTTCATTTTCGTTCTATGTTTTGTGTTTATAATGATCTTATGCAAACTATCAATGTGATGATGGTAATGATGATGGTGCCAACGGATCTGAGGAACGGGAATATCATCATGCAGTAAATGAGCATGAACAGTGTAGTGATGATACCTATCCATGCGCCATACACCACCCGGTTGCTGACCGCCATATAGGATAAGCACATGAGCGCGCCGGATAGCAGCAGCACATGGCCATCCATGAGCAGGCGAAGCAGCTCGCGGTCATATTTCTTCTTATGGGCGAGGAGCACAAAAGTATCATGCAGCAAGCCATTGCCCGTGTACCAGACGGCGGCAACCAACAAACAGTATTTTGATAACAGCGTTCCCATTACTATACTTTTGATAGTTGCAAAACTATGTATAGTTACCTACCTTCGCAATAGCTGTCAGTTTTGACAGTATGCCATTGTTTTTTTATCAAGCTATAAGAAATGATTATAAAGGGAAAGGAATACGTCTTTAAAATGGACGGAAGGATATATCACTGTGCGATGGATGTGACCATGGATTACATTGGTGGTAAGTGGAAGACTGTAGTGCTCTGGTACCTACGTGACAAGACCATGCGATTCGGGGAATTGAAAAAGCAGATACCCGAGATAACTGAGAAAATGCTTAGCCTGCAACTAAAGGACCTGGAGCAGGACGGATTAGTGAAGCGCGAAGTGTATCCCGAGGTGCCACTGAGGGTAGAATATTCGCTGACAGAGTTCGGGCTGACGCTGGTACCCGTGCTGGAATCCATAGCCAAGTGGGGCAGGGAACTGGGAGCGAAGCGTGGAAAACTACAGGAGGTGACCCGTGTAAAGAAACCCGTGGGGAAGCAGGTGTGAGTAACGACCTAACCCACACTAAAAACTTTCATTATCTTTGACTGGTATGGATACGCACTTGTTGCTGTATATTTTTATTTGCATATTACTTATCGGTTTCTTTGCCGGAACAGAGATCGCGTTCATCTCGGCCAATAAACTGAACATAGAGCTGCGTAAAAAGCAGGGAAAGTTGTCGGGGCAGATACTGGCCCGGTTCATGGAAAACCCTTCGGAGTTCATAGGTACCAGCCTTGTAGGAGTGAATGTGCTGATGGTGATCTATGGCTTGCTGGCCGCCCAGGTAACAGAGCAGCTACTATCTCATTATCACATACACCTGTCTGAGTATCCCAAACTGATCATTGATACGTTATTGGCCACGATGGTGGTACTGGTGTTCGCAGAATTTCTGCCCAAGGCCATCTTTCGTGCCAAGGCCGAAGTAGTACTGAATCTCTTTGCCGTACCGATGATGGTGATGTACTGGATCTTTTTCCCTGTGGCCAAGGTGTTTGTATCTATCTCGGAATTCATTCTGAAATATCTCTTCAATGTAAGGATAAAAGAAAACAAGCAGGTATTTAACCGGGTGGACCTTGAACTGCTGGTGAAACAGAGTGTGCATGGCCACGAGAATGAAACGAGCGAAGTAAATGCCGAGTTGTTTGAAAATGCCTTGTACCTTGTAAATGTGCGCATCAGGAAGTGCATGGTGCCCCGCAATGAGATAGAAGCTGTGGAAGTGACCGATTCTGTTGAAGACATCCGCGAGAAATTCATAGAGACCAAGCTGTCCAAGATCATTGTATATGAGGACAGCATTGACAATATAGTAGGTTATATACACCACCTGGACCTGAACCGCAGGCCAAAGGCTATCAAGGAGGTATTGCATACTATTACCCCGGTACCCGAGGCTATGAGCGCGGTGGACCTGATGAACCGTTTTACAAAGGACCGTAAGAGCATTGCATGGGTGATAGATGAATTTGGAGGAACCGCAGGCATAGTGACGATGGAAGATGTGCTGGAAGAGATATTCGGAGACATTAAGGACGAATATGATGAGGAGGAGTATGTGGAGAAGCAACTGGCAGAGAACGAGTATATCTTCTCCGGGAGGCTGGAAGTGGATTACCTGAATGAAAAATACGGTTTTGACCTGCCGACCGATACATCGGAGACCTTGTCCGGGTATATAGTGACTGAACATGAGACCATCCCGAAGATAAAAGAACGTATCATACTCGGCAGGTATGAGTTTGACATACTGCTGGTGACAGATACCCGCATCGAGACCGTGAAAATGAAAGTGCTTAAGAATTAACTGACAACTAAAAAAATATTTTATGCCGGTACAACGCCCGTTCAATCTGAGCAAATGGATAGACGAGAATCGCCATCTTCTGAAACCGCCAGTTGGCAATCAATCTGTGTATAAGGATGCCGGAGATTTTATTGTGATGATAGTGGGAGGTCCCAACAGCAGGAAGGATTTTCACTATAACGAAGGTGAAGAACTCTTTTACCAACTGGAAGGAGATGTGGTAGTAAGGATACAGGAAGACGGCAAGATAGTGGATATACCCATCAAGCAGGGGGATATGTTCCTGCTGCCGGGCCGGACCCCTCACTCACCGCAGCGCGGCCCAAACACAGTGGGCCTGGTGGTAGAGGTGAAGCGTAAGTCGGAGGAGCTGGACGGCTTCATGTGGTTTTGTGAGAACTGTGGTGAGAAGCTGTATGAAGAATTCCTGAACGTATCGGACATAGTGGCGCAGTTGCCGCCTCTTATGGAGCGATTCTATACCGATGAACATAAACGTACCTGCAAGAAATGCGGCACGGTGATGCAGCCGCCGCAGAAGGTATCATAACCCATACATCAAAAAGAGGTACAGCATCTGTACCTCTTTTTTTTCACACACAACTGAAACATGACTGCACCGCTATGACCACGGGCAGCATATCATATTGTATAAATACCGTGCCACCGTATGCTTATTTATTACTTCTTCATGCCGGGGTAGCGCATATTCAAGCCCTTGAGCGCCTTTCGTATTGTTTTGGCGACGAGGTATGATTTATACCAGTTCTTGTCTGACGGAATAATGTGCCAGGGAACGTGGTTGCAATGGGTAAATACGTCTTCATAACACTTGAGGTAGTTGCTCCTCAGTTTGGTCTCCTTGAAATCGTTTTCATTGTATTTCCACATCTTCTCAGGGTCGTTGATGCGGTCTTCGAGGCGCTTCAACTGCTCTTTATAAGATACGTGCAGATAGAACTTCAGGATACAGGTATCGTTATGCTCTTCGAGCAGTTTCTCGAAGTCATTGATGGCGTCCATACGCTGCCGGGCCTTTTTGTCGTCTATCATACCATGTACGCGGGTGACAAGTACATCTTCATAGTGAGAACGGTTGAAAATGTGTATCATACCCTTAGCCGGCGTATTCTTGTGTATGCGCCACAGAAAGTCGTGAGATAGTTCTTCAGGTGTAGGTTCTTTGAATGGCATGACGTTCACGCCCTGCGGGTTCATGCTTGTAAATACATCGCGCGTGAGCCCGTCCTTACCGCTTGCGTCCATACCCTGTATCACGATGAGCATGCTATGCCTGGCTTCGGCATACAGAAGGTTCTGTAACTGATCGAGGTCGTGCAATATCTCCTCAAATTCCTCTTTGATCTCGTCTTTATCAACATTGTCCGGCACACCGGTATCCAGGTCATTGAGCTTTATCTTAGCCATTTTTATAAGACATTAATAAGATGATGGTCCCAAATTACAAAATCAATATTACCGTACCATCATCTGACGATAAGCTTTTATGAAGATCGCGCCGAGGTTCTTGTGCGGAGGTACATAGTCTGTGAACCTGTCCTGTGCGCCGGGGCGTTTGGCAAAGTAATCTTCGAGCTCGCGCCACATAGTTATCCAGTTGACGTCTGCACCCTCCAGCAGGCGGGCATTCATAGACTTGAGGATAGGCTCATTGACCAACATGGACCCGGTTTGTTTTGAAGAAACGATATGGGCGTCGGGGGCTTTATCGAGCACCAGGGCGAGGTTGTGGTAGCCGCCGCACGAACCGAGTATGACGATCTTTGTGTCGCGGGTGAGCTTGCTGAGGGTCATCTTCAGGTGATAGCTATGCCCACGATGAATAACGATGGACGGATGTATGCCGGTGTCGGACAAATAGCGGTCCAGGCTGTCCTGGGCATCCTGATCTTCCGGTTCTTTAAGCGGCAGGTTGGCATAAATAACGATCTTCTTGCCTGAGACGGAGTAAATGGTGGTCCAGTATCTTTCGTTGATGATCTTCCATTTGGTATCTTTTTTGAACATGCCCATGAAACTCTCGTAAGAGTCTTGTCCGTCCTTATCGCCAAAGAAGAAAACGCGCTGATACACCGTGCCGGAGTCGTCGGTAAGTGATTGGTATGGAACCTTGCTGATAGGCGGCAGTTTGAGGCGCAAAGAGGCTACTGAAGCCCCGGTATCGCTATTACTTATCTTATTACTCTCCGCGAGCATGGCCAGCAGGCTATACACCACCATGCCTTTTTTGCTCTTCTCTTTATAAGACTGTTCATAGTTCTCTTTGATCTTCATCTCAAGGAATGCGGACAAGGCAGAATCGCGGATGCTGCCTAATGCATCTGCTACATCTACGGCGTCTTCCAATTCGTCAGGTTTTCCTTTCTGGAGGCCGGAGATGAACCTGTTCATCAAAACTGTCCTCGCAGAGTCGTCGGCGGTGGCCAGGAAGTCGGACAGGGTATTGTAGCCGGCGCACATGCGGATGAACGTGCGGAAGTGATCATATTGCAAAGTATCGAGGAGCTGATCGCCATGCATGGGTGTCATGCGTTCCATGAGCCGTTTGAAAGTGCCGAGGAAGCTGCTGGTATAGATCTCGTCCTGCCCGTATACCATCAGGTAATAAAGCGAAGTAGGCGGGAGGCTGTCTATACACTTGAACCGTACATCATCTTTAGATTCGTGCAGTTCATTCATCTGGCGGACGAAGTATTTGAGCGCGCGATACTGCAGCTCATCATTGTAGGCACGGCGGGCAAAGCTATCGTTCTCCATCTTCAGACGAACAAGAGCAGAGAAGTACTGGTCGGGATGATCGGCCAGCGCATCTATTTGTTCAACTGTTTTGCGCCGCATGTATATGTCGCTCAGGAAAGGGAATGCCTTTAACGGCGCTTTAGAGTGAGCCGCGATCTTTACGATAGCCTGAACCAGCTCGTCCTGTGTTTTATATACCGCGTTCTTCAGCGGAAAGTTGGTTGAAGTAGCGTAGCTGAATATCACATCGGGTTCTATACGCGCATCGGCCCTGATGATGTCTCCGGCAAATGTATCGGTGGCAAACTCGGACAGCCTCTTTATCATGATGGTGGGGTAGGCACGGCCTATAGTTGCATAGATGTATGCTCTCGCATCGGGATGCTTGTCTGCAAATTCCTTAATGTTGGCGAGGGTGTACATGTCGGCATGGTCCTTCACATAGGGCATCATCTTATCCTCATTGCTGGCCACGAGCATACCATGCATATTGTCCACGAGGCTGATATAGTATGCGGGATCAGGTTTAGGGTCGCGGTTGTAACTGCGCATCATTTCCCAAACGGCCCTCAGATAGCGGATCCGCAACTGGTTGTCTGTTACAGGTTCCCTGTTGTAAGCAGGCATATTCTCTATCATTGTCTTCATAGAGTCTATCTTGAAGAGCAACGCATTGGACAGGCTGTATGTGAGCGCTGAGTCGCCGGGAACAGACACGAGGCTATCCAAACGTCCATCCGCCTTGTCGGCCTTTACCTGCTCTTTCAGGATATTGTCGTGAAAGAGCGAGCGGTTCATGGGTATGGGGTGCAGCAGAGAGTCTATACTATAGTAGTCTATCCTGGCAACGGTATCTTTCTTCTTGTATTTGCTGTAGGCAGGGAAAGAAGGTGGCGCTTTCTTCTTTGGCACGGGTGGCCTCCTATATTGGGCAGAGAGCGACATACTGAATGAAAGAAGACAGAATACGAGTAATAGTACACGGTAATTTCCCTTTCCCAGGCCGGCTACAGAAGTAAGGCAAAACATCGGTTTCAAATATACCCTTAAAAGTGTGAAAGAAATGGAAAAATGGCATGGCAAGCGCCTGCCGTATTGCGATTGGGGATAACTACGTAGAAATACGTAGATAAAAATACACCGAACTACGTATATGAAAAAAATAGCTGCCAAAATACTTTTGCAGTGTTCATTCATCGATCACAAATTAAACAGACAGCAACATGAAAAAGCAACAGATCATTTCGGCATTAGCCTTTGCAGCCGTAGTAGTAGCAGCATCTTCCTGCAATAAGAATGACAGTGTGAAGACCACCCCTAAGACCAATGATACCACTGTTACGCCCACCACGTCCAGCCCCAGCGCTCCGTCACCAAGTGTAGGAAATGTAGATGGCGCATTTGTAAGCCTGCAGGTAGCCACCGCCACCACCACTGCAGGATATACTGTTAATGTAACCGTAGAAAGCGCGCTGGCTACTGTATTCTCTGCCACCGGCAGCAGCACCTATGTAGATGCGGGCGCCATAAGCGTGAACAGCCATTCGCTGACCAAGCAAAGCAACAACAGCTACCTGGCCACGGTGACACCGGGTATGACGACCACAGATCTCGGATTCAGCTCGGGCAGCAACTGGAGCATTGCAGGCGCGGGCAGTGTGGCAGGGTTCACGTACAACCATACCGTTACCTTCCCTGATTTCTCGGGAACCATACCGGAGTCTGTGACCCGCAGCAGCGGCGTTACGGTGACCTTCTCCGGCACTATCACCAATGCAGACAGCGTTATTGTGATGGTGGCGCAAGGCAGCAACTCCGTATTAAAGACCTTTGCCGGCACTGCTACATCCGGCACTCTTACATCTTCTGATCTCTCTGTGCTTGCCGCCGTGACGGATAAAAGCGCGATAATGGAAGTGGTTCCTTACCGTGTTACAAAGACGACACAAGGTACCAAGACCTACGCGTTCATCAAGGAGCACGCGTTCACAAAGAGCATCAATATTCAATAATCTGTCAGCCGGTGCAAACCGGCTGATCGATAATAACGGGCGGGGTGGTTTCCACCTCGCTCTTCTTTATTAACAAATACTTTGAGCAAGGAGGTGTAACTTCGGTAGCAACGGATCATAAAACCATCCTTTATGAAAAACAGGAAGGAGATACTGAGGATATTGTACATAGCAGGCGTAGTGGCCCTGGTTGTTGGTGCGCTGGACCCGATGGAGGGTTCTGTGGTAGTGGCCACGGGCAGTGTACTGACCGCTGTTGCCACACATATGCTTGGCGACCGGCACAGAAGTATCTTCCTTGTATTGGCAGCCATGATAGTAACGGGCGTTGGTAGTCTGTGGTTCGTGTCATCTTTGGGCGGCTTCAACCCAAAGACCGAGTGGTGGTGGCTGGTGGCCATTGCGCCATATCCGCTGGGGTGGCTTGCCGCTGTGGTCACATTGATCTTCAGGGCTGTGCGGAGGCGGAAGCTTGCCACGCTGCTGTAGATATTATAATCGCATCACATTTATTATTAGTGTCATTAATAACTCATTTACAATGAGTTATGACATCATTTATCTTCCATTTTCGGGAAAATGTGTACGGATAGAGGAAAAGTAAGTGAGTGGTTTTTGTTTTAATTAATTGATATTCAATTGTTTATATTTTCGGCATGTTTTTGGCATAGGATAAGTATCTCAAAACAAAACAACTTTCTATGCTTACCTCATTAACAATCAACAGTTCTTCCTTCGGGGCATTTCATGCACATGTAGCACAACCACAAGACAGCGACAAATTATTGTACCAGCGAGCCGTATTGCTGCGCCGGATGCGGGCCAATAAGCTGGCCGCACTCACTACCATCTGCATGCTTTTTGTAGTGGGGTTGTATGCGCTGAGCATATAGTATGAAGGCTGATGCACATAATACACAAAGCTCTGATATATAAGTGCAGTTTTGGTACCAGGTGATACTGAAATAATAGGTTTGCGCTCCAATCAAAGTTTTGTAAACTTCTTTATGAGTCTTTCTTCATCTCCTTTCAGCGTGATATAATACATGCCGGGAGGAAGAGAGCTGATGTCTATTCTGGAACGAGCTGATGTTAATGGTTGCTGTTTCCATAGCTGACCAATGCTGTTTGAAATTGTACAGATGTTGTAGGCCTCATCGGTTTGTATGAATAGTTCATTCTGTGCCGGATTAGGGAATATGAGTGTAGGAGTATTCTTTACAACTGGAGTTTCCAACTGCCAACAACCTTTTGAGGCCTCAGCTACGTTTGTATTGACCACATCATTATCATCGAAATAGATACCTGCATTGCTTAAGACATGTGTGCCATCAGGCAGACCTGCGACAGTACGGATGGTGAAAAATATAGCGCCATCATTTAGTCCATAATGAGCGCTATCCAGCAGGTTGATATCGGGGAAATCGAACTTGACGATGTTGTGGCCATTTGCCTGTGAGAAACTAGTAAACATTTGCGCTGATGCCAGCTCTATGCGCAGGCTCTTAGGATCAACATAATCTGAAAGGGTATCCATCACGTACACGTTGTGTGCGGTGTCATTTCCTGTGTTCTCGAAGTGGATGACGTAGTGGAGATCGGTGCCATCTGAGAAACATGCGGGAGATACCTGGATGTCATTGGGGTCGCGAGGGCCGTTCATCGAATCTACATGTGTTTCGGTGTTATTGGTTACTATAGTTTCGCCGGAAACGGGAATTATTTCGCTGGTAATGTGAAAGGTGTCGCCGATTGTCCAAATGATCGGCTCAACTTCGAAATGTATGTGTAGGGGAGAATTATTCACAGAAACTCCGCCTAAGTTCCAGGTAGCTGTATTTCCCAAAATAGTAGTCGGATTCGGTATGCAAAAAAATGTAGATAAATTAGTCTTAGGACTACAGTATGTATTAATGACGGCCGACGCAGTGTTGCAAAAGCTGTTTGTGATATAAGTGTTTTCATAAAAATGGCCGCCGCGTCGCGCTTTGTAAACTAAGAGTGCTAAATCAACACCCGGGGTTCCACAGGAAAGACCGATTTCATGATGTAAGTGATTATAAGACAGGTTTTGCACTGTGTCGATAACTATTGCCGGACAAGACGTTATCAAACCTCCGGGAGCAGCAATCATTTTGAATTTGTATATGTCGCCAACAGCACCATATGTGTAGTAGTTTAGCCCTGAGGTACAAGAGATTGTATCAACAGGGACGCTATTAGAATCCACAGCAATAATAACGGGAAGAGACAGATAATTTTCTGTTGAATTTTTTAAGCAGTCGCCATTGTCATCAAGAAAGAATTTAATCGGAATTACGTTACACGAAACCTGATTGAAAGAATATTGCATCGAATCAACGAGCGTTGTTCCACTAAATAGTTGATGCCTTATCGTATAAGTTCCTGCTGTTACATAGCTATGATTCACGGTAACAAACCCGCCGGAGCAACTGGCAGATAGTGAAGATATGTCCGTTGTGCCATCTCCAAACCAGGTTTTAACGGTAAGCCCGGAAGAAAAAGTGGATGTGGCTATTGTCAATTCGGGGCCGGCACATAATTTGTTTATGGTGAGGTTCATCTTGGCGGAACCCCAACTATACATATACGGGACCGAATAAGGAAACCTCCTCAAGCGTGTACTAAAATCGGAGAAGTAGATATTGCCGCCCCAGTCGTCAACAAACAGTTGATAATTGGTTACGTCTGCGCAGAGTGCCGGGTCTCCATCAGTCAGAGAAGTACCTCCTCCTGCTATTGTAGTAATAAGCCCGGTAGCTACATCGATCTTCCTGATCAGCGGCGTAAAGAAAGGAGAAGATCCTGTAAAACAAGCAATATATATATTGCCAGACGCATCGAAGCTGAAATTGTGAATGCTATCTATTTTAGCACTTGTAGCCGGAATGCCGTCTGCGGAAGATGAGCCACCACCTGCTATTGTAGTGATCAAAGATGTGGAGGCATCTACTTTCCTGATCCTGTCACCGGAGCCGGGCACCAGCAAAATATCTCCGGTGCTGTTGATCTGAATCCACCTGGTGCGAGAAAGATATGCTGAAGTAGCCGGAACGCCGTCAGCCATTGATACACCGCCACCTGCAACTGATGAAATGATACCTGATGGATCTATCTTTCTTATTTTACTAGCATCAGAGGTATAAATATTGCCTGAGCCATCTGCGTACACGCAGGCTACTGAATTGAGGTTGGCAGTTGTGGCGGGTACGCCATCTGATGTTGACGCACCGCCTCCGGCAATTGTAGTGATCATGTTGGTGGATAGGTCTACTTTTCTTATCCGGCCATTGCCATAGTCTGCTATGTACATGTAGGTGCCACGAATGTCGATACCCTGGGGCATGTTGAGCATAGCAGCCGTGGCTGGTCCGCCATCACCGCTGAAGCCAGGGGTGCCATTTCCTGCTATGGTATTGATATTGCCGGTAAGCCTGTTTATCTTCCTTACCTTATGATAACCCATATCGCCTATGTAAATATCGTGCGCCGCATCAATAGACAGGCCTGCGGTTTTCTTCAGGTCTGCTGAAGTAGCCGGTGCGCCTTCAGCAGTTGTCGTGATACATGAGAGACAACCGGCTGATGTTGACATTACTCCGGCGGTCTGCGCAATGGAGGGCAGTGCCACGAATGATGTTACAGCAATAAGAAGAATGAAGGTAATTGTCCTCATCAAAAATGGTTTAAGGCGGCGTTATTAATTATGACGACGATCAATGCCTAATAGTTAGTATCCGAGATATATTTTTATGAAAATACTACATATTTCCTGATAATTTATCATGTGTGGGGAGAGGATGGTACTTTTGTTACAATGAAGGGCGAAAGAACAAGTCTCAATAAATACATCAGCGCATCGGGTTTCTGCTCGAGGCGGGAAGCTGATAAGCTGATAGAGCAGGCAAGGGTAACGGTGAATGGCGAGCTGGTACTACCGGGCGCTACTATAGGTGCGGGAGATGTAGTAGAGGTGGATGGTGAGCCAATCAATAAGCAGACAAGGCGGCCAATATATATAGCGTTTCACAAACCGGTAGGTGTGACGAGCACTACAGACCCCAAGGATAAGACGAATATCATTTACTTCATCAATCACCCGAAGCGCATATTCCCGATAGGCAGATTGGACAAAGACTCTGACGGGCTGATATTCCTGACGAACGATGGCGACATTGTGAACAAGATATTGCGTGCGAGCAACTACCACGAGAAAGAATATATAGTGACAGTGGATAAGGCAATAACACCGGAGTTTGTGAAAGATATGAGCAATGGTGTGCCGGTGCTTGGAAAGATGACGAGGAAGTGCTTTGTAAGGCAGGAGGGTGGCCGGCGTTTCCGTATGATACTGACTCAGGGGATGAATCGGCAGATACGCCGTATGTGCGAGTACCTGGGCTACAAGGTAGTGGAACTAACGAGGGTGCGCATCATGAATGTGGAGCTGGGCAACCTGCCCCGTGGCCACTGGCGCTACCTGACGGTACCGGAGATAGATAAGCTGAATAAGATGGTAGCTGAATCTAAGAATGTACATATAGAGGATGATGAAGAAGCGGAAGAGCGCGCACCGAAGAAACAATACATCCCCAAACGCAGAGGTGAAGACAGGCCACAAAAAACAGAGCGTAAAGAACAACCACCTAAACAAAATACGCCACCAAGGGACAGCAAGAAAAAGTCTTCCTGGAAAGATTTTCAGAAGAGAGGGAAGAAGAGGGAGTGGTAGTGAATAGAGAACAGTGAACAGAGAACAGTGAAGAGTGAACAGAGAACAGTGAACAGTGAATAGTGAGCAGTGAAGAATGAACAATGGGTAGGGAATAGTGGATAGAGAATAGAGAATAGTGAATGTTTTGTATTTAGTTTTTTCTTGAATTTACTATGCTGACATGTGGAGTAAACCGTCATACCTATTATTCTCTCTTGCCATAAATTGTGGTGCTGCGCAATTGTTTGTTGCGGGATGCGGGAAGAAGAGTGGCCCTGAGGTGCCTCGCACTGATTCGGTAGGCTTGCTTTCCCGTAGTGCTGTATACAAAATGAAAGGTAGCCGCTTATGCAAGGGTAACAAAAAAGGTGAAAATGACTCTAGTTTGTTCCGGAATGAGATCACAGTGGTAAGTGACAGCCAGATCCAATTTTGGCCAGGTGATGTTATACTCACAGTTTATCATTATGATTCAGCCTCGCAGGAGTTATTGTATCAGTACCTGCCCCCGAGCCTGCAGGAACACGTGCGAAAGCTATGACCTGAGTTTTAGCTTTAAAGATAATAGTATCTGGTATTCGCACACCATTTACTCGAGCATGGATATATGGAAATTCTCATGCCATGCACCAGCGCATAAATATCTTGCAGAACTTGGTACATACACCCACAAAATTGCGGGTAAGAGAAACTGGACGGGTGATCATATATGTCACGCATGTGCACAATGCTATCATGACAGTGTTACGTCTTTCAATGATGTTTTTGAGCTTATCTATGTCAATGATTCAACGCTTGTGAAGACCTGTCACTATTATGGCCGCTCAGGGATATGGGACACCTTACATTTCAATAGCTGGGACGCTGACGCTAATAAGATCACCTACACAAGAATGGTTACGTGTGATGCTTCAGTGACTTATGATTATTCTACAGAAGCCCTCGAATTTGTAGATCACTACTATAACCCTCCTCATGATACGGAAATCTATTATGTGCTGAAAGCCCAGTAGCGTTCTAAATAAAAAAGAGGCGCAGGTTGCGCCTCTTTTCGTAGCATATGTTTTAGTATGTTATAGTCCCGGGTACATGGGGAAGCCTTTCATGAATTCGTTCACTTCGCCCTTGATGGTCTTTATCACATTCTCATCATCGGGAGACATGAGTGCACGGTCGAGCCAGTCGGCTATATTCTGCATATCCCCTTCTTTTAGTCCGCGTGTGGTAACGGCGGGCACACCGACACGAATGCCCGATGTAATGAATGGTGATTTGTCATCGAACGGCACCATGTTCTTATTAATGGTGATGTCTGCATGAACGAGGGTATTCTCCGCTTTCTTACCACTGATATTCTTATTGCGGAGGTCTATGAGCAGGAGGTGATTATCTGTGCCGCCTGATACAATATCGTAACCTTTGGCATTGAATGCTTTTTCCAATGCTTTGGCGTTGGCAATGATCTGGCGCGTATAGTCGAGATATTTATCCTGCAGTATCTCAAAGAAGGAAACAGCCTTTGCCGCGATCACATGTTCCAGGGGGCCGCCTTGGGTACCGGGAAATACAGCGAGGTCTATCAACTGGCTCATCATGCGTATCTCGCCCTTAGGGCCTGTTATGCCCATAGGGTTTTCGAAGTCTTTCTTCATGAGTATGAGGCCGCCGCGAGGACCACGAAGGGTCTTGTGAGTAGTGGTAGTAACGAACTGGCAATGGTCGAAAGGACTGTTGAGCAAGCCTTTGGCAATAAGGCCGGCAGGGTGTGAGATATCGGCCATAACGAGCGCGCCCACCTGGTCGGCTATGGCACGTATGCGGGCATAATCCCAGTCGCGGCTGTAGGCTGATGCGCCGCAAACGATCAGCTTTGGTTTGTGCGCCACAGCCTGTTGCTCCATCATATCATAGTCAACCAGGCCGGACTCTTTTTTCACGCCATAATGCACCGCATTGAACAGCTTGCCGGAGAAATTGACCGGAGAGCCATGGGTAAGGTGGCCTCCCATGCTGAGATCGAGCCCGAGGATAGTATCGCCGGGGTGTAATATCGAAAGCATGAGCGCATAGTTGGCCTGGGCACCGCTATGCGGCTGCACATTTGCATACTCTACCCCGAATATCTGTTTTGCGCGGTCTATGGCCAGTTGCTCACTCTTATCCACTACTTCGCAGCCGCCGTAATAACGCCTGCCGGGATATCCCTCGGCGTATTTGTTGGTCATGACACTTCCCATAGCCTGCATTACCTGCATGCTGGTGAAATTTTCAGAAGCTATCAGTTCCAAACCCTGGCGCTGGCGTTGCAGCTCTTCATTAATAAGGTCAAATATTGCGGAGTCGCGTTGCATGTGTTGATTATTGAAATGCTAAGATAAAACAGAGTTGCTTACCACGAGATATAAATCGTGCAATGAATTAAAGATACTATCCATTCCTGCTTTTACAAATACGGCCAGGACCGGGGATCACATAGTGAGTAAAATGTTATATCTTTCCGGTACATTAAGCTGCCTTGATAAACCGGAGAACAATAGCCCTTTTGCTGGTGTGCCTGCTGCACGCCGTACAGTTATTTGCGCAGAAAGAGGGCCAGCAGTATATCGACTCGCTACTGAAGGAGCTGCCGGGCCTCGCTGATGACTCCAATAAGGTGCGTTTGCTCAACAACCTATCGAATGAGTACCGGGTTATTAACCCGTATGAAGGAATAAGGCACGGTGAGGATGCCCTGGCGCTTGCCGAACAGTTAGGTTTCAGGCGTGGGCAGGCAAGAGCAAATGCGGCGCTGGGAGTAAACTATCAATATAAGTCTGATTACCCGACAGCGCTTGCTTATTTTTTCAAGGCGCTGAAAATTTATGAATCGATACATGACCAGCGCGGCAGGGCCAGCACATTGCAGAATATAGGTAATGTATATCAGTACCAAAAGAACTATGGCAAGGTGCTGGAATGCCACCTGCAATCGCTGAAGATATCTGAAGAACTGGGCGACAGGCGTGGCGTTGCTTCCACATTGAGTAATATCGGTATCTTTTATTTCTTTCAACAGGATTATGATAAAGCGCTGGATTATGATGAGCGGTCGCTGAAGACGCACTATGAAATAGGAGAGAAGGGTGGTATTGCCGGTACTTTGTGTAACATAGGTAATGTGTATCTCCTGAAGAAGGCATATGCGAGATCGCTTTACTACACCTTTGAGGCGCTGAGGCTGCATGAGCAGATAGGAGACAAGTATGGGGCTGCCATAGACCTTGGCAATATAGGCGAGACCTACCTCGCCATTGCGCAAGACAGCACAGGGGCCATAAAGCCCGATAGCCTGATACCCGCCGGAAGGAATGCCAACCTGAAACTGGCCATTGACTACCTGAAGCGAAGCATTGATGACAGCCGCAAAATAGCCCAACTGGACAATATCATCGAATTCAGCAAATACCTGTCTGATGCTTACCGTATGAGCAGGGATTTTGAATCGGCGCTCAACTCGTATGAGGTGTATTCAAAAATGAATGATTCGGTGTATTCGCTTCAGAATTCGCAGACGATAAAGCAAATGGAATACAAGCAGGCGCTGGACATTAAGGACAGGGACCTTCAGATCGCCAGGCTGGCGGTGCTGAAAAAACGAAATGAGCGCGTCTTCTATATATCGGGTATAGCCGCGTTGCTGGTTGTTATCCTGTTCATTTTCCGGAATTACAAGATGCAGAAGCAGTCGAACGTGCTGCTGGCAACAGAGAAGAAGAGATCGGACGACCTGCTGCTGAACATATTGCCATCTGAAGTAGCGTCTGAACTGAAAGAGAAAGGGTCTGCAGCGGCCCGGTATTTTGATAACGTGACCGTATTGTTCACAGACTTTGTGAACTTTACCAACGCCGGAGAGCGCATGACACCACAGGAACTCATAGATGAGCTGCATACCTGTTTTATGGCATTTGATCACATCATAGGTAAGTATGGTATTGAGAAGATAAAGACGATAGGCGATGCCTATCTTGCCGTATCAGGTTTGCCTGTATCTGATCCCATGCACGCTGAGCGGGCTGTGCAGGCGGCCATGGAGATAAGGGCCTACATGAAACAAAGGCAGGAGCAGCCCGGCAACAAGACCTTTGATATACGTATAGGGATACACAGCGGAAGTGTAGTAGCCGGTATTGTAGGCGTGAAGAAGTTTGCCTACGACATATGGGGTGATACGGTGAACACAGCGGCGCGCATGGAGCAAAACAGCGAACCCGGCCGTATCAATATTTCCGAGACCACTTACGCGCTGGTGAAAGATGCCATAGCCTGCACCTATCGTGGCGAGATAGAAGCTAAGAACAAGGGGCAACTGAAGATGTACTTTGTTAATTAGTTATTTCTGTACCTGCTCCATTCTGCGCCTGAAGAAGACGAATCCGTTAGCTCCGCCGGTCTCTTCCAGTTCTGCCAGTTTACGGATGTTATCAGCCTCAGTTGATTTGCAAATGAAGAAGGCAGGCTTGTCTATCCTGCCATGCACCAGCCAGGCAATGTTGGCAACAGGCTGCAGGGTCTTGCTGTCGTCTCTGCGGTAGTCAACATATTGAGAGTCGGTGGATGGCCGCTTATCGGTATAAAACAGGTTGCCGTAGCTTTTGTAAGCCAGTGGCTGTACATACACATCCTTGCCTTTAAAACTCTCGAAGTAGGCAATGGAGGATGCCTGTGTATATTGTTCTATTTTGGGTGTGAAGTGCAGTACAGTGACCTGAATGATGACCACCTGTATGCCGCAGAGGAGGAGCATGCCGCGACGAAGATCGCGCGACATCATCAGTATAGTGATCCAAATGCATGCCAGGTAGGCAATGCCCCAGGCGCACTCGGCATAGCTCCAGTGTACATTGGCAGCCAGGTTGGCCACCACAAATTTGTCATGAATGTATGGAATGAGCTGTGTCTTATTAATGCCAACAACGGGCAGGGCTATCAGTATAATGGCCCATACAGTGCCGGTAAACAGCATGATGCCTTTCACCCAGCCTTTCATCCTGTAGGGCTCATGTACCAGCCTGTGTAGCTGCAAGGCAGCCAGGTAGGTGAGCGGAAAATAACAGAGCGAGGAGTAATGGACGATCTTTGTCTTCACAATAGAGAAAAGTATCAGCACTACCCAGAACAATATCCACATCAACCTGGTAAAGTCGTGCGCTGTGGCATGGCCGGTGACACGCTTGCGGGTGTATTGAAGCAGGAATACTGATGCAGGGAAACAACCGATAAGCAAAACAATGAAATGATAGAAGAATGGGCCGCCGTGGTCGGCATCCTCTGTACGGAACAAACGTACCTGGTACCAAAGGAATTGCTCAATGAACCACCTGCCATATGCCTGGCCATAGAAAACGACAGCGGCGCCGAGCCAAAGCAACATGGGTAGCAGCGCAACGAGCCCTATCATAAGCAGATGCCCGATCTTGTAGCCATTGAGGCCCCTGTTGAAGGCCATATATGTGACAAGTGACAGCCCGGCCACCAAAATAGCCACAGGACCCTTGGTCAGTACAGCAATGCCGAGGAAAAGACCGGAAAGGAACGCATGCAGCAATTTGCGCCCTGATACACGCAATAAATGAAACTGGAAGAAGGCAATAAAAATAAAGAAGTTGAAGGTCGGGTCTATGATGCCCGTCTTGAAGTAGAAGTGGGGCAGCCATGATGCCGCATAGAGCAAAGTCCACCAGACGGCTATCTTCTCGCTGACCACGCGTTTGCCAATGTAAAACACCGTTAGTAAGGTGAGTACGCCGATCACTGCATTAGGGAAACGTGCAGCATATTCACCTACCCCGAACATTTTCATGGAGATGGCCTGCATCCAGATAAAGAAAGGAGGTTTCTCCCAGAAGGGCATAAAGTCAATCTGCGAACGCAGGTAGTCCTTTGATACTATCATTTCGCGCGCGCATTCCGCGAAGTTGATCTCATCCCAGTCGAACAGGTGAACATGCCCGAGGAAGGGCAGGAACAGCAGGCAGCCAGCCAGCGCTATGACCGTGTATCTGAGATGGCCTGACATCAGATGAATATCTCTTTTTCTTTAGAGAAACGGAACTTAATGCTTCTGATAACGGAGAAGATGATGATGCACAATAGTGTGCCGACAATACTGCCAGCATAAACATCCTCAAAGAAATGAGCAGCCAGGTATATGCGTGAGTAACCAACCAGCATTGCCAGCAGAAACAGCAAAAAGCCCCATGCCTGGTGTTTTTTGGGTAGTAGCAGGGACAGGAAGCAGAAAAAACAAAACGCACCTTCGCTATGGCCTGAGGGGTAGCTGCGGTAAAGCAATTCCGGCCAGTTCTTTGAAAAGTGTATCCACTCAGCGTGTTTAAAGAAATTCAACGGACGTGGCGCATCATAGTAGGATTTCAGTAGCTGCTGAACGAAGAACGGCAAGAGGTTACAAGCGGCGGCTGCCAGCAGGTACCACCATGTGCGGAAACGCTCAAAGATGAACAGGGACAGCAGGACGAATGTGATGATCCATCCCTCACCCATCCAAGTTGCGTAATAGAATAACCTATCGGCCACATCATTGTAATGCCCGTTCACGGAGCAGAAAAGGTCCTTGCTGGAGAAATTGAGGATGGCGAACACGCCCGCAGCCATCCACCCCAGAAATGGCAGAAAAAAGTATGGATTGTATGTGTAGCGACGCTTAGGCAATGGCTGTATCTTTTTTCGAAGCTATCATCTTTCGTATCCATTTCCAGATACGGAAATACCATTCCTTGCTGAAGATACGTGAGTCATTTCTTGCGGCAGTAATGAGCCATATGGCCACCGGGGTGAGTATGGCAGTTGACATCCACATGCCCATCCAGGGGGCAACCGTTGTTGCCTTAGCCAGTTTCTCGCCGGTAATGTTGAGGATATGGAATATCATGAAGAAGACCACTGCAAAAACCAACGGCATGCCAATACCTCCCTTGCGGATAATAGCGCCCAACGGAGCGCCAATGAGGAACAGCAGGATGCAGGCAACAGACAGCGTGAACTTTCTGTGCAGTTCGATGGCAAATTTAAGGAAGTTCTCAGTTTGTATCTTTTTATCGAGTGCCGTCACATCGAGCGAAGACTTGAAGCTGCGCGCATTGTTAATGGCACCGTTCAGCACGGCCGCGCGCATACTGTCAGGTACAAAAGAAAGATAGGTCGAATCGTACTTTCTCGCTTTTGCCTTTCCGGATGTGGCAAACGCGATGATCTTGTCCCTGTCTTTGCCCTTATTGCTAATGGTGATGAACGGAGAGAAATAGGCATCGATAATGCCCGCCAGCCTGCTTTTAGAATGCCCCATGCTGTCCATGTTCTCATAAAGCTGTGCAACATTCATCATCTGGTAGGCATTCTTGAAAAGGTCTTCATTGGTTCTTGTGAACTTAAATGCTGACAGGTCGAATATTTTGTCCCAACGGTCGAAGTGAATTCTTGTCTGGTTGAAGTTGTGGTTGCCATGGTCCGTTCCTTCCTCATACCGCCATCCGTCCCTGAGTTTGAAAATGAGCGTTCTTTTTCCCTCGCCTGTCAATATCTGTGCTTCTTTAGCGATGACCACCTTATTGTTGCCGGCCATATCGGTATGGTCGTAGATGATCACATCGCGAATGGTTTTCCCGTCCTCATCTTTACTACCCACATGTATGGAATAACCCGGGATATCATTGTTGAACTGGTCCGGGCGGATATTGAGTGTCGGCTTTGCATTGCGCACATCATACAGTAAGGAAAGCGCTTTCAGGTTGGCGATAGGGATGACGTTGTTGCTGAATACAAATGCCAGGCAACTGATAAAACCAATAAATGCCAGCATAGGAGCCATGAACCTCAGCAGAGATATGCCGGACGACTTGATGGCAACAAGCTCGAAGTTCTCGCCCATATTACCAAATGTCATAATAGATGATAGCAGTATGCTAAGTGGGAGCGCCAGCGGAACTAGGGTAGTGGACATATAGACCAGTAGCTGTATCAGCATCCATATACTGATGCCCTTACCTATCATTTCGTCCATATACAGCCAGAAGAACTGCATGATGAGCACAAACAACGATACGAAGAACGTGACGATAAAAGGACCTACGAAACTACGTATGATGAGTATGTCCAGCTTTTTGATCAAAAACGGGTGGTTTTAGGGCAAACCTACACAAAATCGGGCAGGGATGAAACGGTGGGAGGTGGTGTTTCGGGTTGCTACGGGCAATCTTAACGATTCACAAACAGAAAAGCCTGCCCTTCAGGAGCAAGCTTTCTGATATAATATATTAATCTGTGTTATTTAGCGTTTTAGCTACCTATACGGTGCTTTAGCTCAGCCACCTGTGAATTCCAGAGGCGTTCCTGGTCCTTTAGCTCCGATTTATCTGCAAAATCAGTGATCCTGAGGATCGTTTCGTTGGTCACTGAGCTTTGGTCTATCCCGAATTCAAAGAATTCGGTCTTGGCGTAGTGGCTCCAGCGGAGGCGAATGAACTCATTTTCTACATGTTCCAGTATGTCAGCAGTATCAGTGCTGCCATTCCAGGTAAAGTAAAAGGTATGATCGCGCTGATCCACTTTATCTGCAAACCACTCTTGCAAACCCACCGGGGTAGATAAAAACTCATACAATATAGTAGGGGAGCATCTTATCGGAAATTCTAAGGAATACATTATTTTCTTCTTACTCATTGCAGTGCTATTCACTTATGTCAGTTTAGGTGCAATAATAAAAAATTGATGGTACAATCAAAATTTTATTGGCGATTCATTCAAATATTTTTAAAGCACATTCACGACACATATAAGGAATTTGTGTTAATAGAATCATAATTTTTTTTGGGTTGAATTGTTAAGACCCTTAGATTTGCCATAGCAATGTCACCTTTTCAACTGATGCTCATAGGTATGAGTTAATTCTTTCAAACCACTCAAATTCTTATTTTCTATGTCAATGCGTCAACTAAAGATCACAAAATCGATCACCAACCGTGAGAGCCAGTCGCTGGAGAAATATCTGCAGGAAATTGGTAAGGTTGATCTGATCACGCCTGAAGAAGAGGTGCAATTGGCCATCCGCATCAAGCAGGGTGACCAGCGCGCTCTTGAAAAACTGACCAAGGCAAACCTTCGTTTCGTGGTTTCCGTGGCCAAACAGTACCAGAACCAGGGTCTATCGCTCAGTGACCTTATTAATGAGGGTAACCTGGGGCTTATCAAAGCGGCCCAGAGGTTTGATGAGACCCGCGGTTTCAAATTCATCTCTTATGCCGTGTGGTGGATCCGCCAGTCTATTTTGCAGGCACTGGCAGAGCAGTCGCGTATCGTGCGCCTTCCGCTGAACAAAGTAGGGCTGTCGAACAAGATCAGCAAGGCTTATTCCCAGTTGGAGCAGGAGTACGAGCGTGAGCCATCGACCGAAGAGCTGGCAGAACTGCTGGATATAGGTACCGAAGAGGTGGAAACTACATTGGGCGTTGCAGCCAGGCATGTATCTGTAGATGCTCCGTTTGTGGACAGTGAGGATAATACCCTGCTGGACATACTGGAAAATCCGAATTCTGATTCGGCAGATGCAGAACTATATCATGGCGAATCATTGCGTTGCGAGATCGAACGTTCTCTGAGCACGCTTACCGACCGCCAGCGCGATGTGATCAAGTTGTATTTCGGTATAGGTGTGGCCAACCCGATGAGCCTGGAGGACATAGGTGAGAAATTCTCCCTTACACGTGAGCGTGTACGCCAGATCAAGGATAAGGCTATTACCAAGCTGCGCACTGCCAGCCGTTGCCAATTATTAAAGACATATCTGGGAAACTGATTCTTGTCTGAACTAGGATTTATTGGATTTTAAGATTTATAGGATTTTTTTGAGAGGATTGGCGAAAGTCAATCCTTTTTTTGTCTGGGCCAGGATTTACTGGAATTTAAGGTCTATTGGCTCTTTTTGAGACCTTACAAATGCCAATGCTTTCTGTTGTTTCTGACTAAGATATTTTCGTCTCAGGATGTTTGGTGTTGTAAATTCTGCGGTATTCAAGACTTGCGGCACCAAAGTTTATCAGTAACCCGACAGGAAGGTGGTATGTTTCAAGGTAGTTTCTACACTGGCTAATGTTCGCGTCATTTAATTCGCTCAAGGCTTTCAACTCGACCATAATAATTCCCTCAACAAAGAAATCTACTCTGCGGGTCCCGATATCAAATCCATCATAGTAGATGGTCATTTCCTGCTCTCTCGAGAATCCAATTCCGGATTTTTGCATTTCAATTGCAAGGGCTCGTTGGTAGATGACTTCCTGAAACCCGCTCTTAAGAATATTATGAACACGCATAGCGCATCCTATTATTTTATGAGTTATTTCGTTATGTATCATAGTGCATTCCTATAAATCCTACAATCCAATAAATCATAGTTCAGACTTCCAACCCCCACTTGCCTGCTAATGCCTGCCATTCTGTTTCCGGCAATTGAGGGTTGCCATTATAGCATCCGGCAATCTGTCTTTGCCTTAATGCTTCGTATAGCGTAATAGCACAGGCTACAGATATATTAAGGGATTGTACCATGCCTACCTGTGGGATAATAAAATTGCCGTCGCAGTAAGTCAGGCATTCTTCTGTGACACCGGCATGTTCGTTGCCGAAGACCAAGGCTACTTTTTCTGTCAGGTTGAGGTCGTATAAGGAGTGTGACTGAACACCGAGGTGCGTGGCATATATCTTATCGCATTTCTGCCGCACCGCTTTCATACATTCGTCGGTATCGGTGTACTGATGTATGGTGAGCCACCCGGCCGCACTTACAGATGCATTACTGTTCAGTTTCTTATGCTTAGGGATAGTGGTCGTGAGCACGAAAATATCCTGTACGCCAACAGCGTCGCAGGTGCGCATCACTGCGCCTATATTATGCGGGTCGTGAACATTTTCAATAACCACTACAAGGCCCGGCTGGCGGTAATTCAGCACGCGTTTGATCTTCGCTTCTCTTTCCGGAGTCATTTATTAAGTAAAAATTGAAGATTCAAAAATAAATAGAAATGTGAGAGAATGTGCGTGAAATATGATGAATGTGGGGGATGTGATCAATCTTGTCATGTGAGAGAATGCGGGCTAAATGTTAAATGGAAATGTGATAATTATTTATGATTAATCCGGGTGCAAAATTGGTAGTCCAATAGCAAACAAATTGCCGAACACGGATAAGAAAAGTTGTACTTTTCGGACAAATTGCTCATAGTTATTTCTACTGAAGAAAATATAACCCCAAGTGTCGTTCTCGGCGCGCATAAACCGGAATTTCTGCAAGAGGAAACCCTTGCCGAATTATTTCGTGCGTCGGCACAAAAGCATGCACACAGGACGGCGCTGATCTTTGGAGAAAGGTCAGTCACCTATGCCGAATTGGACCGATGGAGTGATGCTATGGCCGATCATTTATCGCAGAAGGGTATAAAGCCCGGCGATGCGGTGGGGCTATGGTGGCCGCGCAGCCTGGAGCTGCATGTAGCTGTGCTGGGAATTGTGAAGGTGGGAGCTGCTTATGTGCCTCTCGACAGGGAGATGCCCGCAGAGCGTGTAGAGACCGTGCTGACAGAAGTGGGTGCAAAAGGATATATCAGCCAGGATAAGCTGAATCTTGAGTGCCCGATGTTTCCGGTGGTCTTACCGCCCAAAACTGACGAGATCATTTTTATTCCACCTACGGCTAAACCGGATAACTGGGCTTATGTGTTGTACACATCAGGTAGTACAGGCAAGCCGAAAGGAATACCCATCGCACACAGGCAGATATGCCATTTTGTAAGAGCGGAGCACAGTGTATTGGAGGTACATGCCAGCGACAGGGTGTACCAGGGCTTTTCGGTGTCGTTTGATATGTGGTGCGAGGAGACCTGGATCGGGTACTTTGCAGGGGCTACCTTGTGGGTGGCGGATGCCGCCACCGCAAAATCTATAGATGAGCTGGGGGATGTGCTGAGAAAGAACCGCATTACTGTGCTGCACGCTGTACCCAGCTTGCTGGCGGTAATGGACGATGATATTGCTTCTATACGCCTGGTAAATGCGGGTGGCGAAGCATGTACCGCGCAGGTAGTGTCGAGATGGTCGATACCATCCCGGAAATTCTTTAACAGTTACGGACCAACGGAAACCACAGTGACCGCTACGCTGGTGGCACTGAAACCCGGGGATCCTATCACCATAGGTATGCCGCTCCCCAACTACCACCTGGCTGTGGTGGATGAGCAACTCAACGTTTTGCCGCGGGGCCAGCGTGGCGAGCTGGTGATCACAGGAGCGGGCGTGTGTAAGGGGTATATCAATCTGCCTCAGCTTACGAGCCAGAAATTTGTACCAAAGCCCAATGCTATGGCGGCGATGCCGGGTGATACGGTGTATCGCACGGGAGATGCGGCGGTCATTAACGCAGATGGGAGCATAGACTTCCAGGGACGGTTTGATGACCAGATCAAATTGCGCGGATACCGCATAGAACTGGGAGAAATAGAAAATAAGCTGGCGAGCCTGCACGATGTAACTGCTGCTGCTGTTGCCGTAAAGAAAGACCTTAACGGACAGGACCACCTTGCCGGTTATGTGGTGTGCGATGATCCGGTGACGATGAACCAGCAGCATATACGGGAAGAGCTGATGAAGGTATTGCCCGCATACATGGTACCAAGTGTCATTGTGCAGTTGCCGGAGATGCCCAGGCTGCCGAGTGGCAAGATAGACAGGAAGAGTTTACCTGTTCCGGCATTGCTGCTGGAGAGTGCTGTATCTGTGGAAGATGATATCATAGATATAGACGCACCATTGGGTGACAGGGTAATAGCGGCCATGCGCAAGTTCTTCCCTAACCGTAGCATAGAACTGACAAATGACTTTTTTACAGACCTTGGCGGACATTCCCTTTTAGCAGCGGCATTTGTTTCGCGCCTGCGCAAAGAGGCTAATGTTCCCCAGGCCTCACTAAAAGATATATACCTGCACCGACCGCTCGGAGCGCTGGTGAAACACTGGGAAACAAAACCCGCGGAAGAGACCAAGGCAAAACGAATATTCAATGAAATACCAAGGGGGCGGTTCTTGTGGTGCTGGCTGGCGCAGACATTGTCATTATTACTGATCTACGGATTGTTTGCTGTTCAGATATTCTTCCCCTACCTCGGTTACTACTATGTGGAAGAAGAGACAAAGAACATCACTTACGCGATAACAACGGCTTTGTGCATGTTTTGTTTTATCCCGCCATTGTTTGCCTTCTTCAGTATGGCTATCAAGTGGCTGGTGATCGGCAGAATGAAAGAAGGAGATTATCCGCTATGGGGGAGCTATTATTTCAGGTGGTGGTTTGTAAAGACCATGCAACGCCTGTTGCCATCACAGTTCCTGAATGGTACTCCTTTATACAATGGTTATCTGCGCAGGATGGGTGTGAATGTGGCAAAGGATGCGCAATTGGCTGCCATCACCATCGGAGCTGAAGACCTGGTGACCATAGGCAGCGATGTGAGTATCAGTTCGCAAGTGGTCATTAATAACGCATTTGTAGAAGATGGCCTGCTGAAGCTGCGTAAAGTGCATCTTGGTGACCATGCGTACATAGGCAGCAGTGCCATCATATCCGGTGGCGCCACGGTGCAGGAGTGGGGTGAGCTGAAAGATCTGAGCCATCTTACGGAAGGGAAAATAATAAAGCAAGGTGAGGTGTGGCAGGGCAGTCCCGCTACAATGGTGGAGCAAAAAAATATAGATGAACTACCACAGCCGCTCCATGTGTCCGGCGCGAAGAGGACGACGTATTCCTTTATCTTCCTGCTGATGCTGCTGATATTCCCGTTTGTGGTGCTGTTACCGTTATTGCCCACTATCATCATTGTCAACAACCTCGATAACTCCACACCTGACTACGACTTCAGTTACCTTGTGGTGACACCATCGCTGGCGCTCAGCTATATCATTGTCTTCACGCTGGTGACCGTTTTGCTTACCCGGATGCTGCAATGGGGAATCAAGCCGGGTAAGTACCCTATATACAGTTGGTTCTATGTGAGGAAATGGTTTGCCGACCAGTTGATGTCTTTGTCTCTGATAGTGCTGCACCCGATATATGCTACCGTTTACATCTCACTATTGTTCCGTGCGTTGGGCGCCAAGGTGGGTAAGAATACAGAAATATCAACCGCCAGTAGTGTTACCCATCCATTACTGGTCATCGGCAAGGGCGCATTTGTGGCAGATGCCGTGACACTTGGTGAATCAGATGTCAGGGGGCAGCAACTGATACTGGAGAAAACAGTGATTGGCAATAACAGTTTTGTTGGTAACAGTGCATTGATACCGCAGGGATATTCACTGCCGGGCCGTATGCTGATCGGTGTACTCTCCACACCGCCCAGTAAACAGCAGATGGAAGACACCAAGGCAAAGGATTGGTTTGGATCTCCTGCCATTGCGCTGCCGCGCAGGCAGGCCAGCCGAGCATTTCCGATGGAGCTGACAGCACGGCCTTCTGCACAGCGAGTGCTGGGAAGGAGCATAGTAGAGTTCATTCGCATACTGATTCCTGAAACCACCATTCTCATCTGTAGTATTCTTTTCATCGCGTATGCGCATGACCTTGTAGAGGGCAAGCCCTGGTGGCAGATGGCGTTATACCTGCCTTTCTATTATCTCTTCTACATGGGACTGCCTGCCGTGATCGTTACGGCGTTGCTGAAGTGGATATTTGTAGGTAAGCATAAGCCGGAGCAAAAACCAATGTGGACATCGAAAGTATGGAGGAGCGAGGCGATCACATCCACATATGAAGCGCTGGCTGTGCCCTTCCTGCTCGATTTTATGCGGGGTACGCCCTGGCTGCCCATCATATTGCGGATATTCGGGGTGAAGACGGGCAAGCGCGTGTGGATGAATACCACCGATATCACTGAGCATGACATGGTAGAAATAGGGGATGATACCGCGCTCAATGAAGACTGCGGGCCTCAGACACATTTGTTTGAAGACAGGGTGATGAAGGTGGGGCCGGTGAAGATAGGTAAGCGGTGCAGCATAGGTGCACGTACCATCATTCTTTACGACAGCGAAATAGGCGATAATGTGAACGTAGATGCCCTATCGCTGGTGATGAAGGGCGAGAACTTACAATCAAACAGTAACTGGGCAGGCAGCCCGGTGAAACCGGCTTAGTGATGTGCTAATTAGCAGATGTGCTGATTAGCAGATTAGTGCCGGTGTTTTAATTTTTATCTATTACCAGACAGTGTTATGTCACTCCTTAGGAGTTCAGCCGATATTATGTTGAGCATTCTATGTTAATGTCGTCCTTGCAGATTGCAGGATATGAGAAATATATCAGTTGATGCCCGCAAGTATCTCATAAAATCTGTAACAATCCTCGAAAGTATTGTACAGCGGTACAGGTGCTATGCGTATCACGTTCGGCTCGCGCCAGTCTGCAACAACGCCGTTTTGTGTAAGTGCTTCAAACACTTCTCTGCCTTTGTCGCCAAACAACATAGATAGCTGGCAGCCACGGCGTGAAGGCTCGGACGGTGTGATGATCTCAAATGGCAGATGCGTGATCTGCTTCAGCAGAAATTCCATGTAACCCGTGAGGCGCAGACTCTTTTCACGTAGTGCCTGAAGCCCGGCTTTTTCGAAAATATCCAATGACGCATTGTGCGCGACCATATTGAACACCGGAGCATTACTCATTTGCCAGCTCGCTGCTCCCTTTTGCGGGATAAAGCCTTTCTTCATCCTGAAACGTGTCTTCTCATCATTTCCCCACCAACCGGCAAGACGGAACAATTCAGGATTGTTGCCATGACGCTCGTGTACATAGGCACCACCTACGCCGCCCGGTCCTGAGTTGAGATATTTATAGGAGCACCAGCAGGCGAAATCCACATCCCAGTCGTGAAGCTGTAATGGAATGTTACCTACGGCATGTGCAAGGTCGAAACCGGCATAGGCTCCGGTATCGTGAGCAGCCCTTGTGATCTGTTGCAGGTTGAAGAACTGCCCCGTATAATAATTCACCCCACCAATCATCACCAGTGCCAATGAGTCGCCTGCATCTTTGATAGCGGTTAGTATGTCTTCATCGGCTATCAGGTGCTCGCCGTCCTTGGGCGCGATCTCAATTATTGCATCTGCAGGATCGAAGCCATACATGCGTACCTGTGTTTCTACCGCATACTGGTCTGAAGGGAATGCCCCCGCTTCCATAAGTATCTTATACCTGTTCCCTTCAGGCCTGTAGAAAGAAAGCATGAGCAAATGCAGGTTGACGGTAAGCGTATTCATGGCCACTACTTCGTCCTTATTGGCACCTACGATGCCGGCCAGGCGCTCTGAGAATATATGATGATAAGAAAACCATGGATATGCTGCCTGGAAGTGACCTTCTACACCGTATTTGCCCCAGTCGCGCAATTCTCGTTCCATGAGATAACTCACACTCTTAGGCTGCAGACCGAGCGAGTTGCCACAGAAGTAACGAACATCCTCTCCGTCATGTTGCGGAAAAATAAAGCGTTCCCTGAACGGGTAGAGCGTATCTGTCTGGTCGAGTCCCTGTGCAAATTCCAATGAAGCTTCGTATGTTGCGGACATAGCTGAAATGTGAGAAAAATGTGAGGTGCCAAAATTAAACAGTAAAAGGGAGAAAGAGCACTCTATTTATGTCACTTATTTGATATGGATAGTAATAAAAGGAATATAATTTATATATTGCTCTAATAAAGATCATTTAATGAAAGGCTTTTTTAAGCTGTTATTGTTTTTGCCCGTTCTTATGTATTGTTTTCGGGTGAATGGGCAACAACAAGGCCATGAACGGATTGATTCCCTGCTAAAGGAAATACCGCTGGCGAAGGAGGATACTGTAAAAGCGGGTATTTATGTTGAGTTGTCAAATATTTATTCCGGGTATTCTACAGACACAGGTATTGTTTTCGGAGAACAGGGGCTGACCCTAAGTGAGCGACTGAAATGGAGTGCAGGTATAGCAGCAGCCAACTACTATTTAGGATTCAACTATTATAACCGTTCTGACCATCCGAAATCCCTTCAATACCTGTTTGCCGCATTAAAAGTATATGAGGCGATACATGACGAAAGAGGAGAAGCTAATACGCTCAGAAAAATCGGTAATATCTATAGGGATCAGAAGAATTATCCCAAATCACTAGAGTATTACTTTAAGGCGTTAAAGCTATTTGAAAAGACCGGGGACAGACTGGGCATGGGCAAAACATTTTCCAACATAGGCCAGATATACGCTTTCCAGAGCAGGAACAAGGAGGCGATGGATTATGAGGGAAAAGCGCTGAATATAGAAAAAGAGCAAGGGTATGTGAATGGGATGGTCATTTCTTATCTAAGGATCGGCGATATATATGCCAACGAGCAGAACTATACGGCAAGTCTTGAATACAAACTGAAGGCATTGGACATAGCTGTGAATAACTATGACAAGCATATCATAGCCAAAGAACAATTGCAGGAAGCCTATGGTGGTGTTGGTGAGTGTTATCTTAACCTGGCAAGGAGTATCTCCGGAAAAGTGGATATGGCAAGACGTGATTCGGCTCTTCATAACGCCATCAATCACCTGGAGAAAGCGATAGCACTGGTAATTGACATGGGAGAGCTGATAGATATGCAGGCCTATTACAATTGTCTTGCCCAGGCAGAAATGTTATCCGGTAACTACGTGAACGCATATGACCATCTTCGGTTATCCTACCAGCTACAGGATTCCCTGTTTTCGGCAAGGAATAAGGAGAAAATTACCGAACTGGAAACAAAAAGGGAGAAAGAACTTAATGATAAGATCACCAGGTTGGAACAGGCGAAGAAAAGAAATGAGCTGCTGGCGGTCATATCGGGTTTTGTGGTGTTACTTATCATTATTGCTATTGTTTTCAGGAATAATAAACTACTGTCTTTTGAAAAAAGCAGATCTGATGATCTATTGCTGAATATACTGCCACCACAGGTGGCTGAGGAGTTAAAAGAGAACGGTAGCGCCAAGGCAAAGTATTTTGACCATGTCACTGTTCTGTTCACGGATTTTGTGAACTTTACACATGCCAGTGAGCAGATGACGCCGCAGGAACTAATAGATGAGCTACACACTTGTTTCAAGGCTTTTGACGAAATAACAGCGAAATACCACATTGAAAAGATAAAAACAATAGGAGATGCCTACCTGGCGGCGGCAGGGGTGCCTACGGCAGATACGTGTCATGCAGAGCATGTAGTGCAGGCGGCTATAGAGATCAATCGGTTCATGCAAGACCGGATTGCGGCAAAAAGCGATGGAGTATTCCGGATCAGGATAGGCATTCATAGCGGAAGTGTGATAGCCGGTATCGTAGGCGTAAAGAAGTTTGCATATGATATTTGGGGTGATACTGTGAATACAGCAGCCAGGATGGAGCAAAACAGTGAGGCAGGTAAAATAAACATTTCGGAAACTACCTACCAGCTTGTCAGGAATAGCTTTGCCTGTACATACAGGGGAGAGATAGAAGCCAAAAATAAAGGCAAGCTGAAAATGTACTTTGTATCTGACCATATTTAATAAAACGGGAGTACGCACCGAAAGGAACATGGTAATTACCGACGAATTGATACTATTTGCCGATTTATTATATTCATTTTCGCGTTACAAGGTGTACTTTTGACAAAAATCATTAAACAATGAAAGGATTATATATTGCCTTAGGGATCATTTTACTGATCGTATTATGGGGTGGTTGCGGTTACAATGGTATGAATGTAGCCAGTAAGGACGTGGACCAGAAGTGGGCTAATGTGCAAAGCAGCTATCAACGCAGAAGCGACCTGATACCTAACCTGGTAGCAACAGTAAAGGGTGCGGCGAACTTTGAAACGACCACACTGACCCAGGTAATGCAGGCAAGGGCGAGCGCCAGCCAGATAAAGGTGGATGCAAAAGACCTGACCCCTGAAAAACTGCAGCAGTTCCAGGCAAGCCAGGGCCAACTGAGCCAGGCGCTGGGCAGACTGATGGTGGTATCTGAACAATACCCGCAACTGAAGGCTAACGAGAACTTCAAGTCTCTGCAGGACCAGTTGGAAGGTACTGAGAACCGGATCAAGGTATCGCGTGATGATTATAATGTCGCTGTAAAGGATTATAATATCAAGGTATCTAACTTCCCGAACAATATACTTGCCGGTGTGTTTCACATGAAAGAAAAGCCTTCGTTCCAGGCAGAACAGGCAGCACAGAGTGCACCCAAAGTACAGTTCTAAAGAACGCATATGATCTTTCCATTCTTCCGAAAGAAAAAACAGATACTTGACCGCGATTCGCAATTGAAAGTTGTGGAATGCATTAAGGAAGCTGAGATAAAAACTACAGGCGAAGTGCGGGTATATGTGGAGACGCGCTGCGCCTACATGGATGCAATGGACCGTGCCCGGGAAGTTTTCTTTCAACTGGGAATGGAGAAGACCCAGGAGCGCAACGCGATCATCATCTACCTTGCAACTGAGGACAGGCAGTATGCCCTGTTCGGAGATAAGGTGATCTATGAAAAAGCCGGTGGCCCTGTATTCTGGCAGTCAGCCTCTGACAAACTGCGCGACAGCCTGAAGAAAGGTGAGATCACTGAAGGGTTGTGCAACTGTGTGCGGGAACTAGGCCATGCATTAGCGACACATTTTCCTCATGATGCATCTGTGAACAAAAATGAATTGCCCGACGAAATAGTATTTGGTAAATGATAAAGAAAATGAGCCTGCGCATAGGTGCCTTGCTGGCACTGCTGTTCATCGGATCGGTGGCGCTTGCGGACAGTAAGGATTTTCCTGAAAAGCCCGCAGTCATCAATGCCGTGAACGATTATGCTCATGTGCTGTCGGATAATGAGCGGGCCCAGTTAGAATCGAAGTTGCGTGGCTTTGAACAGACCACATCCAACGAGATCATCGTTGTTACCATTACAGATATAGGAGACTATGCTGTGTCTGATTATGCCACCATACTAGGTAAGAACTGGGGCATAGGCAAGGCTGGCAAAAATAATGGTATCGTGGTGCTTGCCGCCATTAATAACCATAAGATAAACATTTCTACAGGCAAGGGGCTGGAGGGCGCGCTCACCGACCTTACCTGCGGGCGAATCATCCGTAATGAGATCACGCCTGCTTTCCGGAAGGGCGACTATTATGAGGGTTTCTCTAAAGCTGCCGATGCTATCATTGCCGCTACCAAGGGAGAATACAAGGCCGATGCGAAGAAAGATGTAAAGAATGTTTCGGGCACGGCGCTTATCATCATCGTTATTATTATCGTGCTCATACTAAAGATCATGAGGCGCGGCGGCGGTGGAGGTGGTAACTATATGAGTGGCGGCGGCGCGGGAAATTTTCTGGCTGGTATGCTGATGAGCGAGTTACTGAACGGCAGACGCGGCGGAGGCTGGGGTGGTGGCAGCGGCGGTTGGGGCGGTGGCGATAGTGGTGGCGGGTTTGGCGGCTTCGGTGGTGGCGGTGATTTTGGTGGTGGCGGTGCCAGCGGAAGCTGGTAGTTTTTTGGTAGTAGTTAATTGGCGATGTTAACCTGAGCCATTTACCTACCCTGCTTCGGGTTGGATCTGCTTCATTACATTTTCCTTATACTTAATGTTCTCCAGGTACAGGCCATGCCCGGGCACGTCGAAATAGGCCTTTGTACAATCCCTTGCTTCTATGATGCGGCGCAGATCATCTGCCGAACCTTTTCCGCGAGCTATTCGTAGCTGGGTGCCGACAAGCCCGCGCACCATGCCCCGAAGAAAGCGGTTGGCCTCTACTACATAGTGCAGTTCATTGCCGTTGAATTCCCAATGCGAACGCAGGATGCTGCAATTGAAAGTAAAAGATTGTGTATTTCGTTTTGAGAATGATTCGAAGTTCTCATATTCTTTGATAACACCTGCTGTCTCATTCAGCAAAAGCCTGTCTATACGGTAAGGGTAGTAGTATGCCCGCTCAAAAAGGAACGGATCCTTATGAAAATAAATGCGGTACCTGTATTGGCGGGCAACGGCATCGAACCGGCAATTGAATTCCGGACCTTGAGCAACGCAGATGCGTTTAACACCGATGCCATGCGGCAGAATGGCATTGCATTTGTATTGAAAGTCGGGGCGCAATTCTGTATCGAGGTCGAAGTGGTAATAGTTGCATAATGCATGCACGCCTTCATCTGTGCGGCTGGCGCCTACTGTGTTAATGGGTATCCGTAGTATGGTGCTGATGGCATTGTTGATGGCCAACTGCACGGTAGGGGTCTCTCCCTGCACCTGGGATCCGTGAAACTTAGTACCATCATACATTACTTCTAAAACGTAGCGCATTTTTTGAGTCGAAAGTAGAAAGTCAAAAGTAGAAAGACTTTAGTCAAAAGCCAAAAGTAGAAAGTAGAGAAATAGCCGTTATTGCTTTGCAGCGGCGGGTTTGCGGCGGCGCTCGAGGAGCCAGCCGAGGAGGCCAAAGGTAATGGCGAGTATGAGAAAGAAGATACCTTTGTTCATAGCATCCCAGAAGTATTCGAAATAGCGGGTATATAGATTGATAAGCAGGAACAGCACCCCGAAGTCGCGGGCAATATCATCTTTGAACCGGATACCGAGATAGAAGCTGCCGGCAGCGGCCAGCCCGAACACCAGGGAGTAGGCAAGCACATGCACCTGCCGTACCTGCTGCCAGTCTGCCAGCGAATTGTAATTGCCGAAAACAGATACCTGCCACAGCGCGGTAAAGAACAGCATCATGCCGCTCACGTAGGTGATGCGCCGCGCAAACTGCGCAGGAGCAAAGAATTGCTGAATGTATGATACACCTATGATGGCCAGCCCGAAAGCTGTGAAGCGGACCGGGTAGTTCATGCCGAGGAAGCGGTGGTCGTGGCCGAGCCAGCGGGAGAAAGAATAGAACCACGCCACTGATGCGATGACCGAACCTATCCACAACGCTTTTGAGCGAAAGGAGATACTCAGCACCATCAGTACGGGCAGTGCCATGCTCAGGAAGGCTGTGTAGGTGCCATCTATGTGGAAGTATTTGCAGAGGTATATCAGTGAGGTAAGAATAGCAAGCCCACCCAGCACCATGTATATCTCGTAAGGGGTGGCGCTGATGTGCTTTATCTTCTTGCCTACATACCAGAACCACAAAGCGCCGAGCCCGGCTGTGATGATGGCGATGGTAAGGTCTGTGAGCGAGAAGTAGGCTTTTATTTTTTCCAGCAGCTTTTCATTGATGAATATGGCGCCGAATGCCATGAGGGTGCAGAAGAGGGCTACAAAAAAGAAGTACTGCGCTATTTGCTGGCGCGAAGTTTGCCTGGGGGTAATGCTCCGGCGCAGGATGTCTGCCTGCTCAGAGGTAAGCAAGCCGTCCCCGGCCCATTCACTGAGTGCGCGGTTCAGTAGTTCTGTTTCGTGCTTGTCGGCTTTCATTACCTGAAATATTATGTTGAAGGTACGGATTAGCAGAAATAAAAAAGCCTCCCGGAAGGAGGCTTTTTTGAATAGTTGAGGTCGGATCAGTCGTTGACGAGGACGGACATGTAGCCTTTATTTCCAGAAATCGAGAACTTCTTGTCTTTGAGGTAGTCGCGGTATTTGTCGTATACTGAGTTGGTTTGTTTTTTGTCGTTGATGTAGAGCTCATCACCTTCTTTGCGTACGGAGTATTCCTTCGACTTGTCGATGAGCCCGTCACTATTAAGCTTGTTGAGGAATTCGCCATAGCCATCATATACTTTGCGTGCGTCAGCGTCAGTTTTGGTGATGACCTTTACTTTTACATTTCCAGCTTTTGCGAGTTCTTCTTTACTATTCTCCAGTTCTTTCATGGCTTCATCCATCTCTTTCTTTATTTCTATGCTGATCTGCTTGTTGGTCATGCCTTTCTCTTTGTTTACTTCTGCAAGGCTTTTCTCTATCTCCGCATTGATCTGCTTCCAGTCTACGTCTTTTAGTTTTTCGTTAGCACCTGCTATTTCTTTTTCTATCTCTTCAAGGTTGATGGAGGTAGTAGTGGTTTGACAGTCTTTATTGCCTTTAGTCGTTTTATGATCGTTCGTCACTATCATTATTGTCTTTTGCTTGCCACCGGAGTCGAGGATGATCTTCTTCTGCACCTTGGTGCCATTCTGAGCATCATCGCCATTTACAGAGAGTTTAATATCAAGATCGTTACCATCTTCATCCTTGATGTGCTCCTCAATAGGTTCTAATGAATTTTTCTCAATTACTTTTTTGTTGCCTTTATCGTCAATGATAATGGCTTTGTACTTATAACTGCTCTTGGTAACAGTGTCCGCTTTTTTGTCTTTTGCCTTCTGTGCAAATGATGGCGTTGCTGTAAATGCTGCAATAGTGCAGGAAAGGGCAATGAACGCTATTACGATCACTGCCAACTGGCTGTAGTTGGTGTTGTTCTTTTTCATTTCCATGATCCTTTTTATGCGGTTAAATAATTGGTGTTTCGTTCCGGATGCGGCAAGCGCCAGGCTGCTTTCTGTCCTGTGGCTTTCCAGTATTGATAGTGCGTGTGCATAGCTGAGCGGGTCGGCAGCGGCCACTACGAGGTCGTCGCAGCAGTGTTCACGTTCTTTACGGATAATGGCTGAAGTAAGCCAGACGAATGGGTTGAAGAAGAGAATGGTCTCGATGACCACCTGGCACATATTCAGCAAGTAGTCGTGTCGCCTGATGTGTGCGAGCTCATGCAGGAGGATGGTCTCAACCTGGTCGGCAGAAAGATGGTTGATGGTCGCAATGGGCAGCAAGATGAAAGGTTTTATAGCGCCGACCATCACAGGTACGGATATACGCGTGGACAGATAGAGGCCTACATGCCTGTATATGCCGAGTTTCTGCCTGCAGCGTATCAGCATAGCAAGATATTTTTCTGATACAGGAGCCAGTCCGGTGGTTCTTAGTGCACGGGCTTGTGTGGCATTGTAAAAGAAACGGCTGAGCATAAAACCGAGGCCTATGGCATAGATGGCCAATACCAGTGTGAAGTTCTGCTCTATAAAATTCAGCAGTTGCGCATACCATGCAGCAGGTGCTACAGGCGCCGAAACTTCGACAACAGGAGCCGTACCAGATGCCGCAAGGCTTACGGTATAGGCATGGGTTGTGGCGATCACACTATCAAGCCTGTTATATTGTATCATCCATGTGCCGGCGAAGCATATGATGATGATGAGTAATGCTAAATAAGACAGGTAGTACCGGGCACGTGCGCTGATGCCGGGCAGTGCCCGCAGACAGACGTAAAGCATACCATATACCAATAACCCTTGCCAAAGAGAATAGAGGAGGGCAGAAGCCAGCGATTGTGCCAGTGACGTTGTTGCTGATAGTGTGTTCATAAAAAAGGAATTTTAAGACTACTTGTTTTTCTTTTCCATGTCCTCGAGATACTTCTTAATGGCATCAAGCTCTTCTTTATTGGGCTTGTGTGTGCCCAATGCCTGCATCACCAGCTGAGAAGCGGAGCCGTTGAATACATTGTCTATCATCCTGCGAACAAGCTGCCCCTGCGTCTTATGACGGGAAATATTGGCGGTATAGACGTGGCTCTTATTTGATGCGTCCCTGGTCAGCAGTTCTTTGTCATACATGATCTGCATAAGCTTCAGTGTCGTGGTATATCCCGCATCCTTGTTCTTTTCCAGTATTTCGTGTACCTCCCTTACCGTCATCGGGCCATTCTCCCAAAGTATGTTCAGTATTTCCAGTTCGCTGTCAGTTGGTTTGATGTTGCTCATTGTATATGTTCTTGTTCTACGAATTATTTCGTACACAAACCTACGAATTATTTCGTAAATGCAAGATCATTTTTCCGGGAAGGAGTATTTTTCCTGCTTTTTAAGAGTTCTTTGGGAATTTCCTAGGAACCGGGAGTAGCTTTTGCGGAATAAGGGCGGGTCAACGACTATTCCTCTGATTCATCTTCCGATATGCTGTGTATCGTTACTTTCACACGCTGGATGCGCATCTTTTCCATCTCGAGTACGGTGAATTCATAATTCTCATACCGCACCACTTCATTGACAGTGGCGAACTTACCCGATATCTCCATAATAAGTCCTGCCAGTGAGTCGCTCTCACCCCTTACGGCATCGAAAGTATCTGACGGCAGGCCTATTACACGGCAAACATCGTTTATCAATGTCTTGCCCTCGAATATATAGTTGTTGTCATCTATCTTCTTAAAGTGGAGATCATCCTCATCAAATTCATCCTTGATATCGCCGATGATCTCTTCCATGATGTCTTCCAGCGTGATGATGCCCGATGTGCCGCCGAATTCATCAACCACTATGGCAAAGTGCATCCGTTTTTGCTGAAACTCCTTCAGGAGGTCCTCAATAGGTTTACTCTCGTGCACAAAGTAGGCATTACGAATGAGGGTATGCCAGTCGAAGCTTTCCTTGTCTATGTGCGGCAGGAAGTCTTTGGTGTGGATCATGCCTGCTATATGGTCCAGACTCTCCTTATATACCGGCAGGCGGGAATATCCAACTTCCAGGCAATAAGCCCTTACCTCGGGGAAGGTCATCTCATAGTCAATACCACTTACATCGAGGCGGGTGCGCATGACCTGGCGGGCAGAAATATTACCAAATTTGAGAATGCCTTTGAAAATGTTCACTTCTTCCTTAGTGGCTGTATGGCCTACTGTAAGCTCTATCGCATGTTCGAAGTCCTCATTACTGATATTCTTGTTCTTTTTAGATCCAAGCCTGTTCTCAATAAAGCGCGTTGAGTCAACGAGCGTACTGCTGATAGGGCGGAAAACAGTCATTAATCCTTTAATGAACGGGGCCGAGAACAGGGCCATGCGCAGGTTGTTCTGAGTGGCATATACCTTGGGCAGTACCTCGCCGAACAGCACCAGCAGGAAAGTGACGCAAACCACCTGGATAAAGAAAGAGACGAGCCTGCTTACATCGGGCGAGAGCATGGAATTGACCAGGAAATTGGTGCAGATGACAACGGCTATATTGATAAAATTGTTGGCTACCAGTATGGTGGCCAGCAGCATTTTCGGGTGCTCAAGCAGTTGGGTGGCAATACGGGCGCTTCCTCGTTCCTTTGTCTTCAGGTAGTCCACATCTTTGCCGGAAAGGGAGAAAAAGGCTGTTTCGGCACCTGCAATAACGGCCGATGTAAGTAATAACACCAATATGGCAATAATGACAATTGTAGTGTTTGTAGGTGAGAACGTATCTGATGCAGCTTGCAGAAACAATGGAGTAAGATTCGTATCGCCTTCGGTACTTTCCAAGAGGAATTATATTTGGTGATGTATCAAAATTAAAAAAAGGAACAGAAATCTGTGTTATTTCTTTTCCTTTTTACGTTGATAACAAATTAAAGCATTATATTAAAATGGCAGATCGTCCTTGGTGATGTTGGTTGCAGTGCCCGAGTTATCAAAATTCATATCAGAGAAACCACTATTTTCTCCGGAGTTGTTTTCCGTACCCTCTCCCTGTTCCTTTCTTTTGTCGAGCATCACCAGGTTGTCTCCGAGTATCTCAGTACTGAAACGTTTGTTCTTATCCTTATCTTCCCAACTGCGTGTACGGATACGACCCTCGATATAAACAAGGCTGCCTTTATGCAAATATTTTTGTGCCAGTTCGGCGAGTCCACGCCAAAGTACAACTGTATGCCATTCAGTCTGAGAGACAAGCGTACCGTTTTTGTCTTTATATGTTTCGGTAGTGGCTAAAGGAAATTTGGCAACAGCAATATTTCCTTCAAGGTATTGCAGGTCGGGCTCACGTCCTATATTTCCAATCAGTACAACTTTGTTTACGCCTCTCATGATTTCTCTATTTCAAATTATAATAATTATAACCTAATGAATTCTAAAAGTATAAATTATTTTTTAAAAAAGAAATAAGTGTTCTGGGAAATGGCGTTTTTTCAATGTCCTCCTGTCCTACCCATATACCGCCTTCAATGTCATTGTCAGGCTTTTTTTTCAGTCGGAAATGAAAGAACCGGAACTCAATAAGTTGGTGGGTGAGCCTTTGCTTTTCGGTAGATACATGGTCAGCGGATATGTATTCTGCATTTATTTTTGTAAATGAAGTATGCTTTATAAGTTGTTTTAAATCAATTTGTTGATTAGTTTCAATCAGGTATGGTTCGTATAAGTTGGCCCATATATCATTGTCTGCCCGTTTATGGATCCAGAGCTTATTACGCCATGTAAATATTAAATAATTGAAATGCCTGTTGCGAACAACTTGTTTCTTGCTTTTTACGGGAAGAATGCCGGTAATATTATTTTGGTAAGCTATACATTTTTTTTGCAATGGACAGGCTGTGCAGGATGGATTTCGGGGTGTGCATACTGTTGCTCCCATGTCCATGATTGCCTGGTTATAGGCAGCGCTATCTTTCTCATTAAGCAGCTCTGCGGCGAGGGCGGCGAATAATTTTTTTCCTTCGGTGGTGTCGAAGGGGGTATCAATTCCGAAATATCGGGACAATACCCGGTACACGTTACCATCAACAACGGCATTGGGTAGCCCATAGGCGAACGATGAAATGGCTGCAGCGGTATAGGGGCCGATACCCTTTAATGACAGCAGGCCATCATATGTGTTAGGGAATACTCCATTCAATTCTTTATTGATGTACCTGGCGGTAGCCAGCATATTCCGGCAGCGGTTGTAGTAACCTAGTCCCTGCCATAACCGGAATGCAACATCGTCACCGGCAGCGGCCATATGACGAATGGTAGGAAAAGCATCTACGAAACGCAGGTAGTAAGGCAGCCCCTGTTGCGCCCGGGTCTGTTGTAATATTACTTCTGAGAGCCATATTTTGTAAGGATCCTTCTCGCTCTTCCAGGGCAGGCTACGATCGTTTCCTGTGGCATGCCATGCCATGAGGCGGGTTGTAAAGTACTTTTTTGCAGGAGCAGGGAAATCCATTTGTTATGCAATTTAAGTAACTGACAGTTGGTTTATATTTTTCTGTAAAAAAATGCATGTTATCATCTACTTTTGCAACCAATTCGCCCCAAGCAATGGATAATATCAATTTACAGGAAATGGCCACGCAGGTGCGCCGCGATATAGTAAGAATGGTTCATAAGGTACAGAGCGGGCATCCCGGAGGCTCTCTCGGCTGTACTGATTTCCTTACTGCCCTATACTTCAGGATCATGGACCGCAAGCCGGGCTTTGATATGGATGGCATTGGCGAGGATATTTTCTTTTTGTCGAACGGGCATATATCTCCTGTATTTTACAGCGTACTGGCACGCAGCGGGTACTTCCCGGTTAGCGAGCTGGCAACCTTCCGTCATATTAATTCCCGCCTGCAAGGGCATCCGGCTACGCATGAACACCTTCCCGGGGTGAGAATTGCCAGTGGCTCACTGGGCCAGGGGCTGAGCGTGGCAGCGGGAGCAGCACTAGCCAAGAAGATGAATAACGATAGCCATATCGTGTATTCTCTGCATGGCGACGGCGAACTGCAGGAAGGGCAGAACTGGGAGGCCATCATGTTTGCCGCCCACCACAAAATAGATAACCTGATAGCTACCATTGACTACAACGGCCAGCAGATAGATGGTTCGACCAATAATGTGATGAACATTAACCCGTTGAGGGCTAAGTTTGAGGCGTTTAACTGGGAGGTAATGGAAATGGATGGCAATAACATGGACGAGGTGCTGAGCGTAATGGCCAAAGCCAAGGCCGCGACCGGGAAAGGGAAGCCTATCTGTATCATCATGACCACTGTGATGGGCAAGGGTGTAAGCTTCATGGAGGGGACACACGAATGGCACGGTATAGCCCCAAGCGATAAGCAGCTTGAGGACGCACTGACACAGCTACAACAGACATCTTACGGCGACTATTAACATTGCTGTTCGCAATTTATCGGTAAATTTGTTACAGCGAGGCTTTCACAGCTTAGGCTTTACCGGTCATTGCAAATGAACAGAAGATCTGTTATATTTCTTTTACTTTCCACATCTCTGTGTATCGGAGCCTGCGAAAAAAAGCAGGATGCAGATACACCATATACCCGCATACAGGGTAATTGGAAACTTGCAAAGACTGCAACAGACGATAATGGTGACCGCCAGATAGGAATCGGTGAGACGCATACTGTATCGCCATTGCAGGATTACGAGATCACATTCAACAAAGACTATACCGGAGTAGAGAACGACGTGTATAACGGAGTGGCTGCGCCACCACTGAAATTTGACTGGGCGATCGTGGGCAAAGACTCGGTCTGGTGCGGTTTCGAAGGACATGATACCCTGACGTATTACCTGGTAGGTGTATCGTCTGGTACATTGACGTTACAGACCGATACTAAATACGGCCTGGTGGCTTACTACTACAATAAAAAGTAAGGTAATTACTGCCTGAGAATATCGCGGGAGATCACCAGCTTCTGCACCTCGGATGTTCCCTCTCCAATGGTACACAGCTTACTGTCGCGGTAGTACTTCTCTACGGGGAAATCCTTGGTATAGCCATAGCCGCCAAATATCTGAACCGCATCGGTTGCCACGCGTACAGAAACCTCAGAAGCATAGTACTTAGCCATGGCAGATTCTTTGGTCATCTTCATGCCACGGTTCTTGAGATCGGCAGCCTGGCAGATGAGCAGTTCAGATGCTTCGATCTGTGTAGCCATGTCTGCCAGCTTGAAGGCAATAGCCTGAAAATTGGCAATAGGCTGATCGAACTGGTGGCGCTCCTTGGCGTATTTTACTGATGCTTCGTAGGCACCCTTGGCGATACCCAGCGCGAGTGCAGCGATAGAGATACGGCCGCCGTCCAGCACCTTCATAGCCTGGTGGAAACCATCCCCCACAGGTCCCATTCTCTGTGCATCGGAGATGCGGCAGTTGTCGAATATGAGCTCTGCTGTTTCGCTGGCGCGCATACCCAGTTTGTTCTCCTTTTTACCGGCAGAGAAACCCGGAGTGCCACGCTCTACAATGAACGCGGTAGTATTATTTTTTGCCCGTGGCTCACCGGTACGCGCCAGTACAACAGCCACATTGCCGGTAATACCATGGGTGATCCAGTTCTTAGTACCGTTCAGTATCCAGTCGTCGCCATCTTTTGTAGCTGTGCAACGCATGTTGCCGGCATCGCTGCCCGTGTTGGCCTCCGTAAGTCCCCATGCGCCTATCCATTCCGCAGTAGCCAGTTTTGGCAGGTATTTCTTTTTTTGTTCCTCGGTGCCGAAGTATAAGATGTGGCCTGTGCAGAGGGAGTTGTGAGCAGCAACAGAAAGGCCGATAGAACCACAAACCTTAGCTATCTCACTGATCACAGTTACGTATTCAAAATATCCAAGCCCGGAACCACCATATTCGGTTGGCACCAGCACACCCATAAGGCCGAGTTCGCCGAGTTTACGAAAAACCTCAACCGGAAATTTTTGTGATTCATCCCATTCCATCATTTCGGGACGGATGTGCTTGTTAGCAAAATCACGTATCATTTCCGCAATCGAAACCTGGGTATCTGTATATTTGAAATCCATATAATATTAGGTGTAACGAGCGGCAATTTTACGACTTTTTTCTGACTATTTGAAGTCGTAACATCTAATTGTTCGTATCCTGTTGGCAGCCTTGCAGATGGCCATATTACTTTACAGTTAAATGTTTTTCCAGGAGCTTAAAAGCGGCGTCAGGAATGGGAGCCACGTCCCTGATCCCGCTCACCGACTTATACGGGCCTTTGCGGTTTCTGTATTCAATGATACGTGCTGCCGTAGCGGGGCCTATGCCCTTGAGACGCACGAGAGTGGCGGAATCGGCGGTATTGATATTGATCATATCCGGCAACGGTACAATGTTCTCATCTGTCCGGTCCACAAAATCATTCTTCGTTGCTGCTACAGAGTCGGCACGGTCTTTCTGCTTTTGTTTAAAGTCATTCCACGCTTCGTTCAGCTTGCGGTCGTCACCGGGTGCTTCGTTGCGCGCCAGGTACGGCATAGCAACACGTACACCAATCAATACCAACAGCAAGGCACATAACGCAAAGATGCCGGCGCGTTCAGTACGGGTAAAAGAAATAAATGACCTTGCCGATCTTTTCATGATGTATCACTAAAATAGTGCAGATCGGGAACATTTGTTCATTTTTTTAGCACATTAGCTACCAACAAAACTTATTTACTTTGCAGTATGTACACCCAGCAGGATGAAAAGCGCTTGTATGAACAAGCCAAGAGTTTACTACAGCATGATGCGGCAACGGCAGAAGATACGATAATGCAATTGCGGGAGGTCATCAACTATGCTGATCGTAAATACTATGTGCAGAGCGAACCTGTACTTTCTGATTATGAATATGACCATCTTTATAAAAAACTAAAGCATATCGAAGATCTGCACCCGGAGCTGGTCACAGCAGATTCACCTACACAGCGTGTGGCTATGGGGCTCAGCGAACGGTTCCCTACCGTGAGCCACCTGGTGCCCATGCTGAGCCTGGATAATACCTATAATGCGGATGATCTTACAGACTGGGACAGGAAATGCAAAGAGCTAGCCGGCATTGATCATATCGAATATTGTGTGGAGCCAAAGTATGATGGCGCCAGTATATCGCTGATCTATGACAATGATCTGCTGACACGGGGCGCCACACGTGGTGACGGTGTGATGGGCGAAGATGTGACCACCAATATCAGGCAGATAAAGGCGATACCACTATCTGCGGAACTGGTGAAGCAGGGTGTGACCCAGATAGAGATAAGAGGAGAGATCGTCATTCATAAGAACGTATTTGAAGCGTATAACCGGCAGCGGATTGCAGAAGGTTTATCGCCACTTGCCAATCCCCGTAATGCCGCATCGGGTACGTTGCGCATCTTAGACCCTACGGAGGTGAGAAAGCGCGGGCTGAACGCGATATTGTACCATATCAGTGATTATACGTTGCAGGAAGGTGCAGAGCGCCCCGGCAGACTGAGTACGCATTATGGTTCATTACAATGGCTGTATGAACTGGGATTTCCGACGCCTGCGCGGGAGATGAAAGTATTCGGCAGTATAGATGATGTGATCAGGTACTGTCATGATTTTGAGGAACTGAGAGATACCTTGCCATTTGAAGTGGACGGGCTGGTGATAAAGGTGAATGACTTTGCCTTACAGGATAAAATGGGCATGACCTCTCATCACCCACGCTGGGCGGTGGCTTATAAATTCAAGGCCCGGCAGGCAACCAGTAAGCTCGTAGATGTGGAATTCCAGGTGGGCAGGGTAGGGAGTGTTACCCCTGTAGCCAAAATAGAGCCTGTACCGATAGGTGGGGTTACTGTAAGGTCTATATCTCTTTTCAACGAAGATGTGGTAAGAGAGAAGGATCTGAAGATAGGGGATACTGTGCTTGTAGAGCGGGCGGGAGATGTGATACCATATATTGTAAAGCCGCTCACTGAATTGCGCACGGGAGAAGAACGAGAGATCATATTCCCCAAACACTGTCCTGCATGTAACAGCGAGCTGGAGAAGCAGCCCGACGAGGCAGCGTGGCGCTGTATCAATATTGCCTGCCCGGTACAGGTGGTAGAGCGTATGATACATTTTGCGAGCAAGGATGCCATGGATATTCGCAGCCTGGGAGCCGCGAATGTGCAGAAATTTTATGAGAAGGGGTATCTGAAAGATATTCCCGGCATATATAGCATAGACTGGGATAGCGTAAAACAGATGGGGGGATTCGGCGAAAAATCTGTGACCAACCTGCAGCAAGCAATAGAACAATCAAAGAAGCAACCGCTGAACCGTCTGATATACGGCCTCGGTATCCGTTATGTAGGAGAGACAACAGCCAAGACACTTGCTAATGCTGTAACTAAACTTACTGATTTCTATGAATGGAATGTAGAGCAATTATCTACACTGGAGGATATAGGCCCGAAGGTGGCCACCTCGGTTGCGGATTTCTTTGCGCGGCCGGAGAACCGCAACATAGTTTCAAGGCTGGAGGATGCGGGCGTAAATATCACCAATGAACATAAGGAACAAAGTAACAGTGGCGAGCTTGCCGGAAAGACATTTTTGTTCACCGGTACGCTGAACCAACTGAAACGCAGTGATGCTGAAGGAATAGTGGAAGCCAAGGGCGGCTCCATACTCACTGGTGTGAGTTCCAAACTCAATTACCTGGTGGTAGGCGAGGATGCAGGCTCGAAGCTGGAGAAAGCCAAGAAACTTGGTTCGGTAAATATATTAACGGAGCAGGAGTTTTTGGATATGGTAAAATAAAAACGCCCCGCATTGCGGGGCGTTTTTATTGAATTTGTTTCTATTAGTTGAACTCAGTATCGGCTACTCCTTTGTTAGCTTCAACAGTAGTCACTGTTTCTGTGAAGGTCATACCACCGGCATTTTCTATTACGGTGTAGGGAACTTTGTAGCCTGCCGTTCCAGGCACGTCCTTATAATCGGCATAATCAGAGGTCTGGAGCTTATCACCCTCACCCTGTACCTTCCTGATCAGCAAGCCTGTAGTTGCGTCGTAGTACTCAACGGACTTCTTGCCTTTTGCGTTCACCACATCTACTACATAGGCACTCTTACCACTCACAGTTTCCATGCCCTTAAGCGTGCGCTTAATGCCGAATTTCTCAGGGTGTAATTCTGCCGTGAAGTCGGCATCCTGCAGTACCTGGTCCAGGTCTTCTCCTGCAAGGTCAGCCTTGTGGCCCTGTGCTTCCTGGTAGCCCTTAGCGCCGTTGAACGCTTGTTTCTGAGCCACCATTTTCTGGCCACCAACAGAGTATTCCACCATCTGCATCCACATATTAGGTGCCTTCTTTACCTCTGTGATAGTGAGCGGCATGCCCTGTATTGTGGAGCTGCCTACCACGCGAAGGTCCTTTACACTGTTGAAGCCTGCTTCACCGCCCAGTGCAGCTATGTATTTTTTATGTACATCTTCAGCGGTCATATTGGTAGGTGCGGCCATTGTTGATGCAGGGATAATTGGTTTTCCGGCATAATCGTAGTAATCTATCTTGCCATCTTGTGAGAACCTGGAAAGCTTGCTTGCTACTTCATCCTTGCTGCCCGCTACAACTATATTGGCATGGTCGGGGCGAATATATTTCATGGACACCGCCATTACATCTTCAGGAGTAACCGCACTCAGGTTCTTGAGGTAGTTCTGATAGTAATCCTTCGGCATGTGGTAGCGTTCTACATTGATGGCATTCTGTGCTACACGCTTAGGATCCTCAAGGCCTATCGCAAAGTTGCCGGAGAGGTAGGTAATGGAGTTCTGCAATGCCTCAGGTGTAACCTTTGTGGTCTGCATGAGGCGCATCTGTGTCAGTATAGCTTCGATAGAGCTGTCTGATACTACATTGCGGCATTTAACTGTTGCAGAGAATGTACCACCCAGTTCATCATCACGAAGTGAGGAATAAGCTCCGTAGGTCCATGCATGTTTTTCGCGCAGGTCGAGGAACAGGCGGCCCTGTGAACCACCGCCAAGTACCGTGTTGGCTACGCGAGCCTTAATCACGTCAGGAGTGCCCGGTTTCAGATCTACAGGATAAGTGACACTTACTACGCTCTGTACGGCAGCGGTACGTGGCGCAAACGCAACCTTAGTATAGCTGTTGTCAGAGATCTTTGGAATAGTGTAGCCGGCAACAGGAACATTCTTCTTCTGCCACTTGCCGAAATACTTCTCAACGAGTGGTTTTACCTCAGCCATGGTCACATCGCCAACAATAGCCATGTAGGCTACATTCGGACGGAAGTAAGTCTGGTAATATTTGTTGCACTGCTCCAGCGATATTTTCTTTACTGTTTCCTCTGTAGCTACCTCGCCATAAGGATGATTGTGTCCGAAGTTCACCACCTGGCTTACGTTGCTTACCATAGCATCGGGCTGGTTCTTTTGTGTCTCCAGTTCAGAGAGCGTCTTTGTTTTTACCTTGGTCAGTTCATCAGCCTTGATCACGGCGTTCATAGCAATGTCAGACATCAGGTCCATGATCTTGTCCTGGTATTTTTTAAGGCCACTGCCAAACAGACCTTCATCGTTCACAACAATTGTTGCGCCCATCTGATCTATCTCAGCGTTCAGCTTGTCTTTAGAGCGGGTCTTTGTACCACCCAGCAATAACTCAGACATCATGTCCCTGTATCCGGTCATATCACCCTGTAACTCAGGCTTAATGTCCAGTTCTATGCTACATGCTATGGTAGGCAGTTTGTGGTTCTCTACTACAAAGACTTTCATCCCGTTGGCCAATGTGAAGCTTTGTGCATTGCCCAGGTTAATGGTCGGGGCAGGACCAGGTTTTGGCTTAACGCTACGGTCAAGCTGAGCCCAAGCACCGGATGCAAGGGCAAGTGTCAATATGGAAAGTGTGATCTTTTTCATTTTAAATATTTTAACGCCCGGAGGCAGTCAGTTCGTAATTAGCTTCCTTTTTTACCGCTTTTCGCGTCCTTATTCTCTTCAGACTTAGGCAGATAATAAACAACAAGGCGGTTCTCCTTTGTCAGGTACTTATTGGCCACGCGCTTGATATCGTCCTTAGTAACTTTTTTGTAGCGATCCAATTCTGTATTGATCAGGTTGGCATTGCCCTGGAAAGTATAGTAGGTAGCCAGGTTCGTAGCCACGCCTATGTCCTTCTGGTTTTGTTGTACGAAGTCATTCTCTGCCTGGTTCAGGAGTTTGTTATACTCCTCTACTGTGATGCCTTCCTTCTTTACTTTCTCAATTTCGGTGAGCATTGCTTTTTCCAGGTCTTCAGTTTTAGTGCCCATGTTGGCAATACCTAGCATGATGGCCATGCCCGGCTCTTCATTGCCCAGGTCGAATGCGCTGGCCTGAAGGGCTTTCTGTTGTTTGTCCACGATCTCTTTCTCAAAACGAGAGCTCTTACCCTGTGATAACAATTGTGTCAGCATTTGCAATGCGTAGTAGTCGTCTGTGCCCTGCTTAGGGATGTGATAGCCAAGGATAACCGCAGGCAACTGAATGTTGTCGTAGAAATTCACACGCTTTTCAGCTTTTTGCTCCGGTTCTACTTCGGTAGGTCTTGGTATCGCAGCAGTGCCCTTAGGTATATCGCCATAATACTTTGTGATGAGGTCCTTTGCCTGTTCCACGTTCAGGTCGCCGGAAATTACGAGGACCGCATTGTTTGGAACATAGAAGGTCTTGTAGAAGTTCATGAACTCAGAAAGGGTAGCCTGGTCAATGTATTGTTCCTTTCCGATGGGGCTCCAGCGATAAGGATAAACAGTATAGGCGTTGGTAAATATTACGTTGATCAACTGGCCATAAGGCGTGTTATCATAACGTTGCTTCTTTTCTTCTTTCACCACTTTGCGCTGGGTCTCTACACCTATAGTGTCGATCTTGGCATGGAGCATACGCTCAGATTCCATCCACAGCGCAAGCTCTAACTGGTTGGAAGGCAGTACTTCGTAGTAAAAAGTACGGTCCTGGGTAGTATTCGCATTCAGCTGACCACCCGCGGCCTGGATAAACTTCATATACTCACCTCGCTTGATGTTCTCACTGCCTTCAAACAACAGGTGCTCGAAGAAGTGAGCGAACCCTGTGCGCTCCGGGTCCTCATTCTTAGAACCTACGTGGTACATGACAGATACTGCCACTATCGGGGTGGAGTGATCTTCGTGCAGAATCACATGCAGACCGTTCGGCATAGTGTATTCTGTAAACTTGATGGTAGCCATGGCCTGTTTGGCGTTCATCGTCAGTAACGACAAACCCAGCAGGAGGCCTGAAAAAGCATTTCGCTTCATAATGTGAAAAATTAATTTGCCGCAAAAGTAAGCTATGCGGCCTTATATATATTAACGGGTGTGAAATTCACCCGAAAAATCACTAATGAGATGTGTTTATATATGTATTGTTTGCGAATTGTGTCATGTTTAGTAACACGGTTTTAGCGTTTGTCTTTTTACTTTTGGTGCGGAATGATAACGACAGTATTATTTGATATGGACGGGCTGCTACTGGATACGGAACCTCTATGGGGCGAAAGTATGCTGCGGGTAGCTAAGAAGCATAAGATACCCATCACCAGGGAGCGATTAAAAGAAACTACCGGGTTGCGGATATATGAGGTGACCGACCACTGGTCAGTACATTATCCGTGGGAGGGTAAGACCTCGAAAGAAGTGGCAGAGGAGATACTGGATGATATCATCGCTTCGTCGAAGGAGCGCGGATCGGTGCTCAGGGGTGTGGAGAAAGCATTGCAGTTGTTGCGGGCTAATAAATACAAAGTAGGGTTGGCATCATCATCTCCGGCGCATATGATAGATGCTCTTGTAGAACATTTTGATATCAGGAAGTACTTTGATGTTATCACATCTGCCGATGTTGTGGAACTCGGGAAGCCGCACCCTGCAGTATTCATACATTGTGCAGCAGCGTTAGGCTCGCGGCCTGCAGAGTGCATGGTGCTGGAAGATTCTGTGAATGGTATGATTGCAGGCAAGGCAGCAAGGATGAAGGTGATAGTAGTGCCCGATGAACTGCACTTTGATGATCCGCGTTTTGCACTGGCAGATGCCAGGCTGAAAAGCCTTGAAGATTTTGACCTGGATATGCTGAAATGATCAGCCGGAAATTCTTTGTCTCCTCAATACGGAATCAAGGAACAACAATGCTATGATTATGTTGACCATGATAGATACGTTGAAGATGGTGCTATTGAATTGGTTGCCTGTATTGAATTTAAAACCACCGAAAGCTGCTCCATTTCCGGTTTGTTCGGGTGACTGAGCCACCGTGTAAACAATCATTGACACGATAGAACAAATAAATACTCCTGCGATACCCTTAATGAGTTTCGTATTGATATAATTCCTGGCTGCGGGTGCTACATGTGTTTGGGCAATGGTATCCATCACATTCTTTGTGAAACGCATAGATGGCTGCTCTGACTCTATGTTGCCGGCAATGCTTGCATGAAGGGCAGTCAATTCCTGATACATTGCGTGCCAGCCCGGGTTATTCGCTACCAGCTGTGATATACGTTCGCGATCGGATGCTGAACATGTTTCGTTGATGTACTCCCAAAGCAGCAATTCTATGTCTTCTCTGTTCATAACCTAAGTGAAATTAAGTATTATTCATTTATCTGCTGTTCAATGCTTTTTTGTACCGGGTGTCCAGTACGTCTTTCAATTTATGCCGTGCTCTCATTAAGCGCACTTTTACGTTGCTTACTGTCAGCCCCATAATGATGCCTGTTTCCTCAACAGATTGCTCGGCGAGGTAGTGCAGGGTGATGATCCTGGCATCATCTTCGGGTAATTGTTGCAGCGCGTTTGCCAGTAGTTTTTTTGTCAATCGCTGCTCGGTCATATGAGCTGTGTTGTCAGTGCTGTACACGCCGGGCAGTGTAAGCATGGTCTCCTCGTCTACTAAAACCATGTTGCTATCTTTCTTTCTTTTGTGAGAAAGGCAAGTGGTATGGACAATAGTATAGAGCCAGGTACTGAATTTGCTATTGCCCCTGAAATCGGAGAGGCACCGATATGCTTTTACAAATACATCCTGCGCAAGCTCCTCGGCTACCTCCCTGTTGTTTACATAGCGCATGATCAGCGTAAAAACATATGACTGATACCTGTCCACAAGAATGGCATAGGCAGACTGCTCTCCCAGTAACACTCTTTGAATAACAGAAATATCATCCGGCAACACGTGCATGTTTCTATAAGACGCTGAAAAGTAAACAATGGTTACAAAACAGCTTTCAAAAATATTCTTCGTTATTTGTAACCGTGTGGTAAGGTTAAGCGTCTTAGTATGCAAGACACTAAAACGTTCAGCAAACTAAAAAAACAAAAGTATGATAGAGTCACTTGTTCCTATTATGATAATGCTTGGTATGTTCACCATGATATTTGGTATCGTGTACATACGCAGCAGGGAGAATATGGCCCTTATAGAAAGAGGGCTGAATCCGCGAAATGCAAAGGCAACTCCGCGGCCATTTATTAGCCTGAAGTATGGTTTGCTGTTCATGGGCGCTGGCATGGGCTTATTGCTTGCCTATATTGCTGACCATACAATTCTTGATAATGTGAAGCACCCGTCTAATCAAAATATCTCGATTGGGGGACACCATAATATTCATAAGAAAGCTATTGTGTCTTTAGCGGATAGTATGCATAGGGATACTACTGTAGGCGCAGGTGTAGCAGTAACTATTTCCGACAATACACCTGGCGATGATAGCGAGGAAACACATAGTATCGTAGAGATCAAATCGGACGGGCCAGAAAATGTTCCGGTATATTTTGCGCTGATCGCTATAGGCGGCGGACTAGGGCTTTTCCTCTCTTACAAGATCGAAAAGCGTGAACTGCTGGATAAAAAGATAGACGCTTAAATAAGAATGCCTTGTTCAATAAGAAATAGCCCGGCAATTGCTGGGCTATTTCTTATCTATCCATTTATCATCGAAATGGCGTTCACTCTTGTCCTGCGAGAATTTCTTCGCATTGTATTGCTGAGACTGGTTGCGGGGAATAGACAGGCTGTTCCAGTCTGTCTTTATACGCAGCTTTGATATATATACGATCTGTCCCACATGGTAGGAGTAATGTGATATTTGCCGGTTTATAGCATCGAGTAGGGTATGGCCGTCATTGCGGATAAAAATGATGCGCTCCAGGTCATCATCGGTTATGCTCTCCAGTGCGTTGAAGAGACATTGCCATCCTTCTTCCCACAGTTTCATCATAGCTTCCCTGCTGATGTTCTCATTTTCGAACTCTGCGTCTCGGTTGCGCCAATCTTTTTCTCCATCGGTAGTCAGGAAGTCGGTCCAGCGGCTGAGCATATTGCCCCACATGTGTTTTACGATCATCACCACGCTGTTGCTGTCTTCATTGGCCTGCCAGTGCAGTTCGGCATCGTCTATTTGCGCTATTGCTTTCTCAGCCAGTTGCTTGTACATGGTGAACTGGCGCTTTGCACTGCTTAAATATTGAATACTCATGATTCTGTTGTTTTGAGTTGGTAAATATCCGGACGGCTGATCTCCATGATGCGTTCCGGATAAGCACATTGTTTGAATCCGTATTGGCTATAGAGTCCGTGTCCATCCTTTGTTTGCAGCTTTAATCCCCTGAGGCCCTTTACCCAGTCCATACTCATCAAGATCTCCATCATCTTTTTGCTGAGGCCTATGCCGCGGTGCTCCTCCGCTACAAATACATCTGCGAGATAAGCAAACACAGCATAGTCCGTAACAAAGCGGGCAAAACCAACCTGCCTGCCATCTTTCAGTATGCCGATGCAGAAGGAATTCTCAAAAGAGGTATCAAATGTGGCCCTGGGAATATCCTTACACCAGTAAGACCGTTCAGACAACCACCGATATACATCATCAGTCTTCATCCGGTTTTTATCGGTGGTGATAGTATAGCCTTTGTATTCTTCGTTTATTGGCTGCATCAGATAATGTAGTTCCATTTATGTGTGTCCGGTGCAGTGCCCTTGCGAATCTTCAGGAGTTCGTCCTGCAACTTGTACATGGTTGCATCCGCACCTGTATAACAAGCATATGCTTTGTGACCCACTGTTATACTCTCTATCGGAGCAATGACAGCGGCTGTACCGGCTCCAAAAGCTTCTATTTTCTTTCCTTCTTCAAAAGCGCGCACCAGTTCATGATAACTCATATGCCTCTCTTCCACCGTGATGCCTTTTTCCCTGGCTATTGCCAGCAGAGTATCTCTTGTTACACCGTCCAGTATAGTGCCTGATAGCTGTGGTGTTACCAATACATTATCTATGTAGAACATGATATTCATGGTGCCGGACTCTTCGATGAATTCGTGGTGTATGCTATCTGTCCACAGCACCTGGTCAAAGCCGGCTTCGCGGGCTAGTTGGGTAGGGTAGAATGCTCCGCCGTAATTGCCGCCGCATTTTGCAGCTCCTGTGCCACCCTGTGCAGCGCGCACGTATGTGGTCTCGATCTTTACTTTCAGTGGTTTTGAGTAGTACTGATATGCGGGCGAGCATACTACCATGAAAAGGTATTCATCAGATACTTTTACCCCAATACGCGCTTCAGATGCTATCATGAACGGGCGTATATACAGCGATCCGTCCGCATCGCCTGGTATCCAGTCCCGGTCCAGCTTTACCAGCTCGTGTACTGCGTTGACAAACAGTTTTTTCGGAACATTGGGCATACACATTCTGTGCAGTGACCTCGAGAAACGTTCATGGTGTTTATCCATTCGGAAAATGTTGATCCTGCCATCTTCCATCAGGAATGCCTTCATGCCTTCAAACACTGTTTGTCCGTAGTGCAGGCATAGCGCCAGCGGACTTAAGGTCAGGTCGTGGAAGGGTACTACCTGCGCGTTGTGCCACTCTCCGTTAGCATATTCCGCGATGAACATATGCTCGGTGGGGACCTTGCCGAATGGGATGGATTTAGTGTCGGTCACTTTTCTTTCGGCCTGCTCAGTTACTGAAATAGTGTGTTCCATAATTGTTGTTTTATTGTTTATGATTCAACCTGCGCATTCTCAGGAAAGGCAATAGCTTCTTCTGCTTTATGCTGGTTTCTGTATCCTTTATTGACGAGATATACGCTTATTGCTATGGTGACAAATGCCAGCGCCGTATAGATGCTGATATCCTCTTTCAGGAAGAAATAACCTGCCACTACGGCTATCAGCGGATTGACGTAAGCATACAAAGTGGCAATGCCTATGGGCAGCACGCTCAGTGTGTACATATACGCCGCATACGCCAGCGCTGAGCCGAATATGATAAGGTAAACCATAGCGAGCAGCGCATCGGCATTCCACCATTCCACACCTTTATAGGTATCAATGGCGGGGCTCATGATGAGCATGAATATGCCACCGAAGAACAGTTGCATGCCTGAGTTGAAGAACGGGTTGACCGGTGTTTTATCTTTCTTATTGATGATGCTGCCCAGCGCCCATGATGACGTGGCGAACAGAGTGGCGGCAATACCACCGATGTAGGCCGGAGTGGTCATCTCCGAGATGTTGTGCCGGAAGATAAGACCTACGCCGCAAAAGCCCAGTAACAACCCCATACCTATCATTGCATTGAAATGGTCTTTCCTGGATGAGAACAGGTTGAAGACAACCGCTACCAGTGGCATCAGTGAGCACAGCAGCGCAGATATGCCACTTGGTATATATTTCTCTCCCCACGATACAAATCCGTTTCCCAGGGTGAGCATCAGGAAGCCGATAAGCATCTGGCGGGCCAGGTTGCTGCGTGAAAGATCTTTCGTACTGTTTCTGCTCAGTGCTGCTACCATCAGTATAATGCCCGCTATTGTCTGCCGCACACCTGCAAAAAGGAATGCGGGATAGTGCATCACACCTACGCGTATGGCAAGGAATGTGGTGCCCCAAACTATACAGATAAAGATGAGTCCCAGGTATGCTTTTGTTTGCTTGGTCATTTCGTGGTATGGTGGTTACTGCTTATTACGGCACAAAATTGAGTAAAAAAAACAAACCAAAACAGATACAATTTTCATAATTTTGACCATAACAGTTTATTTTATGAAAACAGTTAACAAACGAAAACCTGATCTACTGTACCTGCGTGTTGCAGAGACCATAGAGCAGCAGATCATGGATGAAGTGCTGAAAATAGGAGATAAGCTACCCTCAGTGAGACTGCTCAGCAAGGAGCAGGACATGAGTGTGAGTACCATATTGCAAGCCTATTATCACCTTGAGGGTAAAGGACTTATAGAGTCGAGGCCACAGTCGGGATATTATGTGCGATTCAATCCTTCCCGCTTTCCCCGTAAGATAGAAAAGAGCAATCCGCAGCAGATCATCAAGACAAAGAATGTGGAAGCCATTATTGCCGAAGTATATGACGATTTCTCGATGAACGGGACAGTGCGCTTCTCACTAAGTGTTCCGGCGCAGGAAATATTACCTCTTGCCAGGTTGAACAAATCAATGATGCAGGCCTTGCGGGAGTTGCCGGGCAATGGCACCGCTTATGAGGACATACAGGGCAATGAATTGCTGCGCAGGCAGATCGCCCGCTGGTCCATGCATTGGGGCGGACATCTGCAGGCCGATGATATTGTCTCTACTGCCGGATGCATGAATGCCATATCTTATTGCCTGATGGCCATCACAAAACCAGGTGATACCATTGCTGTTGAGAGCCCTGTATATTTCGGGGTGCTGAGGTTTGCTAAGAGCATAGGCCTTAATGTATTGGAACTACCCACAGACCCTGATACAGGTGTGGACCCGGATGATGTGAAGAAGGTGATACAAAAACATCCGATCAAGGCGTGTTTCTTTGTCACCAATTTCAGTAATCCTACAGGCTATTGTATGCCAGATGAGCAGAAAGAAGCGCTGGTGAAAATATTATCGAGGCATGGTGTGCCGCTGATAGAGGACGACCTGTATGGCGATGTGTATTTTGGCAAGAGCAGGCCGCGGTCGTGCAAGTCTTTTGATATGGAGGGCAATGTGCTGTGGTGCAGTTCCATATCCAAGACACTGGCACCGGGCTACAGGGTGGGATGGGTGGCTCCCGGTAAGTACCTGGAAAAGGTAAAGCGGCTGAAACTGTATCACAGTATCACCAATGCATCCGCACAGCAGGCGGCCATAGCCAACTTCCTGGCCACCGGCAGGTATGAGCATCACCTGAGGAAGCTGAGGCAGACCTTGCATGCCAACAGCCTGCTGTTTACCCGTGCCGTTGGGGAATACTTTCCGGATAGCGTGAAGCTGACCAACCCAAAGGGCGGTTTCATATTGTGGGCAGAGCTCGATAAGAAGATAGATACTTATCAGCTATACCAGGAGGCCATGCAGCATAAGATCAGCATAGCGCCGGGAACCATGTTCTCGCTGCAGGACAGGTACCAGAACTGTATGAGGCTGAGCTATGGCATGCAGTGGACCCCAGTTGTGGACAGGTCGCTGAAGCGGCTGGGCAATATTATCAAGACCATGATGTGATGCCGTAAAACCGCAATATGCATAACGTGTGAATAAATAAATGGGGGTGGTTGACCCCAATCAGCAGATTTTATGGAAAAATATGGTAGATTGTGTCTAATTATTTTACATATATACCCGATTAACTAACTCTTAAAAAATTAAATAACATGGATACTTCAAAAATGATCAAAGCTTATTGCCTTAAAACAAAAGAAAAGAATGTTCCGATGCAGAACGCTGTTATCTCCAAGACCGCGAAGGGTGGCTATATGGCCAGTGGCGATGATGGTAAAGGAAACAAGATGGCCGCTATTATGAGCGAAGCCAAGGCGCTGCAGGCCATCAAGGATGGTGTAGCTAAGAAAGGATTTTAAGCAAAAACGATTTGATAGGTGCCTTGTTCCGCAAACGGAGCAAGGCATTTCTATTATTGGTACCGGACAAGGTTTTCTACATTTCTTGTGGATAACTTAACCTTTCGTCGTCCCCTTTATTTCGTTATTTTGTAAGACGCGAAAGAGCCTGTTTTGGGCAAGTGTGCCAGACAATGAAATTCTCCCATTTACATAATCATACCCAGTTCTCCCTGCTCGACGGGGCATCGAATATTTCCAAGCTTTTTGAAAAGGCCCGGGCCGATGAAATGCCCGCTATGGCCATCACCGATCACGGCAACATGTTCGGTGCATTTGAGTTTGTGGCAGAAGCATGGAAGAAAAAGAAAGTGGTCGGTAAAACACCAGAGGGAAAGGATATTGAAGAACCTGTGGTAAAGCCTGTGATCGGATGCGAGTTCTACCTCGTCGAGAACAGGCATAAGCGCCAGTTTTCGAAAGATGACAAGGATGTACGTTATCACCAGTTGCTGCTGGCAAAAGATGAGATAGGGTACAAGAACCTGGTCAAGCTGTGTTCGCTCGGTTATATGGAGGGCTTGTACAGCAAGTATCCGCGTATAGATAAAGAACTGGTCAAGCAGTATCATGAAGGGCTTATTGCTACGTCATGCTGTCTTGCTGCAGAAGTTCCGCGTACCATTTTGCGCAAGGGTGAAGAAGAAGGAGAGCGGGTGTTCAAATGGTGGCTGGACCTCTTTGGCGACGACTACTATATAGAACTGCAACGCCACGACATCCCAGAGCAGAACAAAGTGAATGAGGTACTGCTCCGGCTGTCACAGAAATACAATGTGCCGGTTATTGCCAGCAATGATAGCCACTATGTGGACCAGGGCGATGCCAACGCGCATGATATCCTGTTGTGTATCAATACCGGGTCGAAGCAAAGCGACCCCAAGTGGAAAGACCTTGGTGACGATGATGAGGTGCAGCCGAAGGGAGGCCGTTTTGCCTTTCCGAATGACAAGTTCTTCTTCAAGACCACGGAGCAGATGCTGGATACATTCAGCGATGTGCCGCATGCACTGGACAATACCAACCATATACTTGATAAGATAAAACCATTGAAGCTCGACAGGGACATACTCCTGCCTCACTTCAAGGTGCCGCCGGAGTTCAATGACGATCAGAATGCCTATCTCGAGCATATCACCTGGACAGGCGCCCGGGAGCGTTATAAAGATATCACACCCGAGGTAGAAGAACGTTTGAAGTTTGAGCTGTTCACCATCCGTACCATGGGATTTGCTGGCTACTTCCTTATCGTGAGCGACTTCATAAAGGCAGGCCGCGATATGGGGGTATTCATAGGCCCGGGCCGTGGTTCGGCCGCGGGTTCTGCTGTGGCCTATTGTATCGGCATCACCAATATCGACCCTATCAAATACAACCTGCTGTTCGAAAGGTTCCTGAATCCCGACCGTAAGAGCATGCCTGATATTGACACCGATTTCGACGACGTGGGCAGGCAGAAGGTCATTGATTATGTGGTGCATAAATACGGAAAGAACCAGGTGGCACAGATCGTTACCTATGGCACTATGGCTGCAAAAAGCAGTATCAAGGATGTGGCCAGGGCACTGGACCTGCCGCTGCCCGATAGTAACGCGCTCGCCAAGCTGGTGCCGGAAAAACCGGGTATATCACTCAAGCGGGTATTGCATGCCGATATAAAAGGAGACGGCGGACTGGAAGACAAGGAAGGACTGGGCCCCGATGAAATGGAAGGAGTGAACAAGCTCCGCGAGATATATAAACAGGACTCGCTGCACGGCACGGTACTGCATGATGCAGAGAAACTGGAAGGCTCTGTGCGCAATACCGGTATACATGCGGCTGGTATCATCATCGCCCCGTCAGACCTTACCAACCTGCTGCCTGTATTTATGGTAAAGGATGTGGACTCACTCATTACCCAGTATGAGGGTAATGTGATAGAGAACGCGGGCGTTATCAAGATGGACTTCCTGGGGCTGAAGACACTTACCATTATCAAGGACGCGCTTACCCTTATAAAGAGAAACTACAACATTGAGATTGACATAGACAATATACCACTGGACGACGAGGAGACTTATGAGCTGTACCAGGCAGGTGAAACAAACGGAACATTCCAGTTTGAAAGTGCCGGTATGCAGAAGCACCTTGTGAACCTGAAACCCGACAAATTTGACGATCTCATTGCCATGAACGCCCTTTACCGTCCTGGGCCAATGGAGTACATACCTAACTATGTAAAACGTAAACACGGGCAGGAGCCGATCACCTACGATCTGCCTGAAATGGAAGAATACCTGGGTGATACTTATGGTATCACGGTTTACCAGGAACAGGTGATGTTGCTTTCCCAAAGCCTAGCTGGCTTCACCAAGGGTGATGCCGATGTGCTGCGTAAGGCAATGGGTAAGAAGCAGAAGGCCGTACTTGATAAAATGAAGGGACAGTTTGTGGAAGGAGCCAAGGCGAAAGGCCACCCCGAAGACAAGCTGCAAAAGATATGGACCGACTGGGAGGCATTTGCGCAATACGCGTTCAACAAGTCGCACTCTACGTGTTATGCATTGGTAGCTTACCAGACTGCATATCTCAAGGCACACTACCCGGCAGAGTATATGGCCGCGGTACTTAATAACCAGGGCAACATTGATAAGATCAAGTTCTACATGGAGGAGTGCCAGCGTATGGGTTTACAGGTACTTGGCCCCGATGTCAACGAAAGCCTTAAGGGATTTGCAGTTGCCAAGGAAAATGTGATACGTTTCGGGCTGAATGCCATCAAGGGAGTGGGCGAGGCCGCCGTAGAAGATGTTATAGCAGAGCGTGAGGCAAACGGGCCGTATATTACGATATTCGACTTTATCAAGCGTGTGAATCAGCGCACCGTGAATAAGAAATCGATGGAAAGCCTTGTACTGGCAGGCGCTGTTGATTGCTTCTCACAGCAGATGCACCGCGCGCAGTATTTCTACGCGCCACCTACCGATCCTATTACCGGGCTGGAAAGGCTGGTGAAGTTTGGCAACCAGTTTCAGGCAACTACTTCTATGGCCACCAATTCCCTTTTCGGAGAGGCGGTAATGCCGGAGATAAGACCACCGGCCATACCAGAGTGTGAGAAGTGGGGGTTGCCGGAGCTGCTGGACCGCGAGAAAGAAGTAGTAGGTATCTATCTGAGTGCACATCCGCTTGATGGCTATAAGTTCGAAATGGATAACTACGGTATGATGCCCATCAATGAACTGGAAGGCAATAGGGGAAGGAATGTGCGTATCGCCGGCTTTATCACTGATGTGGGCCATATGACCACCAAGAAGGGCAGTAAGTTTGGCAAGATGACCATCAATGATTATTCAGGTCACCTGGAGATATTGTTGTGGGAGAAAAACTATGTGGCTTATGGCAACTACCTCGTGAATGGCCAGAAACTGATGCTGCAGGGCGTGTATGATGAGCATAAGTTCCGGCCGGGCACCATGGAGTTCCAGATACAGAACATACTGTTGCTGGATGAGGTGAGAAAGCTGCTCACCAAGCGCATACACCTGGCACTATCTCTCGATAAGCTGAGCGAGTCATTTGTCGCATTCATGGAAGATAACATTAAGAAGAACCCAGGTACTACCGAGCTGATCATTTCTGTCAAAGATGAAGAAAATGATATGGGTGTAAGGCTTAAGTCGCAAGGCAGGAAGATACAGATCAATGACGACCTGGTACATTATCTGCAGGAGCACGAAGAAGTGCGGTATATGCTGGATAAGACCTGAGGTGCTATCGAAAGGTTAAATTTGTTAGGATTATGTGGATAGGTTATACAGATATATTGGCTTTCTATTTATCCGCCATGGTTTTATGAGTTAACTTTGGTGTTCCATTTAAAAACAATCATAAAATAATAACAATGGCAGCAGTATTCACAGATGCAAATTTCGAAACTGAAGTTCTTAAAGCTGACAAGCTTTCTGTAATAGATTTCTGGGCCCCGTGGTGTGGTCCATGTCTCGCTCTCGGCCCTACTATCGACGCTCTTTCAAAAGAGTATGACGGGAAAGTAAATGTTGGAAAGGTGAACGTAGATGAGAACCCTAATCTTTCCATTAACTATGGCGTTACCAGCATACCATGTGTTCTGTTCATCAAGAACGGACAGGTTGTTGACAAGCAGGTAGGTGCTGCTCCCAAGGGAGTGTTTGACAAGAAGATACAGAAGATACTCGGTGTTTAAAGCCGGTATTTGTTGATAATGAATAGCCCCCGCAATTCGCGGGGGCTATTGTTTTGTATATTATTAGAATGTTGCCGACAACGTAAACTTTTCGCAAACGGTGATCGTATTAAAATAACAAAGCCCCGCCGAAGGCGGGGCTTTGTTTGGAAACTACTCAGTTATTATTGCTCAATAACGATGTGGAATACCTTCTGGCCTTCGTTGGTACGAACGTTCAGGAGATACATTCCATTGGCAATAGTATTGTTCAATTGTATTTGCTGGTCTATCTCACCATAGTGCGACATAACCTTATTCTCATATACTACTTGTCCCAGCATATTGGTCACCTGCAGGGTCACTTCTTCGTCATCAGCGATGCCGAGTGCGCCCTTCACAGTAAAGAGGCCCTTACTTGGGTTTGGTAATACATGGATGTCACTGTTGAACGCCATTGGGTTCACGTCAGTTGTGCTAACATGCAGCACCAGCGCGTTAAACGATGGTAAGCCGCAATGTCCGCCCGGCCTAACGACACATCCTACGGAGTCCTTGTCTATAGGGTTTACAACTACGTAAGTATTGGCAGTAGCGCCAGGTATGATGTTACCATTCCTGAACCACTGGTACCTTGGATTAGGTCCTGCGTCTATCGCGCTGGCTGTCAGCGTATCGCGCTGGCCCTTGGCAATGTAAGAACCTGCACTTGCTACTATGCTTACTGCAGGAATATGAACTGCGTCTACGTTGATAGTGATCTCGTCAGATGCAACACCGGGATAGATGATACAATTTGCATTGCTGGTAAGCGTTACAACAACAACATCTCCGTTAGCAGGGATATAGCTGAATAACGGGCTGTTAGTGCCCATGTTCACACCATTTACACTCCACTGGTAGTGTGGAGTAGATCCGCCATTTACGATAGAAGTTGAGAATGTATCCATCTCGCCAAGGCAAATAGAATCTGTCAGGTTACCGGAAATACTGATGCCGGCATGAACCATCGGGTTAACAATAACCACAGCGCTGTCCGTCATTTGTTGAGTACAGCCTGTTATAGCGTCCATTGCCGTTACTTTATAAGTTCCCGCTATTGTCTGCAGGCCAAAGCTGATCGGTGAGCCGGAGCCTGATACCGGAGTGCCTACCAGGGCGCTTCCCCTGTACAGCAGGTAATCAATACCACCGTCTGAATTGTTTACGCCAACAGGAACGCCAGATGCATCAGCACAGAAACTGCCTCCGCCTGTTACACCATGTGTATTTGGCAGCGGGTCGATGATCACAGCAGCGCCTACAGCCATTGTCTGTTCGCAGCTTGTAGTGTTATCTGTAGCTACTATTGAGTAACTGCCACTCAATGTCTGGTAACCAAAATCGAGTGCAGAACCGGAGCCGGCCATAGAAGAACCTACCGGAGTAGATCCGTGGAAAAGCTGGTAGCTGAAACCTGCGTCAGAATTATCGAGGCCTATATCAGACCCCATACCACCTGAGCAGTAGTGTCCGCCACCAACTACATTGTGAGTAGCCGGAGCAGGAAGCACTGTTACCTCAGCGGTAGTGATACAGGTAGTAGGCAACTGGAATGTAACCGTGGCTGTGCCTGCAGATACGCCGGTTACTACTCCTGATGTTATACCAACTGTTGCTATCGAAGAATTGCCGCTGTACCATGATCCCGGGTCAACGTTGCTGAGAGATGTGGTAACACCCTGGCATACTGTTGCAGTTCCGGTGATAGAAGAAGGCAATGGATTAACAGTCAGCTCTCCGGTCATAGTACAACCTGCCGGAGTAGTGTATGTTATTGTACTGGTTCCTGCAACCACGCCGGAAGCAATACCTGTAGTAGCGCCGATAGTTGCTACCGAGAGGTCGTTGCTGCTCCATGTGCCGCCCGCAGATGTATCTGTAAGCACAGTAGTGAGACCTGCACACACACTCATGTTGCCGCCTATGTTTCCAACAATATGGATATTGAATGGTGCCGTAGTAGCGGTACAACCATTCAGGCCGGTCACAACGGCTGTATAGTTGCCGCCTGCAGGAGCTGTGATAGTATCTGTAGTAGTACCTGCGTGGAATATCTGTACCCTGTTATTGTAGAAGTCAGAAACATACAGGTTGCCATATTGGTCAACAAAGGTATTTTCAGGGGTGTCAAACTCGTTAGCTCCCGAACCGGATGATCCGGTGCCTGCAACCGTTACGCCGTTTGTAGCACTTGTAGAACCCGCAGGGAACATCTGCACCCTGTTGTTGCTACGATCACTTACGAAGATGTTGCCGGTATTGTCAACAAATACACCTGATGGCAAGTTCAATTGGTTAGCAGCAGAGCCTGCGCCGTTACCACCTGCAACTACTGTGCCGGATATGCTGCCGGGCGCGTGTTTCGTAATAGCGCTGTTTGCATAATCAGCTACATATATCGTGTCAGACGGATCAACATACATACCAATGATATTGGCGTATCCTGAAGCTACAGTGGTGCCCGGTGTGCCGCTCACCGAACCCGCCGGATATTTTGTGATGGTACCGATGCCGTTATTCGCAACGAAGAGTTCTCCGTTTGCATTCATATGGATTGCTGCCGGGCCTGCAATTCCATTATCGGCAACAATGGTACCCACTGTTGTAGATGTAGAACCAGACGGGAACATCAGAACATTATTGTTGAGATAGTTGGCTACATATACATCACCAGCGCCGTTTACATATACACCAACAGGGTAGAGGAGGCCATCTTCAGCCACAACTATACCCGGAGTTGATGAAGTATAACCTGCAGGATATTTAAGTACCCTGTTACCATAGAAGTCACTCACATAAAGATCTCCTGAAGGTGTAACGTACATTCCGAACGGTGTGATACCGTCGCTCAGGCCTATGCTTGTGCCATTTACATCCATAGCAGGGATGAAAGCAGAAGTTTTCAATGTTGAACTATTGTTCTGCCATACCACGTTAGAGAACGGTGTTCCGGATACAGTCAGTAAAGAACCGATACAAGTGTTTGTGCCGGAAATAGAAGCAACCGGAACCGCATTTACCGTTACATTGGCAGAGATCATACATCCTGTTGGCAATGTATATACAATAGTGGCCATGCCCGTAACAACGCCGGTGATCATACCGCTGGTTGGGTTAGCAGTCGCAACATTGGTTTCAAGAGAAGTCCATGAACCACCTGCTGACGCAGAACTAAGTGTGTTTGCAGAACCGAGGCATACATTCATATTGCCGGTAATGGCCGCAGGGAGCGGGTTAACAGTGAATGAAGTGCTGGTCATACAACCGGTAGACAGTGTGTAAGTGATATTAGCATTGCCTGATGTGATACCGTTAATGATGTTGCCTGAGGTTGTAGCTACAGGCGTGTTATCACTTGTCCATGTTCCGCCCGGATCGCTATCGCTAAGTGTTGTGCTGAGGCCTTCGCACACATTGGCAGTGCCGGTGATGGCAGCAGGGAGCGGATTTACTACCATTACAGAGTAGGTCATACATCCTGTAGCGGTAAGTGTATAAATGATAGAACTTGTGCCCGCAGAAACTCCGGTAACAACACCTGTGTTCACATCAACAGTAGCTGCCGATGTATTATTGCTGATCCAGGTACCTCCGCTTGTTGCATCGGAAAGGGTTACTGTTCCGCCTGCTTCACATACCTGCATGGTGCCGAGCACAGCAGATGGTACAGGATTGACAGTCACGACCGTAGAGATCATACATCCGGTAACAGGTAATGTATATGTAACAGTGGTAGTGCCTGCCGCTACACCTGTTACCATACCGTCGGTCATGCCCACAGTAGCGATCATCAGATCGTTGCTGCTCCATGTACCACCACCTGCATCACTCAATGTTGTAGTTGCGTTCTCACAAACGGTCATAGTGCCTGAGATAGCTGAAGGTAAAGGATTAACGTTGATCACAGTAGTAGTGATACAACCGGTAGTTGCTGTATAGGTAACAATAGTAGTACCGGCGCTTACCCCGGTTAGTTCGCCTGTTGATGAATTGATATTTGCAACAGATGGGTCATTGTTTGACCATATCCCCCCCATATCAGCGTCAGAAAGTGTGATAGAAGATCCTGCACAAACCGATGAAAGGCCTGAAATAGATGCAGGCAGTGCATTTACAGTAATGTTCTTTGTAGAATAGCAACCGGTAAGTAAGGTGTATGTAATAGTAGGAGTGCCTGCAGACATACCCGTAACAATACCAGAACCTGAACCAATGGAAGCCATTGTAGTATTGCTGCTGCTCCATGCACCAAAAGCAGTAATGTCAGTATAATTGGTTGTACTGCCTACACATACCGCGTTATTTCCTGAAACCGGAGCAGGTAATGGATTAACTGTAACTGTTGTTGTAGCAACTGTATATGGACAAGTAGTGAGTACTGCATAGCTAATGGTAACTGTACCCGCTGAAACCCCTGTTACAACACCTGTTGAGGCGTCAACCGTTGCAATTGAGCTGTTGCTTGTGCCCCAGCCGCCACCTGCTGGATCGGTAGGGTCGCTCAATGTTGTTGTAGCGCCGACACACACATTCATATTGCCGGTAATTATTCCGCCAACAGCCGGAGGTAAAGGGCAAATTGTCACTAGGCCATTTCCTGTATTACCAACATTATTTACTTGTGGTGATCCGGCGTTGTAAGAACCACCACCGCCACCGCCTGGATATAATACAGGGTACGATTCATTTGACCCACCAGCGCCGCCTGAATAGCCGCCGCCGCCGCCGCCGCCATTACCGCCGGCGCCGCCGCCGCCATAACCGCCAACCGCCAGTCCTCCTCCAAAATATGAGTTGATACAGTTGTCTACGTTATTTGAAGTGCCACCTGCACCACCGTTTACGAATGCCTTACCCTGGCTGGGTATTTGTCCCAGTCCATCGCCATAGAAGCCACCGCCGCTATGTCCGACACCGCCGCATCCGGCACCACCTAGTCCTTCGCTACCGCCGTTGCCGTTTGTTCCTCCCGCTTCACCATATTCCCCTATACTACCACCATTTTGGCTTGTTTGTGCATCTTGTCCGCCAGTATAATTGTAAATACTCGCGCCGCCGCCGCCGCCAGCAACGATCATAGGTATGTTACCGGTTGTTGCTACAAACGAGCCGCCGCCGCCGCCATGACCATAAACTGTATAGTCATTCCCTGTTTGTCCCGCTTGTCCTACAAGGACCTGGAGTACCTGGCCGGGAGTAACATTGAATACACCACTTATGATCGCGCCCTTGCCTCCATTTCCACCACCTTGCGCCCCTTTGGTGGTAATAGCAATACTGGTAACACCCACCGGTACGGTGTACGATTGTAAACCTCCGGTGTAGTTAAAGGTTGTCTGGGCAGAAGCATTCATTCCGCATCCAATAAGCAGCACGAAAAGGAGCTTCAAAAAATTGTAAGATTTTGTCATGATCAGATGTTTAAGTTATTCGTTGGTGATTATTTAAATAGAAGGAATGGGTATATATCCATTTCAACAATCAGGTGCAAAGTTACTGAAATATGATATTCAGGTTAACAATTTGTGGTTTTACTGTTAAAAAAAAATGCCGTTTTTCAGATGTTGTCCACTATCTTCGAACAGTAACTGTATTTAATGGTTTATGTGCCTGTTTCTGGCTATATTGTAGGCGTTAAAGCAGATATTGATGATTGTATTAGGAGAGATCAAAGACCCGGTAAGCTCCGGGAAGGCTGTCACCAGTTTGGACCGATTCTTTGCTTCTATGCTGCGAGATGAGAGGGATCTTCCGTTTGTATATCTCACATTAAAAATAACCTTTACGCTTATTCCGCTGGCGGTATTACTGTATGTGCCCTCTCTGCCCGGATGGCTTTGGTGGTTTGCGGCTGTACTTTACCAGTTTTACAACAATGTGGTGTTCAAGGGTCCTTATGGCCTGATGATGCACTGCACTAGTCACCGTGCATTTTTTAAACATGAATACCGCTTCCTGAATCATTACCTGCCCTGGATAATAGGCCCTTTCTTCGGTCAGACCCCGGAGACCTACTATACGCACCATGTAGGTATGCACCATCCAGAGAACAATATGCCGGAAGATGAGAGCTCTACTATGAAGTTTCAGAGAGATTCATTTGCCAGTTTCTCAGTTTATCTCGGCACTTTTCTTTTTATGGGTATCTACCACTTATGCAGTTATTTTGTGCGTAAGAACAGGAAAAAGCTGCTATACCGATCAGTAAGAGGAGAGTTACTCTTCATTGCTATGTGTGTGGCGCTTTGTTTTGTCAACGCGCCAGCTACTATAGTTGTGTTCATTCTACCCTTTGTTACTTTCCGGGTGATAGCCATGACGGGCAACTGGGCACAACATGCATTCATTGATGCCACAGACCCGGAGAATGCTTATAAGAACAGCGTTACCTGCATTAATACGAAATACAATGTCAAGTGCTGGAACGATGGATACCATATCAGCCATCACATACATCCAACTATGCACTGGACAGAACATCCTGTGTATTTCAAAAGTACCCTGCAGGAGTATGTAGACAATAATGCCATCGTTTTCGATGGTATACATTTTCTGCACGTTTTCATTTACCTCATGCGCAACCGGTATGATCTGCTGGCAAAGCACTTTGTGAATATTGGCAACAGGTTCAAGTCGGATGAAGAGGTGATCGCATTCCTGCGGTCTCGCACCGGCAGGATAGATATTCGTCCTTACCTTGTTCCTAAAGGAACATCAGTGCATACAGCCTGAGAATACTCTTCCTTCAGCAACAAAGGCGTTGGATGCATGAGGTTTCAGAATACGAAGAAGAGAGTCGGCACTTTGCTTTGTTTCATAAATCCCTGTCACCAGGGCAATATTAGTTTGTGTTGACTTGTCTGTATAAGTACTGTAATACTCAAGACTCATGTTTTCTGACGGGAAGCGTCTCGGGAAGTACTCACCCCTGTACATCTCATCATCATCGTTATCAGCTACTACAATTTTCTTTTTCTGTTTGTTGTAATACCTGTTTGCAGTATCTACAGGCCAGTGTAGTTCATTGTGTAGTGCGTACATTTTGCTGTCAAGAGGTGCATATTCCTGACCGGTATCTGCAACCGTGATGTACAAAGTACTATATTCCTCGTCCGTAGCAGCTGCTGTATCAGCTACAATACTGTCGGGTTTTGATAAAAGATTAGTAGCGGTGAGGCTGTCTGTCGGTGAAGTTTTATTCCCGTTTACCGTATTACAACCAGCTAAGAGCAGACAGGTGAGTAACGACCATTGACTAATATTGAACCGTTGTACAAACCTCATGTCCGTAGTGTTTATTGAGCCCTGTCTTTGTATCGGTATACGACTTGCCACACATTTGTGGTTTTGGTAGTAGATACTATTATTTCGCAATTACTGCCATTGAAGAACCGGTATTCAAATTCGTCGCAGTCTTTATCGTAGATGATCGCCTGGTTCTTCACCAGTACTTTTTTGATATAAGGAATGCGCGCATTCAGATTTGGTTTGTCTGCGATGCCTACAGGTAAAGTTTTAAAACACTTTGCAGGCACATCGCCATCGTGTTCGGAAAATTTCTTAGTGACCTTGAATTCGGGGAAGTACACAGACCGTTCGCGTACCTTTCCATTATCTCCATAGGTATATGACTCGATGTGTATCACATCCTTATTGTTGTCGTTGAGGCGTACCTCTTTGTATTTTGTATTTGATCTGTCGAAATAGCTTTTGGTATAGAATTCTATCTTATTGTTGTAATACGAGCTTTCAGTTACAACCATGTCGCCGGATTTCTTGTCTGCGGAATAGTCATATGTTTTCCGGTAAAAATTCCCTGTTACTTTATTCTCTTCTATCTGTGAGCTTCTCCTGTTCTTGTCATCATACTTCCATTCCTTATTGCTCAGCAGATTATCATTCTTATACTCTTCCAGTTTCACCATTTGCTTCTTTATATTCAGAAAGCATGCCGTTTTATACATGGCTTTTTCACGCATTGGGGTATGCATTGTCAGGTGAACAAGGCTATCTGCAGTTGATAATATTGTCATTGTATCTATCAGCGTCAAAACAGTGCTGTCAGTATAAGTATATCTGTATGTAAACTGTCGGGTGATGGTAGCTGCCTGGTAAGTATTCCAGCCCACTTTAAACGTTGACTGTGCGAGCACGCAGGCAGGCAGGCAAAGCAATAGAAGGGCGAAAAAGCGTTGTGTCATTTCAGTGGGTAATATCGTTACAATGTAGAAAAGGTGAGTAGATTTTGCAATTTTTTTTTCGCACACATGGGAATATCGGAAGGGGAGAACTGCATTAAAATAAGCGAGCCCGCAATTGCGGGCTCGCTTATTTTATAGTGTCATAAACAGATTAAGGCTGATTAGGCTGCATGCTTGTTTCACCTATATAGAAATGCAGGCCAAAAGTCAGTACAGAGAAGATGTCATTGTACTGGTTAGTTGCACTTGGTGCTTTAAAGTTATAGCCATCCACATAATCTGAGAAAGCATAGCTAAGCTGGTAATTAACATTCACCATCACAGACTTGGTAAAGTGAAGTGTGATACCGAGGTTCGCTGGCAAGAAGATGTTCTTACTTTTTGTCTTGATATTATCCTGGTCATAGTCAGTGATCAGATACTTATCACTGTTCCTGAACTTGAGTGTGATATTGGTAATGTTATTGCTCATATAACCAACACCGGCACCCAAATAGATACCATAGAGTGTCTTAGCTACAAAGTTAGGAGGCCAGCCGAACAGTTCTCCTAGGCTAACATTACCCATCAGTGTCGCTGATGTGAACTTGTTATACGAACTAAGGCCGCTTGTCCAGTGGTTTCTCCTTTCGTAGTCGTTTAATGCGCCACGCTGAACGTCAAGACTAAGGTTGGTCCATTCGTTACCGTTACGCTGAATGTTCACTTTGTAAACTGGCTCAGGATTCGAGTTATCCCAATCTCCATACATTCTGCTGTAACCCATACCCACTCCAAATGTCCATTGGCTATAAGGATAGAATGGGTCCATCCTTACCTGCGCAACGCTCTGAAAACCGGAAAAAGCCAGAAAAATAGATAAGAGAATGTTGATCTTACTTTTCATATTCTGTTATTTGATGCAATTTAGATTAATATTATTTTTTCCACAAATTTTTCTTGTAATCGTTGATTCCACTCTCTATACGATCAGCTTCTTTCTTTTGAGCTTCATCATCAGGATACTTGTCCTTGATCCTCAGGTCGCCCGGATTTGATTCCTTAACGATAACGCTGTTGAAATTTCTGGACACAAAGATATCATCATAACTAATGTTGTATATATCTCTTTGTGTATCATATATTTCTCTTGCAGCGAACAGGTTACGGCATTGAGGGAAGTAAAGATAGAATGGGTGTTGCTCACCTAACACCACACCGTCGCTTGATTTTACCTTACGAATAGGAGCTAGGCCAACGATCTGGGTGAAAGTACGGCCACGGATCTTATCAAAGTAGATATCTTCTTTGAGCTCGAATTTGGTAACAGAATCTGGATTGAAAGGATTGAAAACGGCTTTTGTTCCTATTTGTTCACCCGTAAGAGAGTCAATGACCGGAACAATACTACTATCAGCAAATGCCTTCATAACGGTAGTGTAGGTGAGTGTGGACCTGAATGCCTCGTCTTTGTAAGCGATGATCTTACCCGCCTTTATCGCATCCATGATCATTCCCATCATTGTTTCTCCCGGAGCTGCAAATATCCTGTTCAAAGAGTCTGTAACGTCAATAACCCGCCATATACGCTTGTAGAACTTGATATTGTTCTTATTCGGCGTAGGGAAAGCGAAAGGTTTAGCTCCGCGAAGTACAGGCATTTTGTACAATCCGTCGGTAGGACGGGTTGTATCCAGTGGAAAGTTGAGATAATTAAAGGATGTAGTATCTGCTACCAACCCGTCCGTATGTGTTGTGTCGCCCGGAATAATTTCAGCCGGGGTAGGAGCAGGTGCTGGTGTAGTTGTAGTTGCATTGAGCAGGCGCAGAGAGCTGTCAGCAGAAGCTGTAGATGCGCTGTCAACCGTTTTAGTGGTCTTGGCTTTCTTCTTCTTCTTCTTCTTACCCGTGCTGCTCTGTGCCAGCATTGCTGTACTTAGTCCCAGGGAGACCAGTACTAACAACACAAATACAATTTTTCTTTTCATATACATATTCTGTCTTTTGTTCTCATTTACTGTACTGTAAAGGTAATTGGGTCAAGCTGCCTCTTCATACCGTCAGGTCCGGTTGCGTTAACGTAGTCAAACGTTACTCGTGAACCTGATACTACACCGTTCATGGCAGCCATCATTGCAGGGGTCAGCTGGTTGTTATTTGACTCAAACACCTGTATATCCTGGCGTGGCTTGTTGATGAACATGGTAAAGTGAGAAATGGTGAACGGAGCATCGAAGTCAAAGTCTTCCAGTACTGCGAATATCCTGTTCTGTGCCTTCATAGCACCTACAGTAAGGCTACCACCGCTCTTATTACCAAATTTAACCTTCGGAGCAGGTATACGTTTTACACGGAACTCGCTCTTTCCGAGAACAGTGCTCTTGCCTTTTTCTAATTCGCCGGTAACAGTAACAGTAACTTTACCAGGAGTCTTAACATTGACAACAAACGCACCATTGCTACCGGAAATGTTACCGTCGCTTATGCTCAGGTGAACCCTATCCTTGGCAATACCCGGAGCTGATACAGATACAGGGTTAGGCAGGCCGATGTAGAACACGTTCATCTTATCAGGAGAAACTACTGCTGATGGGCGAGCCACAGTATAGCTCTGCTCCGGAAGTTCGTAGTTCTTAATAGTACCATCTGTTTGCTTAACGCGGATAGTAGCAGACCATCTTTTTTCTCCCTCTGCACTGGCAGAAACAGTATAGAGGCCTTTACCGTCAATAACATTCAGTTTCTGGCCACCAACGGTGATCTCAGGGTTGGAAGTGCTGCTTGATGCTGTCAGGAACACGTCTGCTTTATACTGCTGACCAACAAGGATGTATGAAGAAGGAGCTACTGCTACAGCTTCAAAACGGTCCAGGTTGATAACCGCCTGGTCAACTTCTCCGAGGATCTTCTTAACAACGTCAGATTCTGTGTTCTTAAGGTCGGCCTGGATCTTCGTCAGTGCTGTGATAGCAGCGGTCAATGGAATACCATCGCCGAAGTTATCTTCTTCCCATGTTGTTTTAATTCCTTGCTTTTTAGGCGGGTCTTGTGCGTTCAGTGCCAGGTTAAGGCCTTCACGCTCTTTCTCGTTTAGTGCAGAAAGGATCTTGTTACGGGTGTCCTCGATCTTCTTCCTCAGGTCAGCAGCACGGTGCTGATGGATCATCAGGCGTGGAGCGAGGTCGATATCAGCACGGTTCTTTACATCGCCGGTAGCATCATCCTTGCCACCACCTTCTTTGTAAAACAGTTCCTTGATATCTTCGATGTATTTGTTCAGATCAGCTGAGTATTGCTTTACCTGTTTTGCGCGGTCATAAACCGGTTGTGCTCTTACAGGGTCATTTTTCAGCTTTGTTGCCTCAAATGAGGAAAAGGTATTGCTAACCGTGCTTTGGACGTTCTTTGTAGAAGTCTCAAGGCTCACAGTCAGGTTTCTGAAGGCATCAAGTACATGGTCCGTTACCGTAGTAGCTGCCAGACCTAGCAGTACCAGGTAGAGGATGCCCATCATCTTCTGCCGGGGGGTTTCATTTACAGCTGCCATGCTTTTTTCGTTTTTTTAAGTTTTTTCCAATAGTCAGGCTGAGTTTCTTGAAGACTCAATCAAGACAGTTAATTAATGTCTTTAATTAGTTCTTTCTGAATGCGTCCAATTGACCCTGGAATACCTTAGTCAGATCTGTCAGGTTCTTGTTGTAAGCCTTCATACCAACAGTAGCTGCTTCAAACTCCTTAAGCATTGTAGCAGAAGAAGCGGTCATTTGATTGATTGCAGCCAGTGTCTTCGTGAACTGGTCAAAACTTGCGTTCATGTCAGTAACATTCTTAGAGAAGGCCCTCATACCCTGAGAAGCTCCTTCAAAATCTTTCATCATACCCTGAGATGCGGCAGACATTTGTCCGATAGCCTGCAGGGCTTTGCTGAACTGGTCAAAACCGCTACCTACAGCCGTCATATTATCACGGAATTTCTTCACGTCGGTTGTAGTAGCTTCCATTTCCTTGATCAGCTTGTCGGTAACGTTGAAAGAACCGGCAACCTGGTTTACAGACTCAACTGTTTTGTTGAATTGCTGGAAGCCCATGCTCAGTTTCTCGATCACTTTTGGAGTAATAGCAGTAGCCAGAAGGTCGTGCAAGCCAGATCCACCCTGATCACCACCTTTGTGCTCTTCCACAACGGTCATAGAAGCAAGACCAAGTATAAAGAACAGGAATGATTCCGTCAAAAGACCCACCGCGATAAACAGTTCCCCGCCTGGCCAGTGAAGGATTTTAAACATCAAACCAATGATAACCACACTTGCTCCCCAGGAGATGACAGTGTTAAGACCGATTTTCTTTTTTGCTTGTGGATGACTGCTCATAATTTACAATTTTGTTGAATTTGTGAGTGTTAACTGTTTAGGTTTTATTGTCTTGGGTAAATAATTAGATAATTAGGATGGTTTATTTTAATAACAATTAGTGAATTTCAGGTAACCTGTTTCCCCACATCCTGTATTTAACCTGTTTTCCACGCATTGTGTGTCTTCTTGTCGCTACATTCTTGTAGAGGATCTCAGGAGCCTGCATCACACAACGGAACCCGATGAAGCAATGAGATACATTTTGCAGCTCAAGATCACGGTAATAAGGAGTGAGCGAAGCAGGGTTGCCCATAAAGGATCCGCCACGAACTACTTTACGTTTCATAGCGTCTGCGTCTGTAGAATCTGCATCATATTGCAGGCAAGGGTTAAGGTCAGAAACAAAGGCATAAGTAGATGGGCTATAGGCGTCCATGACCCATTCAGCTACGTTGCCTTCCATATTATACAATCCGAACTCATTGGGAGCGAATGACATAACCGGTGTGGTAAGCGCAGATCCGTCTTCCCAGTATTCACCTTCATTTTGTTTGAAGTTCTCCAGCATGCCGTTAGGATCTTTATGTACCACAGTACTGTCTACATAAGGACCTCCGAGGTCGCCTTCTGCACCTTGTCCTTTGTACTTGCCACCATATTTTGCCATTCCGAAACGGAAGTAGTCTGCAAGATAGTAGTTACCTCTCTTTGCCTTTCTTTTCCTTTCCAGGCGGTCTTCGCGGGCTGCCTGCTTAGCGCTGTCAACTGTACTTGTAGGCTTTGTTGCTGCAAGTGTTGCGGCGATCATAGAATCAGAGTGTGGGGTCATAGTAGTATCATGAGTCACCATTTTATCCAGTGAGTCAATGAGGGAATCCGGAGCTTCCAGCATATCGTAATAACCCTCAGCGGCATATACCCATTGAGCTTCGCTCGGAAGGGTGTACGTGAGATGATAATACTTCATGTACGGAGGCATGATATTATAGCTTGTTTCAGCAATGCTACGCCAGTATGCAAACGCATTTGCCTGAACCCAGTCAACACCAACAACAGGATAATCATTGAATGGTGGCGCTGTAAAATAATTCTCAACATACAGATCCGTCTGCGCATTAGTGAGATCCTGCGACCAAACTGCTTCATTAGGATATATGTTTACAGGAACGGTCTTGTATTCCGCTTTCCTGCTCTTAACGTTATTGGGCTTCATGTATCTATAATTAAATACATAGAGTTCCCTCTTTACTTTACCATTTTCATCAAGCATCGGAGCTATCTTAGACTTGATATCCTCATCCTTCGAGTTAAAGATCTTATTGTGGCTCACTTTAGCCCAATTGATACGCTTGCCTGTGATAGCAGGTTGATCTGCTGCCACAGTTGCAGGCATTGCAGATGTATCTGCTGGTGTAGCGGCCGGGGGCGGCGGCGCAGCTACAGTTCCTCCCGGGTTAAATCCGGATGTGTCAATAGACACAGGTGGAGGGGGCGTAGACGCAGAATTGTTGCTATTCTTATTATTGTTGTTGTTTGCGCTGTTATTATTGTCGGAATTGCTTGAACTGCCCGATTTACTTGAATTCTTATCCGATTCTTCCAGAAAGTATTCATCATCTCTCAGATACTTAACAATGGCAATTGAGTCGATAACCCAGTTGGTGAACTGGCGATACTGCTCATTGGTAACTTCTGTCTTATCAATAAAGAAAGAGGTCAGACTCACTTTCTTTATCGAGTTAGTATCAGACGCGGACTGATTGTATTTGATTTTTGTAGAACCACCCCTGATGTACACCATTCCGGGAGGCGCATTTAGTGTCGAATATTTATAAGGAATCACCACCTTAGGAGTAGGCGGCGTCATGTTCTTGTACGTCTTCCCCTTATTCTGAGCACTAGATAAAACTGATGATAAAACCGAAGGAACTAAAAATAATGTTATCAAGGTTTTATTAATGGGCATGTCTATCCGATTTTAAAAATCAAAAATACAGTTTATAACTTATAACCAAACTACAATTTACTAACAATTCTTAATTACTTAACTGATACATAAAAAAACGGCAATAGCACATGCTACTGTCTGTTTTTTTATGCCCGACTCCCACTACCCAAAACCTTTATATAGGGTTTATTATTTATAAGCTAAAAAAAATCGTTAGTTTAACGTTAACTAATTTGCGTAAAGATAATTAACTTCTTGAATTAGCAAAAACATTTTCACTAAGTTAAAATAAATATCATAATATATTTGTGCTAATATGGCTTATCTGAATCTTATGGAAATCAGCACTGATAAATATTATAGCAATAATATTTAATATAAATATTCAGAAAAATAAATTTATATTAGTTAAATAAAATTGTAAAAATCGCCTTTTTTAATTAACATACTGATTGTGAGTTGATAACAAATAGATTGCTTTTTACGAAAAAATACAATTTATGAAGAAAGCACGTTCACCATTTCCAGCATATCTTTTTCTATAGGGGTATTTCCTTTTATAACGTTCGCAAATGATGTGAATACTATATTATTATTTATTATGCCTGCCATTGACTGGGTGATACCAGAAATAAGCGCATTAACAGATGCATAACCAAGGCGGCTGGCTAATATCCTGTCCGCATAAGTAGGGGAGCCTCCTCGCTGAATGTGCCCGAGTACACAAGTGCGAATATCAAGAAGCGGGAATTCTTTCTGTATTCGTTCATGAACTTCCTTACCGCCTCCGAAATCATCACCTTCCGCTACCACTATAATATGAACACTTTTCTTTCTCCTTTCATCATCGGCTATTTTTTTAAGCACTGTATCCATATTGGTCTGTGTTTCTGGTATCAATATGTCCTCGGCGCCACACGATAGGCCACTGTTCAAAGCTATATAACCCGCATCGCGACCCATCACTTCCACTATGAACAAACGGTCATGCGCCTCAGCGGTATCCTTTATCTTATCTATAGCCTCCATGGCCGTATTGACTGCTGTGTCAAAGCCAATCGTGAAATCAGACCCTGAGAGATCTTTATCTATTGTGCCGGGCATACCGATAGCTGGAATGGAATATTTCTCGAAGAAGGCTACTGCGCCTCTGAAAGTGCCGTCGCCACCTATGAGCACCAGTCCGTCAATATTGTGCCGGCAGATCTGTTCATAGGCTTTCTGCATACCTTCAGCAGTCATGAATTCCTTTGACCGGGCTGTTTTAAGAATGGTACCGCCACGCTGTATGATATTGGATACATCTGTAGTATCCATTTTATAGATATCACCTTCTATCATGCCTTTGTATCCATGCCGTATGCCATATACATTGAGCCCGTTATAAATGCCTGTTCGTACTACTGCCCGTATCGCTGCATTCATACCTGGGCTGTCGCCGCCCGACGTAAGGATGCCGATGTTCTTTATGTTACTCATAGTTAATAATTGTGGAGCGCATTGGCCCTGTTCGTCACAAAGTTATAATTTCGTTTCGTGCAAAAGAGTTTGAAAAAAATATTCCTGGTTGGTACCCTTCTGCTGTTTTGTTTTTGCGCAAATGCACAAGTGAAGTGGCCGTCTGCTGAGATAGCTCAAATGTACAAGCGGGCACTTGAGTACATGGACCGTGGTGATAACAACAATGCGCAGATCGTATTGCTGCAGATGTCAAAACTCGTTCCTGATAATGTAGCTGTTAAAATAGCATTGGGTGTCGTTTATTATCGTGAGGGCGATCCTGGAAATGCAGAGGAAATTCTTAAGGAGGCAGTCTCCATGAATGGCACCATGGACACCACATATTATTTATTGAGCCACGTTCAGGATATATCCGGAAAGATAAGAAGTGCAAAGATAACTGCGCAAAGTGGCTTGCAGAAATTTCCCGGATCCGGTTTGTTGCATCACCAGTTAGGTGCCGTGTACTTTCATGCAGATAATTATGACGCTGCGCTCGGCGCATGGCTAACCGGTATAACAAAGGTGCCTGACTATGCGGATAATTATGTAGATGCAGCGCGGGTATATTTTCGTACCAGTGATGTACTGTGGGGATTACTGTTGTCCGAGATGTATTTGTTTATGCCGCACGACACTGCGCGTGATGAGCAAATAAAAGATTCGTTGTTCAAAGGATATAAAACATTCTTTGAGCAGTTGGCTCAAAAGAACTATGATGAGAAGAAGAAAAGTAGTGACCGTTTCGATAAGGCTGTACATGATGTATATATGAAGCTGACACCGGTAGTAAGCGATGGTATTACCACCGATAATCTCATTATGGTGAGAACAAGGTTTCTTATGGAGTGGTTCAGTAAATATGATAAACTATTCTCCTGTACATTATTCCGCTACCAGGATGAGTTGATAAGGAACGGTAAATTTGAGATATGTAACCAGTGGTTATTTGGCAAAACAGAAAGCAGATCCATGTTCGAAGCATGGAATAAATTTCATGAGGGAGATATCGACAGATTCCTGAAATGGCTGTCGGCTAACCGTTACAGGCCGGCAATATCAGATATACTGAACAACCCCGACCTGCCGAAAGACAAATGATCCGGCCTTAATGGTATTTAAAAGTTAAAATGTTGTTGTCATTCGGATATGGAAGGCAAATAAACTATTTTTGTTGCCTTACATATATTATTAAGTCGTTTTATAACCATGGGTTTCAATATAAAGAATAAGGTTGTTGTGTATAAGGTGTGTTTACTTGTCATTGGTCTTTGTGGCTTCGCTACGGTCAGGGCACAGGAGAGCCTCGATAAGATAATCACCATCATGGGCCGCAACAGGGTGATATTGAGATCGGAACTGGAAATGGAATATGCGCAGGCTCGTCAGCAGGATGCCAGGTTTGGAGACTCTGCCCGCTGCCTCATATTACAGCAGATGATATTGCAGAAGATGTTGCTGGAGCAGGCCGAGCGTGACAGTGTGATGGTTACTGATGAGGATGTTGACGGACAGTTGGATAACCGCTTGCGTTACTTCATTCAGCAGTTTGGTTCTAAAGAGCGGCTGGAGCAAATGACGGGTAAGACCATCTACCAGATGAAGGAGGAATTCAGGGATAAGATAAAGGAGCAGATGGTAGCGGAAAAGATGCGCAATACCATCCTGGAAAATACCAAGATATCGCCTTCTGAGGTAAGCGCATTCTATAAAAAGATCCCTGTTGACAGTTTACCTTTTTTCCCGGCTACACTCGAGGTCGGGCAGATAGTGGTTGATCCGCCCATCAGCCAGGAGATGCTCGATTATGCGCATACCAAACTGGATGGTATAAGGAATGAGATCATCAAGGGCGAGAAGACTTTTGAACAGGCGGCCGGTATATACAGTGACGACCCCGGTAGCCGCGACAATGGTGGCCGTTATGACGGTGTAACGCGTAATGGTGGCTTTGCCCCTGAGTTTGTTGCGGCAGCTTTCAAACTACAGAATGGTGAGATATCGCCGATCATCAAAACTAAATTTGGTTACCATATCATACAAATGGTGCAACGCAAGGGCGATGAGGTGGACCTGAGGCACATACTGGTACGACCTGAAGTAACGTCCATTGACTTTCAAACTGCTCTAAACAAACTGGACAGCATTCGCAACCTGCTCGTAACCGGTAAAATAACTTTCCCCGAAGCGGTTGGTAAGTTCTCGACTGATGAAGGCGCAAAACGCACCGGTGGTATGATCGCAGATCCTGTAACAGGCAACACATTGCTGGATATGACAAAGCTGGATGCCGGAATGGTACAACTGCTCGATACTTTGAAAGTAGGTGATTATTCTGCCTCGCACATTTTTCTTACAGATATGCGCGAACGTTCCTGCCGTATCGTATATCTCAGGAGCCGCACTTCCCCGCACAAGGCCAATCTGAGAGAAGATTACAACAAGATACAGGATGTGGCATTGGAACAGAAGAAACAGGTTAAGCTCCAGGATTGGATCAAGGGTAAGTTACCTACCTTCTTCTTGTGGATTGCCCCGGAATACCGTACCTGCGATGTGATACGTGACTGGAAGATGAACACCGAAGCAGTGATGGAATAGCTTACTGCAGGGTAAGAAACGCCCGTCCTATATTATTGACCACATCTCCGGCTATCAGCGATTCCTCGGATATTTCTTTAGCGGCTATATCGCCTGCCAGTCCGTGCAGATATACCCCCATTATGCACGCATCTTCAGGAGCATATCCCTGCGCCATGAGCCCGGTGATGATGCCGGTAAGCACATCTCCGCAACCTCCTGTGGCCATACCTGCATTGCCAGTCATATTGTAAGAACATTCACCCTGTGAATTGATAATGGCAGTATGATGCCCCTTCAATACAATGTTGATGTTGTATCTCATGGCTTGTATGCGCGCATGGTCCACTTGTATCATGCTGTTTGTATTCTCACCGAATAGTCTCGCAAATTCTTTGGGGTGGGGTGTGAGCACAGAGCCTTTGGGCAGTTTTGCCAGCAGGTCCGGTTGCGATGAGATAATATTCAGCGCGTCTGCATCTATCACCATGGGAATGTTGCAGGTGTCCAGCAGGTCGGCCATCGCCTTTGCGGATTTTACATCAGTGCCCATGCCGGGCCCGATACCTATCGCGTTTATTTTTTCAATGGTATCTATGCGTTCCAGTATGCGGTCGCCGTTGGTGATACACATAGCCTCAGGCACTGTTGTCTGTATGATCGTGTAACCGCACCCCGGAACGAGAGCTGTTGCAAGTCCACAGCCGGCACGCAGTGCGGCCTTTGTGGCAAGTGACATCGCGCCCATCTTGCCATAAGACCCGCCAGCCATCAGCACACTGCCATAGGTCCCTTTGTGCGCAAACGGAATGCGGGGTTTGTATATAGCGGCTGCATCGCTTTGTTCAATAGTACTGAACTGAGAGTGAGTAGCATCGATAAATGTTTGGTCGAGTCCGATATCGAGGAGGTGCACATTACCCGCATATGAAGCTGCTTCGGGATGCAGGAAGCTTCTTTTTAGAAACTGGAAGCTAAGTGTATCCGATGCTTTGATCACCGCTGCTCCTTCGTCAGGAAGTACGTCAGCAGGCAGCCCGCTGGGGATATCAATGGCTATTCTCCGGTTGGGTAGTTGATTCACATGATTGATGAAGGTAGCCACCCAGCCTTGAGTAGGCCGGCTGAGGCCTGTACCGAGTATCGCGTCTATGATGACGATCTGCTGCGGTATATCAGTGATGAAAGTGTCAGGCTCCACAAAGCTCACCAGGTCACGTCCCATGCTCTGTAGTCGCCGTAGATTACTGTCGCAGTCCGGAGATAGCTCCTTGCTGAACCGTAGTACAAAGGCCTTTATTCCGTATCCTTTCTGACTCAGTAACCTGGTGATGGCCAGCCCGTCCCCGCCGTTATTACCGGGGCCGCACAGTACAACGAACAATGTCTCTTTTGGAAAGTTATCCTTTAACCATGATACACATTTTCCTGCGGCACGTTCCATCAGGTCTTCTGATGACATGCCTGCTGCGCGAATGGTATAAGCATCGCACGCCCGTATCTGTGCCGCGGAGAATATCTTCACGTACACTAAATTATACTTTTCAGATCAATTAGCCTATGACAAAGGTTAGGTTTACATAAAATGTGGGGCAGAACTATGCCGGCTGTAATTGTTTCTTTAAACTTGCACAGGAGCGGTCAATAGTCAATGACCTGGTGCAAATGATGCTCCATATGCACGATATAGTCTTCTATCAGCCAGTGCAGTGTTACTTTTTGTTCGGTCTGGCATAAGCGGGACAGAAGTGACTCCGGTATGCGTTTTATCAGTTCCAGCAGGTGCCGGTTATACATTTCCCAGGTATGGACCACATGTTTGCTATCCATATCCTGGTAGTAGCTGTAAAAGTTCCAGTTGTTCTGGTCATATCTGATCGCAGGTATGTCTTCAAATTGCACACGTACAAATCGCTGATGATTATTGGCCGCGCTGTCGATCAGGTGGCCTACGATCTCTTTCTTACTCCATTTCTCAGGTGACACTTTATAACTGAATGTTTTCTCAGCCATCTGCATCATCTTATCCGGGAGCGTATCTACAAGGTATTCGAGCCGTTCAATAGTAGTTGTGAGCATTGCGGTATTATTTATTGCCGGTATAATTATCCCAGATCACCTTAGATAATTCCGATATCGTTTTTTCGCCTGTTTCCGGGTTGCCACGAAAATCAGAAACATACACGACGAGGGCATAATGCTTCCCGTTGGGTAATGTAACGATACCTACATCATTTGTAGCAGCAGTTATGCCTTTCTCCGTGTACGATGTGCCGGTTTTGTGCGCCACTACAGTATTCTTTGGCAGCAGCCCCATGATCCGGTTCGGAGAATTCTCACTCCTGGTCATCATATCCATGAGCAGCGCATTACTTTTTTTAGAAAGCGTATTGCCGTCAAATAATAGTTGTAACAACTTTGCCATAGCTACAGGTTGAGAGCGATTGTTGTATTGTGTGCTCAGCACCTTGTGCATTTCCGCTTCTGTTGCGGCAATATCAATGCCTGTTATACCAAGACTGTGGATATAATCGCTTGTGGCCTGTGTACCCCCTGCCAGCCAGAACAACACATCACATGCGTTGTTGTCGCTTTTGCTGACGCAATACCTGAGCAGGTCTGCAAGGGATATTTCTATATCCTGGTCGGGATAGTCTTTAAGCATGGGGCTCCACGTTTCCTTATCCAGTGTCCCCTTGGCAATGTTTATACTTTGAGAAAGAGACAACTGGCCCTTATCCACTTTATGAAGAATGAACATCGCGAGGGGAAATTTGTACACGCTCTGCATCGGGAAATATTTATACCCGTTCAGGTTCATCGTATCTGTAAAGTCCAGTCCCAGGACAGCGACACCTGTTTTGCCATGCACTGTACCTGCGACCTTTTTGATATTTTTCTTTACCGCTTCATTCAGATCTTTTCCTGATACTGAAGTACTGGCTGCAGATGCCAGCAAAAAGATCGTTCCGATTATTACCGCGTTTTTCTTCATGATGATGCAATTTAGAAAACAATCGGTTCTCAGGAATAGTAACTTGGAGTGAACAGACAAATTATCTGGACTGGCCATTTCTTAATTTATAGTTGCTACGCTGCAATTATATTGATCTTTATTAGTTGCGTTCCGGAATATTGCCAGGTATTATTGTCGTATGCAATATTTTGTGGCCAATAGCGTTTTTACCTAATCCAGCCAGCAGAATAGATTAAGTTTTTTTATTTACTTGGGGCAAATGAAGCTTTTGTTGCCATTAACTAATTGTAACAAGCCTTGCCGATATCCAAATAAGCTTTAAATTGCATGTCCTGATCTTATGCAAACAGTTCATTTTCGGGATTTAGGCAAGATCGCTTACGACGCTGCCTGGGACTACCAGGAAACCCTAATGCAGGCTAACCTGCGCATTAAGGCTGCGCGTTTTAATGCTCCTGCCACCGCGGTTATCAGTGAAGAGGAAACACAGCATCACCTTTTGTTTTGCGAGCATCCCCATGTTTATACATTGGGAAAGAGCGGGCATATGGAGAACCTGCTTGTAAATGATGCGCGCCTGAAAGAACTGAATGTTTCTTTTTTCAAGACCAACAGGGGAGGGGATATCACCTATCACGGACCGGGGCAGGTGGTTGGCTATCCTATTCTCGACCTGGAGCACTTTGGCACCGACCTGGGAAAATACATGCGCAACCTTGAGGAAGTTATCATCCGTACTATGGCTCATTATGGGATCGTGGCCGGAAGGCTCCAGGGTTCTACCGGCGTTTGGCTCGATCCGGATGTGAAGGGCCGTGCCCGCAAGATTTGTGCTATGGGTGTACGTTGCAGCAGGTGGGTCACTATGCACGGGTTTGCATTGAATGTGAACACAGACCTTCAGTACTTTAATTATATAGTGCCCTGCGGCATCACCGACAAAGCAGTTACATCTATGCAGAAGGAACTGCGAAGGGAAATAGATGAGCAGGAGGTAAAGGATATTCTTTGCCGGGAGTTTGGCAACGTATTTGAAGCGGAGATCGTTCAATATGAAACAGTAAGCTGACATTGGAACATCGTAACATCACATATTTCTGGGGCGACCGAAGTCTGCTGATAAAGCTGGGAAACCGGACCAATAAGCGCATTCGTGCCTTGTATATTGTAGAGTTGTTCTTCACCATGTCAATGGCTACGATATTCCTGCTGAAGTCACTGCCGTTCAATAGTAATTTCCTGAACTGGGTGGCGGGTACAGGTGCGTCCATGCTTTACCTGCTGGCTGCTTATCGTTTCCTGGCGCGCATATTCTTTACAGAAAGAATATTGCTGGAGCATAATACATTAACACTTGTCCGTAAGACCATCTTCTCCCAGCAGGTTCGCCGCTTCGATACAAGGCATATCGGACCGCTTCATTATGAAGGGATGGGGACCAAGACCGATCACCCGCTCAAAGGCAAGTCATTTGACTACTTTGGTTTTGAGACCCAGGAGCATCTCATCAAGAATCTTCACCACGAAGGAAATATCTACTTCGACACAATGGAAGGGCGTGTTTACTTTGCCTCCGGAGTATATTCCTGGAATGCGGAGGAGCTTGTGCAGATCATGAAGTTGTATCTTGGCTCATCGCTGCAACTGGGCCCGGAGTGGAAAGAAATGTTGCAGGAGCAGGAGCTCGATGAGCAGGCACCTGACAGAAGGTCTAATTCGAAGGAGTGATCGCCTTTAGGGTGATGAAGCCTGTCTCCAGTTCAGTAAAGTCTTTTCGCAATACAAATTTGTACACACCCTTGTGTTGGAAGTTTCTCCGGTCTATGATCGTCTTCGATACTTTTATCTTAGGTATCTCGGTCACCTGTTTATTTCTCTGGTCATAGAATTTTACGGAGTAGTTGTGTTTGTTCACATCATCCGGTAAGAACATATTGACATGTCCGGTCACCTCATCCGTAAATATATATTTCGATCGGATGATGACACTTGGGTCTGCATCGCCATCGCCAAATGAGATCACGATCTTCCTCGGCGGGGCCACAGTCTTCGTAGTGTCTTTTACCGGTAGAGAAAGTTCAGGCTGAACCGGCGCTTGTTCAAAAGATACAGATATTTTACGCCTCGTATCCGCAGGTGGTGTTACGTTCGCAGTCTCGGATTCAGGAGGCGTCTTTGGATATTCTTTCCTGACAGACTTTTCTTCAGTGAGTTTAAAGTGTTGCAGTGAATCATTCGATGGCAGCTTCACCGAAGACTCCAGCAACGACTCGTTCACAAATACACCACAATGGTTGCTGTTCCACGTCAGCCCGGAACGGAATACGATAGCAAGGCGGTAAAAATTCTTTCCGGCCTCGGGGTGGCCGTCCACAAACGCCTGCAAACCCTTGCTGAGGTCTTTTACGTTGCCTATTTGTTTATATCCGTTCACACTGTCAGCAGACCGGTAAACCGCGATTGCCTTTATGCGGTCATACTGGCAGTTCCATGAGAGCACCACTACGCCCTTATCTGCTGCTGCTGCTATATCGGGCAGAGTAGGTTGGGCCATCGCCGGCAAGGAGCTATTCAGTAAGAACAGGAGGATAAGAATGAACCCGGCATGGTTTCTCGCCATCATCGGTCAAACTTACTTTAATTTTTCAAAATGTGCGCTTCCCGGAATGGGGGATAGCCAGCAATCAAGTAAATCACTATCTTAGCTTTTTATACATCAAAATTGTTGCATGAGTTTATTTACAAAGAAACCGATACACGAACTGATCAATGACTCCAATTCCGGTGAGACCGGCCTGAAACGAACACTTGGAGCAGGCAACCTCATTGCCCTCGGTATCGGTGCTATTATAGGCGCCGGCCTTTTCGTACGCACGGCAGCAGCAGCAGCCAACAATGCCGGGCCATCTGTAGCGGTAGGTTTTATAGTGGCGGCTATAGGCTGTGCTTTTGCAGGCCTTTGCTATGCCGAGTTCGCTTCTATGATACCAATTGCGGGTAGTGCATACACTTATTCTTACGCCACCATGGGCGAACTGGTTGCCTGGATCATTGGCTGGGACCTTGTCCTAGAATATGCCGTTGGTGCCGCTACGGTTGGTATCGCATGGAGCGAGTATCTTAATAAGCTGTTGGATATATTCGGATTCCATGTCCCGTACCAGTGGTGCCACTCTCCGTTTGAGGTCTGTACCGATACAGTTGGCATGTTCGCCGGACAGAATGGTGTTCATGGCATCATGAACATCCCCGCGCTCTTTATCATCTTTATGCTCACCCTGTTGCTCATACGTGGCACTAAGGAGTCTGCTTTTGTAAACGGCATTATTGTTATTTCTAAAGTGGCCATTGTGATACTGTTCATTGCATTAGGGTGGAGCTATATCAACCCGGCCAATCATGTTCCATATATTCCTGAGCCTACGAAGTATGTTGACAGCCAGGGTGTCTCGCACAATTTTGGTGGTATCTGGGGCATTCTTGGTGCTGCTGGTGTTGTGTTCTTCGCCTTCATTGGTTTCGATGCAGTATCTACTGCTGCGCAGGAAGCCAAAAATCCCAAGAAAGATATGCCTATAGGCATATTAGGTTCTCTGGTCATATGCACGGTACTGTACATTTTGTTTGCTCACGTGCTTACAGGCGTTGCCAGTGTCAATGATTTCCGCACAGAGGGTAAGGAAGGGTCAGTTGTGTATGCTATCAAGACATACATGAAAGATTATCAATGGCTTGCGAACTTTGTTACCGTTGCTATTCTCTTTGGTTTCTCGTCCGTTATCCTGGTAATGCTTATGGGGCAGTCGCGCGTGTTCTATTCTATGAGCTGCGACGGGCTTGTGCCTAAGACTTTTTCAAATCTTCATCCTAAATACCAGACCCCATACCATTCCAACTGGATATTCCTGGTATTGGTAGGCGGCTTTGCTGCCTTTGTGCCCGGCGATATTGTGGGTGATATGACCAGCATTGGCACGCTGTTTGCGTTTATTCTTGTATGCGCCGGGGTGTGGATATTGCGCAGAACGGACCCCGATATCCATCGGGAGTTTAAGGTGCCCATGGTGCCTGTAGTTTCGGTTCTGGGAATTATCGTCTGCGCCGCAATGATAGCCGGGTTGGGGTGGACCAACTGGGCACGCCTCGGCGGATGGTTAATAATAGGCCTGATCATATACTTTACGTATAGCCGCAAGCACAGCAAGCTCAATAAGCCCTGATATTAAGTCTGTGGTTCTTTTTTTCAGGCCGTTAAACCATTGTAAATTGTGATTGTCTTAATAGTATAACCACAAAATATATTTCAATTATGTGTTACAAAACGATTCTGAAAAATAGCGCGATGCTGTTCGTCGCTCTGACATTGACTTTGACGGCTTGCAAGCGCAATAAGACGGATAATACTACCTCGACAACGCCGGCTCTTACCAACAGCGATGACAACGGAGGTTATGCTACTGATGCTGCCAAATTGGAAGAGAGCAGTAATGATGCCCTCTCTATTGCCGATGCTGCAGCCGCAACAGGTGGTGCCAACCTCAGAACTTCGTCTGGTTACCCGGTAGTTACTAATGATACTTCTGTTAGTCCCAGGCAATTGACGATTGATTTCGGGCCTACCAATCATCTCTGCCTGGACGGCAAGAACCGCAGGGGTAAGATATTGGTGTCTTACACCGGAAAGTACAAGGATGCGGGTAGTATACACACGATTACATTCAGTAATTACTATGTAAATGACATTCAACGCACAGGTAGCAAAACTGTGGAGAACAAAGGAATGAACACCAGCGGGCAATATTATTACACGGTTACGGTAAACGATTCGCTCATATTGGCTACTGATAGTGTTATCAGTTGGACCGGAAATCGTACACGCACCTGGCTCGCCGGCTATTCAACCTCAACGCGTTCAGATGATGAGTACCAGATAGATGGAACAACAACTGTTAAGAGGGCCAACGGCCGAACATTTACGATGACCATCACCACGCCATTGCATGTTGCAGTAACCTGCCCCTATATTGAGTCGGGTGTTATGACCATCTCCAGCTCTTCATTCTCAGGCGGGTCACGCACCCTGGATTATGGCACAGGTGGTTGCGACAACTCTGCAACACTAACAGTGGGTACACATACCTACACGATAACATTGCGATAGTATAATAAAAATATTTGCAGGAGGCGGGACATTCCCGCCTCTTTTTTTGAATTATTGTTATTATTGCACAACAAACTTACACAAGCAATGGCTACACCGGGTAAAGCATCGGGAGGTAAGAAACCTTCCAAACTGCCTTCAAAGCAGATATCTTTTTCTAATCAGCCTGTCTCTAAGAATGGGAAACAGGGTAAGGCAAGCGTAAGCACAGCAAAGAAAGGTGGAGTGAACCACATGAGAAAGCTGTCGGGGATGTGATCAGCCGATGCGCAGCATCCGGTTGTCTATAAGCTGGAAGAAATCCTGTGGCTGGTAGGTGCGCCAGTTATCAACTTCCATCATCCTGATATAGCGGTCAATATGTGACTGCCGGAAATCATATTTTGTCTGCTCCGGCATATTTACAGCTACTATCCAGCCTCCTTCATCTTTAATGTCATCGTACCACTCTTCATAGTAGTCCGGATCGCTGCTGTGGAAATTGAGTACGTTCTCAGTTATAAAGATGAACTTATAAATGTGCTGCGCCACCATCTGGTCTATTATTGACCGCTTCAATTGCATGATATCATTCTCTACAGCATCATTCCATTCACCGATCATTTCTATGATAGCATAGTTCAGGTCATAGTCGGCAAATAGTATCTTCAGGTATAGTGTACGTGAGCCAAACTCATCCCACTGCGGATGTATGTAGTAATTATAAACCGTATTTGAGAACATGAATTCGCTATGCTCTACTCCGTAGAAAGGGGAGTGTTCATCTTCCTCTGCATTGTACAAATGCTGCCAGTTGTAGAATGGCTCTATCTCGTGCATCCCGGTAAGTTGATCTGTTATATTCTTATTGGCCGCGATCAGTTTCCTGTCATATCTCGCCATGCCATGATGCCGCCTGTCACATTCACAACATTTTTAAACCCGAACTGCTCCAGCAGCATACATGCCTGCATGCTTCTTCCCCCCATTTTGCAGTGAATGATCAGCTCTTCGTCCTTAAGGTCTTCAAGCTCGTCTATCTGCATATTGGCTATCTGGCCCAGGGGTATCAGCTTGGCGCCTATATTATACTCGGCATATTCCGATGGTTCGCGAACATCTATGATATGAAGTTTTTCACCGGCGTCAATTCTCTGTTTCAGTTCTTGTACGGAAATATTATTCATAGACTATTATTTATAAATGGAAGATCACAATTTCATTATTTTCTTAGGCGTCATTGGCATACCATCACTTGTCAGTTGCACAAAGTACATTCCGGGCGCCAGTGAAGAGATGTCTATAGCTTTTCCGCTGGCAACGGTGCCTTCACATACCGTTCTGCCCTGTATATCCGAGATCCGGTAAGGGGCCTTGTTGTTACCGTCAAACTCCAGGCGTATGATATCCCTCGTGGGGTTAGGGCTTACTGACCATCGCTGGCGGTCGTCTGCTATGTCATGCACACCGCTACCGGTCACCGGTTGCCCCAGTAGTGGCCGCATCATTATTGCGCCGCTGATGAGCGAAGGCTCCCACACATGCAGCACATTATAGTAGGCATGGTTGGTCCCGATACGGTTCACATCCAGGCCAAAGTAGATGCTGTCATCTCCGCTATTTGGTGCCTGCATTGTTCCTGCATAAAACGTCCCGGCAGGCAACACTAATGGTTCATCAAACTTATAGACCGTAAAATGGTTGATAGTATCTACGTACATTGGTGAATTCAGGTCTTGTTGTAGCAACACATTGTCTGCGACAGCCCCGTTCACACTTGCAAGCTCGGAGTACACTATTATTGAGAAGGCTTTATAGCCGGGGTAAGGTATCTGCCTGCCAAAATATATGGCCATGCCTCGCAGTGTATCCGGTTGGTTCAGGTGGTATTCTATGGCTATTTTACCCGGCAGGGTAGGGTACAGATTCAGGTAGTAGCTTTTCTCCGCAGAGCCATCATCATACGCCAGGTAATTATCAAAAACAACATCCTTTACTATGGTGTCATTACCAGTGCTTCCGGTGCCCCCGCTCGATTCTATCCAGTATTTATTCTCAAAGACAACACGCTCGTTTTTAGCTACCGAAGAGAGTGGTATTGTAGAGGTATATGAGGTGTTGGATACATTTTGTATCGTATTCGCGCTAATGCTGGTTGTGTTGGCAACGGCAGGCTGCAATGTGGCGCCATTATTGATAGCGGTTGCGGAAAAATCGTAAGTCACAGGTTGGGTTACAGGCCAGTTATTATGTATTGAGTTGTAGTATTGTGCCGATGTTTCGCTGCCCTTGTTGGCCATAAACTGCCGGTACGGCATAGACGTATAATCGTTAAGCAGGAAGGTAGGGTCTCCCGCAAACCCTATATCGTATACACCTGTGTCATACATGTTCCTGTTTTTGTCCAACCTGATGTAGTCAACATTCCATACGGCATCAGCCCAGTATAGTGCCGCGATATTTACAAAGCGGAACTGGAAATCACTATGAAAGAACAAGGAATCAGAAATAGGGATCATTACCTGTTGGAAGGGTTGCAGGCTGCTGCCGGTCATGGCCCATACACGCAGAAATCCGCCATATTTGGTTTTAAAGTACAATGACAGGGTGTCCTGGTACAACGGGTAGAACCCGTTGCCCTGCGGCTGGTAAAAGAAGCTGAGGTACACACTGTCTCCTGGAACCACCGTCGACAGGTCCATATTTATGGGCTGCGATGTGAGACTGTCTGCAGTTCTGAAATTGGTATTACTGAAGCTGTCATAAGGTACACCCAGGTAATTCAGTGCGTCAAATGTGGCTACCCCGCGAGTAATGGGATTATACCCCATCGTATTATTAATGAATACTTCGAAATCGGTCCACTTGCTGCTATCAGGGTAAATGCTGTATCCTGTAAAATCTTCAAAAAAAGGAAGGCTGAGCGTATGCGTTGTCTTTTTGTAGGCGCTTCGCGCACTCACTGTCCGGTGAGCATCTTTCAGTGCGGGATTGAACGACAGGGGACCGGCATACTCCTGCGCTCCCGCTCGAGGTATTGATAATGTAATGATCAGTAATAATATGATGGCCCCGGGTATCTTCGTCACTTTACCTGCTATTTTTTACCTCCATTAACGGTTTTAGTGCCATTTGTATTGCCCGAGTGTATATCCTCTGGGCTCGGGTTTTGCATGATCCTCAGGTGGATGATATCTCCTGCTTTTATATGGTTGGGCACATTGGCGTCGTTGATAGCTCTTGGCTCGGTCTCCACTACAATTGCCGTAGGGGTATCAGTGATCTTAGATAACTCGTCATAGGGTACAATGATAGGAGTAAGGCTGTACTGGCCCAGAACCGTTAGCGCCTCATCTACACTTACGTTGGTCACATCCGGAACATTGAATTCAGTATTACCGAGGCCGTCGCCGATTATCAGTGCTATTTTGCTGCCCTGAGCTATCATTTCTCCCGGCCTGATCGGAGCACCTTTGTATCGTTGTTCCAGAATGGCGCCTGCCGCAATATCAGGTTTGTATGTAGTATCTCCCACCAGCAGTTTGTTGTTCTTCAGGAGCATTTGCGCGCTTCTGAACGAAAGATTCACCAGGTTGGGCATTGGTATGTATGGTGGCATCATCATATTCACCGTCAGGAATACCGTCCGGCCACGTTTTACCATAGAGCCCGTATCGGGAACCTGTTTTAAGACCGTAAAGGGTTTTACAGATGGCTCATAAGTAGAATCAACAAACACCTCAAAATGCAACCCCCTTAGTTGTGTTATAGCCTGATCGACCGACCGGCCTCTGACATCCGGAACCGGCACCTCCTCTCCATGCTGTGTCAGCCAGTGCAACGTAGCAAAAAAAGATATGTACAATATGGTACATATCCCCAATACTATCGCAAGGTGGAACCAGAAAGACCTTTTAATATTTTCATTCATATCGGATAGTCCGTATAAAAATAAGGGAATTTATTTAGTTGGCTGCTATCAGTGGTTTTTCAGGCAGTCTTCCACCAGTTTGCCATAAAAATCCTTCAGGGCAATGCCCGCCGCACGAACCTGTTGAGGGACAATGCTGTTCTCACTTTGTCCGGGCATGGTATTTACCTCCAGGAAGAATAGCTTGCCGCTCGATTTTTGCAGTATGAAGTCCATACGCACCACGCCTCGGCAGTTCAGGTGGCGGTATATCGCCATCGCCTTGGTTTCCAGTTGTTCCTTCAGTTTGTTGTCTATTTTGGCCGGTGTTATCTCATTGGTCACACCTGGGGTATATTTTGCTTCGTAATCAAAGAACTCATTCTTGCTCACGATCTCCGTTGCAGGCAGCGCATGTACCACTCCATTGGTTTTATAGATACCAATGGTCAGTTCACGCCCTTCAATGAATTCTTCTATCAGCACCTGGTTGTCTTCGCCAAAAGCCTTTTCAATGGCGGGCAACAATTCCTCCACATTTTTCACCTTGCTCACGCCCAGGCTGCTGCCGCTTTCGTTTGGCTTTACGAACACAGGTAACTTCAGTTGATCCAGTATTGCGCCAACAGAGTAGGGCTCGCCCTTGATGAGGTGCACGGAATTGGCAATGTTCACTACGTTCGTAGCCTTCACCACCTTGTTACAATAGCTCTTATTGAACGTCAATGCAGACACGATCGAGTTGCAGGTAGTGTAGGGGATATGCAGCATATCCAGGTAGCCCTGCACACGCCCATCCTCTCCCGGCGAACCATGTATGGCGATGAATACACAATCGAAATTGATCTTGGTACCATCTATATTTATAGAGAAGTCATTCTTATCTATCGGCCCTTTTTTGCCTTGATGGTCAAAGTACCATTCATCTTTATTGATAATGATCTTGTAAATATCATACAGGGTACTGTCCAGATTTTTCTGAATGGTTTCCGCGGTCTTTATGGATATCACATATTCGCCTGAATAGCCTCCAGCAAGCAATGCGATGTTTTTCTTCATTGTAAGGTGTTATTGTAAGATTGATTGTAGCCAAAGGTAATAGAAAAACCCTGTGTTTGTAAGGCTATAACTCATTTTAATGATTCATTTTGGATTTGTTGTAACGGCAATGACTTTTAGTGGCTATCTTTGAAGTGATGAGGCTCTTCACGCTCATATTTACTATTTATCTGTTAGTGCTTACGGCTTTTCCGTGTTGCGCCTATGACAGATGCGAATATGATAGGGCAGACACCATATCAGGAGTATCGTCCGGGCAACACAAACAGGAGCAAAAGGACGATTGTAACAATTGCTCGCCTTTTTTTAATTGCCAGTGTTGTTCCGGATTCATTATATCAGACATTATTTTTGTCCCATCAGGTATTCCGGTGTTTTATAAAAAGGAATACGCTTCTTTCCTGCGTGTCATGCACGCTCAGTATATTCCGTTCTCCTGGCGTCCGCCCGACAGAGGTTAAATAAACTTCATTTTTCGCAGCTTATGCGGATAATCGATTATTTAACCTTTCAAAGAAGATTATGAGAAATTCTATTATGGTGGGTATTACCATGTTCTTTTTTATGGGAGCGCGTGCCCAGAATAAATTAATCACGTCAGTTCGTGACATACGAACAAAAGAACCCCTGGCGGGAACTGTGGTCAATATAGAAGGGTCGGACATAGGAAATGCTGCAAATGAATATGGGGTAGCCGTGTTAGACAAAGTTCCGGCGGGTAAACAGGTGTTGCGTTTCAGGATGCTGGGCTATATTGAGCGGACAGATACTATTATGTTCCCCACACCGGGGACAGATACGTTCATGGTTTTTCTTGAGCCCGATCAGGATGAAATGAATGAGTTTGTAGTGAGTATTACAAGAAGTACAAGAACGATTCAGGATATACCAACGCGTGTAGAGCTTATAGGAGGCGAAGAGCTGGATGAAAAGGCAAATATGAAGCCGGGAGACATCCGCATGCTTTTAGCAGAGAGCACCGGGATCCAGACACAACAAACATCAGCCACATCCGGTAATTCAGCAATTCGTATAGAAGGCCTCGATGGCCGGTATACGCAGATATTAAAGAATGGTTTCCCCGTCTATGCGGGTATGGCCGGAGGTTTGGGCCTGCTTCAGACTCCGCCACTCGACCTGAAAAGAGTAGAGATCGTTAAAGGTGCCTCATCAACACTCTACGGAGGAGGCGCAATTGCAGGATTGATAAACCTGATCTCAAAGACACCCTCATATGAAAGGGAGCTCAGGTTTCTGGTAAATGGTACCTCCGCAAAAGGACTCGATGTGAATGGGTTTTATAGCAAGCGGTTTGGGAAAGCCGGCATAACGGTTTACGCTGCATATGATGTGGCTGCGCCATATACTACAGATACAGTCGTATTCACTGCTATTCCCCGGTTTTCCCGGTACACACTCAATCCTAGGTTATTTCTTTACCCTTCCGAAAGAACGGAAATTACGATTGGTGTCAATGGTAATTATGAGAACAGAATGGGGGGTGATATCTACTATATTACCGGAAGAGGGGATAGTACACACCGTTATTACGAAAAGAATGAAACAAGACGCGTAAGCTCCGAGATTCAACTAACCCATAAGATGGCCGGGGAAAAAAGCCTGTCCTTTAAAAACAGCGTTGCCTATTTCCGGCGAACGATAAACGCGCCCGGATATACCTTTGATGGGGCCCAGAACAGCACATTCACGGAGGCGAATTTCTCCAGCCATGGTGACCGGACAGAATGGATCGTTGGGGCCAACATATTCACAGATGGTTTCAATGAACTGATGCTGGCATCCGTTCCTCTTCGCAATTACCTGATCACTACCATTGGTCTTTTTGGTCAGAATACCTACGACATCTCAAAAAAACTGATCCTGGAAACAGGATTACGTGGAGACTATGTATTGAATTATGGTCCGGCGGTGTTGCCGAGAGTATCGCTGTTATACAAGCACAGTACAGAGCTTTCCTCCCGCATAGGTGGTGGTCTTGGTTACAAGGCACCCACCATTTTCACAGAAGAAAGCGAACGTATCATCTACCGCAATATTCTGCCCATAAGCCCGGACAGCAATAAACTCGAAAAGAGCTACGGAGGTAATGCAGATGTCAATTATAAAACAATATTCGCAGGCGATAAGATCACATTCAGCTTCAATCAACTCTTCTTCTATACCAGGCTCAACGATCCGCTATTGCTTGAGCCATTGTCAACAGGTATGTATCGTTTTCACAACGTTTCAGCCCATATCGATGCGGCCGGCTTTGAATCAAATATGAAACTTGGATATAAGGATATTAAGCTTTTCCTGGGATATACATTCACACATTCACATATTCATACCGGATCGTCAGTTACAGAAACCCCGCTTACGCCACGTCATCATACTAATTCTGTTTTGATGTATGAGTTGGATAATAAATGGAAGGTCGGAGCAGAAGCGTACTACTATAGCAAACAACGGCTCAGTGATGGCTCAACTGGACGGGGATACTGGTTGTGTGGATTGATGGCAGAGAAAATATGGAAACAATTGTCAGTGTACATTAATTTCGAAAATATCCTCGACAGCCGGCAGACGCGTTTCGATACGATCTATTCCGGTAGTATCAGCTATCCGCAGTTTCGGGATATATATGCACCTCTTGATGGTTTTGTTGTAAATGGGGGTATGAAACTAAGGCTGTAATATTTTTTCGGGTTTCACTTTTGAATTTTAAATTTGGTTATGCGCTACATAGCTTTTTTACGCGGTATCAATGTCAGTGGTCAGAAGTTGATAAAGATGGAAGACCTGAGGAAGCATTTTGAGATGCCCGGATTTAAGAACGTTGTCACTTACATACAAAGCGGCAACGTCCTCTTTGACACAAATGAGGCAGATCGGTCGAAGTTAAAAATGAAAATTGAAAAGCAATTGCTGGGGAAATTAGGTTACGACGTTCCGGTTGTGCTTCGTTCATTGGAAGAGATCGGGAGGGCCATAGCTGCCAATCCTTTCCATGAGCAGAAGATAGAAGCGCCGCTCAAGCTATACGTCGTGTTCCTGTCAGAGGCCCCCGCGCCATCACTTCATACAGCGCTTGGTCCATACACCGCCGAAACAGAACAGGTTCGGATAGTAGGGAAGGAAATGTATATTATAACCGGCGGTATCGGTAATTCAAAGCTTAGTTTGAATATCATAGAAAAGAAGTTGGGGGTCACAGCCACTATGCGCAATTGGGCGACAACAAACAAGGTGTTGACATTGTAAAAGTTTGTAACTTCATATAAATTTCAGGCATTGATACTATTAGCTGTCTTATTCCCTTCTTTCTCATTTCTGGTCCGCGGCAGAATATTCAGGGCTATAATTTGTCTTTTGTTGCAGATCACGCTCATCGGGTGGCTGCCTGCTTCTATCTGGGCTGTTGCCGATCTGCAGGAAAAGAGAGCGCAGCGCAGAAACCGGCAACTGATGAGAGCATTGAGATACCGCTGATTCCTCCGGAATTTTCATGACTTACGGGTATTTTCATGTTGTAAATCAATAATATATTGGGGTGAATATTATCTCTATATCGCCCTTTTTAGCTATTTTTGAAAAAAAGCTTTTATGAATTATGTAAAGCTATGCGCCATAGCTTCTGTTGTTTTACTTGCTACTACTGCTACATCAGCTCAAACTTACACAAAGGGACACGAAGACAAGAAAGGAGAGGTGAACCTTGCTGAATTATCCGAATATCTGAAAGCGCATCCTTTTCCTTTAGTCAGGAAGGAAGTGATGCTCGAAGAGGAGGAAGAAGACGAGCGGTCTGATCGTTTCAAGTATAGACCAGAACCTGATCCATCGGAGGTACACTACATGAAAAAGTCTGCCGCCCGCGAGATTGATAATTCAGGGTGGTCCCTGGCAACGGTTTCCAATGACCCCACTGATACATTTCAATCCATTCAGACAAACGGTACTGCTATACCGCCCGATACACATGGTGCCGTAGATTCCAATTATTGCGTTACGGCTATCAATACCGTTGTTCGCGTTCAAAGAAGGGCAGCCCCGCATGGATCGGTTTTCAGCGCCAATCTCGATGCGTTTTGGGCAACGGTGCTACCATCTGGTACATCGTCTTTTGACCCGCGAATACACTACGATCCTTACTATAACCGATGGATAATCGTAACATTTGCCGTATCTGGGTCAAAGACAAAGTCTACGGTGATGATCGGGGTTTCAAAAACGTCGAATCCGGCAGGAGGATGGTACCTGTTCCAGTTCGCAACCGATGCAACAGACAAAGCATGGTTAGATTATCCGAATGTTGGTTTTAATAGTAAATGGGTTACGGTTACCGGAAACTTCTTCAAGAATTCTTCTGGGGGACAGACAGGTGCAGTGGCTTATGTGTTCGACTATTCATTGCTCAGATCCGGCACAAGTGCTACATATACAAAGATCAGTAAGTCTTCGTCATTTACTTTGTGCCCCGCGCTGATGTATGACTCAGGAAATCCCAGCATGTATGTTGTAGAGAGTTATGATGGATCTACCGGGAAGATAAGGCTGTGGAAGATCACAGGGGGGGTCTCCAGCCCTACGTTGGCTTCTATCGGTTATCCGGCCTCAACTACAACCTGGAGGGGTAGTTATTCCGGAGGAGACTTTGGCCCTCAGTCCAGCATCCCCGATAAGATTGATTGCGGAGATGATCGTATTACGAATCTCACCTACCGTAATGGAAAGCTTTGGTGCTCACACAATGTGTTTATTCCTTATTCCAGTGTGAACAGGGTATCAGCTATGTGGTGGCAATTGGATACATTAGCCAACCCTATTCAGAATGGCCTTGTGGATGATCCTACCGGCCAGAATTTTTATGTATATCCTGCCATGGCTGTGAATCAGAACAATGATGCGATCATAGGATTCTCTAATCTGTCGACCAACAGTCACCCCAATGCTGGCTATGCATTGCGTATCCATACAGATGCCAACAATGTGCTCCGTTCTCCTTTCATATACAGGCACGGTAAAAGCTCGTATATACAGAAGTTCAGCGGCACAAAGAATCGCTGGGGCGACTACAGTGCATCTGCTATCGATCCGGTTAATATGAATGATTTTTATACCATACAGGAAACTACCCCGACAACTCCCAATTATTGGGATACCTGGTGGGCGCGTGTAAATGTTTGTGAAGCAGTAGCTTCCTTCCATGTTGTGGCGCATAACACCAACATAAATGTGAATGATACATTTACATTCAATGGTTCTGCACCTTCCGGCACAACATACGCCTGGGATTTCGGCTCCGGAGCCACACCTGCCACATCTACATCGGCAGGTCCTATTGCTGTTAAATGGAGCGCCGGAAGTACTAAGACCGTAACATTAACAGTCACTTATGGCACCTGTTCTACCACGTATACCGATACCATACATGTTCAGAATTATGGTGCGGTAGCTTCTATTGCAGAGCAGATACAGTCTGTATCAGTCTCTCCCAATCCGGCTAGCGGCAATTTCGAGCTGGTATTTGCAGCACCGGTGTCCGGAGAGGTAACACTGAAAATGATGGATGTTCAGGGCCGTGAGGTATTTTTTCGCACGTATACAGTGAATACACAGATACCGGTGAATACTCCGTCCAATCTGCCATCCGGCATATACCTGCTCAACGTCTTTACAGATGGGAGCCTCGTCACCCGCAAGGTAACCATAGACAGGTGATGGTGATTCGCGCATTTGATATTGAAAAGGGCCGGCAAGCGCCGGCCCTTTTTTATGTCGTTAAATAAATGATAAATGGACGTCCATCGTGTTTTTGCCGGGTATTTGGCATACAAATTGATTTTAGTAATCTTGTACCCAAAATCAGTATTTTATGAGAATTAGATCGATGCTTTTGTTAGTGGTTCTTGCACTACCTGTCACTTCCTTTGCCCAGGGCAGGGGCGGTTATGGCCACGGAGGTCACAAGCCGGAAGCCTACACGCAAAGCGGTAGTGCGCTTTCTGTCTTTTCCGAGACCGGCGAACAGTTCTTTTTGATGATCAATGGCATCAAGCAGAATACTTACCCGCAAAGCAGGGTAAGGGTAGAAGGGCTGCCCCAGGTCACTAACGATATACAGGTAATATTCAACGACAACCGTACACAGGCCATTCAGAAGAGAATTACATTCGCCAATCCCGTAGACGAGCGTGCTATCAATCTTGTTTTGAAGATAGAGAGAGACAACTTCGGCCCCTATCTCGCCTTCCAGAGGAGTAGCCCGGTGATGCGCGATTATCGCCCTGAGCAGGGAGAGTTTGTTATGTCTTATTGCAACAATACAAGGCAGGTGGTGAATACCCCGCCTCCACCTCCACCGCCTCCGGCAGGCCCTGTGGCTATGGACCCGCGTTCTTTTGCCGATGCTAAGAGAAGCATTTCTGGTAGCTCTTTTGAAAGTACGAAACTGTCAACTGCAAAAACGGTGCTGTCAAATAATTTCGTCACCACCGACCAGGTTATAGAGATATGCAAACTGTTCTCTTTCGACGATACAAAGCTTGAGTTTGCAAAGTATGCATACAACAAGACCGTGGACAATAACAACTACTTTAAGGTTGGTAACGTATTCAGTTTTAGCTCCAGCCGCGAATCACTGAATCAGTTTATTTCCGGTGGCAGGTAACATAATTTACAAGTCACACAAACATATAAGAGGCATCTCAATAGATGCCTCTTGTTTATTGATACATTACCATCATTATTTAGTCCTGCCGGATATTGTATTCTTTGCCGTAGGCACTGCCGGATTGTAACAGACAAGCTATCATGCTGCCTTGTAAGGGCTACCTGTTTGCAGCAAAAATGTAAGAAGGAATATTGCTCCGTAGGAGCTACCTGCGTTATACCTAACGCCCGTTCCCGGCAAGCAGTTCCTGGTGTATGGCAAGCACTTGCGGTATGATCGCGGTTAGGTCGTCATTCACGATAACATGGTCACATCGCTTCATCTTCTCATCTTCATTCATTTGGTGAGATATGATCGCCAATACTTTTTCCCGCGATACAGATCCGCGTTTCATAGCACGGGCGATCCGTAGTTCCTGCGGCGCATATACGCCGATCATTACATCCATGTCTTTGTTGCTGCCGCTCTCAAAAAATATAGCTGCTTCCTTGATCACATAAGGCGCATTCTGCTTCAGCATCCATTCATTACCATAGCCGATCGTGGCCGGATGTACAAGCCCGTTGAGTTGATGCAGTTTTTCCGGCGTCTCAAAAATGGTCGACAACATTTTTTTTCTGTCCAGTTTGCCGTTGTGGTATACATCGGCCCCCAGAAGTTCGGCGATATTTTTAATAAGCGTCGCGTCATGCTCCATCAGGTATCTGGCCGCTTCGTCTGCATTAAATACAGGTATGCCAAGTGTCTGGAACACTTGGCATACAATTGTTTTCCCCGATCCAATGCCTCCTGTGATACCTGCTTTTAGCATTGGTCCGGAGATTATTTTGTGGCGGTTGCTTCTGTGGTTGTACCTGCTTTCTTACGGTATGCCTGCGTCAGCTCCATAGAAATGGCAGAGCGTTCAATGGTCATGAAAGTACCGCGGCTTATTTCCAGTTGCAGAGAGCCATCTTCGTTTGCGCGGTTGATGCGGCCATGTATGCCGGCTGTTGTGATGATCTGTTCTCCCGTGGTCATGCTGTCAGAGAACGCCTTTTGCTCTTTTGCCTTCTTCGCTTGTGGGCGTATCATGAAAAAATACATGACCACAAACATGCCCACCATCAGAAAAATTGGCATGATACCACCTTGCGGTGCGGCTCCCTGGAGCAAAAGTGCACATAATGTTAGTTGCATTGTATTGATTGTTATGTTTTAAATGTTTCTTTTTTATTGAGTTGCAAAATTGCAACATTTTATTGTTATTGTCTTTCTTATTTCGTGGCAATGTCTGCCTGAATATAAAGCATATGAATCCCCCTTACGGTATTCGTATGCACTGCCACGGATTTTTCCTGGTGTCCCGATTTGCCGGCTGAGCTGAATGTAACCTTCATCACGCCGCTTTGTCCCGGCAATATTGGGTCATGGGGGTAGTCGGCCACAGTGCATCCGCAAGATGCCTGTGCGTTGGAAATGATCAGCGGGCCTTTCCCTGTATTGGCGAATGAGAACTCATATTGTACTACTTCATCTACATGAATGGCGCCGAAGTCATGCAGTGTGTCTTTAAAATCGAGTACCGGTTTAGAATTGGCCACATTCGCGTCAAGCCCGTTAGCAGTATGCGGGTTGTTCACCAGCGATGCCGATAGCTTATTGGAATCAGTGCCGGTCGTAGTGGCTTTTGTCGTGCCGCTATTGTTGCAGGCTGTCATCAGGGCCAGTACCGGAATAATAAGATAGCTTTTCATTATTTAGTGCTATTGCTTTGTTCTGTCTTTTTTCTTTATAGCATCTTCCTTTACCAGGTCTTTCAGAATATTATCAAGTACGCCATTCACAAACTGGCCGCTTTGAGGTGTGCTATACTGCTTGGCTATGTCAATATACTCGTTGATGGTCACTTTAGTGGGTATCGTCGGAAAATACAGGAATTCACATACACCCATTTTCAGCAGCAGCAAGTCTATCATAGCTACCCTTTCCTTATCCCAGTTCTTCAACTTCGGTTCTATAAGGCTCATGCAGTATTCTTCTTTATCAATAGTTGTCAGCAACAGATCGTGCGCATATTCTTTCTTCTCGCCGGACAACAGGTTCTGGAAGTTTATTTTTGCACTGCTCTTAAAGAAGTTGTCCATGAGCATGGTTATTAGTTCGCTGTCATCTTCCCAGCCGGGTAGCTCATCTGTAAAATAACTCATCAGGCCTTCGTCCAGCAGCATTTGCTCCCATATATACTTAATGATCTCTTTGTCTTCCGCGGTGCTGTGTGCCTGGACAGAGGCATAGTTGGAATATACCTCCGTTTTGGCAGTGCTTTGGTATATCTTTTTTACCCAGTCTGCATCAACCAGGCGTTCCAGTTTATTTTTCTTTATTTTTTCGTTGAAAGAGGTATCCGAAAGCAATTTCAGCACAAAGCTGTTATTGGCAATTCCAGTATTGACATTCATGTCCTCCTTGCTGGGCAGGTATTTCGACGATCGTTTGGCAGCGTCTGTCTCAGCATACTGAGCTATACGTAATGTGTAAAGTATTGAAACCGTGAAAATATCCAGTACCTGGTCTAGCTTATCATTGAGGATTTTTGTCGCCTGGGTCTTGCTTCCGGTCACCCCGTCTTCAATAGATGCAAGAGTATATAAGGTTTGCATCACTTTAACGCGGATATTTCTACGGCTGATCATATGAATTAAAAGAACTTATTTAGACGGGCAAAGGTAATATTTTTTAGGCTATGAAATGTTAATAATGGGGTTGTCTGTATGCATCCCACCATGGTATTTGTTTACTTTTACAGGGTTAACAGACACATTCGAAATGAAAATAGCCTTCCACGGAGCCGCAAGAACAGTTACAGGATCAAAACATTTACTTCATATAGAACCGGGAAAAAATGTTTTATTGGATTGTGGAATGTTCCAGGGAATGGGTAAAGAGACGCTCGAGCTGAATCAGACCTGGGGTTTCGATCCTTTGGATATTAGCTACGTGATCATTTCTCATGCGCATATAGACCATGTTGGGTTGTTGCCAAAGTTGGTAAAAGACGGTTATAAGGGCAAGATATACTGTACACCGCAAACTATCGAGTTGGCAAAACTGCTCATGGTCGATTCTGGCCATATACAGGAAAGCGATGTGCAGCATATCAACAGGATACGGGAAAAGCAAGGTAGAGAGCTTGCGACCCCATTATACACGGAAGAAGATGCGCAAAATGTTTTCCCCTACCTGGTGCCTGTACCGTATAATACACCTTATGCTATCGACGAGCAGGTCGAGCTGACTTATACAGACTGCGGACATATTTTAGGGAGTGCAGCGGTGAATCTGAAGATCAAAGAGAACGGCAGGGAAGTAGCCTTAACGTTCAGCGGTGATGTCGGACGTTACAACGATCTGATACTTAAAGCGCCGGAAAAGTTTCCACAGGCTGACTATATTATTCTCGAATCTACTTATGGCGATCGTCTGCATGCAGATGCGCATCCGGCTGCCGACAAACTGCTGAACTATATTGTGGATACCTGCCTGAAGAAACGTGGGAAGCTGATCATCCCAGCTTTTAGTGTTGGTCGAACACAAGAAATACTATATATACTCAACAGGCTCGATATGGAGCGGCGCCTTCCGCCGTTGAATTACTACGTGGATAGTCCGTTGTCGATCTCAGCTACAGAGGTAGTAAAGAAACACGACGAGTGTTTTAATAAAGAAGTAGGGCAAATGCTGAAACGGGATGAAGATGTTTTTGCGTTTGAAGGGTTGAAATATGTCCGGACGAGCAAAGAATCAATTGAGCTAAGTCTTACCAAGGAACCATGTGTCATCATTTCTGCTTCCGGTATGGCAGAGGCGGGTAGGGTGAAACACCATATTGAACGAAACATTGAGAAGGCGAGGAATACCATACTGCTTGTGGGTTATTGCGAACCTAATTCACTTGGTGGCAGGTTGAAAAGCGGAGCAAAACAGGTCACTATATATGGAGAACCTCATGAGGTGGTCGCTGAGATTGGCCATATAGATAGCATGAGCGCGCATGGAGATTACCAGGATCTTATTCACTGGCTCTCCTGCCAGGATCCGAAGATCGTTCGCAAATTATTCCTTGTTCATGGGGATTATGAGGCCCAGCTTGCCTTCCGTGACCGTCTTATCAAGAAGGGATTCTGGGATGTAGAGATACCATCAAGACATCAGCAGATCGCACTAAAGTAGTTTTTGCATCATTTCAGATATCGTTTATTTTTATAACACAATTCTTTAACATTTTAAATGAAGTGAATGTTGAGAATTTGTGGGTAAATCATGTCTTTTTTTCAATATATTTTGTATATTGCAGGGCTTAAAAAAAATCCTTCAAAAGAAATAATTTAATCTGGTTTATGAAAAGCATATTAAAAAAGTGTCTTACTGTCTCTTTGCTCTTTGCTTGCTCAGGCGTCAACTCCTATGGAAAGGGGATAGACGAGGCTACAGCTAAAAGAATTGGTTGTAACTTTCTGAAGTCTACTTATTCAGGCTTATTGAACACACCTGCTGACCTGTCTACCAATTATGTAGCCACAGATCAGGGAAATTTTGGCCCTATTGTTGACTATTACGTATTCAGCGTAAATGGTGGTCATGGTTTCATTATGGTTTCAGGTGATGATATTATCGAGCCGGTTCTCGCATACTCAAATGAGTCGGTATTTGATATCAACAATATGGCTCCGGCTACAAAAGACTGGATAGATGGTTATAAGAATCAGATAACAGCCGCCGTGAAGAACAACATCCCCGCGTCTCCTGAAACTATTCAGGAATGGGCTAATTTGTCTGTTGAAAGGGAATACCATCCTTCAGCGGCAAGAACAACAAGTGTATTTCCGAGCAGTTCAGTATACCTGCTGAAAACAAAGTGGGACCAGGCTCCGGGGTATAATAATAAATGTCCTGTTACCGGCACTTCCGGTACACCTACCGGCTGTGTGGCTACGTCTACAGCACAGGTAATGTTCTATTGGAAATGGCCTGCTAAGGGCAGTGGTTACCACACATACACTCACGCTACCTATGGAGCTCAGAAAGCTGATTTCGCAGGTACCGCATATGGTTGGTCAACTATGAACACAGCTTCCAGCACTACATCTACAGCCATTCTTATGTACCACGTTGGCGTAGGCGTTGATATGAACTATACTACCAGCAGCAGCGGAAGTGGTGCATATACGCTGATTGCCGAAAGCCCTAAGGTAAACTGTTCAGAATATGCGTTAAAGACATACTTCCACTATAAGAAGACATTGCATGGTGTACAGCGTTATAGCCCAACCATGATGTCGACATCTGCATGGAATACCTTGCTGAAAACAGACCTCGATGCAAACAGGCCTATCCTCTATTCAGGTCAGGGAAGTGCCGGCGGTCACGCATGGGTTTGCGATGGATATGATGCCAGCAACAAGTTCCATATGAACTGGGGTTGGAGCGGGTCTTCAGATGGCTATTATACAGTAGACAACCTGGCTCCGCCTTCTCTCGGTATCGGCGGCGGTGGCGGCAACTTCAACAGCTACCAGTCGGTTATCATGGGTATAGAACCTGATAGTTTTGCTACAAACAGCAACGATAACATCAAGATGGCCTCTATGCTCACATCCGGAACTACACTGAATGTTCCGGTAAATTATATTCTGAGTACTTGCACATTTACTGCTTCTGTTACTAATACAAATTCAACAGGATTCAGCGGCGACATCGCCCTGCAGGTATTTGATGGTACTTACAAATTGGTTACTACTTTGACAACGCTTACATCTCAGTCAATTGCTGCAGGTGCAACGGCTTCTCTGTCTTTCGCAAATACTGCTAACCAATATGTGCTTGTTCCCGGCTATTACAAATTCCGCATCATGTACCGCAATACCGGTGGCAGTTCATGGACTGCTGTTGGTGATAATGGTACATTCATCAACGAAGATGAGCTGACAATAGGTAATGATCAAAGCATACAACTGGGATCTAACATCACTCCTGTTGGAGGAACGGTTATTCCATGGGGTAGCGGACTAACTGTTACCGCTACGGTTGCCAATCAGTCTACAGGTAATTTCAACGGGTCTGTTCGTGCGGTGCTCACCAATGTTGCAACGGGTGCGCAAACAGTGATTGAAAACAAGTCTGGCCAGACCATATATTATGCCAGTTCTACGCCGTATACGTTTACAACGCCTACAGTAAGCGTTACACCGGGCACGTATACGCTGGCTATTCAGCACGCCACTGGTTCCAGCACCGCTTATAATTATACCGGTGCTACCTACTACACCAACCCGGTTGTTGTGAAGATTGGTAGTGTTGCCAATGTTAATAGTGTTTCTTTGGCTGAGAGCAAAATTTCGATATTCCCTAACCCGGCCAGCACTTCATTCAACATAGACCTTGGTGGTGTTGCAGCTTCAAATATCACGCTTACAGATATTCAGGGCCACCTGGTTACACAGTTCGATGCGACAAACAGCCAGGGTGTGATAAACATTCCGGTTAATGATTATGCTGTTGGTATGTACTTCGTTAATGTGTACGCCGGCAACGAGATCGTAACTAAGAAAATCGTTGTAAGCAGATGAGGATATTAAGCGCGTTATTAGCAGGCTTGTTCCTCTGTAGCACAGTATCGGTAATAGCCCAGCCTTCGGCAGGTATGGCCATGCCGCAGATACTTGTTTACAAGACCAGGGCAAACTACAATAAGCTTGTACCCGTACTCCTATCCCCCGATAAGAAGAGGATCATCTCTTATCCGGCTCCGGGAGATGTGACAGGCGGTGCGTCAGGTTTTGAGCCCGTTCAGTTACATAAGGGTTATCTCCTTGATAAGATGGGGGTGGCATGGAATACCGCCTTCTTGAAATATACTTACGAAGAGTATGCAAAGCTGAAGACACTTCCCTCGGAAGAAGAGATGTACAAGATGATCGTTGATAAGGATCCCCTCGTTTCGTTGTATGACTGTGGTCGCAGGGAGCCTATTAATAACCTGGTGCACAAGTTCAATGATATGATCGACGAAGGAAAGATCAAAAAGAAGTGCCAGCCGATAAAAAAGCCAAAAACAACAGAATGATACAGAACGCCCCGGTCAGCCGGGGCGTTTTTATGATCAGGGTATCGTCACGTTCAGATCAACGCGTTGTGCTATCCATGTCTGCTCCAGGGGCACCAGCCATTTCTCCATCAGGTCGCCCATCGTGGCTACGCCCGCGTTGTTGAACATAAGAGTGTCCTTATTGATGTAGCCCTTGTCAATTGCGTATTGTATCTGTGTAAAGGGCAGCATCTCTGCCTTGTTCTTTACCAGGAAGGTGATCATCATACGGTCAAAGAAATTCACATCATACTGGCGCTCCAGGCTTTTGATCACGCGCACCGAACTGTCTGTGCTGCAACCGCTCACCGCTTCTTCCGTTTCATCGGCTATCACCACCACAAACTGCCGGAACAGCAACCTGGCCCAGCCCTTTACCGGGGCGCCATGTGTTTGCCACTGGCTGTAGAATTGGTGCAATTGTTCATTCACTTCATGCTCTTCCTTCTCTATGAACGCCCTGCTGCTCTGGTATATCCATACCCGCGATTGGTCTGAGAAACCGGTGGGTATAAGGTCAGTAAGTTCTTTCGTGTACATACGGCAAAGGTACTTTAGTTTTTCTCAACGGCAGTTATGCCGCTATCAGCGGATTGCATATGCGTTTCCAGCCACTTCCCGAACTGCTTCGCCATCATCCGTGAGTTCTTCGATCCGCGCGACATGGTCCATTTATTATTGATGAAATGGCTGTTGATGAGGATGCGGTTGTCATCGGCTATGAATATCATCACCTCTCTCTGGTCGCTATTGCCAAGAGGGCGGCTCAGTATCTGGTACACCTCGGGGGCCTGGGGATGGCGGTACAGGTTCAGTTGCATACTCTTCAGGAAGCCCTCTGTAAGGCGCATATTGGCGGCCAGTGGCTGCCCAGTAGGTATGCTACGGAACCGTAAAGACCCCAGGTAGGTGAGCAGGGCGCCGCCAAATACCACAGCGAACGTAACGCCCAGCAACACAGCCACAGCTACGTTGCCTCTCTGGTTCAGGAGGTAGCTGGTCCATAGCATACGCAGCCCGAAGAGCAGGAATGCCAGTATCAGCATAGCCGATGGAATGGTCTTGCGGCTCATAGGGTAGCGCCCGTTCTTCTTAATGAAGACGAGATCGTCAAGAAGGCTGCTCTTCCATGCGCCTCCTGCCTGGCCGCCGGGTAGTTCGTTCATAGGACAAATATACCTGCTCTTGCCCTGTGCCTGCAAACTGCTTTCGCCGTTTACCGTTAAATTTTTACTTTTGACCATGCGTTTACTCATTACAAATATCAGGCAACTGCACCAGGTGGAAGAGGGTGATCTTCCCGGTATTGATAAGAGGGCGGGGAAGGATATGGCTGTTTTGCCCTGTATAGATAATGCCTGGCTGCTGGCAGAGGACGGATATATACACAGTTTTGGCACTATGGCAGACCTGCCGGATATGCATGCCGACAAGGTAATTGATGCCACTGGCCGTATGGTGCTGCCCGCGTTTGTTGACAGCCATACGCACCTGGTCTTTGCCGCACCACGTGATGGCGAATTTGTGGACCGCATAAAAGGGCTCACATATGAAGAAATTGCAAGACGTGGCGGGGGCATCCTTAACTCTGCCGCACGCCTCAATGCCATGGATGAGCAGGAACTTTATGAGCAGAGCATGGCCCGCTTGCAACAGGTGATGGCTTATGGCACCGGCGCCATAGAGATAAAAAGCGGCTATGGCCTGTGCCTGGAGGGGGAACTGAAGATGCTCCGGGTCATCAGGCGGATAAGGGAAAATGCCCCTATACCGGTAAAAGCATCGTTTTTGGCTGCGCATGCATATCCTGTTGATTATAAGCAAAATAAAGAAGGCTATATAAAGTTAATAATAGATGAAATGCTGCCCCGTGTGGCCGGTGAGGGCCTTGCTGATTATATGGACGTCTTCTGTGAGGAAGGCTTCTTTGGGGTGCCCGAAACGGAAAAACTGCTCGAGGCAGGGTGGAAATATGGCCTTAAACCCAAGATACATGCCAATCAGCTTCATTATTCGGGTGGGGTGCAGGTAGGTGTGAAACATAACGCATTGAGTGTAGATCATTTAGAGTGTGTATCTGAAGTAGAAATAGAATCACTGAAAGGTGGTAATACGATGCCAACCCTCCTTCCCGGTGCTGCATTCTTCCTGGGTATCCAGTACCAGCCGGCCCGTAAGATCATAGATGCCGGACTACCCGTTTGCCTCGCATCGGACTACAACCCGGGCTCATGCCCCTCCGGCAATATGCAACTGCTGGCCTCCATTGCCTGCACGCAGTTGAAAATGACCCCGGAAGAGGTGGTGAACGCTACTACAATTAACGCTGCATCAGCTATTGAATTACAATCAGTTATGGGTACTATAAAGAAAGGTAAACGAGCCATCCTGCTGCTCACCAAACCCATTAACTCATTAGCATATATACCGTATGACTACGGCAACAATAACGTAGAGCAACTCATCTGCTGATGCCGGAATGCCCGATCCATGGAACATATTTGGCTTTTGCAATATCGGGTGCGTTATCAGTATTAGCGCCTGTCATAAGTTCATATTTGTTGATAACCATCGCTCTCTTGCTTATGCCCAATGGTGAAGAGAACATAGTTATTTCATTTTAAATTATTAACTTTGAATTGCTCAAACATATACTTATGAAATACATCTCATCCCTCGTTTTGGTTCTTTGTATGATCGTCTTAACGGGTTGTCCCGGATTAACACAGAACAGTATTGATAACGGCTCTTGTGAAATCCCCACATGGATGCCCGGCAAATGGATAGAGTATACTAAGGATGGCAAGAAGAAGACCGGTTATGTACTGGAGCAAACGAATAAGAAAAGTATGCTTAATTGTTATGAGTCAGATACATCAGGTAAACTTAAGAAGGGCGATCTGATGCCTGTGACACTCAGTAACATTGGTGGTGCCATGTATCTCAATGTTTACACCAAGGATGATGGTAACGGCAAGGCCGGTTATTACCTGATAAAACTCCGCAAAGTGAGCAATACTGAATTTACGCTGAAGGGTGTTAAAGAACATGAACTGGATTACAAAGCCAGCCAAACGGAAATTCAGAAGTTCCTGACTTCGAATAAAGATAACGATCACATTTTCGACGAGGGTGAAACTACCTACCGTAAGGTGAAGTGATCTTCATTAGGATAACTACCTCATTGTCAAATTGAATTCTTCACCTCCATCCACGCATACCTGTTCTTTGCCGCATTGGACGGGATGAACGGATCGGCGAAAGGATGCCCGTCGCCGAGGGCCACGAGTGATATACGTTTCTTATCTATACCATGCTGCTGCAGGTAGGCGGCTACGGCCGCGGCCCGCTTTTGAGACAGCGCCATATTTTGCTTAGAGGTGCCGGTATTATCTGTGCCGCCGTATATGGTGACACGGGCACGGGGGTGGTGGCGCAACTGCTCCAGCGCCTCGTCCATCACTTCGTAATAATTGTGGGCGATGAAGGTGCTGTTCACATCAAACAGGATGGGCGTGGTGACATCTACATATTTCTTAGGGGCCGGCGGTGGCGCGGTGAATGGCGTGCGCTGCTCCACATAGCGGTTGTAGGCATTGATGAGCATGGCATACTCGGCCTTCTCCAGCGCATCGCGGTACTGCGACAGGCGCTGAAAGCCGCCATTGCGAAACTCTGTGATACGTGTGGCTAAGCTGCCCGGCAGGCCAAAGTAAGTAACGAGGTCTTCGCGGGTGGCTACGGACAGATACTGCTCCAGGCATACACTATGATCGCAGCCGCGGGGCTTGAACGGGAATGTGCGGCAATCCTCGCAGGGCAGGGGTTTGCGCTCCGTGTTCTGGGCTGTGGCCGCGCTGCCCAGCAGCAGGGCATATGTAGCGAGCAATACTATCTTTTTCATGTATCAGCAATTAGGTGGACTAAATTACAAAAAGGGGCGGTGATTCATAGGGGTTTGCCGGAAGACCTGTAAAAAATGGCGGCAGTGCGCAATTTTCTTTTTCACGGGCAATGTGCGCAATACAGGCCCTAAACCGCTGATGCTCAATAATAATGTGCGCAATGCTCATTGCTCACTTTTTGCACACTGTGCAAACCGGGCAGGAAACGTACCTAACAAACAGGCCATACACCACGAACAATAATGCCGCAAATACTGTACCAGAATTGATGATAAGCGACAAAGCACTATAGAACCTAGTTCTTTTGAAATATTGCTTTGCCGATCACAGTTCGTGTTTCCCTGTTGCGGAGTAGCAGTAGGTAAGTACCTGCCGGTAAGGAAGAAACGTCTATCCGTTGACCGGCATCCAAAGCGCTTTCGGTGATGACAACACGGCCTGTCAGGTCATATACTATTGAATTGCAGTTTTGTGGGGCTGAAGGAGTACTTATGAAGCTTTTTGCGGGTTGAGGATAAATATTGACAATGGGTATTTCCGGAGACACTACGTTTTTAACGGATAGTGGGGCTGCCGTGCCCATCTGAACAGCGGAAGTATAAGGCACTCCATGAGCCGTGTCAATGCCGATAGTAAGCAATGGCTGATGAATGCCGGGAGTATACCAAATATAGGCTTCATTCCGACGGGTTTGAATTCCTGACTTGAATAGCGTGTCTGTTATATAGCCAAGAATATGAATTCTAAGAGCGCTGTAACTGCCGGAAGGTAGTATTAAGGTTCCATAACCGTCAACGGCTACATAGTTTGACATAAATGTACGTTGGGCATTGAAAGGAGCGCTTAGAAGGGTGGTATCATGCCAATTATCTGTATAGCTAACAGGGTAATTAAAGCCGCCAGGCTTATCTGCATAGCCGATCTCTACACCATATCCAGAATAAAAAGTTGCCCAGTTAGTATATTCAAGAACAGTTGTATTTGCAGTAATAGCCTGATAATGTGTTTTATTCATAGAAAATTCTACTCCTCTCTGAACCTGAACTATTGAACCGCCAGGAAAAGAATCGCAATAAGGGGTGGAAAGACAGGAAACGATGTAGGAAGTATCTGTTGCCGTATCGACAAGGCTGCTAAAGTTCCAAATCACTCCTGCACCGCCGCTGCCCGTGGAAACGCCAGCTGCAATACAGTCATATTTGTAAAAAACATCACCAATTACCGGATTGCTTGTGGCACTTGTTAATATCGGCTGGCTATAAGCTCTGCCGAAAATGACTAAAAACGGAAGCATTACGGCAAAAACAATTGGGTACTTGTTCATAAGTGTAGGTTTTATTGTAGCAAAGCAAAATCTATACCAAATATTGAGGTTTTATATGTTTTTCCACTCAACAATTCCCTATTTGAGAAAGATAAATAGAGAAATATTTGAGTTTAGTAGAACGATTTTGTACTAGAACCCTGTTATTTCACTTATACTCTTTTTCATTTTCAGACAATTTCTGACTTTTTAGTGTTAGCTGTGTTTATTGTCAATTTCTTATTTTGTTTTAATAATAGAAAGCGAATCTAATTTGCCATTAATAACTGTTAGTGTATGACTCATACTATCTAATTGCTTTTGCATAGAATCAATTTTTGCGTATTGGTTGCAGGGATTAAAACAAAGCAGGTAGTTGTTGGTTGTGCGTGTGTCGATGGTCTTATGTGCGTGTGAAGGAAAGTATACTAGTAAAATAAGTGGCGAAAGGAGGATACCAACCAGAATAACACTTCTCAGCAGATAGAGTAGGAGATAAGAGATAACTAATGTTACGATCCAGAGGATAATAGCTATTCCTATTGCTGCGTCCTGGTCGTCTGTGGGAGAGACGACAGACAGGAAGTAAAGTGATACGGCACAGGCTATGACAAATGCAATAACAATAAAGAGTTTTGCGAGCCATGAAGTGGCAGCTTTCCAGTAGGTGGCTAATTTGGATGACGATGCTGGTGGTGTATTATTGACCTGAGCGGTTTCCATATAATCTAATTGTGTGTTTATCAAAACTAGGTATATGTTTTTTTACCACATACCGTTATTTAACGGTATTTGAAAGATTTATTTTTATCATGTAAAGGATTGAATCTGATGGTGCTTAGCAGTCTTAATCCACCTTACAAGTAAACGTACCAAAGCCCCTGATGGTCTCGGGGCCGGCATCTTGATGTTGCGGTGGAAATGGAGTAGCGCGCATGACCATTGTGGAGGCATCCAAGGACTATATGATCTGCCAATGCACCTGTAACTGCATTTCGGAAGCGGGACGCTGCCGAAATGTAGGGACGAAGCGGACGCTTCGACCAGCGGGAGAATGATATAATTAACAAGCGGTTAAGTAAATACCGTTTTTTAACGGTACGCCAGCAATTTTCAATCCTCTAATTTTAAGATGGTAATTATTAAATAGTTATGGCGAATTGTATAAAATGCGGTGCTTTTACAAAGTTCAATGGAGGATTGTGTTTTGACTGTTATAAACAGTCTAATAATAGTGATGTTGAAATAGTAGAGGAAGAAAAAGGTGGCCTTACCGTAAGAGAACACACTCGTCGCTATAATATGATAAAGGGGAGGATTGCGGAGACTCTAATTCAGGAATTGTTTTTAAGCCTTGGCTACAATGTGTTTCGTTATGGAATGGAGAATACTGTTCCTGGCATAATGGAATTATTAAAAGGAGTGCGTTCCGAAGTGGCGATGGAAATAAGAAGAATGCCAGATTTTGTGATTCAAAATCCTAGAAATAGTGATGTGCATTTTGTTGAGGTTAAGTTCAGAGCAAGTGAAAAGTTTAACTACAGCGACCTTGAGAAAGACTATCCTTATACTAATGCATTCATCATAGTTGTTTCGAAGAAACATATTAAATGCCTTACTGTTGATGAACTAAAAGAGGGTAAAGAGATAACACCAGAATCAAGAAACTACCTAGGAAATAGAGATGAATTCGATCTCGATAAAGAAGTAATTATTGACTTCTGCAAATTCGCAATTCAGTTTTTTGAAAATGTATAAAAATATAGTTATGACGAAGTTTACAATTAATCTTCAGAATGTTGAGAATGAGATATCAGAATATTTGACACAACTATCAGTAAAAACATTTATAACAAATAATAATGGAGATTACGGCGTAAACAGATATGCTGAAGACGCTCTTATTGGCATACTTAACTTGGTTATTCCTGGAAAATTTGAAAATACTAATCATATCTATAAGAATTTTCCAGCTATCGATTTAATAGATAAGAAGAAGCGCGTTGCGATTCAAATTACATCGGATAATTCTTTGTATAAAATTAAAGACGCCATTGAAAAATTCTTTAAGCATGAATTATATATGCGAAGTGATGTTCTCTACATTTATTTAATAACATACCGAGAGAAGAAATACAATCAAAGATTGATTGACGAACATATAAAATACTGTATAAAGACTTATTCGAAGACATTGAATTCAAAGTTTGAATTTGATGTGACTAAAAACATATTGGATAGTAGTCAGGTTTTGTCAAAGATCAGAAGTAAATCAGATCTTAAATTTTCTCAAAGGATTTTAAATGAAATGAGGGCTCAATTCGAACGGTTAGAAAGCGAAGAAGATTTGTCAAAATACTATGACGAATTAAGAGCAAAGTACGATGAGCTTGTAATGAATGACGAGAATGGAATGAAGTTATCTGACATTTATGTAGAACCGTTAATTTCATTTCATGGGAATTGTATTATTGATAGTAGGAAAGAAGAGCTTTTAAATGACAACAATCTTGAGGCATTTTCTATTAAAAGTAGAGTTCAGTCCGATAAATATCTTAGCAATTATTTTCTTCAGCAAAAACAACATGAATATTTAATTCAATCAAAGGTGCTATTGCTTTTAGGATTTCCTGGACAAGGGAAAACTTCTTTGTGCAAAAGGTTTCTGCATGATTTTCTGTCACAAAGAAATTTGAAGAAAAATATATTTTTCTTCAAATTAAAGGATATACCTAATACGCACAATTTAGTAACGAATCCTTTCAATACTTTGTATGAAACAATTAAGCAGAATTTAGGTAAAAGTGTAGAAATAAATAGTTTTAGGAATTCTGTAATTGTTCTGGATGGTCTTGATGAACTATTTATGAAGGAAGGATTGAAACTTGATGACATTGAATGGTTTTGTCTATCGCTAATTAGAGATGTAGAACGAATATCTGAACTGCAGGTTATCATTACTAGCAGAAAACATTATGTAAATATTGATAGGTTACTTTCAGAAAAAATTTTAATCGCACAGTTGGAACCGTTATCATTTATACAACAAAAAAAGTGGTTAAAAAATTATAAATATTTTCATCCGGAGACTTGGTTGACGGTGAACGACATAAAGGAGAAAGGTGATACCTATTTAGGGGAGATGATGGAGCAGCCAATACTATTGCACATTATTGCTTCTCTAAATGCTAACGTAAGTTCTGATACAACAAGGGCGGAATTATATAATCAATTATTTACTCAGATCATTGAGCGCAAATATAGTAAGGATGGACAAATACAAATACTTAAGGGAATAACAATTAAAGATTTAAGGGGCCTAATTCAAGAAATTGCATTTGCAATTTATCAAACGGGGGATGGTTACATTTCCAAATCGGACTTGCTAAAGAATAAAATCGTACAAGGATATCTTAGTAAGTTTCCAAGTCAGGATTTTAGAGAAAATCTAAAAGGAGTTATGGTGTCGTTCTATTTTAACGAAAGAGAGGTCTTAAATCCAAAGGACCACACTCAAAATTTTGTTGTAGAGTTTTTACATAAATCTTTAGAAGAATATATGGTTGCTGAAAAGATTGTAAATACACTAATCAGTTCATTCAACAATAAAGATACTTATGATAACTATATCATCAACGATTACATTGATTCTCTAAAGTTGATTAACAGCTTGTATGCCAATAAGCCAATTAGTTCTGAAGTGAGCGAATACATAGTAGAGATATTAAATGCAAGTGATCGCACTGCTGTAAAAACCATGGGTACGCGAATTTGTGGTTTTCTTGAGCAAATGGTTGACTGCGATTTTATTTATGAATTTAATTGTCAACGAAAGCAAACGCCAATATTAACATCGCTATATTCTTTTAGTGGTGTCTGGTCGCTTTTACGTAATATATTTCCCGTCAATAATATAGTTAGAGGAGATATATCCGCAAAAATTTTTAGTTATATCACTTTTATTGAATCGTGTTTTTTGGAGTGTGATTATGGTAATGTAAATTATCAGGTCTTTCATGGATTTGAAATTTGGGGATTTGGAAGTTTTTCAAATACTGAAATTGAAAACTTAGTGCTCGTTGAATCTACCTTTAATGTTTCAGCTTTTTTACATATAACCTTCAGCGATTGTAATTTTTTTGAATCGTCATTTGGGGGCATAATCAAAGATTGTGATTTTCATAATTGTATTTTTGTAGATATGACGTTCACAGAGGTTTATTTTACGGATGTTCGCTTTAGAGGTGTAAGTTTTAAAGGTTGCAATTTTTCTGATTGTGATTTCAAGAATGTATCATTTTCCGAAGTATTGCCAGAACACTTTTATGGCGTTACAGTTGATTTTGATACGTTACTATTTTTATTGCGAGAGAATTTGCCTTTGAACTTGCAGCTTTTTGAAGGCGTGATATACAATAATATGAAACATGCAATTTCAGATAAATTCATTCAAGACCTATTAGGTCAAAATATCGAAGAATTCAATAGTATTTTACCTATGTAGGAAATCGAGTTGTCGTTGCCGCATAATAAAGAATCGACGGTTTCAAGTAAATGGATATTTCCAACTTGGTTAATGCAAAGAGTTGTTGCTTTTTCATTGAATAGTGAAACAAAAAACCGTCCTTAGCACCCCTCACTGGTCCTACATAAGGTAGGTCTCGTTTCGTCCAGCGAGCAAGGTTAAATAATAAAGGCGCCCTACGGACGCCTCTATATAAGATATAACTGAATCAGAGATGGCAGGTATAGCTTTCGCCGGGCTCTGTGATAAATTGCGAGTTGGTGGTCTGTATGGTCGTGCACCAGCTTTGTGCCTTGCTTTTGGTGGAGTTGACGGTTACGGTGGTCACTTCATCGGGGTCGCCGGGGTAGTGGTAGGTACAGGTGCAGGTGTACTGTTTCCGGCAGGAGGTGAACAGCACGGCAATCGTGAATACGGCAGTAATGGTCAATAGTTTTCTCATAGATATGTGTTTTTTGGTTTTGTGGGATAAAGATAATCGAAAAGTTGAAAGTATAAAGGGTTGAAGGTGGGCGGTGGGAAATGGTTTGGTTTGGCGAAAAGCTCACCATATACTATGGGCCTTGCCACCACAAATGCTTTATTTTTTTGTTGTGTTTCGGAGTGGTGGCGGCGGCCATCCGGCGGCTGAGGCTGCCTGCGGGCAGACAGGTTGCCACATTGGCGAATTAATCTTACTTTCGCGCCACAAAATTTCTCCTACATGAATTTGCATGAATACCAGGCCAAAGAATTACTGAAGCGCTACAACGTTCCTACACAGGAAGGCCTTGCTGTAAGCAAGGTGGAAGACGCTGTGAACGCGTATAAACAACTGGCTACCGCCAACGGCACTAAGTTTGCCGTAGTGAAGGCCCAGATACACGCGGGCGGACGCGGAAAGGGCCGTATGAAGGAAGTGCCTGACCAGGCCGGTGTGCAGGTGGTGAAGAGCGCGGAGGATGTGGAAAAAGTGGCGCAGAACATACTGGGCCATACGCTGGTGACGATACAGACGGGCGCTGCCGGCAAGAAGGTAAATAAGATACTGGTAGCACAGGATATGTATTATGATGGCCCGAGCGAGCGCAAGGAGTTCTACCTGAGCATATTGCTGGACCGCGCGAAGAAGCAGAACGTGATCATGTACAGCACCGAGGGTGGTATGGACATTGAGACGGTAGCGCACGATACGCCGGAGAAAATATTCAAGGAGTGGGTGCAGCCGGGCTTTCCGCTGCAGGGCTTCCAGGCAAGGAAGATAGCTTTCAACCTGGGGCTGAGCGGCAACGCTTTCAAGAACATGGTGAAATTTGTGGCCAACCTGTATGACGCCTATGTGGGCCTGGACTGCTCTATGCTGGAGATAAATCCGCTGTTCAAGAGCGCGGACGACAAGATACTGGCTGTGGACTGCAAGATGAACCTGGACGATAACGCGCTGATGCGCCACCCGGACCTGTCAGATATGCGCGATAAGACGGAGGAAGATCCGACGGAGGTAGAAGCTGGCGAGTATAACCTGAACTATGTGAAGCTGGACGGCAACGTGGGCTGCATGGTGAACGGCGCGGGCCTGGCCATGGCTACGATGGATATGATAAAACTGGCGGGTGGTGAGCCTGCTAACTTCCTGGACGTAGGCGGCACTGCCAACGCGCAGACGGTGGAGGCGGGTTTCCGCATCATCATGAAAGACCCTAATGTAAAGGCGATACTGGTGAACATATTCGGTGGTATCGTTCGCTGCGACAGGGTAGCGGCGGGTGTCATTGAGGCTTACCAGAAGATGGGCAACATCACTATACCGATAATCGTGCGCCTGCAGGGTACTAATGCAGAAGCCGCAAAGGAACTGATAGAGAACAGCGGTCTGAAAGTACAGAGCGCTATCCTCCTGAGCGAAGCTGCAGAGCTGGTGCAGAAAGCGGTTGCGGGCAACTAGTTGCTGATACTGGATATTTTGGATGCTGGATAGTAGAGATACTTGATAGTGGATCTCATAGAACAAGCTGCTTTCGGGCAGCTTGTTTGTTCTTCGCGCCTCCGCGTCTTTGCTGTTGGGGAGATTCTCCCTAACTTAGATATCGTAACTACTGACTTTATGAACCGTAAAACAACTATCTTTCTTTTGCTGGCAGCAGCGGTGATCTATCTTGGTTCGTGCAGCCCCTCGTGCTCCTGTTACTGTTTTGATATGAGTATGGATACCAGCCATAGTTACAAGATCAGCCGCAGTGACTGCAAGAATAGCCGGCTGGAAAATGTGCGCAGGAGTATACAGGCGCAGAACAAATGGGATAGTTGTGAGATAAGTATTGCTAAATAATTCTGCTACATATGAAAAAGACCATTTATTTTTTGTTGCTGTGCGGTATATGTGCGGTGACATCTTGCTCGCGAAGTGAATGCATCTGCAGTTGCTCTAAGGCAGGGGCAATGGCACCCCAATCATATAGCATGGATAAGGATGCCTGCCGGAATGCATCTACCACCACTAACATCACTGTGGCTAAACAGAATGGCTGGGACACTTGCACCTGTGCATTGGCTAAGTAAGTGATCTTGTGAGATGTTGGGTGCTTGATGCTGGATGCTCGGTGCTGGGTGCTGGGTGTGTTTACACTTAACCTTCGATATATGAAAAAGACCATTTACTTTTTGTTGCTACTCTGCGGTATAGCTGCTATGGCGTCTTGCCAGCGCGGCTCTTGTGATTGCCAATGTACTAAAGCAGCAGACCATACATCTGCATCTTACAAGATGAAGCATGATGACTGCCGGGATGCCGAGACCACTACCAACAGGACGATGGCCGCAAAGTATGGCTGGGATACCTGCTTTTGTGCGCTGGCGATATAGCTGGATAGAAGAGATACTGGATGCTGGATTGAAGGGATGTTTGATGCTTGGTACCGGATACTTGATTATCTTGGGGTATGAGCTATAAAAATCTTGAGGTATGGCAACTGGCTCGCGAGGTATCAATAGATATTCATAAGATGTCTTTGGCGCTGCCAAAGTTTGAATTGTATGAGGAGGGGTCGCAGATACGCAGATCGTCGAAGTCAGTAAGAAGTAATATAGTTGAAGGGTATGGACGGAGAATGTATAAACAGGAGTTTGTCCGTTTCCTGTCTTTTGCCATAGCTTCCAATGATGAGACTTTGGATCATCTCGAAACCCTTTTCGAGACAGGGTCGTTGACAGATAGGGTATTGTTTGAGCAGTTGTCACAACAGATAGATATATTGGGTAAGAAAATTAATAATTTCCTAACAGCAGTACAGAAAGGGCATCAGAGTGCGAGGTGATGCTTGATGCTGGGTGCTGGATACTGGATGCTTGATGCTTGATGCTTGATGCTTGATGTTGGCATCCCTTCAATCAAGTATCTCTTCCATCGAGTATCCCTTCCATCCAGTATCCCTTTTATCCGGAAAACGCTTAGTTTTGCCGTATGCACATCGGGTTGTATTTCGGCAGTTTTAATCCTATACACACAGGCCATCTTATAGTAGCGAATCATGTGGTGTCGCACACCGACATTGATAAGATATGGTTTGTAGTGTCGCCGCACAATCCGCTCAAAGATTCACACTCGCTGCTGAATGAGTATGATCGCCTGCACCTGGTGAACCTGGCGATAGAAGGCAACAACAAGTTCAGGGCCAGCAATGTGGAGTTTCACCTGCCAAAGCCGTCTTATACAATAGATACCCTGACGTACCTAACGGAGAAATTTCCGCTGGAGAAGTTCACGGTTATCATGGGTGCCGACAGTTTTCAGAACATACACCGCTGGAAGAATTTTGAACAACTGGTGGCACAGTATTCATTTGTGGTCTATAACCGCCCCGGCTTTGATATAGAAGATACCTTTGGCGCCAACGTGACCATACTGGACGCGCCGCTGCTGCAGATATCGAGCACGTACATACGCCGCCAGATCAAGGAGAAGAGGTCTATACGCTACATAGTGCCAGATGCGGTGGAGCAGTATATAGTGGAGAATAAGTACTACCTGAAGTGATCAGCTTATCTGTTGATTGGTGAATTAGCAAAGCTTTTTGTTAATACTGATATATATCAGCCCCGGCAATAATGCAATATCGTACCTTTGGTATGACTTTTGAAGGTAGTATATCATCAAAAGTATCTGAATAACACCCAAATTCTAATTTTATGGCAAAGATCGGAAACACCATTGCTACGTTGCTCGTAGGTGCGGCTATAGGGGCTGCGGTGGGTTATGTGCTGGCAACAGACAAAGAAACACGTGAGGAAGACCTCGCAAAACTGAAGAACAATCTCAACAACCTGAAGGATAAGTTCTCGAAGAAGGGAATGGAACTGGAAGACGAGATATACCATTCATAATCTGCATACCTGATGAGTATATTCAGCCGTATCAAGGATAGGGTAACAGCATACGTAGATACGTATGTGAAGTTGATGAAGCTCAACTTCATAGAAGGCGCCGCGAAGATGGTGAGCTTCTTCCTGTTCGTGATGATCTGCCTGTTCATAGTATTCGTGACCATAGTATTTGTGGGCTTCGGTATCTCTGAATCGCTGGTGGCGCTGGGTATGTCGCAACTGGGGGCGTATTTTATCACCGCAGGAGTTTACTTGTTATTACTGTTCGTGTTTGTACTGTCGAGAAACGGGGTGCTTCGTTTCTTCGGAGATATGGTGGTGCGCATGATGACGGAAGGAGACGGAGCGGCCGCGCCGGGCGCGGAGCAATCTGCTGCTGGTAATGATGCTGCGCAGCAGAAAAACAATAATCAGCCTTCATAGATATGAATCTGTATCCAAATAAACTGAACGGCCTGGCCGAGCTGCAACGGGAGAAAGCCGTTGTTCGCAAGGAATTGCAAGAGGTGAAGATCGAAGAGCTGTTCACCATGGAGGGTGTGCTGGGCAAAAAGAACGCGATAGGCGAGGTGGCCGGGCTGGGTATGTCGCTGCTGAAGATACTGCCGCTGTCGAACCCGATAGTGGGTACGGTGGCCGGTATTGTTATGGACAGGCTGATGACACGCAAGAGCCGCGCGGCAAAACAGGGGAACGAAGAGAAAGAACATATGGCAGAAGGCCATGAGGGAGAGGAAAAGAAGGAAGGTGGTTTTCTGAAACGGGCAATTGTGGAGCTGCTGGGCGGCTATATGAAGTATAAAGCGGCAGAGCTCTCGTATAAGGGCGTGAAGAAGATGATAAAGAAGAAACCGGATACCGGGCACCACGACAATGAGTGAACGGAAAACTAAAAGACCTGCAGCAATGCAGGTCTTTTAGTTGGTATCATCAGTAATATCATTCCGATTCGTGGAGGGCAAGGATAGGTATGCGGCTTTGATGCGCCACCGCCTTGGTATGGCTGTGATGAAACAGCCCTTCAAAGAAGGAATGCCTGCGTGGTATCATCACCAGCATATCTGCGTTGCTGACGTTTACAAAAGACTCTATGGTGCTGTCTATATTGCCGGGCACTACATGATATTGCGGGTGCGCGGTGTGCAGCAGGTCTTTTACCACATTATCAATCTCACCGGGTGCAGAGCCTGTATGCGCATACAGCACATGCAGTTGTGCCTTCAATGCCTGGGTCATAGTGGCCAGTTGCAGGAATGGCTTATCATCATTATTGCGCTTGTTATCGAAAGCAAAGCACACATTGCGAATGTGCTTGTAGGTCACGTTTGCGGGTATGGCCAATACGGGATATTTAAGGCTCCTGAACGCGGCAACGAGGGTGCTGTCGGGCCAGCTTGAGTTCTCCCCGGACAGGCTGTTGCCCACTACTATCATCCATGGAGCGGTGTTGGCGGCCACGTAATCTTCGATCACATCAGTGATCTCGCCATAGAATACCTTGCCGGAGATGTTGACAGAGGGGTGCGCGCCGCGCAGTGTCTTTAGCACCTCATCCATATTCTTTTCGGCATCCTGCTGGGTGTCGTTGATGAATGTGGGAGGTATGGGCACATCGCTGAACATGAGCGGTATGCTGAATGAGTGCAGCACGGCAACGTCTGCGCCTTGTGCGGCGGCCAGTTGGCAGGCATATTGAACGGCGTTCATGCCTGTGTCGGAGAAGTCTGTGGCGGTGATGATCAGTGACATAACTGCTTATTTTGCTTAAAGGTATAAAAAACGTGCCGATGGTAATATGATCTCGTACCAGGCACGGGGCACAGTTACAAATTTACGGGAATATCCCCCGTATTTTCACGTGTCTCCACAAGTGTAATGATTATGTTATATACGGTGGTTGTTGTACTTTTGCCCTTCAATTAAATAAATTTTTGAACGTATGCAGTTGAAACAAGTGTTACTTGCAGGGGCGGCCGTGGTGGCCATGGCATCCTGCGGGCAGCAAAAAGGAGACAACAAGGGAGCAGAGGCCGGAAGCCGTAACCTGCTGGACCGCGCCAACATGGACACCACAGTGAGCCCGGGCGACAACTTTAACCTCTATGCCAATGGCGCATGGTTGAAGAAGAACCCAATCCCGAAGTCTAAGACGCGCTGGGGCAGTTTCAATGAACTGCAGGAGAACAACTATAACGCGCTACATTCATTACTGGATTCTGCCGCGGCGGTTACCAATGCAAAAACAGGCAGTACCATACAAAAGGTGGGTGATTTTTACCGCTCCGGTATGGACAGCAACATGATAGACAAAGTGGGTATCACGTCACTTAATGATATCATGAACCGTATCAACAATGTGAAGGACGGCAACGACCTGATCAATGAGATAGCGATGGAGCATACACAGGGCCTCGGTCCCGTGTTCAGCTTTGGTATCTCTCCTGATGATAAGAATGTAACGAGGGAGATCTGCCAGTTCGGGCAGGGTGGCCTCGGCATGCCGGGCAGGGAGTACTACTTCGATAAGGACGAGCGTACGACCAAGATACGTGAGGCGTACAAGATGTATATCCCTAAGATGCTGATACTGATGGGCGATGATTCTATCACCGCAAAAAAGGATGCGTCTGACATCTACAACCTGGAGTTGCTGCTGGCGGGTGCATCCATGACCCGTGTAGATATGCGCGACCCTTATAAGCTGTACAACAAGATGACCACCGATGAGCTGAATAAGCTGACACCGGGGCTCAACTGGAAGACACTGCTTACCAGCCTCAAGGTGAACGGACAGGACACCGTGATAGTGGGCATGCCAAAGTTCTTTGCGGAACTATCTAAGCAAATGAAGGCGGTATCTGTAGAAACGTGGAAGAAGTATCTCAAGTATCAACTGGTGAACAGCCTGGCCAGCTACCTGAGCACTTCATTCGATACTACACGTTTCAACTTCTACGGCAAGACCATGCGCGGACAGCAGGAGCAGGAACCACGCTGGAAACGTGTGATGCAGGTAGTGGACGGTTCTATCGGAGAACTGCTGGGACAAATGTATGTGGACAAGAACTTCAAGCCTGAGGCTAAGAAACGTATGCTGGAGCTGGTGAACAACCTGCAACAGACCTATTCTGAGCGTATCCAGAAGCTGGACTGGATGAGCGATGAAACTAAGAAGAAAGCACAGATCAAGCTGAACGCGTTCATGAAGAAGATCGGCTATCCTGACCACTGGAGAGATTACGGTGCGCTGACGATCGTAGGCAATGACTATGTGAAGAACATCATTGCTTCATCTGCATTCGATTATAACTATCAGCTCAGCAAGCTGGGCAAGCCTGTTGACAGGACAGAGTGGGGTATGACACCTCCTACGGTTAACGCTTATTACAATCCGGCCTTCAACGAGATCGTTTTCCCGGCAGGTATTCTGCAATATCCGTTCTTTGACGATAAGGCAGATGATGCTGTGAACTACGGTGGTATCGGCGCGGTGATAGGCCACGAGATGACCCACGGTTTTGATGACCAGGGTCGCCTATACAATGCAGAAGGTAACCTGAGCAACTGGTGGACTCCGGCAGATTCAGCCAACTTCATGACCAAGGCTGATGTGGTGGTTAACCAGTTCAATAAGGTGATAGTGATAGACTCCAACCACGCCAACGGCAAACTGACAGAAGGAGAGAACCTCGCTGACCTCGGTGGTCTGAACATCGCTTACGAAGCATTCAAAAAGACCGCACAAGGAAAGGGCAATGAGAAGATAGATGGCTTCACTCCCGATCAGCGTTTCTTCCTGAGCTGGGCACAGGTATGGCGTGCCAATACACGTCCTGAAGAAATGGCTACACGCCTGAAGACCGATCCTCACTCGCCAAGTGAGTTGCGTTGCAACATGCCTATCAGCAATATGGAGGCGTGGTACAAGGCATTTAATGTAAAACCAACAGATAAGATGTTCCGCCCCGAAGCAGAGCGCGTAAGAGTTTGGTAATACCTGATCTGAAAAGCAGTAAAAAGCCCTTCACAATTATGAAGGGCTTTTTTTATCAGTTGTCCAGTTTCACTTCCAGCAGCACCGGCCAGTTCTTACCGGTTATAAAGATGCGGTTGGTGGCGGCATCATAGGCAATGCCATTCAGCACATCAGGAGTATGTAGTCTGCCCGATATGGGAGCGATGTTCAGTTTCTGGCGCAGATCGCTGAGGTCGGCGCGGGCCACTACGCGGCCGGTGGCCGTATCTATCTTCAGAATGTTATCTGATTGCCACTGGTTGGCATAGATATAGCCGTGTATCAGTTCCGGTTCATTGATCTCATTAACGGGCCCGTGCTCATCAATCACATGAAGCTGTTTCACTTCTTTGAAGGTGCCGGGATCGATAAAGTGCAGCACGTCCGAGCCATCATCAAAGATGAGCTGGTTGCCATTGTTGGTCATACCCCAACCTTCAGGTGCATTGAAGGTGAATGTGCCGGTTTGTTTCAGCGTGGCCAGGTCGTAAATAAAGCCCTTTCCTTCGCGATAGGTCAGTTGGTATATTTTTCCATTCAGTATGGTCATGCCTTCACCGAAGTAGCGGTCTTCCATCTTTGTGGATACGAGTACTTTACCGGTCTTCAGCTCTGTCTTACGAATATCTGAGTACCGGTACTGGCCTACGCTCTCGTACAGGAAACCATCCCTGAATTCCAGACCTTCGGTAAATGCCTCAGTGCTGTGCGGGTACTGGTTCACAATGTCATAGCTCATGATGGCCGGCAACGGCACTTCATTGCTGTCGGTGGCAGTTGTCGCAGCGCCTTGTTGGGGTTCATTCTTACAGGCTGATATGAACAGCAGCAGCAGCCCCAGCAGCAGGTATTTATCAACCCGGTCTTTGCGTGGTCTCATAGCGTTTGAATCCTATCGGGTTGCGGCCAATGATCGGTTGTTCTATCTGTGGCTGTTCCTGCATCTGTATCTGCTCTGCCATACCGGTGAAGCTGAATCTGTGGGCCAGATCCATACCCGTTGCTACAATGCGGTCCACCACATCCATAGTCAGAAGGCCGGGTTTGTCTATGACAGACAGGGCTACGTCGTCCGGTTGTTTTTCATTAAGGTCGCTGTAGTGCGGTTGCAGCATGACCAGTATCTGCCCGGTAATGGTCGGGGTGAAGGTGATGCTGAATCCTTCCTCCACATATTCCTTACGCTCTCCCATACTGTTTCGGAACGTGATGAGCATGGGCATATCTCCCGAGCGGAACGATATGGACGGCATTTCGGCACAGGTACCATGCATGGTCTCGTTAAAGGCATGCAGCACATCCACAAAGAACCCCTGCTTGTATTCCGACTTTTCATCGAGGTAGTCGGCTATCTTTTCGAGGTGTTCTTTCAGTTCTTCGTGTTTTGTCTGCCATTGCTGCCGGCGTTCCCGTACATGGGCCACGCCATCGGCATATTTATCGGCTACTTTCAGAATATCTTCCAGCATCATTATTTTATTAACTTTGTTTCAAATCCCTTTTATGACAAAACGGGCCATCTTTTTTATGATCTTGTTCCTGACCCTGGACGGAACCGTTTCCTTCGCGCAAAATAGCATTTTCGCGGGAAAAGTATTGGATGAAAAAAACAAGCCGGTATCAGGTGCCCGTATCAAACTGAGCAGGGGTGGTAATGCCATTGATGAACTGATGACGGATGAGGAAGGCTTGTATTACTCACAGATGTTGTCCCGCGGTAACTATAACCTTGATGTGGTGGCCAATGGTAAATACCTGAGATCGAAGAAGATATACCTGAAAGCGCATAGTGATGAGACCCTGTATTACAATCTCAGAATGCATGATGATAAACTGGAGATCGAGGAGACGTCCCGGGATCCTTTCCTGGCGGTAAAGCTTGAAAAAATGAACGGCGCTGATCCCCGCGGCATCATAGATATGGGTGGCAGGCAGATGGGCTTTTTCAGAACGGACACTAATGGCAAAGTGATTCAGGCTTCCTCCCGCCCCGAAGCACCGGGCAAGATGAGATAGTGATGGCTACCTCATCACCCCTATGTTGTTACGGAATATTTTCACCGCAATAGCCAGTAATATCACCCCGAAGAACTTACGTACTACCAGCACCCCGGAAGGCCCCAGTATCCGCTCCAGGAAATTCACCGATCTCAGAGTGATATATATGATCACGAGGTTGATACATATGGCGATCAATATATTGTAGTACTCATAGGCCGCTTTCAATGACATGACCGTAGTAAGCGTGCCGGAGCCCGCTATCAGCGGAAAAGCCACCGGCACCAATGTACTGCTCTTGGCCTCTGCGTTGTCGTGCTTGAAGAATTCCAGTCCCAGTATCATTTCCAGCCCCAGGATGAAGATGACGATGGAGCCCGCTATGGCAAACGACTTGATATCGAGACCCATGAATTCCAGCATCCGCTCTCCTATAAAGAAGAACAGCAGCATCAGGGCGCCTGCTACCGCAGTGGCCAGCAGAGCATTGATATCGCCCACTTTCTTTTTGATAGATATGATGACCGGCAAAGAGCCCAATACATCTATTACCGCAAAAAGCGTAAAGGTGACCGTAACGATCTGCGAAATGTCTGTTTTGTTGAGTACGCTCATTTTATCTTACTGTTCATTAAACAGCCGGGCAATGAAGAAGGCAGCGGCAGCAGCAGCAGAGCCTATAAGCATTACCCTTATGGCACCCTTGAGCGGTGGCTGGCCTGTGGCTTTCGACTTAAAGTAGCCAAATATGAACAGGCAGATGACCGTGATGACAGCAGACCATTTAAGGCCCTCTATGGGTGTGGCTGTAAAGAAATACGGAGTCAAAGGTACCAACCCGCCGACAATATAGGAAACGCCTATGTTCAGTGCGCTGTTCCTCGCTCTTTTCGGATCGGGTTTTTCCAGTCCCAGTTCGTACCGCATCATAAAGTCCACCCATTTCTGCTTGTCTTTGGCCATTTCGTCCACTATCAGCTTTTGTGTGGATTCGCTCATGCCCATTTCTTCAAATATGACGCGCACCTCCTCTTTCTCCCGTTCCGGCAGGTGATCCACCTCCCATTCTTCACGTTTTTTCTCGGAGTTGTAGTGATCTACCTCCGTCTTACCCGCAAGGTAGCCGCCCAGGCCCATGGCAATAGAGCCAGCAGCTATCTCGGCCAGTCCTGCCACCACAACGATATGCGTATTCTGCACAGCGCCGCTCAAGCCCGCCGCCAGCGCGAATGGCACGGTTAGCCCGTCGCTCATGCCAATAACTATGTCGGTCACCAGTTCTGAACCGTGGAAGTGCTCTTCATTGTGTTTGTGGTCTGCCATAATGCTGTATTTGATGTACGAAAGTAGAAAAAATCATAGTAGGCACAGATGACAGGAGTCAGTATGATATTACTTCACCTCGTGCATCAGCTTGCGGATAAGCGGGGACAGCACTATAAGTGCGGCACCGGCTATCAGCGCATATACTGCCAGTTGCTTATACCCATCGGTATAGGCCATCAGTTTATCCAGTTGCGTAGCGCCAGCCTTGGTATTTGACATTCCCGCACCCAGCAAGCCTGCTGCATACTGTCCGTAGGCGCTGGCCAGGAACCACATGCCCATCATCATGCCATGAAGCGGCTTGGGTGCCAGTGTGGTCATCAGCGACAAGCCGATAGGAGAGAGGCACAACTCGCCCAATGTGCTGGTGAGATAGGCCAGTGTGAAGATATCGAGTGAGGCTTTGCCGGACGAATCGGCAAAGAAACGGTTGTAGTAATAGAGGTAAAAGGAAACGGCGACGAAAAGGAAGCCAATTCCGAATTTGATCACCGTATTGGGTTCCGCTTTGCGCCTCGATAGCCACAGCCACAGCAGTCCGATAAGGGGGCTGAGTACCACCACGAAAACAGAATTGGACGAATTGTTGACCGCGTTGGGGTCCATGTGAATGCCCAGCACGGTATCGTGGAGGTTATTGAGCGCGAACAGGCTTAGTGATCCACCGGCCTGCTCAAAGAATGCCCAGAAGAAGATGCTGAAGATAATGAAGATCATGGCGGCGATCATTTTCTGTTTCGCGTTCTTGTCCGACAGACGGCTGATCTCATAAATGATATAGAGCAAGGCTATAGGCCCAACTATGTACATGAAATAATCGGTGTACTGGCTGTTCTTTACCAGCAGGTAGGTGAGCGGCAGTGCTATAAGCGAACCGAGGTAAACCAGTATGTCATTGCGGAGTATTTTTTTGGGAGACAGCTTGCCGGCCATTGGTGGCAGGCCGATAGGGCCGAGTGTACGTCTCGTGAAGATGAATATGAACAGGCCAATGGCCATGCCTATGCCCGCCAGTCCGAAAGCGAGGTTCCAGGAATATTGTTTTGCTACAACGATACAGAGCCAGCCACCCAGCAGCGCGCCGATATTGATACCCGAATAGAACAGTCCGAAGCCCGCATCACGCCGGGTATCTCCCTCCTTATACAGGCTGCCTACCATGGATGATATGTTGGGCTTGAAAAAGCCGGTGCCTATTATGGTGAAGCTGATACCTATGTAATAAAGTTCTTTGGGCGCTGCCGCAAGGATGAAGCTGCCTGCCATCATCAGCAGTCCGCCCCAGAAGATAGATTTACGGAAGCCCAGCAGCTTATCTGCAAACAACCCGCCCACAAACGTCATGGCATAGATGAATGCCTGGATACCTCCGTATTTCAACTGAGCCTCGTCATCCTTCATCAGCAATTGCGATGTCATGAATACGGTCAGCATGCCGCGCATACCATAGAAGGCAAAACGCTCCCACATCTCCGACAGGAACAGGTACCACAATTGTTTCGGGTACTTGCCCTGGAAGTCCTGGATCTGTTCCAATGTCTGAGCCTGTGGCTGCTGAACTGAGGTCATGGAGTGTTTTTTTATTGGAGGCAAAATAAACTTAATTTCTCATTCACCCATTTTGTCCCCCATAAAAAAAGCGGGAGTATATCCCGCTTTTTTGAAATATGGAGTAACGATATTTTTTTAGTGTACACCATGCATCATCTTCTGGAGCTTGCGGCTCAGCAGGAAGAGAATAACAGCGGCAACCCCGGAGAAACCTACAAATACCATGAAATAGGTATAGAGGTTGTCAATGGATATGCCCAGCAGGCTGGCATGTGTTGTTGCTTTAGGATCAGGATACAGCGAGCTCATAGTGCCTGCCAGTTTGTTGCCGGTAGCGATAGCCAGGAACCAGATACCCATCATGAGTGATGTGAAGCGGCCGGGGGTCAGCTTGTTTACCATGGAAAGGCCTATCGGGCTAAGGCACAGCTCTCCGACTGTATGCAGGAAGTACAGTCCGGTAAGGAACATGATACTGGCTCCGGTAGCAGGTATTGATTTACTGCCGAAGGCTATGAAAAGGAAACCTGAAGCAAGGAATGCAAGGCCCAGTGACTGTTTGTAAGGAGCCACAGGATTGATACCTTTCTTAGCCAGGCGAACCCATAATGCACTGATGATAGGAGCGAGTATCACAATAAAGCCGGCATTGAAGCTCTGGAAGTAGGCGGCAGGCATCACCATACCAAATACATGGCGGTCTGTCTGTTCTTCAGCAAAGAAGGTGAGCGAAGCGCCGGCCTGCTCAAAGCACATCCAGAAGAAGATAACGAATATCATGATGAGGATGATCACCCACAACCTGTCTTTCTCCACCTTGGTCAGCGACTTGTCGGTGATGATCACAAACGGGCCTACAGCGGTCATACCATAGATCAGTGATCCCCAGACATCTATACCGGCACCAAAATACAATGCAGAGAAAGCAACGGCGATACCTACTATCAGGATGGTGAGCTGTTGCGTAGAGAAGCCGCCTTCGTCTTTGGCAGGAGCACCATCTTCTGTATTCATCAGCTTGTTGGGGCCTACACCCAGTTGGCGGCCATCAGGCGCCTTCACATATTTGTCCTTGGTCAGGAAGAAAATGATAAGGCTCACAACCATGCCGAGGCCTGCGCAGAGGAAGCCCCATCTGTAATCTGTGAAAGAACCGCAGACAAGCGGCGCTACAAATGCACCCGCATTGATACCCATATAGAATATGGTATATGCCGAGTCTTTGCGCACATCACCTTCTTTATACAACTGGCCCACCATGGTAGAGATGTTAGGTTTAAAGAAACCATTGCCGAATATCAGGAAGGTAAGGCCCGCCCACATCAGGGTGATGGCTGTGCCTTTCTCGGGGTTTACGGCCAGTGTGGCAGAAGCAAACATCAGGAATTGTCCAAGCGCCATCAGGATGCCGCCTACGAATATGGATTTCCTGTTTCCCCAATAGCGGTCGGCCATGTATCCGCCAATAAGTGGCGTGAGGTACACAAGCCCCGTGTAGCTACCATATATATTACTTGCTAATGCTTTATCGAGCAAGAGCATTTTTGTCATATACAGGGTGAATATGGCGCGCATACCATAGTAGCTGAACCTTTCCCAGAATTCTGTAGCAAACAGCACATATAATCCCTTAGGGTGCCCTTTGTCTGATGAGGCCATGTCAACAGGCATATCCAACGATGTTTCAAGGTCCTGCTCGTTTGTTCTGCTCATAATTATTTTTAAGTTTTTACTGAAGTGCCAAAATAATAAAATAATCAGCGTTGCGGCATTTTTTTGCTTTTTTTGCAAAAAAGTACAAGCTCCTGTAAAATAACGATTTTTGCGGTGGAATATTTCCACCCGAAACAGGGGATTTGACTAAGCGATCTCAAACTGATACAAATGAAAAATATATTACTGCTTGGTTCAGGCGGCCGTGAATGTACGTTGGCGTGGAAGCTGAGCCAGAGTCACCTGTGTGGCACGTTTTATATAGCTCCGGGCAATGCCGGAACTGCTGAGTATGGCATTAACCTGCCAATAGGCTATAACGATTTTGAGGCCATCAGGGAGGTTTGTATCAATAATAAGATAGACATAGTGATACCCGGCCCCGAAGAACCATTGGTGAACGGGATATATGATTTTTTTAAGAATGATCCCAAGCTGAAACATATCATTGTTGCCGGGCCATCAAAAGAAGGCGCGCAACTGGAAGGAAGCAAGGCGTATTCCAAAAAATTCATGGAGCGCCACAATATCCCTACTGCGGCATATAAGGAGTTTACAGTGGACAGTTTTGAACAGGGGGTGGCCTATATCAAGCGCAGTGAACCGCCAATTGTCATCAAAGCCGATGGCCTCGCAGCGGGCAAGGGTGTAGTGATAGCTAAGGACGCTATAGAAGGCGTAAAGGCTTTTCGTGCCATGGTGATGAACAAGCAGTTTGGCAAGTCTGGCGAAAAGGTGGTGATCGAGCAGTTCCTCGATGGTATAGAGTTGTCGGTGTTTGCCTTTACCGATGGTGAGAACTACATTATTCTACCGGAAGCCAAAGATTATAAACGGGTAGGAGAAGGCGATACCGGACTCAACACAGGTGGTATGGGTGCCATCTCTCCTGTGCCGTTTGCCGATGAGGCATTTATGGCAAAGGTGAAAGAGCGTATCATAGAGCCTACAGTAAAAGGGCTTAAGGCAGAAAAAATCGTTTATCATGGTTTCATCTTCTTCGGGCTCATAAATGTGAAGGGCGAACCTTATGTCATAGAATATAACTGTCGCATGGGCGACCCTGAGACGGAAGTGGTGATACCCCGCCTGGAGAATGACCTGGTGGAACTGATAATCAAGATGGGAGAAGGTAAGCTGAACGAAGTGACCGTGCAACATTCTTCACGTGCAGCCGGAACGGTGATGCTGGTAGCTGCCGGCTATCCCGGCGATTATGCCAGGGGCAATGTGATGACCGGGTTCGAAAAAGTGAAGGGTAGCATGCTTTTCCATGCGGGCACTGCCCTGAAAGATGACAAGGTGGTAACCAATGGCGGCCGTGTACTGGCCATTACATCACTTGGTGCTGATATGAAGCAGGCGTTACAGAAATCATACGAGAATGCGGAACAAATAGCCTACGATGGCAAATACTACCGCAAGGACATAGGATTTGAGTTTTAAGGATTTCGTACCTTTAATGGAATAATCAAAGCCATGGAGATCAGGGAACCCGCAATTGCATACAGCAAGCAGAAATACACTATAGAGGAATACCTCGAGATGGAAGACGCGGCTACGGAAAAGCATGAGTACTACCAGGGCGAGATATTTGCCATGTCCGGTGCGAAGTTGCAGCACAATATTGTTACTGTTGATATAATAGGTTTATTGCTGAAACATCTCGACGGCAAGCCTTGTCAGCCGTATAATAGCGAAACCCGCATCCATGTTGAAAAAAATACACTGTTCACTTATCCCGATATTTCTGTCATATGCGGAGAGCCGGAGACAAGGAATGATGATGAGATGAATGTGCTGAATCCTACAGTGATATTTGAGGTGCTGTCACCATCTACGGAGAAATATGACCGGGGAAATAAGTTCAATCTGTACAAAGACCTGCCTACCCTGAAAGAATATGTGTTGGTCGATCCCTTAAAAATAGGTGTCGAGGATTATCGCCTTATTGATGGCAACTGGAAACTGACAGCCTACCGCAACTTAGATGATATTCTTGATATCACCGCGATACATGTCTTATTGCCTATGCGGGACATTTACCGCCGCACTAAGGCTATCAATGACTTCCCGGCCAATACTTAGGCAATTTCCACTTTAGGCTTTATTTTTGACCATCAGTCAATCGTTATCCATATTAGAATCGCCCATTGAGTTTCTGAAAGGCGTTGGTCCCCAGCGCGGGGAGATGCTGCGGCAGGAATTGCAGATCAGTACATTCGAAGATCTGCTGCACCATTATCCGTACAGGTATTTCGACCGGACAAGGCTTACCAGAATAAATGCCATCAATGCGCAGACAGAGTATGTGCAGATAGCCGGCACGCTCGTTAATATAAGCGAAGAGGGAGCCGGAAGAGGCAAGCGGCTGGTAGCTACGCTATATGACGATAGCGGGCGTATTGAGTTGCTGTGGTTCCAGGGAGCGCAATGGATGAAGAGATCGCTCAGGGAGAATGAGCGTTATATTGTGTTTGGTAAAGTGAGCCTGTTCAACGGGTTGTACAATATTGCCCACCCGGAGATAGAGTTGTGGAATGCGGAGACATCTGTTGCCGGTATGCAGCCGGTCTATTCTACAACGGAGAAACTGAAGATCAAAGGGGTTACAAACCGTTCGTTTGCTAAGCTTACGGCTGCATTGTTCGAACGGTTATCGCCCGGAGATGTGCCCGAGGTATTGCCGGAGGAAGTGTTGCGGGCGTATAAGCTGGTCAATCGCTATTACGCGCTGAAGTGGCTTCATTTTCCTGAATCTGAAGAACAGGAGCAGGCCGCCCGCTACCGCATGAAGTGGGAAGAATTATTTGTATCGCAATTGATGATCGCACGTTTGCGCCTGCAGCATGTGGCACAGCAAGGGTGGCTGTTTGAGAAGGTCGGTTATTATTTCAACGAATTTTTCAGGCGGCATCTTCCTTTTGAGCTCACTAACGCGCAAAAAAGAGTGCTTAGGGAAATAAGACAGGATACCGGCAGCGGCAAACAAATGAACCGCCTGCTGCAGGGCGATGTGGGCAGCGGTAAGACCATTGTGGCGGTAATGTCAATGTTGCTGGCGCTGGACAATGGCTTCCAGGCGTGTATCATGGCGCCTACCGAGGTGCTCGCGCAGCAACATTATTTCAGTATTTCAGAGATGCTCTCCGACATGGGCGTAGAGGTGCGCCTGCTCATGGGCACGACTAAAGGGAAGGAACGTAGAGAGATACTTGAGGGGTTGGCAAGCGGCGCCATACCACTGGTGGTGGGTACACATGCTTTGATCGAAGAGAGCGTACAGTTCAGCAACATTGGGTTGGCGGTGATAGATGAGCAACATCGTTTTGGAGTAGGCCAGCGGGCGCGTCTGTGGAAAAAGAATGAGATGCCTCCGCATATATTGGTAATGACGGCTACGCCTATACCGCGTACCCTTGCCATGACCATGTATGGCGACCTCGAGGTGTCTGTGATAGATGAGCTGCCACCGGGGCGTAAAGAGATCAGGACTGTGCACCGCAGAGATGCTATGCGGGCCAGGGTGATGGAGTTTGTAAGAAAGGAAGTAGATACAGGCCGGCAGGCATATATCGTTTATCCGCTTATCGAAGAGTCGGAGAAGATGGACTATGAAAGCCTGATGGCCGGATATGAGCAGGTGAAGATATGGTTTGATGAGAATAAGTATCGTATTGCCATGGTGCATGGCCGTCAGAAAGCAGACGAGCGGGAACGGAACATGCAGCGCTTTGTAAAAGGAGAAGCAGATGTGATGGTGGCCACAACCGTAATAGAGGTGGGTGTGAACGTTCCTAATGCGTCTGTTATGCTGATAGAAAGTGCGGAGCGTTTCGGGCTGTCACAATTGCACCAGCTCAGGGGGCGGGTAGGGCGTGGCGCCGACCAGTCTTACTGTATATTATTATCGGGCAATAAAGTGTCTGACGAAAGTTTCAAGCGCCTGCAGATCATGACATCAACCACCGATGGGTTTAAGATAGCAGAGGAAGACCTCGCTATGCGCGGCCCCGGAGATATGTACGGCACCAAGCAGAGTGGCGAACTCAAATTTAAGCTGGCTGATATTGTAGCAGATAGCGCTATACTCGAAACTACACGCAAGGCGGCACAACAATTGCTGTCCAACGATCCTAAACTGAGTTTACCGCAGCACCAGGGCATCAGGGGCTTACTATCACAGCAAGGGCGTCAGTCGCACTGGGGTAAGATCAGTTGATCACCTATAGATATGTACGTACAACTTATCCTGCACAGATCCCTTGTGATAGATCAAAGAGTCGTTCAGGTAGTAGCTGCAGTCATTCAGGCAATCATTCTCACACAATTTACAACTGGTATGTGCGCGTACTTTGTGAAAAGTGATATCGCGTATGGCATATTTTTTCTGCATCTTCACTACATACACTACATAATCAAAGTCAGGATTGAAGACGCCATATGTGAGGTTGTTCAGTTTTGTGCCCACAGTGTCATAGGTCATATAAGACAGGCTGCTCCCTGACCAGGTAGAGTCAACTACTTCCGAAAATCCTGTGGCCTTTTTATATTTTATCAGTAATATCTTGTCCAGCGACAGACTGTCGAAATTGCGAAAGGCCAGGCTCACGGCTTCATCCCTGCAGTTTATATTGCCACCGCACGAAGAAAGGCCGTACAAAGAAGTTATGGCGATAGCCAGGCTTAAGATCAACCGGGACATGAAATAAGCTTATTGAACAAACCTACGGAATAAAGTGTTTGCAAAACGTTATTTGTTCAGTCGGTAATGATACCGGGTATAGGGTATTTCGAAGCCCATTCTTGCAAAGCCGTCGTAAGCTGATCTGTTCTTCATTCTGTCCGGAAGCTCTATATCCGCCACAAAAAGTGTGGCTCCATCATTAAGAAGATCATTGATTGCCTGCTCCCATATAGCAAAATCAGGTTCTGTGTCTGAGGTCATTACGCCGGGTACGGGGCCATCAACACCTGAAAATACAGTTTTTATATTCGTGAAGAAGAAAGATCGGCACGCAACAATATTGCCCGCTTTATAAGCCAGGTAGTGTCGCCATCCTTTTCTTGCAGCAAATGTCTGCGGCCATTCATAAAAGTCAAATTGATACGTGTCGCAAAGAAACCGGGCCCAATCTTCTGTAAGGGTATCATCAACAAGTTTTACCTGTATTTCATTATTTTCTCTCTTTTGAAATGTACTGTTGTTCCTGACCACCCGTTCCCACGAACCGGCAAGGTAGTAGCCTTCGTGCTTCAGCATTTCCTCAGCATCGTTTGGTTGCATAGGCGCAGAATAGTGTATCAGGTATTGTTCTCCATGGCCGTAAAAGGACCCGATCTGTTCGATCAGGTCCTTTGTTAATGGTTGCATCAGCCCGCTGCCTATGACCCTGTTAAAAAGTGGTATGGGCATCTGTTGGAAATTAATAGCAAGGCCACCACCGATCTCTGCATATCGGAGCCCATTACTTTTCGCAAAATTCCCGGGTGCGGCATCAAGCAGGTCTTTCCATGCCGCAATCTCAGTTTGTTCTATTACCCGCGTGTCGTACATCATTATGCTTTTTTCCTGGTAGCTGTTTTTCGATGGAAGCTGGCACTTATTTCCTGCTCAATTTGTCCGCCTATTGTTGCTACCAGTTTCATCTCCACTTTGTCTTTGCCTGTACGGATCACGTCTATTGTTTCCGTGTACGTTTTGCCCTCTCGTATCCCTTTGTACACCATATTGAAGTGCTGTTTGCCCATCAGGTCACCTATGTGTTCGTGTGTGGTTCCCATATTGTCCACAGAATACCAGTGTATCTTGCTGTCATTTGGGTCAAACCCTATCAGGTTAGCACCGTTCAGTGCACCTATGCCGGGTATGTTGCAGCGCTCCAGCATATAGATCCCATTATTATCAGCCGTTTTCATAAATTCAGCATAATAGGGTGTCTTAATTTCCTGCCCTCCCATTTTCAGTATAGCAGGCCCTTCCCATTTGCCGGCCATATCCATAATGAACTGTAAAGAGGCCGGGGTTTTTGGGGCTTGCTGCGCATATGTGGTTCCCCAAGACAGCATAATTGCTAAAATGTTGATCGTTTTTTTCATGAGTTTTCCTGTTTTTCTAATAAGAGGCAGGTAGTTCATGAAAAGTTCGAAAACACCGGATATTTTTTTTAATTGCTGAGATGGAAGTTGATACGGTTAACCTTCCCTGCATTCCGGCGCATCACAAATACACCTCTCGCAGGGCACCGGAAAGGATGTTCCGGTGAATTGAAGTTAGTAAGTTCTATGACAGACAGGTTGCCACTGGTATATATATGGTCGGGAGCAAACCAGCTACCATGTTTTCGATCTTCCTCCATTTCATTTTCTATAATGTGACTCCCGAATGCACGTTTACCACTGGTAAAAATGATCTCGGAATCCTTTTCAAGGTGGTTTCTAAAAGCATGCCATGCATCATCGTGCATATGCATATTACCAAATGTGGATTCATAATAGTAGTTCCATTCCTCATTTTCCTTTAATAGGCTTTCTGAAGTGTCTCTCGGTAACCGCCAATGAGCTTCCATTTTTATTTTGGCCTGGTTCAGCCTGCTGCGTACGGTGCCTATCGGAATCCCCAGGATCTTTGCTATGTCGTCATATGAATTATGCCTGGAGAAGTATCGAAGTAATACTGTGTTATGAAGTGTTTCCGGTAGTTCTGTGAGTATATGATACAGTCGGCTGTTAGTGGCTATCTGGTCATGTTTCCGGCTTAGCTCATCTTCCCAATATTGGTCGGTTGCAGTTAACTCTGCCGGGCTGCATGTTACTGATTGCTTGCTCTTTATTTTATAGCAGATGCGAAGCAGTATTTGTTTCAGCCAGCCGCCAAAGGCACTGTGATCTTGCAGTTGTTTCAGTTTCAGGTAAGCCTGGACAAATGTGTCTTGTACTACATCTTTAGATACCGGGGCACTCCCGAATATATGCAATGAAATAGCATACATCCCCGGGTAGTATCGCTCGTACAGCATATTCCACGCCGAGTGATCACCACTTTGAGCTGCAGCAACGAGTTGCTCCGCTTTTTTGTCAGAGGATGTTGGCATCAATACAAATATAGAAACCTTTTTGATGTAAGCCCATATGCATATCGGTCCCAAAGCACTATTTTTGTCATTCTGATACAAACGGCATGCTACAGGTTACAGTCAACGAAAAGAATACTTACGCCATTACACAGGATGATGGCCATATGGTCATCAATGACACACCCGTGAACCTGGACGCCGCCTGGCAGCCCAATGGCCTCATCAGTGTGCTGCTCAATGGCAGGAGCTATACGGCTGTTGTAGAAAAGGTAGATCGTACTGCCAAGGAGGTATGGCTGAAGGTGAATGGCCAGCTATACAAGATGGCTATCAAAGAGCCGATAGACCAGTTGCTGAGCAATATGGGTATGGACCTGAAGGCTATGCAGAAGGCGGAGCCCGTGAAAGCGCCAATGCCCGGCATGGTACTGAAAGTATTGGTCACACCCGGTCAGCAGATCAGTAAGGGTGATGGCCTGGTGATACTCGAAGCCATGAAGATGGAGAATGTACTTAAAGCTACAGGGCCGGCAACGGTAAAGGCGATCAGGGTCAATGAACGCACTGCAGTAGAGAAGGGCGCGGTTTTGATAGAATTGGAATGATCTTGTGAGCAGGCTACCGTCATATGCACTTGGCCTTTTTCTCCTGTTGTCGGGTACACTCCCGGTCAGGGCTCAATTCTCCTACATCTATATCCAGGGCGATAAGGAAACTCCTTTTTACGTGAAGCGCGAAGGCAAGATGATGCCCCGGTATGGAAAGAACTACAACATCCTGTCAGAGCTCGCGCCCGGACCCGTGCACCTGGAGATATTGTTTGAACAAAGGAAATATCCGCCGGAGAAATTTACTATCGTCGTACCTGTAAAGGGTAGTCGTGGTTTTCTGCTCAGCAGGAAAGACAATATTTATGTTCTGTACGATCTGCAGGACAACAAATTCATAAACCCGGAGGATAGCACAACACAAACTGATACAAAATGAAGAAACTGTTTTTTATTCCGGTGCTGGCTTGCAGCATATTGGCATGCAGGAACAACAAAAAGGATTTGATAGTAGGCACATGGCATTCTGTGAAGATAGAGAACAGGGACGTGGACAGTTTCTTTGTCCGCAGCAAGATATATATTGATACTGTCGGCAGGAGCAACGACGCGGCTACGAACATGGAGCTATACGGCGTAGAGAATATGGACAGTATGCGCAGGATGCTGCAATTGCAGTACGATAGCGTTCGGGCGATACAGGCCGAAGCCGATACCCAGACGGTACTGGAATTGTCTGCCGATAGCATGGCCACACTTCGCTTCCCCGACAGGGCGGAGACAGGCAAGTGGTATTACAAAGATGAGCGCACCCTGGTGCTGAAGGATACCAACGAAAATGGGGAGGCTGAGACCACGGAAATAGGTGTGGAGCTACTCGATGAGACAACATTGAAATTAAGATTTGTGAAATCTGACGAAGGGGTTGCAGACACGTCCCATGTTACCTTCAGAAGAGAGAACAAATAAGCGGGTATTTATTACCTTTACACGCTTTTTGGGATATATACTAGGTCCCCGAATATAAAAACAGATAATATTTATGCGTACTATACCATTACGACAGGCATTAAGAGAAGCTATGGAAGAGGAAATGCGCCGCGACCCGGCTGTTTTCCTGATGGGGGAGGAGGTCGCGCAGTACAATGGCGCCTACAAGGTAAGCCAGGGTATGCTCGATGAATTCGGTGCAAGAAGGGTCATAGATACGCCTATCGCTGAGTTGGGTTTCACCGCCATAGCTGTTGGTGCGGCTATGAACAACACCCGCCCTATTGTTGAATTCATGACATGGAACTTTGCCGAACTGGCCATAGACCAGATCGTGAATCATGCAGCCAAGGTAGTATCAATGAGCGGAGGCCAGTTCACTTGTCCTATTGTGTTTCGTGGTCCCAACGGTTCCGCGGGGCAGCTCGGTGCGCAGCACTCACAGGCGTTCGAAAGCTGGTATGCCAATGTGCCCGGACTGAAAGTGATCTCTACTATCGACCCGTATGATGCCAAAGGCTTACTGAAGTCTGCCATCCGCGATGAGGACCCTGTCGTGTTCATGGAGAGCGAAACAGCTTATGGCGACCAGGGCGAAGTACCGGAAGAGGAATACCTGATACCCATTGGTAAGGCCAAAGTGAAAAGAGAAGGTACGGATGTGACCATAGTTACTTACAACAAGATGGTAAAGGTAGCCATGGCTGCGGCCGATGAACTGGCAAAAGAGAATATCAGTGCAGAGGTTATTGATCTGCGCACCATTCGTCCGCTCGACTGGATGACCATTGTTGAATCGGTTAAGAAGACAAATCGCCTGGTGATAGTTGAAGAGCAATGGCCGTTCGGCAGCATATCTTCAGAAATTACTTATCGTGTGCAGAAGGAAGCCTTCGATTATCTCGATGCGCCTATCCGCCGTATCTGCTCTGCAGATGCGAATATGCACTACGCCCCAAACCTTGTGGCTGCTTACCTGCCTGATGTTCCACGTACAGTGAGAATGGTAAAAGAGGTGATGTATCTCGTTAAATAAACAGTTAAACTCATATAAACAGATCCGGGATAAATATCCCGGATTTTTTTTGTAGGTAACTTACTACAGGAGCGGGTAGATCCGTTTTCCGCAAAATGGAATTTTCTTCCGTTCGGTAGATGCTTGTGATCATTTTTTATCTCTTAAGTGATTGAAAATTAATTAGTTAAAGAGAGGTATAATAATTGCTGACCCTTTAGTTCACTAAACCTCCAAAAAACTAAAATGAAAAGAATGAGACGAACGTTAATAGCGGCCGCTTTGATGCTGGGCTGCTATTCCGGCGCATTTGCGCAATCACTGAGTTTCGGGGCATACAGCTTCGTTGACCTTCAGGACGACATCCTTTCCGGCAATCAGTCTTACACCAAGGAAGCATGGATCAGGATACACTATTATTCTTACACACACGGTTGTAACATCCTCAGTGCATTTGACCACCCATTCTGGTTAGAGAATGGTGTACTCTCTGCCGCTAACAACTATGGTGCCACAAGTGCCGCTACAGTTACAGACCAGGGTTTGTTCCCACTCGACACATGGACACACGTTGCTGTTACTTATGATGCCTCTACTACTACCATGAAGCTTTATAAGAATGGCACGCTCGTAGCAACCAATACTTCTGCTCCGGCATATTTTGCCAGTAACCTGCAGATCGGCGCTATCGAGTATGGCGACTTCTTTGACGGCGGCGAAATAGACGAGGTTCGTCTGTGGAGTGTAGCTCGCTCTCAGTCAGACATACAGTCTGCTATGAATTGCGACATCGCGGCTCAGTCAGGCCTCATCGCGTACTATCGTTTCGATCAGGGAACTCCCGGTGCCGATAATACAGCGCTCATCAGTGCATTCGACTATAGCGGCAACGCTAACTGTGGTACCCTCGTGAACTTCCCGCTCACAGGTACTGGTTATGGCAACTATACTACAGGTGCTATCGGTTCTTGCGTTTCTATAACAGCTAATCCTTCTGCTCCTGCTACTATTTCCGGTGGCAGTGGTGTATGTGCGGGTTCATCTGTCACATTCAGCAATTCAGTAAGCGGTGGCTTGTGGACAGTTGATGACGTGGACACTGCTGATATCTCTGCTGCTGGCGTCCTCACAGGCCACTATGCCGGTAATGTTACCGTTTCTTACAAAACCTGCGGTGGTACAACTACAAAAACTGTTGAGGTATATCCTGTACCGTCTGTTGAAGCTTCGGCTGCTTATGGTGCCATCACTACCTCGGTTACCGGCGGTACGCCCTCTTATACCTATAAGTGGAGCAATGGCTCAACCAATGCCAACCTGTCAAACCTATCATCAGGTACTTACTCAGTTGTAGTAACTGACGCGAAGGGGTGTAAAGACACCGGCAGCTACTATGTTTCAGGTTCTGCAGTAACATTGACAAATGCCATCTGCATTACGCCGTCAAGCAATGTATTTACAGGCGGCGACCCGCACAATATTTACTTCGGATATGGCCCTCAGAGTGCCACGCTTACAGCTAAAACAACGGGAGCTTCCAGCTTTACATATTCATGGTCGCCTTCTACTTACCTGAGCAGTACCAGCATCAAGAACCCGGTATTCAAGCCAACTGCCACGGGTCGTTATACATACACCTGCACAGCTACTGCAAATGGTACTTCTGTTAAAGCTACAGTTACTATGTGCGTGATAGATGCAGTTGATCATAAGCATTCCAATAAGGTATTGGTTTGCCATAGATCAGGTTGTGGCAGCACAAGGTATGATACTAAGTCTATCAGCGTAAATGCTATTGCTAAGCATCTTTGCCACAATCACAACGATAAGCTTGGCGCTTGCGGATCAGGTTGCAGCGGTGCTAAAGGCATAGCAGGCGATGCTAACGGCATGGTGCTTGTAGGTGGTGAGATGATCGTAAATGCTTATCCTAATCCGTTTGTTGACGCTATTAGTGTAAAGATATCGGGTGTTACAGCCACTCTTGCCGATGTAGTATTGTACGACCTTACAGGCAGGGTTGTGGAAGTGAAGAAAGACCAGCCGGTTGATGCAGACATCACCGTAGGCCATGAACTGAACAACGGCATGTACCTGATGGAAGTAAGACAAGGTAACATGGTGAAGAAAATGAAAGTGGTAAAAATGAACTAGGGGTTATAGTGGTCGGAAAGATGGGGCTGTCTCTTTGAGGCAGCCCTTTTCGTTTTATAGCGGGATTTGATTATGTTTGTTATTCACGCTGAATAATTTGTATATGAAAAGGTTTGCTCAACTTACCTGTTCGGGTCTCTTCCTGTTTTGCTTCATGCCTCTTCTTCATGCCCGTTCTGACCGGGGCATTAAGCCGGAACCGCAAAGGCTCAGGTTGTCAGATCATTACTCGGGTACGTCCGATTATGGTTTCAGGGGCAAGGTGAGAACTTGTACATTCAAAGTGTACTTAGGTAGCCTGAAGAGTGAAGTAAACCCGCATGGGCATGCATTGATGTACAAAGACTCGTTTGATAGGAATGGCTATGTGGTCAGAACAGTGATGTACAATATGAAAGGTGAGGTGGACGGAATTGGATACCCCGCTTACGACCAATACGGATCACTGATCGGTGGCAGAGACGAAGGAGGCAATGATGAAAATAAAGTGACATCAATACACAAAGTAGATTATAACAGGAATGAAATATTTGAGAAGATAGTAGATAAGAATGGTAAAACAATAAATGCGCAAACGGAAAGATATGATGCCGGGGGCAATCTTATTTACAGGGAGCGGGCCATGTCACACTCCACATCGTATGAGTACTTTGACTACGACAAATACGATAATCTGATAAGCAGCGTATATCGCAGTTCTGATAATGACAGGGGGCCAGATACCACACTTTATGTGTACAATAAAAAGAGTATGAAAGTGGCAGAGCTGAGATATAGCAGCGGCAGTCCGTTTGAGAAGATCATCTTTACCTATCGGAACAACCGGTTGTTTGAAGAGGGTGTTTACGATGCGAGAGAAGCGATGGTCTCAAAGAAAGAATATGAGTATGCGGGCAGTGAGACCATAGCTCATGAGTATTTTTATTTGTCAGATGGCTCACCGGACACAAAGCGTGGCTGGATATATAAAACGAAGAAAGATGCTATGGAAAAGGTTGTTTCAGAGCAGGTATTTGACAGAGGAGGGGTGCTGGTGAAACAGCAGCTTAATGAATACATATACGATAGGTACGATAATGTCATTAAGGAGACGAAGTTCAGCAACGATCTCAGGGATCCTCGCCCGGAAAATGTAAAAGAGTACATCTTTACATATTATTAACTTGCTTCCTGTGTAGGCCCATCGCGGGTTTTGTGAGGTATTGATGGTAAAATATACCTGAAAGCTCACGTATGTGATTTAAAAATGTTATCTTGTATGTTCTAATAACTACGCCGCATGAAAAAATTATTTTACTCATTATTTATCGTTTCGTCATTGCTTGTAGGTATGGCTCGCGCTCAGACCATCACCACAGTTGCAGGCAATGGTTTTTTCAGTTATAGCGGCTTTGGTAGTTCCGCTACGGTAGCTCAGTTGCTATATCCTTCAGGTGTTGCTGCTGATGCGTCCGGTAATATCTATGTTGTAGATCAGTACAACCACGTGGTCAGAAAAGTAAACACATCAGGTGTGATCACAACAGTGGCTGGTAAAGGAACTTCAGGCTATACAGGCGATGGTGGTGCTGCTACTGCGGCCGAACTGAGCTATCCGTTTGCTGTCGCGGTAGATGGCTCCGGCAACATCTACATCGCCGATCAGTACAACGATGTTGTGCGCAAGGTGAACACCTCAGGTGTGATCAGCACCTTTGCAGGCAGCGGTGTCACCGGCTTCTCAGGAGATGGAGGACAGGCAACTGCGGCAAAGATGGATGGACCGTCGGGTGTTGCTATAGATGCTTCCGGCAACGTGTATATCGCAGACCAGAATAATAACCGTATACGTAAGGTCAATACGTCAAACGTGATCTCCACTTTTGCAGGTAAAGCAACAAATGGTTTCTCGGGCGACGGCGGTCAGGCTACAGCCGCGGAGCTCGATCTGCCTTATGGAGTAGCTGTCGACGGAACAAATGTGTACATAGCAGATTACAATAATTCCTGTATACGGAAGGTAAACGCTTCAAATATTATCAGTACGTATGCCGGGTCCGGCCTTTCACCGGGTTATACCGGGGATGGTTCTGCTGCAACCGCCGCAACGCTTTATGGGCCCACAAGTATTAAAATGGATGGTAGTGGTAATCTTTACATTGCTGATTACGGCAACTCCTGTATCCGCAAGGTAAGCTCCGGTGGTACTATGTCCACTTTTGCCGGAAGTGCTACACCCGGTTATAAAGGAGATGGCGGTGCGGCGACTGCCGCGTTCACAAACTATCCTTCCGGTGTCGCTGTGGATGGAAGTGGTAATGTGTACATCGCTGATTACTTCAATCAAAGGGTGCGTAAAGTAGCTTCAGGCACCATCAGCACTTTTGCAGGCGGGCTTACTAACGGGGTATCATCAACAACCGTTTCGTTCAACCCGACAAGGACGTATGTGGATGGTAGTGGCAATATGTATATCTGCGACGCGGATAACAACAGGGTGTGCAAGGTTAGCAGTACTGGCACGGTCACCACGGTGGCCGGTAATTATGTTGCGGGATATTACGGAGATGGCGGCGCTGCTACAGCAGCATCGTTATACAGTCCTTCAGGTATTGCCTTTGACGGAAGTGGGAATATGTACATCTGCGATCAGTATAACTATGTGATCCGTAAGGTTACTACTTCCGGTGTTATCAGTACGTTCGCCGGTGATGGTACGCAGGGGTTTGCCGGAGATGGCGGCCCGGCTACGGCCGCAGAGTTCGACACACCGGGAGGTATCGCATTCGATGCAAGCGGAAACTTGTATGTGGCAGACGAATACAACAACAGGGTCAGAAAAATAAGCACATCAGGTACAATTACCACCGTAGTTGGTACAGGGAGCGGCGCTTTCGGTGGAGATGGCGGGGCTGCTGTGTCTGCCGATATTCAGACCCCACAGGATATAGCCTTTGATGCTACCGGAAATATGTATATCGCAGACGCCGATAACAACAGGATCAGAAAAGTAAATACTTCGGGTATAATTACCACTATTGCCGGCGATGGCACTCCCGCTTATGGTGGTGACGGAAGTGCGGCAACCGCGGCGCAATTGCAGGCTCCGGGTGGAGTGGCGGTAGACGCGAACGGTAATATATATATAGCAGACGCGTTGAACAATGCCTGTCGCAGGGTGAACGCCTTCGGAAACATATATACTATTGCAGGAACAGGTGTGCAGGGTTTTAGTGGTGATGGTGGTCCGGCTACAGCTGCTACATTAGGCTTGCCGTTATCCATGATACTTGATGCGAGTGGTAATGCATATATATGTGACTACGAGAATGCCCGTATGCGTAAGATGAATGCTGTGGTATTACCTGCCATCACCGGTACAGCAACTGTATGTGCCACTAATACAACCGCGCTTACCAATGCTACCACAGGCGGAACCTGGAGCAGCATGACTACTGCGGTAGCTACAGTGGGCACAGGCGGAGTAGTAACAGGTGTTTCGGCAGGCACTGCAACTATTGTTTACTCCGTTAATTTTAATACGGTGACGAAGACGGTGACCGTATTACCATTACCGGTTTCCGGAACTATAACCGGAACTGCGACAGTATGTCCGTCGGCAACAACTTCGCTCACAGATGGTGCTGCCGGTGGTGTTTGGAGCAGCGCAGCAACAACAATTGCAACTGTGGGCACCGGAGGTGTTGTTTCCGGTGTTTCTCCCGGTACTGCTATTATCAGTTACACAGTTACAAACTCTTGTGGAACACAAGCTGCGACAAAAGTGGTTACGGTAAATCCGGCTCCTTTCTCCGGGCCAATAACAGGAACACCTGTGTTATGCCAGGCAGCGACAACAAGCCTTACGGATGCAACCACAGGTGGCGTGTGGAGCAGTGGTAATACATCGGTGGCTACGGTGTCATCCGGTACAGTATCCGGGGTAGCGGGAGGTACCGCAACGATAAGTTATGCTGTAACTAATAGCTGTGGTACCGCAACAGCAACACAGGTGGTTACGGTGAATCCATTGCCCGCAGTTGCGGTTATTACAGGTTTGTCTTCTGTGTGTGTCGCGGCGAATATCACTCTTTCAGATGCTACATCTTCCGGGGTATGGAGTAGCAGCAACACAAATGCTTCAGTAGCTGCAGGGGTGGTTACCGGTGTTGCAGCCGGAACTGTCACAATAAGTTATGCGGTGACCAATTCTTGTGGTACAACAACGGTGACCAAGGCTGTGACTGTGAATCCGTTGCCGACAGTTAGCCCGATCTCCGGTTCTGCTACCGGTTGTGTCAGCGGCACACTTACCTTGTCCGATGCGACAGGTGGGGGGGCATGGAAAAGTTCCACTACTACAGTTGCCACGATTTCGGGTGGCGGTATCGTTAGCGGGGTCTCCATTGGTACCACTACCATAAGTTACACGGTCACAAATTCCTGCGGGGCAATATCAGCTTCAACGACTGTTACTATTACCACAACACCAACGGCCGGTTCTATATCCGGTCCTGCATCGGTATGTATAGGGTCTACCGTTTCGTTATCAGATGCTACGCCTTCCGGTGTATGGAAGAGCGCGAATACTTCCATTGCTACAGTGTCCGGGGGCACGGTCTCAGGGGTAGCCACGGGCACTACAACCATCAGTTATACCGTTAGCAATGTTTGCGGCAGCAATTCCGCTTTGTATACTATGACGGTACTTCCGTCCGGTACACCGGTAAGCCCCATTACCGGCTTGTCAAGTGTTTGTGTATCATCTGTCATTACATTATCAGATGCTACTTCATCGGGGGTATGGGGAGCGAGCAATACTGCGGCAACTGTTTCTGCCGGTATCGTTACAGGTGTAGTAGCCGGGGTAGATACCATCAGCTATAGTGTTACAGGTTCATGTGGTACTACTACTGTAACAAAAGCGGTAACAGTGAATCCATTGCCCGCTGCTGGCACCATTACAGGTTCTCTGACGGTTTGTAAAGGGTCCGCCACTGCGCTTACAGATGCGGCATCGGGCGGCGCCTGGTCCAGTAGTACTACATCAATTGCAACAGTTAATTCAATAGGGATGGTGACAGGTGTCAATGCCGGAACCTCCACTATCAGCTATACGGTTACGAACTCGTGTGGCAGTGCTACCGCGACATTTACAATTACAGTCAATCCTTTACCTGTTGCAGGTAGTATCACCGGTACGGCAACTGTCTGTGCCGGTGCGACAACCGCACTTACCGATGCTGCTTCGGGCGGGGTATGGAGCAGCAGCAATACAAATGCAACGGTATCCGGAGGTGCGGTTACGGGCGTGAATGGCGGTACATCCACGATAAGCTATTCTGTAACGAACAGTTGTGGTACGGCAAATGCCATAAAGGTGGTCACTGTAAACCCGCTGCCGACGGTAGGAGCCATTTCCGGCTTATCCGGTGTGTGCACAGGGTCTTCTATCTCGATGACGGATGCTACTTTGGGTGGTGTATGGAGTAGTGATAATACCGCAGTGGCTACTATATCCGGCACAAGCGTATCCGGTGTTGCACCTGGTACAGCAATTATAAGCTATACTGTAACAAATGGCTGCGGCCCAACTGCGGCTACAAAAACGGTAACTGTTGTGTCTTCTGCTTCGGCGGGGACTATCACTGGGGTCTCTGCTGTATGTGTAACCTCAACAGTTTCACTGACCGATGCAGTTTCCGGTGGAGTGTGGAGCAGCAGCAACACGACAAAGGCTACTGTCTCCGGAGGTGTGGTTACCGGGGTTGCGACAGGTACGTCTACCATTAGTTATTCAGTCACCAATTCCTGCGGTACTGCAGTTGCTACGGCTACGGTTACAGTGAATCCACTTCCCACATCGGGAACTATTACCGGTTTATCATCAGTTTGTGAATCTTCGTCCATTACACTTACAGACATTACTGTCGGCGGTGTGTGGAGCAGCGATAACACATCTGTTGCTACCGTGTCGGGCGGTTCAGTAACGGGTGTTGTGGCAGGTACTGTGACCATCAGCTATGCAGTGACCAACTCATGTGGCACCGCTACCACAACAAAATCGATCACCGTTAATCCCCTGCCTGTTGCCGGCACTATGACGGGGACAGCATCTGCCTGTGTCGGGCTTTCAACTACATTGACAACAGGGGTTAGCGGCGGTGTATGGAGCAGCAGTAACACTACGGTGGCAAGAGTTATTGGTGGTACGGTTACCGGGTTCTCGGCTGGTACCGCTACGATAAGTTATGCAGTGACTAATACGTGTGGAACTGCTAATGCAACAAGTGTTGTAATAATCAATCCGCTACCGGCAGTGATCACAGGCTCATCATCGGTATGTGATAATGGCACAGCAGCATTGAGCAATATTACATCCGGAGGCGTGTGGAGCAGTGGCAATACCACGTTAGCTACAGTTAATACGTCCGGCTTAGTGAGTGGTGTGTTAGCAGGTACTACAACAATATCTTATACCCTGACAACGGGTTGTGCGGCATCAAAGACCATTACTGTAAATGCAGCACCACTCATCTATACAGTGACGGGTGGCGGGCCATATTGCGCGGGAGATACCGGTGTGCACATCACACTCAGCGGGTCTACTTTAGGTATCAGCTACGGGATATATGACGGACCAACGCTTAAAGGAACAAAGACCGGTGGCGGTTCTTCAGTTGACTTCGGCTTATTTACAGCCGCAGCTACTTATACTGTCACTGCTACCAATCCTTCAACTACTTGTGCCAGCAATATGATAGGTAGCGCCACGGTCACTATCAATCCTGTGCCTTCTGCTATAACGGGCACAGCCAAGGTATGCGCAGGACTTACTACCGCGCTTAGCGATGCCACAGCCGGAGGTACTTGGAGCAGCAGCAATACCTCGCTGGCCACAGTAGGTACTACAGGTATTGTGGCGGGTGTGGCCGCCGGTACACCATCAGTGATGTACACACTATCTACTGGTTGTAAGGCAACTGTAACCGTTACGGTGAACCCGGTACCTGCCGGGATATCAGGTGCCGGCAGCGTATGTACCGGCCTCTCAGTATCAATGAGTGATGCTACGCCTTCGGGCACATGGAGCACACCGGGCACGTCTGTGCTGACGATCACCTCATCCGGTACTGTGACAGGAAGTAGTGCAGGAACTACTGTTATAATTTATACATTGTCAACAGGATGCTCGGCGTCTAAGTCGTTTACGGTAAACCCGCTGCCGCTGGCCATATCAGGACCGGTGAGTGTGTGCCTCAATGCTACTGCTACTATCAGTGATGCATCTGCAGGAGGTACCTGGAGTTCTGGAAACACTACAGTTGCTACTGTTGACCCATCAACGGGCCTTGTGACGGGACTGAGTACAGGCGTGGTGACAATGACCTATATGCTGCCAACAGGCTGTAGTATCGCCGGCAATATGACCGTTGATCCGCTACCGGATGCCGGTACTATCACCGGCGCCGGCTCCGTATGTATCGACTCAACAGTAAGGCTGTCTGATGTATCGGGTGGGGGTGTGTGGTCATCTCAAAGTACACTGATATCTGTAGTTGCTACAACAGGTGTGGTGAAGGGCTTGTCGCCGGGCACAGCAGAGATATGGTATAAACTCACCTCTGTATGTGGTACAGACAGTACATCTGCTAACATTACCGTCAACAACTGTCATGTGCTGGTACCGAAGCTGGAGGGCATAGCCGCATCTGTAACTGTGGTGCCTAACCCCAATGATGGTGTCTTCAACATTACCGGAGACCTGGGTGTCACAGACAATTCAGAAGTGACACTGGAGCTGACCAATATGCTGGGCCAGGTAGTATATAGTAACAGAATAGTGGCCATGCATGGCATCATCAACGAGCAGGTGGCTATGAAGAACACACTGGCAAGAGGCACTTACCTGCTACATGTGAAGTCTGCTGAGGTAAATACTGTATTCCATGTAGTCGTGGATCAGTAGAGTTAGTAATAAGTTATTACAGTTTCGGCTCACAGTATTGTGGGCCGAACTTTTTTTATACATCTATCTCGGCAGTCATGTAGGTAGCAGCATGGCCGCTGATGGCTACACGCGCGCCAAGGTATTCACATTGCAGGTAGCCACGGCGTGCTGATACCTGTATGGCCGATAGGGTGTTCTTTCCAAGCACTTCAGACCAGTAGGGGGTGAGGGTGGTATGTGCCGAACCCGTCACCGGATCTTCATCTATACCGCTCTGCGGAGCAAAGAACCGCGATACAAAATCCACATCGCTTCCTGGGGCTGTGACGATCACGCCACGGCCATCGAGTTGGTGGAGGGTGGTGTAGTCGGGATGCATATTCAGTATATCCTGCTCGGTGGCATATACGGCCATATAGTCTGTCTTGCCGCGCCAGGTTTCTATGGGTGCTTTGCCCAGGCCGTTTGCCAGTGCGGCAGGGGTATCACATTTGCTATATATATCAGTGGGGAAGTTGAGGGTGAGGAGGGCACCTGTGCGGGTTACCGACAGCGCCCCGCTGCGGTGAGATGTGAAGACGACATCGTTGCCGGTATGGCCGAGATAACTGAACACCACATGAGCAGATGCCAGTGTAGCGTGGCCGCAAAGATCGACCTCTACAGCCGGGGTGAACCAGCGTATATCGTAACCGGCGCTGTTCCTGACTATGTATGCTGTCTCTGCGAGATTGTTCTCCGCTGCTATGGACTGCATCAGGCTATCGCTGAGCCAGCTATCGAGGATGCATACGGCTGCGGGGTTGCCGCCGAACAGCTTGTCGGTGAAGGCATCTACCTGGTACATCTTTATCTTCATGGTGTTTACGATTAGCTGATGTGATGATTAGCTGATGTTTACTTTACTTCGCTACCGTGATCCACATTTGCGAGCTGGCCGCAGGCGGCATCAATGTCTTTGCCACGGCTACGGCGCAGGCGAACATTCACACGCTTCTCGGTGAGATATTTCATAAAGGCGTCCACCTTCTCTTCTTCCGGTTTCTCGAACTGCGCCGCGTCTATGGGGTTGTATTCTATGATATTGATAAGATCGGCGGGTACTTTGCGGTATATCTTTATGAGATCCTCGGCATCTTCTATACTGTCGTTGAAATATTTGAACAGGATGTATTCAAAATTGATCTCGTTGCCGGTGGCCTTATAAAAGTAGTTGAGGGCGTCTATGAGCACAGCGAGGTTGTTGGTCTCGTTGATGGGCATGATCTCGTTTCGCTTGGCATCTGTGGGCGCGTGCAATGAGAGTGCCAGCTTAAACCGCACCTGGTCGTCGCCGAGTTGCCTGATCATCTTAGCCACACCGGCAGTGGAAACGGTGATGCGGCGTGGGCTCATACCCAGCCCATCGGGGGAGGTGATGCGCTCAATGGCCTTCATCATATTCTTATAGTTGAGCAGGGGCTCTCCCATGCCCATGAATACGATGTTGGACAGGTTCTTATTATAATGCTTGTTGGCCAGTTCGTTCAGCAGGGTCACTTCGTCCACTATCTCGTCAAAGTCGAGGTTGCGTTTGCGGGCCATGTAGCCGGTAGCGCAGAACTTGCACGAAAGGGAGCAGCCTACTTGTGAGGATACGCAGGCGGTCATGCGCTTTTCGGTGGGTATGAGTACACTTTCCACATAGAAGCCGTCGTGGAGCTGCAGGCGGTTCTTGATGGTGCCATCGCTGCTGTACTGGCTGTGGTGCATACGCACCTTGGGTATAAAGTACTTTTCGGAAAGCTTCTGCCTGAGTGCCTTGGATAGGTTGGTCATGTCGTTGATATCGGCAGCAAACTTGTGCCAAACCCACTCATGCACCTGTTTTGCCCTGAACTTAGGTTCACCCAGCTCTGCCATCATCGCCTCAAGTTCCGGCAGAGATATCTCACGTAAATTTTTCATAGGGCGCAAAATTAATGAATTTATTAATAAGTTATTGTTAATCTGTTAAGTTGTTTAATAGGTAATTGGTTAAAAGGGTTAATTGGCAAGGTTTTCAGGTCACAACTTCGACTTTTTACTTTCTACTTTCGACTATTTAGCCCCCCGACAGCACTAGGTATTTGTACTCTTTTCTGAAAAGAGGTATTTCTGCTCGTGCGCGGGGTACAGGGGCGTTGTACTTTTACATCACCAAATAACCCGAAAGAATTTCCTAAAGACCCAAATCTACTATAGACCCCTTTGCGCCTTTAGACCCTCTCAATCCTATCTGTTAAATGACAGATGTAGTTATCAGTCTTTAATATTATTATTAAAGAAACTTTAATGACCGTTAATAAAGTGGGTAGGTTAGCGCCGCCCACTTTGTTTTTTAGGGGGCATCTCCCGGGCGCCTTCGGCGGGGAATGCCATCATTGTTTTGCAGGACATCCCCCTAACCCCCTTCGGCTGGGCGCGGATGCCTGGCGCAAGGGGGAATGCCATCGTTGTCACTTTCCATCGTTGTTACGAGGTTCTTCGCACGGCTCAGAATGACAAATTAGTTCGGCGCGGCTCACCACGACAATAAAGGCGGAGGCTTGGCGCAAGGGGGAATGCCATCGTTGTCACTTTCCATCGTTGTTATGTAGGACATCCCCCTAACCCCCTTCGGCTCGGCGCGGAGGCTGGGCGCAAGGGGGAATTTTCCATCGTTGTCACTTTCCATCATTGTTACGAGGTTCTTCGCAGGGCTCAGAATGACAAATTAGTTCGGTGCGGCTCAGAATGACAAAATGGGGTATTTGAGCAATTGTTTTTTGATTTTGGTAATGGGTTGATTTTTAGGGTGTTGGGTGTTTGGATGTTGCTCAGAAGTTGCTCACTTTTTGTCAGGCGGCACGGAGGTATTTGTGCCAGGGATTGACGGAAAAGAGGTAGCGGACGTTGTCGTTCTGGCGCTCGAGCTCGGCGATCATTTCTTTGTAGGTGGGTGGTGACTGGCGGCGCTGAGCACGGGTGCCGGGGTAGGTGATATCGGGGATGAAGGGGGCGGGCTGCTCGACGGGTGTATCTGTGGCGGCAGTGGCGGGCGGGGTGTAGCCATGGGCGAATGCTTCCTCATCTTCAAGATCGAGCTGCTGCTCGAGGGCTTCCTGCTCGGGGGTGAAGGTCTTTTTGTTGCGGGGGGTAAAGTCGGTGGCGCTGAGCCCGGCGTGGGTCTCTATGAAGGTGTCCACGAAGGGCGATATTCTTTCGGCGAGTTCGGGGTCCTGGCCGAACATGGAATCCATGAAGTATCCGAACATTTCCATGTTCTCATTGAGGGTGGCGCGGTTCTTCAGTTTGTTGATGGTGATGGTGAGCTTGTGAATGGTATTGGCCTCGCGGTATGTGATGGGCTCGCCATTGCGGTCTTCGGAGAGGATGCTGTCTGAGAGCTTGCCCATCATGTGGTAACACTTCTCCGCAAGGAGGGCGGGCATGTGCTCTGCGCTGGTCTTGAGCTTGTCCCAATTCTGGGTCTTGATCCAGTAGTAGAGTGTGCGGCGGGGCACGCCTACGCGGTCTGCGATCTGGGTGCGGCTCATGTCTGTCTGGAAGTAAAGGTGTTTTGCTTTTGCTTTTTGTTCGTTGGTCATGATAAAGAAGTTTTAGATTGAAGTGATGCTTGATGCTGGATTCTTGATGCTGGATACTGGATGGTGGATGCTTGATACTGGATGGTGGATACTGGATGCTTGATTCCGGATACCGGTTTGTTTCAGGTATCGGATACGGAGGGTGGTGGTAGTTAATGGTAGTGGGTGGTGCAAAGTTCGGGTGAGAAATGCTCAAGAAGTTCACTGAAGCGAAATTTGTGGATATCTTTTTTGGGGTGCGCTGTGGGGGCGGGTTTGGGAGGATTTTTTGAAAGGCTACTTATGGTATTTTTCGCCAATCGGGAGATTGGCAGCCGCCAGGACGTAGTCGGGAGACTACGCCCAACGAGGGGGGTAATAACAAGCCATTAGTAAAATACCGTTTTTTAACGGTGTTTTTTTTTGAGAAAAACAGTAAACTTTGAGTAAAAGGAATTCTAAAGATTTTGGGTAACAATAAAAGCAACAAAACAGAAAAGTCAATTATGTTGTCAGAACTTGATAAAGAAAAAATCAGACTTGAAGAATCGTACAGAGCAGAAGTGAAAACTCAACTCGATCCGGAAAAGAAAAAATCTTTTTTCGATAAAGTATTTTCCTTTTTGAATTCTTCTTTTACCCTCTGGCTTTTATCAGCAGTATTTATTACTGCTGGTGTCAAGAAGTATGATGAATATAAGACTAAGCAGCAAGAAAATAAAAAGCTTAACGAAACGGTTTCAAAACTTGACATAGAAATTGGCTATCGATTTTCACGAATTTTAGTCAAACTATTTGAGTTGACAGATAAAAATCCAGACTCAGTATCTCTTTCAAAGAACTATAAAGAAGACGATGTAAGAAGAATCGCATTAAGTTTAAATTCTTCTAAGAATGCAACTGAAGATTTTTTGTACGTTGAATATTCAACCTTTAGTTTATTTACACTATTAGCAGAAGAAAAAAGAATTTTTGGTCAACTTGGAAGAAATGATGACAACTTGAATCAAGTAATAAGTCACATTACCGGACTGGAGGTTTTTTATGAAGTACAGAAGTCGAAGTTTTCTGATGTGCAGGCGGTTGCCATATCGATAGAAACTAACTTGATACTTCCAAGATGGAAAGAGAATCGTTTTTATTTTTTGGATGGTAATGAAAATAATCCATTCCCATAGTAAAATAAGGCAAGAACGAAATTGCAAATCCCCAACCATAACTTAGGATTGTAAATCAAATATAGCTTGAATAAAATTGATTTTTTGATCGTCGAAACACACATTATATGCTAAAGCATCTCGCTATTATTATTGTTGGAAAACCAAATTCAGGAAAGACAACAACACTAAGGCACTTCTGCAATACATACGACTACAAGGAGGTTTCAACGTTCAAACAAGGTTGGAGATTTGGAATAACACCGTTTAAGAGCAATTATTCAGGTGTTAAGATTGTATCATATTTCTTACCGTCATCAAGAACTGAACGAAATGTTTCATTGAAGGAGACATTCAGCGAATTGGAGTGGCTGCCAGATTTTTTATTTATGGCTGAACAGAAGAGTGGTGCTGAGTATCAACGAACAATTCGTTTTTTGAGAGAAAAGAAATATCATATTAAAGAGTTCTTGCTGGACGAAAGCAATCCTGATTCGATTTGGCATAGGTATGAACCTAAAGATGCCAAATTGTATCTGGAGCATCGCACTGAAGCGATAGCAGATTATGTACGTAATTTTATTTTGTCCAGGATATAGATGCCTTGTAAACGTTGAAAGAACATCTATATGACTCACTAACAACAAGCTCAACTAAGAAGTTATTGGTTTGTAAATTGCCGCCAGAAAATATGTCTTTTTATTTTCTGCCGATATATAGTTGAAACAGAAAATGAATTTATTTTTAATGGAAAGATCATCAAATGTTTAGTTCTGCAGTCTCCGTCATATGAGACTGGAAAGGATTAAAACTTCCAAAAAAAAATTGGCACAGTATAGAGAATATATATATGTCGTTGAAGTTCGACATTGAGTATCATGAAGTATAAAGTATTTAAAAACACGCTTAAGCCAATTATTGACGCGCTGGGTAATCGCGAAGCAACTGTTCTCGAGAGAAATAGTTATAAAATGGCGTATCGAAGTTTGTGGGTGTCGATAGCATCTATTGTAATCGCCATTATTTTTGGAAGCATAGGTATATACTATATGCAAGGATCGCCAGATAGAGGTCAACTATCTAGACTACTGAAACAAGATTCTGTTTTGCTATCAGTTCAAATTGACGCAATAAATCTGAATATTGAAATGAGCAATATGCAGAAGATAGAAATGTTACGGAAAAAGTTTAGCCGTTACAATCAGGTTACATTATTATTTACAGAACTAGAACAATACACTTTCCTATATGAACTCCAAAAACAGCATAAGGCTATTGTAAAGACTCAATCAGTCGACGAGCGATTAAGAATTGTAAAGGGTATTATCGATATATTTAGTCAGTTAGAGGACCTTGATGACCTGTTACCAATGCACAATATTGCAAGTGATTATGGGAAATGTGCAACCGAGCTTATGCGATATAAAATGTTGTACATAGATAATATGATAATGGGGGCAAAAGTAGACACGTCACTGTTGGGACAGAATGCCTTTAGCCAATTAATGTACCATGTTATCGAGATGAAAGATAAGACAATGCCCCTTATGTCGGAAGGACGAAATAGGATTGAAAGGAATATAAAGGAAAATGATAGCATTAATATCGCCAATAAAAGTATAGCAGATAGTATCGCTATGAAGAAAGTAAGAAAATAGAAGAAGTATTTGGATTTTCAAATAAATTCAATCAATCTGGAAGAGAATGTTTTTACAAATATCAACAAGTTCTTTTGCTGAATTCTCTATCTCTTGCTTGGCTTCATTTGGATTTTGTTTCACCCAAGAAATGACTTTCTTCGTTAATTGAGCTTTAAGTGCACGTTTTTCGTTTCTATCTTTCGTTTGTTTGATTTCTTCCACGTCATTTGAAAATCTTTCTGGATAGTATTCTTCAATATTATTTTTTGACAGGTTTATGAAGTGTTCTTTAGGCCATGACCCAAATTTTTTCTGCAAGTTTTCAATCACTTCTTTTCCTGGTGGATCTCCATCCGCTATCACCCATGCTTTGTGGTTGTAAATAGGTGCGGTGTGAATGAAAACGAACAGTCGTAAAAAATCGTCGAATCTTGGCGAGATATTAGATACGCCTCCTGCTGATATTGTTTTGATTTTGTTTCTTAGCTCAGGAACTAATTGAGGAATAATAAAATCTCGTACCAATTCTTCTGCCGACGATTCTTCAAAAATAACATAAGACTTATAGAGGTCGAAATCAAAAAGATCATAACCTAATTTTTCAAGAATTTTTAGCCGTTCGGTAGAAGTATTCTCTACTTCTGTAATCGTTGTTTTTGGGAGATTTGTTCTGTTGTTTTGGTTGGTTTCTAACGTCCAGTCTGCATAAAATATCTTCGAATTTTCAGCTGTAGCTAAGTATTTTAAAACAATATTTGAGTGTGTTGAAATGATGAATTGATTTGTTTTGGACTTTTCAATTATTAAATTAAGTAGCTTCTTTAATGCCTCAGGGTGAATATCATTTTCAATTTCTTCAATTAAAAAGAGCTTATTGTCCTCGGTGAGAAGAATGGATAGTAGACCAAGTATGTTGGCAACACCTTCGCCCATTGATTCCAGATATATAGTTTGCGAGGCAGTTGCGAATACACCTACTTTGTCGTCATTGTTGGAACTGTTGCCCGGAACTTTTGCAATTTGAAATCCCAGTATCTCATCGCAGAGCCTTGTAAAGTCTTTATGAAAAGGATGACTCCCGTTTGAGAGATTCTGAATGCGAGATGGTAGGTTTCGTAAATCGTCAGCTACGCTAAATGCAGCATCTCTACCTCCTTGCCCGGAATAATGCTGAGTTTTTCGTTGAGATAAAAAAGGATAGATAAAATTATCTTCATCCTCTCTTGCTGCGAATTCTTTAAAAGTATTCAGGGTGCGGTTACCTGGAACATTTGGGTTATTCCTAATTGAGATTATGTCCTCGATAGAAAATAAATGTGTTTTTTCATTGAAAATTAGTAGGTTCTGTTTGTCTGGGTATATTTCATAAAACAACTGGTTTTCGTTGTCTTTGTCATACGGTCCTATTTCAAATAAACTGAAGTAGCGTTGTTCAATCTCCGAAAATACAACTCGGAATTGACCCACGCGTTCAGTTTTTCTAATGTCGTCCTTATTTAGCGAGTAGGTTTTCTGTAACGTCAATAGACATTTTAGAATTGTGCTTTTCCCCGAATTATTAGGGCCAAGTATCAGATTAATTCCCTTTGAAAAATTTAGTTTGTCCTTTTTATAACTACGTATGTTTATAATGTCTAAACTCTTGATGTACATGGTGTGGAATAGTCTTGTTATTTTTTTTGAAGGTACGAAATAACATAGCGTTTTCTATTTTTACACCAAATCAATGTTATGAGGAAGTTCATCATTTTCATGTCGGTGGTGCTGGCGATATTTATAGTGGCGGTGCTGGTGCTGGCATTTATAGAGCCTACGGATGCTACGGTGAGCCGCAGCATAGTGATAAAGGCGACTAAGGAGGCGGTATTTGAGCAGATGGTGAGCTTCAGGAATCATGTGCACTGGAGTCCGTGGTATAAGATGGACTCGGGGAATATGAAGTTCTCGTACTTCGGCACAGATGGTCAGCCGGGGAGCGGCTACCACTGGGTGGGCAGTGACAAGACAGGGGAGGGGGAAATGAAATGCACGGCGATCAATGGTACGGAGATGCTGTTTGACATGCACGTGATCAAACCGTATGAGGCAGATGCGCACCTCTCACTAAAGGCTATAGACACGGCAGGCATGACGAAGGCGGTAATGAGCATAACGATGCATACGCCCTTTCCATGGAATGCGATGTGTGCCTTTATGGACCAGGACAAGGTATTGGGCGGAGATTTTGAGCTGGGGCTGAGGTATATGAAGGAGGATGTGGAGGGCCGTGTGGCGGCGCCTGCGGCACCGGCTACAAATGGCGTGGAGGTGAAGGAGGTGGACTACCCGGCGCATGTGTTTGAGGGTTTCCGCCAGGTGGTGGGCTGGGGCGATATCTCTAAGTTCTGCATGGATAGCTATGTGTCGCTGGATAAGGAGGTGATCGGTAAGAAGAGCGGCGCGGCGGTGGGCATCTACTATACGTGGGACACGGCGAAGATGAACACGGATATGGTGGCGGCATTCCCGGTATCGGACACGCTGCTGCCGCTAAAGAACGGGGTGTTCGTGAGGGTGGAGGGGGCGAAGTCGGTGATGGGGGTGCTGAAGGGTGGCTACGGCAGGGAGATGGAGGTACATAATGCTATAACGCAGTATATAACGGCGCACGGGCTGACGAAGCAACTGGTGATAGAGGAGTATGTGAGTGGTCCGCGGGAGGAGCCGGATAGTAATAAGTGGGTGACGAATGTTTATTATTTGGTGAAGTAAGTCGATAGTCGTAAGTAGAAAGTATTGACACTGGCGCGAGTTTGAGGTGTAGGTGTGTGAGTGGAAACTCGTGACGGTATAAGTTGGCGAGTCTCTGGACTCGGTGTAAATAATTGCGAAAATGTCTTCCAAATATAAAGCAAGCGACGACCCCATACCTTATTTTGTGACCTCCACGATAGTGGCGTGGATGGATGTATTTACGAGGGATGTTTACAAGGATATAGTATGCGACAGCATTTCGTTTTGCCAGCAAAACAAAGGGTTAAGGTTGCATGCGTGGGTCATCATGACGAATCACATTCATATGATCGTGAGTGTAGCTGACAATAAGAAACTTGGCGCGATCATGAGAGATATGAAGAAGCATACCTCAATAGCCATAGTGGATGCTATTGAGAAAAATGTGCAGGAGAGCAGGAAGAAATGGATGCTTAATATGTTTGCCTTTGCCGGGGAGAACAATAATCACAACGAGTATAACCAGGTGTGGCAGCAGGAGTATCATCCTGTGGCGCTGGATACGGAAGAAAAACTGATACAGCGGTTGAATTATCTACATGAGAATCCGGTGAGGTCGGGGCTGGTATGGTCGCCGGAGCAGTATAAGTATAGCAGCGCCATTGACTACTATACGAAAGAGAAGGGTCTGTTAAGTATCGAACGGCTATTCGTATAGCTGTTTCGGGGAGTTCAGAAACTCCCCAACTTATGCCGTCACGAGTTGCTACGCTCGGGGGCTTACGCCGCAAACTCGCGCCAGTTTTTCGGGATATACTGATTGTGACGGGATTGCGTTATAGGTGGGGCGGGAGCGGGGTAGTATGGACTAAGACTTTTAATTACCTTCGCCAACTGTATGCCTTGTACGCATGAAGCTATCAGTTATTATTGTAAACTATAATGTAAAGTACTTCCTGGAGGTATGTGTGCATTCTGTCCTAAGGGCTGCAGAAGGCATTGACGCGGAGGTAATAGTAGTTGACAATAATTCATCGGATGATAGCTGCGCACTGATGCGGGAGAAGTTTCCGGAGGTGGTGCTGATAGAGAACCGGGAGAACCTGGGTTTCTCTAAGGCCAATAACCAGGGTGTGGCGATAGCGAGGGGTGAGTATATCCTGTTCCTGAACCCGGACACGGTGATGCCGGAGCATTTTCTGCAAAAGACACTTGCCTACATGGATGCGCATCCCGATGCGGGAGCGCTGGGCCCGAGACTGATAGACGGCAAGGGGCAGTATGCGCCCGACGCAAAAAAGTCGTTCCCGTCGCTTTCGGTGGCCATATTCAAGACCACGGGGATCAATAAGCTGTTCAGCAGGTCGGCCTACTTCAATAAGTATTACGCGGTGCATATAGGTGAGCGGGAGACGGCGGCAGTAGATGTACTGTCGGGATGCTGTATGCTGGTGCGCAAGACGGCGATGGAGGTGGCGGGCGGGCCATTTGATGAAGACTACTTCATGTATTGCGAGGATGTGGACCTTTCTTACCGTATAATAAAGGCGGGCTATAAGAATATCTATTACCCGGAGGTGGACCTGATCCATTACAAGGGGGAGAGCACGCGCAAGATGACGCTGTCGTATGTGCGCATCTTCAACGAGGCACTGGTGACATTTGTGAAGAAGCACTACAGCAAGAAGGACGCGCGGATGTTTGTGCTGTTCATCAATGTGGGTATAGTGCTGCGCGCGGTACTGGGGGCGGTGAAGCGGGGGTTGAAGGTGTTCCATATGCCGTTGTTCGACGCGCTGATACTGCTGGTGACGCTGTGGGGCATCAAGGATTTCTGGGTGGGTGAGGTGAAGAACATATTGCCGATACATCCGAGCGCGGTATATGCCACATTCCCGGTGTATATAGCGCTGTGGCTGATCTCATTTTATTTCAACGGGGTGTATGACCAGCCCTACCGGGCGCTGAAGGTGGTGCGGGGTATGGCGATAGGAACGGTGGCGATACTGGCGTATTACGGCCTGCTGCCGCCGGAGCTGCGCTATTCGCGCGCTATCATCATCTTCTCGGGTTTTGCGGGCACGGGTGTATTGCTGGGGTTGCACGAGCTGCTGTACCGGCTGGGCATACTGCGGTTCATTCCTTATGACAAGTTGCCGCGTAAGGCAGTGATCGTGGCCGATGAACACGCGTATCATAAGACGGCGAGCATACTGCAGCAGGTGCACTATGCTCCTGAGCTGTCGGGGCGCATCAGCCCGAAGGAGGAGCATCACGGAGTGCTGGCGACAATGCCGCAGATGAAGCAGGTGCTCTATACCACTGGTGTGAACGAGGTGATCTTCTGCATCAACGGGCTGACGTACACGGATGTGTTTGCACAAATGCAGTACTGCGGCGGCGATTATGAATACAAGATACACCTGCCGGGGAGCCAGAGCTTTGTGGGCAGCAATTCGAGCAGCACATCGGGCGACCTCTATACGATAGACCGCCGTTTCAACCTGGCCAATTTTGCCCAGGTGAGGAATAAGCGGCTGGTAGATATCATGGGTTCGCTGTTGTTCCTGGTGCTGTTCCCGTTCACATTCTTCCTGGTGCGCAGGCCGGGGGCATTCCTGGGCAACTGCCTGAGGGTGCTGACGGGGAAGCTGTCGTGGGTGGGGTATGCCACGGGTGTGCCGGTACACTACTTACCTAAGATAAGAGCAGGGGCTATAGAGCCATATAACATACTGGAAGGGTATGAGCCTACGAAGGAGGTGAGGGCGCACATCAACAAGGCCTATGCACAGCATTACGCACCCCTGACGGATATCAACCTGGTGCTGAATAATTTTAAATACCTTGGCGGGGTATAAATCATAACTCACGATCATGAACAGGAAGGATCTGTCGGCAGAGATAGTAAAGCAACTAAAGGCACATAAGGATGAACTGGGCGCTTACTGGAGGCAGTCGCACCCGGTACGGCATTTCTACCTGGATGATGTGCTGCCGGCAGAGTGGGCAGAGGCTTGTTACAAAGCATTGCCCGATCCTGAATCGCTGATGGAGCGAAATACGATCAAGGAGCATAAGCATGTGGGTGTGGACATAGATCATTACCAGCCATTGGTAGGCGATATACTGCTGGCCTTCCAGGATAAGGAGGTGATAGCGGCAGTGTCGGAGATAACAGGAGTGCGCGATCTGCTGGGTGATGAGTCGCTGTACGGGTCGGGGATATCGATGATGCTGCAGGGAGATTTCCTGTTGCCGCATCTTGATAATTCGCACGATGGCGAGGGGGAATTGTACAGAGTGCTGAACGCTTTGTTCTACATCACACCGGGGTGGCCGGAGCACAATGGCGGCAACCTGGAGCTGTGGGACAAGGACATGAAGGAGCGCGTGGAGGTTCATGCGAAATTCAACAGGCTTGTGATCATGGAGACCAATACAGAGTCGATACACTCTGTAAACAAGGTGGTGAACCCCGGAGTGCGGGCCTGTATCTCCAACTATTATTTTTCTGAAAAGCCTGTGACCGAAAAGGACTATGTACACAAGACCACCTTCTATGCACGCCCTGAGGACGACCTTGTGAAGAAGCTGAGGCTATCTGTAGAAGGCAAGGCAAAGAACCTTCTGTCGAAATACATCAGTAATAAATCGACGGGCACGAAGCACCGGAGGAAGTAGGTCATCAACTCAATCCCTGTATCACTATGCCGAGTGTGCTGATATCCACTTCGGGCGGAGCCGGCGGCGTTATGATCTGCTCTTCGGTAATATGCCTCATCACTACGTCCTCATTGATAGTGATCTTGTAGAGGATATAGAATACATATTTCTCTGTAGTGACTATTCCCGCGCGCTGACTGGGTTTGCCTAAAGAGCTAAGATTGGACTCCAGGATGCTGATGTCCCTGTGTTGTGACAGCCAGTCGTTTATCTTCAATTCAAGGGCTATCAGGTCATCATCATAGAACAACTGTACTTTGGTCATAAACATGAGTTTTTAATGGTTTAGAATACATTATGCCGGGTTTTTCATTGCAGTGTACACCTGTTAAGGTTATAAATCCGTGCCATCAGATGGAAGAAAATGTTAAATCAAAAGCGGGTGGTCATGGCGGATATCTGCGTAGAAAAAGGCCTTCAGGGGTTATCCACAAGCTGTGTATTTTGTTTTCGCCATTCCATTTTTCCGCTACTTAATTTCGTTATGATTATTGGGTTCGTCGTAAGGTCATCTTATCGCGATTAAAAGGGAAACCGGTTAAAATCCGGTGCTATCCCCGTAGCTGTGATCCTGACGCTCCAACGTTCAAAATCTTCAGATAATCAAGCCACTGTTTCGCATGGGCGGAACGGGAAGGCATCTGAAGGTCAGGAAAGCCAGAAGACCTGCCCGGTAACTGCTTCACTGAGTGCTTTCGGAGGAAAAGCACAGGATGGAAGGCCCGTCGCCGCTCCTGCCTGAATTTTCTTCCCTGTATTCTGAGGTTCAAAAGGTGAGATATATAATTTTTGCTGTATGCAAGAGGAGATACTTTTAAAGGAGAATAAAGACAGGTTCGTGATACTACCCATCAACTACCCGAAGTTGTGGGAGATGTACAAGCGTCATGAGGCCAGTTTCTGGACGGCTGAGGAAATAGACCTGAGCAGCGACTTCAAGGACTGGAACAGCATGAACGACGGCGAGCGCCACTTTATCTCTCATGTGCTGGCATTCTTTGCCGCAAGTGACGGCATTGTGAATGAGAACCTTGCCGTGAATTTTATGCGCGAGGTGCAGCTTCCTGAGGCAAGGTGTTTCTACGGATTCCAGATAATGATGGAGAACATCCACTCTGAGACCTATGCCCAACTCATAGATACATACATCAAGGACCCCAACGAGAAGGACCGTCTTTTTCATGCCATTGACAATGTACCCGCTATCAGGAAGAAAGCGGAGTGGGCGCTGCGGTGGATAGAGAACGGCTCTTTTGCAGAGCGCCTTGTGGCCTTTGCTGCGGTTGAGGGTATATTCTTCAGCGGAAGCTTCTGTTCTATATTCTGGCTGAAGAAGCGTGGCCTGATGCCCGGGCTCACTTTCAGCAATGAGCTGATCAGCCGTGATGAGGGTTTGCATTGTGAGTTTGCCTGCCTGCTGTACAGTATGCTCAACAGTAAGCTGAGCCAGGAGCAGGTGTATAAGGTCATCACTGACGCAGTGGCCATAGAGAAGGAGTTCATCACCGATGCGCTGCCGGTGGCACTGATAGGTATGAACGCCCAACTGATGCAGCAATACATTGAGTTTGTAGCCGACAGATGGGTTGTAGAGCTCGGGTATCCGAAGATATTCAATGCTACCAACCCGTTCGATTTCATGGAGATGATATCGCTGCAGGGAAAGACCAACTTCTTTGAGAAGAGAGTAGGGGACTACCAGAAAGCGGGTGTGCTGGCCAATAAGAGCGAACAAAGTTTTTCACTGGACGAAGACTTCTAAATACTACTAACCTTCAAATTATCATAACTATGTACGTTATTAAAAGAAACGGTAAAAAAGAGAGCGTAAAGTTTGACAAGATAACGGCGCGCATCGAAAAGCTTTCGTATAGCTTAAGCCCGTTGGTGAACGTGATCGACGTTGCCAAAAAAGTGATCGAAGGTATCTACGACGGCGTAAGCACAACTGAACTGGACAACCTGGCTGCAGAGACAGCGGCCTCGCTGACCACACGCCATCCCGACTATGCCCTGCTGGCGAGCAGAATAGCGGTGAGCAACCTGCATAAGAATACGGTGAAGTCGTTCTCAGAAACAATGAGGACACTGCACCAGTGTACAGATATAGCAACAGGCAGATGGCAACCGCTGATAGCTGATGATGTAATGAACATCATTGAAGCCAACGCGGAATTGCTGGACAGCGCCATCATCTATGACCGCGATTTCGGTTTTGATTACTTCGGATTCAAGACCCTGGAGAAATCTTACCTGCTGCGCGTGGACGGCAAGGTGGTGGAGCGCCCGCAGCATATGTATATGCGTGTGGCCATAGGCATTCATAAAGAAGATGTAGAGGCTGCCATACAGACCTACAACCTGATGAGTGAGCGCTGGTTCACACATGCTACGCCTACCTTGTTCAACGCGGCCACGCCTAAGCCGCAGATGTCTTCGTGCTTCCTGCTGGCCATGAAAGACGATAGCATAGACGGTATCTATGATACCCTGAAGCAAACAGCGAAGATATCGCAGAGTGCAGGTGGTATCGGCCTGTCTGTGCATAATGTACGTGCCACGGGCAGCTATATCGGTGGCACGAACGGTACGAGCAACGGTCTTGTGCCCATGCTGCGCGTATTCAATGACACTGCCCGCTATGTGGACCAGGGCGGAGGCAAGCGCAAGGGCGCATTTGCTATTTACCTGGAGCCATGGCATGCTGATGTATTCGATTTCCTGGATCTCAGAAAGAATCATGGAAAGGAAGAAGCAAGAGCGCGTGACCTGTTCTACGCTCTATGGATACCGGACCTGTTCATGAAACGTGTGGAGATGGGTGGAGAATGGAGCCTGTTCTGTCCGCATGAGGCGCCGGGGCTGCATGAGTGTTTCGGTGAGGAATTTGAAAAATTGTATTCACAATACGAATCTGAAGGCAGGGCGAGGAAGACGATCAAGGCGCAGGAACTCTGGTTCGCGATACTGGATGCACAGATAGAAACAGGTAACCCTTACCTGCTCTATAAAGATGCCGCTAACAAGAAGAGCAACCAGCAGAACCTGGGCACCATCAAGAGCAGCAACCTTTGCACCGAGATCATAGAGTACACCAGCGCTGATGAAGTAGCGGTATGTAACCTGGCCTCCATCGCTTTGCCACGTTTTGTGCACAATGGTAAGTTCGATTTCCAGAAGCTGTATGATGTGACGGTACATGTAACGAAGAACCTGAACAAGATCATAGACCAGAACTACTATCCTGTAGAAGAGGCCCGCAACTCTAATATGCGCCACCGCCCGATAGGCCTTGGTGTGCAGGGGCTGGCTGATACCTTTATCATGATGCGCCTGCCGTTTGAAAGCGATATGGCCAAGCTGCTGAACAAGAACATCTTTGAGACCATCTACTTTGCCGCTATGACCGCGAGCAAGGATCTGGCGAAGCAATACGGTTCGTACGAGACATTTGCGGGTTCTCCATTGTCGAAGGGCAAGTTCCAGTTCGACCTGTGGGATATACATCCGTCTGACCGCTATGACTGGAACGGACTGCGTGAAGAAGTGATGCAGCATGGTGTGCGCAACTCCCTGCTGGTGGCCCCAATGCCTACCGCATCTACATCGCAGATACTGGGCAACAATGAGTGCTTTGAGCCATATACTTCCAACATCTACACACGCCGTGTGTTGAGTGGTGAGTTCATCATTGTAAACAAGCACCTGCTGAAGGACCTTATTCAGCTTGGATTGTGGAACAACAACATGAAGAACAAGATCATCGCGGCCAACGGTTCTGTACAGAACATACCGGAGATACCTGCTGATATCAAGGAACTGTATAAGACGGTCTGGGAGATCAAGCAGCGTAACCTGATAGATATGGCCGCTGACCGAGGCGCGTATATCTGCCAGTCGCAGTCGCTGAACCTGTTTGTGGACAGCCCGACGACCTCAAAGCTGACGTCTATGCATTTCTATGCCTGGAAGAAGGGCCTGAAGACAGGTATGTATTACCTGAGAACGCAGGCTGCTACGCAGGCGGTACAGTTTACCGTAGAGAAGCAGGCCACCAACGATATAGAACCGGTTATACCCAAGGCAGAGGGACATGCTGATGGCAACGATATTGATGATATTGAAGCCACGCAGACGAATGGCCCTACCTGCTCTATGCAGGACGGTTGCATCACGTGCAGTTCTTAATGAATGATCATAATTGTTTATTGCCATACCGCCCGAATTCTTTCGGGCGGTTTTTTTTGTTCTACAATAATGTCATCCCTTTGGGATTGTGTGTTGATGTTTGTGTTTTTGGGGCAATAATAATGTCATCCTTTCGGGATTGTATCGGATGTTTTTTTGTGTTCTACAATAATGTCATCCCTTCGGGATTGTGTGTTGATGTTTGTGTTTTTGGGGCTATAATAATGTCATCCCTTCGGGATTGTGTGTTGATGCTGAGTTTTGGGGCTATAATAATGTCATCCCTTCGGGATTGTGTGTTGATGCTTGCGTTTTCCAGGCTATAATAATGTCATCCCTGGACGATTATGGATGTTTTTGTGTTCTACAATAATGCCATCCCTTCGGGATTGTGTTGATGCTGTGTTTTGGGGCTACAATAATGCCATCCCTTCGGGATTGTGTTGATGCTGTGTTTTGGGGCTATAATAATGTCATCCCTTCGGGATTGTGTTGATGTTTGTGTTTTGGGGCTATAATAATGTCATCCCTTCGGGATTGTATCGGATGTTTTTTTGTGTTCTACAATAATGCCATCCCTTCGGGATTGTGTGTTGATGCTGTGTTTTGGGGCTATAATAATGTCATCCCTTCGGGATTGTGTTGATGTTTTTTTGTTCTACAATAATGTCATCCCTTCGGGATTGTATCGGATGTTTTTTGTGTTCTACAATAATGTCATCCCTTCGGGATTGTATCGGATGTTTTTTGTGTTCTACAATAATGTCATCCCTTCGGGATTGTATCGGATGTTTTTTTGTGTTCTACAATAATGCCATCCCTTCGGGATTGTGTGTTGATGCTGTGTTTTGGGGCTATAATAATGTCATCCCTTCGGGATTGTGTGTTGATGCTTGTGGTTTGTGGCTATAATAATGTCATCCCTTCGGGATTGTATCGGATGTTTTTTGTGTTCTACAATAATGTCATCCTTTGGGATTGTGTGCCGGTGCTTGCGTTACAGAGTAATGCAATCCCCTTTGGATTGGGGTTTATGCATAGCTATTTACGATGGTTTTAAGTCAATTTTATCATGTTAACATATCGTGGCATGGAATTTTACTTGTGGTTAGATGAGATTATGACAATATCTATTCTAAACCAACTAAAATGAAGCGACATGAAAAAGATGATGATGATTGCTATGCTATGTTGTACGGCAGCTACGGGATTCGCCCAGTTTCAGTACACAACAAAGGATAATCCGCCGTTGAAGAACAATGGTGAGCGGGTATATGTAACTCCTGCATTTGATGACAAATACAGAGTTGTATCAGATTCGCCGTGCTATATGTATAAGCGGCATGGCATTGTGGTGCTGGAATGCCCCGGTGTGGTATTCATTCCGGAAACGGGAGATAACTGCGAAGGACCTACCGGTGTGGCACTGCAGGATAATGGGACCTTTCGCATTGAAAACACCAATGTGTGTACGGGAGGTCATTCTACCGAGACATTTAAGGTGAATTATGAAATGCCCGCAGGTGCTACTCCGGTATATCCGGCCAGTCCGCATACGCCGTTGGTGCAGGGTGCGCCATGTTATGAATATGCTACGAAGAGTGGCCTGGTTGTGATGGAGTGCCCGGGGCTGATCTTTCCGGCGGAACGTAAGAAGACGATGGAATGAATAAGTAGAAAGTAGAAAGTAGAGAGTAGAGAGTAGAAAGTAGATATAAGTGACCGATAGAGATAAAGGGCCGTCCGGATGTGGGCGGCTTTTTTGTGTCTGAACCAAGACCTGCCTACCGGCAGATCTCAGGATTTTTGGATTTCGTTTGAACTATCATGGGTAGCTCCTACGGAGCATGTTGGAACGTATTGTTTTGGTTGCTACAAACAGGTAGCCCCGCCGGGGCAGAGAGATGTTGAGGGAGCAATCAGCTAAACAAAAGAGCATGTAATAAGAAACACCGTCTTTTCCGGTACGGACAATGGTGGTGGGCCGAGGTACAAATAAGATGAGTATGTACAGGCTGCTGAGGGAAACAAGAACAGACCTGACTGTTTCAAATCTCTTGCCGAATATTTTTGTTTCAATTGATGGCATTGGTTGATATCTGATATTTGAAGATAGAATGATCTTTTATTTACTGTAATGTAATGCGTTGAATTTGCGTATTGGGCATTAAAGTTTTACCTTGCAGCCTCATTACATATATTATGAATTTTCAACTTACAGAAGAACAGATAGCAGTGCAAATGGCTGCACGCGATTTTGCCCGTAACGAATTGTTGCCGGGTGTGATAGAGCGCGACGAAAAGCAGAAATTTCCGGAAGAGCAGGTGAAGAAACTTGCTGAGCTGGGCTTTATGGGTATGATGGTGGATCCTAAATATGGTGGTTCGGGTATGGACACCGTATCTTATGTACTGGCCATGGAAGAAATATCCAAGATAGACGCTTCTGTATCTGTATGTATGAGTGTAAATAACTCGCTGGTATGCTGGGGCCTGGAAAAATATGGTAATGAAGAGCAAAAACAGAAGTACCTGGTAGAACTGGCGAAAGGGGAGAAGATAGGCGCGTTTCTGTTAAGCGAGCCTGAGGCCGGTTCTGATGCCACATCTCAGCGCACTACGGCTGAAGACAAGGGCGATTACTACCTGCTGAATGGTACGAAGAACTGGATCACGAATGGTAATTCGGCATCGTACTACCTGGTGATCGCACAAACTTATCCTGAGAAGGGACACAGAGGCATCAACGCGCTGATCGTGGAGAAAAATTCTCCGGGTGTGACCGTAGGCGCTAAGGAAAATAAATTAGGTATCCGCGGTAGTGATACGCACAGCATCATGTTCCAGGATGTGAAGGTGCCTAAGGCTAACCGCATTGGTGATGACGGCTTTGGTTTCACATTCGCTATGAAGGTGCTGGCAGGTGGCCGTATCGGTATCGCTTCACAAGCGCTGGGTATAGCAAGCGGCGCATATGAACTGGCACTGAAGTACTCTAAGGAGCGTAAAGCGTTTGGCACAGAAATATCAAATCACCAGGCTATTGCATTCAAGCTGGCTGACATGGCCACTGAAATTGAAGCTGCAAGGTTGCTGTGCCTGAAGGCTGCATGGACGAAGGATCAGGGACAGGATTATACGTTGTCTGCGTCTATGGCTAAGTTGTTCGCATCTGACATTGCTCAGCGTGTGACAAACGAAGCGGTACAGGTGCATGGTGGTTACGGTTATGTAAAGGAGTTCCACGTAGAGCGCCTGATGCGCGACGCTAAGATCACCCAGATATACGAGGGTACGAGCGAGGTGCAGCGTATCGTTATCAGCCGTACGGTGCTGAAGGGGTAGTTCTTTTCAGAGAACAGTGAATAGTGAATAGTGAACAGTGAATAGTGAACAGTTGAGAGAGGACAGTGAATAGTGAATAGTTCGGTAAATAAATAGATTGAGCCGCCCGGGGATTCCGGGCGGTTTTTTTGTGTTTGAACTAAGACCTGCCTACCGGCAGGTTTGGTCTTTTGGGTTTTAAGATTGACTGGATTTCTTTTTCGTTGGGTGCGGAGACCGGGCCGGTACCATAAAATAAAAGAGCCCCGCATTGCGGGGCTCCGGAGAATATTGCTGTTGCTATTATGCTTTGGCTTTCTGCATTTTGCTGAGTATTGCAAGCTGCAGGAGGTGGTAACCACCAAACAATAGTATGCTGCCTGTAAGCTCGCTCATGAGTGTATTCCTGAAGAAAGGAATAGCTGCTACGTAGGTATTTATCAGTCCGGGAAAACCTTTTCCGTAGTTGTAGAGGTCGGCTTTACCAGACTCAATTGCTATCCAAACGCCGAGGTTGCTGATGATAAAGAATGCCACAGCACCGGCGAGTGTATAACCAAGGACATTAAGTGCAGATACTTTCTTCATGAACATGCCAATGAATGTAACTGCGATCAGTGCGCCATAAACGCAAACCTGTTCGATGCCATAGAAGCCCTGCCATGGTGTGAACAAAGAGATATACAGATCGCCCATGAGCTGAGCCAGTACCGGCAGCAGGAAGGCGATACGCCTGTTCTTCACAATGGCGCCGCTGAAGAGGCCCAGCGCGCAGACAGGTGCAAAGTTGTAAATAGCCATCTGGAAGTTGGCGATACGAGCCAGTCCGACCATGAGTACCAACCCGATGGCGAGGATAATATTGAGTTTGTTATTCTTCATATGAGTCAGTTATTGCAAAAATAGGGTAAAAAATGAAATTAGTTGGTTTCGTAAGCCCACTTAATATAGGTAGCGCCCCAAGTAAACCCTCCACCGAACGCAGCCAATATTATGTTGTCTCCTTTGTGCAGCCTTTTTTCCCACTCCCACAGGCACAGTGGCAGGGTGCCATTGGTGGTGTTGCCAAAACGCTCGATATTGATCATCACCTTCTCTGAAGGGAGGTTCATGCGGTCGGCAGTGGCGTTGATGATGCGGAGATTGGCCTGGTGCGGAACGAGCCATGATATGTCGTTGGCTGTAAGGTTGTTGCGTTCCATGATCTCAGCGGCAACATCTGCCATGTTCTTGACGGCAAACTTAAAAACAGCCTGACCTTCCTGGTACACATAGTGCTCCTTGTTCATCACGGTCTCGATAGTAGCAGGTTTTACAGAACCGCCTGCCTTCTGGTGCAAGTGCACGCGGCCACTGCCATCGGTACGCAGTACGGCATCAATAATGCCATAGCCATCCGTATCGGGTTCGAGGAGCACACAACCGGCCCCATCGCCAAAGATGATGGAGGTGGTACGGTCTTCGTAATTCATGATGGAGCTCATCTTGTCCACCCCGATAACAATCACTTTTTTGTGCCTGCCGGTCTCGATGAACTGAGCGCCCACATTGAGGGCAAAAATAAAGCCGCTACACGCGGCATTGATATCATATCCCCAGGCATTGGTCATGCCCGCTTTATCGCATATTACATTCGCCGTAGCCGGGAACTGCATATCGGGCGTGGTAGTGGCGCAGATCACCAGCTCAATATCGGTAGGTGCGAGGCCCTTTTTATTCAACAAGTTCTTTACTGCTTCCACAGCGAGGTCGCTGCTTCCTTTCCCTTCTCCCTTTAATATCCGGCGTTCCTTAATTCCCGTTCTTGTCTGTATCCATTCATCTGTGGTATCCATCATGGTCTCGAGCTCTGCGTTGGTAAGCCTGTACTCAGGTACATATCCGCCAACACCCGTGATGGAAGCATGAACTTTCTGCATTTATAAATATTTTATTTAATGAAGCAAAAGTATGAAAATAAGCTGATAGACTTTGTTAATATACGCACCATTAAAGCGCCATTCCGCCACAAACATTGAGTACCTGGCCGGTGATATAAACGCTCATATCTGAAGCAAGGAACAGTGCGGCGTTGGCCACGTCTTCGGTTTTACCGAAGCGGCCCAGCGGTATCTTCTCGAACCACTTTTCCGCACCGCCATCTTTCAGGTAGTGGGTCATATCTGTTTCGATAAAGCCCGGTGCTATGGCATTGCAACGGATGTTGCGGCTGCCTATTTCCTGTGCTATGCTCTTGGTGAAACCGATGATGCCGGCCTTGCTTGCCGCATATGCGCTTTGCCCGGCATTGCCCTTGATGCCTACGATGGAAGACATATTGATGATGCTGCCGGAGCGCGCTTTCATCATTGGGCGAATCACCTGCTTGGTGAGGTTGAAGATGCTCTTCAGGTTGGCTTGCATCACCTCATCCCATTGTTCGGGAGAGAGGCGAAGCAGCAGGTTGTCGCGGCTGATACCGGCGTTGTTGACACAAACATCAATAGTGTTGAAATCCTTAGTTACGTCATTGGCCAGTTGTTCTGCGGCTTTGAAATCTCCCGCATCGCTTTTGTAGCCTTTGGCTTTTACGCCCAGGGCTACCAATCGTTCTTCCAATGCCTTTGCCTTCTCTTCTGAAGAAAGGTAGGTGAAGGCAATATCAGCACCATGCTCGGCAAATTTCAACGCGATACCTTCTCCTATACCCCTGCTGGCTCCGGTGATGAGCGCCACTTTATTTTCCAGTAATTTCATGCTGTGTGATTTGCTGCGAAAATACTGATTGCTATGGCAATATTCAAACGAAGCTTATTATAGGTACTTTTTGTTATTTGTGTTGTGTGTGGAATATACCTATAGGACAATATGTATTTGTTGATAACTACTTAGTTTGCCATCTTTTGAGATAGGGCAAGCTATTTACTGCCATATCAATGATATTTTGCGGTATGGCTTTTTTCTTCATTTCTGATACCACTATCGTTTCCATTTCTTTCATGCTCATACCGGGAGTCGTGAATGCCCCGTTCTCGTAGCAGTATTTGCAATATTCATTACTTAACGATCCGTCTTTTTCGGTTCCTTTTACCTGGTCATTATCCAAAGGCATGCTACAGCTCTGGCAGAAATTCTGCATGTTCATATCATTTGTTTTTATACAGGCAAAGAAATCAGTTTTTCAATGGGACGATGATGATCTCCATCACTCACTACCATGAGAAGCATCAGCAAAAGGCAGCGGGTGGGAATGAAAAGCTATTTTCTGATATTAACAGTTGCCTGCCGGGTAGCAGGTTTCTTATTGATGAGATACACAGCTACAATGCCGAGTAAACCACCAATGGCTGTATGCAATTGTATATGCTCGCCGAGGGTAAGCCAGGAGGAGACCGCCGCAGCTACCGGAACGAGAAAGATAAAGCTGCTTGCCTTTTCCGCGCCAAGGCTGGTGGTAGCATAGAAGTAAACGGTGGTGGCAATGGCAGTGACTATAGCCGAACTAAAAATGAGATTGAGCCAGAACTGCCAATCTGTGATGTGGATGGTGGCCGCTAATTCAGGAAAGTCGGTAAAGGGCAACAGGCAAGCCATGGTAATGATGTATTGCCACAGGCTGAAGCCGGGGGATGATCCGTATTTAGATCCCATGGCGGTGAATTTGCTCATAACCGCCCATGTGAGCGCAGCAAGCAGGAAGAATAAATTGCCGCTGTCGAATAAAGTATGCGTGTTGTCCCACAGTTTCAGCAACACACATCCTGCGATAATGCCCAGTACGAGGCCGGCGGACTCAAATTTTCCGGGAAGCCGTTTCTTCAGGAAGATATTGATGGTGTAGGCAATGATCGGGTTGAGGGTAGTGACCAGCACGCCGCCGGCGCCGGGCGCTCCTTTCTTTAATCCCATGAAGAAGAAATAACTATAGAGCGCCAGCAATGCGCCGGATATTGCGAATATGGGTACGCCCTTCTTTTTTACCCTGATACTAATGCCCATAGACGGTAGTAGTATCAGCATGGTGATCACGACAACGATATAACGTGAAACCGTAAAATTGGCAGGAGAGCAATAATGGGTGAGGACTTTATTTGCCGGCCAGCTCAGCCCCCACAGGCACATGCTGATGACCATTCCGATAGTGAGGTATCCTTCTGAGATGTGTTTGCGGTGCATTTGCGGAGCGAAGATACTATGGAAATTATTCTTATCCGTAAACGGGTTTATGTAATTTAGCACTGCCCGAATTTCCCCTGCTATGCGTGAGTACCCTGATGATTGGAAGGTAAAGGACGCTTTACCGGTCTATTTCTCAAAGTATCATTTTGAGAACGGGGGATATGATCTCAAGTGGTTCAAAATAAAGTTCGGGCCGGTGTACATTCCGTTGCCTAATACTAAGGGCCGGATAGCGGCAGTGAAGATACACGACATACATCACCTGCTTACGGAATACAAGGCCAATATAAAGGGGGAAGTACAAATAGGCGCGTGGGAGCTGGCATCGGGATGTGGCAGGTATGTGGCTGCCTGGGTGCTGAACTTTGGTTCTATATCATTGGGTTTACTGATGCACCAAAGAACCATGTACCGGGCTTTTATGGATGGGAGGGCGGTGCGCACCAATTTATACCAGGGTGCCATTTATGATGAGCGCCTGCTGAACCGAACACTGGGGGAACTAAGAAGGGAGATTGGAATAGTGAACCCTAAGAAGAATAATGCGGGAGATGTGCTCTTGTTCGTACTGTGTGTAGCGCTGAATATTGTCTTGTCGTTAGGTTTTGTTTAGGGATGTTGGTTGTTTATTTCATGTCTCATACACCGTTTGAATTGATGGAAGAGAGGAGCAACATAAAAAGCTATGCGGTCCTATTGCCTGTCCTGGGCAACATATTGTTCGCGTCACTGTACCTGGTGGCAGTGGCTTTGTACCCGGGCGGAAATAATGCTGATGAGCATGCACCGGGGTTTAGCTGGTTGCATAACTACTGGTGCAACCTGCAGGGAACATATGCTATCAATGGCGCTGTGAACACGGCAAGGCCTGTGGCGCTGACCGCTATGTTTGTGCTGTGTGTATCGCTGGCATTATTCTGGTTCCATTTTGCGCATGTGGCCGGACTAACGGGAAGAAGAAAGAAACTGATGCGTTTTTCCGGCGTGGCCTGTGTTTCTGCGGCACTGTTCATATTCACCAGCTATCATGATATGTTGATAAATATGACCGGTGTGCTGGGGTGTATAGCTATTGTGGAGACCTTCCTGGGCCTGCGCCGGATGAAATGGGATAAACTGTTCGTATTTGGCGTGGTGAATCTTGTGCTAATAGCGCTGAACAATATTTTCTACCGTGTCAAGCCATTATTGTTCTTACTGGCTGTGACACAAAAGATAACCTTTGCTTCCTGCCTGATATGGGTGTCGTTGATATGCCTGCAAATGTACCGAGCGCAGATGCAAAGCAGGACTGAATCCTGACAGATCAATCAGAAGAGTGTTCCTTCATTATACATGACCGGTAACGGTATCTGTGTGCCGCAATGCTTATTCATCTGCTGAATAAAATATCTTATCAACTCGGGCGAATGCAATTCATCGTGCTGGTGCATGAAGAAATAGCAACGTTCCAATCCTTCGTTCATCCAGAGTTTGATACGTTGTACCCATTCGTCGATGCGAGTATAGTCGGACGGGTGGAGCGCATTGCCTACAAAACGTATGAAACACTCCGGGGTTGAGAGGTGCATATGCGCACAGTCTCTGCGGCCGGCAGCATCTGTGATGACAATACCCCGTTTCTGTTTGCGCAGAAAGTCATAAAGCGCAGGATCATAGCCTTTTCCGGAATCATACCATTCTTCATGCCTTAGTTCCAGGAAAACGTCTATGTCCTTGGGGATGTCTGTCAGAAACTCCTCGATGGTGTCGCGGTGTTTGAGCCCCATCTGCGGGTGGGGCATAAGAAATACCGGCCCTAACTGACTGCCAAATTCAGATATAACATCGAGAAAAGCGTCCACTTCCTGACGGGCATTCTTCAGCCTGCGGATGTGCGTAATGGATTGCGTGAACTTAGGACAGAAGATAAAATTCTCAGGGACCGCCTGTACCCATTTAGCCACCTGCTCGCGGGAGTGCAGGTTGTAGAAGAACCCATTGAACTCTATGCTATTGAATTGCTTTGCATAATGAGCCAGGAAATCTTTCTCTTTAGTGCCGGGAGGGTATAGTTTGCCTATCCAGTCTTTACGGCCCCACTTGGCGCAGCCTATGTAGAATTTAGTTTTTCCCTTACCTTTTTTCAGTACTTCCTTATTACATGCCGGGTCTTTCGGGAGTGAGAAATCGGTAGTCAGTAATTCTTTCTCTGTGATCCTGCCAAATTCCATGATGCGGTGTTGAAGAATAAAAATAACGAAAAATTAAAGCGGCCATTCCCACGTTATTTGTCCGTGATAATAGGAGGCGATCGTTCCATCTATCAATTGAAGCGACAGTGATCCATCCGGGTTGGCTTGCACGATCTGTGCGTCCCATTTGTTACCATCGGTGCTAAAGGTTTGTATTTGCCCTTTCTTATACAAAAGTGCATTGTATTGTTCCATGTCATTTACCGGGACCCATACAACCGACATAACAGCATCACGAATGAGATCGCGGATAACGCTGATCTCATATTCCTGTCCCGATTCTATTTTTAAGGATGTTGCAATGGGCAGGTCTGTAGGGAAAGAAGATTGCCGGATATTAAGCCCCAATCCTACAACCGCATTGGCCCATTTGCTGCCTCTAAGTATATTTTCAATTAATATACCACCTGCCTTTTTGTCATTAATAATTATGTCATTTGGCCATTTGATAGCGACCTGCCAATACTGATGGAGCTGTTTTAAAACCATGGCAATAGCAACGGCAACAGATGAATTAAAAATAAATTGGTCGGTAACCGGACGTTTTGGGTCGGTGATCAGGCTCATCAGGAGGCTTTGTCCCGGTTCGTCTATCCATGTACGCCCTCTTTGTCCCTTGCCGCCCGTCTGGCTGAGGGCTACAATGGCAGTGCCGGGATATGCCTTATCGGCATCTATAAGGCGCATGGCATAGTTATTGGTACTATCCACAGAAGAGAGCTCAATAAGCGGTAAATCTGACAATGTCGTGAGGTTTAGTGCGAAAAGATTTATAATTTTGATAAACCGTAATGGGTATCAGTAAACAAAAATAAGCTACATAACGTTTGGAGAAAACAATCAGTGCATTAAAGGAGCGGAAAAAGGCGCCTACACGCCTTACCAAGAACAGCAAGCTTTTTAAGACCATTATAAACGCTATCAAAGATAAAAAAGGTGATGAGATCATATCTCTGGACCTTAAAAAGATCGACGAAGCAGTAGCTGATTTCTTTATCCTGTGTGAGGGAAAATCCAATATTCAGATCGGGGCAATAGTGGATAGTATCCGGGAGGCAGTGGAAAGGGAGTGTGATGAACGACCTTATCACGTGGAGCGCGGCGATACCTGGACACTGGTTGATTATGTGAACATAGTGATACACATCTTTCAGCACGAACAAAGGACATTCTACAACCTGGAGGGCCTATGGGAAGACGCCCCCCGCACAGAGCACTGATAGCAAACCGAATACGAGTATTTTACGAACATTAATATCATAACGATCAAAGAGAGCAATGGAAGAGAATTCACAGAAACCTGTAAAGCCCGGAGATAATCCCGGTCAAAAAAAAGGCCCCAGGTTCAATATATACTGGATATACGGTATGATATTGCTGGCTATAGTTGTAGCCCAGATATTTGCCGGTAATGTGGCAGGCGGCGCATCAGAGCGCACATTCCAGGACTTTAAAGAAAGCCTGGCCAAGGGACAAGTGTCGAGGATAATGGTGATCAACAAAGATCATGTGGATGTCTACCTGAAACCGGGTTCTACCACGCCTTCCTCGAACAGCAAGATACCGTCCATCACAGTGAACAGCGACAGAAGCCCGGCCTATTCCTTCAAGATAGGCACAGTGGACCAATTCAATAAGGACCTTACTGATGCCGAGACTGATATACGCAAGGAGAACCCCGGTTACCAGCACATAGTGCCGAACTATGATGAGGAGGGCGGTGCGTTACATTTACTGCTGTCATCATTTATTCTGCCGGCTATTCTTTTTGTGGCCATGTGGTTCCTGCTGTTCCGTAAGATGGGTACCGGTGGCGGTGGCGGAGCCGGTGGCGGTATCTTCAATATCGGCAAGTCGAAAGCGCAGTTGTTCGAAAAGGGTACACGTATCAACATTACCTTCAACGATGTTGCCGGCCTTGACGAGGCTAAGGTGGAAGTAATGGAGATCGTAGATTTCCTGAAGAATCCGAAAAAATATACCGCTCTGGGTGGTAAGATACCTAAGGGCGCATTATTGGTAGGCCCTCCCGGTACGGGTAAGACATTGCTGGCCAAGGCGATGGCAGGGGAGGCTCAAGTGCCGTTCTTCTCCATGTCCGGTTCCGACTTCGTTGAATTGTTCGTGGGTGTGGGCGCCAGCCGTGTGAGAGACGTGTTCAAGCAAGCGCGTGAGAAGTCGCCATGTATCATATTCATAGATGAAATAGACGCCATTGGCCGTGCACGTGGCAAGAATGTGGTGATGAGCAATGATGAGCGTGAGAACACGCTGAACCAGCTACTCGTGGAGATGGATGGTTTTAGTGGTGACAGCGGCATTATTGTACTGGCTGCAACCAACAGACCGGATGTGCTGGATACGGCGCTACTGCGCCCGGGCCGATTTGACAGGCAGATATCCATCGACATCCCGGATGTGAAGGGTAGAGAAAAGATATTTGACGTGCACCTGAAGCCGATCAAGAAATCGAAGGACCTCAATATCAAGAAGCTGGCTTTACAGACACCGGGTTTTGCGGGAGCTGATATCGCCAACATCTGTAACGAGGCAGCGCTGATAGCCGCACGTAAGGGTAAGACCGAGGTGGATATGAGCGACTTCAACGACGCGATAGACCGCGTGATAGGCGGACTGGAGAAGAAGAACAAGATCATACAACCGGAAGAGAAACGCATCATCGCTTACCACGAAGCCGGCCATGCAGTATCAGGCTGGTTCCTGGAGCACGCTCACCCGCTGGTGAAGGTGACCATCGTGCCACGCGGAGTAGCTGCACTGGGTTATGCGCAGTACCTGCCTAAGGAAGTATATATACGGACCACGGAGCACCTGATGGATGATATGTGTATGTCGCTCGGGGGCAGGGCAGTGGAAGAACTTGTATTCGGGAAAATATCTACGGGCGCCCTGAGCGACCTGCAACATGTGACCCGTACAGCCTATGCCATGGTATCTATGTATGGTATGACCACCGCAGTTGGTAATATCTCATTCTATGATCCGCAGCAGGAGAGCACCTTCTCAAAGCCATACTCTGAAGAGACAGGCAAGATGATAGATGATGAGGTGAGGAAGCTGGTAGATACGGCATACCAAAGGGTGAAGATGCTGCTGAGCGACAAGATAGACGGTGTGAAGCTGATAGCCGAGGAATTGCTGAAGAAGGAAGTACTTTTCAAGGACGATATGGAGCGCATGCTGGGCAAACGCCCATATGAAGAAGACCAGATAGCAAATGAAAATGAGCCGCTGGTGCCTGAAAATACGATCAATCCAAATGTATAACTGAAATTAAGTCCAGGAATAAAGAAAAAAGTGATGACCTGTCATCACTTTTTTCGTTTACAGCCGGCGATATTTTTTTGAATTTTCACTTTTGAATTTTTACTTTTGAAATAATGCAGACATTCAAGACATCGAAGGCGAGAGAGAACATCCTGAGCAAGATACGCAAAGGCCTGAGCGGGCAGCCGCAGCCTATGCCTTTCCCCGATGCCGAGAAGGACAATGCTACCATATTTCCCGATATCAGGGATGCACAGGAAGAGAACTTTGCAGAGGAGTTCATAAAGCTGGGCGGTAAGTTCATTTTTTGTGAGCATGAGCAGGATCTGCTCGATAATATCAATGTGCTGTATGAGAACCGGGGATGGAAACAACTGCTTTGTGCAGACACACGACTGCTGAAGCTATTTCACAATAATAAGGTGGACATACTGCAGCCTGCAGACCCTAAGGCGGAAGCCGCTGATGCCTGCATCACCGGTTGTGAGCTGCTGATAGCGCGTACAGGATCTGTGATGCTCACCAGCAAGCAGAACCTGGGCCGCACAGCTCCGGTTTATTACCCGGTACACATAGTGGTGGCTTATGCCAACCAGGTGGTGCCGGACATTGATGACAGCATTGCCGCACTTAGAAAGAAATATGGTTCTGAACTGCCCTCTATGGTGAACCTGACCACAGGACCCAGCCGCACCGCAGATATTGAAAAGACACTCGTAGTAGGCGTGCATGGCCCCGGTGAGATATTCTGCTTTTTTATCAATGCCGATATGTAATGCCTGCCACTTGAATGCGGAAGTACTTCAAAATAAAGAGCGGCTGCAAATGTTTGCAGCCGCTCTTGTCCTACAGACCTTTATTTCTCTTACAGATGTATCGCTTCGCCGAGGGCAACCTCTACCGCGTCCTTCACACTTTCGCTCATGGTAGGATGCGGGTGGATGCTATCCAGCACTTCGTGCCAGGTTGTTTCGAGCTTGCGGGCCACTACTGTTTCTGCAATTGTTTCCGTTACATTGTAACCAATAGAGTGGGTGCCCAGCCATTCTCCGTATTTAGCGTCGAATATCACTTTTACAAAGCCTTCGGTAGCGCCTGCGGCACTTGCCTTGCCTGATGCAGAGAACGGGAATTTACCCACTTTCACTTCGTAGCCGGCTTCCTTAGCCTGTTTTTCGGTCATACCTACGCTGGCGATCTCCGGAGAGCAGTAAGTACAGCCCGGTACATTGCCATAGTCGAGCGGCTCAGGCAGGTGTTTGTATTTACCTTCTTTGTGCGCGATAGCCTCAACGCATATGATAGCTCCTTTAGACGCTACGTGAGCCAATGCCTGGCCCGGAGTGATATCACCGATTGCGTAAACGCCATCCACGTTTGTCTTGAAGTATTTATCAACCAGTACCTTTCCTTTATCCGTATTGATCTTGAGTGTTTCGAGACCGATGTTCTCGATATTGGCCGCGATACCCACAGCGCTCAGCAGTACGTCAGCTTCCAGTACCTGCTCGCCTTCTGCGGTCTTTACAGTAGCCTTAACGCCTGCACCTGATGTGTCCACCTTCTCTACGGAAGAGTTGGTCATCACTTTTATGCCTTTCTTGCGGAATACGCGCTCGAGTTCTTTAGATACATCCTCATCTTCTACCGGCACTATGCGTGGCAGGAATTCAACTATGGTCACTTCTGTGCCCATAGCCTTGTAGAAATAAGCAAACTCAACACCGATAGCGCCTGATCCGACAACGATGATAGACTTAGGCTGTGTTGGCAATGCCATAGCTTCGCGGTAGCCGATCACCTTTTTGCCATCCTGCGGCAGGTTAGGGAGCTGGCGGCTGCGTGCGCCTGTAGCCAGTATCACATGCTTGGCCTGGTGAACCGCAACTTTGCCATCAGCACCTGTCACTTCCACTTCTTTCTTCGCGTTCAGTTTGCCCATGCCCATGATCACATCTATCTTGTTCTTCTTCATGAGGAACTGCACACCCTTGCTCATCTTATCGGCCACACCACGGCTGCGCTTTACCACGGCGCCGAAGTCGGCTTTGAAATCGGAGGCAGTGATACCATAGTCGGCTGCATGGCTGAAGTTTTCCATTACGCTTGCAGACTTGAGCAGCGCCTTTGTAGGGATACAGCCCCAGTTGAGGCAAATGCCACCCAGGCTTTCCTTTTCTACAATAGCGGTCTTAAAGCCCAACTGGGAAGCGCGGATAGCAGCCACATAACCACCGGGTCCGCTTCCTATAACAATGATATCGTATGCCATAAAGCAATAATGTTTTAAGTATGTGTTTACAATTGCGGGGACAAATGTAGTAAAAGCCACGATACTTTGAAGGCGTGAACGGAATTCAAATTTGACAAGAGACTACATATGTTAATTATATGCCACGAGAATGCATTAGCTAGGTTCGCTAAATTCTATTAATTTCGCACCTCAAAATAAAACCTCATGTCCGTTTTAGTTAATAAGAATTCAAAGGTCATCGTTCAGGGCTTTACAGGTACCGAGGGTACTTTCCATGCCGGACAGATGATAGAATATGGTACCAATGTGGTGGGTGGTGTAACCCCTGCGAAGGGTGGTACTATGCACCTGGACCGTCCTGTGTTCAATACGGTTCTGGATGCTGTGACAGCAACCGGAGCTGATACATCTATCATATTCGTGCCACCGGCATTCGCTGCCGATGCCATCATGGAGGCTGCTGATGCCGGTATCAAGGTTATCATCTGTATCACAGAGGGTATCCCTGTTCAGGACATGGTGAAAGCACGTGAATATATCCGTAGCCGCGATTGCCGCCTGATAGGCCCTAACTGTCCTGGTGTGATCACTGCGGAAGAGGCTAAGGTGGGTATCATGCCGGGTTTTGTATTTAAGAAAGGCCGTATCGGTATCGTATCTAAGTCGGGTACGCTGACCTATGAAGCTGCCGACCAGACTGTGAAGGCAGGCATGGGTATCTCTACTGCCATCGGCATCGGAGGTGACCCGATCATCGGTACAACTACCCGCGAAGCTGTAGAACTGCTGATGAACGATCCTGAAACTGATGGTATCATCATGATCGGAGAGATAGGCGGAAACATGGAAGCCGAAGCTGCTGAATGGATAAAGAAGAACAAGCGTAAGCCGGTTGTCGGCTTTATCGCCGGTCAGACTGCCCCGGCAGGCCGCCGTATGGGACATGCAGGTGCTATCATAGGTGGCGCTGATGATACCGCTGCAGCCAAGATGAAGATCATGGCTGAGTGCGGCATTGATGTAGTGGCCAGCCCGGCTGATATAGGTAAGACCATGGCTAAGGCCCTGGCTGTAACGGCATAATACAAACTGGATCATAATTTTTCAGCCCCGGAAATTCCGGGGCTTTTTGTTTTATATCATGTGCATATGGTTCATTACCAGCTTGTTGGCACGGTATTTATGCCGGATGACCTGTATCAGCTTATTCTGCATAAGTATGGATTAACATTGCATTGTGAATTTTCGGACCGAGGATTGAATGGGTATAGATAACAAACAACTCACCACATAAATTGAAAGTATGAAGAAGCTATTGGGCAGCGTACCTGTAATGATGTTACTAGCACTGCTGCTGGTGGGCACCACCAAAAAAGAGGCCAGGGCACAAGATGTGACTGTGTCATTCCAGACATTCTATGATGAGCTTGCGCCTTACGGTACATGGGTCAATGATCCGAGCTATGGTACTGTATGGGTGCCGAATGAAGGCGGCGATTTTCGTCCGTATGGCAGCAGGGGATATTGGGCAATGACAGAATATGGGAATACCTGGATGTCTGAGGATCCGTGGGGATGGGCCTGCTACCACTATGGCCGCTGGACCTATGATCCGTATTACGGATGGTTATGGATACCGGGTTATGAATGGGCACCCGCATGGGTGAGCTGGCGCTACGGCGGCGGCTACTGCGGATGGGCGCCAATGGGCCCGGGGGTAAGTGTGGGTATGGCTTTCAACTACCCCGAAAGCTGGTGGATATTTATACAGCCCCGCTATATGTATGACCGTAACTGTGTGCATTACTGGAGAGGTCCGTCATACAATACGACCTATATACGCCAGACCACGATCATCAACAACTACTATGTAGATAACCGCACGCATGTACGGTATAATTATGGTCCGCGCCAGGAGGTATTGCAAAGGGACCTGGGCCATCCGGTGCAGGTATATCGGGTGAATCGTATGAGCAGGCCCGGGGCCCCGGTAATAGAACGGAACTCTGTGAACATATACCGCCCGATGGTGAACAGAGGTACACAACAGAGCGCGCGTCCGCAGAACGTGGTGCAGGCACCAAGGCGTATAGGTGCACCACAGCCTGCCAATAATATGAATGCCGGCAGACAACCGGAGTTCAGGCAGCAGATGCAGCGCACTGAACCAACAAGGCAGCAGCCACAACCACAGATGCAACGGACTGAGCCGGTAAGGCAGCAGCCACAGCCACAGATGCAACGCCCTGAACCAGTAAGGCAGCAGCCACAGCCGCAGATGCAACGCACTGAGCCAATAAGGCAGCAGCCTCAGCCACAGATGCAACGCCCTGAACCGGTAAGGCAGCAGCCACAACCACAGATGCAACGCCCTGAGCCAGTGAGGCAGCAGCATCAGCCACAGATGCAACGCCCTGAACCAATGAGGCAGCAGCCACAGCCGCAGAGGCAGCGTCCGGAACCAATGAGGCAGCAACAACCACCGATGCAACGCCCTGAACCAATGAGGCAACAACCTCAACGCCAGGAGCCGATGAGGCAAGAACGCCCTGAACCTATGCAAAGAGGGAACAGGTAGAGATAAAAGAAGTACTTAGCTATACAGAAAGCATGTCTTTAAAAAAGGACATGCTTTTTAGTCTATGCCCCCACGTTCTTTGATGAAGCCGGAAGTGGCGAAGCGGGGTTTAAGCAAGCGGAGCATCTGCAATATTACAGACAACAGTATCAGCGCCATACCGCCAAGGAAGCCCCAATTGAGATCGTGTGAACCCTTACTGAATATAATCTCACGGTTCTCGTTATAGAACAGGAACGCGAGCAATATACCATATACCGGTTCGAGGTTCACAGACAGGGTAACGGTGAATGAGCTAAGTTTCTTCAGTGCATTCAAAGCGAGCGACTGCGCCCATACTGTGCAGCAGAGGCTGAGGATGATGAGCCATATCCAGTCGTTGTGTAACAGAGCGGCCCCGGAAAAGCCGGAGGACCTGGGAAGGAATACTGTGCCGGGAATATAGTAAAAGAGCAGAGGCATAAGCAACGAAATAAAAAGCCAGCCTGTTGCCATCTCATAAAACACCATAGTACGGGCGGGGTATTTACTGGCAATTTTCTTATTGAGGACGGTAAACACTGAGCTGAGAATTGCGGCGGCTATACCTGACGCGATGCCCATGCCATAGAACTCCTGAAACTTGTAGATAAGATATACTCCTGCTATGGCCAACAGGCCGAGGAGTATCTCCTGTATATCATGCCGGCTTTTGTTAACAAACGGATCGAGCAGGGAGGTGAATACGCTGGCAGTTGAGAGGCAGACCAGCGCAATAGAAATATTGGCGAGTTGTATAGCGCCATAGAAAGCTACCCAATGCAGGCCCATGAGTCCGCCCACAATGGCTAGCTGGCGGGTATCCTTTCGCTCAGGGGTATGCCATTCCTTTCGATAGAATAATATCCCTGCCATGAAGAGCGCGGTAAGCAACATGCGATACCAGACCAGCACAGGTGCATCGAGAGAGATGGCCCGTCCCAAAACTCCTGTGAAGCCCCACAGCAGAACTGCCAGGTGCATTTGTATCAGTGCTTTCTTCATGAAAAATGAGTGCAAACATACGGCATTTCCGCCAGCGCCTTATTCTTTCACAAAGCTGCGCGCAGCCAGTTTCACGCCGTTCACATGGAACACTACCATGTAAACACCGGGCACGTAGCCTGAAAGCGGTATTGCTGCCTTGCCATTATGCAGAGATGAGAACGTCCGCTCTTTGCCCAGCACATCATATATTGTTGCTGTTACAACAGCGCCGGCGCCCAATCCTTTGATCTCCATGTTCAGCAGGTCACCGGCAGGGTTGGGGTAGAGGAGTATCTGCCCGTCGTGGATATTTTCATTACCAATGGCGGTGGGCAGATTGAAGTATGATTTCTGCAGACAGTTTCCGTGGTAGGTCATCACCCAATAATACCGTGCACCTAAAGAAGGATCAGGATCGTAGTAATTCTGGTTGACCATACCTTGCAGAATGGTAGAATCGAGCGACTGCACATCGTCATACCCCCACTGATAGCTTCGGGCGGTATTATCGTTGCAAACGAACTCCGGACTATAGTACACAACTGATGGGTCGGGAGATCGCTCGTCACCAATGTGGAATACCAGGCTGTCGTAACTCTGACATTCCGTATTCAGTTGGTTGCTGCTTAACCTGATGACGCTCCTGCCGGGTTGGTCGAAGCTGATAAGGCAATATTGTTTTGTATTGCCTGTAGCATAGAGTGTCGCGTGGTCGGTCTGCCATACATATTGTATGCCAGCCGGAGCAGGGGCGTCAGCTCCAAAATTCTGGAAGCGTGTACTGCTGCATTGTACAGTGTCCGGGTGGGTAGTGATATGCGCCACTGCCGGCGTTGGATTTACGGTCACCACAACCTGTGTATGTGCGGTGCCGCAACTGTTGGTGTAGGAGTATGTTACCAGGGTTGTTCCCGAGAGTATGCCCGTGACAACCCCATTGGTGTCTATTTGTGCCACGCCATTACTGTATACCGACCAAACTCCGTTCTTTATGGTGTCTGTCAGCGAAAACGAAGAACCCGTACATACCCGTTTATTGCCGGATATGTAGCCTGCATCGGGCAGTGGATCTACGGTGATCACTGCTAATGCTTCCCCACATACATTTGCGGCTTTATATGTTATCGTAACGGTTCCAACGGTGATGCCCTTTACTACACCGGCAGCAACCGTTGCAACAGAAGGGTCACTGACAGACCATGTGCCACCTTGTGTAAGGCTGGACAAAGTGATCGTAGCGCCTACGCATACGCGTGTATAGCCGGTAACCGGTTTTATCAAAGGATTGACAGATACTGATGTGTAGGCATCGCAACCATCAGGTGTGGTATAGGTAATGGACGTAGTGCCCCCGGAAACACCGGTGACCACGCCTGACGCGTCTATAGTGGCAATGCCGGGATCACTGCTTGTCCATGTGCCGGCAGCCACAGAATCGGTAAGCATTACTGTATCGGCTACACATACCAGCCGCCTGCCCGCTATCACAGATGGCAGCCTGTTGACGATGACAGGTGCGGTAACAAAGCAGGATGTAGGCAATTTGTAAGTGATGGTGGCAGTACCTACGGACATTCCCTTTACCACACCGGCAGATGATACCGTGGCAATAGTAATATCGGAGCTTTGCCAAGAGCCACCGGGACTGGCATCGCTGAGTGTGATAGTAAGGCCCAGGCAGACCCTGTCTGTAGTACTTATCTTATCTGGTAGCGGGTAGACTGCCAGTGTCGCGGTTCTTAAACAACCGGTGAGCAATGTGTAAGTGACCGTGGCAGATCCCGGGGTCAATCCTTTAACAAGCCCGGTAGACGAACTTATCGAAATAGATGTAGATGAAGAACTCCATGTGCCGCCGGGTGATGCATCACTCAAGGTGACCTGGTCATTTAAACATATATTCTTAAGGCCACTTATCGTAGCCGGAAGCGGGTCTACTGTAACTGTCCGGGACGCCATGCAGGATGTAGGGAGCTTATAAGTGACCACTGCAGTACCCGGCGCAATACCCGAAAGTGTACCGGATGAGTTGATGCCCGCAACGAGCGTGTTGTCCACGCTCCAGGAACCGCCATTTGTAGCGTTGCTCATTGTGATCGCGGAACCGGCACAGACTTCAGAAGGTCCTGTGATATTACCCGGCAACGGGTTAACTGTTACTGTCGCAGACGTTCTGCAGCCTGTAGGTAGCTGGTAGGTAATAGATGATGTACCCGCTGTTATACCGCTGATGAGTCCTGCTGTGCCCACCGTGGCTATGGATATCCTGCTGCTTGTCCATGCGCCTCCGGGATCGGCATCGCTGAGTTGCGTTGTAAGACCAACGCAAACATTTTTATTGCCGGAAATATTTGCAGGAAGCGGATTGACCGTCAATGTTCCGGTAATGAAGCAGCCGGTAGGAAGGGTGTAAGTGATAGAAGAAGTTCCGGCACGGATACCGTTTACGACCCCCGAATTCAGATCGATAGTAGCGACTGCAACATTAGCGCTGATCCATGTGCCGCCGCCGGATAGAGAGCTGAGCGAAATAGAAGCATTAACACAAACCTGGTTCACACCCGTTATCGGCTGCGGCAATGGATCTACCTTAACTATCGTGTCCGTTGTACATCCGAATGAAGATGTATATGTGATCTTCGCCGTTCCTGCCTGGAATCCTGTGACCGTTCCATTGGCGGACCCCACTGTCGCTATCGTTGTATTGCCACTGCTCCACGTGCCACCTGCAGTGGCATCTGTCAGTGTTATCGATGCACCGACACAAACTTCATTCTTTCCTTTTATTGGCGAAGGAGGAGCGTAGACAGTAAGCTTGCTGCTTGTGGCGCACATGCTGTTTATTGTATAGCTTATGGTTGCTGTGCCTGCAGCCACCGTGTTTACTATGCCGGATGTGGAGCCTACAGTTGCCACAGCGGTATTGGCTGAGTACCATGTGCCGCCTGATACACCATTACTCAATGTTGTTGCAATGCCGAGGCATACATTCATATTGCCGGTAATGGTGACAGGCATGGCAATGACAGTAATAGTTTGCGAGGTTTTGCAACCTGCACCGGACACATATTGAATAGCGACAGTTCCCGCTGAGATACCTGTGTATATTCCGCTGCCTGTTATGGTGGCAATTGAAGTATTCGTGCTGTTCCATGATCCACCCGGAGTACCGTCGCTGAGTTTTGCTGTTGCATTCTCGCAGACGGATGTTGTACCGGTGATGGCTGCAGGCAGCGGATTGACTGTTGTAACCGTAGTAGTGATACAGTTGGTTCCGGCCATGGTAAAGGTAATGGTCGCTGTGCCTTGTGTTATACCTGAAACAATACCGGTGGATGCGCCTATTGCGGCAACTGCTGTATTCCCCGAGGTCCACGAATTCAAGGCTGAAGTATTACTCAGTGTTATTGTTGAACCAACACACACTGCACCGGGCCCCGAGATGTTATTCGGCAGGGCATAGATAGTCACTGTTTGTGTGCTGAGGCACCCGGTTGGCAAGGCATAGGTAATAACGGATGTACCCGTCGAAGAGCCCGTGTAAACACCCGAAGTGCCGATCGAGGCTATCGTTGTGTTGCCGCTGCTCCATGCGCCGCCGGGTGTGGCATCACTCAAAGTACCCTGTGCTCCGGAACAGACCGCAGTTTTTCCTGAGACGGGTTGAGGTAGCGGGTTCACTGATACTGTTATGCCGGTAGCGCATCCCGTACCAAGTGTATAACTAATAATAGTAGTTCCGGTGAGTGTTCCCCCCGTTACCACGCCGGATGATGAGCCAACTGTAGCTATCATTGTGTTGGCGCTCGTCCAGGTTCCCCCTGCATCCGCATCGCTGAGAGTTGTTGTCTCTCCGCGGCATACTTTAGTAACACCTGAAATAACCGAAGGCAGCGGATTAACAGTAACAGTGGTAACCGAGGCACAGCCAGACGCGAATGTATAACTGATGGTAACGGTGCCGCCGGCAATGCCGGATACTGTACCTGACGAGCCTACGGTGGCAACAGCAGTATTGCTGCTGCTCCATGTACCGCCTGTTGATGCTGTATTGAGCTTGGTAGTAGATCCTGCACATAAATAGGTAGTGCCGTTTATAGTTGCCGGTTGTGCTCCCACGGTTGCTGTTATCGTAGCTTTACACCCGTTGGAGAGCGCGTAAGTGATAACCGATGTACCGGGATTTACAGCGGTTACTAATCCTCCTGCCACATTAGCAACAGTTGTGTTGCTGCTTGTCCATGTGCCTCCTAAAGTAATATCTGAAAGAGATGTTGTTGACCCATTACAGACAAACGGAGATCCGGTAATGGCCGGTGGACCTACGTTGACGGATACGTTCTTTGTAATTACACTTGAGCAACCGGCGGAGTCAGTGACATTCAGCGTAACCGGGAAAGTGCCGGAGACAGTGAACGTATAATCCGGTTTACTCAGTGTGCTGGTGGCGCCGCTACCGAAACTCCAGGTCCACTGCGCATCTTTCGAATAATAGCTGTAGGAGGAGTCGTTAAATGTAACCGGGCTGAACTGGCACCCCGGGGTAGGAGCGTAAGTGAAGTTTGGTATCAGTGTGTCCACTGCTATAGAGTCTGCGCCATCACTTATCTCAAGACAGCCCGAGCTATCAGTCAGGTATAGTTTGGGGAGATATTTTCCCGGTACAGTATACGCATAACTAATAGTATCTGTTGAAGGCGCAGTGATAGTACCATCTCCAAAATCCCAGACGATCTTAGCGGCCCCTGTAGCGAGGCACGAGAAGTGAACACGGCCTCCTTTGCATACGAGTGATGGTGAGTAAGTGAATGCACCTTTATAACCCGCCGTGCTGACGTGCCCTATTGCGGAGTCAATGCATCCATACTGATTGGATGAAACTAATTTGATCTTATATCTACCTGCGAGCGAATAGATCTCACCGGGATTAGCGAGGTTTGAGAAAGTACCATCCCCGAAATCCCATTGAAAGGCAGTGGAGCCCGTACTTGTGTTGAAGAAATTGACACTGAGTGGCGGGCAGATGACAAAGGTGTCGTCCATGTAGAAGGATGCCTTTGGCAACGGGTTGATGGTCATGTACCCTGTTTTGGTATTCGTGTTTGAGCAACCAAATCCGTCAAAGGCAGTCAGTGACACATTGTAGGTACCCGCTGCCGTATATGTATGCACAGGAGAGGTAGCTGTGCTGGTGGCGCCGTCGCCGAATGACCAAAGCCATGCCGTGCTGCTCGAAGATCCGTTGGCAAAACCTACGGGCGTACCGATACAGTTTGATATATCACTGGCGGTAAAGTCTGCGATCGGTGCATGAACAACCGGGCTTGATATACCTTTTACCGTATCCATACAACCAATATTGTCTGTCACGACCTCTTTGATGGTATAAGTTCCGGTGGAAGTATAGCTATGAGTAGTTGATGGTCCGAACATCAACGCCATGTTTCCGTCTCCGAAATCCCATTCATAACTGTAAAGTGAAGAGCCCGGAGAAGCAGAACTGATATCTTTGAAGCTTGCTACTACAGGAGCGCACCCACTAACAAAGGAACTTGTGAATTTAGCAGTCGGTTTGGCAGTCAAAATAAAATTATTCCTTGTCAGCGTGTCCAGGCAGCCATGATTGTCCTCAACGATCAATGTCAATGAATGACTACCAACAGCACGGAAGGTGTCGAGCAATGTTGGGTTTGTACCAACAAAGGTACCATTGTCATACCATTTGTATGTTCGGGCGCCACCGGTAGTGTCGTAAGTGTCATAGCTGGTAATAATGCTATCACCGCCAAGAGGAGGCCTGCATACAGAAGAATAGATCGTGTCCACTTTATCCCGGCATATGTTGGTCGGGCAGAATGTGAACATATTCATGTGCGGAGGGCCGAGATTCTCAATATAATATTTGCTGCTGGTATCCCTGCACCCGCTGCCAATATTGTAAGTAGTCAGTATTGCATAGCTCCCGTTTTTCAGATTGGGAGCTGCGATCGGATTTCTGATAGTGCTTGTTGTACCATCGCTGAATATCCAGAGGTGAGTGTCGTCGCCCCATGAAGTATCTATGAACTGATATCTCTGGGGGGTACACAGGTATGCATGCTCTATGCGCGCACCCGGGGAGTCTATAGTGTCCTTTAGTGAATATGGGGTGGGGCAGACACAACCATTGTAATAAACAAACAAGTGCGGGCTGTGCTCTCCCGGGAAGTGAGATTTGTGTGTAACAACGGTATCAAACTGACCGGTTCGTGAGTCTCCGTCATCAAAAACCCAGTAGTAATTATCTATTAAAGTGTCGTTGGTGGACGTGCTTCTGTAAACTATCGGGGCTCCCGGACAAACATGTGTGGCAGACATGGTAAATGAAGGAGTTTGTATGGAGCCCACCTGAATTTCAATGAATGTGTCTATTGTACAACCATTGGCTGTTGTAGCGTGACACCGTGCATTGAATTTGCCTGTTGTGGTGTAGATGTGTGCCGGATAGATGGCAGATGAAGAAGGGGTACCATCGCCAAAATCCCATATGCAGGCTGTGACCGGATAATTGTAGGAATAGTAATCCATACCTAACTGGAATACAGGCAGTGGAGTGAAGTTCACGGTTCGGTTGACGCACCCCCTCTGATCAAAAGCAGCAATCTGAAGCATCAGATTTCTGACTGTATCCATTTTAGAAACACTGGCAGTGCATCCCGCTGTATCAACCATATTTAGTGTGACATTAAATATCGGAGATAAGAACTGGTGTATGGCCGGGTTAGATGTACTTGTGCTACTTCCACCGAAGTTCCATGAAGAAAGAGACGTACCGGGAGTCAGATTCGCGGTAAATGAGAAAGTAGATCGCGGAGAGCAGAGCTGTGAGTCGACGAGGCTTCCTGATGGTGTAGACACAAAGATGGTCTGTGCCGCGGTATCGTAGCAAAAGCCATCGTAGATAATGAGTTTTGCAACGAACGCGCCTGTAGAGTTGTAGGTTGTATTGTCATTTTCGTTAGTTGAGGTCACACTATTCCCGAAATCCCAATAACTACTCAGATGCGGTGCACTTGTGTTTGTGAAGGTCACAGTATTTCCCCCGCAAGCATTAGCCGGTGCAGAAAACGATGCCTTTGCCTTGCCGATGGTCACATACGCGGGTTTGGTAATGCTGTCTTTACATCCATTTCCATCTGTGGTGATGAGTTTTACGGAAAATGCTCCTGTGGTTATATAGGTATAAGAAGGACTTGTAGCAATAGAATAGCCACCATCACCGTAGTACCACTCATAGCCTACCGGGGTGATACCTGTGCTTGTGTTGTTGAAATTTGTTGTAGCAGGTGGTGAGCAAAATTGGGTTCCGGAAGCATAGAAGGAAGAGGCCGGAGGAATAGTAATATTGATATAGCTGCTTTTTGTCAGTGAACTTCTGCAATGGGCGGCATTTTCTGCAAGGAGCGTAATATTATAGTACCCCGGAGTAGTATATGAATAAGATGGTGTAGCTGTGGTAGTAGAAGATCCATTCCCGAAATTCCACTGATAGGTCAACCCTCCCCATGCACCGGATGTAGTAGAGCTGGTAAAAGTTATGGGCTCATTGACACACGCCTTTGTTTTTGATGCTGAGAAGCCGACTGTTGGAGGCGAGTATATTCTTACCACCATACTCTTGGTACTGCTTGCTGCACCGTCTGTGGCTGTAAGGGTAACCGTATACGTGCCCGGTGCCATGTAGTTAACGCTGACATCCTTCAGAGAGTAGGTGTTTCCGTTTCCCATATCCCAGAAATATGTTGTTCCGGAAGTAGTGCCGGTGGTCGTGTTGATGAAATGTGCCAGATAAGGGGCACATCCTGCAGAATCGGTAGTATAAAAGTCTGCCGTAAGCTGCGCCCGTGCAGCAGGCACCGCAAAACAAAACAGGAAGAGGAATAAACAATTACGTAAATATCGAACCATATCATCCTACACCTACCTGCTATCGTCTGCCGGATATTTAGAACAAACTAACTCCTTATCGCAATATGGCTGACCGCCCTGCCGCTGATGCAGAGAATAGGTAGGTACATTTTTTTACAATTTAAGCTTTTTCCGGAATAATCAGACACTTTGATATTTTATTAATGTATGCCGGGATTAAACCGCACATCAGCGAAAATGTCTATGTTAACTACAAATGAACACTGAAAATATTTGCCACATCATCGTTGTAAATAATTATTTTTGTTTGTTCAAAAAACGTTGCTCACAGTATTAGCCACTTGCTGATCATAAATGAATAATACATATACTGATCTCGTACAGCAAACCTTTCACTTTCCACAGGAAGGTTTTGAAGTGAACGATGCCAACAACCTCGAATTCAACGGGGTAGATATCAAATCGCTGATAGAAAAATATGGCACACCTTTTAAGATGACTTTTCTGCCCAAGATAGGGATGCAGATCAGGAAGGCGAAGAAGATGTTCAATGATGCTATCAAAAAGCATAAGTATGACGGCAAGTATTATTACTGCTACTGTACCAAAAGCTCGCATTTTTCTTTTATTGTAGAGGAAACACTGAAACATGGTGTGAACCTGGAGACCTCTTATGCCTATGATATAGACATTATCTGGCAGTTATATAAGAAGAAGAAGATAACGAAGGATATCTTCATTATCTGCAACGGTTTCAAGACCAAATTATATACGCGCAATATTGCCAAGCTCATCAACGGTGGATTTAAAAATGTGATCCCGATCATTGACAATAAGAATGAGTTTGAAGATTATAAGAGATCGATACGCGCTAAAGATCCGGTGAATATCGGCATACGCATTGCCAGCGAGGAAGAGCCTACATTCGACTTCTACACCTCCCGCCTCGGTATCAGGAGCCGTGATGTGCTTGAGTTTTATGTGGACAAGATAAAGGGCAATGAAAAGTTCCGCCTGAAGATGCTTCACTTCTTTATGAACAAAGGCATAAAGGATGATGTTTATTACTGGAGTGAGCTGAATAAGGTACTGAACATCTACTGCCAGTTGAAAAAGGTATGTCCTGAACTGGAAGCGATCAATATAGGTGGCGGCCTGCCTATCAAGCATTCGCTGGGGTTTGATTATGATTATAACTACATGGTCAACGAGATCGTGTCCACGATAAAGAAAGTATGCCGCAAGAATAAGGTGGATACGCCTGATATCTATACGGAGTTTGGTTCATTCACAGTAGGGGAGGCGGGAGCGGTAGTATATAGTGTGCTTGATGAGAAGATGCAGAACGACCGTGAGATATGGTACATGATAGACAGTTCGTTCATTACTACGCTACCTGATACCTGGGGCATAGGAGAGAAGTTCCTGATGCTGCCTATCAATAAGTGGGACAAGGAATACCAGGAAGTTCACCTTGGCGGACTTACCTGCGACAGTCACGATTTCTACACATCAGAGGAGCATATCAATGCAGTATTCCTTCCCAAACTGGACAAAGAGAAGGTCAAGGGGACAGAGCCGCTATATATCGGGTTCTTCCATACCGGCGCCTACCAGGATCAACTGGCCGGTTACGGCGGCATCAAGCATTGCATGATACCATCGCCCAAGCACATAGTTGTCGAATACAACAAAGAGGGTAAACTGGAAGACTGGCAATATGCAAAAGAGCAGAGTCCCCAGAGCATGCTGAAGATACTGGGTTATATCAGGTAATATTCAGCTTTGTATAAGCTGTATTGGTCGGCTTGAATTCCGGAACTAATTCCTTCATGAGGAACACAGTTTCAAGTGTGTAGTGCTGCCGTGCGCTATTGATCAGCTTCTCTACTTTCTTTTCTACGATAGCAAAGTCATATTGCTTTACATCGGCTATCATTATCTTTTCGTGGTAGGTAGGCATTACTTTCTCCGCGCTGCTCATCAGTTCCTCATAAAGTTTTTCACCAGGGCGCAGACCGGTATATACTATTTTGATGTCCACATCAGGCTCTTTGCCTGAGAGTTTGATCACTTTTCGCGCCAGGTCTGCTATACGCACCGGCTTGCCCATGTCAAAGATGAATACTTCGCCGCCTTGCCCCATTACACCCGCTTCTATTACCAGTACGCAGGCCTCGGGGATGGTCATAAAAAAACGGGTGATATTAGGATCGGTAACGGTGAGTGGCCCTCCTGCCTCCAGTTGTTTTTTGAAGCGGGGAATAACAGATCCGTTTGAGCCCAGCACATTGCCAAATCGTGTTGTCACAAACTTGGTGATCTGCTGCTTGTCGCTGTCTTTAGCAAGGGTCTTGAAGTAGCTTTGTGTGAATATCTCTGCTATCCGCTTCGATGCACCCATCACATTGGTTGGGTTGACTGCTTTATCAGTGGACACCATCACAAACTTCTCTACTTCATTAGCTACGGCAAGTTCGGCAAGTACCTTTGTGCCATAGACATTATTCAGTACCGCTACTGATGGGTTGTCCTCCATGAGCGGCACATGCTTGTAGGCGGCCGCATGGAAAACTATCTGGGGATTATATACTTCAAATAAATGCTCCATTCTCTGGCGGTCGCAGATATCGCCGAGGTATGCTTTTACGTTGGCTCCTTTGAATTTGTCCTGAATCTCTATATGGAAATCATGCATCGGCGTTTCTGCCTTATCACAAAGGATAATAAGAGAAGGGCGGTATTGGATCAATTGACGAACGAGTTCACTGCCAATGGAACCGGCAGCGCCCGTAACGAGGATCTTCTTCCCTTTCAGTTCGCTGTAGATGGCCTCATTGTGAATGGTGATGACCTCCCGTTCCAGCAGATCTTCAATGTTGATATCCTGAAGCTGCTGGGTATCCAGTTTGCCATTGAGCCAGTCGTTGACCGCCGGCACCTGCTGTATCTTTATGCCATGAGTGAAACAACTGTCAACAAGGTCATTGAGTTTTGACTTTTCAATATGCTTATTGGCCAGGATCAGCAACTCCACACCTTCGTTCTGCAGCCTTGTCAGCGAGGCCTCGTTCAGGCTGTAGATAGGCAATCCTTCCAGTAGTTTACCCTCCCCACGGAAAGAACCATCAAGGAATGCAGTTACCTGCATATCGCCGTTCGGGAGACTGTTGATCATCTTCTTTATTTGTATCCCATCTACCGAGGCATCATAAACAGCTACCTTTTTCTTTTGCACCTTATAGCCCTGCGATAGCGACTTGTAGAAGTTGAAACAATATCTTACTGCCAGCCTGTACGATGTTAATACAAAGCTGGTAATGAAGAAGTTAATGGTTACTATTTGAAGAGAAAAATAATCTTGCGCGCCAAGAAAAAAGATATTGATGGCGAGGTAAACAAACGCTGCAATTGCGTTTATCATCACCAGCCGGGAGGTGTCTTCAAGATTGGTGTAACGGACAATACCGGCATAGCTTTTAAAAGAATAGAAGAGTATTCCGTTCAGTATCAGCACCACGGTCAGCATAAATCGCAGCCCGACATCCATATGCGCCCAGTTGTGATTTGACCTGAGCATACGGGTAAGCACAAGGCAGAAGCACACGAGGAACAGATCGAGCAGGAATACAAGCCAGCGGGGTAGAATGCGTATTTTTAGACCCATCCGTTATGACAGCGTTAACAATGATTTCGTTAAAATGGTGAAATGGACTACAATGATACAATAAAAATACTGAATATTATATACCATGCTGCAATAAATTTTAATTAACGGTATAATAATTGCTTGAGCAGGTGATATATTGGTAGTTTGTATCGGGATCGTGTGAAATGTTATAGATTATAAAAAGTAAAAAAATTATATTGGTTAACTATTTATAAAGACAAATTATTTCCATACCTTTGTTCATTAACATTGCAGTAAGGATTTTTAGTTTACAGGTTGATAATGGCAAACGAACTACTGTTAGAGGGCATCAATGTATTGGTGGTCGAAGACGATAAACTCAATCAAAAAATAGTGAATTTCATTCTTATGAAAAAAGGTGCCCATGTTTCTATGGCACTTAACGGGAATGAAGCGATAGAGCAGCTAACCGGCAATAAATTTGACGTAGTGCTGATGGACCTGCAGATGCCGGTAATGGATGGTTATTCAGCAAGCAGGCACATCAGGACTGTGCTGCATAATGATGTGCCCATCATCGCGCTCACTGCCGATGCGTTTGCCAATCTCACTAATGATTATTTATCGGCAGGAATGAATGCCTGTATTTGTAAGCCGGTTGAACAAAATAGTTTATGTGAGCTCATATTGAGCCTTACAAAGAATAATAACGCCAATATCACAGCAAACATGGTCGCATGAGTGTAGCACTTGTTGATGTCAGTTTCTTGTATGATGTAGCAGGGAATGACACAAAATACATATATGATGTGGTCAATTTGTTTTTGAACAATGTTCCGGACGGATTGAACAGGCTTGACTCTCTCATAGCAGAGGGTAAAGACTACTCTGCCATACAGAAGCAGGCACACGGATTAAAGTCGAGCGCGGGTATAATCAAGATAAGAGGTATGTATGATAGCCTCGTGGCCATAGAGGCTGCAGCGAGAAAGATAGCTGAAGGACTGGGAACAGTTGCTGATTTTCGGCCGGTGATCTTGAAGCGTTTTGAAGATATGATGGGTGTTTTTCATGAAGCACTACCCGAAATAGTAGCAGAAAGGGATAGGAATAGCCCTGTCAGGAAATAGTACAGACATCCCGGTTGTCGCCTCAGGGCAAAACATTGTACCTTTGCCGCTTACCGGAACAGATATAATGAGAAAGACCACCCCGCAGGATCCACGTAGTAATAAGCCAGGTTTTAAAAAGACAGGAAGTAACCCGCATTTCAAAAAAGATGCGAAGCCGTCATTCAGGAAAAAGAATGAGGAGCCGTTTGATACGGAGCGTGTTGACCGGAATAAAAAAGGATATGAAGCCAGGGTAAGCCGGAAACCCGGCAGCAGTGAGCAATCGTTTGACCGGGAAGATAGAGACAAACGGGACCGCAAACCCGGTTTTAAAAATAATAAGGACAGTTACTCAGACCGGTCCGCTACACGCGAAGGTTACAATTCCGATAAAAAGTTCACTAAAAAAGACGGATACAATAGCGACTCCCGTTCCGGCAAAAAGTTTGAGCGGCCAGGTAAAGAAGAAGCGCGTCCGTACAAGAAGTTTGACAGATCAGAAAAGGACGACTCCCGTTCCGGCAAAAAATTTGAGCGGCCAGGTAAAGAAGAGGCGCGTCCGTACAAGAAGTTTGACAGATCAGAAAAGGACGACTCCCGTGCAGGAAGGAAATTTGACAGGCCGGGCAAGGAAGACGCTCGACCATACAAGAAGTTTGACAGATCAGAAAAGGATGACTCCCGTGCAGGAAGGAAATTTGACAGGCCGGGTAAGGAAGACGCTCGACCATACAAGAAGTTTGACAGATCAGAAAAAGCAGACTCCCGTCCATATAAGAAGTCTGACAGGGATGGACAGGATGATACCCGTCCATACAAGAAATTTGATAAGGCCGGTAAGGAAGATACGCGTCCATTCAGACAACGCGGGAGCGCAGACGATACTAAGGGTAGAAAGATGAAGCCCGGTATGCCAGCAGGCGAGACGGAGGGGGAAAAGAAGAAGACATTCCGCGACGTGATGAACGGGGCTTTCCAGGGGCAGAAAACAACGAAAGACAAAGATGGCTTTGAGGTGATCAAACCGGAGAAATTTGATGATAAAGTTTTTGGAGAGCTGGAAGATAAGTATGCTGATAAGCCGGTAAGCCGCCCATATGAAACACAAAAGCTTCAGAAGTCTATAGAAAAGAAGCAGGAACTGACCAAGGGAAGAAAGAAAAAGTGGGAAGATGAGGAAGAAGATGAGGATGATGCAAGCGTGTCGTCGAGTGATGAGATGCCACTGAATAAATATATAGCACATAGTGGAGAATGCAGCCGCCGTGATGCCGCGGAATTTGTGAAGCATGGTAAGGTGAAGGTGAATGGAGAACTGGTGTTAGACCCCGGGTACCGTGTGAAACAGGACGACCAGGTGACCATGAGCGGTAAAAAATTAGTACCTCAAAAGGGTTTGGTGTACATACTGCTTAATAAGCCTAAGGGATTCATTACGACAAATGAAGATCCGCAGGGCAGAAAAACGGTGATGGAACTGGTGGCCAACTCCGGGGTTGGCAGGTTGTTTGCCGTAGGCAGGCTGGACAGGGACACGACAGGCCTCCTGCTCATTACCAATGATGGCGCGCTGACACAGAAGCTGAGCCATCCGTCTTACAACATCAAGAAAGTATATCATGTTACGCTGGATAAGCCATTGACCAAGGCAGACTTTGAGAAGATAGTAGAAGGTGTGGAACTGGAAGATGGCAAGGCAGTAGTAGATGAGATAGCATACCTGGAGAAGAAGAACGAAATAGGGCTGGAGATACACAGTGGCCGCAACCGTATCGTGCGGCGCATATTTGAATCGCTGGGCTATGTGGTAGATAAGCTGGACAGGGTGATGTATGCCGGACTAACCAAAAAGAACCTGCCGAGGAGTAAGTGGCGTTTTCTCAATGACCGGGAGATAGTGTTGCTGAAACACTTTAAGAACTGATACGGCTGATAAATGACATACACAACACCATGAAAAAATAATGAATGCCTTTTCTTACAGCAGATAGAATACATGACGGACGCGGGTGGTTGCCTGGGGGGTATGTTATAGAAGTAAGTGACGATGGCAGCATCATATCGCTGCATGACTCACCCAAAGAAGGCACCATTGTTTATGAAGGCGTGCTGGCTCCGGGCTTTGTTAATGCGCATTGTCATGTAGAGTTGTCGCATATGAAAGGGGTGATCCCTGAGCATACAAGGCTCATACCATTTCTGAAGAACGTGCAGATGCACCGTAATGACTTTACTGAGGATCAGAAAAAGACGGCGAGGTCAAAAGCCTATCATGAACTTTATAACAATGGGATCGTTGCTGTAGGCGACATTGCCAATACAACAGATACCCTCGACGTACGCGCGCTTGATAAGCTGCATTTCTATACATTCATTGAGTCCATAGGTTTTACAGAGGTGAATGCACAGCGTTCATTTGATTTCTCGCTGAAGACCTATAATGCATTCCTGGCACAACAGTCGGGGGAGAAGACGCTGAAACAATCCATTGTGCCACATGCCCCGTATTCGGTTTCTTCTACACTCTTCCGCCTGATAGACATGCACCGGAACGATGTGATCATTTCCATACACAACCAGGAGAGCGATGAGGAGAACGCTTATTATGCATCAAAACAGGGTGATGTGAATGATCTGCTGACAACACTGGGTATTGATGACAGCTTCTTTTATCCTACCGGAAGGTCGTCCATACAATCATACCTGGAGTGGATGTCGCAGCATCACCCGTTCATTTTTGTACACAATACTTATACCAAGCATATGGATGTGCAGTATGCTCACAGCCGTCTGGATGAGGTGTACTGGTGCCTGTGCCCTAATGCCAACATGTATATAGAGAACAAACTGCCGGATATCAATATGTTCATCAGTGAGGGGGCTAATATTTGTATCGGTACAGATAGCCTTGCCTCCAACCATCAATTGTGCCTGCTTACCGAACTGAAGACCATCAGTGCTCATTATCCGCACATCGGCTGGGACAAGCTGATAACATGGGCTACCTATAATGGTGCCTGCGCATTGCAGATGCAGGATGCAATAGGCACTCTTGAGGTAGGATCGAAGCCGGGTATCAATCTCCTTAAAGGGCTGGACCAACCAGGAGTGCGGCCAACTGTGGCACGCATCTTCTGATCAGTCCGCCTTTAGTATATTGTTTAATTGATGTGATACCGTACCAGCCGGCGCTCCCATATTGCCGGGTCACCTTCATAAAATGCTGTTGTTTCGGAGATAAGGCCTACGCCTATTGCATAGCGGTGAGCATACTCTCTTGCAGGTCCGTATTTATATCCTGTCGGCCAGTTGTAGATCTGCCTGTAGCTGATGGTAGTGAATGTGCCGGCATCTACAGTGATACGCTGTCCTTTCAGCCCCATTTGTTCCGTTACATTGACGGTAAATGCTGTTGCTGCATTAGGGCCATAAGAGAATGTACTGAATACGGTGGTTGTATCCTCTGAAGAAAAAACGATCTTACCGGTATTGGTTACGGTATAGCTAAGTGAATCACGAAGATAAGTGACATTATAAAGTGTGCCGGAGAACGGCTGCGGGCTCACGTATTTGTGATACGTGTACCCGTTCAGCACTGTGTCTTTCTCCACATAAATGCTATCGTATGTATTTTCGGCATGTGCTGCGCCACTCACACTGTCCAGTTTATAACTTCTGTATATCCAGTAGTTACCCGGCTTAAGGTGTGTATAATTGTTGTATTCCGGAGCTGGTAAAACAGAATCGATAAGGGTCGGTGGCGCCGTATTCTTTTTTGGTTTCTTACAGGAATCAAATACAAACAGCAGGAGCGACGGGAAAAGAAGGGATAACAAAATGGTGTGTTTTTGCATGTCGTTGTTTTTCTAAAATAACGACCACAGACAAGCATTATTGCATATGCAATAATATAGCGGGTGCTGCGTTAAACACACCACTTTGTTCTTAAGCTTCAGCCAGCACCATTCTTGCCAGTGCCATCTCATGCTTTCTTTTTACAGATTCACCGATAGGTGTTGGCTGCCCGTCATCGTCAATACGTACGAATGTGATGGATGTTGTACACATCACGGTTTCCTCACCGCTATATACATTGTACTTGCGTGCCTCAATATTCAGGTTGATGGAAGTATTGCCCAGGTGAGCCACCTCTCCGTATATGCGTACGTGGTTGCCTGCCTTCAGTGGTTTCTTAAAGAGCATCTCTCCTACGCGCAGTGTCACCATATTCGGTGTGCAGCAATACTCTGTGGCGTAAGCCGCGGCTGCCTCATCTATCCATGACATCATAAATCCTCCGAAAAGGTTGCCGTGTATGCCAATGTCTTTGCCCATGCAGATCTTCTTGTTGATCAGTTTCATCATGTTGTGGTTGTTTGAAGTATAAAAAAAGCCCCCCGGTACAGGCGGGGGGCGAAATCTCTTTTCAGATCCGGACAATATCATCCCCGCAACGAATAGCACTGCTTACAGCACATGCCGGTATTACGTTTTGAATTATGATGTATGTTACCCTGAATTTTCATGCTGCAATATTAGTAAGAAATCTGAAGACCAAAGTTTAAGAAAATGATAAATTACCTGATGTTCAGTTTTTCCTTCAGGAACCTTACTGACAAAACCTGTGCCTCGGCAGCGGCTTTCACATCAAATTTCGGATTGCTGGGATTGGCAAATGCATGTACCGCGTCAAAGCTATGCAATGTGAATTTCTGCCCGGTCCTCTTTACCACTTTTTCAAACGCTTCTACGTCATTCATTTGTATGAAGCCATCCTGGTTAGCGCGAATGTATAACACATCACAGCGCAAAGGCTTTATGCGGCTGGCATCTTTCTCGGGGAAGCCATAGTACATCACGCACCCGGCAGCCTGTGTGCCTGCCATCACCGATGAGGTGAATGACCAACTGCCGCCCATACACCAGCCGAGCGTGGCTATCTTCTTATTCCCTGTTTTTACCTGAACGGCTTTTATGATGGCTTGCGCCCTTTTGGCATCGAGGCCGCCCATCAGCTTGCCCGCCTCATCGGCTGTCCTGGCTACCTTCCCGTCATACAGGTCTATGGCATATACATCAACATTGCCGCCTAACAGCTTTTGCCAGTTTTCCGCCTCTCTCCTGATGTAGTCATTCAATCCCCACCATTCGTGGAAGATGAACAGCACCTTGTCGGTAGGTTGCGGAGACGGAACGAAGAACGCATTCGCGCTTTTATCGCCTGGTATGGGGTATTCTACCATTTTACCCGCATCGGGAGCATAGTCGAATGGTATGGGCGCTTCATGAGACGCTTTGAATTCCTTATTGAGCGCCAGCATCTGCATACTATTGCCGGTGGGCTTCTTACAGCAGCTTTGAGCAAGTGAAACCTGTGAGGCTGCACAGCAGGCTATAGCCATTATTGTGATGAACAGTTTCTTCATATCGCGATCTTTCTTTTTAAATTATATGCAAGTTATAAAACCTTTGCTTACAGGTCATATCTTTAAAGAGGTAAGGTAGGGTATAGCTTCTTTCATTCGGCTGCCATACCAACTGAACATTTCCCCATCCACCAGCCTTACTTCAACTCCCGGAAGTACTTCGTTTATCTCGGCTATATGCGCATCCTTGAAGGGGTAGGGCTCTGAAGAAAGTAATACCAGTTCGGTTTTTTTGCCCTTCAGATCTTCCAAAGTAATTTCAGGATAGCGTTCCGTGCCGGCGAATACATTGGTCCACCCCATAGTGGTTATGATGTCGCTGATGAACGTATCGCCGCCGGCACACATCCATGGCTTGCGCCAGATGAAATAAGCTACCCGTTTCGGTTGGTGTCTTTCTGAGAGTTCTCTGAATCCTGTTGCTATTTCTTCTGCAAGCTGTGCTGATCGTTCCTTTCGCCCGGTTATTTCACCTACTTCGCCTATCATGTGCAGCGCGTCGCTTATTGTCTTGATGTCACTTACCCAGGTAGGGTAGCGGGCAGAAAGCTCTTCTATTTGTTCGCGCGTATTCTCTTCTTTATTGGCGATGATAAGGTCGGGCTCAAGAGAACTGACAATGTCTGTATGCACAGTCTTCGTACCACCTACCCGCTTCTTGTTCCTGAACCATTTCTCGGGGTGTACACAGAACTTTGTGATGCCTACTACTTCATCTTCAAGGCCGAGTGTATGAAGCAGTTCTGTCTGAGAGGGTACCAGCGACACAATACGCTTAGGAGGGTAGGGAATTGCTACCCGGTTGCCAAGCATATCTGTGAACACTTTTTCCATCACCGGAATCTTTTGTAGAAGAACAACAGGATAACACTGAATATGGCATCTATGCCCCGCAGGTTGCTGTAACAGTCGGTAGCGCTGATCCATTTATTCCTGACAGCAAGGAACAATAATATGTCGGCAAAAGTGATCAGTACATAACCGAAAAGCCCCCATTTGCGCAGATCGCATACTGCGAGCCAGAAGAAGGTATAGCCGGCCATCCAGAGTACCTCGAGCCATTCCATACCGGGAAACGGGCTTGTACGGTCGCTCCAGGAGGTCCACAGCAGCAGCAGTATATGAAATAAAGCCACCAGCGGAAACAGCATTGGTGGCTTTTTAACGATATCTGTTATTAATTCTTTGAAGTTGCGCATCTTATCCTTTGCTGAACGCGTTGAGGATGTCATACTTGGTCAGGATGGTGTACTGCCCGCTTTCGTCGCGTGTCAGTACTGCTCCGTTGTCTTTATTGATGTAGTGCGTCAGCCTTTCCAGCGGAGTGTCCATATCTACTACCGGGAGCGCGTGGTCCATCACATCGCCTATGAGCTGGTCTTTTACATCGGCCTCTTCTATCAGTTTCTTAAAGAGACTGCCTTGTGTCACGCTGCCGGTCATTTCGCCGTCCAGCATTACGGGTATCTGCTCTATATCGTATTTCTTCATCAGTTCCAGCGCGTCACTTACTTTGCTGTTCTGATCTATGGTCACCAGTCTGCGGCGGCCCAGCCCTCCTATCAGGTCGCGCACGGTGCGCACCTCGAGGAAGCCACGGTCCAACATCCATTCGTCATTATATATCTTAGCTACGTAACGGCTGCCATGATCGTGGAAGATAACCACAACCACATCATCCTTTTTCAGCCTGTCTTTCAACTGGCGCAGGCCCGCTATTACCGAGCCACCGGAATAACCGACAAATATGCCTTCCTCGCGTGTGATGCGGCGTGCCATGAGGGCGCCATCCTTATCCGTTACCTTTTCAAAATGGTCGAGCGCGTTGCGGTCATAGTTTTCCGGCAGGAAATCCTCTCCAAAACCTTCGGATATATACGGATGCACCTCTCCCATATCCAGTTCTCCGGTGTCGAACCATTTTTTCAGCAAGCTGCCATAAGTATCTATGGCCCAAACCTGTATGTCGGGGTTTTGTTCTTTCAGGTATTTGCCTGTGCCCACAATGGTTCCGCCGGTACCGGCAGCCACCACAAGGTGAGTCACCTTACCCTCTGTTTGCTTCCATATCTCGGGACCCGTCTGCTCGTAGTGAGCCAGGCGGTTGGCAAGGTTGTCGTACTGGTTCACATACCAGCTATTGGGTATCTCTGTTTGCAGGCGGCGGGCTACCTGGTAGTAACTGCGGGGGTCTTCGGGATCTACGTTTGTAGGGCATACGATCACCTCGGCGCCATGAGCCTTCAATATGTCCGCTTTTTCCTTGCTCTGCTTATCGGTAGTAGCAAATATGCATTTATAACCCTTAATGATGGCAGCCAGTGCAAGGCCCATGCCGGTATTACCGCTGGTGCCCTCAATGATGGTTCCGCCGGGCTTTATCTTTCCTTCTTTTTCGGCCACTTCCAGCATTTTCAGTGCCATACGGTCCTTGATGCTGTTGCCGGGATTGAAGGTCTCCACCTTAGCATACACCTTGCAGGGCAGGTCGGCCACTACGCGGTTCAGTTTCACTAATGGAGTATTGCCTATTGTCTGGAGGATATTATCATATACCCGTTCTGCCATAATATCAGTTTTTATCTGCGGCGAAGGTAGAAAAAATATGCCGACCGCCGTAAGGGGGGCATCTTCTGAACGCCCGGAAATAAATAAGCCCCGAGGATTCGGGGCTTATTTAATATTTTGGTTATCTATTAATAATATTTCTTCATCTTAACGAGCGTATAGATAAGGCCCGGCAGATAGAACAGGAAGTACAGTATCAATGAGAGTACCCAGTCAAAATCAGAGAAATTATCGTTGATACCCATTGCTAACCAACCCCAGCCAATGATAGCCAGAACTATGTACAGCACTTTTGGCACCGACGCCGACTTTTTAGGCGACATAAGCTTCGTCGCGATCTTAGAGAAGAACGAGTGTTTCTGGTGAGCAGTCATAGAAACCGCTTTTTGAGTCAGTTCCTGCGCAGCGGCTGTTGTTGCTACCGGCATGGTCTCAGCAGGAGCAGTAGTTACTACCTCTGTTGCTTCGATGTCCTTTTTAACCGGGAATGCAGCATGGCTCACATTGGCCGTAAACAGTGACATTGAAATGAGTGTGATGAAGATCGATTTCTTGCTATTCATGTCGTAAGTTTTAGTTCACTCAAAAGTACTCGTTTCAGCGGGAAAAAGAAAAATAATTTATTGTTTATGTGCGGCAACTGTGGATATGTATCTCAGGCAGTAAATTTTATATATTTTTGTGCTGTACTAAGTCACAGATCATGAGGGCACAACTAGTTTTGATTGGCATATTATTGATACTCACCGCAAATCTCAGTTCCTGCCTGAAACGCCCCTACCACTTCAACGACAAGCGAGGTGTCTATAAAGATATCGCCCGTACTCCTGAACAACGTGAAGAACTGGCCGCAAGAAAGAAGCATAAGAAGCGACATAGAAAAGCTGAGAAAGAAGACAGTGCTGTTGCCGACAAGAAGGCAGATAAAAAACAGGAGCAGATACCGGCTACTGATAATGGAGCAAGTATCCCAGGTGGCGCTGTTAATTCTGAACATATTGCTGATACAACTCATCCGGGTTCAGTTCCTGTTGATGGGTCAGGTGCTAAACCGGTAGAGCAAACTAAGCCGGAAGCTACGGGTGTTCCTCCCGTTACTCAGCAACCCGATGTAGCAGTGCCTCCACCTGCAGAGCAAAAACCTGCTACAGAGACCAAGGCGAAGAAGAAAAAGAGATCAAAGAAATCTAAAGGCTCAGTTGATGGTAAAGAGACCGAACAAAACGGCCTTCCGGAGTCTTCGGACAAGAAAGATCAGCCCGGATCGGATCAGAATTAGTGCAGTAACATTAAGTTCATCTTCAGTTAATATTCAGGAAACAATTTGGTAAACCACCATTAATTCTGTGGTAACATACCCCCGTTACTTTTGCCGGAAAAAAAATGGCAAAGTATCTCTACTTCTTTCTCCTTTTATTCATTGCGAATCAATCTTTTGCGGGTACTATCAAGGGTGCGGTGACCGATGCCAAAGATAATGCGCCACTGAGCGGCGTAGTAATAGCAGTATCCGGTACAGGCAAGGGAGCTGTAACTGATTTTGATGGAAAATTTGAGATCACAGGTGTGCCGTCAGGTACATATGAAGTAGTACTTTCCTATACATCATATAATACGACCAAGCAGACAATTACGCTGGCGGACGGACAGGAAGTAACGCTTAATATCAATATGTCCCCTGAAAGCACGGAACTGAAAGACCTTACTGTTAAAGCCGCCAAGATCACCAATACAGAAAATGCGGTGATCAACGAAATAAAGAACAGCAGCACTATAGTAAGCGGAACAAGTGCAGCCCAGATATCAAAAACACTGGACAGAAATGCCGCAGATGTGGTAAAGCGTATACCCGGTGTAACAGTTCAGGATGACCGTTTTATTGTTGTCAGGGGGCTTCCTGATCGCTATAATACCGTATGGCTGAATGATGCGAGTACGCCAAGCAGCGAATCTGATAAAAGAGCCTTCTCATTTGATATTATACCTGCCGGCCTTATAGACCGTATCATGGTGTACAAGACACCGTCTCCTGAACTGCCCGGTGATTTCGCGGGTGGTATGGTGAAATTATATACCACATCCGTTACTGATAAGAACCAGATCACCGTGAGCCTGCAGACATCAAGCAGGGAATACTCAACCGGAACAACATTTAACTACAATACTCCATCGAAGACAGATGTGTTCGGTTATGACGACGGTGGCCGAAGCATACCCAAAGGCGTTCCGGATTTCATTTCAACAAAAGATCCCAATTACAAAACCAACATCAATGCATGGACCAAATCATTTGGCAATGACTGGACCGTAAACCAGAAACCTACCTCTCCCGACGGAAGGTTCTCCCTGGCGTTGTCTAATGTGGTGAAGGTAAAGAATGTGAAGATCGGTAACACACTTGGTGTGGCGTATGCCAATACTTATACCAATACCATGATCCACCGCCAGGACTGGGACTCGGCATCAAGGAACTATAATTACAATGACCAGCGTTCTGTGAACAATGTAAGTGTAGGTGTGATGGATAATCTCGGTGTGACCTTCGGAAACTCTAAGATAGAATTCAAGAACCTGTATAACCAGATCGGTACGGCATCACTCACTGAGCGCAGGACCATTAAAGATACTGGTATAGCAACCAACCCTGATGAGAAGTCATACTCAATGGGTTACGAGAGCCGTGCTACCTATGCGACACAATTACTCGGTACGCATAAGAACAACAAAGACACGCGCAAATACACCTGGGCGCTGGGGTATACCGACTTATTCAAGAATCAACCGGACCTCAGGCGCATCAAGTATTCAAAACAACAATCGGATCCCGATTCGCTGTTTAAGGCACAGGTGTCCGGCAACGTAGACATACTTAATGGTGGTGGCCGGTACTATTCGCAATTGTATGAACATACGTATAGCTTCAACCATCAGTTCACTCAGAAGATAAAGGTGTCAGATGATATCAATGTTGATCTGAACGTAGGCAATTACCTGGAGTATAAAGACAGGGCGTTCAATATCAGGCAGCTCGGATACACTATTAAACCCGGCACGCTTGCCAATAAGCTGAACCGTCTTCCGATCAATGAAATATTTGCTGACACCAATGTAGGGGGTACCGGTAAGTTCATTATGGGAGAAACTACCAATAAATATGACAGGTACTCCGGAACAAATGAGCTGATAGCCAGCTTCTTGTCGGCCAAGGTACAAGCGGGTGATCATATCAGTGTTTCTGGCGGTGTGAGGTATGAGTATAACATACAGGCGATCAATGCTTTTGTGAATCTTGATAGCATCTCTCCGAAGATCACGACCAAATTCCTTTTGCCTTCTGTTAATGCGGCATACAACTTCTCTGAGAAGAGCCTTGTGCGTTTTGCCTATGGCAAAACATTGAACAGGCCTGAGTTCAGGGAGTGGGCGCCGATATTCTATTACGACTTCGATGAGCTGGCCGGTAATAAAGGCTCTCTCTTCAAGACCACGGTGAGCAGGAGTAAATCAGCCAATATCGGCGATACACTTAAGGTGGCACAGATACAGAATTTTGATGTTCGCTACGAGTTATATCCGTCAAATGGCGAAATGATACAGATCGGAGGCTTTTACAAGTTATTCGCTGATCCTATCCAGAGGGTATTGTTGCCGGGTTCGGGTAGCGATAGCCGTGCATTCTCGTTTATCAATGCAGATAATGCTTACTGTTATGGACTGGAGCTGGACCTGAGAAAGAACCTGGCATGGGTAGATGAGAAGCTGGGAACTGATGTATTCAAGAGCCTTGCTGTGGTAGGTAACCTTGCTCTTGCGTGGAGCCAGTTGACAATAGACACCGCACAGGTGAACAGCGCTATTCCACATTCCGGCATACAGGGACAGTCGCCATATATCGTAAATGCGGGTATGTATTACCAGAACCTGGAGAATGGGTTCCAGGGTTCATTATTGTATAATGTATTTGGTCCGCGCATGTATGCGGTAGGTACGGTGAATACCGGTGGTGAGAGTATTGGCGAGTTGCCGTTCCAATCTCTCGATTTTACGTTATCGAAGATGTTCCGTAAGCATTACATACTTAATGTCGGTGTTCAGAATATACTTGGTTCACCTGTTTGTTTTGTAAAGGACATTAACAGGGACAACAAATTCGACCTGAAGAACGACCGTGAATATAAGGTGTATTATCCGGGTCGCTATTACACCATCGGTGTTAAGATTAAGTTTTAATTATAGTAACACTGAGATAATGTACCATTAATAATGCCGTAACACTGCCAATCTAATTTTGACAAAAAAATAAAGCAATAATTATGAAAAAACTTTTCCTTTTATCGTGCATTTTCGCCGCGTCGCTCAGCAGGTCGTTTGCATATGAGACTGTTATCGTTAAAGACAGTATTTCTACCAGCACACACTGGACTTGCGACAAACAGTATCTCTTACAAGGTTATGTATATGTAACTGCCGGTGCAACTCTTACAATTGATCCGGGATGTATCATCAAGGGTGATAAGGATACCAAGGGTGCCCTGATCGTTGAGCGTAATGCTAAGATCATGGCCATGGGTACTGCTGAAAGCCCCATTGTTTTCACTTCAAACCAGGATGCCGGAACAAGAACTTACGGTGACTGGGGAGGTTTGATCCTTTGCGGTAACGCACCCACTAACTGGAACGCAGGCCAGGCACAGGTAGAAGGTGGCCCACGTTCTTTCTACGGTGGTACAGATCCTCATGACAATACCGGAGAACTGCACTACGTGCGTATCGAGTTCGCGGGTATCGCGTTCTCTCCAAACAATGAGGTGAATGGCCTTACGTTCTGCGGTGTTGGCGATGCTACTAAAATTGACCACATACAGGTTTCTTACAGCGGTGACGACAGCTATGAGTGGTTTGGCGGTACAGTTAACGCTAAATACCTTGTTGCTTTCAGAACCTGGGATGACGATTTCGATACAGACAACGGTTTCCAGGGTAAAGTACAGTTCGGCGCTATCATCCGTGATAACGTAGCTGACCTTAGCGGTTCTAAGGGCTTTGAAAGCGATAGCTACCAGTCTGGTACTTACAGTGGTATGCCTGTTGATAATACTAAGCTGACCCGTCCTGTGTTCTCTAACATCACAGTGATAGGCCCTGTTACCAACCCGGGCGCTACTACTATCGATCCTAACTTTGTTGCCGGCGTTCACATCCGTCGTGGTAGCTCTCTGAGCCTTCTGAACAGCGTTATCGCCGGCTGGCCATGTGGTCTGCTGATCGATGAGTCATCTTCATCTTACGGTTCTACAGCAGCTAACATACTTTCAGGCGAATTGCAGTTCAGCAACAACATCATCTGTGGTACAGGTACAGTCGGTGGTTTCAACAAGGATATCGTATTCGTAAAGGATGGTGCCCGTTCACTGACTCCCACTACAGCATTTGCTGCTGATACAGTTACTCCGTTCAATCCTACTTATGCCGGTCCTATCAGTTGGTTGTACACAGGTTCCCTGCACAACAAGATGTATCCTACAGAACAGAGCAGCGTGTTACTGGGTAATCCTTTCAACCTGGCTAACCCGAACCTGGTTCCTAACAGTACATCTCCGATCGTTTATAACTCAGCGCACGCGTTCAATCCTACTAAGCCATTGAACATGGATACAACAGGCGGCTATGCTAACTACAACGCTCCTACCGTTTATCCTGATTTTACTTCAACTAAGGCAAGCGATGCTTTCTTTGATAAGACAAACTATATCGGTGGTTTCGCAGGTACAGGTGCTACTTCTGACAACTGGATGAAGGGCTGGTGCGAATTCAACCCTAACAACGCTGACTATACCGGTACTTGCTATGTTGCTCCTCCACAGGACCACACAGGTGTAGAAAATATCGGTAATGGTGCGTTTGCTATGGTAAGCATCTATCCTAACCCTGCTAACGAAAAGGCAACAGTTTCTTTCGAAATGAAGCAGGCTGCTGATCTGAAGATCACAATCATGGATATGACCGGTAAGATCGTTAAGGAAGTATACAATGGCGCTGTAACAAGAGGTGAGCATGAAGTTGTGTTCAGCACTAATGATATGTCAAGCGGATTATATGTAGTATCACTGGCTTCTAACCGCAAGGTTAAGACACTGAAGCTGAACGTGATCAAGTAACATAAAGAGTGTGTATGTTTAATTGGGGTCGGCCAGGATTAACTTCCTGCCGGCTCTTTTTTTGTATATATATGAATTATTGACTTTGTGACCTGCTTTCAGGCAATTATACAGCCCGCTACATATGCAGTAACCTTATTTAACGTAAAAAATTCCTCACTAAATACTACATTCGCAATCTAATCTTTTCAAATGTTACAAACAGATTACATCCATGTGCCATATGGCAAAACCGTTCATGGTGAAGAAGAAATTGAAGCAGTCGTAAAAGTATTACGCACCTCTACCCAGATGGGCAAGCATGTCCGCGAAATGGAAGACCGTGTTGCCGCTTTATACAATAAGAAGCAAGGCATTATGGTGAACAGCGGCTCATCTGCCCTGTACCTGGCTGCAGACCTTATGAATTATGAGCCGGGATCAGAGATCATCACTCCGGCGCTTACCTTCTCTACAACAGTAGCGCCCATAGTAAAGAAAGGTTGGGTGCCTGCATTCATTGATGTGGAAGAAGGTACTTATAACCTCGATGCCAATAAGGTAGAAGAAATGATCACCCCCAAGACAAAGGCGATGATCATTCCTAACCTGATAGGCAACCTTCCTGACTGGAAGCAACTGCGTGAGATAGCTGACAAGCATAACCTGTTTGTACTGGAAGACTCGGCAGATACACTGGGCGCTGAAATAGACGGCGCTTCATCGGGCCGCTTTACAGACATGAGCACCACCAGCTTCTATGGTTCACACATCATCAACTGCGCGGGCAATGGTGGTATGCTCTGCGTGAATACTCCTGAGTTTTACGACCGTGGCCGCCTGCTGCGTAGCTGGGGCCGCAGCTCATCACTCTTTGTTGAGTCTGAGAAGATAGAGAACCGCTTTAATGTAGAGATAGACGGCATTCCGTACGATGCGAAGTTCGTGTTCGAGGAGCCGGGTTATAATATCGAGCCATCTGAGATGGGTGCGGCATTCGGTATCGTGCAACTGAACAAGCTGGGGCAGAATATAGATACCCGTACAGCTAATTACAATCGTATGCGTGAGTTCTTCAGCCGGTATGAGGAATTCTTCATATTACCTAAGCAATTACCCAACTCGCGTACCGGCTGGCTGGCATTCGCATCCACTATACGTGAGAGCGCTCCTTTCATCCGCCGCGACCTGCAGATATTCCTGGAGAAGAGGAACATACAGACACGTACGGTGTTCACGGGCAACATCCTGCGTCAGCCGGGCTTCAAGCACGTGCCTTCGAGGGCGGCTAAGGCTGGCTACCCTGAGGCAGATAAGGTGATGCGTGGCGGTATGCTGCTGGCTTGCCACCATGGCCTTAATGAGGCGCAGATAAGCCACATTATGGAGAGCGTTACAGAGTTCATGAAGAATATATAAGATGTCGGTGGAACTGATATTACTGACGTACCTGTGTTACAGGAATAGTGTAAAAGCCAGGCTGAAGGGTAAGAACCCGGTGGCCTGGGTTATCTTTACTATTATAGCCTACTTTGTGGCTATGATGATCGGTATGATGTTCGTTATCTTCAACTTCTGCCGCGATGCTGTGGATATGAACCAGTTGTCTTCCCCGGACAAGGGAACCCGGGAGGCTGCCTCTCAGCGTATAGTGCAGGCCGTATCGGGTAATACGCTCCACTATATAACCGTAGAACTTATAGCATTGGGCGGCTACCTGTTCGTTCGTTACCTGCTGGACCGTATCCCTGATAAGAAGGAACCGGAGATACACTGGATGGACAGATTGGGTGGCGATTAGCACCAAAACATATTTTATCAAGGCTCTGTTGCAAATGCTTCAGAGCCTTTTTCTTTGGTATTTTATGGTGAGAAGTGGCGGTAATATCTTTTCTTAAAGAAAACTCATCCACTGTGAGTATGGTGTAGCTTACCGTATCATGATCTTCGAGACTAGCTTTTCTTGCTCCGTTGTAGCGGGATCAACATCACCACCAGCTATACCTGCGCGGGCAATGGTACGGATGGTCTGCGCGCCAGACCGAAACACATTCATACTGAACAGGAGCAGGATAATGAAGAGGGTAGTAGGTTTTTCGAAAGGATATCAATAATTCATTGGAAAATTACTACTTTGTAACCATCGACTTGCCTTCATGCGGTGGCTCTTGTTTATCCTCGTCCTTCTGAGTGGTGCATCATATGCCCAGCCGCCACTGCCTTCCCTCAACCGCAACACCGAAAAGTTTCAGTATTTCGATACCAGTTGGCCATTGAAGAAATTGCCGCTGGCAAGCTTCCGCGATTCCTTCCGCATTATGCAGACAGCCGCAGAAAGCGCCGGAGATGCAGAACTGGCAATGAGTATCGGACTATACTTAAATACCCGGGAGGCAGATGCCGGTATACTCAGCAGTGATTCTGCAGAATACCACTTTCTGAAATTGTCCGGGGAGGCCAATGAGCAGGGGTTTAAGCGCCTGGAAGCTGACGCCATACAGGCCCTGGGCGAGCTATACAGCAACAGCGATCAGCAAAGTGCAGCAATCGAAGAATTTAGTGCTGCCTATGTCATATATAAGCAATATGGCCTTAAAGAGTTCCCGGCAAAACAGATCTATGTGTACCGGATGGGCCTGGCATTTTATAAGAGCCTGGCGTTTGATTCCGCTATCGTTTATCTGCGGGAAGCCCTCCATCTGAACCCGCATTCTGATCTGTTCTCTTCTATCGCCAATACTATCGGCCTTGCTTACCGCAGCAAGGCGGCCTACGATAGCGCTAACTATTATTTCGGCATGGTGATAGATGATGCCAAAAGACGGAATGAACAGGTATGGGTAGGCATAGCGGAAGGAAATATAGGCATCACTTATTTTCTGCAAAAGAAATATGCCGAAGCCGAGCCATTGCTTCAGAGGGATATAGCATCCGGTCTTGCTAATTCGAGCATCAGGAACGCGGTCAACTCCATGGTGGTGCTGGCTACTGTTTATATAGAGCAAGGCAAAGCCAAAGACGCAGAGAAGATATTACAGGAAGCCTTGTACTATTGCCACCGAAAGTCTTTCTGGTCGGACTGTACACTGGCGGAGAAGATATATGAGTTGCTATACAGGATATACAGTGCCAGAAACGACCTTCACCTTTCGCTCGTGTATGCCGACTCGGCATTGATGGCGAAAGACAGCACCATGAAGCGGCACGACCGAATTGCACTTGCGCAGGCCAATGAAAAACAAAACTTCATCAGGAAGAGACTGACCAATGAAAGATTGCAGAATCAGGCAAAGGTCGAGCAGCAAAAGAAGTTTGACCAGCAGCAAATACTCTACCGCTTTATCATCGGCTTCTTTCTTGTAGTATCGGTTGTGACTGTCTTTGTCAACCGAAACCGTGGCAAGCTGAAGACCATAGCTACCAGTATCAAGGACGCGCCGGAGATAGTAGTACAGAAGATGTCCATAGTGTATATCTCCATCGGTACCTGTGCTGCCGCGCTTGTGTGGACCGGACTGTACTATTATTACTATGGCTTCTGCATCATCACCGTATTGCCGTTCATTTACTTCCTCCTGGTGGGCCCTGCGCTCATCATTTATTTCACTACAAAGAAACAGCAGGTGCTGGTGATCACCCAGTTGTTCTGTATCTTCTTCATCACGCTGGCCATTGAGTTTGTGAGCGGAGGGTTTAAGGGAGGTGTGGTTATTCTCTGGGCTTTCCTCGCACCGGTTGGCGCACTCATGTACCAGGGCCTGCGACAAGCTGCCGCATGGATGACCTTGTTCGTTCTCGCTATCATTTCGCTGACAGTGTTCCACGATTATTTTGCGGGCTCTTTTCATCCCATACCGGAGACTGCTGCGTTCATGTTCGATTGTATGAACATACTGGGGCCACTCATCGTTATTTATTTCAGCATGCAGTTCTTTGTGAAGTCTGTGATACGCGACGGAAAGCTACTAAAGGAGAACAATCTCATCCTGTCCGAGACGCTGGGCGAGTTGAAGATAGAAAAACAAAAGTCAGACGACCTGTTGCTCAACATCCTTCCGGGCGAAGTGGCCGACGAGCTGAAGATAAAGGGCACTACCACTGCCCGGCAGTTTGATAATGTTACTGTACTGTTCACTGACTTTGTGAATTTTACACCTTTTGCCGAGAAGATGGATCCGCAGCAACTTGTTGATGAACTGCATGCCTGCTTCAAGGCGTTTGACGAGATCACCGGCAGGTATAATATAGAAAAGATCAAGACCGTAGGTGATGCCTACCTTGCCGCTGCGGGGCTGCCCGTACCGGATGCCGGGCATGCTATCAATGTGGTTAGGGCCGCGATAGACATCGCGCACTTCATGCAACACCGCTTTGCAGCTACCGGCGGGAATACCTTCAGCATCCGCATAGGTGTACACAGCGGGCCGGTAGTGGCCGGTATTGTAGGAGTTAAAAAGTTTGCCTACGACATATGGGGTGATACCGTAAATACGGCTGCCCGCATGGAGCAGAACAGCGAACCCGGGAAGATAAATATATCGCAGGCCACCTATGAACTGGTGAAAGACCGGTTCACGCTCAGCTACCGTGGTGAGATAGAAGCAAAAGGCAAGGGCGCGGTACAGATGTACTGGGTTGTTGTATAGTATTGCGCTCATTTATTTTTTTTTCTCCCTGATATTTGTTAAACTAAGAAAATAGTTTTAGTTTTGAACTAAATTTATAGTTCAATGATATATCCATCAAAAATCAGCATCTGTCCAATGTTCAGGCGCTGTCAACAGGTAGGTGGTAACAGGCCCCTGAAATAGCATCACCATTATTGTCATGTAGTTCGATCTGCAGCATCGCTGCGGACAGCCCATCTTTTGCCATCATCTTTAAAAACAATTCATCATCATACTAAAACACAACAAATGAATATAAGAACCATCTTCCTTGCTATCCTGCTTATAGTACCGTACGCCATCTTTGCGCAAACACAGATACGCGGAAAAGTCACTGATGCCAATGGCGTGCCAATATCGTCTGCTACCATCAGCCTTCTGGATTCTGCCTCCCGGTCAGTATTGCAGGCACAGAATGTAAGTGCAGACGGCGCTTACACCATTACAGTTGCCGGAGGATATGCGGTACTGCAGGCCGGAGCTGTGGGTTATGCCATGCAGATGCGGGAGTTCTCATTTAAAAGCTTCAGCGGCGAGGCCAACTTTACACTTATCGCTGAGAAAAAACTCGGCGATGTAGTAGTGAGCGGCAGAAAGCCCGTCATCGAAGAAAAGGTGGACCGTACCGTTTTCAACGTAGAGAACAGCGTCGCCGCTACAGGTGGTGATGCAGTGGATGCGCTTAAAAGTACTCCGGGTGTTACTGTCATGCGCAACGAGGTATCCATACCGGGAAAAGGCACTGTAGGTGTTATGATCAATGGCAGGCTGCAGCAGGTGACCGGTACCGATCTTATCCAGTTGCTTCATTCCATTCCCGCCGGTAATCTTTCTAAAATAGAAGTGATCACCAATCCACCTGCCCGCTATGATGCCGAGGGCAACTCGGGTCTCATCAACCTGGTGATGAAGAAGAACATCAGGGACGGGTTGAAGGGCAGCGCTACGGGCAGTTACCAGTATGCTTCTATCAGTTCCTCAATGCTCAATACATCGCTCATCTATAAAAAAGATAAGCTGAATCTCTCCTGCAACCTCGGTGGTGGCGTGGAAGGAGAGAAGTACACCAACAGGACCAGCTCTTACTACGCCCCTGAACGCTGGGACCAGACCTACCTCCAGTACGAGCGCGACAGGAATGCTACTGCCCAGCTTGGTGCTGACTACCAGATCAGCGATAAGCACACAATAGGCCTCCAGGTGACAGAGCACCTTTCCTATGACGATGCCAACGGCAATGCGGTCTCCAATAACTATGATGGCAGCAACCATCTCGACTCTGTCATCCGCACATCGAGCATTGGTCACGATCACAGCAACGGCAGGCACACGGTCAATCTCAACTACGAATGGCGTTTCGATTCATCCGGTAAGAAGCTGAATGTGGATGCTGACTATTACCAGCAGCAGACACTGCGCGAGCGCAGCTTTTCTGCGCAGGGCTTTACACCTGCGGGCAATGCGGGACCAATAACGCCCGATGAGCTGCACGCCGATCCTGCTATAGCCATCCGTTCTGTAAAGGCAGATGTGGAATGGCCGCTCAAGGCGTTCAACCTGTCTTATGGCGGCAAATACTCCGGTGTAGAGAACAATGCCAATAATGTGTACAGCGTCTATTCGGGTAGCATATTTGTGACAGATACCACACGTACCAATGAATTCCGATACCACGAGCAGACATCTGCGGCCTATATCAACGGCCAGCGTTCCTTCAAAAAGCTGGAGGTGCAGGCAGGGTTGCGTGCAGAGCATACACTTATAGATACCTACTCACCAACCACAGGCCTGCGCAATAACACAGTATATACCAAGCTGTTCCCTTCGGCATATGTGCAGTACAAGATCAATGACAATAATACTACCGGCCTTGTATTCTCGCGCCGCATCAATCGCCCCGGATACAACTCGCTCAATCCCTTTCGTTTTTACTTTGGCCCCAATTATTATATAGAGGGTAACCCTGCCTTGCGCCCTGCCTTCACCAATGGTATAGAATGGTCTTACAGGTGGAAGGGCAAATACAGCAGCCGGGTATTTGTCCGCAAGACCGACAATTATTCTGACCGCATTATGCTCACAGATGCTGCCAACAATGCCACTATCCTTACGCGCTACAATATGGGCTCCTGTAGCGTGCTCGGTCTCAACATCAACGGGCAGCAGGCCATTACCAGGTGGTGGGACACCCATGCGGGCATCACCGTCATTCACCAGGACTACCTGCTTTATCTCTATGGCTCGCAAACCCATCTGCAGGATGTCTTCGAGTGGGGTGAGATCACCAATACTTTTTACTTCAATAAAGACAAAACCTTCTCCGCAGAACTGTATGACTACTACTATACGCCTCGTATGAAGGATTATAAGAAGTGGGCAAGCATGTCTATCATCAATATCAGTGTGCGGTGGCAACTGATGGATAAGAACCTCATCATAGCCCTGCATCTCGAGGACCTGGGAGCTCATGCTTACTGGCAGCAGACCAATATCATCAATGGTACTTCAGAATATTCTTATGATAACGCCCGTGGCGGCCGCATCTCCCTCACCTATAAATTTGGCAACAACAACCTCAAGGTGAATAATGCCGATCATTCTAACGAGGATATCCAGAGAGCGAACCAGAGATAGGGCAGATGAAGTGTGCAATTATTGTTTTCATAAGTGATGTGTGCAAAAGATGGTCTAATGTATTGATAGTCAATGATAGTGTGTGCAATCAGAAATCACACAGTGTGCAATTTCGTTACGGTTGCCATTTCCGGTGGCAGCCTTTCCTGCACTATTGCCCACATTTTTTTTCTTACCCATTTTGTCATTGAGCATCAATGGATTGCAGGGGTCATACCTTGAGAAACTGTGTAGAAAAGTTGCTCAAAAGTTGCACACTTTTGCTCAAATGATTGCACACAACGCTAATATGCTATCGCTAAGTATGTTCATGCCGGAAAGGAATATGCCGGATATAATATTCAGCAAATTCTATGCCGAAGTTTCGGGCTGTTTTGCGTGGGGTGACCGGGGAATATCAGAGGGTCTTGAACTAACCTTTGGTGGAGATATGGTGGGGCGGGACATACTGCTTTTTGCTATTAATAAATATTATTTGAAATTTTAATTTTTTTGTCGTACCTTTATAATTCATTAATAATTAAAAATTTTAAAATGCAACAAGGTACAGTTAAGTTTTTCAATGAAACCAAAGGATTTGGTTTCATTTCTCCATCAACAGGTGGTGCAGATGTTTTCGTTCACGTTTCCGGCTTGATAAGCGAGATACGCGAACATGACACTGTATCATACGATGTGCAAAATGGTCAAAAAGGTTTAAATGCAGTAAATGTTACTGTGATATAAATTTTACACTCATCATTTTGAAGAAGCTGCCTTAACAAAGGCAGCTTTTTTCTTTTACGTCATTTTGTCCTTGCTTGAATAGGGGTATCCACTGTTGAGATACCCTCATTACCGCCTAATGAACGCATGTGCTTGTAATGTGATGCTATAGCCTCTCCCATAGTGGGAATGGAATTATACACAATACCAAACTCCTTACATTTTGCTTGTACTATTTTGCTCAATTCGGGATAATGAATATGACTGATACGTGGGAAAAGGTGATGTTCGATCTGATAATTAAGGCCACCAACAAACCAGGTAATGAATGGATTGCCGGGAGCAAAATTGGCCGTGGTTCTGAGCTGGTGAATCGCCCATTCATTTTCAATAATCACATCGTCACTCCCACAAAATTCGAATTCGGTTTCTTCTATAACGTGTGCCAGTTGAAATACAATAGCCAATGAGAGACCTAATACGATGTGCATCACCAGAAAACCTATGATCCATTTCTGAACACCAAGTAATAGAATGGGGATCACCATATAGAAAATTATATATAGCAGTTTAGAGAGCCAAAAGATCATGTGCTCTTTCAGATTCATCTTTTTTAGCTCGGTGGTGTATATTTTTTTCGTTGCATATTTAGAGAAATCAGTAACGAATATCCATAAAATAGAGCTTAGTGCATACACAACCCATACATATATGTGCTGAATGCGGTGTGCGGGTTTCCACACCTGGCTGCTACTTTGCCTTATTACCGGGCTTTTGGCAATGTCGTCATCTATGCCATCTACATTAGTGTAGGTATGGTGAATAATGTTGTGCTTCTGCTTCCAAATAAAGGCATTACTTCCCAATGCATTCAGGGTAAGCCCCATTAGATCATTAACCCATTTTTTACTGGAGTAGCTGCCATGATTGGCATCGTGCATGACGTTGAATCCTATGCCGGACAAAATTAAACCCAGCAGCGCGGATAGCGCTAAGCCTGACAAAACAGGGAGATCAAATGTTAACAGGCATATATATATGAGCAATGCCAATGAGATAAGAATAAGAGATTTGAAATACAATTTCCAATTTCCCGTTTTTGCAATACCATTCTCAGCAAAATAGTTTTCAATGTCGGTCTTCAGAGCCTTAAAAAACACGGCCCTTTTATTATTATAAACGAGCTTTCCCATTGCGCAAAAATCTGAAACGAGAAAAAAAAATCCAAATTTTCCAGGTAAGAAAATGGAACCAAAATAAACATTAAAAATACTATTGTGCAAAAAAAACTAAATGAACATAGAACGTAATAAGATGCTTTCCTATAAACGATTTCGGTAATTTTCAAAGATCTGCAAGCAAATAGTTGGAACGAAAAAACCACTACTGAAACGGTTTTTAGATTTATGTCGGGAACACGAGGCAACATCCGAATTTTATGACCGTGTAACGTCAGAGGGTCTTTAAAGGATCTTTGGAGGGGTAGCGGTTATGGAGCGGTGTTGGGCGGGTCAATGCTATTGCTGCCGGGTTTCTGAAGAAGGAGACTCGGCTGGGACGTCTAATGACCTATTTTTTAACTTGCCACCATTTTTGTTTCCATTCCGACTCTTCGCCAAAAGTTTGCCAGCCATTCTTTTTGTATTTGTCCCGTATTATCATTTCTCCGTCTCCGCAATCTAAATCAAAACTGAAAGGAAGCCTGTCATCCCCCCAAATACACTTTTTTGTTATGCCAGTTTTATATTCTCTCAATGTTCCAACAAAAGATCGGTTCCAATAAAAATCGGCACCGTCCATTGATTCGTCAAGTAAAACGTATTGGCCGTTGCTGTCAATATGAAACATACACTCGGTTACCCCTTTAAATACTCCGCTGCTATTTTGCAACGAGTCTTGATAAAAGATATACTCAGCAAAAAGATCACCACATTTTAAGTAAGTTGAATTGTCGCAAGAATCATATAGAAAAGCTTGTATTAATTTGATGGTGCCTCTGAACCGACAAATATTATTAGCTACGTTAGAAGCGCCATTTACTATATATGTATCGCTACTTTTACTTGCAGTTACCTTGTCAATATGTATGCGTATTCGTTGATAAGTTGGTCCAAGAAAGCCGTTTTGTTCGGTGTTATATGTAAGCCAAACACGACTGAAATCATATTTTAATATTTGTTTAAGTATGTTAGATGTCCTAGCAAAATGCTTTGTTTCTAATTTTAAATATTCTTTACTAAAATCTATTTGTTCAGGATTAAAATTCTCGCAGAGATGCCCACTATAATAAGGGTTAAAATGAGCCGGGTCATCGGGTTTCAATGTACAACTCGTCCAATTACAATAGTTTTTCTTCTTAACGTGTCCAGGTATTTTGTTTTGCTGTCCATAATTCTGAAAAGATACGTGAAGGATAAATAGTAATAGTATTAATCGGCGCATGGCTCATTTATTCTCAGCAAAATACAAAAAATAAAAAGACCAGTTCAGTTCGAAATGGTCTAACTACTGTCGAAACGACTGGATTCGAACCATGGTAATTCTGTCTTACCTTTGCACCCCATGTCGCAAAACATCAACATATTAGCCATAGAGAGTAGCTGTGATGAGACGAGCTGTGCAGTGATACAGGATGGCAGGGTGCTGAGCAACCAGATAGCCACGCAAAAGGTGCATGAGCGCTATGGCGGGGTGGTGCCGGAGCTGGCGAGCCGTGTGCATATGCAAAATATAGTGCCGGTGGTAGATGTGGCGCTGCAAGACTCGGGCATCAGTAAAAGGGATATCACTGCTGTGGCCTTCACACAGTCGCCGGGGCTGCTGGGATCGCTGCTGGTGGGCAGTTGCTTTGCCAAGGCCATGGCGCAGTCGCTGGATGTGCCGCTGATAGCGGTGCACCACATGCAGGCACATGTGCTGGCTCACTTCATAGATGAGCAGCCGGAGTTCCCGTTCCTGTGCCTGACGGTATCGGGCGGGCATACGCAGATAGTGCTGTGCAAGGGCCACCTGGATATGGAGGTGCTGGGCGAGACGATAGATGACGCTGCCGGGGAGGCATTTGACAAGGTAGCCAAGATGCTGGGGCTACCATATCCCGGTGGACCATTGGTAGATAAAATGGCGCAACAGGGGGACCCGCTGCGGTTCAAATTTCCGATGAGCGAGATGAAGGAATATGAGTTCAGCTTCAGCGGCATCAAGACCTCGGTGCTGTATTTTTTGCAAGCCGAGCGTAAGAAAGACCCGGAGTTTGCCGAGAAAAATATGAAGGACATCTGCGCATCTGTGCAGCATACCATCATCAATATGCTGATGACGAAGCTGAAGAAAGCGGCCAGGCAACTGAACATAAAGCATGTGGGCATAGCGGGCGGTGTAAGCGCTAACAGTGGTCTGCGCAAGGCGCTGAAGGAGACGGGAGAACAACTGGGCTGGCAGGTGTATATCCCAAAATTTGAGTACTGCACAGACAATGCCGCCATGATAGGGATCACGGGGTATTACAAATACCTGCAGGGGCAGTTTGCCGATATGAGTGTAAGCCCTACTGCGAGGGCGAAATGGTAGCCTGAACCTTGATTCGCCTGATCAGAGGATTTTCATGATGTAGGATACTTTCGACTTTATATTCTCTACTTTCTACTAACACATGGCCAATAGTTATTTTCAGTTCAAGCAATTCAGAATAGAGCAGGACCGGTGTGCCATGAAGGTAACGACGGACGCGTGCATACAGGGCGCATGGACACCCGTGGACAGCAATGTAAGGCGTGTGCTGGATATAGGCACCGGCACAGGGCTGCTGGCACTGATGCTGGCGCAACGAAGCGGTGACGTGACCATAGAGGCGATAGAACTGGATAAGGACGCGGCGGCGCAGGCGGGGGAGAATGTGGCGGCATCGCCATGGGGGAGAAGGGTAGCGGTGATACAGGCGGATGCCTGTGCCTATACAGGTGCAGAACGGTATGATATGATCGTGAGCAATCCACCTTTCTTCCAAAACAGCCTGCTGAGTGATAAGGAGCAGAAGAATATGGCGCGGCATACGGGGGCGCTCAGTTATGAAGAGCTGCTGGCGGCAATAGACCGGAACCTGGCGGCAGAGGGGTATTGCTCTGTGCTGCTGCCCTATACCGAATATGAGGCATGGAAGACACTGGCAACCGCGAACGGCTGGCATGAAACGGGCAGGCTGCACGTGCGCCACCGGCCCGGGGCTGAGGTGAAGCGTGTAGTGGGCCTGTATGCCCGGCAGGCACAGCCATTGACACAGGAGGAATTAGTGATACAAGATGAAGCGGGCAACTATACCGGCGGTTTTACGACACTGCTGTCGCCATATTATCTGAACCTGCAGGCAGCGGCCTCTTCCGGATCATGAACTCTATGCTGATGACCATCCATCCCACCCAGAACAGGTAGAAGCCGTAATGAAAGCGCCTGCCGAGCAGGCGGTGTGAGAAGTCTGTATGAAAATCATTGTAGGAAAGATAGAGGCAGCAGCCGGCCACGATTAACAGTACCGCGCTGAGGGTTCTGGCAAATGCGGCCGAGAGGCGTGTGTGGATATACTGGTGCAAGGCAAATACCAATACCAGCAGCAGGAACACCGCAGCCGCCCCCTGCCACCATATCTTCAGCAGGTTGTACTCGCGGTGAAAGAAGGTAATGCCCACACGGCCTATCCAGGTAGCGCGCGACATAAGCTCGCCGGAGCACCAGGAGAGGATGAGCAGTATGAAGAACAGAATGGTGTTGCGTTTCATGCGGGGCAAAGTTCATAAAAAAATCCGGCCACTGTGCAGGGCCGGACCTATTTCTTATTATTTACATCCCTTTCCTCCATCGCCTGAGCGCGGAGAACCATCGGGAGCATATTATTGCATGGACTTAGCGTCTTTCAGGAACTGCTCGAGGCCGAGGTCGGTAAGCGGGTGCTTCAGCAAGCCGAGGATAGAAGGCAGCGGACAGGTGCATACATCGGCACCGGCCTCTGCACAACGAACGATGTGCAACGGGTTGCGGATAGAGGCAGCCAGCACTTCTGTCATAAAGCCCTGGGCATTGTATATACCCACGATCTGCTCGATAAGCTGAACACCATCCCAGCTGCTGTCGTCGATGCGGCCGATGAAGGGAGATACATAAGTAGCGCCGGCCTTGGCGGCGAGGATAGCCTGGCCTGCAGAGAACACCAGCGTACAGTTTGTCTGGATGCCATTGTCTGTGAACCATTTGATGGCCTTGATGCCATCCTTGATCATGGGCACCTTTACTACGATATTCTTGTGAATCTGAACCAGCTTCTTGCCTTCGTCAATGATCTCATCGAAAGTGGTGCCTAATACTTCGGCGCTTACCGGCCCGTCCACCATTTCGCAGATGGTCTTGTAGTGCTCCATAATAGCAGCCTGTCCCTTGATGCCTTCCTTGGCCATCAGCGAGGGGTTAGTGGTGACACCATCGAGAATACCCAGCTCGTTTGCTTCTTTTATCTGCGCAAGGTTTGCTGTGTCAATAAAAAATTTCATAATATCAGATTTTCTGATGGCAAAGGTAGCTAAAACTTTTGCTCACCCCGATGAAATAAAGTAAATGTGGAAAAAGAAAGAAGAGAAGAAAAAAACCGGCAAGTTACTTACATCGCACCGCTACAACCGCCCACCCTTGCTACATTCCTGTCCTGGGGGATTCAGCAGGAGCTGGCCGTATAAGACTTGCCGGGGCGCAAAGGTAACCCCATTTTTTGTTTCCGCAAGGACTTGTTTAAATAAAAAAAGAACACATGCGTGAGCCTGTGTTCTTTACGTGCGGAAAGGATATTATCAGTTCAGAATGGTCTTTTTCACATCTTCCAATATGTCGAGTGTCTGCTCCTTGCTATTGCCTTCGGCATACACGCGCAGCAGTGGTTCTGTGCCCGACGCGCGCAGCATGATCCAGCCGCCGTTGTCGAGGTGGTACTTCACGCCATCAATGGTCTCCACGCGGTTGAAGTTGTATTTGCCAAAGCCATTGTAGCCGCCGTCGCCGGCCTTTTTGATAATGGCATTCTTCTTATCATTCTCAATATGCAGGTCATTGCGCTCATAGACAAAGTGGCCTACTATATGGTATATCTCCTCACATAGCTGTTTCAGTGTTTTGCCGGTCTTGGTCATGAACTCATAGAGCGCCAGGCCGTCGTAGATGCCGTCGCGCTCAGGGATGTGGCCCTTAACGGCGATGCCACCACTTTCTTCGCCACCTACCAGCACATCGTCATGCACCATGATCTCGCTGATGTATTTGAAGCCAATGGCCGTTACTTCAACAGGCAGGCCATATTTCTCGCAGAGTTTCTTCACGCGGTCGGTAACTGAGAAGGCGATCACTACTTTGCCTGTCATATTCTTGTACTGATGCAGGTAGTGAATCAGCAGCAGAATGATGTTGTGCGCATCTACGAAATTGCCATCCTCATCATAAAGTCCTATGCGGTCGGCATCGCCATCTGTGGCGAGGCCTATCTTTATCTCTGGGGTAGTAGCTACTGTGCGGGCAAGGTCTTTCAGGTTCTTGTCCAGTGGCTCGGGCGCCTGCCCGAGGAAGCCGGGATTATTTTCGCAATGCAGCAGCACAGCGCCGGGCAGCAACCTGCGGATCACATTCTGGCCTGCTCCGAACATAGCATCATAGGCCATCTTGAAGGGGGATTTGTTGAGCGCGTCGAAGTCGAACTGCTGTTTGAGGTAGTCCACATACATGTCTTCGAGGTCTATATACTCCAGTAGTCCTTTATCCTGCCAGTAGGAGAGTGGTTGCGAGGGCATATCTACCTCATCAGGTATCAGCGCCTCAACGGCAGCAATGTCTTTAGGGCTGGAAGGGCCGCCATGAGCTCCCTTCAGTTTATAACCGTTGTAAGAAGGCGGGTTGTGGGATGCTGTGATCACTACGCCCTGGTGAGCGTTGAGCTTCAGCACACCGAGTGATATCATGGGTGTGCTGATAAAGCCTTTGGCCAAAAGCACTTTTACTCCGTTGGCACACAATGTTTTAGCTGTGGTCTCTGCAAAGAGTTCTCCGCCAAAGCGGCAGTCATGTCCAACAACAACAACCGGATGGGCACTTTTGGGTCTCAGCCATTCTGCAAGGCCCTTGCTGACACGTGCTACATTGTAAACAGTGAAGTCCTGCGCTATAATGGCTCTCCAGCCGTCTGTGCCAAACTTAATCTTCTCAGTGGTCATGATCTGTTAATATAAAAAGGAATTATCGTTAAATAATGTGAAGCGCAAATTTATGAAAACGTTTCGTACCGATATGGTTTTTAATTTTGCATGGTAAACAACGACCAATGGCTGACCAACTCATATCCATAGATCCCGCGACGGGCGAAGAAATAGCGAGGTACAACATACATGATGAAAAGAAGACGGAACAGGCACTGAAACAAGCCGTAAAAACCTTTGATGAGTGGCGGAAACTACCGTTTGCGAAGAGGGCTGTGGTATTGAGAAAGATAGCTGCGGAAATAAGGAAGAACAAACATAAGCTGGTGAAGCTGGCTGCTACCGAAATGGGTAAGCCCATGCAGCAAGGGTATTACGAGGTGGAGAAGTGCGCGAAGACGATGGAATTCTATTCATATGAAGGAGCGAAGTTCCTAAAGGAGCAGGTAGTGGAAACGGACGCGCGGAAGAGTTATGTAACATTTCAGCCGCTGGGTGTGGTCCTGGCCATTATGCCATGGAACTTTCCGTTCTGGCAGTTATTTCGCGCGATGGCGCCTACTGTGATGGCGGGCAATGTGATGCTGTTGAAACACGCGTCGAATGTGAGCGGGTGCGCGCTTGAAATAGAGAAGCTGGTACTGAAGGCCGGTGCCCCGAAGGGGCTGTTGCAAACGCTGCTGATACCATCATCGAGAGTGGAGGCGCTGATAGACGATAGCAGGGTAGCGGCTGTGACGCTGACGGGAAGCACTGCGGCCGGCAGTAAGGTAGCTGCCGCGGCGGGCAGAAACCTGAAAAAAGCGGTATTGGAACTGGGCGGAAGCGATGCCTATGTGATCATGCCTGATGCAGACATGGATATAGCGATAGAAATAGCTGTGCGCGGGAGATTGGTGAACAGCGGACAAAGCTGTATAGCTGCCAAGCGGTTTGTGGTGACAAAACCCGTGAAGAAAGAGTTTGAACAGCGATTTGTAGCGGAGATGAAAAAGGTCACCTACGGCAATCCTATGGACGAGAAGAACAGGATAGGGCCAATGGCCCGCCATGACCTGCGCGACCAGTTGCATGAGCAGGTGACGAGGAGCATTGCCATGGGTGCAAAGCTGTTGTGCGGCGGGTTCGTTCCTGATGAGAAAGGGGCGTACTATCCACCGACAGTGCTTACTAATGTAAAGAAGGGTATGCCCGCATATGACGAAGAACTGTTTGGCCCGGTAGCCGCTATCATTGAAGCAAAAGATGAACAGCACGCAATGACCATTGCCAATGATACGATATATGGACTGGGCGGAGGCATCATATCCCGGAACAGGGCACAGGCTGAGAAACTGGCTGCACAGGAGATGCAGGCAGGCAATTGTTTCGTGAATGATTTTGTGCATTCGGACCAGCGGCTGCCATTCGGTGGTATCAAGCAAAGCGGCTACGGGCGCGAACTGGGTTCATTCGGAATACATGAGTTTGTAAATATCAAAACCGTATTTGTGAAGTAACCGTAAGTACTATAAACAGTATTTTATGCGCTATTGCCTGCCTGTTGCGTGCGTTTGTATTCTCCTTAGTATTTTACATGCCTGCGCCGCCGGTGCAGACAATAAAAAAGCGAACAAGATGTACACATATTTAGCACTTGGAGATTCTTACACCATAGGTGAATTAGTGCCATTGCATGACAACTTTCCGTTCCAGGCAGTGAAGTTGCTGAAGGATAAAAAGGTGGAAGTGGCCGATCCTGTTATCATAGCTACTACCGGGTGGACCACTGATGAGTTAGCTTCATCCATACGTGAGCATAATATCAAGGATACATTCTCATTTGTTACTTTACTCATCGGGGTCAATAACCAATACCGGGGGAGAAGCGTGGACAACTACCGGGAAGAGTACACCGGCCTGCTGAATACTGCGATAGCGTATGCCGGAGGCATAGCGGACCGGGTGATCGTGTTGTCCATACCAGATTGGGGAGCAACACCGTTTGCTGAAGGGCGAGACCGTGAGCAGGTGGCCAAAGAGATAGACGCGTACAACGCGGCCTGTAAGGATATAACGCTGGCAAATAAATGCCATTATATTGAGATAACGGCCAGTACCCGTGAGCATGCGACTGATAAGGATTACCTGGCAGAGGATGGCCTGCATCCATCCGGGAAAGAATATGCCATATGGGCAGATCGCCTTGCAGGTATGGTAGCGGATATTCTAAAGCAGTAAAATGGACCTTGAGAAACTAAGAGAACTCTGCATGTCTATGCCCGGTGCGACTGAAGGCATAAAATGGGAAGACCATATCTGTTTCATGGTTGCAGAGAAGATATTCTGCATTACCGGGGAATGGGGTGGGGTAAGCATAAAGGTGGCTCCCGATGATATAGCCGAGCTGACGGAGCGAGATGGAATAGTGCCTACGCCCTACATGGCCAGAAATAACTGGCTGACCATACAGCAATACAACAAGCTGAAACCCCGCGAATGGGCTCGTTATGTGACGCAATCCTATGAACTGGTACGCGCTAAACTCCCTAAAAAGGTACAGAAAGACCTGATCGGCCGGTAATTATGGCCGGGGCGGGTTTAATACATTCATTCAGAATAATTTAAAAAGCCTTTCCTGCGGAATTTTTTTTATTATATTTGTCCAAACAATACTTATGAAATATAAATTTTCCATATTCATCTTTTCGTTGCTGGTATTATCTTTCTCTTCAAAGGCTCAGTTGCAGCTTATCAGGACTGTGGCGGGGAATGGTGAAACCGGATTTTATGGAGATGGTGGTACAGCCGAAGCGGCCAGGTTGAGCGGCCCGCTGGATGTGGCAGTGGACAATTTTGGTAATGTTTTTGTTGACGACTGGTATAACAACCGCGTGCGGAAAGTACTTCCTTCCGGTATCATCACGACAATTGCCGGTAATGGTATTGAGGGTTATACGGGGGATGGCTCCATAAGCAGTAATGCGGAGATCATGCCTTCCGGTATCGCTGTAGATAAGTATGGCAATTTGTTCATTTCAGATAAGAGTCATTCTGTAGTTCGTAAGGTAAGTACATCAGGAATCATCACACGTTACGCAGGCACAGGAACATTCGGGCATAGCGGCGACGGTGGCCCGGCAACCTCTGCCAAGATCGGTACTCCATACGGCATTACCGTGGATACTGCAGGTAACCTTTATATTGCTGACGCGAGTCTTCATAATGTGCGAAAAGTGACCAAATACGGCATCATCAGCACAATTGCAGGAGTTGATATTGCCGGATACTACGGTGATGGCGGAATGGCGACGGATGCCAAGCTCGACTCTCCCCGCTCAGTAGCCGTTGACAGAAGCGGGAATGTCTTCATCACTGATTTCAACAATAATGTTATCAGAATGGTTGGTTCAGACAAGTCCATATCCACCTATGCCGGAACGCAAGGCGTGCTTGGATATTCCGGAGATGGTGGCATGGCGACAGATGCCACGTTCAATATGCCCCGTGGTATAGCCGTTGATACTGCAGGAAACCTTTATGTGGCTGACGCCGAAAATAATGTTATCCGCAAAGTTGGTACAGATGGTATTATCAGTACAGTGGTAGGTAATGGTACACTTGGCTATTCAGGAGATTACAGCTATTCACTTGGCTGCGCTTTGCATAATCCTTATGCTGTGGCTGTAGATAAGTATGGCAGCATTTTTATTGCAGACGCTAATAACCAGCGTGTACGTGTTTCTTACAATCCCACTCTTGCAGTAAGGCAGGTAACAGCAGCAGATATCAGTGTTTATCCCAACCCTGCGCAAGCTGAAATAATAGTTTCAGGAACTTATAAGACCGATAAGATCAGTATCTCTGATGTAATGGGCCGCACCGTTGTTACGACCAATGTGACCGCTATAGGTGTACAACATGTAAACATAGCCCCATTGCAGGCCGGTATGTACCAACTACAGGTATATGACATGGCCGGAAACAAGAAGGCCAATGTTAAGTTTGTAAAGGAATAATCTCCGCTATACTTTCCGCTAACAGTTACTACTCAGACTATATGGTCGTGAGGTAGTTGATGACGTGTATGGACGGGAAAAAGAAGTAAGCACCTCCCTTTACTGTAACGAACCGCTGCATTCCGGTAACATATTTATTCACCGGATGGCTGGGTATAGTGAATACCTGCTGCAGCCCCTGTTCAGGATTTTCCTTTACGCCAATGAACGGATCCGGATCGTTGAACAGTTGCTTGAACTTAGGATAGTTTGCCCAGGTATATTGGATGAATTCGAACTGGCGTGAAATATCTGCATTGAAGCAGCCAAACATGATGCCAACCTCACCCGGAGGTGTGAAATCTGTTGGCGTAGCAATGTGCGGTTCGCCATATGGGCGAGCTCTTCTGATGATACGGTGACGGTTGGACAGAAGGATGGATTCCTTTTCTGTGTTCTCCTCGAAGCTGTCTCGTGGATTGGTGCGGCGGGTATGCGCGCCGAAAGGGCACTTCATACCGTGGCGATCTGTATCATTATAGAGGAAGTCGTTGTCATCAATGAACTTCTTCGGGTCTTCATTCGGGAAGGCATCCACAGGATCTTCATCTGGCCATTTCACTATCGGCGCGCCACTGGGCCAGCGCCCCATCATTTTTGCAGCCAGTTTCTTACTCTCTTTTACATTTACAGATCCGTCCTCATTCTTTGTCTTATCGTTGATGAACGACCAGTAACCCTTCACATCTTCTTCCAGTTGGCGTAGAACAAGGTATGATCCGTTTCGGCCAAGGTCCTTGTGCCCGGAACCTTCTTCATCATCCTGCAACAGGTTCATGTCGCCCTGCGCATCCACTACAAATGGTGTGTCGGGGAACACATTGTATTCGCTACGGTAACCCATCAGGAATTCACCCGCGTTCAGATTGTCGCTTTCCTTGCCGCTGAAGCCACTGCCTTTGATGAATGGCTGTGCAATACCATCACGGAACCCGAAGTGTTCTTTGTTGCCTTCTATCATCTGAGTACCAAGCCTGAATACTTCACGGAACCCGGAATGATATTTTGCATTAAGCTCATTATAGTAATTGTCTGCAGTAGCTTTATCTGAACCGAATATCAGTAACAAAACATGTGTAGGCTCATTGTTCGGGCCACCCCAGTTCCACTTTGACGGATCACTGGAATCGAAATCGCCCAGCAGCCTCTGGCGGTGAGGTGTTACCATTCCTTCACGAAACTCGCGCACGAACGTTTTACCATTCCCGGGTTTTAATCCCAGCGCCTTGAGTCCAACTGCTGTAAACGCAACATTCAGGCATCTTTGCGTGCTTACGCTGCCAGCGTGTGTAATTTCCCCCATGGCATCTTTGAGAAACCTTCGGGCTGCAACGGCATCGGTGACCTGTAGCATCACGTAATGTGAGTACCTCATGTGGTCATAATCATGTATGATGAAACCTTGTACGTCTGATAATTCTATCGTGGCCATATAGCGGGATTAAAATCTGTTTAAGAAAGTTTGTGCTTCTTGCTCACTGAGGTCGCGGATAAGCTCTGAGCGGATTATAGAGTTCGTATTCACATTTTTGATGGAGAGCTTAGGATAGGCGCAATACCACACATGTGTAGGTATCTGGTAGTAGCGGCTCCATGCAAGGAAGTGCTCCTCGTCATATGCGCCTCCCCAGAACAAGTAGCGCGTCTTGGGGAAGTTCTCGGTGTTGCTGAAGATGGCTGTGAGCCCCCATCCTGACTTGTCAATAAAGTCGCCGAGATATTGCTGCCAGCTACCATCAAAGTTGCTGAAGAAGAGTACCTGTTTGCCTCCGTCCAGCATTACCCAGCGTGCAAAGTGGATGGTAGGTATGCCCATCAGTTCGCCCTTTACAAATTCATTCAGTATCCTGAACTTTCCGTACAGTAATACCGCATGGATAGTAAGGCGGCGCATGAAGCCTCCCTTCATAGGAATGATCTGTGTGAACTGATTCTGGTTCTGGAAGTCTTCATAACCTTCCAGGTTGGTAATAAAGGAGTCGTCAATATTACTTGGTTTGATATCTTGTCTTTTATCACTCTTTTCATAAACATGATGTAAAACTACCAACCAGCCTAACAAGAAAACAACTACGGCTGCTACAGCGATCCACGACAACCACAGCGCCAACCCTATAATTATAAATACAAGTGCAAAATTCCACCATTTCAGTACCGGCAGAGATATCTTCTCTTTAACCCAACTGAATTCCGGTTGTCCCAGTACATGTTGCCTTACAATACGGTGAGCTTCCTGCGCGGTCTTTCCTTCCCAGTTATTTACTCTCAGGTATTCCCATATATGATCGCGCAGCTCACTTTCCTGTTTTATTTGTTTCAGGCTACGGCCTCTCGCTCCTACATAAAACGCGGCATCTTTGTAGGCCCAGCGTCTCAGGTATTTTGCACGACTGTCTGTATTCCGTTCGGCAGGGGCAGGGTAGCCCTCGCAGCAGGAATACAATTTGTCGATCATACCGGGGCATACTTCACAGATCAGGCGGATGTGCTCACTTTCTTCACCATCGTAATCAGAAGAGAATACAAGGTGGGTCTGTGCGTCAGAAAGTTTTCCTTCCAGCAGTACAAACCTGCCATAGTGCATTGTGCCTACTTTCTCAAACTCTCCGAGCATGCCGGCAGCATGGTCGGCTCTCATTTTCATGAGTATGCCGTCCAGCTCATCATGTTTGGAAGGAATGACCGGCGTAACCAGCGTCAGCGCGCTTTGTTTCATCATAACAAAGAGTATTTGGCGATTAGCCATGCGCAGTATGGCGTATGGCAGCTACAAAATAATTAAAATATCTAAATAGTAATAACCGGCTACAATGCCTCGTCAACAAAATACATGTCAATCTCACCCTTGTTCTTGGCCTGTACTTTGCCGCGATGCTCGCACGCGAATTTGTCCTTAATCAGCTCGTAGGTAGTGCCCGAGATGTTGATCTTGTCCACAGCGCCGGCCTGCTCCAGACGGGCGGCAGTATTCACTGTATCGCCCCATATGTCGTAAGCGAATTTCTTTTCACCTACTATTCCTGCCACCACCGGCCCGGTGTTGATGCCGATCCTCATTTCAAAGTAAATGCCATGGTGCTTCTTTCGTTCCTCCCGGAGGAGAACAATGAAATCGCGCATTTCAATGGCCGCTTTAAGCAGGCGGACAGCGGCACCCTGATCTTCAGGGATCCCGCCTACACACAAGTAGGCATCGCCAATGGTCTTTATCTTCTCCAGTTTATACTTGGTAATGATCTGGTCGAATTTGCGGAAGCAGAAGTCGATCTCACCTACCAGTTCTTCCGGTGTCATTTTCTCGCTATGGAGTGTGAAGCTCTTGAAGTCCGTGAACATCACGGTCACCTGCTCGTAGCGGCGGGCACGGGAGCGGCCTGTGTTCTTCAATTCATCCGCCACATCCTTTGGCAGGATATTCAGGAGCAGATCATCCGTTTTCTTCTTTTCCTGCTGCAACTGGTATGTGCGTTCCTCTACTCTTTGTTCCAGCTTGTCGTAGAAGAGGGCATTTTCGATGGAGATGGCTATCTGTGCAGATATGAGCCTGATAAAGTCCAGCCTTTTCTCTGTGAACGCCCCTGAAGTGATATCATTAGTAAGGTAGATGATACCCTGTAGTTTACCCTGGTTAACAAGAGGTGTACACAGGATAGACTTGGATTGCTGGCGGCGTATGTTCTCATCATCGCCGAAGAGCGTACTTTCCACGGCATTATCCAGTAGCACTGTTTCACGCTTCAGTGTCACATAGTTTACTATGGATCTTGCTATCTGTTCTGAATTATTAAGCGGTATAGACTGCAATGTTGTTACTTCGCCTGAGTCTGCACTTATCTCAGCCTCGATCACACGTTCCGCGTTCTTTTCCATGATGAGGTAACCATGCTGTGCTCCCGCATTCTCGATGAGGATCTGCATCAGTTTCTTCAGCAGGTTAGATAGTACGATCTCCCCGGAGAGGGCTGTAGATACCTTGACGATGGTGGCCATGTCTATGTCCACATGGTGGGCTTCAACCGCATCACGCGCAAAGGTCTCGGTGAGTTTCTGACTGGTAGGTTTGTGTAGTACTTTGTAATAAGCGTTCATGTGCCTTACCTTGGCATCGGCACCCCAGCGCTGGTAAGCATTGAGCGCATTGGCAAGATAAAATTGCGCCACCTGCTCATGGTTCTCGGATTGGTAAAAGTCGCCGGTGCGTTCCCAGCACAGCGCTTCGTCGTGTATCATATGATGCTCTACTGCCACCTTGATAGCGTAGTCGTAGGTATTGCGTGCTTTCTCTTTATTTCCTTCTATGCGGAATATTTCGGCCTCTACCAATATTCTCTTGTGCCTGTAGTTTTCCGGGCAGAGGCTTTCGTAGTATTTCAGTTTTTTATAGTTCGCCTTCAGTTTCTTCAGCGCTGATGTTTTCTCCTTACTGCCCAGGTCATTGTATATAGCTGCTATAGCTACCGACTCATAAAAATAGAAAACAAGGTCGAGGGCGGAACCTTTGATACTCTCCTGGTATTTTTCGCAGGCAGTTGCAAATTTATAGGCTTCACTTACCTTGTTGAAGGTGAGCGCCAGGAAAAGCTTTTGCAGATAAAGGTTCTGATAGTATGGGTAGTTTTGAGGAGTGTCCGGAAGTTGCGTGGTGTTCTCATCAAAAATGGCACCGGAGAGTATTTCCGGGTCTTCGGTCTCATGTATAAGATTGGCAATGCTTTGCCTGAATATTCTTAAGCGGATAAGCGTCAGGTCCTGCCTGAATTTTTCTACCTGCCTGTCAAGTATCTCGCTGGTGTCTGCCAGTTTATGCAAGGTAGCGCCTGAGTAGAATGAATTATAAGTGATGTTCTGTGCCAGGTATGACGTGTACTCTGTATCACCGGTCTCGAGGCCGCTTTTGAAGCCCGCCTCCATATCTTCGTTGATGTCGGCAAGGCGTTTCTTCCAATGTACGAGGAATACATTATACGTCATTGCCAGCTTAGAGTTCTGCTCTTCTGTGCCCAGCTTTTTGGAGACACTGCGGGAAATATCGCCGTAGTATATGCCTTCATCCACCTTGCCGATATAAGCGCTGAGGATATATCCCAACGCAGCGAAAGCAAACGGAGACTGTGGCGTGAGCCCTTCCTTCACAGAGAGCGTCACCATTTTAAAAATGAGCAGCGGAACAAGATTTGGCGCCGCGAAATATCCCGCAGAGAGCAACTCTGATAAGATACGGTAAGCAGCCAGTTTCTCCGGATCGGACATGAGCGGCAACTGCTCAAAATATGCCGGTTTCTTATCCTTCAGCAGCATCTTTATCTTCAGCAGGCCAATAATAACTGCCAACTTGCCCGGATTGGAAGGGAACCTGATCTTGTACTGGGCCAGCAGGCTAAGCCCGAGATTGATGGCCTCGACCTGTTTATTGCCGGCTATCAGTTTTTGTATGGTAACCTCATGTGCCTTTATGGCATCCTTTGTCGTTCTGGCATTTTTCAGGATAGTAGCCACCAGTTGTTCCACTGTGTCCATCTCTCCACAGAGGAAGGCAACTTCTGACGCCTCGTCATATAACTCCAGGGAGAAATTGTAATGGTTCTTCCAGCAATCGGGAGCAAGGAGCGCCATTCCCTTTTCGAAGTAGGCGAGTGCTTGCTGGTAGGCGGCTGATGTGCGGGCCTTTCTGCCTGCTATAAGGTTCAGGTCGGCTACATAATTCTTTTCCTGCTGGTCGGTAAGCGTATCGGCGCCGATATTCCAGTGGTTCACCAGGTCGAATATGTGTTCATTTATATCACCATCGCCATCTCTCAGTTTTGCCGACATGGCCTTGCCGATGGTAAGGTGGTACAGTTTCTGATCTTCTTCACTTATCAGCGAGTAGATAGTTTGCTGTATCCTGTCGTGAGCAAATTTGTAGTGAGAGGCGGCGGAAATAATAAAACCCTCTGCCAATGGTTGCTGCAGGATATTCTGCAATACATTTTCCCCGAGATTTGTCGATATGGATAGTTTGTTCAGGTCGAAGCGAATGCCGATACATGCGGCCATGCCCAGAACTTTAATAGCTCTCGGTGGCAGCTTGCTGATAGCAGACCTCATCAGGTCGGCCACATTACCGGATACATTCATCTGCCTGATATCATCAGCTTTCCACAGCCATTCTTTCTTATTGAAATCGAAGTACAGGAAGCGGGCATCGACAATAGACTGCAGGAACCTGTTCAGGTAAAATGGATTGCCCTTGGTCTTTGTATAAATGAGGTCGGCCAGTTCAGGTGTGTTGACCTGGTTGGTACGCAGCAATTCAGTGACCATATTGCTCACATCGATATTGCTGAGGCTCGTCATCTCTATCTCATGGTACTTTACATTCTGCAGCTTGAGGTTGTTCAGTAACCCTTTCAGTTGATGATCCTCACCTACTTCATTGTCGCGGTAGGCACCGATCAGCATGATGTATCTGGCTTCCTTATCTGTCAGGATCAGGTCAAAGAGGTTGAGAGAAGAAGCGTCGGCCCATTGCAGGTCGTCTATGAATATCACCAGCGGATGCTCCCTGCTGGCGATTGATTTTATAAAATTACCAAGTACATAGTTGAAACGGCTCTGCTGCTCAGCACCTTTAAGGTGAGGAAGTTCCGGTTGCCTGCCGATGACAGCTTCGATGCCCGGGATAAGGTCCGTGAGTACCTTTCCCAGTGAGCCAACCTTATTCAGTATCGTATCCTTCCATTGAGCCAGTGTTTCTGTATCCTTGGTAAGGAAGAAGTTGATCATTTCCCTGAATGCCAGTATGAAGGCGGAGTAGGGTGTATCCTGCTGAAATTGTTCAAACTTTCCGCTTATGAAGAAACCCTTACGGTCTGTTACGGGTTTTTGCAGCTCTGTGATGAGGCTTGTTTTACCACTACCTGAGTAGCCATAAACAAGCAACAATTCGCTGGCACCACTGGCGCAGTTCTCAAAAAGACGGAACAGCGTTTTCCTTTCCTTTTCCTTACCATACAGCTTGGGGTGAACGAACAGCTTTCCGGAGAAGTCGTTTCTGCCCGGCACAAACGTTACATCTTTTTCGCTGGAGAGGCAATACTTAAGGTCGTAGTAAACGCCAATTGCTGATTGGTACCTGTCTTCCGCATTCTTAGCCAGCAGCTTCATAATAATGGCCGAGACCATGTGTGAGAACTCGGGGTCGAGTGTATCCGGGGCGATCGGTGTCTTTGCGAGGTGCGCGTATATCAACTCTCCGGGGTCTGAGTAGTCGAAAGGCAGCTTGCCCATGAATAGCTCGTATAATACCACCCCGAGTGAATAAAGATCGGTCCGGTAATCTATTACCCGGTTGATGCGCCCTGTCTGCTCCGGTGCCATGTATGCCATGTTCACCTTGCCTATGACATAGTTGTTCGTGTCTTCCAGTTTCAGGCTGTTCCTGGTGGCTATCTGCAGGTCTATGAGAATGGCTTTTGATGTGCCGTTCTGTATCAGGATGTTGGAGGGATTGATATCATTATGGATGATGTTCTCCAGGTGTAGTTCTGACAATGATAGCGCCAGTTGCAATGCCGTATCAAGGTTTTCATTGAATGACCGATTGCCTGAGCGCATGTAGGTCTTCAGATCTACACCATCTATGTACTCGAATATGATGCCCCTGTGGTTCTCAATAGTTGTCTGACCTAATGCTTTGCGCAATGCGCAACACCCGGTATTGAAAGAAAACTCAAATTCATTCTCAAAATACCATGCCTGGTCTGATGTCGGGAACTCAGCGTTAATGACCTTGATGCAAACCGGTTGTTCAAAATCAGTATTCCTGCCATGAATGACAACACAACTATTGCCATTATGAACAAGGTCCTCTTTTTTGAAATTCCGGATCATTCAGGTTAATATTATAACACAAGATACTTCTAAACAACAGAACTAACTGCACTAATCACACTAAAATACTACGCTATGCGCAGGCATTATTGTTTTCATGGATCAGGGTACAAAAGCCTTTGCTATGGCGTTCGTATCCATGTAGGTTTGAATCATCGATATTTTACCGTCGGAGAAGGTAAAGAACATTGTCCAGTCTGTACTATATGTTTTACCGGTAGATAATACGGTAGCACTGTCCGATCCAAGTACCACAACCAGGTTTTGAGAAGAGAAGTAGTTCCTTGGTATGAAATTCTTCAGTTGCACTGTCTTGTACTCTGACTGAAACATTTTTGCAACACCATTATGTCCATTGTAAACTCCGCCGAAAGGCACATCAGGGGCTCCCGGTTCTATCCATATGATATATTCGTCCAGGAGGGCCATTGCGCTCTCCATGTTGCCCTCCAGGCAATAAGTATAGAACTGTTTTACTGTGTGTTCGTTGCTAGTAGTATGCATATGGTTGGCTTTATGAATTTAGGATGTGTTTATGTTTTCAGTTTATATTTTTCATTTCGATCGTGCCAGTAAGAAGAAAGTACACCATAGATCGCTTTCCTGGCCCTGTTCAGGCCACCTATCGGTTTATGCTCTTCAAGCGCATGCCAGGGTGAAAATGACAGATCGTCGCCCAGGAAATTGCGGTCAGGTGTATCAAAAACCTGTTTAGGGATCTTTATCCTGGCTACCTGCTGATAAGGAGATGCCCAGCTAATAGTAGGATCTTCTATGGGCATAGTATTGGCATCTGTCTGGAACTGTACGAAGAAATCGAAGTAAACATCCTGTTCAGACAGGTTCTTTACCATGTTGGTCTTTAGGAAGTTATCATCACTTCTGTCGGCAGACCCCTTCAACGCACCTCCGTTCGCCGGCCTCACATGATACTTCACCGCTTTATCGGTGCCAAACATATAAGGCACTGTACTCCAATAAGGCATATCCAGAATGTTATTATGAACCTGCTGTGCTTTTAATAACCTTTTCAGCATGGTAAGGTTAAACGGTATCAGGTGTAATATCAGTGGTAGCGGCCCTTTTTTCAATGCATGAAGCAACCCCTGAAATTCTTTTACATTCTTAGATATGAATGTTTCCGAACTGATGAGCAGGAAATCCTGGCTGGTGTTATCTTTTGGGGTATCCAGTAGTTTTTTACCTGTCACACCTGTAAGCTTGACCGCCATTCCCCGTATGTCTTTTTCTATGTCGGGAGCAGGAGTCGATTTTGAATTAGAATAACGAATGAGGCAATTATATGTTTTTGGTTCTTTGAATATACCGACCTTTAGTTCCTGCGGAATGTTATCAAGGATCGTAAATTCAGCCTGAACGCAACCATGCATTTTGGGGTGTGTCTGGCGCTGCATCTCACCGGGTTTGTATAACTTATCGGTATGTTGCTGAAGGTCGTCTATCATCCTGTTGATGTAAATTGATTCATCAGCAGGCGGATATTCCCTGGCAATATGCAGAGGTTCAGTATTCATGTATCAGTTTCGTTGGCGGTGTTGGAGGTCTAAAATACATATATTCAACAGATTTACCAGTATTATTATTAAATTAATCATGTAATAATATTTAGATCAATATTTTTGTACCAGACGTAAACAGATCAAGATAATCTAACCGTTATTTATTAAGAAAAACAGATATAATATCTTTCATCGGCACAAAGACTTTATTACTTTTATGTTCCTTAAATATTTCGCCATATGTCACAAACGTTACTTGATAGGCTGAACTCGCATGGCCCGAAAAGAATATTGACACTTGACGGGGGAGGTGTAAGAGGTGCCGTAGCCCTTGGGTATCTTAAAAAACTTGAAACCCTGTTGCGTGAGCAACATGGAGACAAACACTTTGTATTGTCTGATTATTTCGACCTTATAGGCGGGACCAGTACCGGGTCCATCCTGGCGTCCTGTATATCTATTGGTATGCCGGTAGATGAAATAAAGTCGAGATATTTTGATGTTATCGGTAAGATATTCGGGACTAAATATTCTCAGTGGACCAAGCTATTGCCGGGCAAGGGCGCGCAGAAAATAGTTGATGTGCTGTTCTCGAAAGCTGACTATGACTCCGGGCCTATAGAAGATGCATTGCAGGGTATGTTCAAAGATATCACACTTGGCAGTACTGCGTTTAAATCCGGGCTTTGCATTGTCGCAAAGCGCGCAGATACGAACAGCACGTGGCCGCTGATCAACCATCCGGGCGGAAAATACTTTGACAGCGCTGAAGGAAAGAATAAGGATATATTGCTTTGGAAGGCTGTAAGGGCGAGCGCTGCAGCACCTACCTATTTTATTCCGCAACAAATAGATGTTGGTGGCGGGGCTAAGAAAGCCGCATTCATAGATGGAGGCATGAGCATGGCCAACAATCCAGCATTGCAAACGCTGATGGTAGCTACGCTGAAAGGGTTCCCGTTCAAGTGGAACCTTGGGGCTGAGAATATCATGCTTGTTTCCATAGGTACGGGTATGAACCGTATCAGTAAGAATTCGGAAGATATAGTTGATTACCCTGAATTTAAGTGGGCTTCTGAGATACCGGACATGCTTATGTACGATGCCTCATGGCTTAACCAGGTGATCCTGCAGTGGATGTCGGAGTCGCCGATTCCCTGGCATATTGACGGAGAGATAGGCAACCTGGAAGGAGATCTGTTGCACCCGGGTGAAACAGGCCGTGGTCTTATCTCGTACCTCAGGTACAATGCGTGGCTGTCAAAACCTGACCTTGAGGCCCTGATGGAGAAAGAATATACCACCGAACATGTGGACCTGTTGAACCAGATGGATCATGCAGAGAATTGTAATGAGCTATTTGCAATAGCCGCAAAGGCCGCCAATAAAGAAATGCACCCTGACCATTTTTCCGAGCGATTCATGGTGCACAGGTAGGTTGGTTAGCCAAAGATTTCCTAAAGTGATAGGGCAGGTGGGGTAGATTTATTTACTTTACTGCGTGAAGTTTTTACTACGTTATTGTTTTGTTCTTTGCCTGTTCATTACAGCTCATTTGCAAGCGCAAACAGAGAACTGGGACACGTATGTAGCCATGTTTGGTGATAAGAGAGGGTCGGTGCTGGTGGATATGGGGCTGGCCCGTACAGCACCCGACAGCCGGTACAAGTATCTTGTAGTGACAGGGCCAAGGACGAAAGCCTGCGACAAACAGGGCATGCCTGATACTGATGAGATACCTGTGCTGGAAGAGATACTCGGTCTGACATCCAACTTTATCACGGGGGTGACCGCCAAAGTACTTGCCGGAACTTTTACATCGAACTGTGAGCGGCTCAATTATTATTATGTGAAAGATACCACCGGTGTGCGTAATGCAGTAGCCAGGGCCTATAACCGTAGTTTCGGAAACTATAGCTATGTGATCACCATGCGTCCCGATCCGGATTGGATGTCCTATCGTACATTCTTGTATCCTTCAGAACAGACACAGGACTGGATGATGTATAACCGGGTGACCTCTGAGTTGAAACAGCATGGAGATAGCCTGAAGGCGATACGTAAGGTAAAGTTCGATCTGTATTTTGGCGCTGATACGGCAAGGGCAAAGTTTGTAAAAAGCATTGCCGGTAGAGGTTATAGAGTTGAGCGCGAATTTGCGATAAGGAATGAGGCTACTCCTTATGGTATCATTGTATCTAAAGAAAGTGATCTGAGGCAGCCCGTTGTAGATAGTATGGTGCGGACATTGCGTGCGGAAGCTGTAAAGCAAGGTGGCTATCTGGATATGTGGGATGCCGCTGTGAAAGTGAGCGCCGGAAAATAATACATAAAAAAAGCCCGGAGCTGTAAGTCCCGGGCTTTAGTGTTCCTGAATATATTACCTGCTATAGTTTGGCGCTTCTTTGGTGATCACCACATCGTGCGGATGGCTCTCTGCCATACTTGCCGGGGTGATACGAACGAACTGTGAATTGTTCTGCAATGTGCTGATGTCCTTTGCGCCGCAATAGCCCATACCGGCACGCAAGCCACCAACGAATTGTTGTACAACTTCATTGAGCAAGCCTTTATATGGTACACGGCCTACGATGCCTTCCGGTACCAGCTTCTTGATATCGGCCTCCATATCCTGGAAGTAGCGGTCCTTAGATCCTTCCTGCATAGCTTCTACAGAACCCATGCCACGGTATGATTTGAACTTACGGCCTTCGTATATGATGGTCTCTCCCGGGCTTTCTTCCGTACCGGCAAAGATAGAGCCGGCCATAACACAGGATGCGCCGGCGGCAATGGCCTTTACCATATCGCCGGTGTAGCGGATACCGCCGTCGGCAATTACCGGAACACCTGACTTCTTCAATGCCTGAGCTGCTTCCATGATAGCTGTGAGCTGGGGTGCACCTGCCCCGGTCACCACGCGTGTGGTACATATGGAGCCGGGACCTACACCTACCTTCACTGCGTCTGCGCCGGCAGCAGCCAGCGCCTTAGCGCCTTCGGCAGTTGCCACATTTCCTGCTATGATAGGGAGGCTCTTGTATGCTTTCTTGACCATTCTCACCGCATCTATAACGCCCTTTGAGTGGCCATGAGCGCTATCGAGTGTGATAACATCAACGCCTGCGGTCTTTAGCGCCTCAACCCTGTCCAGGATGTCGGCAGTGATGCCTATAGCGGCCCCGGCGAGCAGCCTGCCTATGCTATCTTTAGAAGCGTTAGGGTGGCTTTTCAGTTGTATGGTATCTCTGAATGTGATAAGGCCGATGAGTTTACCTTTCTTATCTACTATCGGGAGTTTTTCAATCTTATATTGTTCCAGTATGCGCTCTGCTTTCTGCATATCGGTACCGGCAGCGGCAGTAACGAGGCGTTCCTTGGTCATTACTTCGCTAACCTTTTTCTTCATGCTCTTTTCAAAGCGAAGATCGCGGTTGGTGAGCATGCCTACCAGCAGGTAATTATTATCAACGATAGGTATGCCGCCTATCCTGTTTTCGCGCATTATTTTGAGCGCATCGCCTACGGTGGCGTCAGGCTTTAATGTTATGGGGTCTAATATCAGCCCGTTCTCCGAGCGTTTTACTTTACGCACCTGCTCGGCCTGGCGCTCGATGCTCATGTTCTTGTGCAGTATGCCGATGCCGCCCTCACGTGAAAGCGCGATAGCCAGCGGAGCCTCCGTAACAGTATCCATTGCGGCAGATACCATCGGAATGTTGATACGTATGTCTTTCGTGAGATTGGTAACAATACTTACTTCGCGAGGCAGGACTTCGGAGTAAGCAGGCATCAGGAGTACATCATCAAACGTCAGTCCTTCGCCGTAAAACTTGGATTTTATTGCCATGTGCAAAGATATGTGCATTTTCGAAATTGTGCAAATACCCCTGAAATAGGCTTATTGATAATATTTATCCTTTTTTTATTTCTTTATTGCTTTCAGATTATAGTGGTCAGTTCCTGCTACGATGCTGATCGTGTATATTCCTTCGGGTAATCCGGAAGCATCTATACTCTGAGCATTTTGTTCCGTGCGTAATACCTTGCCATTAAGATCAAGCAATTTAACTATGTAAGAAGCCGGACGAGGCTTTGTGAAATTAAGTCTCCATAAAGACTCTGCAGGGTTAGGGTAGATGTATGCCCCGATGGGATTTGGAGCAGCTAAATTACGAACGCCTGTTCGGTCCGGGGCATCTTTAATAAGTTTTGCTTCCCAAACCCCACGCCCGTATGTTGCGGCACGTACATAGTAATTGTAGTAGTTGATATCAATGTCATCAACGATGACATTGGGCAGCCCGGTACTATACGGAGCCCAGGATGTATTGGACGAATCAATGTAGTAAACACCCATATCTGTGCCAACGAATAATGCGCCAGGTGTACTGCTGTCAACAGCTATGCAGTTAGCAGGTACATTGGGCAGATTGCTACTGATGTTTGTCCAAGTAGTACCACCTGCAGTGCTCACGAAAACCTTCTTTCCGTCTACATATCCAGACATGGTCACGTAGACAAGCATTGGATCATTGTAATCAACTGCAATGTTGGTCATGGCAACTGTGCTTGTAGGCAAGTTCCCGGTTACGTTCTTCCATGTAGTGCCCGAATCAAGAGAGCGATATATATTCGTGTAATCTGCAGCATACAAAACTGCGCTGTTTGATTGTCCGATAGCCATAGAGATAGCGCCGGAGCTGAAAATAAATGACTTGCTCAATTGCTCGAAGCTGGAGCCTCCATCGCGTGAACCCCATATATGTTGGTAGCCAAAGTATATGTTTTGTTGGTTATTAGGGTCAAACAATACGGGTGTTATCCATGAGCCTTTTTCTGACGTTACATCAATATGATTAAATGTAATTCCCTGATCGTATGACAGATTGAAGTATCCGTATTGTGATGATGATATCTGGAGGAAGTCATTCTTTGGGTGAATAGCACAGTCCATTCCATCACCATAGCTAACCTCAGCCCAATCTGTGCCATTGTACCCGAATGTGCCATTGTCCTGAACACCGGTAAGCATCATGTAAGGGTTCTGTTGCGAAGTTGCCATTTTGTACATTTGGGATATCATCAGACCATCGGCAAGGTTTGTCCATGATGTGCCGCCGTTATACGATACACTTATACCACCATCGTCCCCTACATAAACGGTGAATTTGCGCAAAGGATTTATGGTGAGGGCGTGGTTGTCCACATGAAGGTCCATGGGGTTGCTGGCGCTCCACGAAGCCCCGCCATTGGTTGATTTGGCAATATCTTTACCACAGGCAAAAATGAGATTGCTGTCGGTAGGAGAAACAGAAAGCACCCTATCATAGTATCCGTAAAAATTAGCCACCGGATCAGGTGATACGCCGGGGTAAAAAGAGTAGCCGTAGTCGTGAGAGAACTTGAAATTGTTCTTAGAATCAAGAAGCCAAATAGAATTGGGTGAAGCAGCAGAAACGGCAATGGAGCACCTGTCGGCTGTAGGGTTGATGCCGGGATTGAGCATGGTCCAGGTCTTTCCGGTATCGCTGGATATACGCAGATCATAATCGTTGATGGCGTAAATAACCGCTGCATTGCCCGGCCGGTAAGCCATAGAATATACGTGTCCTGCATCTACAGTATCCCATGTTGCACCTGCGTCGGCAGACCTGAGTATCCCATGTCTTGTAGCCGCAAGCAGAATGTCCGGGTTTACGGAGTTTATGAGCAATCGTTGTATGATATCCCTGTTCGATTGCAGGTAACTCAATCCTGTAGGTAGCCACGTCTTTCCGCCATCAGGGCTTTTCATGATGCCGCCGGAATATAGGCCTCCCCAGAAGATACTGCTCCCGTTCTCGTAACCGTAACCATCGCCTGTGGCAGCATAAATGGTGTCTGTATGACGAGGATTTACCGCAATATCCGCTATGCTTATTGACGGGAAATTGTCAGAATTAGAGGTCCACGTTGCACCATTGTCATGACTGATATGTACACCACCGCCGGCAGTGCCCACATATATAGTTGCGGTGTCTATGGGGTCGAGTACAATACAATTCACACGGCCTATGCCATTGTGATTGATAGGTACTTTTTTGGGGCCGACAGGCTGCCACGGAGAGATAGCAGAGGTTTTGAGGCCCTTTCTGCCGGCACCCTGCAATGGCGAATAGGATCTCAATAACACATCGGGTTCGGGCATATTCCCGGTAGGGTAACACCGGGGTTCCATCATATTGAACCAACGGTTGAAGCGATTGGCATCGTTATCGTTGTCGTCGTCATTGTCAGCAGTATTGTGGATGACCTGCTGCTCGAACCGGCGTTTTATCGAATAAATATTGTTCGGATCGTCCTGGTTGTTATTGACGGCCTTGCCGGTTTGTGCATACAGTGCTGTGCTTAGGATAAGGCTAAGTAACGCCAGAGTAAAATAACGCATTAAAAAAGTGAATTTGTGTAAAGTTAGGGTAAAATGAACGAAAGCAAGGTTAAAACGGTTGTCAACCAGGCGTTAAGGCCTGCGTGCAGGTGAAAATTGAATGCCAGAAGTGTTTGTTTTATATGGGTGTAGTTTTATTTAATGTGATGAACCAATGAATGCAGGCAGGTAATGTTCTAAAAATATTGAGTGGGGGCATTGTCTTTATAAGCCATTTTATATATTTGCAAGGATCTAGTGAGGGCCGGAATGGTTCTGTTTATTATCAACAAAGGTTTAAATCAAAACAGCAATATGTTATCACGCTTGAAGGTATCATTGTTAGTTCCGGCATTATTGATTGGTCTTTCCGGCTTACGGGCACAGGAAACGGATTACCTGAAGCATAGAAAGTCATTCGACCTGTGTGGTTTCAAGAAGGAGTGTGAGCATTGTTATTCCTGTGAAAAACAACGCTATATCGTCAAGATCAATAACAAGGAAGATAAAAAGATCACACGTATCACTTATTCTTTTTATTCAGACGTATTCAATAAAGTACTTACTAAGGAAGCTGACATAAAGGGCAAGAAGATAGATCCTAAGTCAATAGGTTTATTCTATATATGTGTGCCTGTTGGAAATCACTGGGCTGTAAGGGACATAGAATATGGTGACGAATCTAAAGCCTCTTTTGTAGTAAAGGAGCGCATGAACAGCTTCCTGCAGGAGGCCGATGAGTGCGACTGCAACGATTAAAAAATCCCGTAAAAGCTTTGATTGTTATTTGTGGTTGATGAATTCGTTCACTTCATCCCATGATGATGCTTTGTTGAATCCGCCCTTGATCTCAGCATACTTATCCTTATCATAAACATACTTATAGGCAAATTTGGCAAACTCAATCCTGGTTTCTTCGTAAGTGAAAGCGGTCAGGGTTATCTTGATCTGGTGTGATGTAAAGCAATCAGCACCAGCAGCCATTTTGGCTTCGCGCAATTTCTCGCTATCAAAACCTTCATGTGTTTTCAGCTCGCGGAAAAAATCAAAGAAGTTAGCATGTGAGCAAGCCTCTGTGCATGAACTTCTTGTTGTCGTCACTTCTTTGTTCTCTACCACTACAGTGCGGGTTTGCCCTTTTCCCTGTGCAGATACCCGGGTAGCTGTAAAAAGAGAGATCGATGCGATAAACAGAAGTTTCCTTGTCATTTGATTTGCTTTGTACCGGATAAAAATATAAAAGGTTATTGATTTTTGAAAATAATGCCTTACAAATGGCAATGATAGCTTATTTATGGCCCTGTTTGGCCTTTTTCCGGACCACTATCCACTCATCAATATTGACATTGAACGGCATTTTGCCGATCATTACAATAGCCCGCTTGTCGCGCAGCTCGGAAAGAGTGCCCACCTGGTGGTTCTCTTTGTTTCTTACGAGGTCGCCTGGATGGGGTGGCGTACCTACCACATCGTAGTTTTTGTCGGCCTTCTTTGCGGCGGCAGCATTGGCGTCTATCTGTTTCTTCCTGAAGAGAACGTTCTCCGCGGCCTTTATTACTTCCTGTTTATTCTCTGTTTTTTTCCAGTCCTGTATGATCTGCTTGAACTTACGCTCAGTGTCGCGCAGGTAATCCAGTTCCTCCTTTTTTATCTTGTTTTGCAGGCGCAGGGTCTCCTGGTGCTGTTTCAGCTTTTCTTTGTCCGTGATCTCCTCAAAATGTTTTTTCAGGCGTTCATTCTCTTTCAGTAGCCTGTTCAGTTCTTTCTCTTTATCAGTCAGGCGAACAGACTGCTGTTCAGTCTGGAGTAGCATCTTATCCAGCTTGAAGTGCTCGCGCTGGGTCAGTTGCTTTGCACGGTCTATGACATGTACGGGTAGCCCGCTTCGTTTGGCAATAGCGAATGTATAAGAGCTGCCCGGCTTGCCTATGGTCAGTTGATAGAGTGGCTCCAGTTTCTCTTCGTCAAAGGCCATAGCCCCGTTAAATATGCCTTTTACCTTTCCTGCCATTACCTTCAGGTTCAGGTAGTGAGTAGTGATGATACCCAGTGCATGTTTTTTTGCCAGTTCTTCCACTATTGCTTCTGCAAAGGCCCCGCCGAGGTTAGGGTCGGAACCGCTGCCCAGCTCGTCTATGAAGAAAAGTGTCTTGCCATTGGCCGCGTTCATGAAATACCTCATGTCCCGTAGGTGCGCACTATAGGTGCTTAGTTCATGTTCTATGGACTGAGTGTCGCCTATTTGCACCATCAACTGTTTGAAAATACCGATCTCAGAACTTTCGTCCGCAGGTATCAGCAGTCCGGCCTGTGCCATGAGTTGCAGTAGTCCCGCGGTCTTCATAGATACTGTCTTGCCACCTGCATTAGGACCGCTTATGATGAGTATGCGTTCCTGCCGGTCAAGGGTCAGGTTAAGAGGTATGGTTGTTTTGTTGGCTTGTTTGTTGTGCAGGTATAGCAGGGGGTGATATGCTTTTACCAGTTGCAGCATCGGGTGCTGGCTGAGGCGTGGCATATGGCCGTTGAGGTCCACCGCCAGCAGCGCCTTGGCGCGTATATAGTCATAAATACCACACACATGGTAGTAAGCAGACAGCTCAGGATGAAATTCTGAAAGGTCTTTTGTGGCCTGTACCAATATGCGGTGTATCTCTCTCGATTCCGCACGCTCCAGGGAGAATATCTCGTTATTGAGCTCTATGGTCTCTTCCGGCTCTATGAATACAGTCTTTTGCGTATCACTCTCGCCGTGCAGTATTCCCTTCACTATGCGTTTGTACTCGGCCAGTATGGCGGCTGTGCGGCGGCCATTCATGAAGCTCTCTGATATGTCGGCCAGGTAACCTTGCTTATTGAGCCTGCGCAACACGCCTTCAAATACGCGCCGTGCTTCATGCCGTACCTTACCCAGATCAGAACGTATGGCCATCAGTTCGGGAGAAGCATTGTCCCTGACATTTCCGGTTTCATCTATCACTGCCGATATGAGCTCGGCTATTTTCTTTTCGTACGTGATCTTTTCAGACACCGCCCGAAGGTTTGGGAACAGGTCATTGTGTTTTTTGAACCAGAGCAGTATATCCTTTATGTTCAGCGCCAGTTGCTGAAAAGAAAGCAATTGCTCCCCGCTCAGCACACCACCGGGTACGGAGAGGAGCTTCAGCTCTTTATACATGTTCCGGGTAAAGTCATTAGGGAAGTAGTCGCCGCCGAATCCTATGGACTTGAATTCGCTTGTCTGCAGCAGGTCCCGTTCCATCATATCCATACGGGTATGGAAACGCATGTCCATTACACGCTCCCTGGCCGCATCGGTGCGGCATTTCTGTAGCAGCAGATCACGGACCTTATTGAACTCTAATGCCTCAGCGGCATAAGATGGATATAACTGCATCATTGCGGCTGCAAAAGTATAGAATCAGATAGAGTTATCAATCTATGTTTATTTGCACTTAAGCATCAGGTTTCATTTTTTTCTCATTAGATCATTTTTAAAATAAATTATTTATTACTTTGCATGCGGATCAAGACTAATAGAATAATTAATGACTAACAGAACAACATATGAAGCACACGACAGAAAAACTCCACCAGGCGCTGAAGCACTTCTTCGGCTACGATGAATTTCGCCTCACCCAGTTACCGATCATTGAGCATGTTTTAGATGGAAAGGATACCCTGGCTATTATGCCTACGGGTGCCGGCAAATCTATTTGCTACCAGTTGCCCGCAGTACTGTTGCCGGGTATCACGATCGTTATATCTCCGCTCATCGCGTTGATGAAGGACCAGGTAGATGCCTTACAGGCCAATGGTATCCATGCCGCTTTTCTCAACTCTACACAGTCGCCGGAGCAGCAGCAACGCATTATCCAAAACGCGAAACAGGGGAGTATCAAGCTGCTGTATATTGCGCCGGAGCGTATTCCTGCAGACAGCAGTTCATTCATTGATTTCATCCGTTCGTTGAACCCATCACTTTTTGCCATAGATGAGGCACATTGTATCTCATCATGGGGACATGACTTCAGGCCTGAATACCTGAAGCTTAGTGTACTTAAGAAGAATTTTCCTTCTGTGCCCGTCATAGCGCTTACCGCAAGCGCTGATGAAGTTACCCGGAAAGACATACTTGAAAGGCTATCATTGGTACACCCGAAAGTGTTCATATCCAGCTTCAACCGTCCCAATATTCATTATTTCATACATCCTAAGAGAAACGTTCTCCACCATATCATTGATTACCTGGGAAAACACAAAGATGACAGCGGTATCATTTACGCGCTCTCGCGTGTTTCAACGGAAGAAATATCGAAAAAACTGTGTGATGCCGGCATAAAGGCCGCATTTTATCATGCGGGTATGTATGCGGCAGACCGCAGCAGGGTACAGGAGGCTTTCCAGCGGGATGAATATAAGGTGATCGTAGCCACGATCGCATTCGGGATGGGCATAGATAAATCCAATGTCCGTTTTGTGATACACCACGATGTATCGAAGAACATAGAAGGATACTACCAGGAAACGGGGAGGGCCGGCAGGGATGGCTTGCGTAGCGATGCCATCCTGTACTACTCGCCCGGAGATATTATGAAGCTCAGGAAGTTTGCCGAGATAGAGAATAATGTACAGCAGTCGGCCATAGCACAAAAAAAACTGCAACAGATGCAGGAGTACTGTGAGCATGAAGGCTGCCGCAGGCAATACCTCATACAGTATTTTGGAGAGCAGTTCCCGGCTTATTGCGGCAGTTGTGATTATTGCCTTAGTTCGCTTGAAGAAAAAGACGCTACACAAGACGCGCAAAAACTGTTATCCGCTATTTCCCGAACCGGTGAGCGTTATGGGGCAGGGTATATCATTGACTTTTTGCGGGGATCTGCCAGCGAGAAGATACAACCTGCGCATAAAGAACTAAAGACCTATGGCATAGGCAAGGACCTGAAGAAAGAGCAATGGCAGTGGATGATACAGCAAATGTTATATCATGGATTCCTTGGCCGTTCGGATGACCAGTATGCCACGTTGAAACTGAATGACAAAAGCTGGAAGTTGCTGAAAGGTGAGACAAAGCTGATGCTGGTACTCAGGAAGGAAAAAGATGAAGCCATGCAGGCTGAAGAACCGGAATATGATAAACAGTTACTGAAGGAGCTGAAGGGCCTACGCCTTGACATTGCCGACCGTGAGCATGTGCCTGCCTACAATATCCTTGCTGATAACTCTCTTACGGAACTGGCTACCTTTATGCCACAGACATTTGATGAACTGAAACAGATAACGGGTTTCGGAGACTATAAAGTAGGCAAGTATGGTGCAGGCTTCCTGCAGGTGATCAAAGATCATATGCGGGAACATCAATTGACATCGCGCATGTACCTCAAACAGCCTAAGAAAGAACGGAAAGAAAGGGCTGTGAAAGCTGATAAGCCAAAGGCAGGAGATAGTTATCTCACTACCTTGTCTATGTTTAAAGACGGGATGAGCGTAGCAGAGATCGCGGAGCAGCGGCGATTGTCGCCTGTTACCATTGAAGGCCACCTGGCGACATTCGTTGCTTCGGGAGACCTGGAGATAACAAAACTGGTATCGAAGGTGAAGCTGGATCAGATCGTATCTGTAATAAGAAATACGGGGCAGGATGTTGCTGCCAAACCTATCAAGGATATACTTGGTGATGATTTCAGCTATGGAGAGATACGTGCAGGGCTTAGCTATTACAGGCAACTAAAAAATGATCAGGTGATATAATAGAAATGCCCGGCATATGCCGGGCATTTCTATTATAATTATTGGTTGCATGCCACGGTCGTTTTCTGGCTGTTCACAGTCACATACATCTGCACCTGGGTCAGGTTGTTGAGTATGGTTATGGGTGTAAACTCGTCAAGTTTATTTACAGGCATGTCCAGTAGCGAATAATCCACAGGTATCCGGTGCTGTTCATCAGTTGCCGCATTGTAATTACTCACCGCCACCTTCAATTTATGCAATAGTTCTGCACCTTTGCCTTCCTTCATCAGGTTGCCGGTATTGTGTTCATTGATCGTGACATGCGGGTTTCTAAGGTCGTCGGGCAGAGCAGCCTGTCCTGTTTCTTCCTGTATCACCATCGCCTTCATCTGGGCGCAGATACTATTTACCTGCACGGCAAGCTCTTCTGTGGGCATATGGTTGTGCTGTATGGTACGGAGTATCTGCTCATTCTTAAAGTACCCGTACATACCCACCGGCGGCTCATTTCTTACGCGCAGCATAGTAAAAATGAGCCCTGTAGCACCTATCAACAGCACAGAGGTGAAGATGGTATTCATTTTTTTCTCCGGCCTCCTGATACCCGTAAAGAAGTAGGACGGAATGAACAATAGGAACGATACTACCATTGTGGAGAACCACAACATCCTGGAATTTGGCCAGTGCATAATGGTGAACAAGGTGGCCATGGCATACAGTATGCCCGTAGCCGCGCCTGTGGCCAGCACCATTTTGTCGGTGCCGCTTGTACTTGGTTCCTTTCCTTTAAGCAGCACCGCCAGCGGCAGGAATACAAGGCTCATGGAAACAATACCCAGCAGAAGCAATACAGATGCACCGGGCCAATACATTAGTTTGAAGAAACAACCCGAAAGAAAGCTGACCACCGAGAAGGCGGCGCTTATGATCATTGCCTTTTTCATAAAATAATAGTTTTTGAATTTTAACAAATTGATGGTCTCCTCTTCTATTTCCTGCAGGCTGCCGCGGCACATTTCCCGGACAGCCTGCTTGTAGAAGCGTTCAAAGTCATCACCCTCTTTGAACTCTTGCTCCACCTTACAGCAGATATGGTCCAGGAGGTTCAACTGCAGGTCCTCCATTTCAACGCCATTACGTCTAATGTCGTTGAGGATATATGCTACTTGTTCGTCGGTGAGGCAATACATTTTACTTGCGTTTTGTAGTGTTTCTTCATTCGTTATGCTATGCCGTACGAAGCGGCAGGTTTTGCGGTTACCAATGTGTGTATGGTCTGCAGGAAGTCGAGCAGCTCTTTTACAGACTCCCGCGTGGCGTTTTTACCAGGCCGGGTCAGTGAGTAATATTTGCGCACCCGTTTCCCTATATATACTTCTTCTGCAATTACCAGGCCATCTGCTTCCAACTTGTGCAGGGCAGGGTAGAGCGAACCTTCTTTTACAAGTATCTTATCGCCCGACATATCCTTCACCATCTGGGTTATCTCATAGCCATACATACGCCCCTTCTCTTCTAATAAACGCAGTATGATGGTTCCCAGTGTGCCCTTTAGTAATTCTGTCTGATTCATAGCTTATTGTTGCATCTTTTAACAATGCATCACAAATCTATGTATTAAATCTGAAATGACAAAATCTTTTTTAACAGTGCCGTGAAAGCCATCTACACGCTAAGTATCTATATTTGAAATATGGACGCTTTCCCTGAACTATATACACCAAGGCTGAAGCTGAGGAAAATAGTGCCCGACGATATTCCTTTGCTGGTATTGTATGCTAACAACAAAAAGATATCGGACTACGTGCTGAACATACCCCATCCCTACACGGAGCCAGATGCGGTATTTCGCATCAGCTATGTGGTGCAGGGATTCAATAGCAGGAGCCGGTACGTATTCGCGATAGAACTGAAGGAAAGAAATGAATTTATCGGTGAAATAGGGCTGCACCTGGACAATGACGGGAAATTGGCGCAATTGGGCTATTGGATAGGCGAGCCATTCTGGAATAAAGGGTTTGCCACAGAGGCAGTAAGGGCGGTACTGAAGTTCGGGTATGAAAAGATAGGGCTTGAGAAAATATTCGCTACCTGCCACGAAGATAATAAAGCATCGGCCAGGGTACTTTTGAACAACAGGATGGAGCACAATGTATTAAATGGCAACATACGCCAATACCGGATGGACAAAGAAGAATACCTGCTGGTACAACCTGTAAACAAGCAAATATGAGCATCAGCACACAACTGGCAAAACACATGAGGGATGTGTTCTTCGGTGGCAACTGGACTGTCTCCAACCTCCGCGACAACCTGAAGGGTGTAACGTGGGAGCAGGCGATCACTAAGATAGAGGGCTATAATACCATAGCCGTGCTTACGTTTCATATTCACTACTTTGTAGGTGTGGCCATGAAAGTATTACAGGGCGGTCCGCTTATCGGAGATGATAAGCTGAGTTTTGCTCATCCGCCGATCAATTCGCAGGCAGATTGGGAGGACATGCAGAACCGGGTATGGGCCGACGCAGAGATATTTGCCGCATTAATAGAGCAGTTGCCTGGTAACAAATTGTCTGAAGATTTCGCGGATACCAGATACGGAACCTACTACCGCAATATTGCCGGCATCATAGAGCATACACACTACCATCTCGGGCAGATCGTGATCATCAAAAAACTACTGGAGAAGTAAGCATTATACAGAGAACTTGATACCCTGCGCCAGTGGCAATTGATCACTCCAGTTGATCGTATTGGTCTGGCGGCGCATATAAGCCTTCCAGCTATCTGATCCGCTTTCGCGGCCACCTCCGGTTTCTTTTTCACCACCGAAAGCGCCACCTATTTCAGCGCCGCTGGTGCCGATGTTCACATTGGCGATACCACAGTCGCTGCCCATATGCGATAGATATTGTTCCGCTTCCCTCATGTTCAGTGTCATAATAGAAGAGGACAGGCCTTGCGGTACATTATTCTGCATGGCGATCGCTTGTTCCAGGGTAGCATATTTCATGATGTAAAGAATGGGCGCGAATGTTTCATGCTGCACGATCGGCCATTCATTCTGTACCTCGAAAATGCAGGGTTGTACATAGCAGCCGCTGTTGTATTTTTTGCCGGTGAGCACACCGCCGGCAACAATTTGTTTGCCCTTGGCTTTCTTCACTTCGGCAATTGCATGCATGTACGCATTTACGGCGTCTTTATCAATAAGCGGCCCCACATGCGTTCCCGGATCCAGCGGATCGCCTATCACCAGTTGCTTGTATGCGGCTACCAGTTTTCTCTTGAAAACGTCATACACCTTCTCATGTATGATGAGGCGGCGGGTAGTGGTACATCTTTGTCCCGCAGTGCCCACTGCTCCGAATATAGCTGCACGCAACGCAATGTTGAGGTCGGCGTATTCTGATATGATAATAGCATTGTTGCCACCCAGCTCCAGTAACGAACGGCCCAGTCGTGCGGCAACTGCAGCACCTACGGCCTTGCCCATACGCGTAGAGCCTGTTGCAGATACCAGTGGCACACGGCTGTCATTGCTCATCCATTCTCCGCAATCCCTGCCGCCTATTACAAGTCCGCATACGCCTTCAGGCACACCGTTGGCCTTGAATACATCAGATATGATCTGCTGGCAGGCAATAGCTGACAGCGGTGTTTTTTCAGATGGTTTCCATACACAGGTATTACCACAAATAAAGGCGATCATACTGTTCCAGCTCCATACGGCAACCGGAAAGTTGAATGCGCTGATGATGCCAACTACGCCAAGCGGGTGCCATTGCTCATACATGCGGTGCTTTGGCCGCTCGCTGTGCATGGTCAGCCCGTATAGTTGCCGCGACATGCCTACAGCCAGGTCGCATATGTCTATCATCTCCTGCACTTCTCCATATCCTTCCTGCAGGCTTTTGCCCATCTCGTAAGATACGAGCATGCCCAGCGGCTCTTTGTATTTCCTCAGCGCTTCGCCCACCTGGCGCACTACTTCTCCACGCCTGGGAGCGGGCCACATACGCCATTCGGCAAATGCCGCCTGCGCCTGTGCTACCACCTTGTCGTATGTGCCGCGGGTCACTCCATTTACCGATGCGATGCGGTGGCCGTCAACAGGGGAGTATGATTCTATTTTTTCACCGCCTGCTTTGAGCCATTTCGTACCTGTGGCAGCGCCTTCATTCACTTTACTGATGCGTAGTTTGCTGAGCACTTTGTTCATTTTCATAATCGCTGAGATTGTTACGGACAACAAATGTAAACTATTCGCAGATAGCTAAGAAAATCGCGGACCAGACGGCAGGTCATCACTTCTTCGGCACAAGAGGTGATTTTTTTTTAATGTTTGCCCAGGTAGTTTTAAGGATGCGCTGATCATACGCATTGATGCGGCATGGAGGCGTTTTAGTATCCGTCTCATGTTCCAGAAAATAAGTTCTGTCGAGGGGCGCCAGGACATCCAACTCAGGTTCTTTGGCCGCAGTGAACCGTACCATAGTGCCCGGTACAAATTCATCATTTTTCAGGCTGAGCAGCCTGACGGTATCCTTGGGCCAGATATATACGATGGTCGCTGATACAGCTCCAGGGCCTTTTTTTGATTCTTTTACGGCAGCAGAGCTGACCACCAGCCCTTCCATAGTGCCTTTTACATCAAAGAAACGCCATCGGCACTGGTAGGCATTGGATAGCAGGTGATGACAATTCTTCGGGTCGTGAGGCCATTTTTTGGGTGGCCAGTCAGTGTCTTTATTCTGTGCGTATGTTGTCCCGCAGGCAATACAGCCCAGGAAGATGAAAAACAATGACCGGTATAGATTCATAAATAGCTGTCTGTATGTTGCTCGTGCAACAAAAGTATATAATGAATGCTACAAAGACAGCCGGTTTGTATGAAATGGTTTGGCAAAGAATATCTTTTCAGGAAAACATATATTTGACATTCATGAGAAGGCCATTCATCCCGGTAGTTCTGTTCGTTCTGCTCGCCATCACAGCTAAGGGGCAGAAATGCAGTACTGATGCCCGGTGCATCAGTACTGTGGCAGCATATCAGGAATCGGTGAAGGCAGATGCCCGTAAGAGACTGGTATCGTTACCTTCATACATTCCGGGTATTGTGCTGGATATGCGGTATGCCACCACCAACAATTTTACCCACAAGGTGCTCTATACGCATCCTGCCGCTCTTATGCGGTCCGAACCGGCTCAGGCATTGCAGAAGGTACAGCAAGAACTTAAGAAGAAAGGATATGGCCTGAAGATATACGATGCATTCAGGCCTTTCAGTGTCACCTGTACATTATGGCAACTGGTGCCGGACAGGCATTATGCCGCCGATCCGCGAAAGGGTAGTCACCATAACCGTGCTATTGCTGTGGATCTGACCATCATAGATGTGAAGACAGGCAGGGAGCTTGATATGGGCACAACCTATGATAATTTCACCGACACAGCGCATCATGATTTTACGGCGCTTCCGGAAAATGTACTTGCCAATCGCAGGCTACTGAAGTACGTGATGTGGAAATACGGCTTCAATTACGTACCTACAGAATGGTGGCACTACCACTGGCGGGATAAAGAGACGTATGAGGTAATAGACCTCGACTTCGACCAATTGAAAGGAGCAGAGTAGTGTTACCTGTCACGATGCATGATCACGTTTCGTGGTAACTCTTTCTTCACAGGCTGTCCTGTATTGGCTTCATCTTTCTGGTAAAATTCAAACGACTTTCTGAACAGCTTTCTGAAAATAGAATGCTGTATCATCACCGTATCCTGGTTATTATTGATCACCGCATAAAGGCGGTCAGCATCATATTCATCAGGTACATCCGGGTTCGATACTGTCACATTCTTACTGCGCCTGTTGAGTGCCATCCAGTATATGTCTATATGCTGGTGCTGCCCGTGCATGCCTTCAATGTCTATGGTAGATTGTTTAGGAGCCGTTTTCAATGTTGTATCCATATCCGGCAGCCCGTTCAGGTAACCCTCACAATTGATGTTCCTGAAATAGCCCATATATACATTGGCGCGGCGCATATTCAGTGTGCCCATACCGGTGGTCACGCTCTGTTCTCCCTTTACCGTTATTGCGTTATTCTCCCTGCCTATTACAAATGAGTTGATCGGGCTGGCCGCGTATTGCACAGATACACTCTTAATTTCCTCTGCCGGCAGATTAATGACCGTACGGTCTCTCCAGTCCCTTAGTTTGAATGAATAACGTGGCGTGAGGTAGCCGTTGAAGCCCGTAACATGAACGATGTAGGGTGTATGCGCGTTCTCCATCATCATATTGGTGCCTACATTATTAACAGCAGCACCGCCTACATAGAATACACTCATCTTTTCCCCAGACCGGTTATATACTTCTACCTTGATGCCATCTGTAGAGAGGTTCTTCACCACATTTTCATAGGCATTCTTTGTGACCGGGTACAGCGGCGCCTGCTTATGCAGTGTTTCCAGCAGCAGGTCTAAAGTGCTGGGTAGCGCGCGATATTTTTTGTTGACCATCCAACCGGAATCCGTGCGTTCTACCAGCACGCCTTCCCCTTCAGTAGAAACAATGAACAACTTGCCGATAGCCCCGGTGTCATTGATGGTGAACCCGGCTTCTTTTTTATCGAACTTTGAAGAATTGTCGGTAAAAAGGAAGAAATAAACGCCAAAGCCTACTATGGCCAGGATCAATAAATAAACAATTGTTTTACGCATTATGCCGGTGTATTTGTTACGTTTGACTTTACCTCATACCTGCGCTTTCTGAAGAAGAGATAAGCCGAAGCGAATACCAGCACTACGGCTATTGGTATCACTACGTTCAGGAACTGCCACTTGCTCTTCTCATCCTTCGCACGGCCCTTATCCAGCAAGCGCAGCTTCACCTCCTTCGATCTGGCTTCAAGTATGCCTGAGTGGTCAGTCAGGTATTCCATACAATTGAGCAGAAAGGTTCTGTTTGCATAATATTCTCCGGTCCACCACCAGTAGCCCATTTGCATGGGACCATCTTTGGGGTTGTAGCCATTTCTGAAGATGTCGCCAACCGATACCACGATCATGCTGCCGGGGCTGTCGCATGCCGCTTTGAACGGTTGTTTCAATGAGTCCAGCAGGCGCAGATATTCCGGTGCCAGTAGGTTCTGGTACACGGAGTGGAACTTGCCTTCCAGCAGTACGGCAACAGGCAGGTATGACTTTGTGAACAGGTCGGGTTTTTGCGGATACAGCATGGTGCTGGTACTTACACGAGCCGGAGCCATGGCAGTTCTGCTGTACTTGGATGATGTAAGCAGAATACTTTTTTTGATGCCATCACTTTTTACGGTGTCGATACTGTTGGTAAATCCGCCGCGGATGAAGTCCATGTTCTTCACGATCGGGTGATCTCCCGTCGGATTGATCTTAGGGTAGTATATCCAGTCCTTCCATTCACGTTGCCCGCTTGCCGGGTTGATACGCCCGAGCGGCATACACTGCAGGTCCTGTACCAGGTCATTGTTCACACGTGCACCGTATTTGAACAGCATATCGTCAAGGCCCAGGCCGCGCTCCATAGCTATGATCTGCGGTGAGTTCCTTAAGCTGTCCATGTTGGCATCAAGGTTATTCATTGCCCACAGTACATGGCCGCCACGCATGATATACTGGTCTATCTTTAGTTTCTCGGGACCGGTAAATGGAGTTGTCGGTTGTACGATCACGATGGCCTGGTATGCGAGTGGTATGTACAGCATGTGGGATAGGTCCAGTGTATCCATGCCGTAATAGTGCGACAGGCATCCGAGCATGTCATACGAATAGATACTGAGGTCCTGTCCGTTGCCCACTACATAGCCTATGCGTGCCGGTTCTCTTTTGCCAAGCTGGTTGATCGCGTTGGCAAATTTATACTCCAGCATAGCCTCCGAAGAGCTCATTTTTTCCTCATCAGTTCTGCCGGGAGGATTCTCTAAAAGAGCAATGGACATCTCCCCGCCATTGTATTGCACAAGCGCATATGGGAAGAACGGCTTTTCAGAGTATTCATCGTCGGTCTTGGAACTGAGTTGTATGACCCTGATACCTTTCTGCGCCAGGTCGTGCGCTATTACTTTCTGCTCACTTTCGTTCTTTCCTTCAAAGGGGTCAATGAACCGGAAGATGAATTTGTTGCCGGCAATATTCTTGAAGGAGGTAAGCCGTTCGCGGGTAGCTTCCTGCATGCGCTGTAGCAGGGCGGGGAATTTTCCTTTCAGATACACATCCACCACCGCGGTCTCCTGCATGTTCTTCAGCATCTTCACCGTAGGCTCAGATAGTGTGAACCGCTTTTCCCTCGTTAGGTCGATGCCGGTATGGAAGTAAGAAGCGAGCACATTCACACCCAGCAGGATACCGATCATGATAACGACGCGTATCGTTGCCTGGGTCTGCCTCTGTTTTTTTGTTGGTGTGTTACTTGCCATCTCTGTTTCTTATCCCAGTCTTTGAGAGCCCCTGGTCCTGCTGTTCAGCGAGAACCGGGTGAGCGCGATAAATAATATGATCACCGAAAGAAAATAAATGACATCGCGGGTGTCTATGAGCCCGCGGCTGATGGAATTATAGTGAAACTCCATGCCTACCATGCTCAGGTAGTAGTCCACACCTTCCGCCAGTTTCGGGAGCTTGCTGAGCTGTTCAAAACCCGTATATAAAAGGTAGCAGGCCACCAGTGCCACAAGAAAACTTACCACCTGGTTGGCTGTAAGTGAAGAGCAGAACACACCCACAGCGCCGAAAGTGGCCGCCAGGAAGAAAAGCCCGATATAAGAGCCGATGATGGCACCCGAATCGATGGTGATATCAGGCAGCGCCAGGCTGCTGATGGTAATGACATATACCAGGGTTGGGAGCAGCGCGAAAACTATCAGTGCCAGAGTGGCCAGGTATTTGCCCATGATGATGTTCAGGTCGGTGACGGGCTTCGTGGACAACCATTCAATAGTACCCGTTCTGAATTCATCGGCAAAAGACCTCATGGTCACAGCGGGTACCAGCAGCAGCAACAGCCACGGCGCTATGTCAAAGAAGCGCTCAAGCGACGCATATCCATAATCAATGATACTGTATTGGGGGATGATCCACAGGAACAGGCCGCAAGCGGAGAGGAACACAAGCAAAGCCACATAGCCGACTATGGAGCTGAAAAACGAGTTTATTTCCTTTATGAAGATACTGCGCATCAATTTTCTTCGAGCGGCAAATATAATAAAACGAAGGGGCTTTCAATGGCTACCAAAAATTGTAAAAGTTAAAATTCAAATAAAACTGATCTGTTATCTGTTGATGGCCGATCACTTGAAACTATTGGTATTTGCAGGCATTCCCACCGGTTGCGTTGCAGGGTATAGATGATATTAGCTACTTTCGTGGTCCTAAATCTCAGATATGTCATTAGCAAATTATAACCATACAGCCGCGGAGCGTTTCATGCGCTATGTACAGGTAGATACACAAAGTGATCCCACATCACCCTCACAGCCTTCTACGGAGAAACAGAAGGACCTGAGCCGCATACTGGTGCAGGAACTGCTGGCGATAGGGATAACCGATGCCGAACTCGATGAGCATGGCTATGTGTATGCCACCATTCCCGCCACCACTGATAAGAGCGTGCCGGTACTTTGTTTCTGCTCGCATGTGGATACAGCTCCCGACTGCAGCGGAAAAGGCGTGAAACCATTGCTGCATAGCAAATATGATGGTAGTGACATTGTATTACCCGACGACAATTCTGTAGTGATCACCACATCAGAACACCCATACCTTAAAGAACGCATAGGTGATGATATCATTACCGCATCGGGCACTACCTTGCTGGGTGCAGACGATAAGGCGGGTGTGGCCATCATCATGGACCTTGCCAATTATCTCATTGCTCATCCCGAAATAAAGCACGGCAGGATCAGGATACTTTTTACACCCGATGAAGAGGTGGGGCGTGGCGTTGCGGCAGTGAATATGAAGAAGCTGGGCGCAGATTTCGGATATACACTGGATGGGGGAGAGAGAGGTCACCTGGAAGGGGAGACCTTCTCGGCAGATGCGGCAATAGTTACTTTCCACGGCATCAGCGCGCATCCCGGCTATGCTAAGGGTAAGATGGTACATGCCATCAAGGTGGCATCAGCATTTGTTGCTATGCTGCCGCGGGGAGAGTGGTGTCCGGAGGTGACCGACGGCAAGCAAGGCTTTGTGCACCCCGTATCCATAGAGGGCGGGCTGGAGAAAGCTACGGTACAGTTCATAGTGCGCGACTTCGATACAAAGAAGCTGGCAGATCATGAGGCCCGCCT
>JBGAIF010000011.1:0-58746 GCA_044225795.1 Flavipsychrobacter sp.
TTCAACTCCCTTAAGAACATAGATAGCGGCACAGCCAGTGTATGGAGCGGCGGTACAGCAAAAGATGCTTTCAGGCAATACTACGCCTACAACACCACAGGACAGCTTACCAAGGACAGCACTTATGCATGGCACCTGGGCGCATGGCACCTGGCCTCCAAAACAATTTACACTTATAATACCGCCAACGATCTTACACAGATCGACAACTTTACGAATACAACAGATACAAGCTATCTGCTACCGCTTGTAGAGCAGTACAGATATGTGAATACGTATGATGCCAGCCACAGGTTGCTTACAGTGTATAGCTCTTATTATGACGGCACAACATTAGGCCCATATATCAAGGATACGTTTGCTTATACCGGCACCTTCAATTATCACACTACCTGGAAAGAGCATCAGTGGGACCCTATCAACGGGTACTGGGCACCTATGTTCTATATGCACAAAGTACTGAACGCCACTACTAACCTGCCTGACACTGTGTTTATTGATGGCTTCGACAGTATCCTGAACAAATGGATACCACAGACCATGAATGTGATGAGCTACAACACATCCAAAGATCCTGTAACCCTGACCGACTATGAATATAATTTCTCTTATTTCCCTATCAAACCCAGCTACATCACACACTACTACTATGAGAGCTACTATAACATTGTAGGCACAAAGAGCATCACCGCTGCTGAGACCAGTGCCGTGATATATCCCAATCCGGCCAATAATACAATAAGCATAAAAGGCCTCGATCTGCCATTGGGAAGCCCGGTGACAATAACCGTGGTCAATAGCTTAGGGCAGATAGTCACCCGAATGGGGGCCGCATGGGCAGATGGTATGCAGGTGTCTGTAGCCGGCCTGCCGCCGGGCAATTATTACATCACCGCCCACGACCGTAATGGCACCGTTCTGTGCCATGAACAGCTCGTAAAGCAATAATAGTTGGTAACTTTGCTTATGTCAAAGTCCCAGGTAGAACATGTTCCTGTGAAAAAGGTGACGAACACCCAGGTAAGTGACACAGACGATGTGCTTGCCGCCGAGGAACCAATGGAAATAAGACTGGAGTATGTAGCCGGTGGTAAACGTACCGTGCGCAGCATATCCGTGACCATGCGTACACCGGGCCATGATTTCGAACTGGCGCTTGGCTTTCTTTTTACAGAGGGGATCATCAGCTCTGTGAAGGATGTACGCTCTGTAAACCACCCCAATAAGGAGAACAGCAATGTGGTTATGGTAAGCCTTGCCGACTCCGTGCAACCTGATATCAGCCGACTGGAGCGCAATTTCTATACCACATCCAGTTGCGGCGTATGCGGCAAATCGTCCATAGAGGCCGTATTTGCAGCATGTAATATCCTGGAGGTCAAAGACGATATAAAATACCCGGCGGCAACGCTATACAAACTGCCCGGCATACTACGCCAGCACCAGGAAGTATTTGAGCACACCGGTGGTATACATGGTTGCGCTCTGTTTGATACAGAAGGTAATATGCTGCTGAGCCGCGAAGATGTGGGCCGTCACAATGCGCTGGATAAACTGGTAGGCGCCACCCTGAATGAAGGCCTTATGCCACTGAACAAATACCTGCTGCTGCTGAGCGGCAGGGCCAGCTTTGAACTAATGCAGAAGGCTGCCATGTCCGGTATAAAAATAGTGGCCGCAGTAGGCGCACCCTCTGGGCTTGCAGTGCAAATGGCCAATGAATGGGGTATGACACTGATCGGGTTTCTGCGTGGTGAGCGTTTCAATATTTACTCAGGCGCAGAAAGAGTGGCTGTATAGTATCTGCCCGTTTATCTTTAATTTTGCTGTATAATCCGGTTGTATGAAGATCCGCATCAAGGGCAATTCAGTTCGAATCCGCCTGTCAAAAACAGAGGTCGATACTTTTGGTAAAGAAGGATACCTCGAAGAAAGAACAGAGTTTGGCAGCAATGCGCTTACCTATGCCTTGCGCAATGTTCCGGACGGCAATGCACTATCTGCCGACCTGGCCGGTAGCACAATAACCATGAACGTACCTGACGCCATAGCCCGTGAATGGATCACTACAGATAAGGTAGGCTATGACAATCATATGGATATAGGTAACGGCAAACAGTTATTCCTCCTGCTGGAAAAAGACTTCAAGTGTATTGACGCGCCGTCATACGAAGACCAGTCAGACAATTATGAGAACCCGCACCTCTCCTGTAGCTAGCATACCGGGCATGTGCATTTGTATGACTCACGTTATGTACTTATTTTCGGAGCTTATTGACCGTCATGCCACTCCCTGAATTGCTTAAGAACAATATTATTACGAGGACCTTCCATCGTATATACAAGCATTTCGACACGGTACCGTCCAATATACCCATAGAACAATACAGCTTTTACATCATTTCCAATATCGGCTATACCATTGGCTGGAATGTACATTTCTGGTGGATGGTCGCCTTTCTGTGCATTGGCCAATACACTATGGCAGGCATACAGGTTGTGAGTATATTATGCCATGTGGTTGCCATCATCATCAACCGCAGGGGCAACTACCAGCCTGCCATGATGATAGGCATGCTGGAGGTAATGGGCCACCAGGCACTGGCTGCATACCTGCTCGGGTGGCACTCCGGGTTTCAGTACCTGATACCGGCAGTAGCCATATTCCCCTACCTGAAGCCTGATGGCAACATCGTGGCCAAATCGTTCCTGGTATTGTGCGGCATGGCCAGCTTCATTGGCATTGAGGTATTGCTCAAAGATCATACAGCCGTCTTCCACGTGACGGCAGAGCAGGTAAAATGGTTCAACTATAGCAACATCGTGGGCTGCTTCCTGCTGATATCCACGTGGGGCGTTTTCATATCGGTGGCCACACGGCGCGCACAGCAGATCATTGACAGGAAGAACGAGAAGATATACAAGGCAGAGATGCAGCGCGAACTGGACATCACCACAAGAGATGCGGAGATATCACACCTGCGCAATGTGGAACTGAAGAACAGCAATGATGAGATACTGCTGCGCAACCACCAGATAGAAGAAGAGAAACGTCGTTCTGAAGACCTGCTCCTCAATATCCTGCCTGAAGAGACCGCGAGAGAGCTTATCAAGGACGGGCGCACACGCATACGCAGGTATGAACTGGTGACGGTGATGTTCACCGACTTTGTGGCCTTCACCACTGTAGCCGAACAACTGCCACCCGAAGAACTGGTAAACAAGATAGATACCTTCTTCAGGGCATTTGATGAGATAACACTAAGGCACGGAGTGGAAAAGATAAAAACCATAGGCGACGCTTACCTGTGCGCGGGCGGCATACCCGTAGCCAATACCACTAACCCTATAGATGTGGTGCATGCGGCAATGGACATCATGGCCTATATGCAGACACACAAAAGTGACGAGGGTTTCAGGCTGAGGATAGGCATACATACAGGTCCGCTGGTAGCAGGTGTGGTAGGCAAGCACAAATTCCAGTACGACATATGGGGAGATACCGTAAATGTTGCCGCACGTATGGAGCAAAGCTCAATGGCCAACAAGATCAATGTATCCGGCGCCACCTACGAACTGATCAAAGACCGGTTCGACTGTGACTACCGCGGCAAGATAAATGCCAAGAATAAGGGTGAGCTGGATATGTACTTCGTGAACAACAGGAAGGCATAAAGGAAAATGGCCACAACATTACTGCTGTGACCATTCTGCTTATCTTATGACCGGCGCTATCAGTTGCCCATCTGCGCCATGGCCTTCTTCTTATATTCTCCCTTACTCTTCCTGATCTTGCATGACACCACTTTATACTCCGGACACATCGCCTCAGAATCTGACACACTCGACGTGATGTTGTTCAGCATGATCTCCGGGAAGTGGAATGTACTGCTGAGTATGCCGGGGTTCACCTCGTCAGATATCCTGGCTTTTATGTCCACCTTGCCGCGTGGCGACTCTACGCATACCATATCTCCGTCCGCTATCTGGTGTTTGGAAGCATCTACCGGGTTGATGAGGAGCACATCGTCTGTAACAATGAGCACATTGCGGGTTCTGCGTGTCATAGCGCCGCAGTTGTAGTGTTCCAGCTCACGGTTGGTAGTGATGATGTACGGATATTCCTTCTCATTCTCCACCAGCTCTCTCGACTTCTTATAGTTGTTATGAACGAAACGCCCCTTACCACGTTTGAATGATTCAATGTGCAGAATCTCTGTTCCGTTCCCTTCCTTGTTCACCGGCCATTGCTTGCCATTCTGTCCCAGTTCGTCCCACTTCACACCTTCAAAGAAAGGCACGATGCGTGATACTTCTTCCAGCACCCACTCCGGATCATATACATCGGGCTGCTTGTAACCCATGCGGTTCATGATATCTACCATGATCTGGCCATCGCTCTTTGTTCCCTCTATCGGATCAACAACAGCATTCACACGCTGTATCCTGCGCTCACCATTGGTGAATGTACCGCTCTTCTCCAGGAAGGAAGAAGCAGGCAATATCACTGTAGCCAGCTTTGCGGTTTCCGTCATGAACAGCTCCTGTACCACAAAGAGATCGAGCTTGCTGAGTGCCGCCACTACATGGTGCGTATTCGGATCGGTCTGTGCCATATCCTCGCCTATCACCCACAGGGCTTTCAGCTTATCGTTCAGTGCGGCATCGTACATCTGCGGTATCTTATAACCTGCATAGTCCGGCAACTTAGCATTATAGAACTCTTCGTATTTCTTATGATATACAGGATCGCTTACATCAAAGTAGCCCGCTCCCTGGTAAGGCTGGCAACCCATATCGGCAGAACCCTGTACATTGTTCTGTCCGCGCAACGGATTCACACCTACACCCCTGCGGCCTATATTTCCTGTGATCATAGCCAGGCTGGTGATCATCATGATAGTATGTGTGCCCTGCGAGTGCTCGGTAACACCCAGCCCGTGAAATTCCATGGCATTAGGCGCCTTGGCATAGGCCAGAGCAGCCTCACGTACCAGTTTCTTGTCCACACCGCAGATAGCTTCCAGCTCGTCCATGTTCTGGGAGAGTATCTCCTGCTTGAACTCCTCGTAGCCCTCTGTGCGGCTCTCAATGAAAGTCTTGTCTTCCATGCCCTCGCTGATGATGTAGTACAACATCATGTTCAGGATGGCCATGTTAGTACCCGGACGAAGCTGCAGGTGATAGGTAGCATACTTGGCCAGCTCTGTGCGGCGCGGATCTATCACAATGGATGTGCGCCCGCTGAGTGCCACTTGTTTCAGTTTGGCGCCCGTTACCGGGTGCCCGTCTGTAGGATTGGCACCTATCACCAGTATGCAGTCTGTGTATTTAAGGTCTTTGATGGAATTGGTAGCCGCGCCTGTACCAAATGTACGCTGCATACCAATGGCTGTTGGTGAGTGGCATACACGGGCGCAGCAATCAATGTTGTTGGTGCCCATCACCGCGCGAATGAACTTCTGCATGAGATAGTTCTCTTCGTTGGTACCTCTCGACGATGATATACCGGCTATGGCATCTCCGCCATAGGTGTTCTTTATTTCGGTCAGCTTGCCGGCAATGAAATCGTAAGCCTCATCCCACGACACAGGTACAAACTCCCCGTTGCGCTTGATGAGCGGCGTACGGAGCCTGTCCGGGTGATTGTAGAAAGAGAAGGCAAAACGGCCCTTGAGGCAGGTATGTCCACCATTGGCCTCTGCTTCATAAGGCGCCTGTATGGATTTGATCTTGCCGCCCTTCACCGCTACTTCCAGGTTACAGCCTACACCACAGTAGGTGCACACCGTACGCACTTTCGTATCTACCTGTATCGATTTGGATTCGAATACATCTGATATGGCGCTGGTAGGACAAGCCTGCGCACAGGCACCACAGCTTACGCAGCTCGAATCGTTGAAAGTAGTTTCCATATCCTTCACGATATGACTCTCAAAGCCCCTGCCCGCCATGCTCAGTACAAACTGGCCCTGCACCTCATCACAAGCACGCACACAACGGAAACAGTTGATGCACTTGGAGAAGTCGGAGGTCATGTAAGGATGACTGAGGTCTTTCTTGCGGTCCAGGTGGTTCTTGCCTTCGGGATAGCGTACATCACGCACACCTACCCTTGCCGCCACCTCCTGCAGTTCGCAGTTATTGTTCACCTCGCAGGTAAGGCAGTCCAGCGGATGATCTGTGAGCACCAGCTCCACTATGTTCTTCCTCAGCTTCTGCACCCTGTCCGACTCAGGATAGATGAAGCTACCCGGCATTACCGGTGTGTGGCACGATGCCATTGTCTTCACCGGGCCACCCTTTGTGAGCGCCACATCTACACTGCACACGCGGCAGGAGCCGAACGGATCGAGATTGGGGGCATCGCACAGCGTAGGCACAGACTTCTTGCCAAAATGCCTGCGCATGAGCGCAAGGATGGTATCTCCTTCCTGTATCTCATAAGGCTGGTCATCTATGTAGGCTACCTTGCCGGTAGTGGCCGGTGCGGTATTGCCAGATGATGCCTGCTTGCTCTCTACATAATACTGTTTGCTCATAGTTGTGTTTTTATGAGAAATACTCCTTTAACTCATTATCGAAATACTGAAGCGCATTGCGGATAGGCAGCGGAAGGCCACCTCCCAGCGCACACAGAGAACCTATCTCCATGGTCGTTATCAGGTCTGTGAATAATGTGCGGTCCATCTTGTAGTCTGATGTGAGCGCCTTGCCCACCATCTCATAACCACGCGTGGAACCCAGCCTGCACGGGAAACATTTACCACAACTCTCATGCGCTGTGAACTGGAACAAATGCTCTATATACCTGATCACAGGGAAGCTCTCCGGCAGGCACACTACGGAAGCATGCCCTAAGAGAAACCCATTCTGTGAGAACGATTCAAAATCTACGGTAAGGTCGTTGAGCCTGCCTACAGGCACTAAGCCACCCAATGGCCCGCCTATATGCATGGCCTTCACCGGCAAGCGGAAACCGCCACCCAGGTCATTGACCACAACAGATAATGGTGTACCCATATCTACCTCGTAGATACCGGGCTTGTTGAAGAAGCCATCGAGAGATACCAGCTTGGTACCTGTGGACTTGCCCCTGCCTATGGCTGCAAATGCTGAGCCGCCGTTGGCCATCACCCATGGTATGCAGGCAAGGGTCTCTACATTGTTCACCACGGTAGGCTTGTTGAACAGGCCATACTGTGTAGGATATGGCGGGCGCACCCTCACCTCGGGCCGCTGCCCCTCTATGGATGACAACAGTGCTGTCTCCTCGCCGCATATATAAGCGCCCTGTGCCGCTATGACCTTGAAGTCGTACGAGAAACCGGAGCCAAGTATGTTGTCACCTATGTAGCCCGCGGCACGTATGTCGTCAATGGCCTTACGGGTGATCTCTATGGCCTCGGGATATTCGCCGCGTATATACACCACACCATTGCCCGCGCCGGCTATATAGCCCGCTATGATCATACCCAGCAGCACCGCATGCGGCCTTTCTTCCAGCAGGTAGCGGTCGCTGTAGGCACCGGGATCTCCTTCGTCGGCATTACATACGATGAACTTCACATCGCCGGCAGTGTTCTTGCAAGACTCCAGCTTGAAACCTATGGGAAAGCCCGCACCACCACGGCCCCGCAGCCCCGATGTTTTCAGTTCAGACAGCAGCTTATCCTTGTCCGTAGTGAGCACGGTGCCCAGTATCCTGTAAAACTCATCCACACCCGGAAAAGGCGCGGTAAGCACACGGGCACCGGTACCGCCCACATTGTACCTGTCTATGGGATTGGGAATGCCTGCCTTGATGGCGGCAATATCATTGATGTCGTTGCCGCTGTAGTTGTGGCCATCGTAATGAAATGAGCTGTTCTCGTGGCAGCGGCCCAGGCAGCACATCTCTCCTACCTCACCGGCATCAAATGCGCCTTCCAGTTGCTTGCGCACTTTGTCCTGGGTGCCTGCGGTGAGGCAGGAGCTGCCGTTGCACACATATACCTTCTTGCCCTTATTCTCCGGGCGCAGAAAATCGTAGAAAGAGGCAGCGCCATATACGTTCGACTTACCCATCAGGAACTCCTCGGCCAGTTGCGCGGCCTGGTCACGCTCTACCATACCGGTTTGCCGGGCGGCTATGCCCAGCTCTTCAAACAGGTTTTCGCGCAGCCCTTTTCGTCCTGATAATTCGCTTAGATTCTTAGACATAATTCAGTTTTCTTTTCCGGCCGGCCACTCTGCTACATACCATACCCTGCCGCCCGGAGCATACCCCAGACCACCGACCAGTTCAAATTTAACTATTAATAACGATAAATGATCATTAAATAAGTAAAAAAACGGCTACCGGATGGCAGTCCGCACGGGCTGTATTGGGGCTACTTCTCGCCCGGCCCCCAGAGGGTCTTTACTACGGCATCGGCTACCTGCATGGCTGTATCTGCATCGGGGCTGTCAACGGCAAACCACAGCACGGTATCTGTGTTGCCCAGGAATGCCATGTCGCCATGCTCCAGGTCGGGGGCAGGATGTACCCCAACCGCATCTAACCCATTAAATACTACCTTGAAAACGCCCACGGAACAAAGGTAAACATGTAGCAACATTTATCATTGATAATGGTCACATAAAATGCTGATTATTATCATAGTTATGTCATAAGGAGGGTACCGGTTAACGGGTGGTTAATTGAGTGCCTGTTCCAGGGTGTTCCACCGTTCCAATACACAGAAAGTGGAACACCGGAACATGGTGGAACACCTTGGGCAACCGGTGATGCAGTGGCCGATAATGGCTATCTTCGGGGTATGAGATACATATGGATACTGGCATTACTGGTGATGAGCATGGGCGCCTATGCCCAGCGCGATGTGAAACCTACCGAAGAAGTGCGCATAAGCGGTGATGTGAAGGAGGCAAAGACCTATACCATTGCCGATATAAAGAAACTGAAGCAGGCCGACCTGGGCGATGTGGCCATAAAGAACCACAAAGGAGAGGATAAGTATGTGATACACAATGTAAAAGGCATACCGGTAAAGACCCTGCTGGAACCTGTATCGTATAGCATAGACAAGCCGAAGGATATGGCGGAGATAGTGCTGGTATTCACAGCATCGGACGGATATAGGAATGTCTATTCGTGGAGTGAGATCTACAACACACCTATTGGCGACAAACTCTACATCATCACCTCGAAGGATGGCAAAGACATTGCCGATATGGGCGAACGCATACAGGTGCTCTGCCTCGCCGACCTGAACAATGGCATGCGCCATATGCGCGGACTGGCATCTATAGAAGTAAGAAGGATCTCTGCCCGTTAATTGCCGACCCAGGTGTTCCAAGGTGTTCCACCGTTCCAAAACATGATGAGTGGAACACGGGAACACCCTTGTAATATAAAGCAATAATAATGATGTAACTTTAGTTTGTGAGTGCAATATCCATACAAGTTCCAGAAAGCCTGGAGCTGGATGCGAAAGAGACCGTGACATTTCTTTCTGTGAAGTTGTATGAGCCGGGGAGCTTATCCCCTGGTCAGGGTGCAGCGCTTGCCGGCCTTTGCGGACATATTTGGTGACTATAATGTATCAACTATCCTACATCCGGCATTCCCGCCGATGCTGCAAGAATATAGTATTGTCATTGCATTTATAACACAAAAATCATCGTATGAAACAGTTAACACTATTGGTTACATTCATAGCCTTCATTTTTGCAAATGAGAGTAAAGCTCAGCTCAATCCAACTGGTAGATATTATTCCAGCCAATCCATAAATACTGAAACACTAAGCGACATTTTATTGAAAAATGATTCTTTTTATTTAACTTATTGGCCTAAGTCAAGTGTTTCAGCAAAACCTACCACCATAGTGGGAACTTGGGAAAAAGATAAGTCGCATAAATTTAAGAATGTGCCGAAATTTTTGCAATATACATTGACTGGGTTCCCGGATCAGAGATCAGTTTCCGATACTTTCAAATTGACTGACTATTTGGAGACAATAATTCTGCATTTAGATCAAAAGAAGGAAGTGCCTGGGTATATATATACTCCTATGTCACCTATGGAAGGTGAAATGTTGGTGTTTGAAAACCCGGAATTAAAAGAGGTGTACTTTAAAAATCAGAAATAGGGGTACCGCGTTTTTCCGTCCCCTCCGTGTCTCCTCCTTCAGGGACACGGAGGCAATAGCAATATGTCCCACTGTTCCACCGTTCCACTCATTATGTATTGGAACACCGGAACACTTTACCGTATATCCTGTAAGCCTCCGGTATAATGGTTTGAGGGGCTTCACCACAACAGCCGGGTGTTCCACCGTTCCACTGTTCCACTTGTTCTGTATTGGAACGGTGGAACACTATGGAACAGCTAACTAACCCATCAACTATTTACCTAAGATGTCCTGAAAACAAGCACGAACTTCGGGGTGGGTGCAGGTGGCAGGTTGGTGCACATATAGGCGTAAGAATATCAACGCATTAGCCCCGAAAAAAAAATCTATGATAGACTGCCAGCGGTCTATGATAGTACACTTTTCGTACTAAGGGAAAAACGGTTTTTCGCTATGTCGTTCCCTTGTATCACCTTTGTACCCGCAACGATAGCAGGCAGCCGGCGCCGCTCGCAGCACACAGTATTTCATTTCCACTAACAAATAATCAGAACCATCACATGGAACCAAAAGAATACCGCAAGGCCATAGACAACCTATGGGCCGACATCATGGGCGACAAAGACCCACGCAGTGTACAGGCAGAGATAGAACGCAAGATACAGGAGGAGACATCGGGCATATTCCTGGTGCGCACAGCCGGCCAGTGCCTGCAGGAGAGCCGCATACAGCCCATACCACGCATGCTCTTCAGCGAGTTCTGGCACGAAGGGGAGCTGTGCATCCTCTTTGCCGATACCAACCTGGGCAAGAGCATACTGGCGGTACAGATAGGCGACAGCATCAGCCGCGGCACAGCCATACCGGGCTTCCTGCTCCATGCAGAGGCGCAGCCGGTGCTGTACTTCGACTTCGAGCTGTCGGAGAAACAGTTTGAAGCACGCTACTCATCGGAGTATGAACGGCACTACACGTTTCACCCCAACTTCTACCGGGCCACCATCAGCCCCTATGCCTACCGCCACTTCGACGACGGCAGCTTTGAAGACCTGGTGAACAGCTCGATAGAGTCGTCGCTGATAAAGACCGGCGCCCGTGTGCTGATCATTGACAACCTCACCTACCTGCGCAGCGAAACGGAGAAGGCACGTGATGCCCTGCCGCTGATGAAACACCTGAAGGCGCTGAAACAAACCTACGACCTGAGCATACTGGCGCTGGCACATACGCCCAAGCGCGACCAGACCAAGCCCATAACCCGCAATGACCTGCAGGGCAGCAAGATGCTCATCAACTTCTGCGACAGCGCGTTTGCCATAGGCGAGAGCTCTGCCAACAAGGACCTGCGCTACCTGAAGCAGGTGAAACAACGCTATACCGCAGCCATATATGACGCCGCGAATGTGTGCCTGTGCCATACCGTGAAACCGGACAACTTCCTGCAATTCGAATTTGCAGACCATGGCCGGGAATGGGAGCACCTGAGATCGGGTGTGGAGGAGGACCGCGACAAGCTGAAGGAGCAACTGAAGGAGCAGGTGAAGGAGCTGCACCTGGCGGGCAATTCGCAACGGGATATAGCACGCATCACACGGCTGCCACTGTCGTCTGTGAACAGGTACCTGAGGGCTTAGTTGCCGGGGTGATGAGGTGATGATCTGATACGGGGTGTTCCATAGTGTTCCGGTGTTCCACTTGTTCTGTATTGGAACGGTGGAACACCCTGAAACAGAACAGCCGGGCTATACCCGGCTGCTGCTATATGATGTGGTAGCTTAGGCTACTGTTGCTTTCTCTTTTACAAACTCCACGGCTTTGTCCACCATGTTCTTAGATCCTATGAAGATAGGTACACGCTGGTGCAGCTCGGCAGGCTGAACGTTGAGTATATCAGTATTGCCGGTAGTGGCCTTACCACCTGCCGCCTCTACTATGAATGCCATAGGGTTGCACTCGTATTGCAGGCGCAGCTTGCCGTTAGGATTGCTCTTATCGCCGGGATAAATGAAGATGCCACCCTTGATGAGGGTACGGTGCAGATCGGCCACCATAGAGCCTATATAACGGTGCCCGTATGGCCTTCCTTCTTCTTTCTTGCTCTCCATGCAGTAAGTGAGGTAGTCGAGCATGCCCTGGCTGTACTTCACGCTGTTGCCCTGGTTGATGCTGTATATCTTGCCATTCTCCGGCACACGTATATCCGGGTGCGACAGGCAGAACTCGCCTATGGATGGCTCCAGTGTAAAGCCGTTCACACTGGCGCGAGTGGCATATACCATCATGGTGCTGGAGCCGTAGATGATGTAGCCTGCAGCCATCAGTTTGTTACCGGGCTGCAGGAAGTCGGCCTCGGTGCAGGGCTGTCCTATCTCGCTCAGGCGGCGGTATATGGCAAATATGGTGCCTATGGAGGCGTTCACGTCTATGTTGGAAGATCCGTCCAGCGGGTCGAACAGCACCACATACTTGGAGTTGAGCGAATAGGTGTCTTCGTAGCACAGGTGGTTGTCGTTCTCCTCAGAGGCTATGCCCGCGCATTCAGAGCTGTTCTTGAGTATGTTGATGAGTGTTTCGTTGGCAAACACATCGAGCTTCATCTGCTCCTCTCCCTGCACATTGGTAGCTCCGTGAGCGCCCAGTATATCTATAAGGCCCGCCTTGCGCACCTGCTTGTTGATGATCTTTCCGGCAAGGCCTATATCTCTCAGCAGCGCAGACAGTTCGCCTGTGGCATGAGGAAATTTCCTTGTCTCCTGGATGGTAAACTCATCCATCGTTATTAGTTTGCTCTGCGACATTTCTTTTTTACATTATTTGTTGATACAAAATTAACAAATCTGCCTCAAACAGACCTTATTACCTATGGCAAATGCCGTGGTATCATTTTTTTCCTTTCTTCTTCTTAGCGGGCATGTATTCTTGCTTCAGCAGCCCGAATACGGCTGAGTCCTGGAGGTCGCCGTCTTTGTTGTAATGCTGGCGCAGCAGCCCTTCCTGTGTGAATCCCAGCCCCTTTACCAATCTCATAGATGGCTCATTGGTGGGGCCAACGAACGCCTCTATCCGGTTGAGCCCCATGTGCTCAAATCCGTAAGCGATGACGGCGGCAAATGCTTCCTTCATATAGCCTTTGTTCTTATCGGCATCACTGTTCATATGGTAGCCCACCTCCGACCTGTTGTGCATGGCATACCAGTTGTGAAAGCCGCACTTGCCCAGCGGCCTACCTGTCTGCTTATCTGTCAGCAGGAATGTCCGGAACGACATGCGGTAGGTGGTCTTGCCATGCTCATACTTGTAGCGCTCCACTTCCAGCTCGGCGGGTGTGGTAAGGCCCAGGTAGCTCATGATCTCTTTATCATTACATTCTGTAAATATTTGCTTAGAGTTCTCCGGTGTGATGGCCTTCAGTATCATGCGCTCTGTCTCTATCTCTTCCATGTCTATCACCGGGCGTTTCCTTTCCGGCTGCGCTCCTCCCATCCCGAAGAGGAAGATGTGCTGCTGTTCGGGTGTGTTCAGCACTATGTCCACAGGGCCTTTCTCGGTAAAGTCTTTCAGCCCCGCTTTCTTCAGAGTGGTGATCTTGCTGCCCATGTCTGCCGCGAAGAAGGTGATGGCAGGATAGGCGAAATGCGTGGCCTGGTGCAGCCCTATAATGGCCAGCCCGTCGCTCATGATAGCCCAGGGATACGGAGCATCTCTGCGCGACAATGCCTTGAAGCCCAGCAGTTCCCAGAAGGCGATGGACTTATCGATGTCCTTTACCGGATGAGCCAGCTCGCCATACAGTCCGCAGGTCTTGTTCACATAGGTCCCGGGCCTGGTGTAATCTTCCGGGCTCATATGCAGCATGCCGGGGCCCGGTGGTTGCCGGAAACCATCTACCATGCTCACCAGGCTTATGTTCAGCCCATCGGGTGAGGCCAGCAGGTAGCGCTTCAGCATATCTGTTTTGGCGGCTTTCTGCAAAAACGGCACACCCTTCTTCTCCAGCGCTGCCACTACTTTATCAATGCCCTTCACATAGTAAGTGAGGGCCAGGTAGGGCTTGGGGTCCTTACGCAGCATGATTAGCAACACGCCGTCACTTACCTGTATCCAGGGAAAAGGCCAGTCGGCACGCATCACTTCAGAGAAGCCCAGCATACGGTAGTAGGCCAGCGATGCTTCGAGGTCTTTGGTGGTAATAGTGATGGCTGTGATCTCGCCAAGTGCCGGTTTCGGTAGCTGTTGCATATGCCTGAGTTTTGTCCCGCGAGGGAATTAGTGTGTTAAGCTGAATGTATCGGTGAAAGAAGTGTATCAGTTCTCTACTATCCTGATCTCTACACGGCGGTTCTTCTCTGCATCTTCTTCTGTTTTCTCGTAAGGCACCACCGGTTTTCGTTTACCGAATCCGTCGTAGGTGAGCCGGTTGGCCTCTATGCCACGCGCCACCAGGTATCGGTATATGGAGCGTGCACGGTTCACGGAGAGTGTGGCCTCATAGGTATCAATGTCCAGCGCATCGGGAGCATCGGGAGAGATGCAGCACACGTGGCCTTCTATACTGATCTTTATCTTCGGGTTGTTCTTCAGCACGGTATAGAGTTTTTCCAGCGTCTCCTTCGATTCAGGTTTTATCACACTCCTGTCCGGCGGGAAGTACACGTTCTTCAACTGGAAGGTAGTTCCCGGCAGCAGCTTCTTCATATCGTCCATGTTGTTGATCACCACCTTGCCGGGCGGCTTTCCTTTGGGCTTCTCAGCGGGCTTACGGGTCACATTGTTCACCACTATGTCCACCCTTCTGTCTGCGGGCATACCATCCTTATGCTGTATGTTATTGCGAAATATCTCTCCTTTTCCTTCACACAGCTTTATGTCGGCTTCGCTGATACCGTACTTCACGAGGTAGTCCTTCACATTCTGCGCACGCTTCATGGAGAGGTCTTTGTTGTATCCCTCTGTGCCCAGGTAGTCGGCATAACCGATGATCATGACATTGCTGCCATTGATGATCTTGTCGTTGTAAATGAGGAGGTCTATCTTTTTTTCAGAGACTGCATTCAGTCGTGGTACGTTCAGATCAAAGTACAGGCTGAATGTATCGCGCTCCCGCTGCGCCATGGCATAGCCGGAGAGTAAACACAAACCAATGCAGTACAATATCTTTCGCATATCTGAAAAAACGGGAGTATAAGGTACGGTAATTTCCTGAGTTATCCTAACCTGACTATGAGACAACAGGCCTGCGCACGAGCATATAGCCCGCATAACAACACGGCAGATAAATGACCACCGCCGCGACACTGAACAATGCCGGATGGGCGAAATGCGCCATATTGTATGCCCCCGCAAGTGTAAGTAACACACCTGCAATAACTGCGGGCACAGCAGTGGTTCTGCCGGCAATGAGCGAAGAGGCCACGCCGCCACCCAATGAACAAACAGCATATACCACCAGCAGCAACACGAATGCCGCAGATGGCATCATATCTGTGCCGCCCGCTACATACGAGGTCTTCACCAATGTCTCGCACAATGCGATCAGCATCATAGCCCCCATTGCACCCGCTACTACGGGCAGTACCATCTTTGACGCGGTCATGCTTGCCATTACCGTAAAGTTAACAACAATCTGAACAAACGGGTAAGCCTTTCGCAAATTGCGGCAGAGATGCGGGTATGTACAGGTATTCTTATTTAGGGTTAATATTGCAATACATTCCATCCATCTATGCTCAGGAAAATGTTCAATGACAAGCCCACCCGGTTGCTGCTGGTGCTTACGGCTTTCTTTATTTCCAATGCCCTTATAGCCGAGTGTATCGGCGGCAAACTATTCTCCCTCGAGAAGGTGTTCGGTAAGACACCCGAGCCTTTCTCCCTGCTGGGTGAGCCGGGGCTTACCTTCACCCTTACGTGTGGTGTGCTGCTGTGGCCACTCGAATTCATCATGACCGACATCGTGAACGAGTTCTATGGCCCTAAGATCGTGAAGCGCATATCGTATATTGCTGTAGCGCTTATCTGCTACGCCTTCCTGATGTTCTACTTAGCCATACAGATACCTGCAGACACCAGCTTCTGGACGGGCAGCCAGAAAGACAGCGGCGTACCAGATATGCAGGCCGCCTTTTCGGGTATATTCGGCCAGGGTATGTGGATCATTGCGGGCAGCCTTACCGCCTTCCTACTCAGCCAGATAGTGGATGTATGGATATTCCACAAGATCAAGAAAGCCACCGGTGAAAAACATGTATGGCTCAGGGCAACAGGCTCTACCATCGTATCGCAGTTCATAGACAGCTTCGTGGTATTGTTCATCGCATTCAAGATAGGCAAGGGCTGGTCCTACCAGAGAGTATTGGCAATAGGCCTCGTGAACTATGCTTATAAATTCACGATGGCGGTAGTGCTCACACCACTGATATACCTGATAGAGAAACGCATAAGCGCTTACCTGGGCAAGGAGACCACGGAGCAAATGAAGCAGGCGGCCATGGGCATACCACCCAACCCCATGATGGAAGAAGTGCCGCATCCGTGACCTGAAAACAAAATAGCCCCGCACAATGCAGGGCTATCTTTTTATCAGGGGTATCTCTGTTTATTTTTCTTTATCCTTCCTGCCACCCAGGCGATAGATGAGCGACAACTGGAGTGATGGGCTCTTGTACAACTGGTTTGATACATATTTAGCTCCTGTTGTCTGTCCGTTATCCCACACATTCTGTACGCTGCGCAGATCGAACATTACATTTGGCGCTGCCTGGTAAGATGCACCTACGAGGTAGCCTATACCCAGCCTTGCATCAAAGTCGCCGTTCCTGATCTTTGGCGCGTTGTCATTCTCCATGGTAGCTACCTGTGTCACATTGGTAGGATCGGGAAGCGGAGCGGCACCTGTGTTCACACCAAAGATGTAAGCAACACTGCCTCCCACATAGAAGTTGAAATTGCTGACACAGTAACGAACAGATACCGGCAGTTCCAGGCTGTGCAGAGTAGAGAAGTTGTATGGATTCACCACCAGCTCCTTGGTGTAGCCGCCACCTGCCACAGGGGTATAGTTGTAATAGTTATCGCTGAGTGTATAGTTGTTGTTGATACGGTGGAAATACTTAAGCTCTGTCATCACACTGAGTGTGTTGCTGAAGGTGAAGTTGCCCGTCATACCAAACTGGAAGCCCTTGAAGCTGCTCGGGCCAAAGAAGCTGCTATTCACACCGGCAGTGATACCGGGTGCAAAACGTACACCATGCGCCTTGTCCTTGATATCGTTGAACGCGGCATGAAGGTTCTCCATTGTGCCGGATCCTTTCACCTTCTTCATGTTCTTTGTTTCCTTAGCCAGCAGTGTAGTAGATGATGATGAAGTGGATGAAGAAGCAACTTCAGGCTCATTTACATCTGCATAGGGCTGAGGGCCAAACGGTATGATGCTGTTTGCGGCCACTTCGTATTCTTCAGTCACTGTCTCCATAGCTATCGTATCGAGATGGAACTCACCCCTGTTAGGGCCCACCAGTACAAAACGCTGTGCCAGTACCAGTCTTTCTACCTGGCGTTGTGCCTTACGTGTATTCCTTACAGGATTGCCGGCGGTAGTGGTTGTATTAGCGGTCTTTGCAGCAACGGTAGCAGTACCTGCCGACAATGGCATATTGTTCATAGCCACGGGCGCAGATTGCCTGCTGCTCTTCTTTACTGACTTTGGCTGAGGTTTGTTGTCAGCTACGCTATTGTTATCTGTAACAGTGGCAACATCTGCCTCTTCTTTTACTACAGTGTGCCTGGCCGCAACGGCTTTAGAGGCAACAGGCCTGTGTGTTTGTTTCACTGCTTTCTTATCAGTAACTGTCAGTGTATTGCTCACAGGCACTACGGCAGAAGGAGTGTTGCTGCTCAGTGCCGGCTTATCCACCTGTGTATGCGCGGTTGACTTATGCTCTTTCACAGTTGTCTTCTTATTATTATCAGCAGATGCTATGGCCTTGCCTGCATCGGCAGTATGGTCTGCAACAGTTGTGTTATTGTCAGATACCGTAGCAACACCTTCATTCTTCCTGGCAACTGTATGCGCCATAGAAGAGCCGCCGGACTTAGCTGCTGTATGCGTTACTGTAGTGCCTGCGTTATTCGTACGCTTAGCATCGGATACAGTGTTTGCAGCGACAGTATTGCCGGCAACCACTTTCTTATCCTTCATCTGTGGTGCAGTATGATGGTTGGCAACAGATGCCACCGGAGTGTTATCTACACTTCCTGTAGCCTTTGGCGCGGCATGGTTGTCTGCCACAGCAGGTGCTGTATGATCCTCAGTATTTGCGGTAACTGGTGTTGATGTGTTATTGTTCGCGGTTCTATGGTCATTGGCCACATCGCTAGCGTGGGCAATGCTGCTGTGTGTAGCGGTTGGTCTATCGTTGATCTTTTTATCGTTAGTAGTAGCTACTGCTGCTGTGTTTACTTTGTTGTTATTATCCTTGCCGTTCTTATTGTTGTTGTCATTGTTCCCGGCAGGCAGTGTGTTGATATTCTTTGTATTGGTGATGGTATGGGCAGATGATGAGTTGGCAGCCTCATTGCCTGTAGCCATAGCTATTTCGTTAGCGGTAGTGTTACCGGCTTCCTTGGCGGTGTACATCCTGTAGCCGCCTACTCCTGCGGCACCTGCCAGCAGCAGTAAAGCTAACGCGCTCAGCGAACGGCGCCAGAATAATCCTGCAGGCCGCTGAGGCATTTCTTTGTCCAGCAGGTCACGCATCCTGCCCCAGGAACCTGCCTGTTCCTGTTCCTCTCCGCCGCTTAACCGCTGCCTTACGAGGTCGTCTATGTTTACAAACTGCTTATCCATCTGGATAACTTTTATTTTAATGATTCAATTCTTTTTATCACCTTTCCCGCAGCTACGATCGCAGATGCAGTTCCAGTTTTTCAATCTTTTCCTTCAGTACCCGCCGCCCTTCAGATAAATGCCACTTCGATGTGCCCTCGCTGATACCTATTATGTTACTTATTTCCTTATGCGTAAACCCTTCCATCACATACATGTTGAACACATTTCTTGTGGCATCCGGGAGTTCCTGTACCAGTTTCAGCAACTGATCGTAGTATAGCTTCTCCACATGGGTGTTCTGCACACTCTGATCCTTCTCCACCAGTACCACCTGTTCTGAATACTTAGTGTTCTGTTTCACATAATCCGCCACCGCATGAAAGACTATCTTACGTAACCAACCTTCGAAAGAACCTTGAAAATTGTACTGCTTTACCTTCTGGAACGCCCTCAGGAACCCGTTATTCATTACTTCTTCTGCCTGTTCCGTATGATCTATATACCGTTTCACCAACGCCATCATCCGCGGGTAGAAGAGATGATACACCTTCTCCTGCGCACCCCGCTCGTTGCGTATGCATCCTTGAATGAGCTCTTCTAACTCACTGGCATGACCCGTGATAGTATATGCCAAAGCTATTGACAACTATATTGGTTATTAAAAACTGTATATACAGACCACCCCATTTTGTAAAAGGTTGGGTATTTGTACCTGTATAGTATAAAATTAACGAATTTGGCCGAGGATAATTGCATTTGGTTAATAATAACATGGCTTATTATCATCATGTATCATCTCTCCATATGTGCAAAGGTGTTATATTTTAGGGGGTAGCCTATATTATTCAGGGTGTTCCAGGTGTTCCACTGTTCCACTCATGAACACATGGAACAGTGGAACACCTCTACACATTTGGAACGGAACGGGAATACATGCGCACCTACTTCTGAATAAGGTAACACTTCCTGTGCAACTTACCCTGGAAATCGAACGGAGTGGTAGGCCCTGTGATATCTTTTACTGTAAGTGCCGGAATAGCATCACGGTCCAGCACAAAGTTGCGGTAGTTGTTACTGAAGTATATCCTGCCTCCTTCAGTGCATCCCTTCAGCAGTTTCTTTATCAGCTTCACATGATCCCGTTGCACATCAAAGGTATCTTCCATGCGTTTACTGTTGGAAAAGGTAGGCGGATCGCAAATGATGAGGTCGTAATGATCTTCCGGCATATAATCTAGCCATTCTATGACATCGCCATGGATATACTCGTGCTTGTCTTCTTTATACAGCTTATTATACTGCATGTTACGCTTGGCCCAGTTGAGGTACGTCTTGGACATATCTACCGAGGTAACGGTCTTTGCACCACCTGCCGCCGCATATACACTGAAAGAGCCCGTATAGCAGAACAGGTTCAGCACATTCATATCACGGGCCTCCTCTCTTACCATGCCGCGTGTGATCCGGTGGTCTAAGAACAGTCCGGTATCGAGATAATCAGTAAGATTGATGATGAAGCTTAGCCCGCCCTCAGGTACTATCTTCTCTACCTTCTGCTCATCAAACTTCTCGTACTGCCCTTGCCTGCCTGCTTTGCGCTGACGTACCTTCATGAATATCTGATCGGCAGGTATCTCCAGTACTTCTGCCAGTACCTGTTTACACTCATTCAGCCACTGGTCGTGCTCCTCATCTTCCATGCCGTGCCTGCGCTTATATTCGGCCGCATGTACCACACCATTATACCATTCTATGGCAAAGGGAAACTCCGGGAGATCGTGATCGTAGAACCGGTAACAGGCTATCTCCTGCCGCTTGGCCAGCTTGCTGAAATGCTTGTACACCTTCTGCAGGCGATTGCGGAACATTAGTAATTTCTCGTCGGACATGCGGGTCAAAAATACGGCGTTTGCCCGTTAGGAAGATAATCATTGTTTTTCCAGCCTGCCATCAAACAGATCATCTACCGACTCAGTAGGCAGCAAGGCACCGTCATCGGCAATGAAGTAGCTACGCGACCATTCCGGCTTGCTTCCCGACATGGCTATCACCGGTCTTCCGGCTACGGTATCCATTTGTTTGGTCCAGGTGCCTGAGTAGTTATAGACATGATCGCCGGTAGGAGTGCCCACATACTTAATGGACACCACGCAACTGCCGCCTGTGCATGGCTCATGGCAATCCATGGTGACCGTGGTCTCTATCTTATTACATACAGATGATGGTATCCATCCCTTATAAGTGCCGCCAAGCTTTATCACCTGTTGTCGCAACACATACGTGGCTGCAGGGGCTATTACTTTCAGCGCGCTGTCTTCCTGCTGTAGCTCTCCTGTTGGCTTACGAAGGAAGAAGAAGGCTTTATCAGCAGCATCCAGTTCCACCACGGTAGCATTCTTGTTGGCAGCATCGCCCCGTAATACGGTCCAGTCGCCGGCAAAAGATGTTCCGGTAGCTGTGCTGAGGGTAAAGGTGCCATAGTCGCAGAAGTGGCAATGCCTGAGCGACAGTATCGCCCTTTCCTCCTTCTTGTTGTCGGAAATAACACCCTTGTATATGTCCGTTGTCTTTCGTGCTGTATCTTCTTCCTGCGCAGATGCAGAAAGGCCCAGCAGGCAAAGAACGGCAGGCAGAAAACGCATGGGTGCAAAAAGACACGTAAAAACCGACAATTCAAAAGAATGTTATTCACAGTATGGTGGATAGCACACATTACCCGCTAAAGCTATATTATGACCAATATCAGGTCTCCGGCCCGGGAAATGCCGTAACTTTGCGCTTTCTCATTCAAAAAACAAAAGGAAGGTACACCATGCCAGTGCTACACAACCGCGTAAACAATGAGGAACTGAAGCAGCGTATGCTGGCCGAGACAGAACCTCGGAAGACAGTTTCCTTTTACAAGTATTTCTCCATTGCCGATCCGGTAGCCTTTCGTAACGGGCTGTATGTAAAACTGAACGACCTCAGGGTGTTTGGCCGTATATACATTGCCAATGAGGGCATCAACGGGCAGATAAGCGTACCCGAGAGCAATTTTGAACAATTCAGAGACGCCATATATGCCGCCGCCCCTGAGCTGAACGGCATCCGTATGAACATAGCCGTGGATGATGACGGCAAGTCGTTCTGGGTGTTGCGTATGAAGGTGCGCCCTAAGATAGTGGCCGATGGCATTGACGATCCTACGTTCGATCCGTCAAAGACCGGGCAGTATCTGAAAGCAAAAGAATACAATGAGCTGGCATCACAACCCGGCACCATAATAGTGGATATGCGCAACCACTACGAGTATGAAGTGGGACACTTTGAAAATGCCATTGAGGTTCCGTCTGATACCTTCCGCGACCAGTTACCTATGGCTGTGGACATGCTGAAGGACAAGAAAGATCAGAACATTATCATGTACTGTACCGGCGGCATACGCTGCGAGAAGGCCAGCGCCTATATGCTGCACAATGGCTTCAGGAATATATTTCATGTAGAGGGTGGCATCATTGAATATGCACGCAAGGCTAAGGAGCAGGGATTGCCGGTAAAATTCATTGGCAAGAACTTTGTATTTGATGAGCGCCTGGGAGAGCGTATCTCTGATGATGTGATAGCCCGCTGCCATATATGTGGTAAGTCGTGCGATACACATACCAACTGCAAGAATGACGGATGCCACCTGCTGTTCATTCAGTGCGATGAGTGCGCGGCAAAGTACGAGGGGTGCTGCAGCGAAGCCTGTATGACCGAGAAGAACCTGCCGGCCGATGAGCAGCGCCTGCACCGTGCCGGCCGCGAGAACGGCATGATGATCTTCAACAAGTCAAAAGAGCATCCACTGAGAAAACACCGGGACGAGTGGAAGAGAGAACAGAGCAGTTAAACGCTATTCTTACTCAGTACTTACATTTCCTTTGCCAGTTGCAGCAAGGTAGCTATTGCCTGCGGGCGAGGTTGTAATAATTCCCCTGCAGCGGCCTCTAATATCCTTATATCGTGGGGATGGCCAAAAACAAGCTCATTATCAAAGCGATAGGCACTGTGGCCTTCGCCGTTTACGTGTTTTGCCGTAAGTTTCTTGTGTATAGTTCTATCCATTTACAAAAGTGGTTTTGAGAAAAAAACGCACTAACGGTTGTTATATTGTGTCTATACCTGAAAGAATTGTTAAACAAGGCGGCCTTATATCAAAGTGAAAATATCTTAATGCTACTTGTCCTGTTCCGGTATCTGCTGCTGACCCGGAAGTGTTCCACCGTTCCAATACATAGTAAGTGGAACGGTGGAACACCCAGATTGACCCGAAGCCATGACCACATGCCATAAAATGCTTAAATTGCATGGTAATAACATCTGCCATGACCACAACTGCCATACGTAATAAACTGTACGACTATATCCGGGTTGCGGATGAGAAAAAGCTGCAGGCTATATACCACCTGCTGGAAGGTGAGATAGAGCAGGTAAGTGAATGGTGGAAGGACAAAAAGTTTGTTTCCGAGTTGGACAACCGGTATGCAGCACTGGAACAAGGCGCCGATAAAGGCTATACTATCTCGCAGCTACAGGCATCAGTAGAGAAGCATAAGCAGAAGAAGCATGGCAAATGAGCAAGGCTACTCCCTCATTGTTTCGGCCAGGGCGCATAAAGAGATCATAGGTTCGCACGACTGGTATGAAGAACGCCAGCAGGGATTGGGACAACGCTTTATGGACGAACTGGTTCATAAACTGCGGCAAATAGAATCAAATCCTGAACAATACTCAGTAAAGTACCGGCAATACCGGGAGGTTTTGGTATCTGTGTTCCCTGTAGTGATCATTTACCGCATCCATAAAAAGAAAAGGTCTATTTACGTGGTATCTGTATTTCATACCTCCCGCGATCATCGAACGAAATACTAAGCACCCACAGATCACCACTACAGTCAGGTGTTCCACCGTTCCACTCCTGGATAATGGAACACCGGAACACTTTTGGAACACTACGGCCAGCTCTTAGTTAGCTGCGTCCATCTTCTGTTTCCTGATGGCTTGTTTCTTCCAGTATTCCGCAGAATCTGCATTGTAATTCACGCCTTCGCCATTCTGATAGGCTTGTGAGAGCGCATCCAGTGCATTGTATTCACCCTTTGCAGCGCCGATACGATAGTACTCCACCGCCTTTACAAAATCCTGCTTAAGATGACCAAGGCCATTAGCATAACACCAGCCCAGTGAATACGCCCCCTGCCCTGAACCTTTTGCCGCAGACATTTCGTAGAATTTAATAGCAGTAAGCGTATCTTTCTTCAGCGCCTTGCCACCCCATAAGTAAACATCTCCAAGACTGGAAAAACTCTCGCCATCAAGGAAGTTGATATACCGGGTATAGTAAAGCCCGGCGCTATCGTATTTCTTTTTGTTGTAAAAATCGAGTGCTTTATCGCGGGCATCGGGGTTGTCTTCTGTAGCCGGGGCTGCTGCTGCCTGTTTTATGAATTCCGGTTGTCCGTCCATTGGCACCTCTGCGGGCGTCACAACGGTTGGGGCATCGCCACTACCCGGTTCGGGCTGTGGCTGGTCGTCGCCACTACCCAGTACGAAGATGAGCACCACCAGCAACAGCACCACACCCGATACACCTATAAGTATTCCCTTACCCATTCCCGACTTCTTCTTCTGCGGGGTCGGATAGATTGTCTCTTTCTCTGTAGGCTGGGGCTTTGCTGCCGGCTCGAATGAATAGCTGGCGGGTACGGGTGCAGGTTCTTTCTTCGGGCTCTCTGCAGGGGATACGGGACCGGCTTTACGCTTCTTTTCATTATTTATGGCCCTGATGGCCACCTTAATACCATCTACAACTTGCAGGAAGGCTTTGTCCCTGTCCTCAAACTCTCTCACCGGCTTGCCACCCAACGGCAATACCTGGAACTGCGCCAGTTTAGAGCTCTGCCAGTCGCAGTGACGAATGATGACCGGTATGATCGTAGCTTTATTTTCATGGTGCTTGGCGATAGACCTGGCTGTTTCTATACCGTAACAATACTCTGAATTAAGAAAATCGGAACTCACCAGAAATATCAGCAATTCTGCCTTGTCCAGCGATTCATTGATGCTTTCGTCCCACTTTTCACCGGGCTCTATCATCTTATCATTCCACTGATCTATCTCCCCGTTGCGTATCATCATGGACAGATGTGATTCCAGCTCATCTTTATATTCCTTATCCTTATGCGAATATGATATAAATACCTTAACCATAGTATTGCCTTGTTTTCAACCGTAAACATAAAGCGCATCGGGTATATTTACAAATTTCGCCTATGTGATAACGAGTGGACAACATTTTGCAGATGAAGGGATGCGGGATGGAAGGGATACTAGATGCTGGATACTGGATAGAACGGATACTTGATGATAGATACTGGATATCTCCTAAGTCCCCGTGGATCAGTAACACCCTGAATGTTGCGTTATTACCTCATCCTGAAGGGATGATATGTTTATAGAAACACATACAGGGATATACTCCTCAGGACTTACTTCCGGACGCAAAACCATCAGAGCGGGCACAAAGGTGTGGTGCAAAAATGAGACTGAAAAAAGCACTTTCTGTGGTAATACGAAAAGTGCACTATCATAAGCAGCTACGAGTCTATGACAGAAATTTCTTTTGAGCTAAGTGCATGAAAATGATAGTGGTATATGTGTGAAAGTGCTCAACTTTCGTTTAGTGTTTTTGTGAGGGGTGGAAATGGGTGTGAAGAGGGTGTTATTAGAGAGGAATGTGATGGATAAATGATTGATAAAATCTAAATTCGTAGAAATCTTATACCATGGGCGTTACTTATCTGCTCGGGGCCGGTGCCAGTGCGGGGTCTTTACCAACAGTAAATGAGTTTGTTGGTAGCATTCAATCGATACTTAACAGAGAAACCAGCATTAAAAACTGGCTACGAAACAAGAACTGGCAAAACAAATATGATGACGCGGTAAACTTAGTATTTGAAGATCTTCGAATGCTACAAAAAGGATGTATAGATCATAGAAGCGTTGATACTTTTGCAAAGATGTTATTCCTAACACAAGATAAAGAAGACAGGAGAAGTAAATATCGTCGAGTTAAATGCGCTATTATCCTTTTTTTTGAACTCCATAGGTATTACACTAACGACATAGATAAACGATACGATGCATTTCTTGCTACAATATTTAAAAAGAACCTTCAACTACCTAGCGATATTAACATATTATCATGGAACTATGATTATGAATTTGAAAGAGCATATTTAAAATACGTTCCCGAAAAGAATGACATTCACAAACTGTACCAAGATTTGAACATTATTCACAAAGGTACTCCTCGCGAAATTTCCGCCAGCGATAGGTTTAGCATTATCAAAATCAATGGAACATGTGGATTCTGGAATAAAGATGGAGAAATAACACTCGGACTAAACTGTCACAATATATACCATGAAAAAGATGACGAAGGGCACGAAATGCCAAAATTATTGAAAATATTCGAGGCATATAAGCATCTATCTGGAGTAGAGTATGAACCCGCTATATCTTTTTCATGGGAAGATGGAGTTCAATTACAACGCATATTGGGCCAAATTGCCTTAGCAACCAGATCTACTGGAAAACTAATTGTAATTGGCTATTCGTTCCCTTATTTTAATAGAGATGTTGATAAAGTAATAATAAATCAAATGAGGAAGGCCTTTGGACAGATTTCAGTACAAGATTTACACTCTGCAAATACTATACTGGAGAACATAAAAGAGATGTTTGATTGGCAATCGACAGTAAAGTTTAAGTCAATATCCGATCCAAGTCAGTTTAATATGGATTTCTAATCTTGAATCAACGTGAATTTTATATCTTTTATTTCAGGATTACTGCTCGGGATTATTGGGTTAAACAGCACTCTAAGAATATTCATTTTTCGCGTATTGTTATGCGCAATTACGACTAGGTACATCCTACATATTTTCGACTCATCAATTAGGTTCTGGTCACTGTCAGACTATGATAACCTGAATAATTATGTAATTTTCTTTCATTCAGGTTTGCTCATAGCGTCTCTCCTGAGCTCGTTAGCAGTATATCTCTTGTTCTACCTACTATTCTTAAAATTGATTGATAGGTTTCTAATTGAGAAAATGGATACCAAAATATCACAAATTATTGCCAATATGAATGAAGTTGAAATTATGGACACTCATCATGGCATTGCTAAAGTCACACGCCTGATCATTGGAAAAGCAGTTGACCTAAAAATAATTCAAAGTAAACCCCAAATAAATAAAGACCTTACTTACTTTGAATTTAAGAATAAAATTTCACGCACTGTTGCGATTCTGTTTCATTCTTTCTTTTGTATCTTATTTTCCAGTACAATTTTCTCCTTTAGTAAGTTGTTTTTCTTCACTACAGTAATTATATATGTAGGCATCATCTTTGTAGCATACAAAATTTTACGGGTATTACCCTTATTCAGACATTTTTTAATCGAGTTTAAGAAAATAATACAACAAGAGATAGAGAAAATTAGTTAAGTTGAATTCAATTTACCTATCACTATTCCTATTCGCTATACCCACTCAGGCTCATCAATTTCCGCATCCTTAAACGCATCCTTATCAGTACCGTTAATCTTAGATTTTTGGATAGCAGCACAATCCCAGAAATTCATAACTGTATCTTTTATTCCTGTAAGATCACAAGAGTGAAATGCAGCCTCCTCAAAGTGACAATGTCTCATCGTGCAATTAATAAATGTACAACTGTACAAATTAGCTTCCGTAAAATCTGCAGAACGGAAATCGCAACCCTCAAACTGCACTGCCGAAAAAACAGTTTCTTTAAATTTCGTAGCGTCAAAACTACAGTCAATGAATCGGCACTCGGTGATTTCTGCCAATTCAAAATTCGTCTCATTACATTCAGATCTGTGAAAAAAGCATTTTTCAAATATTCCTTCATGAAAAAAAGCCCTTGAAAGCCAATTACCGATGAATTGAGTATCTTCAAACCTTGCGCATAACATACTAGCGCCCTCCAAATAGACTCGAATCAAATTCAGTTTATAAACTCCGAGATCATTCAGCTGTGTAATTATTTTAGAAACATGAAATGTTGCCTCTGGCCTTGTATATTCAATGTAGTATTTCAGCTCATTCTCCAGTCTTTTAATTTCACGTACTTTATCACCACGCTTATTTATCCAAAAAACGAACGCACCCAATATTAAAATATCAAAGAGCATTCCATGAGCTTCCACCAATATGTTTTCATAGAACTCACTTGTATATCCTTGCTTAGTGGTATAAACAGTTAATATGAATACGATAACCAGACAAGCAATAAATAAGGCTAACGACATTCTAACAGAATCTTCTACGACATAATCTATCGTTTTCTTTGCTTTTTTCTGAATTGCGACAACTCTCTTATTTTCCTGGAAACGATAAATCCACAATGTAAATGGTCTTCTCAATCTCCACATGAATGATTTCAGTGACATATCAGCGCTTTCAATAAAGATATATATTAACTATCAAGTTGCATTCACTAGTAACGCAACACCCCCGTGTTACCACACGTTACAATAGTAACAAACTTGTCGCTGTACCGCGTTACGTTGTTACTACTTTAAGGGAATTAGAAACGAAACATTTCCGTGTTCCTATGCATGTTTCTATAGGAACACTTTGTTTCTACCCTGTTTCGCTTTAGGAACACCTGTTTCTATTTAGGAACATTTCTGTGTTTCTGTTTCGTGTTCCTATATTACTTATCTAGAAGGCTCTATGTATAAAATAGGCTGAAGTGTGTTATAGATTCACATGCTCTGCCCCGGCGTCATCCCGGCACAAATCAAATTCCTGTACGACCATTTCGAACAGTCGCTTGCTGCTCAGCTTGGATATCCTAAAAAATGGTTGAAATCTATTGTGATATGAAAGCAAATTAAAGTGAGTTATTCCTTTGTCAGAATCCCCGTCCTTGATCCACATGGTAGGTGAACCGGGAGAGTGAAACACAAGATTCTTCCTTGCATCAGAATGACAAAACAAGGGTGTTCCAGTGTTCCACTTTCTGTGTTTTGGAACGGTGGAACACCCCGGAACAGGCAATTAACTATAGAAAACTAAGCGTCGCCATTCTCTCCCCAGATGACACTTACTACCTGGGAGGCCACAGAAATAGCAATATCTTCATCAGGTGATTCCAAGGCGTACCATCTTACGGTCTCGGTACCCGGCACAAAACCTACTACACCGTGCTCCAGCCCGGTAGGCTCTGCCGAAATGGCCCTGTTCCCATCAAAAAGCACCTTGTACACCATACACCACAAATATGACGAGAATAACGGGGCTTATCATTGATTCCGGTCATACCGGCACATGACCTTGAGCAATCTGCGTATTAAACTATTTTAACTGTCATGTGTCTTACATGCATGAAAAAATACGCCTGCCTGCTCTTCATGGCATCACTTCCCTTAACGGTGGCCTATAGCCGCGGACGGCGTACCCCGGAGAAACGAAAACCGTACCCATCACAGGCACGGCCACCGGTACTTTGTGATTCGGTATCTGTAAAAAACAAGAAAGTTGTTCATTACCAGTATTACCGCCGGGGGTGACTGTCTCCGGTTCGCAATAACTTTTCTCTTTCAGGATATCCCGATAAAGAATATGCCATTGAACACATTTCCCCGAACTTTATGCCATGAATACCATCGGCATCACAGGTGGCACAGGCTTTACCGGCACTCATATAGCACAATTGCTGCTCAGCATGGGCTATAGGGTCATCATCTTTTCCCGGAATGCTAAACCATCATCAGGACAGCTTTCTTATGCTCACTGGGATGCCGATGCAGGCAACTGTGATACCACGGCACTTTCGGAACTGACCGGCATGGTGCACCTGGCAGGCGCAGGCATTGCCGACAAAAGATGGACCACAGCCCGTAAACAAAAGATACGGGACAGCAGGGTAATGGGAACAGCATTCCTGGTATCACAACTGAAAGCTCATGCGCCGGATTGCAAAACATTGATCTGCGCATCGGCCATTGGTTATTATGGGCCGGATAACGGAAATAACCCCTTTACAGAGACCTCACCACCCGGTAATGATTTCCTTAGCGATACCTGTGTGCAATGGGAGGCTGCAAGTGTGCCTGCCGCAGCTATTATGCGACGCGTGGTATTAAGGCTGGGGATAGTTCTGGGCAAGGGCCATGGTGCATTCGCAGAGCTGGCAAGACCGTTGTCATTGGGTGTAATGCCCATACTCGGCAGCGGCGATCAGATGACAAGCTGGATATCTGTTCATGATCTGGCAAGGCTATTTGTATTTGCGCTGGAACATCCCAGCATCAATGGGATATACAATGCTGTTGCTCCCGCCCCGGTCACTCACAAGACACTCATGCAGGCCATCTCAACTATCAAAGGAGGCTTACACATACCTGTTCCTGTACCGGCACTCCTGCTGAAAATGATACTTGGTGAGATGAGCATTGAAGTGTTGAAAAGCTGTACCGTAAGCGCTGATAAAATAGTACAAGCCGGCTTTGCTTTCGACCATCCCGATATCAACAACGCAGTTACGGCAATACTTAAGCCATCGCTTTCTTAGGAGGTGCAGACATCTCCTTGCGCTCACCTATCTGCTGGCGCCACATGGCATAGTAGAGTCCTTTTTCGGCCACAAGCGAATCGTGAGTACCTGTCTCTATCACTTTACCTTTTTCCAGTACATAGATACGGTCTGCATGCATGATGGTAGATAACCTGTGCGCGATCATGATAGTGATATGCTGACGCTGCACCGTGATGTCGCGAATGGTCTGCGATATCTCATCTTCTGTCAGCGAATCGAGCGCAGAGGTAGCTTCATCAAATATCATGAGCCTTGGTTTGCGCAGCAGTGCACGAGCTATGGATATACGCTGCCTTTCGCCACCCGATAGTTTCAGCCCTCCCTCTCCTATCACCGTATCCAGTCCTTTTTCAGCGCGGGCCAGCAGGTTCTGACAAGCTGCTTTTTTCAGTACTTCATTTATCTCATCATCCGTAGCAGCCGGATTCACAAAGAGCAGGTTCTCCCGAATGGTACCGGAGAATAATTGCGGGTCTTGCGTCACCAATCCCAGTTGCAGGCGCAGCTCTTCATAATCTATATTGGCCTCATCATGCCCGTTGTAATAGATATGCCCCTGCTTAGGATGATACAACCCTACCAGCAATTTCACCAGTGTGGTCTTGCCACTACCTGACGGCCCTACGAATGCAACGGTCTCTCCAAGTTCTACATTGAATGAGATATCTTCCAGCGCAGGCCGTGTAGCTGATGAATGCTTAAAGGTCACGTTACCGAAGGCCAGCGACTCAATGCTGTTTATCTGTTCAGGATTAGCCGGCACTACTTCCGTAGGCTTCTTCATGAGGTTCTCCATGTTGTTCAACGAAGCCTGTGCCTCACGGTAAGCCATGATCACATTGCCTATTTCCTGTAGCGGGCCAAAGATGAAGAACGAATAGAACTGCATGGTCATCATCTGGCCAAGCGTAAGTTTATCGCGGAATATCAGGAACAATAAAACAAAGTAGATACACTGGCGCAGGAAGTTGACGAAGGTGCCTTGTACAAATGATATAGAACGTATGCTGCGTACCTTCTTGAGTTCAAGGGTCAGTATCTTAATGGTTGTGGCATTGAGACGGCGTATCTCCTGGTTGGTAAGCCCGAGGCTTTTTACCAGTTCTATGTTACGCAAAGACTCCGTGGTACTTCCGGCAAGCGCATTGGTCTCTTTTACGATGTTCTTTTGTATCTGCTTTATCTTCTTGCTGAGTATATTGGTGAGATAACCCAATATCAATGCCCCTGCCAGGTAGAGCAGTACCAGCATCTTATTGAGCATGAAGGCATATACCATCACAAAGATCACAGAGATGCAGATCATGAAGAAGATGTTCACAAACGCGTTAATGAACTTCTCATTGTCTGCTCTTACCTTTTGTAATACAGACAAAGTTTCGCCGCTGCGCTGATCTTCGAAGTCCTGGTATGGCAACCTGAGTGCATGGCGCAACCCATCTGTGTACAACTTGGCACCAAATTTCTGTATGATCACATTCACAGTATAATCCTGGAACGCTTTTGCAATGCGGGATATCATAGCCGTACCCACCAGCAAGCACAGGCCCACGGTCACACCACGAATAAACCCTTGCTCATTCCACGCATGCGGATTCTTGGCATAGGGGTCTATGATCATATTACCCATGATCCATGGGTCGAACAGCGAGAATACCTGGTTGATGGCGGCCAGTAACAGGGCAAGTACTATGAGCCACTTATGCGGCTTAAGATATTGCAGAAGTAATTTCATTGGTACAAAGATAAACGTGTGTAGCTACATACAATGCTAAAGGAATATTATTATTACTTATGACGCTATTTCACGAATGCCGCTGCCTGATCAAACCTCCAACCACCTTGTCGATCGGCAAGGTAAATGTATCTTCAGAAACGTCTGATAGAGGCATCCAGTAAGTACGTTCATTAGGCTCCGTATTTATGATAGCTGCCCGTTCATCTCCCGACACATAGTAGTATATACTGATGACCTGTGAATCGTCATATGCCGAAGGCTGAAAGAAATCGGTTGTATAGAAATGTTCCTGCACCTCTATATCCATATTCAGCTCTTCCTTCCATTCCCGCTTAAGCCCGTCAATGGTTCCTTCGCCCGGGTCAAGGCCTCCACCGGGCAATTTGATGACCTTTCGCTCTCTGATCACCTCCTCGTTCACCAGCAACTGCCCGCTATCGATCCAGATACCATAGACACGTACATTGAACCGTTTACTCATGCCATGAAGATACCGCCTTAAACATCAATAACAAAACAATAACGAAGGCTCAGAATAACATACAGAGAGGGTATATACCCCTTCAACAAACAAGATTGCCACTTTATAAGAAAAGCTATTGCATTTATATGTAATTATGCTTATATTGCATAAAGAGTAGGTATTTATACCTATACTTGACCCTGGTTTACGAAAATGCTGAAAGTCAGACATTGTTTCCTATTGTTGTTATTCATCGCTGCCCTTACTACAGGGGGTAATACAACGTTTGCGCAGAGTCTTAATTTTAGCTATACCGGCTCTTTTCAGACTTACACTGTACCGGTAAATATCAGTTCAATATCGGTAGATATTAGCGGTGCAAAAGGAGGGGGCACAACATTTTCCCGGGGCGGATACGGAGGAAGAGTACAATGTATATTGGCTGTAACGCCCGGAGATGTGCTGTACATCAACATTGGTGGACAAGGACCTGCATCTTCTACCACAGGTGTACGCGGCGGGTATAACGGTGGCGGATCTGGAAGTGAGGATGGTGGTGGTGGTGGTGGCGCTTCCGATATCAGGCGCAATGGTACGGCGCTATCTGACAGAGTTATCATTGCAGGTGGCGGTGGTGGTGCGTGCGGAGCTGCCTCCGTCAGCATTAAAGATTACGACAGAGGTGGTGATGGCGGATCAATGGAACCACAAAGTGGATTGACTGCAGGAAAAAGCAATAACGGCGGCATTTATAAAGGCAAAGACGGTTCCGGTGGTAATGGTTACGGCAATTATAATGGCGGCGGCGGCGGTGGCGGCGGCTATATAGGGGGCAACGGCGGCAATGAGACCAGTGGCAGCGGCGGCTCATCATATACCGATCCGTTGTTGGTTACATCGGCGGTACATACTATCGGTTACAATAAAGACGGAAGCGGATCAGTGACTATGACCCCAGTACCGAAGGCAGTCACACCAGCAACTCAGGCAGACACAGCTTTCAAGCCTCATGGAGAGATATATGGTTCAGCTTTCTGCGATCTGTTGTATAAAGATCATGCAGACACATCGCTTGGCATCCGCAGTTCCAAAACACAATATGGTGTCATCAAAGCCGGAACCAGTATGTTCCAGTTCAGGCGTATCAACCTCGGCTACAGATATGACATCAGCCGCAAGTTCAGCAGCGATTTCTTGCTTGCCGCCGAGGAAGATTATAATATGGCTTTCCCTGCAGTTTCCGCAGGAGACTTATTGGCAAATGGCAAGTTTGCCCCATTTGTGAAACTAGCTAACATCCGCGTGAAGAATATCTTTAAGGGTACTGACCTTATAGCCGGTGAACAATTCACTCCGGCATTTCACTATACGTCTGAGATGAAATGGGGGTACAGGTCTGTAAAGAGAACTATAGCGGATCAATACCGGACTCCTGAATATGACCTTGGCATTTCATTGCAGGGACATCTACCAAATAATGAACACCTTGGCTATCATGTGATGGTCGGCAATGGTAATGGTGCGGCACCGGCATCCGGAAGATTCCGCTGGTTCTATGGAGATATCTATTACAAAATGCTGGGCGACAAACTCATCGTTGATCTTTATGCAGATTACAAACGCCTCACCTGGACACCAACGTGGCGCAGAGACAGGCATATGACCAAATTACTGGTCGCATACTCTACAGCAGATATCACCATAGGCATTGAAGGCTTTGTCAATACCCTCAGGAACGATAACATAGCAACAAAAACAGGAGGGCTGTTTTACGATACCATCAATACAAGTCGCATCTGCTATTCACTTTTTGTAAGAGGACGCATCAATAAACACCTTGGTTACTTTGTCTGCTATGATAGTCATAACACAGGCGGCAGCAACGACTATGTTACTTATCAGTCATTCAGCAGCCAATCTATATTGTATGACCAGTGTAGTGTTCAGGATTTCGCGACCGGAGGTATTGATTACAGCCCTGCAAAAAATGTAAGTATCATGCCCAATATCTGGTACAACCACTACCGAAACATTACAAAAGCAGACTACGGTACAGACAACAACAATTACGATCTTGTGTACCGACTGACGATTGCTTACTCTTTCTCAAAGTAGCCAATAACTACCGTATCCTGACCTTGATGTCCTCCAATGTCCTGGTGGCACATTCAGGGCAGGTGACCTTTATGTTAGTAAACTCTGCTACCGTACCTGCCGGTGCATCCTTGATCTGCTGCAACACTTCCTTGGTCAGAAAAAATCCGTTTACCGGCAATGTTGCTCCGCCTTTCTCGTGCTGAATCTTAAAGGTGTACTGCCTTATAGTATATGGGTAGCAGTAATAAGAACCGGGGAATGACAGCTTCAGCGTGGTTTGCGAGAGAATATCTTTACGTGCGGCTTCATTTCTTGCCAGCACACCTATTCTTGCCACCAATGGCGGCACATTCTCACTGACAAATTCCACAGTTTTTATCACTCTGCCGTTCTTCCTGTACATCACTGCCAGCCGCATGTGCTTTCCTTTTTTAGGATATGGCATGGCCAGAACAGACACCGTATCTCCTTTTACTTCCGGCTCACCGATACGCAGGCTGGCGTCAAGGCTTTTAAGCTTTATCTCATTGGGCTTTAGCGTTGGGCTATATACCTGTATCATATTGTTGGCACCGTTATACAGCACCAGCGTATCTCTTTTAGAGCACCACTTGTTCCAGACACGAACACTGTCTGTCTGTGCACCGGATGTTAAATAGGTTATAAGTAGCGTAATAACCAGGATCAGTTTTTTCATACCCTGCAATTCAATTGAAACAAACACCAATTATCAGATGGATTTTCTAATCGCAATATAAGCAACTACAGCGAGTAAGAGAATGATAGCTATAGCTACCCACGTATAGTGGTCAGTTTTTAACGCTTTACGTTTACGTTTTTTGCTCAATAAGTTCTTTCTCAGGTCATGATTCAGCCTGTCAACAGAATGGCGGGCCTCGTTGTGCCCTATCGCCTTTAAGCCCTCCATGGCATCGCCCTCCATTCCTTCATCAGCAAGCCACTGCTCTACCTCATGTTGTTCCTCCGGCGATAATGTGCCGTTGAGCCATGCCATGAGACGCTCCTCAGATAGCCTGCCTCTATCTGGTCCACCATTCGGTAATATGTTTCCTTTGCCGCTCATCAGCGATCCACTTGTTTCTTTATCAATATTGCCCTCAGATTTCTCTTCCCATTCTGTATGTGGCTTTTCACTTGCATAAAAGTAAAGCCCGTTTCACTCATTATCTGCTCATAACTGTATTTCTTCAAATAGAATAGGGTCACAGCAGCTCTTTGTTCCTCGTTCAGCATTTCTATTGCTTCATTCATCTGTTCCAGGGTATGTTGCTGCCATTTTATTTCGTCTTTATCGGCTTCAATAGCCGCCACCCCTGATAATAACGTTTCATCTGCATGATACATTTTGTCCCTGAGCTGCTGCAGGCAATGATTACGCATCAGTATATACAGCCACCCTTTAAAATTATTGATATTTTCTCTCGGTATGCTGGTCAGCACCTTGAGAAATACCTGCTGCACGGCATCTTCTGATTGCGTCCTGTCCTTCAGGTATTTTACAGCCACACCAAATAATAATGCCGTATATCGTTGCAACAAATACCCCAGCCATTGATTATCTTCATCACCCCTGTATCTATGAAGAAGCTCCTCGTCTGATAGTTCGGTATGTATGGTATTTAATGACAATGAAGAAAACAGTTGTTATTGGTATATTTAAGACGTAAATGTGCAGACATTCCATAAAGAAACGGTACAACATCGCATCATACCCGAATTTCTGACAGTATAAGCTAATACAATATTAAAATTATACCGATACGCCAAAAATTCTATGGCTTATGACGTAACTTTGCCATCCAAATTACAAATTCTCAATAAATGAATAACGCATATTTCGATTTCTCAGAACCAAAGAATGAGCCGGTGCTCAGCTATGCACCGGGCAGCACCGAGCGGAAAGCCCTGCAAAAAGCAGTTGCAGAAATGAAGAGCAGCCTCCGTGATATACCGATGTATATTGACGGGCAGGAAGTACGTAGCGGCAATAAAAAAGAGATCCGCCCGCCACATGAAACAGCTCATTTACTCGGCCATTTCCATGCCTCATCCGAAGAGCACGTACATGACGCGATAGATGCTGCACTTGCCGCGCGTGAAACATGGGCAGCTACAAGCTGGGAACACCGTGCTGCGATCTTTATGAAAGCGGCAGAACTACTGGCTACAAAATACCGCTTCAGGATGAACGCGGCTACCATGCTGGGACAAAGCAAGAACGCATTCCAGGCAGAGATAGACAGCGCATGCGAACTGATAGACTTCCTCCGTTTCAACGTGCATTTCCTGAGCCAGATATACAAACAACAACCTTTGTCTCCACAGGGAATGAACAACAGGCTTGAATATCGTCCGCTGGAAGGATTCATACTTGCTGTTACTCCGTTCAACTTTACAGCTATTGGCGGCAACCTGCCTACCGCGCCTGCCATGTGCGGCAATGTGGTAGTATGGAAACCTGCCAATACTCAGATATACTCTGCCAGTGTATTTATGGAGATACTGATAGAGGCCGGGCTTCCAAAGGGTGTTATCAACCTGGTATATCCTCCGGGACCACTGGTAGGCGATATATGCTATGCTCATCCTTCATTCGCAGGTGTTCACTTTACCGGTTCTACCGGCGTATTCCAGACCATGTGGAAGAGCATAGGTGAGAACATTGCGCGTTACAGGTCTTACCCGCGCATTGTAGGGGAGACCGGCGGCAAAGACTTTGTTTTTGTACACCCTTCCGCCAATGCTGATGCTGTAGTTGCCGGTCTTGCCCGTGGCGCATTCGAGTACCAGGGCCAGAAATGCTCTGCGGCTTCCCGCGCCTACCTGCCCGCAAACCTTGCGGACGAAATAAGGACCAAGCTGGTAGCTGAAGTGAAAACAATGAAGATGGGCCCTGTTGATGATTTCACCAACTTCATCAATGCAGTTATTGATGAACGCTCTTTCAACAGCATTTCCAAATACATTGATAACGTAAAAAACAGCAATGGTGCGGCAAAGATAATTTGTGGTGGTATCTGCGACAGCTCTAAGGGCTGGTACGTTGAGCCTACGATCATTGAAACAACCGATCCTTCTTATGTAACGATGTGCGAAGAGATCTTTGGCCCTGTGCTTACCATATATGTGTATGAGGTTGACCAATGGATACAAACCCTTGATGTTCTTGACAACACATCTCCGTATGCGCTTACCGGCGCTATATTTGCACAAGACCGCCATGCCATTGAATTTATGACAAAGACGCTGGTGAACAGTGCCGGCAACTTCTATATCAACGATAAACCAACGGGAGCAGTAGTGGGACAACAGCCATTTGGCGGAGCCCGCGCATCAGGCACTAACGATAAGGCAGGATCTATCCTGAACCTGTATCGCTGGCTAAGCCCGAGAACAATAAAGGAAACTTACGTATCTCCTGTGGATTACAGGTATCCTTTTCACCAGGCAGATTAAAAGATGATCGAATGAACAGAAACGGGATGTGCAATACATCCCGTTTTTTATTTGTTGAAAAATGTCATTGCCTTACCTATTCCCTGCGTCGCATAACATTCAATAGCTTCTACGCTCTTCAATATGGTCTCTTTCACCATAGGTATTTCCGATGGTTTCCATTTGCCAAGTACAAAGTCCACCTGCCTGCCTTTTGGGAAGTCACTCCCGATCCCAAAACGCAGCCTGGGATATTTATCGGTCATCAATATCAACTCAATATTCTTTAGACCATTATGTCCCGCAGCGCTACCCGACTGACGGATACGTATAGTACCAAGGGGAAGCGCTATCTCATCAACCAGCACCAGCACATGCTCCATATCTATCTTCTCTTTGTCCATCCAGTACTTCAACGCCTTACCGCTCAGGTTCATGTAGGTTGTCGGCTTTATGACAACAAAGGTCTTCCCCTTCCACTTAACCTCTGAAACAAATGCATGACGATCCAGAGAAAATGAGCCACCGTTCTTCAGCACAAAGGTATCTGCAATATCAAAGCCTATGTTATGACGTGTGGCATCATATTCCATGCCAATATTTCCAAGTCCTACGATCAGGAATTTCATGCCGCGAAGATAATAAGAGTATGGCGTTAACGGATAAGGATCACATCTCCTTTGCCTTCTTCCGTTCGACCAGTGAGGCAGGTGCCTTTAAAGTAATACATATAAGTACCCATATCACACGGCACCCCGTTGTATTTGCCATCCCAGTATTGCCGAGGGTCCCTGCTCTCATAAACAAGTTGTCCCCACCGATTGTATATCAACAGGTGATATAGCTCAAGATTGCCATAACTGACGACCCTATATCCATCATTAACACCATCACCATTCGGCGAAAAAGCGTTCGGGAATGAGAATGTACAACAATGTTCAATGTCTTTATATGTTTCAAACGTAGAGTCAAAACAACCATATTGATCTTCCACCACCAACTTGATAACCGTAGGTTGCGTCACCCGTATGTATATCTTTCCGGAATCATCGTGATACAGAAGGTTTTCCGGGCTCCATGTATATTTTACTCCACCGGTACCTTCCAGGTAAATAGTATCTCCAAGACAAATATGAGCAGGGGTGCTAACGATCTGTGCCTTCGGCGGTTCATGAACGACGGAATAGACAGGCACGATATCAGAGGTGCATATTTTGTACTGTTCTATTACAAACCAAACCTGCGTTCCTATAGTTGAGGTATTGGGCACAGGTGCAAAAGACAAGGGTCTAAGGGTAGAGCTGAACCACTGGAAAACAGCACCGGGACCAACCGGGGTTAATACCAGGGGTGTCTCAGGCTCACCAAGGCAATGCGACTGATTTATAGGAGTAAGGGGCAAGTGCCCGCTGTCATTTATAGTGATATACCCTGTGGTTGTGCACAAAGGATCGGAACTGGCCACCAATACATAACTGCCTAATGGCAGGCTATCTGTGATCACACCTGTTGAATCTGTATAGGACTTGAAGACGCTTCCATCTTTGGATATGGTCAGCGTCCTTGGTACATAACCATATTTCATATCGTACTCTACATACGCATCGTGCACACATTGTGTAGGCGTGATGATCTTTGATACGAGCTGAGGTATAGGGGTAATGTTGATAGTGTACGCAATAGTTTGTTTATTAGCTATGGGGCAATGGTCGTTCTTCAGGGAAACGTAAAAAGTGTAAATACCCGGTGCAACATTTTCCGTTGTCCAATCAAAACTGGCAGATGGACTGGTGGTATTACTACCTGATACGTTCAACACCGAGGACCCGGGCAAGGCACTGTTTGTGACGGTTATCCGATCGCCATCGGGATTCGCGAATGCCAGATCAAACGACAGATGTTTTGTACCTACGCATATATTCACCACATTATCAGAAGTAACTCTCCCACCCTGAACATTCTGCATACTGACACTTGGAGGTGTGGTAACTCTCCCACCCTGAACATTCTGCATACTGACACTTGGAGGTGTGCCCTTGCAGTTGTCCAGTATCACGAATGTCATTTCACGCTCACTGGTACCTATCACTACGCCCCCCCTGTATTCTGAGACCTGGCACACAACAAGCGCATCCTGCACCTGGGCGGATATGAACTTTATCTGGCCGTTAAGACCATTAAAAGTAAAGCCGCCGGACCCTGTCGCTATCGGGTTTGTCTCAGAAAGCGAGCTTACATAATTAACAGGACCTGCTGTTCGGGCATCAATAGCCGACACCAGATCAAAAGTGATGGAATCTCCATCCGGGTCTATTGCGCCCTGGTTGTATTGTTGCAAAATATTAATGCAATAGAATGGGGTGGGCACAGCAGAATATACCGGAGAAGAATTATTGTATGTTGAGTTGTCAAGCCTGGCATCTAGTTGAATAACAGTTGCTCCGGCAGTGGTAATATTTGTGATATTGCTGCTTCGTCCTGAACCATAAATTGTCGGACCCATGTCACCTGCAAAAACAAACTCCCAGTTTTTCGACCGCATCGGTAGATTTACCGTATCAGAATACACGAACCGGCGTACACCCGGCAATGTGCCTCCATTGCAGGTAGTATTACTCAGTTGCTCTGGGCATACAGGAGACACCTCGGTACCTAGCTCAATACCTTTTAACCTGAGATCAGTTACCTTAAAACCGTTATTGATTATGTCAATCTTGGGTGTTGCCCCGTAAAGCGAATTAAATATTGCACTATCAGCACCGCAATCTCCATAGAATGTAAGAGTGACCTTGTACTTATGCCCATTTGTATCCGACGAGACGTATGAATACAACAACTCCCCTCCGAAAATATGAGTAGCAAGAACCCTGTTGCCCTGAGCAATGATGAGCAACAGTAATAACAGCCTGAACAACGTTTTGTTCACTTTCTAAATATTGTGTGCAACGAGTCGAAACTATTTACACGCTTCACGTTTCTAAAATCAGCCGATCAACAGGGTCCAGGTTCTATATCTCGCGTTTGGAGATTTTCTCATGTGGTTAATCAGAGATGTAAATATAAACAGTCCCCCGCATATATAGACGTAATACAGGCAGAAAACCTTTGGTGGCCGTTCACCATCATTCCGGTAAAGTCCCATTTTGTCGTTTTGATATTGCGGTATGCAGTTCTTACCTTGCAGCCTGAAAGAAATAAAATCGACTCATATATGTTAGAAAATATTAAAGTTGTTACGGTCATCGGTTCCGGAACTATGGGCAACGGGATATGCCATGTATTTGCACAGTCTGGCTACAGGGTGAATATGATGGATATAAACCAAGGTGCACTGGACAAAGCGATGGGAACTATCGCAAAAAATATGGATCGCCAGGTAGCTAAGGGTAGCCTGTCTGAAGAGGCGAAGCAAACGGCTTTGGGCATGATCAAAACACATACAGATATGGCTGAAGCTGTTAAAGAGGCAGACCTTGTAGTTGAAGCAGCAACAGAAAATGTGGAATTGAAACTTAATATCTTCCGCCAGCTCGATCAGCATTGCCCTGCAAATTGTATCCTTGCATCCAATACTTCTTCCATATCGATAACACGTATAGCTTCGGTCACTAAAAGGCCTGAGAAGGTGATAGGCATGCACTTTATGAATCCTGTGCCGGTAATGAAACTCGTTGAGATCATTAATGGGTATGCCACTGATGCAGCTATTACTAAGCTGATATATAGCCTGTCTGAAGATCTTGGCAAGGTGCCTTGTGTTGCCAATGATTATCCCGGCTTTGTTGCCAACCGCATACTCATGCCGATGATCAATGAAGCGATCATCACACTACAGGAAGGTGTGGCCGGGGTAGCTGAAATTGACACCATCATGAAGCTGGGCATGGCTCATCCTATGGGGCCATTGCAACTTGCAGATTTCATCGGGCTTGATACTTGTTTGGCAATTTTGAACGTACTCTATTCAGGAATCGGCAACCCTAAATACGCACCGGCTACATTGCTGGTAAATATGGTTCAGGCAGGCCGTCTTGGTGCAAAGACCGGAGAAGGATTCTATAAGTATACTCCGGGCAGCAAAGATCTCGTAGTGAGCAGCAGTTTCTCATCAGTTCAATGGAAGTGATCACATCTTTATCATAAATGACAAGAGAGATACGCAAAGTATCTCTCTTGTCATTTACAACGTAATTTTACATCATGCAACAACTTGTCATCGCTTCAAATAATGAAGGAAAAATAAGAGAGATCCGCTCTATGACACCAACGATAGAGTTGTTATCGCTGCGGGATATCGGCTTCACCAGTGAGATACCTGAGCCTTATGATACTTTTGAAGAGAATGCACATGCAAAAGCTGCTGCGATACACGCATACTGCAGAAAGAACGTATTCGCTGACGATAGCGGCCTCTGCGTAAACAGCCTTGGCGGAGCCCCTGGTGTTATCAGCGCACATTACTCCGGCGAGCGCGACGATGAGAAGAACCTGCTGAAAGTACTTGATGAACTTTCGGGAAAGGAGGACAGAAGCGCTTATTATAAAGCTGTCATCTGTCTCATCTGGAATGAAAATACACATTACTTCGAAGGCATCTGTGAGGGAACGATCACGCAAGAAAAAAGAGGAAATGACGGGTTTGGCTACGACCCGATATTTCTTCCCGACGGGCAAACACAGACATTTGGCGAGTTGCCCTTATCTGTAAAGAATGAGATAAGCCACCGTGGAAAAGCTATGCGAAAAATGATCGCTTTCCTGGAAAATCAGAACAAACAATAACACAAGACCATGAAATTCTCTATCGGAGATAAAATAATACTTAACCGAACCGGAGATGAGGGGCATATAAGCGCCATTATTAACCAGACTATGATGGAAGTGTCTGTAAATGGAACCACTTTCCCGGTGCACATCGAGGATATAGACCATCCCTATCTAAAATGGTTCACAGACAAGAACAAGAAGAGGAAAACTTCAATACCGGAACAACTTCCTGTAGAAAAGATAAAGGAACGCCAACAGCGCCTTGCGAAAGGCGTTTATCTGTCATTCATGCCTGTCTTTAAAACACAGGATATGGAAGACGTAGCGGATGTTGTCAAAATATATCTGCTCAACGAACTTCCGCAAGCAGTAAAATTCAGTTATGATGTCCGGTTTGCACAAAAGAGCGAATTCAGACACGAAGGCGTACTTCACGGGTTCGGGAATGTGTATCTGCATAGCATCAGCTACATGAGCATGAATGAACAACCCCGGTTTCACTGGCAGCTTGCGGATGCCACAAACACAGAGCTCGATAAAGCTGATGGCGTCCTGCGTATTCGCCCATCCAGGCTTTTCGAACATATTAATGATATACAAGTCAACGGAGGAGCCACTTTCAGCTATTCGCTGATCAATGATTTTGAGACGCGCAAAAACGCAACCGTGGAAAACCAATACAACAGTACTCCTAAATCACCTCAACAGCGGCACGTCACCACAAAAAACATAGAGCCGCCAAAACATGAATTAGACCTGCACATTGAACAACTCGTTGACACTACCCGGGGTATGAGTAATGGAGATATCGTCCAATTGCAACTCGATACATTAAAACATTACTTGCAACTCGCCATTGTTAACAGGCAAGAAAGAATGGTAGTTATCCATGGACTCGGCAAGGGGAAACTAAGAGAGGAAGTGCACGCTATTCTGAAAAAAACGCCTGAAGTAGCCAGGTTCAGAAATGAATGGAGTGCTAAATATGGATTCGGAGCAACGGAAATACTCTTCAGATACTAATAAACTGATCCAGACGAATCATCGCTGTCTGATCTTTAAAGATTCGAGCATTTCATCGGTAATATCGTCCGTATAGATACCAGCACCATTCACCAGAACACCCTTTATATCATATTTAGGCGATGATACTGCATAAACAGTGGCCTCATCGGCGGGATCACTGTTACCTTCAAAGCGATATACCTTATCGATCACAAACTCATCGTGAAGAACACTATAATGGCCATTTCGGCAAACAAGGCAATTTTTCTGAAGGTTAAAGTCTTCCACATATCCGTTTTGCTTCAGGTAGTTTACTACTTCTGATAGCGTTGTCATCTCTTCCATAGTATTAAAGTTACGCAATATTTCTCCTCCAGGCACACCTTGTATATTTCAACAAAAAAGCAGGCTTTGCAGCCTGCTTTTCAATCAGTTATTGATCATCATTAACGACGTTCCACCGTGAACCTAAGCGTATTTGATTGTCCTTCGCCAGACAAGCGCAACAGGTAAACGCCCTCAACAATGTTCTTCAGGTCTATTGACTTCTCAATATTTCCATTTGCAACACTGATGGCTCCGGAATAAACAACACGTCCTACCGCATCAAAAATTGTCACACCCACATTAGCGTTATTCGAAGCGCTGTATTCACCTTTAATGGTAAAGGCGCCTGAGTTAGGATTAGGGAACAACTCTATATTGCCAAACGCAGGAAGAGCATTTGCTATCCCAACGTTTGTCTGAACCACGATAGAATTACTATTGCCATAGTTTGGTACAGCACACATCATAGTGCTGGTCAGTTCCAGCGTGATAGTATCCGTTTTTTGAACATTAGCAAGTGTGTATGTGTCGTTGGTAGCACCTGAGATGTTCTTACCATTCTTTTTCCACTGGTATAGCGGACTCATACCCCCATTGTATACAGCAGAGGTAAACGAAATGCTGGCACCGGGTTTCACGCTGGTTGCACTGGCAAATATCTTCACCATCGGCGGATTATTGATCACGTTCATAGTGATCACATTACTCATTGCATTAACCGGAGAGGGGCATATAATGCTGCTATTCATCACACAGAACACCATTGACCCGTCAATCAATGTAGATGAAGAGAACTTATCCGACATAGCACCGATGATCGGAGTTCCTGTGCCGCTCATCCACTGATATTTGGCAGATACACCACCATTAACCGGTATCGCTGTAAAGTCAACGTTCGTACCCGCGCAGATAGTATCACCGTATGCACCCGGAGTATAACCCGGAGATGCAGTAATGCTCACTGAAACAGGAGTAGTTGGTGTGATGGCGATATCTATGGTCTGGAAACCCGAAGAGCATCCGGCAAGATTATCAGCGAGAAAGTATGTACCGGCATTGGCACTTGACACACTTGTCAAAACAGGATTTTGAGCCGTTGAAGAGAACCCCGCAGGGCCTACCCAGCTATACGTAACCGGACTTGTTGTTCCCGGATTTGCATAGAGATTCAGGTTACCACCATCACAAACAGGGTTATTTGAAGAGAGAACGGGAACTGGCGGCATCACATCATTTACAATCACATTGAGTGAAGTAGTTACGTTGGGACAACCATTATGAGTTACGACAACAGTATATATACCGGAATCTGCTTTTGAAATACCAGACCCGAAGAAACCATTATTTGATGGGTTTTTCAGTGTAGAACTGAACCCCGAACCGCCAAAACCTGAACCGGCAGGGCCCGACCAACTAAAGCCTGCCATTGAGTAAGGAGCGCTTACATCAAGAGACATTGAAGTTCCTACACAGGTCGGATTAGTGGTGATAATAGATGCGGGAGACAATGATGCCTTGACTGTGATCGGATAATAGTTATCAGGAGAAGTGTACGACGGATCTGAAGCAACTATCCTTATTCGGTAATTAGAACCCAGTGGCGTTCCGGAAGGAATGGTACAGGAAATTGTACCTGAAGTATTAGACGCTAAAGTACCAATGGTTACAGGCAAAACAAAACTGCCTGTTGCGTCAGACAATTCTACAGAAAAAATATTGGCAAGCTGAAAATCAAAATTTGTAGTAAAATTCACATTCAAAGTACCACCCTGACATATCAACGTGTCGACAAAAGGTTGATTGATCTCGAGGAAAGTATCTATAGTGAACTTTGTTACAAATGCGTCATAAGTACCTCCTGCAAAAAAAGTCTGAGGCGCACCTACGGTAGAAAGCCCATCACTACCATACATTCCCGAACCGGGAGAACTGGTAGTGTATCCGGCTATAGTCAGCAGGTTGTTATTATCACATGCCACTGCATTCGCGAAATCATAATACAAGCCTCCAAAGTAAGTACCCCAAAGGCGCTGACCCATGCGGTTAAATTTTACGAGATATGCATCGTAGTCTCCGGCAATAGTCGGCTGCATGGCCCCCGGAGAAGAAATATTGTTACTGCTGAATGTACCACCGGTGATCACATAATTACCGTTATTGTCAAAACAGATACCCTGTCCGTAATCAAGCGAGCTACCACCGTAGTATGTACTCCATGTCATGGCGCCGGAACCATCAAAAACACTGAGGAAGGCGTCCTGTACGCCGCCACCATAAGCAACCTGATGTGCTTTATTGGTTGTGATAGCGCTGGTGCTTGTTGTGCTGCCTACAACTGCTACACCGCCTGTCATAGCGTCATAGACAATCCCATTTCCCTGTTCTGTTCCTGGAAATCCCGGAACATCGGGACCTCCAAGGTATGTGCCCCAAAGCAATGAGGCACCTGAAGAACTGATCTCAGCAATGAAGGCATCATTTGTACCGCTTAATGCTGTTTGATAAGCACCGGAAGTTGCAATATTTATGATACTATTCGTTTGCCCGGTGATATAAACGTTTGCAGGGATGTTGTTATCGCAGGCAATGCCGAACGCTTCTTCCTGGGCAGTACCACCATAATAAGTCCCCCAAAGTACAGAGCCTGATGCTCCGTTGATCTTAGCAACAAACGCATCGTTGATACCCTTAAGGGCACCCTGGTAAGCGCCACCGGTAGCAATGCTGGCAGTACTTGCCGTTTGCCCTGTTATGTATACATTGTTCGCGCCATCACAGGCAATAGCGTTTGCATTGTCATTTCTGGTACCACCAAAAAACGTATTCCACGTCATTGCTGTACCAGAGTTATTGATCTTGGCAACAAACGCATCATTAAGTCCGTGAAATACTGCAACCGGGGCTCCGAAAGTAGCGTTGCAAACCCCTGTCACATAAATATTTGGTGTGCCGAAACCGGTATTATCAAGCACAAGCGAAGAGCACTTGGAAGTTGCTCCACCTGCATTTGAACCGATATATGCGGAAAACACAAGACTACCAAGCGTATTATACTTTGCCACAAATCCACGATAAGTAGCCGACCCATACGATGTTCCTCCAACTACGCCCGTTGTAGCCAAACCTGCGCTACTAGTATATCCGCATGTAAACGTTTCTCCAGTTGTGGTTTCTTTTACTCCTGTGGCAACATCTTCCAGGGCTCCGCCATAATAAGTGCTCCATGTCAGGAACGGATCAATTGTCAGCGTACCGTTGTAAGAACCAACTTCAAACGAAAGAATATTGTTCTTCAATCTGAAGGCAGACGCAACTGGTTTCCCACTTTCATTCTCAAATGAGACAGGTGTTTTCTCTTTCACGATACCCATTGGCGTTTCTACAGATATTCCTCCATCTGAAGTTTTGCCTATGGCTGTAGCCCCATCATATTTGAGCCTGATATCGCTAACCCTACTACCCGGATGCACCACAAAGTCATATTCTACTTTATCATTCTTTACGTAAATAGCCCAGTCAATACCCGGATAAATATCCTTGTATACTACCTTATTAAATGAGTGTACTGTGAGCGCTGAATTGCTGTTCGTATTCATAAAATAACTCTCATAATACTCCTGCTCTTCTGTAGATATAGCTTTTGCATTTGGGTTAGCTCCGAGTAATGTCATATCCATTACATACTGCTCTATCTTCGGTCTGTCTTCCCCATGCACAATTTTTTCAAACTGATAATGAAGTTTTCCACTTCCAACATACATATTCATTCCCGGCGAAGACAACTTGTATTGTATATCACTACGCGGACGGTCGTTCATATCCCTGACCTGTCCCTTATTTTCAATAAAGGCTATGGGTTTTTGCAAGCCATGTCCTGCACCAACCTTCACATCCCTGGCTACAGAGGTCAAAGACATTAAAGAACATAGCATCAACAAATAGTATCTTGTACCATTATAATACATATACAATAGTTTTATTAGTTGTTTATCAAGACTGCAATGTAAGAATTAATTTTTGAAATCACAACGTATACGGCGTGATGAAAAAAGTGCAAAAACACTTATAAAACGGGTATTTCAGACAGTTTGAGGCGAAACCATCGTCACTGTCATTTCCCGCTCAGTTTCTCCTAAAACGTCAATTGATACATGGAGGCATCCAGTACAGAGCAGATCAGGCGCTTTTTCAGGCCACTCAATGAAACAATAAGCCTTTCCTGCCCTTGCCTGATCTATACACTCCTCCATTCCAGCATTAAAAGCTTCCTCACTGTTCTTCAACCTGTACCAGTCGAGGTGATAGATCAGTTGCACTGCTTCACGATCAAAAAAATGATATTCATTAATTAGTGCAAATGTGGGACTACTTACCACATCCTCAACCCCTAACATGTCACACAAATAGTGGATGAATGTTGTTTTCCCGGCACCTAAACCACCACTGAAAGCAATGATTCGTTGATCTCTGGCAACAGCCCAGAATTTTACTACCGCCTGGTCAATATCCTTAAGAGTATACGATATAGTAACCGGAAAAATGCCCATGAAATCAAAGTTAGATCAAAATCACGACCCGTGTTGAAACAACAGTCGTGACAAAGCACAAAAGACATAAATTTGTAGGATATATTTACAGATACGACACATATAACGGAATGAGGTATAAATTACATATAATACTGGCACTATTAGTGCTTGTTTGCACTTTTAAAGTAAATGCTCAGGGGCCATGGCAGAAAACCAACCTCACCGATGAGCGAAACGAACCTTCCATTGCTTACCTGGCTCATTACCTCGTTTACAAACTAGATGAAGATGCTCTAAAAAAAGAGTTGCTGGAACTTTCTACAGACCCAAAGAATGGCAAAGCAATAAAATTGCCTACACCAGATGGCAACATCAAAACTTTCATTGCCTGGCAAACACCAATGATGCCGGCTTCACTAGCAGAGAAATTTCCCGAAATAAAAACCTTTACTGCTGTAGCCTTGGGAGATGAGCGCATCACAGCAAAACTTGACCTTAACACTTTTGGATTCCATGCCATGATCTTCAATGGTGATAACACATCACTCATTGACCCTTATGACAAAAACAATACCGGCTATTACATCGTACACTATACGAGAGATGAAATGCCGACGGCACGGCGTATGCCCCCTTGCCTTGTCGGAAGTGGCGCACCCAACCATTCTTCCGCTCATAAAACATCCCGGAGTACTGCGGAAAGAACAAGTAACGGGACAATCCTACGAACCTACCGGCTGGCACTGTCGGCAAATACACAATACTCAAAAGCAGTGACCGGCCATACAAACCCGACAACAGCCGAAGTGCTTAGCGAAATGACGAAGACTATGAACCGGATAAACGGGGTATACGAACGTGAATTATCAGTTTCGATGAGTTTTATTGCTAACGAAGACCAGATCATATGGACAGAAGCCACCGGCGGACCAAATGGAAATGATCCATTCTATTCCATAAATGCCGATGCATCATCCTGTAACGGGGTGAATCAGACCGTTTGTGATTCACGGATCGGGAACGATAATTATGACATCGGGCATGTTTTCACTACCGGTGCTGGTGGGTACTCCCAGGTGGGCGTTGTATGTCTCTCTACTGAAAAAGCCCAAAGCAGCACCGGCCAACCAGTCCCCTATGGAGATGGATTTGACATTGACTATGTGGCTCATGAAATGGGACATGAATTTGGCGCAGACCATACGTTTAATGGTAGCACCCTCAATTGTGGTGGCAATATCAATCTATCAACAGCATATGAACCCGGAAGTGGCTCTACAATTATGGCATATGCCGGAATATGCGGAGATACCACTGACAACATTTCGCTTCACAGCGACGCTTATTTTCATGCGGCAAGCCTGTTGCAGATACAAGACTTCATTACGAACGGAACGGGAAGCCTGTGTCCTTTAAAAACTCCAACGAATAACAAACCAACTGCATTGTCTCACTTCACAAGATCTTATACGATCCCCGCACATACTCCGTTTGAGCTTACAGGGCCTGTAGCGACAGACTCCGTGAGCAGTAGTGCCGTTACATATTGCTGGGAGCAATGGAACCTGGGAGATTACGGACAGAAATTCACAGACAAGTATACAGTTTATGGCCCCCTTTTTCGTTCATATACTCCCGTGACATTTGCACAAAGAGTATTTCCGCGCAATGAAATGGTACTTGCCGGCAAGACGAGCGATGCAGGCCAGAAGAATGCTATGGGCGAAAAATTGCCAGATGTAAGCAGGTACCTTACATTCAGAATGACCGTTCGCAACATATACCAGGGCAAGGGATGCTTTGTCTTTCCCGACGATTCCATCTTCATCAACGCTGTAAATACCCAGACAGCATTCTCTGTTACCAGCCAGGCCGCACAGGGGCTGATCTACAAAGGTGGCAGCACACAGAATATCACATGGAATGTAGCACATACCAACGAATTGCCGCTAAATACTGCGAGTGTGGATATATACATGTCTGCCGACGGCGGCAACACATGGCCATACCATATAGGCAACTATATCAATAACGGCTCCGCTTTTGTTACACTACCAAATCCTGATACGACAATAACAGCAGCACGTATTAAGGTAAAGGGCAGTGATAATATTTTCTTCAATGTCAATGCTGCCGACTTTGCTTTAGAGCACGGAGATCCCGGAGACACCAACATAGTTATAAAACCGATTCCTGTACATAGCACATTGCGGGTATCAACCGGCAATAAAGGCCTCATTCACACCTCTATCTTCAATTCAGCAGGGCAACTGATCTGGACAGGAGATATAAATGGCGAACAAGATATTGCAGCTGACTTCTGGGCTCGCGGCATGTATATCATCCGCATGACAGATCTCAAGAACCAACGGACTGTAAAGAAGATCGTTGTTGACTAACAGGCCTATCTGAAGAGTTCCTCCTTACTTTTCGGGCGATCTTCGATCAACCATCTGAAACGGCTCAATTTAGCATTCCTGATATCCGCCTTTTCCATTGGCGTCAATGTCTGGTGTACGTCTTCCTGGAATTTGATGTTTGTGATATTCTGATTCTCAAAGTAGATCAGCATTTTGACACTTTTCCCCTGATCAAGGCCCACATATGCACCTGCATCGTCTTTTGAATAATAAACACATTCGGCGTCGGGCACTACAACCATATTACTGATCTCATTGTGCTTAAAGTATGCAGTGAGCGTTTTACCTTGCACCTGGTCAAACAACCCTGCTTTTTCAGGACCGGACTGTGATATAACTGTAGAATTGTTGGGTATATATAAACTCTTTAGCTCACTGCTATCCAGGTGCAACAAGATAGTATCACCTGTTATCTGGCTCTTCTGGGCCCACGCTATCGGATCCACGATCATACGTACTGTGGAGTCTGATCGGGTGTAGCATACACTGTCACATTTACCCTGCATAGAGTCTGAATAAAGTAATACATGATTCCAGGCAACAAAATACATCGGAGCACTCGTGTCTGTCGCGGATGTATCAACATAGCTTGTTACCCTTGATGAAAGCTGCCTTTTTTTTCTTTTACCCTCAACAAGAGGCTCTCTCGGTTTAAGCGTATCCAGCTTTCTTAGTTTAGGACCTTCCGGCAAAACCCAGACAAATTCGGGCATGTGTACCGACATTGTATCCCCGACGGTTATTGTAGTATCTTTTGCCCTCGGGCTTACTTCTTTTAATTTATCCGAATCTTTTGCCGCCGAAGGCTTTTTTACACCTAATACTTTCTTACTCTCACGTACAGGCACTTCAGGTATTGCACTCGTTTTCTTCTGTGTCTTTGGGAGCCTTTTCTTGACCATAGGCGCCGAATAGAAGGTATCTGCCCGCATATAGAAGGTGTCTGCTCCATTCACTTGTTCCATAACCGGAATGATGTAAGCCCACAAAACACGCTTATGATGAAAATACTCCGCATGCCCGCAAAACAACCGTGAATGATGCTCCGTATCTATACATACCACATGTCCGTTACCCACTCCGTAGCCTGTAACTTTACTGTAGTCCAGGGAATCTCCTTCGATATATTCACCATCATTCCATAAGGAGGAGTGACCCGTAAAATGCGCAATTCCCTTCTTACCATCATATGTCCCGGCCGTCGTGTGCAGAATTGACTTTCCGCTGTCGCTGATCACCGTAGACGGAGCGAAGAACCGGGTAACCTTGGTTTCTGTATTGTACTCTACATCCTCCGATCTGATCTTATATTCCGGATCTGTGATCACAACATTCCCCATGAATCTCGCGTCCTTGGTCTTTACATTGTATGTGCCAGAGTGGCTGGTGACATCCGTGCTATCATTGTGAAGCGCTCCGCCGTTTTCATAATTTCCCGTTTTGGTACCCAGATCGTATGTAAGGTCTTCGGTAACAAGGTCATTCTTCCCATCCGTGAGGCTCACATTGCCATGCATATATGCCAGTTTCTTATCGGTAATGTATCTTAAGTAATCACTGGTACCGTGTGTACCACCTTCCTGAGCTATTCTAACATTACTGAAAGCCTCTATTATTTTCGTTGCTTTATTCTGGTATAAGCTGTCGCAATATAAAGTATCAGTACCCTGGTGAAAAACAGCATTTCCCACAAACTTGGAGATATCTCCGGAATCCGTCTTAAACCCGATCACATTGTCTGCAGACAGATCAACAAGCGTTTTATTGGCTGTGTCGGTTTTTTGCGCAAAAGTTGCTGTTCCATTTAGCATCAGAACAAACATCCAGACCACCTTTCTGAAAATGCCGGATACTCTACTAAGGGATATTATTGATGCCATCGTTTGATTTTCAGCAGATCAGCTAACTGAGCTGTGACCTGTATACTTACTATTGCTGTGTTGTTTTGTTCCCAAAAACAGTAAGATTGAGATACTTTTTGGGATGGGCCTGCAGGTCGTTCAACAGGTTCTTCATGGACTGCAATGACCCGTTCAGGCTGTTATACAGCTCTTTGTCATTGATGAGCATCCCCAGTGATCCCTGCTTGTTGTTGATCTTGTCCATGATACCCTGCAATTGTGCAGTCGTCTGCTGCAATTCGGTAAATGTTTTTTGGATAGGCGCATTGGACAATTGCCTGGTGATACCGCTCACATGGGCCAAAATGGCTTTTACTGTATCGTTCTCATGAGCCAGGTTACCCGTAATACTGTTTGTATTATGAATGATACTTGATATCTCCGAGCTTTCATTGCTCAGTGCCGTGGATAATTTAGTCAGGTTGTTTGCTGTCACACCCAGACTCTTTATTACAGCAGCAAGTGCTTTTTGGTTCTCATCACCAACCACGGTATTTATATTAGCAAGTACGTTGTCAAGCGATGATATCGTCGTTTTTAATTCCTGCAGGCGGGGGGTAAGTTGAGCACTCACATTATCCATCAATCCTCCGTCAATATGTGTCTGTAATTCCGAACCGCTCGGGAGCATCGAAGACCCAGTTCCCAACGTGAGTTTAATGACTTTGGAGCCAAGAAGATCGGAAGAAGCGAGGTTCGCAACGGTGCCATCAGGTATTGGCACACTGTTGTCCACCAATATCACCACCTTCACTCCTTTATTCAGCTCAAGTTTTGTATTAAGCACATGCCCGACTGTAATCCCATTTACCTGGATGGCGGCCGAATTCTGCAACCCGTCAATGTTCGGGTAGTAGCATATATATTTGTTGTCGTTTGAAAAGACATTGGCTCCTTTCAGAAAATAAAAACCCGTAAACAATATTGCAAAGGCAGCTGCTACTAAGATGCCTATTTTTACTTCTTTAGCTATTTTCATGAGCGTTTCTCCAAGTGCCAGCAAAAGTAACAAAAAGCAAACGATAGAACCTCTGCACCACCAGCTTTATATTATTTTAAGATATTTTTATCCGCAAATATGGGGTTTACTACTAAAAATCGGTACCCAGGGCCAGGTAGGCTACAGGCTTGATCTTCCCATCCATATTCCAGGCGGCATCCAATCGTAGAAAATAACCGAATACGGAAGTTCGTATACCGGCGCCATACCCTATTCCGAATCCGGGGGCAGACACGGTCACAAACACATTATTGAGGCTATTGCTGCTCTGCACATTAGGAAAGGTATACGTAGCATTAATGGCATCGTGGTTAGGTATGAACCCTTTCCACGAAACACCAATGTCCGTAAATGCAACAGCCTGCAAATTCTTCAGCACCTGCGACTTTATCGGTCTTTTAACAAACGTATTGGTCACAGGCAGCCTGAGTTCTGTGCTTAGAAGCGCATAATTATTGCCGGTAAAAGCGGACTGCCTGTAGCCCCTTAAAGATGTTGCCAATGTCTGGAATCCGTATATGGCATCCGGAGCGCCGGAACCTTTCGAATCTTTTTGCGGGCGAATCCAGTTATCTACTCCACCCAGCAAATATTCAACTTCACTGGTGCCGTCAGAATGTGCATACCCAACTCTGTTTGCGAGTATAAAGTTCTTGTATATCTTCTGATAATTTCGGAAATCGAGTCCGAAATTGTAGCAACTTTTGTTTTTCTCATTTACGCTGTTCAGGTACTCAAGGTATATTTTGTATTTGCACCCCAGGCGAATATTGTACAATGGTGATATTGTATTATCAAATACATACTCAATACGACTAAATGAGGTATACATATTTACGCTTGGCACTACAAAAGCCAGGCTAAGTGTATCAGTTGTTTTCTCTACAAGCCTGTCCTGTCGCATAGCAGTATGAAACCTGAAGCTTCGTAGCCGGTCCAGGGGGTAGCTAAGATCGGCCTGAATCATATTTGCTGATGTCTTGAAAAGTTGTTTGTGAGTAAACAACACATTATGGCTTGGGTCCTCATATGCTACAAGCATAGTTTTCTTGTTGTCCTGGTTCCTGAGAAATAACACTCCCCAATCTAATCTGTGCGTGAAATTCTGGTATTGAGCAAAATAGGTCGAGGTGTTGGAAGTAGCAGCGTCAATAGGCAACTGGAATCCGGTAGTTATTCTGTGATTCTCCATCATCTCATTCAGGCTCAAAGTTGTCAGGGCCCCGAGCGCCGTATTATTATAGCTGCCACCATTTGTCGCAATTGCCTGGTACTGGGAAAAAAGTAAACTATTATCCAACCTGACTTGTAGAAAATCAGGCTTAAAATTTAGTTTATACGGAGACGGTTTCATTTTTACATAAGCACTGTCGGTGATCTCTGCAAGTATAGAACTGTCCGGCGCTGCGCTGTTTCCTCCCAACAATAGAACTTTATGTTTTGATCTTTTCTTGGGTTCCGACAATGTATCTGAGAACTCAGACTGGAACGTATTACCACCCGTAAGTTGAGGCGCTGAATCTTCCGCCTCTTCATCAATCGGCGCAGGAGATAAAATATCATTGCTTGCTACTTTCCGCACATCAGTTTTTTCGCGGGAAAGTGTAGTTGGCTGCAGGTTCTTGATTGCTGCATTTTCACCAGGCATCTGCAATTCATGAAAATACACCCTGTACTTATCCTTATACTGAATCACATCTCCGGCTTCACCGCTAGCAATATTATATTGATGGCTGATGATGCTGGCTGCATAATTAGTGATCGGCACCGAATAGGCAGAGTCTTTATTTCTCTTATCGCGCGCAAAAAGCACTACATACTTATTATTTACACCATTGCCATCATACAGAAACGCAAAATTCTCCAGACCATATTGTATAGGTTGCGACACGTGACCAAAGGAGAAATCAGTACATTGCAATAGTTCTTTACTGCCTGTCTTAGTATTGTAAAAGAACACGTTCATGGGGCGTGTAGGCAATTCATTAACACCAACCGGCACATTTATATTGGGCCTCGGCCTGTTCGACAGAAACAGTATTCCTGTTCTTGAACCTCCACTCACATACACCGGCGCTATATCATCCCATTCGTCGTCGGTAATATTCGTCATCTTTGTCCCTTTTATCGTAAATAAATAAAGATCTGTCTGGCTCTTCCTGATAGCGGAAAAAACAAGCTTGTCATCGTCATCCATAAAGGTGATGCCTAAAACCCTGTCGAACCTGTTATCCGGAATCACATAATTATCGATCTTACCCTTGATGCTGTTATATATCCTTAGGCATGTTTCGCCTCCTTTCTTATACAAAATCGCAAGCTTGGTTCCCGTATTCGACCATGCCAACATCGGGTAATCAGGGTCCATTTCTTCCGTAAGGTCTTTTCTGCCTCCTTCCAGCAGTACCGATTGTTCCTGCTCATTGGACGTCTTTTGTGTATAAACTGTAAACTTCCCTTCTTTCCACGCAACATAAGATACGTCACTGCCCCTTGGTGAAAGTTTAATATTTCTGACTATCGTATTATCCTTAGGCACTTTCAGTGATATCAACCCTTTAGTGCTATCGGGCATTTCCTGCATCTTCGCATCAAGTGCATATGTCTTCTTATAGAATTTTATACAGGAGTCATATGCCTTCGTCACTTTCAATCCAAGGTTTTCCTTTTGCAACATGGCCTTGTTTAGGCTTGTCTTCAACTGCATGGTATACAAAAGGTTCTTAACAGTACTGTTTCCATACTGGGTTGCCACAAACTTCCAGAAAGCCTTCCCGGCAAGACCCGGATACTCTTCAGACAACTCATAAAATCCGGCTCCCGGACGCGCATCCAGCAGGCTCTTCCATTTACTGTTAGCTTCAGCATCCCATCCATCTACCAGGTAAGTAATATACCCTTCTGTCACCCACTCCGGCAGACTCAGCAAAAGTGCATTCTTCACCATTTTCTTAAAATTGTCTCCGAACATCATCCGTTCCATAACAACCTTTGCCATACCATACCTTATCTGGTGTCTCAGGTCTGTATGTTTTCCGGTAAAATATACGACTAGCTTATCACCTACCAGGTTCAGGGTACCTGCACGGGTATTCTCTGTTAGTTGCGATTCGTCTTTCAACCCGATATTTGTTTCGCGATATTCTTCATAGGAATTGTAAAGAACAATATTGAAGCGATGTGGAAATTGGCCTCCCAATTTTTTTTCTATGACACTGATGTTATTCTCAGCTTCTTCAGCTACATATCGGCCTAATTGCCTGCCCGCTCTGTCATAGTGATATACTCTGAAATGTTTGGTATCAAAAAACTTCCAGTCGAATTTTCTGGTCTGTATACGATTCTGGCCAAATACTTCAATGTTAGACTGAGCTTTTGAATCTACAGCGATCAAAACACTTACAATTATTATTGAAAGTATCAGCGATAAACACCCAAACTCACTAATTCTATTTTTATACCTTATGTAGCAGTTCTGTGTATTCATTTTCAGTTCGGAAAGATCTATCCACTACCTTTGTTATACAAATTACTAAAATTACATCATTCGCTTATGTTAAATGTTTCTTTTTTCACTTTCAATGCATTTGAGGAGAATACGTACATTATCTCAAACGAGAAAAAAGAATGCTGGATAATAGACCCTGGAATGTATGAACCTCGCGAATTAGAAGCTGTGTCCGCCCACATCGAAAAGCATCAACTGATACCACAGGCTATCATTAACACCCATGCCCATATCGACCATATTTTTGGTGTTCAGGCACTAAAGGACAAATACAATATCCCTTTTTATATTCACGATAAGGAGATTGTCGTTCTGCAGTCAGCTACTGCCTCAGCCGCGATGTTCGGGTTTACCTTTGACACCCCTCCTGCCGTGGAGAAATATATTATTAGCGATTCGGAGCTCACCCTTGGAACAGACATGCTGAAAGTTTTATTCACGCCGGGACACTCACCAGGGAGCGTTTCCTTCTACTACCCTGCCGGCAACTGGGTGATCTCCGGAGACGTCTTATTTTCAGGAGGAATCGGTCGTACAGACCTGCCCGGTGGCAACTATGACACACTCATAAACAGTATTAAGAGCAAGCTATTTACATTACCGGACATTACAACTGTTCTTTCCGGCCATGGTCCGTCAACTACAATTGGAGACGAGAAAATGGACAATCCTTTTCTCCGGTAGTTTTCATATACCGTCAATTCTGTTTTCTACGTCTGAGATAAAACAAGAGAGCCCGGAATATCCGGGCTCTCTTGTTTTATTACTGTTAAGTTTATTGCTCAATCACTACGTGGAACACATTGTTAGCCACATCTGAACGGAGGTTCAGCAGGTACATGCCGTTGGCAAGTGACTTGCTCACAGTGATACCGGCATTGATGTTGCCATTCTGTGCTTTTACCCTGGCTGTGTACACCACCTGGCCCAGCAT
>JBGAIF010000012.1:0-56219 GCA_044225795.1 Flavipsychrobacter sp.
TAACGGAGCTTTTGGTATTCCTCCGGGATGTGGGGGCGCTGCACCTGCCGGTTACCATTCATTTGGTGTTGGCGGGGCGTTCGGCGAGGTGTATGATTATGGCCATGACGGCTGGGCGACAGGAACTCCTCCTTACTGGGGTGATTATACTTATCCGGGTACTCCGTTTGAAGGATGGTCAGTGGAAGTCGGCGCCCTTAGAAACCAGGCATTTCAGTATGGTGCTTATTGTCCGGGTACTTATGGTGGAGGTGGCGGATCATTGACCAGTACTACTCCTATGACCTATTCGCTTTCCGGCGGCAGAGCAATAGCAACCTGGACAGGTACTGCATCCGGTTTAAACATTGTACAGGAAAGCCGTGTGGATGCTAATGCTTCATGGGTTACGGTTACAACGAAATTCTATAACCCTACTGCGTCGCCTATTGCCAATATATATTATCTGAGGACAACCGATCCTGATAATGATGAGACAAGGTCTTTTGACTTCCGTACAGATAACCAGGTTGTATATCAGAACAATGATATTTATCACAGGGTAATGGTAAGCTCCAAAGGAGACCACCCTAATGCTGGTGGGGATTCTGCATACCTGGCGCTCGGTACCAAAGACTGTCGTGCAGTTGCTTTCATATATCAGATATGGTATCCGCTATCTACAGCAGCACCGTTATCAACTATGTGGAACAAGACGATTGGCACTCCGGGTGGGGGTACCTATGGTCCATATTGGTTCGGGCTTGGTGACCTGACACAGGCTCAGGATATCGCGATTGGCCTGGTTTACAATGTGGGTACTATCGCTCCATTTGACAGTGCTGCGATCTCTTACGCGTACATATTCATGAACAACCATAACTCAGGTATTGATAGCGCATTTCCTGAGCCCGTTATAGATATCAATGGGGGCACCAGGATAGTTGACGCATTGTATCCTTATACACCTGCCACAGGTTCTATCGATACATTTGATGCCTGCGCGTATCCCGGGGTGGATTCTATTCCACTGGATGTTGTTTTCGGTGAGGATAAATGCTGGACATGGTCAGACTGGACATGGTCACCTGGTACGGGTCTTTCCATATCAATGCTATACCGGGTATAGTTACCTATACAGTTACCGGGCAGGATAGTACCGGTGGGATGTTGTCGTGCAACCAACGTACGTTCATGTTCACGATCAAGAGCTGCCATGAGGCGTGGGCTATCAGCCCTTGCTATGGCGGTACGATGATGCTGGGTATGCGTGGAGATTCTATTGGTGCTACGTATTTTTGGTATGGCCCTAAGGGTTTCACGAGCACGTCGCACGATCCGACGAAGTATCCTGCTGTGTATACGGACTCAGGTATGTATTATGTAGTTCGTACGATTGGTGGAGTACACGATACGGACAGTATATTTGTTCATGTGTGGGAGAAGCCCGTGATCGCAGCGTCGAACAATTCACCGATGTGTACGGGAGATATGAACCCGGATACTCTTCAGCTGAAAGCTAATCCGTATGTGGCTGGTGAGACATTCTCATGGAGTGGTCCGAGCGGATTTACATCAGGTGTTCAAAATCCTGTACTGAATACCTTTACGAATACCGATACGGGTATATATACAGTTATTGTCACAACAGACCATGGCTGTAAGGATACGGCGAGTACGCATGCCTACCTGATACAACAGCCGTTACCACCTGTGATCGCAGGGACTAAAGTGTATTGCCAGTCAGATTCTGTGACCAGCTTCTCAGCTACCCCATCTACCGTATTGTGGTATGTTGCGCCTGTTGGCGGCGTGGGCACGACAGCGCTGCCCAAACCATATGACAGCACAAAGATCGTAGATACGTTCACGATATTTGCTACGGTGAAGATCGGCTCCTGCGAGAGTGACCGCGCGTCATTCGGCTACCGAGTGAACAGGAACCCTAAGGCACCGACCGTAACAGGCACATTTGATTATTGCCAGTATGCAGACACCTTTGTTCCGGTATCAGTGGCCCTTGATCCTGCAGGAGGCGCCTATGCATTGTGGTATACAAGTTCTACAGGTGGTACAGGTTCGAAGATAGCGCCAGTGGTGAATACGAAGATAGCAGGAACATACAATTACTGGGTGAGCCAGATGCTGGGCAACTGTGAGAGCCCCCGGACCCCTGTATCTATTGTTGTACATCCTAAGCCGGTACCTCCAAGCGCTGCTGCGGGCCCTTACTGCCAGTTTGATGGTGCTCTTCAGCTGACGACGTCAAAGACGAGTGGCGGAGTGATCAAGTGGTATACAGCCTATGATACGACGAAGGGATATACGATAGCACCAACACCGGGCACATTGGTACCGGGTTATGATACCTTCTTTGTGAATGAGATATCATCATTCGGGTGCGCGAGCAATATGCAGATGGTGGTGGTGAAGATCAAGCCTAAGCCATCAGCGCCGCTGACCCGCGATACGACGTACTGCCAGTTCTCGAAGGTTCCTGCACTGACAGCAGACAGCCTGGATGCCTCAAGGCTGGTATGGTATAAGGATGGCAGCAAGCTGGCAGTACCGCCGGTGCCAACGAATGCTATGCCGGGAACAGAGACATGGTTTGTATCGCAGGTGGTGGATGGTTGCGAAAGTGACCAGACAGCGATCAAGGTATTGACGATCTACAAGCCACAGTTCTCGATCATGGCGAGCAGCCCTTATGTGTGCCAGTTCGATTCATTATGGTTTGCATATAAAGGCCCGTCGCTGGTAGACCCTGCGTATGTGTGGAGCCTGCCTACGGGAGCGAGCTATACGCTCAACGGAGAAGGCCGTTCATTGCCTACAGATTCTGTAGTGTATGTGAAGTTCGATTCAGTAGCTGCGAACAACTATGTTCAGCTTCATGTGACGAACAACCACGGGTTCTGTGCTGGAGATACCTCGTTCAGGATCAAGATAGTGCCTCATCCTACGGGAACATCATCTACGAAGGCGGATGTATGTGCCGGAGACACTGTGAGCCTGCAGTTGGGCGCTAAGTCGCCGAACGCGTCAGACTTCGACTGGAGAGTAGATGGTCAGCCATTGATGGACAACACGATACTGAGTGTGATAGCGCATAACAGTAACAGCGGAGGTCCGTTCAGTGTGAGCTGGCACGACAGCGGCCGTCACGTGATCACGCTGCTGACATCAACAGAAGAGGGTTGCCGTTCTATACCTACGGACGATACGATCAATGTACACAATGCGCCTGATGCGACGTTCACGTTCCAGACTAAGGGCGGCCAGTTGTGCCTTGAGGACAGTGTGATGTTCATAGCTGCTACGAACAATTATAACTACTCGTATCTGTGGACACCGGAGCACTACTTCAACAACATCAACAAGGGTGTGACGTGGGGTAAGGTGGAGAACAACCACAGCATAGTGACGCTTCGAGTGACAGATCCGTTCGGCTGTTATGCGACGACGACACAGGAATTGGATCCGGGCTCATGCTGTACGGTAGGGTTCCCGAACTCGTTCACACCGAACGGGGATGGCAAGAACGACTTCTTCCGTCCGATCTTTGTAGGATACCACAGGTTCCATACGTTCCGTATTGCGAACCGTTGGGGCCAGACGGTGTACGAAGGCTCACAGAGCAACATGAAGTGGGATGGTACGTACAACGGAGTACCACAGGATATGGGTGTGTACTTCTACTATATCAAGTATGATTGTGGTGGACAGACCCTGGAAAAGAAAGGAGATGTAACGCTGATCAGGTAATACCTGTAAGAAGAATATAAATGATAAAGCCCCTGGATTCAGGGGCTTTATCATTTATCAGAACTGGTAAGCCTTTATGTATTGCATCTTTGTCTGTGATCTGCTGCAGCTTACTTCAAAGTAGTCGTAGAATGTGGTGTCCTTATCCAGCAGGAAGCCGATAGTATAGGTGTTTGGCTGCCCGCTTCTGCGTATCACAGGTGTCAGTCGTTCTCCGCCTTTGGGCATTGTAAAGCTGCCGGTTGCGGCATTGGGGCCGTAGTTGGCCACTACATCATATACTCCGGACTCTATGAGGCTGTCTGCCGATACTTCTATGCTGAAAGTGAATTTGTTCAGTGTATCATCCGTGACAGGCATTTCATCTTTGGCAACAATAGTGCCCGGCCTGGGTATATCAGTTTTTTGGTTGGATCTATTGGCATTGCAGGCTACTAATGAAAGAAACAGAAGGGCAAGTGTGATATTCTTCATGTTGCAAACATATAGGATAGCACAGTGTGAGCCAAATAATGCGGAAAATGCGATGATTGGAGTATTTTTAGGGCATAAAAGCTGGTTTAATGAAAAACAAAAAGAGCCTCAGATGGGCGATACCTGTTATGGCGATAAGTGCACAACTGATAAGCGCGGGCAGCGCTACGAATGCTGCTGCGGCACCGAAGAAAGTAGTAACGACAAAGTCAAAGGACGGTTATGATGACAAGTTCAATGTAGAGGCCCAGGCATTTGCCGATCTGCAGGTGCTCAGGTACGAGGTGCCGGGGTTCAATAGCCTGAGTCTTGAGCAGAAGCAACTTGCCTATTATCTGTATGAAGCTGCTTTATGTGGCCGTGATATTATTTACGACCAGAAGAGTAAATACGGCTTGCTGGTACGTAAGACCATAGAGGGTGTATATGGCACATGTTCTGCAAAAGCTGCGAACAAAGCTGAGTGGGCTAAGTTTGAAGAATATTGTGGCCGGGTATGGTTCAGCAGCGGCAATCACCATCATTATAGTAATATAAAGTTCATCCCCGCATGCTCATGGGAATCGTTCAGCGGTTTTGTAAAGAAGTCAGATCCGAAATCGCTGCCAATGGCAGCCGGAGAGTCGGTGGATGCGTTTCTGAACAGGATAAGGCCGGTGTTCTATGATATGAACTTTGAGCCAAAGGTGGTGGACCTGCGCCCTGATGTGGATAATGTGGTCAATTCCTCCAATAATTTCTATGAGGGCGTGACGCAAAAAGAAGTGGAAGCCTACTACGAAAAGTTTGACACAAAGGGCAACGCGCCGTCGTGGGGGCTGAATAGTAAGGTAATGAAGGAGCATGGTAATGTGGTGGAAAAGGTATGGAAGAGTGGGGGGATGTATGGAGCAGCAATCGATAAAATAATTGGCTGGCTGGAGAAAGCAGTGACAGTAGCGGAAGACGCGCAGCAGAAGAAAGCGCTGGAACTGTTGGTGCAGTTCTATAAGACAGGAGACCTGAAGATATGGGATGATTACAACATTGCCTGGGTTGATCCGGCATCGCACGCAAGCATAGATGCGGTGAATGGCTTTATAGAAGTGTACCTGGATGCCATAGGAAAGAAAGGCAGTTTTGAAAGTACTGTGTCGTTTAAGGATATGGAAGAGACCAAGCGCATAGAGGCAATAGCCCGCGAAGCGCAATGGTTTGAAGATAACTCCCCGATAGCCGCAGAACATAAGAAGAAAACCGTTAAGGGTATTACAGCGAAGGCCATTACGGTGATCGTAGAGAGCGGAGATGCCGCACCGAGTACCCCGATAGGCATTAACCTGCCAAATGCTGAATGGATACGCAAGGAACATGGTTCAAAATCCGTATCGCTGTCGAATATCATTCATTCCTACAACGTAATGAGCGCCAAAGGCGGCATGCTGGACGAGTTTGGAGCTAATGACGCGGTGATCAAAAGGATGAAGAAATATGGCGCCCTGGCCGGGGACCTGCATACAGATATGCATGAATGTATAGGTCATGCATCGGGACAGTTGAACCCGGGTGTGGAGACCACCGACAAGACGCTGAAGAACTATGCAAGCTGCCTCGAAGAAGCCCGTGCTGATCTTGTAGGGCTCTACTATGTGATGGACAAGAAGCTGGTAGATATAGGGGTGATGCCGGACATGGAAGTAGGCAGGGCAGAGTATGATAATTATATGATGAATGGCATGATGACGCAGCTTACAAGGCTGAAACCGGGAGAGCAACTTGAAGAAGCGCACATGCGCAATCGTGCATTGGTGGCTTACTGGGCATATGAACATGGTAAGAAGGATAATGTGGTTGCCTTTGTGAAAAAGAACGGAAAGACCTATGTGCAGGTGAATGACTACCTGAAGCTACGCGACCTCTTCGGGCAATTGCTGAAGGAGATTCAGCGCGTGAAATCTGAGGGCGATTATGAGGCTGGAAAGAACCTCGTAGAGACCTATGGTGTGAAGGTAGATCCGGTACTGCATAAAGAAGTGCTGGCGCGCTTCAAGAAACTAAACATAAGGCCATACAGGGGCTTTATTCAGCCAAAGCTGGAGCCGGTAATGAGCAACGGGCAGATCACAGATGTGAAAGTGTCTTACCCTGCAAACTTCTTTGGTCAGCACATGGAATATGGCAAGCACTATGCTTACCTGCCCATAGTGAATTGATTATAGCGATCCGCAGGAATGCCGCTAACCGGGGTGCAACCTTTGTTAGCGGCATTTTTTATGGGTTACATGTATTTTATGGTTGCCTTGTGATCCTTTACAGACAGCTCATAGTGAAACCCTCCGGTGAATGTGTACACCGCAGCAGCAACATTCTTGCCCTTCAGTTTTGCAGGTTTCAGTTTTGGCAAAGTATTAATGACCTGGTCGATCTTGCGGGCTATAGCTTTTTTTGCCGCGTCCTGGTTGTTCACTTCTGCATTGGACTTTTCAATTCTTTCAAAAGAATTGCCATCACTCAGTGTCTTACTCGATGCCACAAACTCCTGAACCCGTCTAATGCCGTTATACTGGTAGTACACCACCTTCCCTGTTTTATCAGCAATAAGCATGGATAGGTCAATGATGTACTTGCCATCCGGTAAACTGCTGACCTCTGTTGATATGCCCTTTAATATTCTGTTCTCAACCGAGCCGTCAGATGCATAGGGTTCTGCTTGTTCTATTTCTTCCGGGTGTAAATAGGTGCCATAGACAGGTATTCCGTTCATCTTACTTATGGTGGGGTCTCTTCTTATCACCTTTGTTAATTCGCTTCCGGTTACCGGGTCCGTAACGATTACGGTATCTGTTAAGGTTTGTCCGTCATATTCGAAAGTGTTCCCGCGATAGACTACTTTATTGCCGTTTCTTTCAAATTTTTGGGAAAAGCTGCTTTCGGAAGAAAGGACAACGAACACGACCATAGCCGGGATGAACACTAGTGCATTAATACGGGATGTTGTGTATGATCTGTAGCTAAGCATAATGGTACTTTTTTATGGGTGAACGAGGTTGCTGTAGCCGGCCATGTCGGCTATACGCCCGAGGTTATAAAAAGCTGATTCTTTATATTGCTTTGCCTCATAAAGAGCGAAGCCCTTCTTGACCCATGTACTATATTCCTGATTGGCCTGTGCCGCTGCCAGCAGGCTGCATAAGGTAGCGGTAACTGAAAGAAAGATGCTCTTGCGCATAATGCCCGAATCTGAGATACATCTAAATTACGGCTAATTAATATAGTGAGCAAAGCCCCGCAGTACGGGGCTTTGTTAAAGTATTCAGAAAGCGATCAGCTATGTGCCGCCTTGAATTTCTTTACTGCTTCGGTAAGCTTTGGCACTATCTCCATTGCATCGCCGAGCACACCGTAATCGGCGGCTTTGAAGAACGGCGCTTCAGGGTCTTTGTTGATCACAACTATGGTCTTGGAACCATTGACACCGGCAAGGTGCTGTATGGCGCCGGATATACCTACCGCTATATACAGGTTGGGGCGTATAGTGCCACCTGTCTGGCCTACGTGCTCATTGTGCGGACGCCAGTGGCTATCGGCCACAGGGCGTGAGCAGGCAGTGGCCGCGCCTAATTCCCTGGCGAGGTCTTCGAGTACATACCAGTTCTCCGGGCCTTTCATGCCACGGCCACCGGAAACCACCAACTCGGCCTCAGACAGCGGCACCGCGCCTGATGCCTTGCTTACTTCCACCACCTGTACAGAGAAATCTTTCTCGTCAAATGCCACGTCGAGTTTTTCTACAGACGCGGCACCTTCGCCCTTCACTACCTGGAAGGTGTTAGGCATGAGCGTGATCACCTTTACATCGCTGGTGATGTTCACATAGGCAAATGCCTTGCCGGAGAATACATTCTTCTTCACCACAAAACCCTTAGAGAGATCGGGATAGGAAACCGCGCCAGCCACCATGCCTGCTTTCAGACGGGCCGCGGCACGTGGCGCTACTGCCTTTCCTGTATTGTCGTGCAGGCATATGATCACCTTTGCGCTTTCTTTCTGCGCGGCGGCCACCAGCACCTTTGTATAGGCGCGTGAGCTGAAATTATCAAGACGGCTTTCGGTAGTGTGCAGCACCTTCTGAGCGCCATACTGGCCCAGCGCCTGCATGGCATCATCACTTACGGTGCCGGTAGCAATAGCGGTAACAGATGTGCCTGTGCTTTTGGCAATGCCGGCAGCATATTGAACTGCCTCCAGGGATCTCTTCTTGAATACGCCTTGTGCATGTTCTACTAAAACGAGTACGGACATTTTTTATTAATTCAAAAGTTAAAAGTTAAAACTCACATTACTACGGACAGCCACATCAGATGACCTTTGCCTCTGTGTGCAGCAGGTTCACCAGCTCATCCATGTTATCGGCTGCGATCATCTTCACGCCCGATTTGGCAGGAGGCATTTCGTAACCTGCTATGGCGCTCAGCGTGTCAACCGCGGCAGCCGTAACCACTTTCAGCGGCTTGGTGCGCGCAGCCATGATACCGCGCATATTGGGGATGCGCGCTTCTGCCACACCTTTCTGGCAAGAGATCACCAGTGGCAGGGCACAGGAGTCGGTTTCTTCGCCGCCTTCTATCTCGCGCTTCACCGTCACGGTGCCGCCTGCTACATCTATCTTAGTAGCAAAGCCTACATAGTTCATGTCCAGCAGTTCTGCCAGCATGGCCGGCACTGTGCCATTGTTATAGTCTATAGACTCTTTACCACACAGCACCAGGTCGTAACTGGCGGTTTTGGCATATTCGGCTATTTGCGCGGCAATAAAGTAAGTGTCGTTGCTGTCCGCGTCTATACGAATAGCCTCATCGCCGCCCAGCGCCAGCGCCTTGCGTATCACGGGCTCGGCATCTGCCTTGCCTACGGTTACGAGGTGAATATCGGAGGCCACGCCTGCTTCTTTCAGCTCGAGGGCGCGCACGAGGGCGTACCATTCGTCGTAAGGATTGATAATGAAGGTCACCCCCTGGGTGTTGAAGTTAGTATTGTTGTCCGTGAAGGCGATCTTGGTGGTCGTATCCGGAACCTGGCTGATACAAACTAATATTTTCATCAATTGAATAATTATGTTTCAATAATAGCCGGAATGGCTGAAATGGAGTGCAAAAGTAGGTAAAAACCGACGATTTTGGTTTGAATTAAGGATAAATAGCTATTTACTTACGTTCATTTGCGCAATTTCTTTTTTCACCGGCAGTGTGTGCAATTTAGAACGCAAGGTGCTGATATTCAATATAATTCTGTGCAATAAGGAATTGCACAGTGTGCAATTTGCTGCTCATTAGCGCTGTGGGCGTGCAATATTTACTTCCCGCCGTTTGCGCAATTTCTTTTTTCACGGCCAGTGTGTGCAATTTATAACGCAAGATGCTGATATTCAATAAAATTCTGTGCAAAAAGGGAATTGCACAGTGTGCAATTTGCTGCTCATTGCTGCTGCGGACATGCAACACCCGTGGCTAATTAATACAGCAAAAACTGAGCCAAACTTTGATGATATGCACATATGGTGTAATGCTACAAACAGTAACTGCGGCACGATCTCTACGCTTGCTCCTGATCGCCGCTGTGGACCTGAAAGGGGAAATGTGGGCAGGAGGGGTGTAGCTGTATGAAGGTAAATGCCGGTTGCAAACCGGCTGAATTATGTGGACACGAGTGATCCTGCGGAACACTCGCGCCAGTGGGGCATCCGGTGTAAAAGGGTTGGTCGGGCTTTCTTACTTCGAATGAAGTGCCGGAATGCTAATTCCGTTTGCAAAACGGCGTATTATTATCAGTTCCGGATGCCCTTCGGAACATCCGGAACAACGAGGGCACAATGCACCTAACCTGTATGCAAGATTGCACCTTGCTCATAACCGGTAAATAAAAAGAAAGGAGCCATCCGGCTCCTTTCCTGTTATGCAGTATTATTTGTGTTATTTCACTTTGTCGTTCATGTCGCTGTCCACCAATACGCGTCCGCAGTGCTCGCACACAATGATCTTCTTGTGCTGGCGTATCTCTGACTGGCGCTGAGGCGGTATAACATTGAAGCAACCACCGCAGGAGTCGCGGATGATAGGCACCACAGCAAGGCCATTGCGGTAGCTGCCACGGATACGCTCATAAGCGGCGAGCAGGCGCGGGTCCACTTTTTCCTTAGCCTCGTCGGATCTCTTTGCGAGGGCCTTCTCTTCCTTTTCGGTATCGGCAGTGATCTTCAGCAGTTCGGCACGCTTTACGTTCAGGCCTTCTTCCACATCCTTGATCTTCTCTTCGGTCTTGATGCGGGCATTCATACGGTCCTTCAGTTCGAAGTTGGCATCCTTGATGTGCTTGTCGTTCAGCTTCACTTCGAGTTCCTGCATCTCCATTTCTTTGTTGATGGCTTCAAACTCACGGTTGTTCTTTACGTTGTCCTGTTGTTTCTCATACTTCTTAATGAGCGCCTGGGCCTCTTTCTTGGCATTGGTCTTGGTCTCAATGAAAGTATTGATGTTGCTGATCTCTGCGTCTATGTTGTTAATACGCGTCTGCAGCCCGGCGATCTCATCTTCCAGGTCTTTCACTTCCATAGGAAGTTCACCCTTGAGGGTCTTGATCTCATCCATTTTGGAGTCGATCTTTTGCAAAGCGAGGACCGCGGTCAGTTTTTCTTCTACAGAGAAGTCTTTTACAGTAGCCATATCAGCAAAAATATTTTACAGGATTGGTATTTATATTAGATAAAAGGATTGCAAATGTAGGAAATTTTTTGGTAAGAAGCCCCGCAAATATTTCGGGGGTGTATTGTTCGCTCTCATAATGTCCTATATCGGCTATGACGATTTGGGCTCCGGCATCAAAAAACTGGTGGTATTTGAAGTCGGCGGTCACGAATATGTCTGCGCCGGCCCGTATGGCATCGTGGAGCAGGAAGCTGCCGGAGCCGCCACACAGGGCAACACTTGATATTTTTTTATCTAATAACCGGGTATGCCGTATGCAATCTGCTTTCATCCGGCCCTTTAATAAGGCGAGGAAGGCGGCCTCCTCCATTGGTTCTGCCAGCTTGCCTATCATGCCGGAGCCTATCTGCAGGTTGGTATTGGAGAGGGGTATGAGCTCGTAGGCCACCTCTTCGTAAGGGTGACTGCTGAAGAGTGCATTTAATACCCCCTGTTCGGCATGTTGCTCTACGAGCACTTCTATTTTTACCTCTTCCACCGATTCGCGTGGGCCCCCGGCCTCGCCTATTGTAGGGTTGGCGCCGGGTTGTGCCCGGAATGTACCGGTGCCTGTGGTATTGAAACTGGCCTCGTGATAGCGGCCGATATTGCCGGCGCCCGCGGCGAAGAGCGCATCACGCACTGCACCGGCGGCATTTACCGGCACAAATGTGAATAATTTACTGAGTGTTCCCTTCTTGGGGGTAAGTATTCGGGTATCGGTGAGGCCCAGCCGGGCAGCGATAAGGGCATTGACGCCGGTATGTATATTGTCGAGATTGGTGTGGGCGGCATATATGGCAATATCGTTCTTTATAGCCATAATGACCACTCGTTCCACATAATTGCGGCCGGAAATCTTCTTTAGCCCGGAGAAGATGAGGGGGTGATGGGCTACGATCATATTGCAGCCACGGTCTATTGCCTCAATGAGCACCTCCTCGGTAACATCTAATGATAGCAGTACGCCGGTCACTACCTGCCCGGGGTTGCCGACCTGCAAGCCGCAGTTGTCGTAACTCTCCTGGTAAACCAGCGGAGCCTCGGCCTCAATAGCCGCCATGATATCTCTAACTGTCATGATTCAGAACTTTTTAGGAATATAAAGTCTTAACAGAGTTTTATTTTTTGTCTTCCTATTTTCGCAGCCTGTACGGTGTATGTTGAAATCGCGCATGTATATATGTCAGTTGCTGGGTATCATAGTGATACTGTGTGCCTATTTGTGGCGCGATCAGCCCGATCATATGTCGGTCATGCACTTCAACTCGGGACCGGTGGTCATTAAGAAGGCAACCAAAGCTACTGCAAATAATATTGCAGTGCAAAAAGACTCGCGGAGCCAGCATCACAACAAGGGTTCTCATAAGACAAAGGCCCCTAGGCATATCTCAGCAGATATTGCTGTTGCGGGGAAGTCTCCTGTTTTGTTCAGGGGCGATAATATAGTGATATATAATGCGCCACTACGGGAAAGCTACAGCTTCCTGTATATGGATGAGATCAATCCGCCGCCGCCTAAAGCCTAGTGGCACCACAATCTGCAAAGCAAGCCTTTTCGCATGCTTTGCGCCGACTGACTTTCGTTAACGTCACGCATGTCCCGGAAAGGGGCAAATTTCCATAACAAGTAAATAAACATGCATGCTTAAAAAAGCATTGGCAATAGGGGCGGGTACCATCTGGTGCCTGTGCCTGGTGCAGATACAAACCATCAGCGCCCAGCCGCTCCTGGCTGAGGACACCCTCCGGCTGAATGTTCAGCAAGCAGAGAAGATGTTCCTGGACAATAACCTGCAATTGCTTGCAGCTCATTACAATATTCAGTCTGCCGAGGCGCTGGTGGAGCAGGCCAGGAAGTGGGATAACCCCATACTAATCACCGACCAGAATGTGTATGTGAACAAGCAGTTCTTCAGGCATGGTACAGATGCCGCGGGCAATCAGCAGGGGCAGGTCTTCGTTCAGTTGCAGCAGATCATTAAGACGGCGGGTAAACGTGGAAAGCAGGTGGACATGGCGATGACGAATGTGGATCTTGCGGAGTGGCAGTTCAAAGGGGTGATGCGAGACCTGAGGGCAGTACTGCTGAAAGACTACTATACTATAGCCCAGCTTTATGGTAATGCCCGGCTGTATGATGAAGGCCTGCAGCGGCTCAATAACCTGCTGAAAGCGCAAGAGGCGGCATTGCAGGCGGGGAATATAGCACGCAAAGAATACCTGCGGGTGCAGGCGCTGATCGTATCGCTGAAGCAGGATATGGCAGATAATGCAAAGGCCATGAATGACGCAGAGGCAGAGTTAAAGACACTGCTACAGCTAACCGGTGATAAATTCATCAAGCCAGACGTGACGGATGAAGAAAGCGCATCATTGCCGGCTACGGGTGTTGCCGGATTAACAGACAGTGCGAGGATACACAATACGGATTACCGGCAGCAGGTGTATCAGCTTCAATACAACAAACAAAACCTGAGATTGCAGAAAGCGCTTTCTGTTCCGGATCTGACGGTAGGCCCTGAATTTGACCAGAATTCGAACTATGCCCCTAACTATTACGGACTGACCTTGTCGCTGCCGATACCGCTATGGGACAGGAACAGGGGCAACATCAAGGCGGCAAAACTTCAGTCGGACCAGCAGGAGGCACTGCTGAAAATGATGGATGACAAGCTACAGAACGATGTGGCCAATGCCTACCGGAAGCTTGCCTATGAAGTGCAACTGAACTCGGAGAGCAATGACCGTTTTTACAAGGACTACTACCAGCTTCAGAAGAACATTACGGAGAGTTATAACAACAGGCAGATCAATATGATCGAGTTCCTGGATTATTTCAAGGATTACCAGGATATAAGAGAGAAACAGTTGCAGAGAACACTGAGCCTGCGACTGGCCAAAGAAGAGCTGAACGATGTGGTGGGTATAGATGTGGTGAAGTAAGCAATGAAGAGGACAAAATAACCAATTGCGTGAAGCAGATATAAACGAATTCAATAGAAACCATCTGATAAAAATGAAAAAGATAATAATAGCAGTTATGTGCGGTATGGTGGCGCTGGCATCGTGCGAGCATAAAGAGCAGGCGGCTGAGACGGAAAGCAAGTTTGTGCTCAGCGATACAATGAAAAGCATGATACAGATAGATACCGTAAAAAACTGCAACATTGCCGATGAGCTTTCGTTGAGCGGTGTTGTTGCCTTTAACGAGAACAATGTGGTGAAGGTATTTCCGAGGAGTAGCGGCCAGGTGCTGGAAGCGAAGGTGACGCTTGGAGATAAGGTATCGAAGGGGCAGGTGCTGGCGGTAATTCGCAGCGCTGATGTGGCGGGGAACTATAGCGACCTGAGCAGCGCCAATGCCGACCTTGCCATAGCTAAAAGGCAAATGGAAAACAGCGAATCCCTGTATAAGAATGGTATTGCCAGTGAAAAGGAATTTACGGAGGCGAAGCAGAATTATGAGAAGGCGCTGGCCGCACGCAATAAGATACAGTCTGTTATCAGTATAAACGGAGGCGGCAGGGCTACTGAAGGAGGTCAGTATGTCCTGACCGCCCCTATTGATGGTTATATCGTTGAAAAGAAGGTGGCCGCAGGCGCGTTCATTCGTCCTGATATGGGTGATAACCTGTTCACGATATCCGACCTCCGGAATGTATGGGTCTATGCTAATGTTTATGAAGCAGATATTGCGAAGGTGAGTGAGGGATATCCGGTGCGTGTTGTTCCTATTTCCTATCCGGATAAGACCTTCAGCGGTAAGGTGGACAAGATAAGCCAGGTGCTTGATCCGCAAAGCAAGGTAATGAAGGTGCGCATTGATCTTGATAACAGGGAGATGCTGCTGAAGCCGGACATGTTCGCGAAAGTGGTCGTGAGCAATAAGGAAACGGGCAATGCGATCTGTGTGCCTGCTACAGCTCTTGTATCGCAGGATGGGAAGAACTATGTGGTTGTCTATAACTCGCCATCTGATATGAAGATAGCGGAGGTAGATGTACTGAAGACCGTGGGTAATTCCACATATATAAAGAGCGGGCTTGCCGCAGGGCAGATGGTTGTTACGAAGAACCAGTTGTTCCTATTCAACCAATTGCTGAACGAATAATCCATACGGTCACAGACCAATAAATTTCAAATGTATCCCGATGAATAAATTCATAAAGGCAATCATTCATTTCTCGCTGCGCCACCGGTACCTCGTCTTCTTTCTGACGGGTGTGCTGGCGGTCATCGGATTTGTGAGTTATAAAAATACCGCAATAGAAACCTTTCCGGATGTTACCAATACGCAGATAATTATCATTGCGCAGTGGCCCGGAAGGAGCGCGGAGGAGGTGGAGAAGTTTGTATCCATTCCGCTGGAGACGGCACTTAATTCGGTACAAAGCAAGACGAGCCTCAGGTCAACATCGTCGTTCGGACTGGCGTATATCCGTATCATATTTGATGATAATGTTGATGATGCATTCGCACGGCAACAGGTACTGAGCCGGCTCAGTAATGCAGACCTGCCGGATGGAGTGAAGCCCGAGGTGGAGCCGCCGTACGGACCTACCGGGGAGATATACCGCTATACGCTCCACAGCAACACTTTGGGTATCAGGGATCTGACCGCCATACAGGACTGGGTGCTTGACAGACAATTTAAGTCGGTACCCGGCGTGGCTGATGTGAACAGCTTTGGCGGGCAGGAAAAGGCCTATGAGATCAGCGTGAATCCGGCACTCATTCTGAAGTATGGACTTACATCGCTTGACGTATATACGGCTGTTTCCAAAAGTAACATCAATGTAGGCGGAGACGTGCTGGAAAGTAACGGACAGGCATATGTGGTGAGGGGTATCGGGATATTGAACAACATCAGCGAGATAGAGAACATCATCATCACCAAAGTGGATAATGTGCCCATACTTGTGAAGCAGGTGGCTGAGGTGAAGGAAGCAGGCATACCTAGACTGGGCTGGGTATCGCGGGATAAGGAGAATGATGTGATAGAGGGCATCATTGTGATGCGCAAGGGAGAGAACCCGGCTGAAGTATTGAAGCGCATACAGGAAAAGGTAAAAGACCTCAATGAAAATGTACTGCCTAAGGGTGTCCGCATCTCTACTTTCTACGACCGGACCGTTCTGATGGATTACGCAACCCATACCGTGATGCATAACCTGATCGAAGGCATAGTGCTGGTGACACTGATCGTGCTCATTTTCATGGCCGACTGGAGAACCACGCTTACCGTGGGTATCATAGTGCCCCTGGCATTATTGTTCGCATTCATCCTTATGCGTATCAAGGGTATGTCGGCTAACCTGCTGAGCATGGGGGCGGTGGACTTTGGTATCATCATTGACGGAGCCGTAGTGATGGTGGAAGGGATATTTGTGGCGCTGGATCATAAGGCTAAAGAAACCGGCATGGAGAAGTTCAACAAGCTGGCCAAGCTGGGCTTGTTCAAGAACGTGGGCGCTGAAATGGGTAAGGCCATTTTCTTTTCCAAGGTCATCATCCTTACCTGTCTCATTCCCATATTCGCGTTTCAGAAGGTAGAGGGCAAGATGTTCTCCCCGCTGGCTTATACTTTAGGGTTTGCCTTGCTGGGCGCCTTGCTCTTTACCCTTACCCTGGTACCGGCGCTGTCGAGCATACTGCTGCGAAAGAATGTAAGAGAGAAGCACAATCCCGTTGTCGGTTTTTTTGAGAAATACATTATGAAGGCATTCACCTGGGTGTATCAACATCCGCGTACCAGCCTGGTTACGGCAATATTGGTAATGGTGGTGACCTTCTTCTCGACGAGGTTCCTGGGTACAGAGTTTTTGCCGGAGCTGGATGAAGGTGCTTTATGGGTAGAGAGTGAATTGCCGATGAGTATCAGCTTGCCGGAAGCAAAAATAGCGAGCGACAAGATGATGGAGATATTGCGGAGGTTCCCTGAAGTGAAGCAGACTTTGTCGCAGATAGGGAGGACCAATGATGGTACGGACCCTAAGGGATTCTTCAATGTACAGATACAGGTAGATCTGAAGCCACGTGACCAATGGCGCAAGGGGATCACTGAAGATATGCTGATAGACAGCATGGATCAGCAATTGAAAAAGATACCCGGTTGCACGCTCAATTATTCGCAGCCGATAAGGGATAATGTAGAGGAGGCAGTGGCAGGGGTGAATGCTGCCCTGGCCGTAAAGATATTCGGGCGTGATTTTAAAGTGCTCGACTCACTTGCCAATGTAGTGAAGGGCGTGCTGAAGAATATAAAAGGAGTTGACGACCTGGGTGTGTTGCGTAACCTAGGCCAGCCGGAATTCAGGATAGAACTGGATCAGCAGAAGATGGCCTTATACGGTGTGAATATAGCTGACGCCAACTCAGTGATAGAAATGGCACTTGGCGGGAAAGCAGCTACACAACTTTATGAAGGAGAAAGGAAGTTTGATGTCCGTATCAGGTATAATGAAGAGTACCGCAACACGCAGGAAAAGATAGAACAGCTAAAAGTGCCCACGCAGGACGGCACAAGAATACCGATCAGCGAAATTGCTACGATGCGCAAACTTACGGGTCCGGCATTCATTTTCAGGGACAATAATACCCGATATATCGCCGTGAAGTTCTCAAACCGTGGGAGAGACCTCGGAAGCACCATTGCGGACGCGCAGGCGCAGGTGAACAAAGTGCTGAAGCTGCCCAAGGGATATTCTATGACCTGGAACGGGGAATTTGAGAACCAGGTGAGGGCATCAAAGACACTGGCGAACGTGGTGCCGCTTTGCCTGCTGGCCATCTTCCTGATCCTGTTCATTACTTATGGTAATGTGAAGGACTCGGTGCTGACCATAATGAACGTACCGTTCGCACTGATCGGTGGCATCCTGGCATTGCATGTCACACGTATCAATTTCAGTATCAGTGCGGGTATCGGATTCATTGCCCTTTTTGGGGTATGTATCCAGAACGGAGTGATACTTATCAGCGTGTTCCGGAAGAACCTTGAGGAGAAGATGACGATACATAAAGCGATAGAGCATGGTGTACAATCGAGGATTAGGCCGGTGATCATGACCGCTCTTATGGCGGCAATAGGGTTGCTGCCTGCTGCTATAAGCACAGGGATAGGCTCTGAGACCCAGAAGCCGCTGGCCATAGTGGTGATAGGCGGGCTTATCACGTCCACGATACTAACCCTGCTCATACTGCCGGTCATCTATTCGATGTCTTACAACCTGACCCACAAGCGTGAGAACAGGAAATTACTGAGAAAAATAGGCGCCATAAGCCAGCCTGCTGCCGATAGCGGAGGTAATGACAAGGGCTAGTTTTATTTATGCGTTAAATAATTATCTTTGTCATTATGCAACTATTAGACGGTGTATTAGTATCGGCTCATATCAAGGAGCAAATAAAACAGGAAGTAATTGACTGGCAGGCAAATGGCGGCAAGAAACCACACCTTGCAGCGATACTGGTAGGTAACAACCCGGCCAGCGAAGCCTATGTAGGTTCGAAGGTAAAGCACTGCGAAGAGCTGGGTTTTGATTCAACATTACTCCGTTTTGATAAGGATATAACCGAAGAGTATCTCATCGGAGAGGTGAAGCGGCTTAACAATGACGACAACATAGATGGCATATTGGTGCAATTGCCATTGCCTGACCATATTTCAGGAGACTCTGTGATCAATGCTATCAGCCCTGCGAAGGATGTGGATGGTTTCCACCCGATATCGCTGGGTAAGATGCTGCTGGGGCAGCCTACATTCCTGCCGGCTACTCCCTACGGTATCATGCTGATGCTGGAATACTATAAGATCAATACCTCGGGAATGCACTGTGTGGTTATAGGCCGCAGCAATATTGTAGGTACGCCTATGACCATCCTGATGAGCCGTGCTTCCGATCCGGGTAATGCGACAGTCACTATGTGCCATTCCCGTACGAAGAACCTGAAAGACATCACACTCACAGCAGATATCATCATTGCTGCGATAGGCAGACCCCGCTATGTGACCGCGGATATGGTGAAGCCCGGGGCTATTGTTATCGACGTGGGTATCAACCGGGTTGATGACCCTACAAAGAAGAGCGGATCGAGGCTGGTAGGAGATGTGGATTTTGATAACGTGGCGCCTATCTGCAGCTACATTACTCCTGTGCCTAAGGGTGTAGGGTTAATGACCATTTGCGGCCTTATGAAGAATACTTTGCTTGCAGCTAAGCAAAAGTCTAAAGTAGCTGTAGGGTAGTATAAAGAGTACGTGTGATAAAAACAGAAAGTAAGTTGGTGTCCTATCCTGTAATGGAGCATTTTTACACATTGCAGGGGGAGGGAGTATATACGGGCAATGCCGCGTACTTTGTGCGCCTGGGCGGTTGTGACGTGGGCTGTGTGTGGTGTGATGTGAAGGAAAGCTGGGATGCCTCCGCACATCCTGTAATGACCGTGGCGCAAATTGCCGGTATGGCTGCTGCACACGAAGGACGGATAGCTGTGGTAACGGGTGGTGAGCCGGCCATGTATGACCTGGGGCCACTATGCGAAGGGCTGCATGAAGCAGGGCTAAGGGTGCATGTAGAAACGTCCGGGTCCCACCCATTGCGCGGAAGGCTGGACTGGGTGACGCTCTCGCCAAAGAAGTTCAAAGCCCCGCTGCCGGAAAGTATGAAGATGGCCGACGAACTGAAAGTGGTCGTGTTCAATAAGTCAGACTTCAAGTGGGCTGAGGAGCACGCACAGATGGTGAGCGGGAAATGCAGGTTGTTCCTGCAGCCGGAATGGGGGAAGCGGGATATTATGACTCCATTAATTATAGACTATATCAAAGAACATCCGGAGTGGCAGTTATCTTTGCAAACACATAAATATCTAAACATCCCATAGCATATGACCTGGTTACAAGCAATTATCATCAGCATAATAGAAGGGATCACCGAATTCCTTCCCATATCGTCCACCGGACATATGATCATAGCCAGCTCTGTACTGGGTATTGGCGAAGACGAATTTGTAAAACTATTTGAGGTGTGTATTCAGCTTGGCGCCATACTCTCTGTGGTGGTGCTGTACTGGAAGAAGTTTCTGAATGTAAGCAGTGTTGAATTTTATCTGAAGCTGGTCGTCGCGGTTGCGCCGGCGCTTGTCTTCGGACTATTGTTCTCCAAAAAGATCGATAAGCTGCTGGAGAGCCCCATGACTGTTGGTATTACCTTGCTGGCAGGTGGCATTGTGCTGTTGTTTGTTGATAAGATGTTCAACAAGCCGAGGATAGACCACGATGAGCATCTGCATTATACCAAGGCACTGACCATCGGTCTCTGGCAGGTGCTGGCACTTGTGCCCGGCGTGAGCCGCAGCGCGGCCACCATCATCGGCGGTATGCAGCAAAAACTGACCCGCAGGCTTGCAGCGGAGTTCTCGTTTTTCCTTGCGGTGCCTACTATGGCGGCTGCGACAGGATATAAATTGCTGGAAGCATACCATAAACACCCGGAGCTGCTGCAGAACAAGGACAATATTATCATGCTGCTGGCGGGAAATGTCATCGCTTTTGTGGTGGCCTTTATAGCTGTAAAAAGTTTCATCACCTATCTTCAGAAACACAGCCTGCGTTCTTTCGGCATATACCGCATACTGGCCGGGGCTGCTGTTTTGATCTTGTTACAGATGAATGTGATCAAGAAGCCAATGCCTAAAGCAGAGGAAACGGAGATCAGTACTCCTGATAGCCTCAAGGGTCATTGATCCATTATTCTATCAATCCTATTATTTCTCGTCTCCGGTGGGGACAATATTGTTGGTCTCTACCATAAGCATAACTGTGCGTTTGGGTGCGCGGGGGCGGTGCATAACGCCCTTTGTAATAGTAGTGCCCTGGTTGGGGTTCAATTCAATGGTCCTGTCTTCAAGGTCTATGAGCAGTTGGCCTTCAAGAACGAAGAAAAATTCGTCGTCATTATCATGTTTGTGCCAGTGAAACTCACCTTCAACAACACCAATGCGCACTACGCTGTCGTTGACCTCCGTAAGGGTGAAATTCTGCCATTTTTCTTTACAGGCGGCAACTACAGATGGAATGTCGATCAGTTCCAGGTGCCTGAACTTAGTGTCGAGGTTGATATGATACTTATCGAATTCGCCGGTGATGTTATTGTCGGTATTCATGGCAGTCTTTTTGTTTAATGCAGGGAGTCATCATTGTACCAATGTTCGAAGAGAAGATTGAGGAAGTGGTTCTCTTCTTTCGTTATCACGTTGTCGGCTTTGGCCATGATAATAGCAAACTGCACGAGATTCCTCCTTTCTTCTTCTGTGGCGTCATCATAGAAGTCGTCCATTGCATGAAGGAAGTGCCGCTCCCATTCGTCGGGTTTCAGCGCGCTGATGACCTCCATTTGTTTATCGAGGTTCACATTGAACGGGAACTCATTGACAAGGTAGTGGCGGATAACCATGTCCTCCTCCGCATTTATTCTGAAGTCGACAGCCGACAGTATCATTAACAAATGATAGCCTGCAATCGTTTTATTCATCCGGTTGTTTGGCATATATACTATTTGTTGAGGGTTTAACTCTGCGATGCCAGTAGCAAGTCGAGATCGGTGTATTTAAAATTAAAACGTTTAGCAATAGGGGCATTCGTTATGCAGCCCTTGTACATGTACACACCACCCCGAATACCTTTCTTGGCAGAGATAACGCCTTCCATTCCGCCCGTCTCGGCACATTGCTGCAATATGGGCATCAATACATTGCTGATGGCGCGTGATGCGGTCCGGGATACAGCAGACGCTATATTAGGAACGCAATAATGGATAACATCGTACTTTTTGAAAACAGGCTTTTCGTGAGAGGTGAGGCGTGAGGTTTCGAAGCAGCCACCGCGGTCAATACTGACATCTATGATAACTGACCCCGACTTCATGTTGCTGACCATCTGGTCTGTTACAACCATAGGAGTGATACCATTAATCGGCTTGAGCGCGCCAATAGCGACATCGGCACTGCGTAGCTCTTCGGCAAGGGAAACGGGCTCTATCACTGATGTATAACACCTGCGTCCGATGTTGTTCTGAAGGCGCATGAGGCGATATACTGAGTTGTCGAAGATGGCTACAGAGGCGCCAAGCCCGAAGGCTGCCCTGGCAGCAGATTCTCCGACAAGGCCGGCACCGATGATCAGGACGCGGGCAGGCGGAACACCCGAAATGCCGCCCAGCAATACTCCTTTGCCATGCTCTGTATTCCCGAGATACCTGGCTGCTATGGTAATGGCATAGTTGCCCGCGATCTCGCTCATAGCCCGAACAATAGGGTAGGAGCCTGCATCGTCTTTTATGGACTCAAAAGCTATTGCGATTATCTTTTTTGCAATGAGCTGTTCGAGCAGTTCAGACTTGAGCAGTGGCATATGGATAGGCGAAACGACCACCTGGTTTGGCTGCAGCAGTCCCGCTTCTTCATCAGAAATAGGCGCTGATTTAATGATGGTGGTTGCCTTATACAGTTCCGCTTTATCGTATATGATACGTGCTCCTGCTTCGCTGTAGTCGTTGTCAAAATAAAAAGAGCCTTCGCCCGCGGCATGCTCTACCGCCACATCATGTCCTTCATTCACCAACACAGATACCGCCTCCGGAGTAAGCGCAACACGGTTCTCCTGAAAGGAAGTCTCTTTAGGTATTCCTATGAACAGTTGCTTCTTCTTCGGAGTGATCTGTAAGGTTTCTTCTAATGGGATATAAGAAAAAGAAGGAGATATGTATGGTTTTTTACTCATGTCGCCACAGTCTCATTTACAAGACAATATACAATATTAATTCGTATAAAAGAAGCAATTTAACAAAACGGTCATTTTGCCGCTCTCAAGCCGTTAAATATGAGGTCATACTGCCATTTTGTGGCATTAAATTCTATTTTTGTAAGCAGGCACTACGAAGAACGTTTATGCTAAGACAGTCGAACCAGCAAAAGTTATTACAGAAATTATCGCCCCAGCAGATACAGTTAATGAAGCTGCTGCAGATACCTACGGCCAACCTGGAGGAGCGAATCAAGGAGGAACTGGAAGAGAACCCTGCCCTTGAATTTGAATCGGACAGCGGTAGTGAGCAGGACAATTATGACCTGAACGACTCGGGTAGTGACGGTGACGGGGAAGAGGCAGGCGATGAGGTGGAACTTAGCGATGATACGGCTGAAAAGGTGGACCTGGACGATTTTTTGAGGAGAGAGGATGATGATAGTAGCGGGTATGACTATAGTGACGATTATTACGGCGGCGGAGATAGCGACAAGCAGGTGTCTCCGGCAAGGATAGAAACAAGTTTCCACGACGCGCTGCTAGATCAATTGGGAATGCTGGAACTGGACGAACGAAGGCATAAGATAGCAGAGCAGATAATAGGCAGCCTGGACGAGGATGGATACCTGAGGAGGGAAGTGACCTCCATAGTGGATGACTTGGCATTCGGGCAAAATGTACAGACTGACGTAAATGAGATCAATGACCTGGTGAAGGAGATACAGCAGTTTGACCCACCGGGAATATGCGCCGTGACCTTGCAGGAATGCCTCGTGCTGCAGTTAAAGCGGCTGCCTAATAGTAAGCCGGTAACCGATGCCATAGAGATACTGGATAAATACTTCAACGAGTTCATAAAGAAGCACTACGACAAGATACAGAAGCACCTGGAGCTGGATAACGAGGACTTTAAGAATGTCATCAATATCATTATCAAGCTGAACCCTAAGCCGGGAGCGTCATTCGCGGTGTTGAACAAAGCGGAAAGCTATATCATACCTGATTTCTTTGTGTACAATAACAATGGTGTTCTTGAGTTGTCGCTCAACTCGAAGAATGCGCCGGAGCTGAGAGTGTCTGAGGGATATAAGGAAATGATGCAGGCCTATGACCGCAGCGACAAAAAGAACAAGCAGCAGAAAGAGGCTGTATTGTTCATCAAACAAAAGCTTGATTCTGCCAAATGGTTCATAGATGCCATCAAGCAAAGGCAGCATACCCTGCTACATACAATGCAGGCGATCATGGATTTCCAGCATGACTTCTTTATCAGTGGTGATGAGAGCGACCTGAAACCTATGATACTGAAGGATATAGCCCAAATGACCGGGCTGGATGTGTCCACAGTGTCGAGGGTAGCGAACAGTAAATTTGTGCAGACGGAATATGGCACCTATAAGCTGAAATTCTTCTTCTCGGAAGCATTGCAAACAGAGAGCGGTGAAGAGGTATCTACCCGGGAAGTGAAGATGCTGCTGAATGAGTATATCAGCTCGGAAGATAAACATAAGCCATTGTCTGATGAACAGCTTACTGATATGTTGCTGGAGAAAGGCTATAACATTGCCCGCAGGACAGTGGCAAAATACAGGGAGCAACTGAACATACCTGTTGCGCGGCTCAGAAAGGAGCTATAGTCAGGAGGCCTTTATTTCCATTCCTTCGAGGAAAGACAGTACATCCGTCATTTTTTTCATGCGGTCCACGACAAGCAGGAAATTCTTGCCAACCTGTTTCAGCCTGGCATTCTTTGTGCGTGTCTGAATGTAGTTGAGGATGTTATTGAATGTATCAGATTCGAAGTACGGGGAATCGGGGTTGCTGACAAAATAGAGGCGCATTTGCTCATTCTTGAGTATCAGCTTCTCAAAGCCCAGTTCGCAGGCTATACGGCGGCAACGCAGGGTAGTGAACAGCTCCCGGACCTGTGGCGGTACGGGGCCGAAACGGTCGCTGAGCTCGATCGAGAATTTTTCTATCTCTTCATTGGTCTCCAGATCATCCAACTGTGTATAGAGTGACAGGCGTTCTGTGATATTTTCCACATAGGAGTCGGGTATGAGGATCTCCAGATCGGTGTCTATTGTGCAGTCGCTGACGAAATCTTTTTTCCTATTGAGTTCTTCGGCAAAAACCTCCTTGAAGTCGGTGGTGCGCAGCTCACGCATAGCCTCCGCAAGTATCTTCTGGTACATCTCGAAGCCGATCTCAGCAATAAATCCACTCTGCTCCCCACCCAGCAGGTTGCCAGCACCTCTGATATCGAGGTCGCGCATGGCTATCTGGAAACCACTACCCAGCTCATTGAACTGTTCGAGGGTCTGCAAACGTTTGCGGCTATCGCCCGGTAGTAAACTCATAGGTGGCGCGATCAGGTAGCAGAATGCCTTTTTGTTGCTGCGGCCTACACGACCACGAAGCTGGTGCAGGTCGCTCAGGCCAAACTGGTGCGCATTGTTTACTATGATCGTATTTGCATTGGCGATGTCCACGCCGCTTTCTACAATATTGGTGCAACAGATTACATCATATTCCCGCTCGATGAACTTAAACAAAGCCTCTTCGAGCTGGTGGCCCTCCATCTGGCCATGAGCCATACCTATGTTCAGATCGGGGCAAAGATTTCTTAATAGCGTGACCATTTCCGGTAAACCCTGCACACGGTTGTGTATGAAGAAAACCTGTCCGCCGCGTTCTGTTTCGTAGTAAATCGCGTCGCGAATGGCATATTCGTCGAATACCAACACCTCTGTATGAACAGGCTGCCGGTTGGGTGGGGGGGTATTGATGATGCTGAGATCGCGGGCATTCATGAGTGAGAACTGCAGGGTGCGTGGAATAGGCGTGGCGGTGAGAGTGAGCGTATCTACGCTGGCCTTCAATTCACGAAGTTTTTCCTTTGAGCCTACCCCGAATTTTTGCTCTTCGTCAATGATAAGCAGTCCGAGATCTTTGAATTTCACTTCTTTGCCCAGCAGCCCGTGAGTGCCTATGACAATATCTATCTTGCCTTCTTCCAGTTTTTTGAATATCTCCTTCTTTTCTTTTGCAGACCGGAACCTGTTCACATAATCCACATTGCACGGGAAGTCTTTGAGGCGGTCTTTGAAAGTATTGTAGTGCTGAAAGGCAAGGATAGTGGTAGGAACCAGTACCGCTGCCTGCTTGCTATCGCCCACGGCCTTGAATGCGGCACGCACGGCAATCTCTGTCTTGCCAAAACCTACGTCTCCGCATACGAGGCGATCCATTGGCGCCGGAGTCTCCATGTCGCGTTTCACATCGGCAGTAGCCTTTGCCTGATCCGGTGTGTCCTCATAAAAGAAGGATGCCTCCAGCTCTGTTTGCAGATAGCTATCCTGTGAGAATGCAAAGCCCTGAGATGCTTTCCTTTTGGCATATAGCCTGATCAGGTCTGCTGCAATATCCTTAACCTGTTTCTTGGTCTTATTCTTAAGTTTCTGCCAGGCATCGCTACCCAGCTTATTGACCCGTGGTACGGAACCTTCCTTGCCGGTGTATTTTGTGATCTTGTGAAGGGAGTTGATGTTCACATACAGCACATCATTGTCTTTGTAAATGATGCGTATGGCCTCCTGCATATTTCCATTCACATCGATCTTCTGGAGGCCGCTGTAAACACCTACGCCATGATCGATATGCGTTACAAAATCGCCCGGTGTCAGCTCGCGCAGGGCGCGCAAAGTAAGTGCCTTACCCTTGGAGTAGGCTTGTTTTACGTTGTACTTATGGTATCGTTGAAATATCTGGTGGTCGGTATAGCAGATGACCTTTTTCTCGTGGTCTATGAATCCTTTACTTATCGCCGTAGTGACCGGAACAAAGTTTATGCCCGCATTGAGGTCGTCGAAAATACTCCGCAGGCGCTCCAGTTGTTTAGGGTTCTCGGCAAAAATATATGGAACATATTTGTCGTTTATCCGTCGCTGCAAGTCGCTTATCAGCATGTTGAACTGGCGATTGAACACCGGCTGCTCATCGGTTGCGAAGAGGAAGGTGGCATCAAGGTTGCCGGCCAGTTTTTCGAGTGAATGGTTGTACCATTCGATCAGGTGCCTGTCTTTTATCTTCTCCTGCCACTCCGATGATATCTCGAAGTCGGTGCGAGACAGTTCTGTGAGCATCTCCTCCTCATGGTCAATTGCCACCTGGCCTACATTCATTTTTTCCGGCATATCGGACTCCATTTTCGATAGCCTGCCGATAACATAGGCGAGGTCTTTGCACCAGAAAATGGTATTTGAAGGGAGGTAGTCGAGCAGGGATATCTTTTCCTTAGCCTCGAATTTTGTCTCAATGTTCGGAAGGATAGATACCTGCAGTAATTTTCTTTCGGATAGCTGGGTCTCCGGATTGAAGATGCGTATTGAATCCACTTCCGTATCGAACAGCTCTATACGATAGGGATGTTCGTTGCCAAATGAATAAATGTCGAGAATGCCGCCTCGCAGCGCAAACTGTCCCGGCTCGTACACAAAATCCTCACGTTTAAACCCAAGCGAGACAAAGCGCTCCAGCAAGTTGTCGAGGCCAATATTCTCGCCAACTTTTATGCTGATCATGTTATTTGACAGGGACGATGGGTTGACCACCTTCTCAAAAAGCGCTTCGGGATAAGTGACCAGTACTTTCTTGTGTATCTTATTGCCTGTAAACTTTGTCAAAGCCTCCGTTCTCAGCATAACGTGGCTGCTGTTCAGCTCGCTGAAAGCGCCAGTTTTCTTAAATGAGTCGGGATAGAAGCATATATCGAGGGCCCGGGTCAGGTGTTCCAGGTCGTTGTGGAAATAGGCAGCGTCTTCCTTGTCATTCAGGATGAAGACATGATTGGCATCTGTGATCTGCCATAAGGCAGTGGCTATAAAGTTGATAGAAGAGCCCCGCAGGTTGTCGAGATATATCCGGAGTTTGTGATCGGGCAATAGGAATCCGGCCGCAATTTGTTTTATGCGGATATCGTTCTGGTACAAACCCTGCAATACCTCCAGATTCATCGGGGTGCGAAAATAAGGGAATTTGTGTTAGTGGAATGCTGGCTGATATGTTTATTGCTATTAATTGTTTAATAATAAAATATTATGTAATTTGGTATCACATACTCTGCTTATGGATAAATTTTGCAGGTGTTTATTTTTAGGCTCTCTGTTGCTCTCTCTGAGCGCATTCGGCAATACGGGAATACTATCTCTAAAGAAAGCTATGCTCGCTAAAATTGTGTTGGTGAAGGCGGCTGCTACACGGGGGCACCAGGGCACAGATATAAGGCTGGAGCTGATCAACAACACCGATAAGGAACTGAAAGTAAGCATAGATCCCGGCCTGATCTTTGAGCCGGAAGACACCACCCGGCAGGATATCGTGACATTGGGAGATGACGCGCTGGCTCTTGCGCCAAGGGAGAGCAAGGCAATAGATGTAATAGGCTTCTGCGGCAAAAGCTATGCACATGGCCCTATAAGCGGGATGAGCTACCACTTTAAAAAGCAGGGGGATAGCAATATGATCAAGACGCTTATCTATGCCCGTAACAATAACATAAGCCTGCGGCTGACGCAACACGCCGTATGGACATTTACCAACCATCACCCGGTGAACAGCATATTCGATCATGAAAACGTGCGTATGTCTGAAGACTTTGTCATGTATGTAGCCAAGCTTAAAAAAACAAAATTGCCTGATTACCAGGTGGAATATGCCTACAATTTATCGGGAACACAACCGGTGGTGGCTTACGGCAATGAAAAGGTATATTTGACAATGCATTGGGGAAACGACGGCTACCGAAACATGTATCTATCTGTTTACCGCCCGGACGGTACCAAGTACAAAGAAATAACCGCTGACCAGGTGATAGATAAATATGGTTACACAGTGATGGTACAATTTGATCCACGTGTGGACCCGAAGGGTGGGTACCTGGTAAAGCTGCACGACAATTCAGGCAAAATATGGGATCAAAAGACAGTTGTTATTGAATAAAAGGCTGTGCGCAGGCGTTTATTTATCATTTTACCCTATATTTGCTTTGCTTTATCGGTTGACGTAAGAGCCCGATGTCTTTAGCATATCAAGTACATATTTCTTTAGCATTTTAGAAACTTAATGGAATACAATACAACGCGTAGCAAGCTGCTTATGCCTGAATACGGGCGTAATGTGCAGAAAATGATCGAGTACCTGCTGACTGTGGACGACAGGGAAAAGCGCCTGAAACAGGCGGAGATCATCATAGAACTGATGGGGACACTGAACCCCCATCTGAAAACAATTGAAGACTACAAACATAAGCTGTGGGATCACCTGTACCAGATGACCGGCTTCAACCTTGATGTGGACTCTCCTTATCCGTGCCCGGAGCCGGAAGTGGTTTTTGCGAAACCGCAGGTACTGGAATATCCGCAAGTCAGTTTCAGTCACAGGCACCTCGGTAAGAATATCCAGGTGTTGCTGGACCGGGCTATAAACGAGCAGAACGAAGAAACAAAGAGCGGCCTTACACAGGCTATTGGCTACTACATGAAGCTGGCCTATGCCAACTGGCATAAGGAGCCGGTACATGACGATATGATCAAGAATGAACTGGCGGAGATATCAGGCGGCGCGCTGAAATACGAGCCGGGCGGATTCCGTGTTCATTTTGATACCAACAGCAACAACAACAGCAGAAATAACTTCAAGCAGCGGAACAATAATAACAACCGCAACTTCAAAGGAAACCAGGGCGGCGGACAACGCAACGGGAACTTTGGCGGTAATGGTTATGGAAAGAACAGGAAATTCAAGAATAAGAACAAACAGGGATAACCAGTTGATATGAACGCTTTCGAGATCCGCGGCGGCAAACCGTTACATGGAGACATTACACCGCAGGGTGCAAAGAATGAGGCATTGCAGGTGATCTGCGCTGCCTTGCTTACCGATGAAAAGGTAACGCTCACCAATGTTCCTGATATCATTGATGTAAACACATTGCTGGAACTACTGGCAGAAATGGGCGTGAAAATAGAGCGGCCCGCCAAGAACACAGTAGTGTTGCAGGCCGATAATATAGACCCCGACTATTTTACCACACACGCATTCAAGAAGAAATCAGGCAAACTACGCGGCACGGTGATGCTGGCGGGACCACTGCTTGCCCGTTTCAGACGAGCATTCATTCCGCAGCCCGGAGGCGATAAGATAGGGCGCCGCAGGCTTGATACACATATCAGGGGGTTTGAGAAACTGGGCGTGGACTTTACCTACGACATAGATAACCAGATGTTCAGCCTGGATACCCCAATGCTACGTGGTACCCATATACTGATGGAAGAGCCGTCCATTACCGGAACGGCTAATCTTATCATGGCGGCGAGTATGGCCGAGGGGACTACTACTATCTATAATGCAGCCTGTGAGCCATATATACAACAGCTTTGCCGGATGCTTATCAGCATGGGGGCAAATATCACCGGCCTGGCTACCAACCTGCTGACCATAGAAGGTGTGACCAAATTGCGGGGCTGCGAGCACAGGTTGCTGGCCGATATGATTGAAGTAGGGTCCTTTATCGGGCTTGCGGCAATGACACAAAGCGAACTTACTATTAAGAATACAGATGCAGCCTACCTAGGTATCATCCCGGAAACATTTCAACACCTGGGCATAGAGCTTTCTATAAAGGGAGATGATATTCACATACCCGCGCAGGAGCATTACCGGATACAGAAGTTCATAGATGGCTCCATACTCACTGTGTACGATCATCCATGGCCCGGGCTCACTCCTGACCTGTTGAGCATAGTTCTTGTACTCGCAACACAGGCCAAGGGTACGGTGCTGGTGCATCAGAAGATGTTTGAGAGCCGCCTCTTCTTTGTGGATAAGCTGATAGAGATGGGCGCGCAGATCGTATTGTGCGATCCGCACCGCGCAGTGGTGATAGGGTTGGACAGGCAGATGCCATTGAGGGGTATTAATATGGTTTCGCCAGATATTCGCGCGGGCGTTGCGTTGCTTATTGCCGCATTGTCTGCTTCCGGAAAGAGCATCATCCAGAACATTCACCAGATAGACAGGGGCTACGAGGCTATTGACGACCGCCTGAATGCACTAGGTGCAGACATCAAAAGAATAAACCTGGCATAAAAACAGCCGGAATACAATCATGAGAAATGACCGCATATGCGGTCATTTCTCATGATAAGGAACAAATATTGTTACTGTGATACACTCTTTTCGAAAGGACGTTTAGTAAAGCCGTTCCTTTGTTCGTGAGCATTCTTGGCTGCTCTTACAAATGCTACGAACAGCGGGTGCGGATTTTCAACAGTACTTTTGTACTCCGGGTGGAACTGCACGCCAACATAGAACGGATGGTTCTTCAATTCTACTATCTCTATGAGATTGGTCTTGGGGTTCTTGCCTACGGGCACCATGCCCGCATTCTCGAACGCCTCAAGATACTGGTTGTTAAATTCATAACGATGGCGGTGGCGCTCACTGATATGGGTGCTGTTGTAAATTGCCGCAGTGTTGCAGCCCTCTCTTAATTCACATTCATAGCTGCCGAGGCGCATGGTGCCGCCCATCTGCGTGATGTTCTTTTGTTCTTCCATCATACAGATCACACCCTGGTCTGTATCAGGGTCCATCTCAGTAGAGTGAGCTTTAGGTATGTTCAATACATTGCGGGCAAATTCTACACACGCCATCTGCATACCCAGGCAAATACCGAAGAATGGGATATTGTTGACGCGGGCATAACGAATAGCATCTATCTTGCCTTCAATGCCGCGGCTGCCGAATCCCGGAGCTACCAGTATCGCATCAAGTGTCTGCAGATTATCCCTGGCGTTATCCTTGGTCAGGTATTCGGAGTGAATGTTGCGCACCTCAACCTTGCATTCATTCATGGCACCCGCATGTATCAGGGCCTCGAGTATGGACTTGTAGGCATCCTGCAGCTCCACATACTTGCCGATGAGGCCAATAGTGACCTTGCTCTTTGGGTAGCGCAGTTTATTCAGGAATTCCTTCCATTTTGCCATGTCTGGTTCTTTACCCATCGGCATTTCCAGTTTCTCGAGGCAGATGACGTCCAGTTTCTCCCGCATCATCTCCAGGGGTACTCCATAGATCGTGTCAGCGTCAAGCGCTTCGATCACTGCATCCTGCGTAACGTTGCAGAACAATGCTATTTTACGTTTTATGTCTTTGTTCAGCGGCTCTTCTGTACGACAGACAAGTACATCGGGTAGAAGTCCGTGTTCGCTCATCATCTTTACAGAGTGCTGAGTAGGCTTGGTCTTTAGCTCTTTTGCTGCCTTCAGATAAGGTATGAGGGTAAGGTGTACGACAAGGCAATTCTCGTTTCCCATTTCCCACTTCAACTGGCGTACCGCTTCGATATAAGGAAGAGATTCAATGTCGCCGACCGTGCCTCCGAGCTCAGTAATAACTATGTCGAACTGGTCATTCTCGCCGAGCAATTGAATCCTACGTTTGATCTCATCTGTGATATGCGGTATCACCTGTACCGTTTTGCCGAGGAACGCGCCTTCACGCTCCTTGTTTATGACATACTGATAGATGCGGCCTGTCGTAACGTTGTTTGCCTGGGAAGTAAAAGTATTCAGGTAACGCTCATAGTGACCAAGATCGAGATCGGTCTCGGCACCATCCTCGGTCACATAACACTCTCCGTGTTCATACGGATTCAAAGTGCCGGGATCTACATTGATATAAGGGTCAAATTTCTGAATGGTGGTTCTGAATCCACGGGCCTGTAATAGTTTTGCCAGCGACGCGGCAATAATGCCCTTTCCTAACGATGAAGTAACACCACCTGTTACAAATATATATTTTGTCATAACGCTCCTGTTTTGAAAGACCGGTGCGCAGCTTATACATTACAATAAATAAGTGGGGTAGCTGTTGCGGTCGAACAAAGGTACAAAATAAATCGAAATCGCTCCGGGGTAAAATAAAAAACCGGGCAGTTGCAGCTACCGGTTTTCGGATTGTGCCCGGGGGGTGCTTCTGTCTTTTTTCATCAGCATATCCAGCCATTTGCTGGACATGAACGGGCGTTCTACATAATAATAATAAATAGCTGAGACCAAAGTAATAGCGGCTCCCAGCAATACTACCTGCAGCAGTAAATTGGGCAGGTAGTATTGTGTTAACTGAACAGGAATTGTAAAACGGCCGAGAAAAGATATTATAGTATAGTGTAAAAGATAAATAGTATAGCACATGCCCCCAATGATAGGGATGAACTTATAGCTAAACAGGGACTTGATAAAGCTATTCTTCAATACAGAGTAATAAAAAAGCCCGACAAGGAACGGAAAGATGATCCTCAGAAGAAGGCGTAGCTCGCTATTTGTGTCCCGACCCTTGAAGGGTAGATAAACCACAGCGATAAGGGTAACGACAGATAAAACTGATGTCCATTTCTTTTGAAAAAGGCGGGTTGCTGTATCAGACACATAAAGATCGGCAAGTAATATGCCGGTAAGGAAATACTGAACGAACCCATATATGCTCGAAAAAGAAGGTGGGAAAATGTACTGCAAACAAACAAAGCCAGCTATCGAGGAAACGAGCATCACCCTGCGGCTGGTCTTGTTCCAAGACAATACACGGAATAAGAACGGGGCCAGAAGATAGAATTGTATCTCTATCTCCAGTGACCACGCCACCACGGTGAGCAAGGGGGTATGATGATAAATAATCCCATGAAGGTATACCAGGGAAGCCAGCCAACTGGGTATAACAACCCCTGCAGGATATGTATGTAAGATCAGGTGCATGACGAAAATAGCCGTCATGGCGATAAAATATGGGGGTTCCAGCCGTGTGACACGACGCAGGTAATATTTTTTTAACTGTACCTTTTTACCGTCTTTTAAGTATTGGTATGCGAAAGGAAGGCAAAGGATGAATCCGCTCAATACGAAGAAAAGCTCCACACCGCGGTCTCCATTTTCCATCAATGTATTAAGCAAGTTGTATCGGTCAGGGGAATCTGTAAAGCTGATCTGTGTCTTGGCGATAAAATAGCCATGTATATGGAACAGTACGACCAGTAATATGGCAACGAAGCGTATGCCATCTATTTCCGGAAAATATAGCTGGTTGCTGGTTATCCGGCGAAATTTATTGTACAGGCTGTCGAGCATCGTCTGTGGTCAAAAGTAGAAACTCGGACCAAGAAAGTCAAAAACCGCAGATATTCACATGTGTTGGTGGATAAAAAGTATTGCGTAAAGCGGACTATATGTCAGCAGTTATGCGCTTACATCTAAATTTGTGGCTCATTATGAGGTTTGCGGGAATTGTTCTGGGATTTTTATTGATGATCGCGAGTGTGAACACCAGCGGGAAAATAATGTATGCAAACTATGGCATCATGGAATTTCCCGATAGCCTTGTAGTGAAACAAAGCGTAGCAATGGCGCTGGACAGTTTTCCCTCCACACATCCAATGGTAGCTACTACCAATATAGTTAGTGATATTGAAACTCCTCATGTGATGGTCTCAAAGACCGCAGATTTCTACCTGCTATTGTTTTTGTGCCTGATGCTGGGACTCATAAGATTTGTGGATACCCGTTATTTCTTAAATCTGTGGCGTGCCTTCTGGAACCCGACGCTCAGTAACCGGCAACTAAAGGATCAGCTTCAGGGGTCGGGATTGCCCAACATGTTGATGAACGTTTTTTTTGCGTTTGCAGGAGGAGCATACATATATTATGTAGTTAAGTATTTTACCCCCCGGCCCTCAGGCGTCATACCGTCATCGCTGCTTATAATAATGCTTATAGCCGGCACCGGGCTAATATACCTGGCCAAATATGCCGCAGTGCGTTTCAGTGGTTGGGCATTCAGGGTAGAGGGAATAACCGAACATTACTTGTTCAATGTATTTCTGATAAACAAGGTGTTAGGGGTTACGCTTATTCCTTTCATTATCATACTGGCATTTGCAGACCAGGTATGGATGTCGCAAGTGCTGATATTGTCATTTATTGCAGCAGGGATCCTTTTATTGAACAGGTATTTCAGGTCGTGGCAGGTGTTCGGGTCGTTCTTTCAATATAGCAAATTCCATTTTTTTATGTACCTTTGCGCCTCGGAATTATTGCCGCTGGCAGTTTTGATGAAATTATTGGCAAAAGGATTAATGTTTTATTAATTCAAAGTCAATAAAAAAGATTGCCTCAAAGGAGCTCCGTTAATCCCTGTATATGGCCAAAGTTGTTAGTACACAAAAGAAGGGTTCTGCGAAGAAGGAAATTAAGGTAGCCAGCATATTAATCACACAACCACGGCCTGAAACAGAAAAGTCACCGTATTTCGACCTCGCGAAGAAATACAATCTGAAGCTTGATTTTCACCCATTCATCAGGGTGGAGGGGTTGAGCGGTAAAGATTTCCGGAAACAACGTGTAGATATCGGAGAGTACACGGCCATTATATTCAACAGCCGATACGCAGTAGATCATTTCTTCAGAATATGCGAAGAGCTGAAAATAAAGGTGTCGCAGGATATGAAGTACTTCTGTATCACTGAGGCAACCGCGCTATATCTCCAGAAATTCATACTGTATCGTAAACGTAAAGTTTTCTTTTCAGCAGATGGCAGTTCTGCGGGTTTGCTGGATGTGATAGGCAAGCACAAGAACGAGAAATATATTCTTCCGACCTCTGACAGCGCGAAGAATGATATAGCACAATATCTCATCAGGCACAGTATCAAATACACGGAGGCTACGCTGTACCGCATGGTATCTAACGACATCAAGGATGTGATGAAGGCGTCTCACGACATGATCGTATTCTTCAGCCCATTGAGCGTGCAGACACTTTTTGAACACGATCCTAAATTCAGCCAGAACGGCACTTATATTGGTGCGTTCGGACCTACCACATCCAAAGCCGTTGAAGACAGCGGCCTGAGGCTGGATGTAAAGGCACCTGCGCCTAATGCGCCATCCATGGTTTCCGCCCTTGATAACTTTCTTGCAACTGCCAAAAAATAACTGATCAGTTTTTGGGATTCTCTGTCCGGAGTTACCGGATATTGATTGATGGGTATAACTTTACCGAATGGTCAACAGACTCATCAATGAACAAAGCCCTTATTTGCTGCAACATGCACACAATCCAGTTGATTGGTATCCCTGGGGCGATGAAGCATTTGAGATAGCGCAAAGAGATAACAAGCCTCTTATCGTTAGTATTGGATATGCGGCGTGTCACTGGTGTCATGTTATGGAGCGGGAGAGTTTTGAGGATGCATCGGTTGCCGCGTATATGAATGAGCATTTTGTTTGTATCAAAGTGGACAGGGAAGAGCATCCCGATGTGGATCATATGTACATGGACGCTGTGCAGGCCATAAGCGGTAGTGGAGGATGGCCGTTGAATGTATTTGTTACGCCAGCCCGTGTTCCATTCTATGGAGGTACCTACTATCCGCCACGACAAGCATATAACAGGCCCTCGTGGATGCAGCTGCTGCAACGGATGAATGAGATATGGAGCGAGCAGCGGGAAGAAGTAGATATGCAGTCGAAACAGATGCTCCAGTATCTGAAGCAGGCTTCTGAAAAGACCTTTGGTAATGCAGAAAAGGAACTAACGGACGAAGTGCCTAAGAGCATTGCAGATAGTTTATTGAAGCAAGCAGATACTGAGAAGGGGGGATTTGGAAATGCTCCAAAATTCCCGGGTACAATGGCTATCAGCTTTTTGCTGGAGTATCATCACTTTTATAAGGACGAGCATGCACTTCGCCATGCATTGAGAAGCCTGGATGCGATGATAGAAGGAGGTATCTACGATCAGCTTGGCGGTGGCTTTGCAAGGTACGCGACCGACAGAGACTGGCTGGTACCGCATTTTGAGAAGATGCTGTATGACAATGCGTTGATCATTTGCGCGCTGGCAGACGCATTTGCCGTTACAGGCAAAGAGCGTTACAAAGAAGTGATAGAAGAGACGATCAGATTTGCTGAGCGGGAACTGAAGGATAGCTCGGGCGTTTATTATTGCGCGCTTGATGCTGACAGTGAGGGTATTGAAGGGAAGTTCTATACATGGACATGGGAAGAATTTGCACCTGTTGCAGGTGTGCACTGCGAATTGTTGCGTGACCATTTCGGTATCAGCGATAGAGGTAATTGGGAGGGCGTGAACATCCTTCATGTTGCGATGAGTATTGAAGATGTAGCAGCAAAGTATAAGCTGAGCAATGAAGAGGTGGTTGCAATAGTTGCAGAGGTTAAGAACAAGCTTTTTGAGATTCGCAGCAAGAGACAGAGGCCACTCACGGATGATAAAGCACTGCTCTCGTGGAATTCATTAATGAATATTGCATTGACACGCACGGCTGCTGTCTTAAATTCAAACGAGTATGTGGTAATTGCTGAAGCCCATATGAATGCTATGGAGCGCTGTTTTATGAATAGCGAAGGCTGGCGGCATACATATAAAAACGGAGTTGCCAGGATATCGCCAAAGCTTGATGACCTTGCTTACCTGGCGCAGGCGCAACTGCAACTAGCGTCTGTTTCCGCTAACAATGAGTTAATAAAGGCTGCCGCTGATCTTTGCGAGACCGTCATTGAGCAGTTTGATAACAGTGATACATACTTCTATTTTACTTCATCTCGCCAACAAGATATTCCGGTGCGGAAAACAGATATTTATGATGGTGCGACGCCATCGGCTAACGCAGTAATGGCTAATAATCTGCTGATATTAGGGTTGTGTATGGAACGGACAGAGTGGTTTGAAAGAGGCAGAACAATGTTGGCAGCTATTGCAGAGACAACTGCCAGGTATAGCTATTCCTTTGGATATTGGGCAATTCTGATACAACGCATGATACAGGGTATAAAAACGGTTCTTTTTACCGGGCAATCCGCTGTGAAAAATAGTGAAGAAGTGCGTTTGGCATTTGTGCCACAGGTCTTTCTGATCACTTTTAAAAAAGAAATATTTGACGTGCCACTGTTAAAAGGAAAGTACAGTGACAGTAAAAACTATACATTTGTTTGCACTGAAAATGCCTGTTTTGCCCCTGTTTTGGAGGTAAAAGAGGCAATAAAGCAGATAAACCGGCAGTAAAATCGTTCCGGTAAACAATAGGAGCAAATTTTTAATGTTTTTATACGGGGAACAAATTTTTTGTGAAACTTGTATTTTTGGAAAAAACTTTGAATATTGTGCTTCGGTTTTGTGTCGAACGAAGGTTTTTTTGATTTTTTTAAGTTGCTAAATTGCAAAAACAATAGAAAGTAGTATGAAAAAAACTTCCCTGAAGGTCTCTGCATTAGCACTGCTGGCATTTGCAGCCAGTTGTGGGCAGCCGAGTTCTAATGGTCAATTGATTGGTGATCAGACGCGATTGAATTATAAGGCCCCTCTACCGATCGGGATGGTTTATGTACCTTCTGGTACATTCAAGCTGGGTGCGAGTGACGAGGATATTCGCGGCAGAAATGACGCGACTATTCACACCGTGCAGATGGTAGGCTTTTACATGGATGCTACTGAAATTTCTAACCAGGAATATCGTCAGTTCACGAACTATGTAAGGGACTCAATAGCTAACACCATTCTCGGTAACTTTAAGGATAATCCTGATGGTACTCAGCGTCTGGATATGGGCAAACATATCAACTGGAAAGATCCTGAATTGCAGGATCAACTTGCTGCTATGTATCTGCCTGCTGAGCAGTCTGGTTGGGGTAGGAAGCTGCTGGACGCCAGCAAATTAGTATATCATTACAGCGTGTTTGACTACGCTAGTTCAGTGATGCATCCTACAGAGTCTCAGTTGAAGTATACATACAACTTTGATATCCCTTCGTATCCTGATACAACGGTATGGGTTCGCCAGTTCAATTATTCTTATAATGAGCCGATAGCCATGCAGTATTTCTGGTTCCAGGGGTTCAACAAATATCCTGTTGTAGGTGTTACCTGGAAACAGTGTAACGCGTTCTGTCACTGGCGTACAAATATGTGGCGCGCAGACAGAGAGAAGGCTAAGCAATATTTTGAGAGTGAGTTCCGCCTTCCTACAGAGCAGGAGTGGGAATATGCTGCCCGCGGTGGCCGTAACGAAGCTCCATATCCTTGGGGTGGCCCATACATCATCAACAAGAAGGGTTGTTACCTTGCTAACTTCAAACCACAGCGTGGAAATTATTCGGCAGATGGTGGTCTTTACACTGTTCCTGTTGACAAGTATGCGGCAAATGACTACGGTTTGAAAAACATGTCCGGTAATGTTTCTGAATGGACACTGTCAGCATATTATGGTGGTGCTTACAGCCAGCAGGCAGATATCAATCCTATGATATTGTATAATGTTCAGCCGGGAGATCCTATATGGATGAGGCGTAAGGTAGTGCGTGGCGGAAGCTGGCGCGATGTTTCTTACTTTCTCCAGGTTAGCACACGTGACTTTGAGTTCATGGATACTGCAAAGGCTTATATCGGATTCCGTTGCATATACAGAGAGGTTAACCCTGCTCTGAGCAACCGCCGCCCGATGAGATAATAAAAAATTACGAAGGAAAACCTATTAATAAATAATACGCAAGAAAAAATCTGAAAAATGAATCCAGTAGCATTGTTTTTTGAAACCGATAAAGGTAAATATCTTAAGAATCTGATCATTGGTCTTGGAGCCTCTGTGGTACTTTTGGGTGCGCTGTTCAAGATCCAGCACTGGCCCGGAGCAAGTATCATGCTGACCTCCGGTATGTGTACCGAGGCGTTCATCTTTGCGATGCTGGGTTTGCTCCCACCTCACCATGATTATTACTGGGAGCGCTTTTATCCGGATATCACTGAAAGCCCTGTAGTTGAGGCTTATCGCAAGGGTATCAAGCTTGATCCTCATGCTAAAAAAGAGTCTTCTTCCAAGAGCCTTGATAAGATGATGGAAGATGCGCAGATCAACCCTGCTAACCTGAAGCGTCTCAGCGATAACTTCCAGCGTTTTGGGCAAACTGTCGAGCAGATGAAGGATATCACTGAAGTTACTTCTGCTACAGGAGCTTATTCTCAGAGCGCACGCGATGCGGCTGACGCTCTCGGACAGATGAAGGATACATTCGTTGGTGCTACACGTACGATGAGTGCTTTCAATGCTGCTGCTGACGATACAGCTAAGTTCCACGATCAGGTAGTAGTTCTGTCAAGGAACCTTGGAACTCTTAACCAAATATATGAAGTAGAACTGTCTGATGCCAACAACCATTTGAAGGCTATGAACAAATTCTACAGCAACCTGGTTAACGCTTCAGAAGCAATGGCAACGAGTGCTACTGATGCCAACAATGCCAAGGAGCAGATCGGTCTGTTGGCTAAGAACCTCACTACGCTCAACAATATATACGGTAATATGTTGTCTGCTATGCAGGGTCGCTAATATCAATATATCAGTAAAACGAAACAATAACTTTTAATAGTAAAAGCTGAATAATGTCTATACCTAAGGAGCCGCGGCAGATCATGATCAACCTGATGTACCTGGTGTTGACCGCTCTTTTGGCGCTTAACGTGTCGAATGAGATCATCAACGCTTTCAAGGTGCTTGCAACAGGTATTAATGATTCTAACCTGGCAATCGATAAGAAGACCAAGGATGTATACGAGCAGATAAAGGAGAATGAGAAGCAGGCAGGTCAGGCCGAGAAAGTAAAGCCTTACCGTGAAAAAGCTGATGATGTGGTTAAGAAGTCTGACGAGATGATCAAGTACATGGAGCAGTGGAAAGATAAGATCATTGCAGAAGCGGGTGGCAGATTACCTGATGGTGAGCTGAAAAGTCCTGAAAACATCGATGCTACCACATTGCTACTTGTGGAAAAGGCAGGTGGTGATGAACTGAGAAAGAAGATCGGCGATATGAGAAAGTTCTACCTGGAGCAGGTAAGACCTGAGGATTCTTCTTCCATCAGTCCTATCATGCCACTTCGTGTGTCTAATCCTCCAAAGAGTGAGAACAACCCTAAGGGTGACTGGAACAGAGGTTATTTTGAGCACATGCCTGCAGTTGCTGCCTTGGCGATGTTTGCAAAATTTCAGAATGACGTGCGTAGCAGTGAGGCCCTCGTAATTTCAAAGCTTTATGAAGAAGCTCACTTGAAAGAGATCAAGTTTGATACTATTGCTGCGGTTGCGGTTCCTAAGACCAGCTATGCGCTGCAGGGTCAAAAGATCGAAGCGTCTATCCTTCTTGCGGCATTCAATAAAAGTAACAAACCTGAAGTTGTTATCACCCAGGGTGGTGGACAAAAGAAGGATGTTGTGGCGGGTGTAGTTCCATGGGAAACTGTAGCTAACGGTACAGGCCTTCAGACAGTAAAGGGTCAAATTAAACTTGCGACTGCCGATCCAAACAATCCGATCGTAAGAAACTGGGAGTTCAACTATACAGTTGGTACGACCGGTGCCTCTATGCAGCTTGACAAAATGAACGTATTCTATATTGGTGTTGATAACCCTGTAACTGTTGCTGCTGCAGGTTATTCTGTGGAGGATGTATCTCTCGGAATTCCCGATGCAACTATTAAGGGAGAAAAAGGTCATTATGTTATTAATGTTTCGAAACCCGGTACAGTGGACGTGTCTATCAATGCAAAGACTGCAGAAGGTGTGAAGAAAGTAGGCGGGATGGTTGTACGTGTAAAACGTATTCCTGACCCGATACCTCAGCTTGGTGGCAAGGGCGGTGGTGCTATGCCTGCAGCAGTGTTCAGGGCTCAGATAGCGCCTGCGGCAGTACTGAATAACTTTGAATTTGATGCTAAGTTCCTGATCACTTCATTCTCTTACACGCTGATTCCCAAAGGTCGCGACCTTGAAGGACCTTTTGTGATCACAAACCGTGCCGGCTGCCGCCTGCAGGGTGCAGGAGAAAACCCGAACATTGTTAAATCGATGGCAAGGGCTAAGGCAGGTGATAAAGTGGTTATTGAAGAAATTAAGGCCATAGGTCCTGACGGACAGCAAAGGACATTACCATCGTTATTCTTTTCGTTAAACTAATTGAATTCAGAATAAAATAGTAGGATATGACGATCCAACATTCTTTTAAGTTGACAACTGCAGCTCTGATGTTATTTCTTGCAACAGGTGCTTTGGCCCAGACCGGTACCACCGATCCTTCGGTGCCGGGTGGTGCTAACTCTATGTACAAGGAAGGTTGGGAGCCTTCAAAGACCCCTAACGGAGCATGGGATCATATACAGCATTACAGCAGGCCTATTCCGTGGCAGTACATCCGCGAAACAGATATCCTCTGGAAGAAGCGTGTATGGCGTGAGATAGACACCCGTGAGAAACAAAACGTAGGATTTCGCTACGTAGGTGATGAAAATACCGGCGGTGGTATGTTCATAGAAATTCTGCTGGATGCACTGAAGAAAGGGAAGATCAAGGCATATAAGACCTTCGATGATAACTTTACTACAGTAATGACCAAGGATGATATCATGGAAACCATTGCAGGTAAAGTAGATACTACAGTGATGGTGGATCCAATCTCCGGGCAGGAAACTACTAAGATCATCAAGAAAGATTTCCAACCTGAAACGATCACGAAATACCGCCTGAAAGAAGACTGGATATTTGATCGTAACCAGGGACAGATGGTTGTAAGAATATGTGGTCTTGCTCCTGTTAAAGATGTATATGGTGATGATGGTGTTTACCGTGGTCCGCAGGCTATGTTCTGGTTGTATTACCCGGATATCCGTGATCTTCTTGCGCAATATGAGGTGTTCAATCCTCAGAATGATGTTGCACGTTATACATGGGATGAGTATTTTGAAAGCCGCCAGTTCTCCAGCCGTGTGCTGAAGGTGAGCAATGCTTTTGGCCAGGATTTCAAGACAAATCTTAGTCCTATGGAATCTCTTTATGAAAGTCAGCATACTCAAGAAGAGATATTCAACAAGGAACATGACATGTGGGTTTATTAATAGACCTTCGATAATATAAATAACTTAAAGCCCCCGACCTTCTCGGGGGCTTTATAATGAATTTTGAATGATAGAGTTTGCCAAACCGAATTTAGAGGTGTGCCTTTCTCCCGCGCTCCTGCATTTGTACGACACTACTGACGCAATAGTTGTGATCATTGACATTTTCCGGGCTACTTCTACCATCACTGCAGCGTTGCATAACGGAGCAAAGTGTATTATCCCTGTAGCGTCCGTGGCTGAATGTATTTCTCTTGGCGAAAATATTCCGGGCAGTATTACGGCCGGTGAACGCGACGGCAAAGTAGCGGCGGGGTTGCAACATGGCAATTCACCGCTGGAGTATCCAACCGAATTTGTAGGGGGGAAGACGCTTATTCTAACTACAACCAATGGTACAAGGCTGCTGCATATGGTTAATGATGCATCAGAGATCATCATTGGTTCATTCCTTAATCTTACTGCAATCTGTAATTATCTGTTGTCCAGGGATAAAAAAGTATTGCTTGGCTGTGCTTCATGGAAAGATAAATTCAACCTGGAAGACACATTGTTTGCCGGTGCGGTAGTTGATAGGATTGCACATGCATTTGAGGTAAATTGTGATGCTGCAAGAGCGTCAAGACATCTGTACCGGTCGTCAGGCGGTGCAAATTTCATTGAATTTCTTAAGGATAGTTCTCATTATCGCCGGCTCTCAGGATTTGGGCTGCAAAGTGATATGGAATACTGCGTAATGCCCGACCTTCATCCGGTATTGCCATACCTCAGAGGGAGCGAGATCATCGTTAAATAAGCTCATCGTAATACACTGCTGAAAAAAGCGAATACTTTTTTTTCAAAAAATTTTTCTTAAAGTCAATAGTTGACTTTTTTACCCTAATTTTGTGCCCTGAAACAGGGTCTTGCCTCGGGGATCAGACAAGTGAGTGGGAAAAAGTAACATCTTGTTAATCAAATACACTTGTTTAATCAATATCTATAATAAATTTTTGCAAACGGAATAAAATCCAGATTAAAATACAACTTAAACAGACTGATCATGAAACGACTCGTCTACGTATCACAAGTATTAATTTTTGTTGCTGCTGTTTTAGGGCTAAAAATTAATGCCTATTCCCAGGTAAATACCTTTAGCTATACTGGAGGTATTGTACAATACACCGTACCTGCCGGTGTTACTTCTGTTTACATAACGGCTAAGGGCGCCCAGGGTGGTGGTGGAGCCGGCGTTGGTGGAAATGGAGCAATTGTCGGTGGACAGGTTGCTGTGACACCAGGTGATGTGCTTAAAGTACTTGTTGGTCAGGAAGGCCAGACAGGAAACGGGTACAATATCTACGGATTTGGTGGTGGTGGCGGATCGTTTGTAACAACGATCGGCGATGCCCCGGTGATCATCGCCGGCGGTGGCGGCGGCGCTGGTATCTCTAATAGTCCGGGTCAGGACGGTCAGGTGTCTAATAATGCCGGCAGCTTGGGGCTATATGGTGAAATGGGTGGCACTTCCGGTAATGGCGGTGACGAAGGTGTTGACGGTTTTGCTGGTTGCGGCGGAGTTGGACATAGTGGTGGCGGATTGCTTACGGATGGTTTAGGCCAGATACCTAGTATGGGTAAAGCCTTTGTGAACGGAGGAGCGGGAGGCACAACAAATAATGTTGACAACTGTATATTCTCCTATTATTCCGGCGGATTGTCTTATGGTGGTTTTGGCGGCGGCGGAGCCGGCGGTAATGGCGGCGGCGGCGGCGGCGGCTACTCCGGAGGAGCTGGTGGCTCGAACGGAGGTTACTATCCCGGCGGCGGTGGCGGCGGATCTTACGTATCCGGTACTAACCAAACCATGTATACAGGAAATATGGGCGATGGTCTTGTAACTATTATTGAAGATATCGCACCGTATTTTGTAAATGCTACACAACAATCCATAACAGTTTGCCAGGATGCCGGTGCTTACGATTTTTCCTCTATTATGGATGTAAATGACGGGGATAACGGGCAGACTGAAACGTGGTCAATCTACTCCGGTCCATCTAATGGATTACTTTCCGGTTTCAACAGTACTGCTACATCAAACGGGGGTGTTGTATCAACATCATCATTGACATATACACCTGCAAGCGGTTTCAACGGAGTAGACCAATTCGTTATTGAAGTGAACGACGGTAACGGAGGTTTTGCTTATGATACTATCAATGTTACTGTTAATCCTAAACCGGATGTGACAGCCTCCAGCGATCAGATCAAGTGTAATGCGACAATGACTGATTCTGCATACTTCCTTGGTTCTATACCGATGACTACTTTCAACTGGACAAACTCGCATCCTTCTATAGGTCTGGTAGCGTCTGGTTCAGGAGATATTCCGGCATTCACTGCGATGAATGGTTCATTTGCTATAGTAACTGCTACGATCACGGTAACTCCAACGGCTAACACGTGTGCAGGAGATCCTGTTCAACTTTTAATGACCATTAACCCTACTCCGGATGTTATGACATCAACAGGAGGTCAGGCTCGTTGTAACAATGCATCAACTGCTGCTGACGTTTTTTCTTCTAACGTTTCCGGAACTACTTATACCTGGGTAAACAGCAATACCAATATCGGTCTGGCAAGTACCGGCAATACCAATATATTGTCATTTACTGCTACTAATATCGGTACATCAACAATTACGGGCAATATTACAGTAACGCCTGAGGCTAACAACTGTATCGGTACACCGATCACATTTGTTGATACAGTATATCCTACCCCTATGTTGAGCACGACACTGGCACCTACTGAGGTGTGTGACAGTGCGCTATTAAATTACGTGCCAAACAGCCTTACTTCCGGTACTTCCTTTGGTTGGAGCCGCGCTTCAAATCCTGATATCCTTAACGGACCTGCTGCTAATACAGGAGCTATCAGTGAATATCTGAAGAACACCACTGTTGCTCCTTCTGCTGTTCCTGTAATGGTTGATTATGTGTATACGCTCTCTGCGAATGGTTGCGTGAACACTCAAACAGTAACGGCAACTGTTAATCCTAAATTATTACTTACCAGCTCACTCACACCGGCAGACATTTGCGAAAGCACTATGTTCAGCTATGTGCCTACCAGTTCTACTCCGGGTGTAACATTCCAATGGAATCGTAACCCTGTGTATGGTATCTCAAATGCGGGTGCTACAAACTCATTCAACCCTCTTGAATACCTGAACGACACTACCGCTTTACCGGTTGTTGTTACTTATAATTACAATATCATTCTTAATGCATGTTCAAATACACAAGATGTGGTGGTTACGATCAAGCCCGATCCGACACTTACATCTACTTTGTCTCCTTCGGCAGTTTGTGACAGCACACCGTTCAAGTATGTGCCTACAAGTGCAACTCCGGGAACTTCATTCACATGGAGCAGACCATCTATCATTGAGATCAGCAATCCTGCTATTTCTGGTGCAGACTCAATAGCAGATACGCTTGTGAATACAGCCACCTATCCTGTAAATGTTCCTTATTCTGTTACGTCATTAGCAAATGGTTGCAGCAGTACGGAGTTCGTGAATCTTACTGTAAATCCTCTTCCTAAGTTGTCAAGTACAACAACGCCTTCTGCAAAATGTAGCGGTGAGTTGTTTAGCTACAAATCTACAAGTGCTACAATCGGTACGACTTTTGCGTGGAGCCGTGCAGCGCTGACAGGTATCAGTAATCCTGCAAACAGTGCCGCTACTGATTCAATAAAAGAAACACTGGTAAATACTACACCGGATCCGATCAATGTTATTTACATCGATACACTTACATTCAGCGGATGTAAGAATACCCAGAAAGTTACTGTGGCTGTAAAACCTCTTCCAAAGCTCAACAGCGCTCACAAACTGGCACAGTGCGACAGCCTGCCATTTAACTACCCGCCAACGAGCGCAACTGCAGGTTCAGCATTTGCATGGAGCCGCGCCTATGTTCCTGGTATAGATGTAGCAGCGGGAAGTGGTATCGGTAACCCTAACGAACAGCTTATCAATACAACTAACTTCAACCTGAATGTAGTGTATGTCTACACGTTGACGGCGAATGGTTGTACGTATTCACCTGATAGTGTGGTTGTTCTTGTTCATCCGACACCAAAGCTGTCTTCTTCGCTTACTCCTGTTACATGTAGCGGTACAAACTTTGCTTATACACCAACGAGCAACACACCGGCTACCGCTTACACATGGTCTCATGGTAAGGTATCAGGAATAGCTCCTGTTTCAGGTTCAGGTTCAGGCAATATCAATGAAATGCTGACAGACAGCACTACTTCTGCGGTTAATGTTGTTTATACATTTACCGTAACAGTTAACGGCGTATGTCCTCATAAGCAGAATATCGTTGTTAAGGTGAATCCGGCTCCGGATGCTCCTGTTCTGGCCGTATTGCCTCCTTCGAATGCTTGCTCTAATACGCAGTATCAGAATATAGGCACTGCAAGTGAGCCACCCGCAGGTACATCTTATATATGGAGCGCTATCAATGCAAACATTATGGCAACAGGCAAGAGCAGGCAGAACGCGCTTGTTACCTTCAACACTCCTGGTGAGGCGAAGGTGATCGTTACCTCTTCAATAAACGCCACAAGCTGTCAGAATGCTGATACGTTCAACGTAACTGTAAGTTCTTCAGTTTCTGAAAATCCACAGGTTCTTTATTATAACGGACAGTTCCTTTGCCTGCAGAATGAAGTAGATAGTTATCAGTGGGGTTATGACGACGCGATCACTTTGGATTCTACTTTGTTTCAAGGTGAAGTTAACCAGGTATACCTGAACAATGCGCCTGACTTTGTTTACCAGAATTTCTGGGTAATGACAAAGCACAATGGTTGTATGCAGAAAACATACTACAACAGGCCAACAGGAGTTACCAATATCAATACGGATGTTACAGCAATGAAAGTATTCCCTAACCCTGCAAGCAGCACAGTTAATGTTGAATTAAATGCTACATTGACCGGGGATGTTCAGGTTGAGTTGGTAAATCTGCTGGGCCAGAAAGTAAGCCAGGCAACAATTACAGACCGCAGAGCTACATTCAACGTAGGTGAACTTCCTGCTGGTTGCTACCTTGTAGATTGCTACCATAACGGAGTTAAGATCGCTAATGCTAAGTTTATTAAAAATTAAAAATCTCAAAATTAAAACCGCTTACATGAAAAAATTATTTTTCTTATTTCTCGCCGCTTCAGGAGCTGCTAACGTAAATGCACAAACTCCGGGCGCACCAGAAATGCCGGTAAAGAAATCTTATACTCATGATAGCTTATTGCAGAGATGGGTAATTGATGTAAACGCTCTTGGCGGTGTTTTAACACAAGACATTCAGACACACGACCTGATGTCTCATTACAACAATGTTATCTCCGGAGCATCAAACTACAGCGACGGCGGCAAGTTGAAATTCAGCAATGGCATGTCTTATGGTTTTGATGCGCAGTTGGGTTTCTTCTTCGGGCACAAGCGCCATTTTGGTATCGGTGCCGGCTTTATGTATTTGCACCAGCAGGGTGACCTGGCGACGTCTTATCCGTTGCATATCGAGTACCAGGCGACAGATGCAAGGAATGACGTTTACAGGCAGATCATCAGCTCTAACGGAACATTGCAGGAATCTGTGAAGATCACAAACATGAATATTCCGGTAGTGCTGAAGTATAAGAAACGCTTCTCTAAAAGGTGGGGTTTCACAGCAGATGCCGGCGCTTTGTTCAATGTTCAGATCAAGAACGCATATACATCCGGAAACACAACCTTCGACTACGAAGCGATCTATAACTACACATACGATGCCAATGGCAAAGTATCGCATACAAACTACGATAACAGCCCTGTGCCTGCAGCTAATGATGTACTGCTGACCAAGGGTGGTTTTAATACCGGAACAAAGTATGCTACTGTAGGTGACTGGTTCAATGCGTTGCGTAGCAACGGTTATAATGTGGGCCTTGGTGTTACACCAAACAATCCATCAGGTAACGTATCCTACAAAAAAGGATCGGTTGGCCTGTTGTTACAGCCTTCGCTTAATTTCTATTGCTCGGACAACTTTGCTCTTAACCTCGGAGTTTATTACATCTATCAGCCTTTCATGAATGACGCGAACACCGCGTACCAGGTTACTAATAAGGCCGGCGATTATAGCTCTGTGCTGAACAATGTAAAATCAAATAACTTCCAGTCATACGGAGTAAATGCCGGTATCCGCTTCCTGTTTGGTAAGCCAAAAGATACAGACCATGATGGCGTACCTGATAAGACTGATAAGTGTCCTACGGTTCCAGGTGTTGTACAGATGTTTGGTTGTCCTGACCAGGATGGTGATGGTATCACTGATATGGAAGATTCCTGCGTTACAGTTCCCGGTACTTTGAAGTTCCATGGTTGTCCTGATTCCGATGGTGATGGTATCGCAGATAAGGATGATGCTTGTCCTTTCGTACCGGGTATAGCTAAATTCAATGGTTGCCCTGATAAGGATGGTGATGGTATCCCTGATAAGGAAGACGCTTGTCCTGATAAACCAGGTGTTGCTAAGTATCATGGCTGCCCTGATACAGACGGTGACGGTGTACCTGACAATGAAGATGCATGTCCTGGTGAGCCTGGCCCTGAATCAAATCACGGATGCCCTGTTCCTCCACCGCCAGCACAACCTGAAACAGTTAAGATATCTACTCCGATCCTGTTCGAAGTAAATAAGACGGAGATACAGACAGTTTCTTACCCTGTGCTTGAAGAAGCTGTAAGAAGGCTGAATGAAGACAAGGAATCTTATGTTATTGTGGATGGGTATACAGACATTACCGGCAAGCCAGTCTACAACAAGAAGCTTTCTTTAAGGCGCGCGAACGCAGTTAAGGCTAAGCTGATCAAGATGGGCGTTAAAGCTAACAGGATCAAGGTAATAGGTAATGGCAGCAAACACCCTGCGGACACTAATAATACGCCGGAAGGACGTGCCAAGAACAGGCGTGCAGTAATGCACCTTAACATGGCGGGGTAATCGTCAATTCCTTTTCAGTAATATTTCAAGGGGTAGCATTTGCTACCCCTTTTTCTTTGTTTGTACTGAAGCTAAAATCCTTTCTATTTCATTATTTTTGTATTAACGGCAAGCCCGCGTATCAAAAAACAGAGATCAGCTATTTAAGACTCGAAAAGATGAAGCAGTATAACCTTAATGTCCCCGTAGTAATCGCAATATTCCTCGCCTTTTTTCTTGCAGCATGCGATAATACCAGCACCGTAAAGAAAGAATCTTCTGAGGCAAATGATACTTCCGTATTCAAAGCACCGGATACCAGTACCATTCCGCACGATAAATTTGGCGACATGGTTCGCTACGGGCGTGATTTGGTGATGAATACAGCATATTATCTGGGCCCGAACGGCACTAAAGGAAAATATCTCGGCAATAAAATGAACTGTACCAATTGTCATCTGGATGGTGGCACCAGGCCGTTCGGGTTTAACTTCTTCAGTACATACCCCCGTTACCCTCAATACAGAGGCAGAGAAGACCAGATACTCACTCTGGAGCAGAGAATAAACAATTGTATAGAAAGGCCGCACAGCGGCACTCCCATGCCGCTTGATTGCAATGAAATGGTTGCGATCGCCTGTTACATAAAATGGATATCAACCAATGTTGCCGTAGGGCACCACGTAAGAGGTGATGAATCGTTGGAGATAGAATATCCTGAACGTGCGGCTGATCCGAAGAAGGGGGCAGTAATATTCGCGGAGAACTGTAGTACATGCCATGGTGTGAATGGGGAAGGAAAGTGGAATGCTGATTCTTCTACTTATATCTATCCGCCGCTGTGGGGCCCATCTTCTTACCAAAAAGGATCGAGCCCGCACAGGGTAGTGAAAGTGGCAAGATTCATCAAAGCAAATATGCCCGATAAGAAAGCTTTCTGGAGTAAGCCCTTTCTCTCGGATGAACAGTGTATGGATGTAGCGGCATTCATAAATGACGACCGCATCCACCCACGGCCTGAAAAGAAAAATAAAGAAGTACCAGATTATCCTGATCCTAAAGCTAAGGCTATTGACTATGGTACAGGACCCTTCATCGATACCTTTTCAGAGCTGCAACATAAGTTTGGTCCATATAAGCCTATTATCAGCTATAGAAAGGCTCATGGCCTCCCGGTTGTTTTCTAATATATAACTGCCATGTAGTACTTATGTCAGCATAAGTCTTTTCGGTGTATCTATAGAAGCTTTACCTGGCTTGTTTTCTGTGTTATTGTTAAAGCCTATGCCGTAATGCATTGTAATTCAGTTATAGTACTTTAACAATAGTTTCTCAACACCTTATCAACATTAACAATCTGTTAACATTTTTTGTTCTTTGAGTTAAATGTGGAATGGTTACTTTTATGAAGTTACGGTTTATACTTTTTGGTTTATTAATGAATCAGAACGATTGAACGTGATCATATCTCCTATAGGGCCTATCTATCATTTTTGATTTTCTTAGAAGTACAAAAAAGGCTGTCAGCAAGGGTTTTAGGTCGTTAGAATAATTGAGTTTATTGTTTGTTCGGGATTGAGTATATCTGGTTGTTGTTGGGATGCACTCATGATTTTTTTGAAGGTTATGCCTCTTAAATTGTATCCGGACAATAGTTTGAAATACTAAGTAAGTAGCTTAAGAAAAATAATAGAAAGTTTATTTGTTGTTCTCTCTTTTTTAAAATTAGTTTTTTAAAGTAGTCCTATATGAAGCCAATCTACATTACAAGGTTATTCCTCCTTGCCGCGATCTTATTAGGGTGGAATACGAGCTTTGCTCAGACAACATCATTCTCGTACACGGGCGCTGTACAAACCTACCAGGTGCCGTCGGGTGTGACCTTTCTGCAATTTGATGGTACTGCTGCGGGTGCCGGTGCCGGTTACTACAACCCCGGCGGCAAGGGTGGCAGGATTCGCGGAGTGATCGCGGTTACTCCGGGTACGATCCTTAACATCTTCGTAGGTGGTACGAGCCCGAGTTTAGGTGCATCAACCTGTTGTTCTTCCGGTGGATACAATGGCGGTGGCGCTAACTCAAGTGGTTATGGTAGTGGCGGTGGTGGTGCTACTGACATTCGTGTCGGAGGTACTGCGCTTTCCAACCGTGTGGTTGTTGCCGGTGGCGGCGGTGGTGCTGGATATAACTACGGTAGTGGTTATTACGAGATCGGAGCGCCAGGTGGTGGATTGACAGGTGAGAACGGTATGTCAGGCGGAGGCGAATACCCTGCTTACGGTGGTGGCGGTGCTACGCAGACAAGCGGCGGTGCTGCGGGTACTGCTAGTTCTTCAGCAGCAGCGGGTAGCTTAGGAGTAGGTGGCTACGCAGGTGGCTATGGCGGCGGCGGCGGCGGCGGCTATTATGGCGGTGGTGGCGGCTACTATGGTAGCGGTGGCGGCGGCTCTTCATGGGCCGATCCGACTTTGGTAAAAGGGTTTCAATGCTATATGGGTGTTAACGGAGGTAACGGTGCTATAGCTCTTACCCCTGTAACATCTGCAGATGAGGTCGTATTCTTATCAACAGGTGGTGTACAAACATATACAGTTCCTTCAGGTGTTAATTATCTTAAGGTAGATATGGCAGGTGGCGCTGGTGGTCGTGCATATATGTATTATGGCTATGGCGGTGCTGGTGGCCGGGTACAGGCTACACTCGCTGTGACTCCGGGACAAGTCCTTTATATCTTCTCAGGAGGAAAAGGTGCACAGGCTCGATATTCATGGACCACCGGCACTCAGCCCGGAGGTTGGAATGGTGGTGGCGCATCAGGGCTGTATTATTACGGCGGCGCCGGTGGTGGTGGTACCGATATCCGAATCGGAGGTACCGGGCTAAATAACAGAGTACTCGTTGCCGGTGGTGGCGGAGGTGGTGGTTACAACTGTAGTGGCTATCAGCAGAATGGTGGAAATGGCGGTGGTTTGACCGGTGAGCATGGATGGTATTGTAACAGTTTTTACCTATGTTATTCTCCAACCGGTGGCACACAAACTGCCGGAGGTAATAATGGTACATGTAATGGTGGTGTAGGTGGTTCACAAGGGACAGGTGGAGCAGGCACTCAATATTATTCAGGTGGCGGTGGCGGCGGCTACTATGGCGGTGCGGGTGGCTATTATTACGCAAGTGGTGCGGGTGGATCATCTTTCCCGGCCGCAAATGGTAGCGGTATAACAGGATTGCTGCACACCCAGGGCTATAATGCAATAGATCCGGGTTATGTTTCGTTGACTCCTGTTGCAGCAGATGCTTCTACTTCCGGTACATTCAGTTTTACGGGTGCGATACAGACATATGATGTTCCGTTAGGTGTTACTTCTATTAATATTGATATGCAAGGTGCTGCCGGTGGTCGTGCTTACAGCACCTATGGCAATGGTGGCTGCGGTGGCCGTGTGCAGGCAACACTTGCCGTGACTCCAGGTCAGCGCTTTTATATATTCTGTGGTGGCCGTGGCCAGGATGGTAGTCCGTCTTCTGGTGTGACTGCCGGTGGGTGGAACGGTGGTGGTAACGGCGCGGGTCCTAGCTACTACTATGGTGCAGGCGGTGGCGGTGCTACCGATATTCGTTATGGCGGTACGGCTATCAGCAATCGTATTGTGGTTGCCGGTGGAGGTGGTGGTGCAGGATATAACTGCTCCGGCGGACAAGACGGGGGTAACGGCGGTGGCCTTACCGGTGGAAATGGTCTTTATTGTAATACATATAATTCATCTTATTGCGGTGCAGGTGGCACACAAAGTGCTATTGGTGCGACAGGTACTTACTGGTCTATCACAGCTCCGTCTCAAGGTACAGGTGCCAGCACCTATACGGGCAGTACCAACTATTCTGGTGGTGGCGGTGGCGGCTACTGGGGTGGCGGCGCCGGTTCATTATATGGTTCCGGTGGTGGTGGTTCGTCATATCCTGCAGCTAATGGAACTGCAGCTAATGGTGGTGCGCTTACTGGTTTGTCGCATGCTCAGGGATACAACTGCACGCGTGATGGTTCTTGTGTCATCACTCCTAATACTTCTGTAGTAAGTAGTACAGGTTTTGGTTACACAGGCTCTATACAAACATATACTGTTCCTGCCGGCATCACAACGGTTAATGTAGATGTAACAGGTGCTGCTGGCGGTAAATCTTATTCATATTATGGTATGCCTGGTTGTGGTGGTGAAGTAACGGCGAGCCTTGCTGTTACACCTGGACAGGTACTATATGTATTCTCCGGAGGTAAGGGTGCAAATGGTGTCGGCAGTTCGCTTAGTTCGAGTGCCGGTGGCTGGAATGGTGGTGCTGCTGGGGGTGGTACTTATAGCTATGGTGCTGGTGGCGGTGGTGCGTCAGATATCCGTACAGGAGGAACTGCCCTCACCAATCGTATTGTTGTAGCGGGTGCCGGTGGCGGTGGTGGCTACAACTGTAGTCCGTATGCACAAAATGGTGGTAACTGTACCGGACTGAATGGTGATTATGGACTTTATTGCAGTTATTTCTATCCTTGCTATTCTCCTACCGGTGCAACACAAACGGCCGGCGGTAACAATGGTACTTGCTGGGGTGGTGCCGGGTCCTTAGGCACCGGAGGTGCTGTGAATACCGGCTACGGTGGTGGCGGCGGTGGCGGCTACTATGGCGGTGGTACGGGGTATTATTATGGTTCCGGTGGTGGTGGGTCATCATATACCCAATCTGGTGTGGCTTCAAATGTTATCCATATTGGTTCTATCAATTGCTCTAGCGATGGTAATGTAGTGATCACCCCTATCTGTACAGCAGGTACTATTACCGGTACGCCGTCTACATGTATTGGTTTTACCACTACACTTTCAGATGCAACTGCGGGTGGTGGCTGGACAAGTAGTAATACAGGTGTCGCAACTGTTAACTCTTCAGGTGTCGTTACCGGCGTGTCTGCGGGTACCACAACAATTTCTTATGGTGGTCTTCTTGCGTGCGGAACAGTATATACAACACAAGTGGTAACGGTGGTGACGCCACCTTCACCAATCACAGGAGGTCCGATATGCCAGTCAGTGACTAATGTATTCTCTTCGTCTGCAGGTGGTTCATGGACCACAAGCAATACAAGCATAGCAACTATTGTTCCAAGTTCTGGTGTAGCTACGGGCGTAACGCCTGGTTCACTGACGATCACTTATTCGATCAGCTCAACCTGTTATGTGACAACTAATGCTACAGTATATCCTACGGCACCTATCACTGGCTTGCCAACTGTCTGTGAGGCGTCAACTATTACATTGTCTAACGCGATTACAGGTGGTACGTGGACCAGCAGCAATACTAATTATGCAACAGTTGATGCTTCGGGTAATGTGAGTGGTGTATTGGCCGGTGGGCCTGTGATCAGCTATTCACTGTCTACAGGTTGTAGCCGTACCTTCCCGCTCATCGTTAACCCATTGCCGGCGGTGATAACAGGCAGTTCCCAGGTTTGTAAGGGCCTGACACAGGTGCTGACCGAGACTTCAACCGGTGGTACATGGAGCAGCAGCAGTACGTCAATAGCCAGTGTGGGTAGTTTATCTTCTACCACTGCTACTGCGGCGGGCGTTAGTGCCGGCACTGCAGTGATCAGCTATACACTGCCTACAGGCTGCTACCGCGGATTTACCTTTACGGTCAACCCTTTACCTGTTCCAATCACAGCACCTCCGGGTATCTGTCTTACAGACGCGATCAACCCGCCGATAACGCTGATCGATGGTACCAGTGGAGGTACCTGGACCAGCAGCGATCCAACAAAAGCATCCATCGTATCCTTCTCCGGCCAGGTTACCGGCAATGCGGTAGGTACGACCACAATAACTTATACAATTACTTCTACAGGCTGTCTGATCACAGCGCCTCTTATTGTTAATCCACTCCCTGCACCGATAACGGGCACCAATGTGGTGTGCCAGAACCAAAACACTTATCTGTCTGACATTTCAGCAGGTGGTGTTTGGACATCGGGCAGCCCGACCGTAGCTACTGTTGGTTCCGGTACCGGTATCGTTACCGGCACAGGCGGCGGTGTGGCATCTATTTCTTATACACTCATCACAGGCTGTCTTGGTATCTCCAATGTGACGGTTAACCCGGCACCGGGAGCTATGAGTGGTTCTACGAATGTATGTGTGGGCAGTAACAACACCCTGATCATCGGTGGCGGTGGTACATGGGCGAGCAGTAACCCGGGCCTTGCATCCGTGACCCCCGGTCCGGGAATAGGCGGTGGTATCGTAAGCGGTATCGTTGCGGGTTATCCCAACCTGACGTATACGTTACCTGTTACAGGCTGTTACAGTGTGATCCCTGTGACCGTTAACCCGACACCGGGCCCGATCACGGGAGCGGGCAGCGTATGTGAGGGGCAGAACACGACCCTGAACAA
>JBGAIF010000013.1:0-54551 GCA_044225795.1 Flavipsychrobacter sp.
GACCAGCATCAATTATTCATATATCAATATATTCCACAACTCTTTTGTTTAGTTCCGGATATAATAAGATCTTGCTCTTTTGCATTACTTACTATTTCACGCCAATGGAAATATCTTTTATTTCACTCGGGTAGAGAATTGGCAAACATTAGCACATTTGCATACACGGGCATGTTACTCCCATTACTGGCAAAAAATATCTCTCCTCATTTAATAGGTATCAGAAAGATACAAAAAAGGGTTGCCAACCGGCAACCCTCTCTTAAAACCAACTTTAAGTGTATCAATTCTTCAACCACTTCAGAGACTCTGAAGTAGTATTGTTAGTAAGTTTTATTAAGTACATGCCCGGAGCAAGATTAGTAGCTTTGATCTGCATAGTGCTCAGTCCCTTGCTCCATTTGTCCGTGAGTATTTCTTTACCCAGGGCGTCATATACCACCACGTTCAACTGGTCATCAAGCGGATGGGCGGCATACAATTGTACTGTGCTGTTGTCCATTCCCTGCTGCGATAACCAGTAGCGGTTATCGTTATGCAACTTTGTTACTGTGCTTAGTGGCGACGTAGCATTGATAGTAGCAGTACCCTTACAGCCGTTTGAGTCAACCTCTACCGAATAGCTGCCCGGAGTAGTAAATGTGTACGTATTTGTCACAGCGCCTGGTATAACAGATGTTCCGCTGTACCATGTGTAAGATCCGTAGCTGCCGCCTGTGCTCAGCACCCAACCGCTTTGTGTAAGTGTTGGCTTAGGCGTAGGATAAACGGTAACAGATGTGGTAGCAAAGCTATCCTTGGTGCCGTAGAAAAGATCCAGCCTTACTGTGTAAACACCGGGAACAGGGAAGCAAATAGTTGGCGTATCCGTAGTGGTACTGCTGATAGTAGCACCTGCAGGCGTTACAGACCAAAGCTTACTGTCTATGATACCGATGCTCTCATTCGTAAAGAGGATACAGCTATCCTGGCAGGCAGTGGTAGCTGCGGAAGAAAACTTAGCCAGCAATACCGGAGTTACCTTACGGATCACGTCGTTATCGCGATCAGCAATAAAGAATGCTCCTGTTGTATCTAAAGAGATACCAAAAGGACCGGTAAGCTGTGCCAATACTGCATCGCCACCATCGCCACTATATCCCGGAGTGCCATTACCGGCTACCGTACTGATATTGCCCGATGTAACGTTCACTTTACGCACACGGTTGTTGGAGAAGTCAGAAATGTAAACACTGCCTCCTTTGTCTGTCCAAACACCAGCCGGATTCTTGAGCAGCGCAGAACTTGCCGGGCCACCATCACCACCAAAACCACCTGTTGGAGCAGAACCGGCGAATTTATTAATAGTGTTGGTACTCATAGTGATCTGCCGCACCGCATTATTCAGGAAGTCGCATACATACATGATACTCTCTGTTTTGTCAAAGCACATAGCTTTCGGATCGCTCATCAACGCACTTGTAGCTACACCGCCATCGCCACTGAATCCCGCAGTTCCGGCACTACTACCCGCAAAATTGGATACAGTAGTTCCGTTAAGCTTTCGAACTCTGTTATTATTACCATCTGCTATATAAATGTTTGTACCTGTCTTATCCGACAGCACACTTGTAGGATAATAGAATTTAGCTGTTGTTGTAGCAGCACCATCTGTATTCCCCAGCGCTCCGGTTCCGGCGATAGTACTAATATTCCCAGACACCTTATCAACTTTACGTATTCTGTTATTGGCCTGGTCACAGATATATAAGTTACCTGTCTGATCGATAGAAATGCCTGTTGGACCAGAAAGTTGAGCGGCTGTCGCAGCTGCACCATCTCCACTAAATCCGGCAACACCTGTACCGGCCACGGTAGATATCTTTCCTGTTTTATCTATTTTACGTATAATGTGGTTGTTACGGTCGGCAACAAAGAAATTACCAAATGTATCTGTTACCACAGAATATGGTTGGCTCATCTGCGTAGATGTAGCCGGGCCGCCAGCACCAAGGAAACCGGCGACACCCGTTCCAGCAGCAGTATATATTTTACTCGTAGCATAGTCTACCCTGCGTATGCGCTGGCCATTCTGATCAGCAATATATACGTCGCCTGTGAACGGATCGACATCAATGCCGATCGGGTTGTTCAGTTTACAGGCTGCCGCGGTAGCAAGACCGCCATCTCCGCCATAGCCACCGGCACCATAGTTACCTGCAAACAAAGTTATTTTACCTGTTGGGTCTACTTTGCGCACAACATTATTTACCTGGTCTGTGAAATAAACGATACCACCGCCAAATGTACTGTAAGCAACACCCGTCGGATGATCCATCTGGCTGAGATATGCCAGTGCACCATCACCTGCAGTACCAATAGCTCCTGTCCCTGCAAATGTGCTCATAACCCCCTTCGCATCTACTTTGCGAACCACATTATTGCCACGATCAGCAATATACATCTCGCCAAGGCCATTCACCGTAATGCCGGTAGGCTGACGCAGGTACTCAAAAGTAGCCAGACCACCATATCCCGCATCGTTATTCCCTGCATACTTCCAGATCAGGTCATTAGTTGTAGATGGTGGAATTGGAATGAATGGTATCCAGCGAATATCATTTTCCATAGCGCCTGTCAGGAAGAAATCTCCGGTTGGGCTGGCCACCATACCTTCAGGGCCAAAGATGTTACATGCTGATCTGTCTTTAGGTACACCCTCTCCGGCATAGTATCCGAATCCGAACCCTGCAAACGAATCAATAACGCCTGAGTGCACCCAACGTATACGGTTTGCACCGGTACTTGCTATATAAATATTACCTGAACCATCAACGATAACTCCTCTCGGATTGCTAAGTCTTACGCCTGGAGAAGTAGGTGTTGGAAATTGATCTCCCGAATCGCCGGCGATCGCAGTTCCGTCGCCTACCACAGTAGTAATGATACCACCGGGAATTATCTTGCGAATAACATTGTTAGCTGCATCAGCCACCAACAGGTTTCCGGAACCATCCACACAGATCGCGTGTGGTGCATTCAGCAAGGCTGCATTGGCAGGGCCAAGGTCTCCCGAATACCCGGCTATACCGGCAATACTACCGGCAATTGTCGATGTGGAGGCGGTAGCAATATCTATCTCGCGAATCGCATTATTCCCCTCATCCGTAATGTAAAGTTTGCTTGTAGCTGTGGCTAATGCAATACCACTTGGATTATTGAATCTTGCTGCAGCAGGTGTACCATCAACAAACCCGGGGGTCGCATTTCCTGTGAGCGTGGTAATCGTCTTAGTAGCCTTATTCCACACACGTATAGCATTATTGCCCGCATCAGCAATATAAAGGAAACCGGCAGGATCCCATGCAATAGACGACGGGTTTTTCAGTTGAGCATTGGTGGCGCCACCGGCTACACCATCACCACTATATCCGGGAATATGATTTCCTGCAACGGTAGATATGTTCATCGAAGGGTAATAAGTGATCTTGCGAATTACGCTATTACCTCGGTCTGCAACATATAGTTCCTTAGTAGCAGGATCGTAAGCAAGTCCACCGGGGTCATTCAATTCTGCAGCAGTTGCCGGACCTCCATCCATTGTATAGCCGGCAGCAATACCCGCAAGTGTCGTGATATCTCCCGTTGTTGCACTTACAAAGCGAATGCGGCTATTATCGCGGTCTGCAATGAACAGATCGCCCATGGCATTACACTTCACACCATATGGGTTTGTCAATGTACCTCCCAACGAATACAAACGATTCACATTATCATTAACACCAAAAGCACCTGTCGGATTCACGTAAGTAGTGATAATGCCTGCTGAATTCACCTTTCTGATTCGGTTGTGCCCAAAGTCGGCAATATACACGTTACCAAGACCATCAGCAGCTACACCAGTAGGCTTATCGAGCTGTGCAGTTGTTGCCGCAAAGCCATCAGCAAGACCTGTAGTACCACCACCGGCATAAACAACAATCGCACCGGTATTCAAGTCAACCATTCTGATCAGGTTACTCACCGAATCGGCAATGAACAATCTGCCTTTTATATAGGCCGGGTCGCCTGTTGGGTCTATACAAATACCTGTTGGAAAGTTCAGTTGCTGCATAGTAGCAGGCCCGCCCGAAGAATTGTTACCGGCAATACCAGTGCCTGCCACCGTGGTGATAAGTTGCGCATTTGCGCTACCCGCAGATAGCAACACCGAAGCGGCAAAAAGGAGTTTGTAGAATTTACTTTTCATATTACTATATTAATTTGTAGTGAGATACAATTTAGTTGTGAACACAATAAGCTACGAATTTATAATATTATTTACCACTATCAAAATTTAATTTTACTCATGCAAATGCACACTTCCACATTACCTTAAGACGTGGCATTATTTTAAAATGTTAGGGCCAAAAACAAATATTTATTTAACCTATAAAATGGCGGTTAGGAGGAGAGAATAAACACATCATTTGAGATAACAACTACATGCCTCAAAATATCATATATAGCAAAAAAATAACTCGATAGTTCTGCCATAAGAAAATATACTATATCTCATGCATTTATATCATGGTCACCGGCACCTTGCTGTAGCGGCTTTTATATTCCAGGGGCGACAGGCCGGTGAATCTTTTAAAAGCCGTGCGGAACGCCTTTGGATCTGAATAACCAACATTATATACTATCTCATTTACATTGCTGCGCGTAGACTCCAGGCTCTTTTTAGCGGCTTCTATCTTCACTCTTTGTATATACTCTACCACTGAGTTGGAAGTGGCTTTCTTAAATCTTCTTTCAAAATTGCGCCTGCTGATGGCCACCAGCGCACCCAGTTGATCCACTGTTATCTTCTCATGAAAATTCGCTTCTATGAATTCCTGCGCCTTCTTTATCTGTTCATCATCATGCTCTTTCTGCCCCTTGAATATGATAAAGGGCGACTGGCTGTTGTCGTCCATTTGCACCACAAAATATTTTGAGGCCATGATCGCGGTATCCCTGTCCACATATTTCTCTACGAGATACAGCAGCAGGTTCCAGTAAGAATGAGCGCCACCGCTGGTATAGATGCCCTGCTCTTCCGTAATGATCTTCTCATGCACCAGCTCCACCTCCGGAAACATCTTTCTGAAATTAGCGGCATGCATCCAATGGGTAGAGCTGCGCTTACCATTCATAAGGCCAGTAGCCGCCAGTAAGAAAGCGCCGATACACAGGCTGGCCACCTCCGCGCCTTGCTCATACTGCTGCACGATCCAGGGATATAAGTCTTTATTATCTTCAATGGCAGTAGCAATAGCTCCGCTAGGCGCGGGTATAAATATGAGGTCCGTTTTGCTGACCTCCCCTATTACTTTATCCGTATGCACCGAATAGAGCCCTCCATGCAGTTTCACCTCTTTGGCCAGCCCTACAAGTTCCACTTTGAACGCCTCCGGCCTGCCCGACGCTTTAAGGAGATCGTTGACAGCAGTAAATACATGGCGAGGGTCATCTACTGCTGCCAGCACAGCATGATCGGGAACCAGGATGGAGATATGCTTCATGTCTTCAAATATAGCCAAAAATGTCGCAAAACACCCATTATCAGGCGTTATTCGCCCCGGCAGCATAACTGCTCTGTGATACTTTTGCAGTAAACATAACAAAGAATAAACCTGTATATACATCAATCTTGAGAAATATTAATAATTTTACATGACAACCAAAAACATACTCAAATGAAGATCTTAAAAGGAATACTTTATGTAGTGCTGGGACTGGCGGCACTGGTGCTTATCGGTGGCCTTTTCATGGCAAAAGATTACACTATTACAAGAGAAGTGGTCATCAACAAACCAAAGCAGGTGGTTTTTGATTACGTCAAAATGCTGAAGAACCAGGACAACTTCAGCTATTGGGCAATGAAAGAACCTACAATGCAGAAAACTTATGCAGGCACAGACGGCACCGTCGGGTTCAAAGCTGCATGGGTAGGCAAGGAAATGGGTGAAGGAGAACAAACCATAACAGGCATCACCGAAGGTCAGAAAATGGAATTCAGCCTGCATTTCATCAAGCCGATGGAGGGCATGTGCTCTGCATACATGACCACTGACGCGGTCGGCGAAAGCCAGACAAAGGTTACATGGGCATTCAACGGCCATTCTAAATACCCTATGAACTTCATGAACTTCGTTATGACAAAAGTACTGGGTAACCAGTTGCAGACAGGACTGGATAACCTGAAAGGCCTGATGGAAAAATAACCATGGCAATGGTAGAAGTATTTAAAACAGATGTGCAGGAAGTTGCTGAGTCAGACGTACTGGTTCAGGAACTTCTTGTGCATTTTCCCTCCACCCGTATCACCTTTGATATAGATGACTGCGACCGCGTCCTGCGGCTTCAGGGCTCCTCCATTTCCCCCTCCAGGGTCGTAGAAATACTGGCCGCCCGCGGCTACCTGTGCTACCTGCTGGATTAACACACATTCCTTTTTCATACCCCACACTTGTTCTGTTCCCGGCGATACCCTATTGGTTTCATTTATACCTCGATAAAAATAAATTTAATTAAACGTTTGTTTAGTTTTAAACAAGCGTTTAATTTTGTCCCCGATTCGGGAATAATAGGTGACACCCGTACATACACAACAAGTAGCATATGGAGTACAACGACAAACAACTGACCATCATCAAAAGCGCGGAGAAGCTTTTTGCGCTTAATGGTTTTGAAGGTACGTCAGTGAGAGACATTGCACGGGATGCCGGAGTGAACCTGGCCATGATATCCTACTACTTCGGTTCTAAGGAGAAGCTTATGGAGGCAGTCTTTGAAAAACGCACAACGAACATCAGGCTCAAGATCGAGAACCTGCTCCAGGACACATCCACTACCTACATCGAAAAATCATTTGTTCTTATCGATGATTATCTCGACAAGTTCATCAACCAGCAGGAGTTTCACCGGATCATGATCCGTGAGCAGCTTATCGAGAAGAACTCTCACATAGCTGCGCTTATGCACGACCTGAAGAAAAAGAACATAGAGTCCATAAAGAAATTGATACATGAAGGTCAGAAGCACGGCGAGTTCAGGAAGAACATAGATGTACCACTGATGATGTGCACACTGGCGGGTACAGTTAGCAACCTGCTGATGTCACAAAGCTTCTACCGTGAGACCAACAACATGACAACGATATCAGAAGAAGAATTTCAGAAACAAATAAGAAAAAAGTTAACCACTCATTTAAGAAATCTATTTAAAGCAATACTCACAGATGAAGCATAGATCAACCAAAATGCCGGCCGTCGTCATCGCCATGCTCACAGCAATGACACTGCAGGCAACTGCTCAGAAAAGCAGGACCATCACACTCAATGATGCCATACAGATGAGCATCAAAAACAGCGGGCAACTAAAAATAGCTAACGAAAAAGTAAATGAGGCCATAGCAGCTTCCAAAGAAGCATGGAACAATCATCTTCCTGATGGCAAGATAACAGGTAGCTACATGCGCCTGGATAACCCCAAGATAGACCTGAAGCTGAAGACAGGCAGTAGTGGTAGCAGCGGCTCTATGCCAAAGGTGAATGATGTGCTGTATGGCATGGCCAATCTATCGTTACCGGTATTTTCCGGTCTCCGTATCAAATACGGGGTAGAATCGGCAAAATACCTTGAGCAGGCCACTAAACTGGATGCAGAGAATAATAAGGAAGAGGTGACCATGAACACCATCAATGCCTACAACAACCTGTACAAGGCATGGCGGACTGTGGGGCTCGTGAAAGAAAATCTACTTCGTGAACAGCAGCGCGTCACCGACTTCACCAACCTGGAGAAGAATGGCCTGATGGCTCGTAACGATCTCTTAAAGGCGCAGTTGCAACAGTCAAATGTAGAGCTGGCCCTCCTCGACGCGGAGAACAATTTTAAGATCGCTACTATCAACATGAACCTGACAGTTGGCCTGCCGGAAGACACTGAGCTGACACCTGACAGCACAAGCCTTATGTCTTCAACCGACCCGGGTAGTGTAGTGCAATGGGAACAAACTGCCCTGCAGAACAGGAAGGATATCAGCGCGCTTACTTTCAGAGAGAGAGCATCAACTACTGCCATCAGATCTGTAAAAGGAGAGTACTACCCCGGCCTCGCGCTCACCGGCGGCTATATAGCCGCAGACGTGCCGAATGTGCTCGTACTCACAAACGCCTTGAATATAGGTGTAGGCGTACAGTACAATATCGGTTCTATCTGGAAGACCGGTGCTAAGATCCAGGCCGCCAATGCCCGCCTCCACGAGGTGCAGGCAATGGAAGGCATGCTCTCCGACCAGATACGTATAGAGATCAATCACGCTTATCAGCAATACCTGCTGGCAGAACGTAAGATAACAGTATATCAAAAGGCCGTAGAACAGGCCAATGAGAACTACCGGATCACAAGGAACAAGTTTGACAACAGCCTCGTTACAACCACCGACCTGCTCGACGCAGATGTGGCGCAACTTCAGGCGCAAATGAATTACACACTTTCTAAGACAGACGCGTTTGTTGCCTACAAAAAACTACAGCAGACCGCAGGAGTACTGAACAAATAAATAAAAACTAAACGATAACAATAAGAAACCACATAATATGTCACAGACTACACATACTGAACACAATCAGGAAGCACCAAAGAAAAAGAACAAAGCATTCATCATTGTCCTCGTACTGCTCGTGGGCGTAGGCGGAACATTCGGAGCTACTAAATACATCCATGCGTTGCACCACGAAGAAACAGAGGACGCGCAGATCGAAGCAAGCATCAGTCCTGTCATACCTCGTATTTCGGGCTATGTTACAGAGATCCGCGTAAAAGACAACCAAAAAGTAAAGAAAGGAGATACTCTTATCATGCTCGACAACCGCTCAGAACTGATACAGGTGATGCAGTCGCAGGCGGCCCTGGACGCTGCAAAGAACAACAGCTCTGTCGCCCAGGCTCAGACAAGTGCTTCAAAGGCGGCCATCGCTACTTACGAAGCGAACGTTCAGACATCTGACGCGCAGATAGAAGCGGCCAAGGTAACACTCACTCGTGCTACCCAGGATTACACACGCTATGCAAATCTCATCAAAGATCACTCAGTGACGCAGCAGCAGTTCGAACAGGCCGAGGCAGCAAAGCTGACCGCTGAGCGCCAGTTGCAGGTACTGATGAATCAGAAGAATGCTATGCAGCGCCAGACAAGCGCGGCTGCCTCTCAGAGCAATGCTACGGCACAGCAGGTTTCGGTTACAACCTCTACGATCATGCAGAAGCAGGCCGACCTCGAAAATGCTAAGCTGAATCTTTCTTATACGGTGATCACAGCGCCTGAGGACGGACGTGTCTCTAAAGTGAATGCACAGCTAGGACAGTTCCTGCAGGCAGGCCAGTCTATCTTCAGCATTGTGCTCGATGCTGACTCATGGGTTGTGGGCAACTTCAAGGAAACACAATTATCTAAGATGCGTACAGGCCAGAAGGTTACTATCCATGTGGACGCGTATCCCGGCCATGAGTTTGAAGGCAAACTATCTTCTTTCTCTCCCGCTACAGGCGCTCGCTTTGCATTGCTCCCTCCGGACAATGCTTCCGGCAACTTTGTGAAGGTGGTGCAGCGTGTACCTGTTAAGATTGAATTCACAGGTTCCGACCCGCTGATAAAAGATCTGCGCCCGGGCATGAACGTGGACGTGGATGTGCACATTGACTAATCCTTTACTTCTTATGGCCTCTATTGAGGCACACAATATATTATCAACATGACAGAGTCATTAGTAGAATACGGACCTCGGCGGGTGATCATCACCATTACGGCCATTTTCTGCGCATTGCTGGAGATAGTTGACACAACGATAGTGAATGTAGCGCTTAAAGAGATGCAGGGAAATCTCGGCGCTACATTGAATGAGATCGGCTGGGTCATCACAGCATATGCCATCGGAAATGTGATCATTGTGCCTATGACAAGCTGGCTCTCCGCGCAGTTTGGAAGGCGCAATTATTTTGCAGCCTCTATTATCATATTCACCGTTTGCTCCTATCTGTGCGGTAACGCCTCGGGTATATGGCAATTGGTATTTTTCCGCTTCCTCCAGGGCCTTGGTGGTGGTGCTTTGCTCGTAACATCTCAAACGATCATCACAGAAAGCTACCCGCCCGAAAAACGTAATATGGCGCAGGCGATCTATGGACTGGGTGTTATCATCGGCCCTACTCTTGGCCCGCCATTGGGTGGTTATATCGTTGACCATTATTCATGGCCATTCATATTTTATATCAACATTCCTATCGGCACCATAGCTGCCCTCATGACGCTGCAGTTTGTACGCAGCCCTAAATATGCGGCAAAGAAAAAAGCAAGAGAGGTAGATTGGCTGGGCATTGGCCTGCTGGCTACTTCTGTGGGGTCATTGCAGTATGTACTGGAGCGCGGACAGGAAGATGATTGGTTTGCGAGTAAAACGATCATTGTACTTACCATAACTACTATACTCGGCTTCTTCTTCTTTATCTGGAGAGAGCTCACCACAAAGAACCCAATTGTGGAGTTAAGGGTATTGGGCAATGGTAATCTGCGGGTAGGCACCATCCTGTCATTCATCCTCGGGTTTGGTCTGTACGGATCTACCTTTATTATCCCGCTTTATACACAGGCCAGCCTGGGCTGGACGGCTCAGCAATCCGGTGCGCTCATGATACCGGCTGCTATCACTACCGCATTCATGATGCCGCTCATAGGTAAGCTACTGTCAAAAGGCGCAAAACAACAGTTGCTTGTTGCGCTGGGTATGCTTATCTTCTTTGTATATAGCTTCTGGGGTTATAAGATACTCACGCCTGATACCAGCAAGGACGCCTTCTTCTGGATGCTTATATTCCGTGGTATCGGCATGGGCTTGTTGTTCATACCTATTACAGCCATGTCCTTATCTACACTCAAGGGCCAGCAGATCGGCCAGGGGGCATCGTTTACAGGCATGATGCGCCAGTTGGGCGGTTCATTTGGTATCGCTATCATCACTACATTCATGGCACACCAGAATGTAGTGCACCGGAATGCGCTTGTAAGCCACCTGTCTGCCGATAATCCTGCTGTTCAGCAAAGAGTAATGGGCATGGAGCGCAACTATATTGCCAAGGGCATGGCGCCCAATATTGCTCAAAAAAGTGCTTACCAGTCTTTGGAATACATGGTCATGAAACAAGCCGCGGTATTATCGTATATGGATGTGTTCCTGTACATCGGCATCATATTCCTTTGCTGCATACCATTTGTGCTCATGGTAAAGGCAAAGAAAGCGCCGAAGCTGGATATGGGAGATATGCACTAAGTAAGTGAAACAATTTTCTTAAGGCCACTGCTTTGCGGTGGCTTTATTTTTTTGTGGCGGCGTTCATGTATGCCCCGGAAAGTGAAGCAAGCCCACCGACCAGTGCACCCACAAGTACAGTGACCATGATGAACATATTACACCCGGGTAAATGAAACAAGGAAGCCATTCGTGAAGACAGGATGTGCTCATTGCTCATATCCTTCATACATGCCACCACCAGCCATAATAGCCCGGCACCGGCAGATCCTGTAAGAAAAGAACGGCCAGGGGAGTTACGTGTAAGAACGGCAACCAAAAAACATACTGCAGCCATGCTCCACCACGGCAGAAAATACTCCGCTATCGCAGAAAAAAAGATGATCGCTATGACAGATAACAGGGATCTCATGCTACTTAATGTTCCATGTATATTTAATGTGGTTGTTGTCGGTCTTGTCCGTATTCGCAAGAAACTGTAAACGGTTGTATTGCCCGTCCACCCATTCCTGCAGGTATCCTGCATAGTACTTGCTGCCCGGGTTTCCCGACTGCCCGCCGGGGTATATGCCGTAAGCTTCTATTTCCTTACCCATTTGCACCACCATTCGCCACGATGGCCCGTGATTCGACTTCACAGCATTCACGGTGTTACCCCACCCGCCTATTTTCAGATGATCGAAACTGAATGCGGGTAACTTGGTCAGGTGGGCGATCGTTGTATTCTTCACCCGGTACCATTCCGCCCCGGTCTGCTCCAGTTTCTTGATACTGTCATAAGCATCTTTAAAACTATTGTTCATCTCCACCGTACGCCCAGCAAAATCCGGCATCTGCATCAGTTGAACAGTCCTGTCTGTGGTTGGCCATAGCTGGTCCGGTACATTTCCGAATGCTCCTGACCACAGATTCTTGTAAAGGCAGGCCCACCATACCTGGAAGAAGGTGGCTGCCTTACTATCTGCTCCCAGCTTTCTGTCCCATGTCTTTAACAGATCCAGGTACTTCTGCCCGTCTCCGCTTACCCTGGCAGAAAGTGTTTTGAACATCACAGGCAATGCCTGTTCTGCCAGCAAAGAGTAGGTATCATTTTGCAGATCGAACATATCCTTGATCGTGGCACCTTGCAATTTGCTCAATACGCTGTTGATCCGCCACGCTCTTAGCTCTGCAAATGATCCGTTATACCAATAAGGGTAGGTACTATCTGTTACGCACTGGTTGGCCGAGCTCACAAAACCCTGCGCAGGATTCAGTACATGCGGGTTCTCACGCATGGGTATCAGTTCCTTCCACAAGGTATTGCTGTCCGTGCCATTCATGACAAATACGCCCTGCCCCTTCCATTTGTTTACAAATTGTCCCTGCCCCCATATGGCTATATTACCTTCTTTGTCGGCATAGGCCATATTTTGTGCCGGGCACTGAAAATTGAGAATGGCATCCACATACTCATTATAGTTCTTCGCCCTGTTCAGCATATAGACGGCCAGTATCTCATTGGTAGGCCGGTGTGCCATCCACGTCACAGCGAGCATCCTTCTCAGTCCGTCCTTACTCTTATAGATATCATCATACAGTACCGGACCGTGCAATGTATATCTCACCGTATCCACAAAGTCGGCCTTCCCCTTGATACTGATACGCTCTGCTCTCTTCTCAAAATCAACCTGCTTACCGGCAAACCAGTACTTATTGCCATCAACAGGTTTTATCTCATAAAAATCCTTTACATCACGATAGTTATTAGTAAGCCCCCAAGCCACATTATCATTGAACCCTATGATAACTCCCGGTGCCCCAGGCAAAGATGCACCCATCACATTCATGTCCGGCGACTGCAGTTGCATCACAAACCATAACGATGGCAGATTCAGACCGAGGTGAGGATCGTTACACAATATCGACGAGCCGCTGGCTGTGCGTTTCCCGCTGATAGCCCAGTTGTTGCTGCCTTTTCCTTCCTCATTCCTCTCTCCAAAATCTGAAGGCTTATAATGCGGAAAGATGTTTGTGTCTGCGGGCACCGGCGGCACGGTTAAAGATGGTTTGTCAAATACAGTACCCGCAGGTATCACCGGGGTACTCCCGGGTATCTTTCCGGGAAACAGCAAGCTAAAGTCCTTTGGCGAGAGTACATCTCTGAGATAAGTAAGTCCTATATCATCTGTACCACCGGTAAGGTCGTCTGCCATATACTTCATGAGCAGCGCACATTTCAGGTTGCTCCACGGCTCAGGTTTGAACCCCATCAGTTTATACTCTAAAGGAAGGTCACTATACTTCAACGAAGATATGTACTGATTAATGCCTTCCGTATAAGCATCCACCATGGTCTTTGTCCGGGGTTCTGCCTCCATGGCCTTAAGTGTCCGCTCTGCGGCATATACCATGCCCTTCCGTCTTTGTTTCTGGTCAAAGGCGAGTGCCTTCTCCCCCACCACTTCACTAACCCGCCCTGCTGCTGCACGCGTTTGCATATCCATCTGCCATAGTCGGAAGTATGCGTGCAGGTACCCTTGTATGAAATAGACATCATGTGTATTTGAGGCATGTACATGCGGCACCATCTGGTCGTCTATCCATACATTGGCATGCTGTACTCCATTAAAATCAAGGTCTTTCGAAAAGTTCTTGTTGACCGGCTCCGCATTGGCCCAGCAGCCGTTTATGGGATCTATCAGCCTGCCTATAGCAGGCAATGAACCAATAGGATGGTCCAGGATATAGACCAGCACAGTGACAAATACCAATAAAACAGAGCCTTTCAGCATTCGCATGGCACTCCTGTTTTCTGTTGACTTATATGGTTAGCGTTTATTGAGGCAATGCTATATCGTAACTCTTCCCGGCCCTCACCGTCAGCTTGTGGCCGCGTAACCAGGGGTTATATATCTTCAGCATTTTATAACTCGTTCCGTTCTCTTTGGCAAAATCGGTGAGGTTGGCAATTGTCTTATCAACGGTCACTGTTTTGAACTTCAGAGGCTGGTACTGCTCGGTCTGATCTATATGCAGCCCGAATGCCTTGGGATGAGTGTGAATGTATTTCAGGGCCAGTATGCGGTAGATATAACGGTTGGTCTCATCGGGGAAGATCATGTCATAATAATTATTCGCCTGCTGAAATTCGCACTGGTTAGCATAACCCGCCTGTCCGCAATTATACGATGCCGCAGCGCCTGTCCATGTCCCGAACTTGGCGAATGCATCTCTAAAATACTTACAGGCGGCATCGGTCGCTTTTACCACATTGAACCGCTCATCAACCTCATCGTTTATTTCCAGGCCGTAGCGTGGCCCGGTATCTTTCATGAATTGCCAGAAACTCGCCGCCCCCACTCCTGATAGTGCGTTTTGCTGGAGCGCGCTTTCAGCCAGGCACACATACTTCATATCATCGGGTACCCCATTCGCCTTCAGCCTGTCTTCTATTTGAGGAAAATACCGCCCCATCAACTTTTCTGTATAGAGCTGAGAGCCGGTAAGGTAGGAATTCACCAGAAGCTCCCGGTCCAGCTTCTCACGCACATCCCATCGGTCCAGCGGCACAAGCTCCCCGCAAAAATCCAACCCGCTGGGCAGCATAGGCGCATACCATTTATATTGCGGCCGGCCATCAGACGCCACCTCTATCGGCGTTGTCGCGGGGTCTGCTTTTTTTAATGCAATACCCGTTACTACACCTACCCCAACAGCTATTCCGCCGAGAAAATACAATATGGAGCGCGTCCTTTGTTTCATAGCCTGTATTCCTATTATAAATTTAAGATAAAAACGCCACCTGCTCAACTATCTTTTACACTATATGTCAACATAATGTAAAAGTCCGGGACTGCATCTCTTATTTCTTAGTTGACTGGGCCTCCATCAGGTTCATCAGCTCATCCAGTCTCGGCTCCAGTATTATCTCCGTGCGCCTGTTTGCCGCGCGTCCTTCAGAGGTGCTGTTTGGCGCCACCGGATCGTATTGGCTTCGGCCGCTGGCCACCAGTTTGTCCGGAGACACTTTATACTCATCTATAAGCACATGCGCTATAGACGTAGCCCGTGCCGTGCTCAGCGACCAGTTGTCTTCATACTTCGCTGTATGTATAGGCAGGCTGTCCGTATGTCCTTCAATGTCAATGCTGATGTCCGTATTGGTATTCAATACACCAGCTACCTTCGAAAGGGCCAGTTTTCCCTTAGGGTTCACCACCGCGCTGCCCGATGGGAACAGCAGGCCTTCCTGCATGCTGATATATACCTTTCCGTTCTTACGGGTAATGGTCAGTTCATTGCTGTTAAAGCCTTGTAGCGCGTCCGCTATCTTTTTACGGAGCGCTTCAGTAGCTTTCTGCTGCTGGTCTATGAGCGCCTGTAGCTGCTCCAGTTTCTTACGCTGCGCGGCTATCTCCTCCTTGGTGGTATTCAGTTGCTTGGTGGTACTTTCATTCTTCTCACCCAGCGAATTGATCCTCGAGGTCAGGTCTATGATCTCATCTTCCTTATTGGCTATACTATCCTGCAGTCTCGCTATACGGTCGTTGAGCGACTGTATCATACTCTTCTGCTGGGCTATCTCTTTCAGTTGTCTGCCAATGACCCCTCCTGCCTCCTGCAGTTTTTTGGCGAGCGCGTCCTTTTCGGCTCGCTCCCTGTCCGCTCGGGCGGTTTCGGCTTCATACTTCTTCTTCGATACGATACAGGACGGGAATACCGCCGTGGTAATGGCAATCGCCGCTATGGGGATGATGATCTTCTTCATGGACATACTAATTCGAGTTAAATTTACGACCACCTGCCCACCGCCGGAAGAAAAGGTTTTCCACATAGTTGGATAAACCTCGGACAAAGCTCACTTTGCAATGATTCTCAGCTACATTCATACTCCTGCCTCGGAGAGCCGGTGATAAGCTGGCTTATTTTCACCCGTTTTAGCCCCCTTGCATATAATTTATATTTGGGTACATTTGTAAACTAAACTTTCGAATAAATGAAGAAATTTATCATGTTAGCTTTGGCGGCAACGCCTTTGGTTGTTCATGCCCAGGACGATCTGATCAGGAAGATAGAATCGAATAAGAGCTACAACAACTACAATGCTAACGATGACAATAAGAAATATCACTTCACCTCTATCATAGATCTCGAGCGTACCTGCGTGAAGAACCAGGCAAGTTCAGGCACATGCTGGAGCTACTCCACCAATTCATTCCTCGAAAGCGAAATGATGCGCATGGGTAAGGAGCCTATCGAATTGTCGCAGATATACAGTGCGCATTGCGTTTACATGGACAAAGCGGAAAGCTATGTACGCATGCACGGATCCCTGTCATGGGGCGATGGCGGTGAATGTCATGACGTTATCAATATGTACGATAAGTATGGCGCCATGCCTCAGGAGGTGTACACCGGCCTTAACTATGGCACCAGCAAGAACAAATTTGCCGAGATGCAGGCAGTATTGAAGGCTATGCTCGATGCGGTGATATCCAACCCCAACGGCAAGCTTACGCCATCATGGAAAAAAGCGTTCAATGATGTTCTGGACTCTTATCTGGGTGCCATCCCTGATAAATTCAAGTGGGACAATAAGATCTACACACCAAAGTCATTTGCCGAGCAGCGCGTAGGTATCCACGCGGAAGATTATGTAGAGCTCTCTTCATTCATTAACGAGCCTCTGTATAAGAAATGTATGCTGATGGTGCCGGACAACTGGTCATTTGGCCGCGTGTACAATGTGAAGATGAACGACCTGACGGACATTATTGACAATGCCCTGAACAAAGGCTTCACAGTGGCATGGGCTACAGACGTGAGCGAAAAGTATTTTAGCTGGAAGAATGGCGTGGCTTATGTACCTGAGCAGGATTATGACGACATGGACGATTCTACTAAGAAGTATATGTTCGATGGTCCTAAGAACGAACGGACAATTACTCCTGAACTGCGCCAGAAAGCATTTGACAACTACGAGACCACCGACGATCATGGTATGCACATAGTAGGCATGTCAGAAGATCAGAATGGCCGCAAGTACTACAAAGTGAAGAACTCATGGGGCGATAAGAATGACTTCAAAGGCTATATCTACGTGTCTAAGAATTACGTAAAATATAAGACCACCGCCATCCTGCTTCACAAGAATGGCGTGCCTACTGAGCTGAGAAACAAAATGAATTTCTAAACGATACTACTGATCTTCCCGACGGTCATTGCACTACAGAAAATGGTGCAGTGACCGTTTCCTTTTGTGTGAATACCTGCAACAGGTACAATCCGGGTGTTAGCGGTTCCGATGGTTCTATTGGCAGCAGATCTGAGCTGTTCTTCACGTTGGCTTGTTGTTTGTGCACGATCTTTCCGGCCATATCAACGACCCGTATGGTTACCTCTCCTTCTGCGATACCTGAACCCGTTCTTACAGTGAATACCCCCCTGTTAGGATTCGGGAATACGGACGGTCCGGCTGTTTCACTACTTTCTTTCAGACCTAGGTATGGGCTGATCACCTTCCTCACCACACCTCTTATCATATCAGCTATATAAAGGTTACCCGATCCGTCCACTGCCAATGCCGACGGTGTTATCCGGGCATTTGTAGCAGGCCCGCCATCTCCCGTATATCCTGCCGAATCCGAACCAGCCACTGTTGTTATGGTTCCGGTAATATCTATTCTGCGCACTACCTGCCCGCAAGCCACAAACACATTACCCCATGCATCGGCGGCCATGGCCATGGGTTGGTATAAAGTAGCGGCACTCGCTGCGCCGCCATCACCTGTGTTGGATGCGGTGCCATTGCCCGCTATGGTCCTGATGATACCATCGGTTCCTATCTTGCGTATCCGGTTATTGGGCATATCCGCAGCATAGATGTTGCCCGCCGCGTCAGATACAAGGCCCGATACCGTCAGTTTAGCATTGGTAGCCATACCACCATCACCGGTAAAACCTATGATGTCTATACCGGCTATCGTAGATATGATCCATGATGTATTTACCTTCCTTACAGCGCTGGTTACCACACCACCTATGTATATATTCCCCGCGCCGTCCTTTGTCAGCCATTTTGGTTGTTTCAGCGATGCCGATACAGCCAGGCCGCCATCTCCTGAGAATCCTGTAGCCCCGTTACCCGCATAGGTAGATATGATACCTGACGCATCTATCTTCCGCACTACCTGGTTCGTTTGTTCAGCTACATACAGATTTCCCGCCGCATCGATCACCATTCCGGTCGGCACCTTCATCCTCGCCGTTGTCGCCGGGTTACCGTCACCGGCATACCCCATTGTATCTGTACCCGCAATAGTACTGATAATGCCCGCGGCATTTACCTTACGGATCACATTGTGATTCGCGTCAGATACATATATATTGCCCGCATCGTCTGTTACTATCCCCTGCAACCTATGCAGCTTCGCATCAGTAGCAGGACCGCCATCACCACTGTAGCCGGGAACTCCGGTTCCCGCAATTGTATATATATAGCCCGGCTGCGCTGTAGCAGACACACCTTCAAAAAATAAAACAATTACAATAAAGAGAATCTTCTTCATAGAGGATCGTTCTGGTTCTGGAACTTACTTATTGATGAGCACCCGCGAAATAGCGCTTCCCGCGTCCCAACTCATGGATAGGATATAGACACCGCTGTTAATTTTCGGACCTATTGACACGCGCGCGTCAACACCACCATCGTGAACAATGGTCATGTCCGAATAAACGATCCGTCCCGAAATATCTGCCACTTGCAACTGCACCATTGTCCCGTTGGCAGCATTTACAATGCCCTTGATGACAAAGTCACCATCATTTGGATTAGGGCATATGGCAAGCTCTTTGCCTGTTGGCAGCATACCTACAAGTATCGGGTTATAACTCGTTACTCGCCGGATACGGGAGTTATAGGCATCTGCTATGTACAGGTCTCCGGCCCCATTCACAGCCACACCCAATGGATTATTGAGATTAGCGCTGGTAGCATAGCCATAATCCCCTCCGAAGGCCCCGGAAAAGGATGTTGAGTACACGCCCGCTACACGGTGTATCACACCCGCCGCATCGATCTTGCGCACCACATTTCTATCAGACAGGTATATTGTTCCAGAATGATCGAACGCGATCCCGTACGCGGAAATGCGCGTTTGTATCGCGGGCACTTCATCCGAGGTTACATAGGCTGTATCACTTCCGGCTACCGTATATATGCTTCCTCCCGCATCTATTTTACGGATGGCAGTGAAAGACATTGTAGTGGTAGTAGTAGAAATGTACTGCTGGTCTGCCATATACAGTTCTCCCGACGGACTGATAGCAAGTGATGTCACATCACCAAGTTTGGCCATGTTGGCCGGTCCTCCGTCGCCGCTATACCCCGGAGCAAGATTGATACCGGCAATGGTACTGATAACACCGGCAGCATTTACCTTACGGAGCACAGAATTGTAACTGTCTGCTATATACACGTTTCCCGCTGCATCCGCCACCACCGCTTTAGGTTTACTCAACCCCGCATCAGTGGCCTGTCCTCCGTCGCCACTATAAGTGCCTGTGCCGCCCGCATGAGACCCCTCTCCTGCAAATGTGCTGATGATCCCCGATGTATTCACCATGCGCACCACATTGGCATCTTCATCCGCAATATATAAGTTGCCGGCATTATCTATGGCAATCCCTGATGGAGACAATAATGTTGCATTGGTAGCTGCTCCCCCATCACCCGTATAATCCCGGGTTCCGTTTCCGGCAAAGGTACTGATGATACCGGCAGGGCTTATCTTCCTGATGACCGTGGTCTCAATATCGCTGAAATACATATTGCCCGAAGCGTCAAATGTGATGGTGACCGGCGTACCCAGGCGTGCAGCCTTCGCGGCACCACCGTCCCCGGTATAGCCGTGCACTCCCGTCCCGGCAACGGTCGTTATATAACCGGTTTGTGCACCTGCGTTCAGGTACAACGATGTTCCGAGGATCAGTAATAAAGCTTTGGTCATAGAAATAGTTTTAGTGCGTATTCACCTCTTTTCTCACCCACATATATATAGACGTATGGATCCGGCCAAATCTTTGGTATCCTACCCGATGAATTTATGCACGAAGTAAGCGATCATATCCGCATCCACCTGCTCCATGGGGTGTGGCGTATTCGGCAGCATCGCCATCTGCGCCTTCGGCAGCGATCTGAATACGTTTAAGGTCTCATCAATGGTCACCATCCTGTCCCTGTCTCCCAGCATAATGAGCGTCGGGATCTCAATGGTCTTAAAGTGATCAGGTTTCAGTGTATTATCATTCCCCAGGTTCACCATCATTTCACGCGTCTTCATCAGCACATAGCGCCATTGCTCAGGCGTATGCCTATTCTTCAGCATATCGGCAAAGGCGGGTATCTTTTGCTCCATCTTGTCAGGGTCCAGTGTCTGCACCTCCTTCGCCGACACCAGTTCATCCCAGTGAAACTTAGTGGCTAGCGTTACTACTTTATTTATTCGTTCCCGGTGCCTGCTGGCCAGATACATGCCCACATATCCGCCCATGCTATACCCGAATATCGATGCTTTGTCCAGGCCGTTTGTCTTCATATAGTCCAGCACATTGGCGGCAAATAGCTGAATAGAGAATGGTTCATTGGGTATGGCCCTGCCTCCGTGCCCCGCAAGGTCGGGAGTATGCACTTTGTAATTAGCGCTCAGTTTGTCTGCAAGTGCCCGCACCTGGTCCGATGCGCCTATGGCTCCGTGTAATAGTATGATGTGCTCCATGGTCTTGTAAAGTAAATACATATCTCATAAAATCTGTAACGCGGCAAACTCATACATTTTTTCACTAACATGTAGAAAAATGAACCCAAAAGTTTACCTTTGCACAGTTATAAAATAACCATACATGGGCCACGATACAAACCACGGACACGCAACAGAAAATAAGACCATTATATCTTTCAAAAATTCTTTTTGGCTGGTAGTGATTATTGTCGGCCTGTTCATCGCGGCGCTCAACTTCATCCAGGCAGAAAGCGGCGGCGAAGAGGGTAAAGCGGAAGGCAAAGAGGCAACTACAGAGATGCACGCTACAGCAGAGCATGGCGAACATGCTGAAAAGGCTGAAGAAAAGAAAGCCGAAGAAGCGCCTAAAGCTGCGGAAGCTGCTAAAACAGAAGAGGCACCTAAAGCTGAAGCTGAACACAAATAGTATCGCCGGGGCATGCAGCCTGCTGACACCATAGTTATTACCGGGGCTGCCGGTTTCATTGGCAGCTATCTCACAGGATATCTCAACCATCTTGGTTTTGAGGATCTCGTATTGGTCGATGATTTCTCCAACCCCCTCAAGGCGCCCAACCTTGAAGGAAAGAAATTCAGCCACAAGGTTCATCGCGACGAATTCTTCTCCTGGATCAACGCAAATAAGTTGAAGGTCAGTCATTTCTTTCACCTCGGAGCCCGGACAGATACCACCGAGATGGATTATTCGGTGCATAAAAAACTCAACCTTGATTATTCTATACTGGTATGGGAATATTGTACTGCACACAACATCCCGCTGGTTTACGCATCGTCAGCAGCCACCTATGGCAATGGCGAATATGGCTACAAAGATGATCACGATGTGGTCACAAAGCTACACCCGCTAAACCCCTATGGCGTTTCCAAGAATGAGTTCGATATATGGGCGCTGCGGCAAACCGCTGCTCCGCCATTTTGGGCCGGACTCAAGTTCTTCAACGTCTTCGGCCCCAACGAATACCACAAGGCCCGAATGGCATCCGTCATCTTCCATGCATTCAACCAGGTACGTGAGAAAGGCGAAGTGAAACTTTTCCGCTCACACAATCCAAACTACAAAGACGGCGAGCAGATACGCGACTTCATCTATGTGAAGGATATCGTCAGTATCTGTGTATGGCTCATGGAGCACACTCCGGCCAGCGGGCTATACAATGCGGGCACCGGCAAGGCGCGCACATTCAAAGACCTGGTAAAGGCAATCTTTGCAACGCTGCATATTCCGGAGAACATCACCTACATAGATACGCCGGCAGATATCCGCGATAAATACCAGTACTTCACCGAGGCCGACATGACCAAGCTGCATGATGCCGGCTACAACACACCATTTTACTCATTGGAAGATGGAGTAAAGGAATACGTAAGCGAGTATCTCAGCGAAAGAAAATACTTTTAGTAGCACCTCTGTTGCAGGCCCTTTCTGTTTGCCGTTACACGAATACCAACACCCCAACCAATTAACCAGGCAACTTACCACTCCTTCACAAACTTCACATGTACCTTTTTGCCACCACCGTCAAAGGCGCATATGTACATGCCCGCCGGTAGCAGTTCCGTATTAATGAGGGAATTGCCATTGGCAGTCGGCACTGTTGCGGAATATACATCTTGCCCCAGCAGGTTCACGATCTCCAGGTGAACTGTGTTGGATTGTATGCCTGTCCATTTTACAGTAAGCAGGTTCCTCACCGGGTTGGGATACAAAGTCACTTCTGCGGGATCATGCTTTGGTATATTGGTATCTATTGGCTTAGGCACGTATATCTTCTGCTTGTAGAGTTGTAAACCGCCCCTTGTATTGCCTATGATCATCTCAAATCCGCCATCCCCCACCAGGTCACCTACCACCGGCGTGCTGCGCAATCCGGAATAGACACCACACCATTGCCCGGGATGGTTATACAGGTTGTAAGACGAATCTATATAAGCATAGTTGGTGTCCAGCAGTGTATAGGTAGCAGAAGTATCGCCACTCTGAAAGCCGGTATATCGGTAGATGTTCCCGGAGTAGCTACCCAGCAGCAGGTATTCTACACCTGTGCTGTCTATCTTGCCTATATAGGGGGCGCAATAAAGGTTCCTGTTTTTCTTGGGATCAGCCTTAGCCTTGCCCAGCTTCATATTGATCAGTTGCAGGCTTATGGTGCCGGGTGCCGTGCTGATATTTCTGTAATACTCTACATACCCCGATATATCGCCGATGATGAGGTCTTTCTTTCCATCCTTATCAATATCATAGATGAATGGTGCCGCGTTGCCACCTGCATTTATGGTATTGCCGTTATTATCTTTCAATGCCACCTGCGCCAATTGCCAGTCAGGGGTCACCAGGTCACTGGCAGCCATATTCTGGTAATACGATATCGTGCCGTCGGAATGGCCGATGAGCATATCCGATTTCCCGTCATCATCAATATCCCCGAACGCCGGTGCCGCGCCCTTGAACGAATTACTGCTAAGCCCCATGAAGTCATTGGTCTCTAAGGTCAGCGATGCGCCGCCGGATGTTGTCGTATTTCGGTAGTAAGATAGCATGCCAAGCAGTGTACCGCCGCTTTGGTAGTATCCGTCAGATCCAACGAACAGGTCAGGCTTACCATCCTTATCATAATCAAATAACGCGGGATAAGAGGCCGAACCAAGATCAATGGTCTTGTCTGTCAGAAACGAATCAGACCGGAACTGCCAGTTCGGCGATCCCGGCGTGGACAGGTTCTGGTAATACCAGATACATTTATAGTTCTCAGAAGCATTGCCGCCATTGGGGGCTACCACTATATCACGCTTGCCGTCTCCGTCCACATCTATATTGAACGCTGCCGGCCATATTGGTATGTTGATGGCCTTACCTCCCGACTGCCAGGTGGTATCCTGCATGATCATCGTATCAATGCCTGCGCCGGTCTCCTTTCTGCCATTCTTCAGAAAGGTCATTTCGTTAAAGGAGATACTGCCGTCCAGGTAGTCATAATCACCATCCATATCCCAGTCAAAGAGACAGGGTGTGTTCCCCGAGTGTGTCTTTTTAGTGGTTGACGACGACCTCAGTCCGCTGTTGTCGCAGGAATAGGCGAGCATATGCGTGCGGTAAAAACCCTGGTACACCTTGCCCCAGCATCTGTCTTTGAGCGCTATATGTATGCTGTCACACGGCAGCCCCAGTTCCACCTGCATATTCCGGTACAGGTTGATGGCCCCTCCGGTAATATTGTAAGAGATGAAGTCAAGATCACCATCCTGGTCCACGTCTGCAATAGAAGGAATATCTCCTGGATTGTTGAAAGCATTGGCATATCCGCCTGCATAAATGTCGTTAGAGTAATACAGGTCCTGGTAGTAGGTAAAGCACAGTTGGTTATAAGAATTGTAATAGCCTCTATAAACCGAGAACCCGCTGCCACCCTGGTGAAACAGGTCAGGGATATTGTCGCAGTTATAATCTTCGAGTATCAGGTAGTCATATATAGGAGGGAAGTTGGTGGCGTAATCCGGCTCATACCTGAAATCCGGACTGCCCGCTGTCCCCTTGTTGATGAAAGTTTGAATACCTGTCCATGGAGTAAAGACGATAAGGTCTTTTAGCCCGTCATGGTTCAGGTCACCCATCGAGAATTGGGGATTATTGAATCCGCCGCACCAGGCAAGCGGCCGTTCATTTCCATACGCATACACCTTGATACTGTTATCTTCCTGGTACAGGGATATTTGCGCTTCGGTCATCACAGGAGTAAGCAGAAGGACAAATAAGAGTAACAGGTTCACCGGCGTGCGCATACAAACTATTATCTATGATAAAGTTACGGAAAAAAGAGACCCGTATGTTGGGTATGGCTATTTAAGGCTTCTGGTACTTTTTTAGCGGAGAGTCCGGCTCATTCAGAAAGTGCTTGTGCACCAGTTTATCGGCAAGGCCGGGAAGCAGCCTGTTCATCCATACGGTTAATTTACCCTGCCCCGTCATCACCAGTGACCGCTTTCTTTTGGCTATACCTTCCAGTATCAGCCCGGCACATTGTTCTGCGGTCATCAGTTTGCTTTCATCAAGCGGGGTTTCCACCTGTGCCGATCCGTCCTTACTCCGTGCCACATTCCTGATGTTCGATGCCGTAAAACCGGGAGACACCCACATCACGTGCGCCCCTGTATGAAGCAACTCCGTTCTCAATGCCTCAAGAAATCCCTGCATTGCGAATTTAGATGCCGAATAACCCGTTCTCGCGGGCAATCCTCTGTAGCCGGCTATGGAAGAAATGCCGGCTATGGTACCCTTTCTTTTGATGATAGATGGCAAAGCATATTTAGAGCAATACACCGTACCCCAGAAGTTAATGTCCATCAATTCCCTGATCACCTTCAGGTCCACATCCTCAAATAAGGCGCGCATACTGATGCCTGCATTATTTATGAGCACATCTACCCCGCCCCATTGTTGAATTACATTTTCAATAAAAGCTTTACAGTCGCCTTCAACACTTACGTCAGCCTTATAGCACAGCAGATTATCAGACTTTGGAAAAAGGCTTTGCAGTTTTTCAAGATTACGCGCGCATACGGCAACCTTAGCCCCTCTCGAAAGCGCCACCTCTGCAAGTGCCTTACCAATACCTGACGAACCACCTGTTATTACTACAACCTTTCCATTGATAGAATACATGGCAACAAAGATAGTTGTTTATTGCCTGTATATCTTATTGGCCAGGTAGTAGTATGGGCCAAACAGGTGATGTAGAAATACATTCTCTCCCTTGTCGGGGAATTGCTTATCATACTCGGCATCAGGCTGCAATATGATCGCTGTTCCTGCGCGCGTATAGTTGTTGCTATTCACATAAGTGGGTTCTTCAAATTCCGGCAGGTACTTCCGCACTTCTTTATAGGCTCTTGCTCCCAGGTATCTTTTATACCTTATTTGTGTTTTGTTACTGCTGCGCTTCATCTGCCTGAAGGCATGCCCCAGGTACAGGCGCACAGGCAGCTTTTGCTTACGGATCACTTCTTTCACATTCACAAACGGGTTCACCTTGCTCATATCTGTCAGCGTCTGAACGGCGAACGGAGTTTCAGGCACCCAGTCTGCGGTATTGATGATATTGAAAGCCCACCCGCCCCTGTTGATGAAGTCGAAATCGTAAGCATAGTACAGGTTGCCGGGCTTGGGTCCGGCGCTGCAGTAGGTCTTGATAACGATGTCGGCCGGTAATAATCCGTCTTCCCTGAGGTAATGCAGATAAGAGCTCATCAGGAAAGCAAGCGCCCCGCCCTGGCTGTGCCCTTCTACGATCACCTGCTTCACACCCTCATTATGATACCGCTGTATCTTATCTACCACATCCGGTGCTATAGAGCCTATACCCACAGCCCATCCCACATGCACAGCGGCCCTGGGGTCTGCCGCAAACTTATACTGGAATGTATATTTATTGGATAGTTTCAGCTCTCCGGTGGCAGGTATCATGGCACTGTAAAAATTCTCCAGCCAGCTATCAGGGTTCGATGTCGTCCCTCTGAAATTGATCGCTATCGTTTGCTTGTCCGGACTCAGCCACACGTCAAACTTGTTGTGCAGTCCCTGCTCAGGCGACCGGTACACACGTACATACTCTTTTTCCTTGGGCACTTGCCCCCTGAAGGTCGCATCTACTTGCAGCACGCTGCGTTGCAGCGTGCTCGTATATTCATCTATATCAAACCCCGGCTTCAGGTTCTGCGCGCTCACACCTATTACCGAAAGCGTCAGCAGTACCGGGAATAAAATAAACTTCATCCTCCTAAAAGTAAGGATTCTCTGTCATTTGAAAATTTTGGAAGAAATCACTTGCTCATATGGCAAGCTCCTGCTTACCTCAATGATTACTTATTTGTTACCTGGATTTGCGCCTTGCACAGCACTCTCTATGGCTCAATGGCTTTCTTCAGTTTGTCCTTCAGGTCTTTCAGCGCCTCCGGCTCACGTTCTTTGGAAATAACACGTTCCACGGCAGCTTTAGCCTCTTCCATTCTTTTTTGTGCTTTATCCGCATCCTCTTTTATGTCAGACTTAGTATCAGATTTTTCATCCTTCAGCAATTGCACAAGGCTGCCACTGAGTGCTGTGCGGTACGACTTCATGGTCTCATTCACCACCATGGTTGTAAAAGTGGCCATACCTCGTTTAAAGGCATCCTCGCTCTTCACATTCTTCAGGTAGTTGTTCAGGCTGAAAGAGAAAGAGAATTTCTTAGATCCCATTACATATGGCGCGCGTTCCTCAAACAGGCCAATGTCTTCCGGCGCGGCTTTGGCACCTATTACAGACCATACGATATTATCCAGCGCCCCCCTCGGGTCCTTCACTGCCAGTTGCCGTGCATAGTAGTAGGCTGTATCCTTATTGATGCGGTTCAGCGCATCCAGGGCTGCTCCGGCTACCGCGTACGAACTATCATATACTGCCCTGTACATACTGCCCAGACCTTTCTCCTCTTTCCAGGCAGACAATACAGAGAAGGCATCAGCACGCACCAATACACTGGTATCATTATTCGCCATAGCTATTATCTTATCAGCCCACTTCTTGTGGTATTTATCACTACCTGCATTGCGTAGCTGTTGTAGCACCACTCGTCTGATAGACGGCATCCTGTCACTGAGCGCCCTGTCCAGCACTACCTGCGCAGAAGAATCTGAAATATTTTTGCCACAAGCGGCAACAGCCAGCCTCTTGCTTATAAAGTCCTCTGCAAGGTTATATTGCACCAACCATTGCTCGGGCTTCTTATTTTCTTTGATGTCGCCCACCAGCACATGATCAAAGTCCGGTATGATCACAGGCCTTACTCCGTTCTTATAGGCATAGGTAAATGTATCTTTCCGCTTATTGATATTCCAGTCAATCACCTTCGGAACCCCGCCATATAGTATTGCCGTCTTAAGCGGAAGTTGATAGGTATATGTGCTGTCACTTTGCACCTGGCTTACAGATACACCAAGTACTTTCGCATTATCGTCATAATTGTAATTGATCTTCAGCGACGGGTGACCTGCATGATAATACCATTCATCAAAGAACCAGTTCCAGTCCTTCCCCGTGGCTTCTTCAACAGCCAGCCGCCAGTTATGCGCCTCCGCAGAGTGCAGCGCGTTCCTGGTCAGGTATATGTTCATGGCCCTGTCAAAGGCATCATCTCCCATCAGGCTGTTCAGGTAGTGCAGTATCGCCCCTCCCTTATTATAAGAGATAGCATCAAACATCTCTTCACGGCTATCATAGTTAAACCTGACCAGTGTGGGGTCGCTCACAGTAGCAGCTCCCAGGTATCCTGTCAGGTCATTATAGGCGAGCTCATCCGACGACTCCCTGCCATATTTGAACCTGCGCCACAATTGTTCTCCATAGTTCGCAAACGATTCATTCACCGTCAGGTTACTCCACGATTCGCAGGTCACATAATCCCCAAACCATTGGTGAAACAATTCATGAGCTACAATATCTTCCGAGTTCTTATCTCCAAGCTCCCTGCCATTACCATTTACAAACTCCCCGAATATAGAAGCAGTGGTATTCTCCATGGCCCCGGAGATATAATCACGCACCACTACCTGGTCATACTTGTTCCACGGATATGGCACACCCGTACGCTTGGAGAAGTGGCTCATCATCTCAGGGGTATTCTTAAAGATCAGTCTTGCATACGGTCCGTATTCCGGCTCCACATAATAGTTGACGTCCTTCCCATTCCAGGTATTCTTAATGATGTTGTACTTCCCTATCGCGAACATTGTTGCATAAGCCTGTATCGGCAGGTCCATCCGCCATATATCAGTCCTCAGGCCCGCGCCGGCTTTTTGCTGTTTTACCAGCGCGCCATTGCTTAGCGTCACAAAGGTATCAGGCACCGTAAGCTCTATCTGTGTCGTAAACCTGGTATTCGGCTTATCCACAGTTATCATCCAGTGCGAGTTCGACTCTGTCTCTCCCTGTGTCCATATCTGCACAGGCTTGTGCGGCACGGCATTATCTGTGTTGATGAAGTACAATCCTTTATCATCAGTGATGGCCGCACTGCCCCCCTTAGGTGTTTCATACGGCATAGCGGTATATCTGAAGTACAATTCTATCGTATCCTTCCTCTGGTACTTCTTATCAAATGATATCTTCAGTTGGTTATCCTCATAGGTATATCTCAATGGCGTATTCCCTTTCCTGCTGCACAATTGCACGCTGTCTATTTTCATGCTTTTGGCGTCAAGCACTATACTGTCTGTCTCATATTGGTAGGGATGTAGCTTTACCCATTCCCTCGCGCCTGCCGTTCTTCCTTTCATGTCAAAGGTGAGGGCTACCCGCGTATGTACAAACTCCCACTCTTTTGTTGTACTTGCCCGGTACGGCTTTGCGCCTGCGGGGGCGGTCACGGTAAGGGTGTCCATGTTCACATGCTGGGCTGTGTCGTTAGATTTTGTTTGTCCGTATCCGGTTAGTTGTAAGAATACCAGTGGTATGGCGACAGATATAAGTTTCATTAAATATTGTTGCTTGCTGATTATGAAGCGATAAAAGTAATACTAATGTGTGTACAATTAATACCCCTTATCAGGTGAATACTTTACACATGGAGATATTACACACATTTTATTATCTTTGCGTTATGACCATAGGGAACTACATAAGAGTATTTTCTTTTATGCTTGCTGCCGGCCTCCTGTCTGCATGCGGACATAAAACATCAGAACCTGCGCCCCGTTCCAGTAATATACAGCGCCAGTCCTGCTCCGACGATCTTGGTTTTAGCGGTAAATGGCGACTGGTAAGTATCACAGACTCGGGCAGAATGAAAAAACCTTCAAAGCTCGATACCCTTGTCGTTTCCGACTGCTCTACAATTGAGCGCTATTCCGGTGGCCAGCTTGCCTCTAAACTGGAATTCAAGCTGTACAAAATGACCAACTATTGCGCCGACTTCCAGTTAGTGTATAAGAACGATTCTATCAGTTGCATCAACCTTTATAAAGATACCCTGGTGCTCAGCGAGTGTAGTGATTTTGAGTCAACCCGGTTCTTCTACAAGCGCATACCTCAGTAGAACGCCTCTTCAAAGTGTAGTATCTCTTTTATAGCATCTCCGTTCAGCAAGATGCTTATAATATCATATCTTATTTGCATATATTCGGGATGAGTTTGCATAAATGCCTCTCCGGCGCTTTTCAGGTATTGTTGCTTTTTCTTATTTACTGCCTCCTCCGGAAACCCGAAGTCAAAATTGGTTCTAGTCTTTATCTCGGCCACAACAACCATATTATCCTTAAATGCGATAATATCAAGCTCTTTCTTGCCGCTGCGCCAGTTGCGGTGCAGTATATGATAACCTTTTTTTAGCAGAAAGTCCGCTGCTATTTGTTCGCCCTTTGTTCCAATTTTACTATGTTTGACCACCAAAATGATTGATTAGGCATGAAAAAATTAATACTGGACTTCCCTATACAACTACATGAGGCATTAATAATAGGAAAAAATTATCGTTTTAAAGCAGAGGCGAAAGATTTTACCAATGTAGTTGTTACTGGTCTTGGTGGTAGTGGCATCGGAGGTTCCATTGTACAGAATTATGTCTTCGACAAACTTTCAATTCCGTTCATAGTAAATAAAGGATACGCACTCCCGGCATTTGTTGGCAAGCGCTCACTGGTAATTGTTTGTTCTTACTCCGGTAACACGGAAGAAACGGTTGCTGCCATGAAGGAGGCCATGAAGAAGAAAGCAACAGTTGTCTGCGTTACCTCCGGTGGTATCATTGCCGATCTGGCCAACAAAAAGAAAGTAGATTGTATCCTCGTTCCTGCAGGTATGCCTCCTCGTGCATGCCTCGGCTATTCATTGGTACAGTTACTTTATGTACTAGCCTACTTCGGGTTGATTAACAATAGTTTCGAGCGCGATATCAACAAGGCCATCAGGCAAATGAAGGCGGCCGAGAAGGATACTCAGAAGAAGGCTATGGCGGTGGCAAAGAAAGTGCTGGGCAAGCTACCCATCGTTTATTCTTCCGATCTTTTTGAAGGTGTGGCTATTCGCTTCCGTCAGCAGTTGAACGAGAACAGCAAACTATTGGCCTGGCATGGTGCTATCCCCGAAATGAACCACAACGAATTGGTAGGCTGGCGCGATGATGCAAAAGATAAGGCGGTCATCATCCTCCGCAATAAAGACGATTACGACAGGATACAGGCACGCGTGGAAATAAACAAAAAGGTATTTAGAAAGCACACCTCTACCATCATAGAGATATATTCAGAAGGCAGCAGCTACCTCGAAAAGGCATTCTATCTTATCCACCTTACCGACTGGGTATCTGTCATGCTGGCCGATATGCGCCGGCTCGATGCAACAGAGGTTAAGGTCATTGATTTTCTTAAAAAATCACTTTCAAAAGTATAAAGCATACTCAAGAGTGTAAAAGGAGCAGCTAAAGTTAGCTGCTCCTTTTATTATTTTATAGGTCAAGCCCCGAATGTGTCGGCTTCACATGGTCCACAGAACTATGGGCCAGGCGCGCTGCAGCCAGTGCCGAAGAGTGATGTTTCTTTTTCTCTTCCCCATGATCATGGTCTGCATTTTGTTCGGCACCGGGGTCCACCGGTGTTTGGTTTTCTACATTTTCATTTTGCTGGTCCTTTGCGTTTGTTTCCATAAATGGATCGTTTTAAGTGGTGAATAAAAAACTAAGATTAATTATATATTAAAGATACGTCATTGCGATGGTTAGTGGTAGGGGGATTTTTTATCTCAATTACATTTCTTGGTTCGGCCGCAAATTTTCCACATTTTCACATTTTTGACCTAATTTAAAGGTCTCTCCTTCCCTGTCATTGCACATTTCGACGTACATTTGCAGAATTTGTTTTTTTAATGACTCCGATATATAATGATACGCCGGCATGGCTGTTGCTGGCAGATGGTACGCTCTTCAAGGGAAAGTCTTTCGGCGCCAAAGGCACCGCCGGGGGGGAGATATGTTTTAACACGGGTATGACCGGCTACCAGGAGGTCTTTACAGACCCCTCTTATACCGGCCAGGTACTCATTATGAACAATGCCTATATAGGCAACTACGGCACCAAGAACGAAGATGTGGAAAGCGATTCGGTGACCATCTCCGGCCTCATTTGTAAGAATGTTTCCCATCGCTACTCACGTATGACAGCCAATGAGAGCCTTGAAGAGTATCTTCAGCGCTACAACCTGGTGGCCATTTACGATGTGGACACACGTGCCCTCGTACAGCACATCCGTAGCAAAGGGGCAATGAACTGTGTCATATCTACCGACCTGACCGATGAAGCGGGTCTTAAAGCTGCCCTCGCTAAGGTTCCTGATATGGACGGCCTTGAATTGTCATCACAGATTTCAACAAAAGAAGCATATACACTCGGCGATCCTAATGCAGCTATTCGCATAGCGGTGATGGACTTTGGTGTAAAGAAAATGATCCTTCAGTGCATGGTAGAGCGCGGAGCCAACGTAAAAGTATTCCCTGCTAAGACCGGCATTGACGAACTGAAAAAATTTGAACCACACGGCTACTTCATCTCCAATGGACCCGGCGATCCCGGCTCTATGGATTATGCGGTAAAGACCGTTAAGGATATACTGGCTACCGAAAAACCATTCTTTGGTATCTGCCTCGGTCACCAGTTGCTGGCCCGTGCCAACGACATCCCTACATTCAAGATGCACCACGGCCACCGTGGGCTCAACCACCCGGTAAAGAACCTCGTTACAGGCAGATCAGAGATCACTACACAGAACCACGGTTTTGGTGTAGATCCTGAGGCGATTAAAAAGTCGGATAATGTGGAAGTAACACATATCAACCTCAACGACGGTTCAATCGAAGGTATCAGGATAAAGAACAAACCGGCTTTCTCGGTGCAGTACCACCCCGAAGCTACTCCGGGCCCGCACGACTCGCGCTACCTCTTCGATCAGTTCCTTGGCTTGATCAAAGAAAAAATGTAAACTACAAACTACTTTCGACTAATTACTTTCTACTTTCGACTAAATACTTTCGACTAAATAAAATGGAAAAGATACTCATCATTGGCTCTGGCGGACAGATCGGTGTGGAACTGGCATTGGCGCTACGCAAGCTGTATGGTAATGATAATGTGGTTGCTACAGATCTGAAGGAAGCTCACCCGTTGCTAAAGGACAGCGGGCCATATGCTATCCTCGATGCCATGGATGCAAAAGCCACTTACGAATTAGTAAAGAAAGAAGGTATAACACAGATATACCTGCTCGCTGCGCTCCTCTCCGCCACAGGCGAGAAGATGCCGCATAAAGCATGGGAAATAAATATGCAGAGCCTGCTGCAGGTGCTGGAGCTGGGTGTACAGGAAAAACTGACGAAAATATACTGGCCAAGTTCCATCGCTGTTTTCGGCCCTACTACACCTACACAAAACACACCGCAGGCAACTATAATTGAGCCGCGCACCGTATATGGTGTCAGCAAGTACGCCGGCGAACTCTGGTGCCAGTACTACAACCAGCGCTGGGGCCTCGATGTTCGCAGCCTGCGCTATCCCGGCCTCATCAGTTGGAAATCTGAACCCGGCGGTGGCACTACCGACTATGCGGTAGAGATATATCACGAAGCGCTGAAGCACAAACATTATACCTGCTTCCTGTCTGAGAATACTTACCTGCCCATGATGTACATGGATGATGCCATCCGCGGCACCATAGAACTCATGGAAGCACCGGCAGAAAAGATGAAGACGCGCATGGCTTACAACCTGTCCGCTATGAGCTTCTCTCCAAAAGAAATTGCTGCCGCTATTCAAAAGCACATCCCGGACTTCACAATAGATTACAAACCGGACTTCCGCCAGGCTATTGCCGATGGCTGGCCGAAGAGCATTGACGACAGCGCTGCCCGTGCCGACTGGGGTTGGAAGAACAACTTCGACCTCGACAGCATGAGCGCCGATATGCTCAAACACCTCCGCGAGAAGATGATGCAGGTAGCATAGTTGGTTTTGATATTTTTAATAACGGCTGCTCATGGGCAGCCTTTTCTGTTTCTGGTCCTCGTTTACAACAGCCAGTCTCGAAAGCTTTCGGGAAGGATCAAACGGAATCGCCTTTGCAACACGCTACATAGAATTCCTGTCATGGTGAGGCCTTCTCGAACCATGACTGCTCATTGCCCTTTACAATGCAACATAGAATCACCCAATACACTGGCGCGAGTTTGAGGCATAGCTCCGCGCGCTGCAACTCGTGCCCATATAATTCGGAGAGTCTCCAGACTCTTCAGAAATAAGTACATTTTATTAAAGTCGAAATAAATACCCATTTCTGATCCTCGTTTGTGACATGCTACATGGAATTCCTGTCATGGTGAGGCCTTCTCGAACCATGACTGCCCACTATCCTTGACAGTGCTAAACACCATACACTGGCGCGAGTTTGACTCATAGCCCCGAGCGCTGCAACTCGTGCCTACATAATTTGAAGAGTCTCCAGACTCTTAAGGAATACGCACATTTTTATTAAAGTTGAAACAAATACCATACTTTAGTTAAAATAAATCACACAAATATGAAGCAGCTTGCCCTTACAATATTCATTGCGCTCATCGCATTAAATACATCCGCCCAAGACACTACACACGCTGAAAAAAAAACAAAAGGTACGCCTCGACCGCGGCCCTAAAATTTATATTACCACTAGCACTGGAGCCAATAACAATACCGCCATACTCGGTTTCAACTTTGAGCTTCCGGTAAATCCCTATGTAACTATAGACGGTGGAGCAGGTACGGGCACCTGGAACAACGTCATCTACCTCGGCAGCAAGTACTACCTGAAACCCGCGCAACGTGGCTTCGCATTTGGTACAGGGCTGATGGTAGCAGGTGGCACGCGTGCCCACACCTACCATGTTACTACAGTATCAGGCAAAGAGATGAACCTCCCGTTCAATAAGAACACACAAACGAATGTACTCTTTGCAGCCTACAAATACTGGAACCTCGGCAAGCAATACAATCGTTTTTACCTGGAGATGGGTTATACTGTCCCTGTTACCGGCGGCGACAAAGTGACGCAACTCGCAGGTCCTCGTGCATCTATACAATCCATTCACTCCCTCGGTCACCAATCTCCTGAAGGCCCCGTCCTCGCATTCGGCTTTTCGTTTGGATTACATTAATTGAAGTAACGATCAACATTGGTATGGGAGAAGCATTATTCTACATAGGAATTCTTGAACTAGTTCCCCACTGGTCGAAGCGTCCCGCTTCGTCCCCCTACAACCCTAAGCGTCTCGCTTACAAACGCTCCATTTGCGCAAAATGCGATACCTTCAACTTTCTACTTTCTACTTTTGACTTTCTACTAAAAAAATGCAAAAACTCATCGTCCTCACCGGTGCCGGTATCAGCGCAGAAAGCGGCTTACGTACTTTTCGTGATAGCGATGGCTTGTGGGAAGGCTATAACATTGAAGATGTAGCCACACCACGCGCATGGCGCAGAGACCCGGCACTCGTACTCGACTTCTACAACATGCGCCGCAAAGGCGTCCTCGAAGCCCAACCCAATGCCGCGCACAAAGCACTGGCAGAACTTGAAAAGTATTTCGACGTCCACATCATCACTCAAAATATTGATGACCTGCATGAGCGTGCTGGCTCCACAAAAGTGATGCACCTGCATGGAGAGATCATCAAGATGCGCAGCGAGAAGAATCAGCACCAGACCTACCCTATTTACGGAGATATCAAACTCGGCGATAAAGCGCCCGATGGGAGCCAGTACCGTCCCCATATAGTATGGTTCGAGGAACCCGTACCCATGATAGAGCAAGCCATCCCCGTCATGCACAGTGCAGATATATTTGTACTCATAGGCACATCACTTGTAGTATATCCCGCCGCGGGATTAGTAGATTATGTCCATGGCCATGTCAGTAAATATGTGATAGATAAGTCTATCCCGTCTGTATCCCGCTATAAAAATGTGATACGCATAGAGAAGCCGGCCACAGAAGGCATGGCAGACCTAAAGAGCATGCTTCTTGGGAATAATGGATAGCTTAACCCGTGTCAGCCGCATAGCGATCACATATACCAGTGCCGGCATCAGTTGATGCATCAGCCGCTCTTGTGAGGTATCCAGTAGCCACTCCACTCCCGGAGAAAGCACATAGATCATCGTATAAGCTGCCATACATACCAGCAGCAATACGAATTGCTTGTCAGGCAGGCTTATCTCTACAATGCTCATCAGCAGGTACAGGAAGAATAATATGCCCACATAATAAAACTTCCTGCTCAGGTTATCGGTAAAGAACCTCCATATGATATCATAACGCTCCTTATCAAAGATGTGCGCCCATCCGTCCTTATCCACGCTGTGAGCAAACCCGCTTTCAGGCGCGTAAAAATATTTGAACACAAATATGGCCAGAAGCGGCAGGCCCATACCTATCACAAACCCCTTGATATGGCGAGGCAGGAACAGCGTTCTCGGGTATGCAAGCATAAAGAGTACTGCCAGTACTATACCCTCATTCTTGGTCCACATGCAGCCGGCCAGCGAGGCCGCTGTCAGGGCTATGTACTTACGCCCTTCCTTCACATAGTTCACGCTTACCATGGCACACAGGAAGAAGAAAGCAAGTGCGGTATCGGCATACTGCGTGGCCGCCTTGGTCAGGAAAAAAGTATCTGTTGCAAAGAGGAATAGCACAAGCGCTGCAACCACAAGATTTCTCGGGGCGCACTCCAGGTATATGAGCACCGGTATCAGCAATGCCAGCGACATGTTAAAGATGAATGGGATCACCATGTCATTTCCGGGATACAACCTCATAAAGAATCCATTCAGCGAGGGTATGTACAACGGATACTCAGGGTGCGCAAAGGCCTTATTCTGAAACATCTTCGTCCAGTTACTGCCATCAGCAAGATACCTGGCATGCAGGTTCCAGATACCCCATCCGTCCCAGCCTCCGTATTGCTCAGCTATCGGCAGCATGTTATGTACGATAAGATATACACCACACAACAGTCCTGCCCATGCCCACATGGAATGGCCGGCACCCCGGTGGTAAGAATTCTTTCCCCTCAGCACCCACACCAGCAATGCCAGCGCAGACAAGAAGCAAACCGGAACAGTAATGATAAATGGTATATGCCCCGCCAGCGACAAAAAGTACAGCGCGCTGATGAACAGCGACCCTACACCCAAACCGATGATATATCTTGTACCGCTCTGCATTATCTCTTGTTACTGGTTAGGTAATACTTATACTGCCCGTCATTGCCCGATGCAATGACACGGGTATTGGTCTCTATGGCATGTACCAGGCTGTCACTCGCGTTCATGTTCAATATGGAAAGCGTGGTATCAAACTGCTCCGCTGCATCTATAGATGCATATCTCGGAGCCATCAGGTAACGCCATATCATATAGGCATCACCCGGTGCTCCCTCCGGCATTTTGAAGGAAAAGCTGGCATCGGCAGGTAAATATGCCATCACCGGCGCCAGCCCCGCAGCCATCTTATTGATGCGGGCGCCCTGTGCATTGTCTTTATGCACGTGCTGCTTCGTGGCCGCTATTACAGCCCATACCATCACCACCACCACAAAAAAACCTTTCATGCAGCTAATTTAACTCAAATAATAAAAAAAGGAAACCAGAACATGTATAAACCACTTTCCATCACATTGCCACATCCCCCACATTAACATTCGCTGATTGCCGAATTGTCAAATTGTCTAATTCTCGAGGCTGAACAAACTATCCACAAACTCTTCCTTGTTGAATATCTGCAGATCTTCCATGCGCTCCCCTACACCTATATACTTAACAGGTATCTTGAATTGATTCGCGATCGCCAGCACTACACCACCCTTGGCAGTACCATCCAGCTTGGTAATGGCTATGGCAGTCACATTGGTAGCTGCCGTGAATTGCTTGGCCTGCTCCAGGGCATTCTGTCCCGTACTACCGTCCAATACCAGCAACACCTCATGTGGTGCGTCCGGCATTTTCTTCTTGATAACACGGTTTATCTTACCCAGCTCATCCATCAGGTAAGCCTTATTATGCAGCCTGCCGGCCGTATCTATGATCACTACATCGCTTTGGCGCGAGATGGCACTTTCTACCGTATCATAGGCAACAGAACTTGGGTCGCTGCCCATGTCCTTCTTCACAATTGGCACACCTACCCTTTCGCTCCATATCGTCAGTTGATCTACCGCGGCCGCACGGAAGGTGTCAGCCGCGCCCAGCAATACATTCTTTCCGTTCTTCTTAAAATTATGAGACAGCTTGCCTATCGTCGTCGTCTTACCCACACCATTCACACCTACCACTAATATTACATAAGGCTTCTTTCCCGGCGGAGTATCAAATGTGGCAAATTCATTGGAGGGTGCCGCAGTCAGTATCCCCATGATCTCCTCCTGCAGAAGCCGGTTCAGATCAGAAGTGCCTACATACTTATCCTTTGCTACACGCTCCTCTATCCGCTTGATGATCTTTACCGTAGTGTCCACACCTACATCCGAGCTGATGAGCGCGTCCTCCAGTTGGTCCAGTACCTCTTCGTCCACTTTGTCCTTACCCGCAATAGCCTTGGTGAGCTTCGAGAAAAACCCTTCCTTGGTTTTCTTCAGCCCTTCATCCAATGCCTCCTTCTGTTCCTGCTGCTCTTTATTGCGCTTGAAAAGTTTGTCGAATAAGCCCATAGTGTGTGTTAAAACGTCGGCAAAATTAGGCTTTTATAGCTGGAAATAAGAATAAGACATCTATTTATTATTTCTTAAATGTCTCTCATATATGATAAACATATTTTAGTCAAACAACGCTCATGTGAACGCGCCTATTCCCCTCAAAATTTCATAACTTCGCACTCCATTTTCATCACTCATTAAATGAAAGACTTCTCATATATTACGGGGCCTACACCCGCCTATATTGAATCGCTGTACAGCGAGTTTGCCAAAGACTCTTCTACCGTTGATCCGGAATGGAAAAAATTCTTCGAAGGTTTCGACTTTGCGGTTGCCCAGGGCACACCGGTTGCCAATGGCAATGGTGCTTCCGTTAGTCCCGACAGGCTGTCTAAGGAGATCGGCGTGTTCGAGCTCATACGCTCTTTCCGCAAACGTGGCCACCTCGCTTCTACAACCAATCCTATCCGTGCCCGCAAGGATCGCCATGCACAGTTGGAACTGGAGCGCTTTCACCTTGCGGATAGTGACCTGAATAGCCCCTTCTTTGCAGGCAAGTACCTCGGCATGCCCGATGCGCCGCTGAAGGACATCATAGCGAAACTAAAAAAACTGTACACCACCAATATCGGTATTGAATACACCTACATCAATGATGCTGAGAAATGCCTCTGGGTACAAAAGACCTACGAAGAGCTGATGCAGCAACCGCTTTCCATAGACGAGCGCAAACGCATTCTGGAAAAGCTCAATGAAGGTGTGATCTTCGAGAAGTTCCTCAATACCAAGTTCATTGGACAGAAGCGCTTCGGACTGGAAGGTGGCGAGAACACCATCCCCGCCCTCGACCGCATCATCACAGATGCTGCACGGGCAGGCGTGCAGGAAGTAGTGATCGGTATGGCACACCGCGGCCGTTTGAACATCCTCACAAATATTCTTCGCAAAACATACGAACAGGTGTTCTCTGAGTTCGAAGGCAATATGCCCGAGGACATGACCATGGGCAGCGGCGACGTAAAATACCACCTCGGCTTCCAGAGTAATATCAATACACCTTCAGGGAACATCAATGTCCAGCTCACCCCCAACCCTTCGCACCTTGAGGCGGTGAACCCAGTTGTAGAAGGCTTTGCGAGGGCTAAGGCAGATGTGCTGTATGGCCAGGAATACGACAAGGTGCTGCCTATACTCATTCATGGCGACGCAGCAGTTGCCGGACAGGGCATTGGCTATGAGCTTTTGCAGATGTCCAAACTGGAAGGTTACTACACAGGTGGCACCATCCACTATGTCATAAACAACCAGATCGGCTTCACTACCGACTTTGATGATGCCCGCTCCAGTGACTATTGCACCAGCCTTGCTGCCATAGTGCAGGCCCCTGTGCTGCACGTCAACGGCGACGATGCCGAAGCTGTTGTAAAATGTGCCATACTTGCCCTTAAATACCGCCAGAAGTACAATGAAGACATCTTCATCGACATGGTATGCTACCGCAAGCATGGCCACAACGAAGGCGACGAGCCTAAGTTCACACAGCCATCACTCTATGCCCTGATCGAAAAACACGCCAATCCGCGCGAGATATATACGCAATACCTCCTCAGCAATGGCGAAAGCGATGCCCAGGCCCTGGCGAAGGAAATGGAAAAACAGTTTTGGGACGATCTTCAGCAGCGCCTTGATGAGGTTAAGCAGAAACCGCTACCCTATGTTTACCAGAAGCCTGAGCTATGGTGGAACCAGCTCAGAAAAGCTAAGGACAGCGACTTCACTTCCTCTCCCGATACGGCCATCAAAACCGCTGAATTCAATAAGCTCTTCAATGCGCTCATGCAATGGCCTGAGGGTTTCAGTCCGCTGCGCAAAGTAGAGAAGCTGCTCCAGGACAAGATGAAGGTGTTTGAAACAGAGGGTAAGGTGGACTGGGCAACCGGCGAACTATTGGCCTATGCATCCATACTCACGGCCGGTGGCGATGTGCGCCTGAGCGGTGAGGATGTGAAGCGTGGCACATTCAGTCACCGCCACGCCGTTATCTATGACCAGAATAGCAACAAGCCATATAACCGCCTGAGCCGCCTTACCCAAGACCAAGGCGCATTGTACATATATAACTCCCTGCTTAGCGAGTTTGCGGTGCTTGGTTTCGAATATGGCTATGCCATGGCCAATCCAAACAACCTCGTACTCTGGGAGGCCCAGTATGGTGACTTCGCCAATGGCGCCCAGACCATCATCGACCAGTACATCATAGGTGGGGAGCAAAAGTGGGCCAATATGAATGGCCTGGTGATGCTGCTGCCACACGGTTACGAAGGAGGCGGACCGGAACACTCCAGCGCCCGCCTTGAGCGCTTCCTGCAGATGTCTGCTGAGAACAATATCATCGTGACCAATATCACTACTGCGGCCAACTTCTTCCATGCCCTCCGCAGGCAACTGGCGTGGGAGTTCCGTAAGCCGCTCATCAACTTCTCTCCAAAGGCCAACCTGCGTCATGTGCGCTCTTACTCGGCAATGGAAGAGTTTACAAAGGGTGGCTTCAAAGAAGTGATCGACGATCCGAACATAAAGACCGCAGGCTCTGTGAAGCGTGTACTACTCTGCTCCGGCAAGATGTACTTCGACCTGAGCGAGAAGCAACTCGCCGATAAGCGAAAAGATGTTGCTATCATTCGTCTCGAGCAGATCCACCCGCTGCCACAGCAGCAGTTGGATGCGCTCAGGGCCCGCTATAAAAATGCCGAATGGGTATGGGTGCAGGAAGAGCCGCGCAATATGGGTGCGCTTTCGTTCCTTACCCTCAACCTGCAGAACTTCCCGATGAGGTACATCAGCAGGTCGGCAAGCGCCTCTACGGCTACAGGCTTCTCTAAGAAGCACGCCGCCGAGCAGGCACAACTGGTGGAAGAAGCATTTGCATAGGTCAGATACCGTAACTTTAGCACGTGAGCAGATACGCAAGATATAGCGCCTTAGTCATCGCGATGATCCTCATCGCTGCCTCTTCGTGCCGGAAAAAGAAGGAGGCGAAGGAAAGTGCCCCGGAGGTAGCGGGCAATTACTTCTCTATCAACCAGTTCATCCTAGACGAGTGGAACACTTTCTCCGGCGAACCCTTCATGATCACCAAAACGGTGAAGGTGGGCGAAAAAACGGATAGCGTACTCACCAACTCCGACAATATGGAATGGGGGGCGCTCATGAAGACATTCTCCGAAACAGACATCAGCGACCGTAAGTATCTCAGCCAGTATAAGTTCACCCAGTTTGATGATAATGCCGACCAGAGCCACAACTTCTTTTACGAGGCCCTTGATGAGGACCTCTTCACCCGCAAGCTGCTTATCGTTATAGACATGTTCTCGTCGCGGGTGAAAGGCATATACATAGAGACTGAGAAGAAGGACATATTCAACGACCGTGTCTGCAGGCTATACTACGCTCCACTGAAAAAGGTGCAGATACAGACCGATGAGAAAGCACTCTTCGGCAACAAGACCCACACGGTGGAGACCTACGATTTCTTACGTTAGCGCCCCGTGCTATGACCAAAGAAGAATTCAGTAAGATCGCCCCGTCCATCCCGCACCAGCCCGGATGCTACAAGTATTACAGCAAAGAAAAAGAACTACTCTATGTAGGCAAGGCCAAAGACCTGCGCAAGCGTGTCGGCTCATACTTCAATAAGAACCTCGACAACTACAAGACAAAGAAACTCGTGGGCCTCATTGTGGCCATAGACTTTACCGTCACCAATTCAGAGCATGATGCCTTCCTGCTCGAGAATTCCCTCATCAAGCACTACCAGCCACGCTTCAATGTATCGCTCAAAGACGATAAGACCTACCCGTTCATAGTCATCAGGAAGGAACCCTTCCCGCGTGTGTTCTTCACCCGCAAGGTGATACGCGATGGCTCCGAATATATAGGCCCCTTCACCGGAGTGGCCCGTGTTCGTGAGCTGCTTGAGCTCATCAAGCAGAACATACCCCTGCGCACCTGCAACCTGAACCTCAGCCCTGCCTACATAAAAAAGGGCAAGTTCAAAGTATGCCTCGAATACCATCTCGGCAACTGCAAAGGCCCTTGCGAGGGCTTCCAGACCGAGGAGAACTATAAGGATGGCCTGCAGCAAGTACGCCATATACTCAAAGGCAACATCAATGAGGTGATACGCGACCTGAAGGCCGAAATGACCACCTATGCCGATATGCTGCAGTTCGAGAAGGCGCATATCGTAAAACAAAAGATAGACTCCCTGCAACATTACCAGAGCCGTTCGGTAGTGGTGAACCCCAAGCTGGAGAACGTGGACGTTATCAGCATGCTGGAAGACGAACACTACTTCTATGTCAATTATATGATGATCAGCAATGGCAGCATTGTTCATTCCAACACTTTGCAAATAGCAAAGAAACTGGAGGAGGAAGCAGCCGATGTGCTATCGCTGGCACTCGACAACCTGCGCGAGCGCTACCAGAGCATTGCCCGGGAAGTGATAGCTCCGATAGCTGTAGATGTCATCAACACAGACATAAAAGTGACCGTACCCAAGGCCGGCGATAAAAAGAAACTACTCGACCTCAGCTTCAAAAATGCCGACATCTTCATGCAGGATATGCGCAAGAAAGAAAGCCTGCTGCTGAGCGAATCGGCCAATGAGCGCAATATGCAGGTGCTCGAGGAGCTGCAGGAATCATTACAACTACCTGAACTGCCGGTTCATATCGAGTGTTTCGATAACTCAAACTTCCAGGGCGCCTACCCGGTAGCGGCCATGGTCTGCTTCCGCAATGGATTGCCGGCCAATAAAGAATATCGCCACTTTCATATAAAGACCGTAGAAGGCATCAACGATTTTGCCTCTATGAGCGAGGTCGTGTACCGCCGCTACCGCCGCCTGCTCGATGAGCAGGCCCCCTTGCCCCAGCTTGTCATCATAGACGGTGGTAAGGGGCAACTGGGCGCAGCACTGGAGAGTATAGAGAAGCTGGGCCTCATAGGCAGCATGACCCTTGTGGGCCTCGCTAAAAAAGAAGAATCCATCTTCTTTGCCGGTGACAGCGCACCCGTTCAGCTACCCTACGATAGCCCCGCTCACCTGCTCATACGCCGCATACGCGACGAGGTGCACCGTTTCGGTATCACCTTTCACCGCCAGGTACGCAGCAAGGGCACGTTCAAGAATGAACTCGAAGACATTCCCGGCATTGGCGAAAGGACGGCAACAGACCTGCTGAAAGAGTTCCGCTCGGTTAAAAACATCAGCACACTCACCGAGCGCGAGCTCACACGTATCATCGGCGCATCCAAAGCCCGTGTGGTATGGGAATACTTCAACAAAAACAGGACCTGATCACATCCGGCGTTCACCGCGGCTCTTTGTCCGGGAACGGTAATAAAAATAGAGCGAGAGTCCCGCGATCGCAGTTATAGCTGTATAATCATACCACGTATAATCACTGTGAACAAATGTCTTTACAGACACATAGTATATGCCTGTTATAGCCATGATAACGGCAAAGAACAGGTTCCTGAATAATTCATTATCAGGCTGATAATTACCAATAATGTTATTCATAGCGGTTCATTTTTTTGTTGATATAAGTTTTAGTCCAGGGTAGTGCTGTATTTGCCTTCATGTTTGCGATACATATGTTTCAGGATATCTTGCTGCTCTTTATCCATATGCTCCATTACTTTATCTATATCTCCGAACATATGCTCGGGTATCTTCATAAATTCACTACCATGTACAAGATCCCCGAAAAACACACTGTCCGGCTCAGCTATACTACCAGGATCAGTATTGAAAAATTTGAAAATATCTGCGCTACCGTTAAAATACCGCCAGAGGCTATCTGAATTATCTGCAGCATTCACACTGCCGGAATAACTCCATGATGATGTCGAATCATAACGTACAAGGTTCCCCTTATCATCATAGACCCTGTTCACCTTGTGATGCTCAATGGGGATATTGGCCTTGCTGTCACTTAGTGCAGCGCCACTTGTCTTCTCTTGCTGTGCATGACAACCGGTAACAGTCGTCATCAGCATTATTGCGATCATGACCTGTTTCATAATGTCCTATTTTGATAGTACAGATGGTTGGCAGGTGAAATTCCTGCCAACCATTCCCGGCCCTTACTACTGTATCTCTATGTTTCGCGTTATAGACTGTGCATCCGGCTTTTTTGGCACGGTAAGTTTCAATATACCATCGGTATAATGAGCGGCAATACCATTCGGATCAAGGCTTTCATCAAGTGTGAAGCTGCGCTGAAATGACTGCTGTTTGTATTCCTTCCGTACCCAGCTTTTGTCATCATTTTGTTCGCTATGTGCATCCTTATGTTCATAGCTCACAGTCAGTGTATCGCCGGCGAGATTTACCTTAAAGTCCTCCTTCTTCATCCCCGGCGCTACAAGCTCCAGTTCAAAGCTTTTGTCTGTCTCCCTGATATTCACCGGGATCTGCACATTTCTTTCCAGGTTGGTAAAACCCCAGAAACGGTCATCAAAAATGTGGTCTGTATTGTTTTGGAAGATCTTACCGACCAGACCACTGAAAGTTGTTGCGGGCAATTCATTGCCGTTTGTTCTTTTCATTAGAGTGTTCATATTTTCCTCCTTTTTTATTACATACCATACAAACAAAATGCCAAACAGGTAAACTGAAAAAATGACAAATGAACCTGTGAAAAATTTGCAGTCCGGCTGAAATTTTTTCACTCATAGAATGACACTTAACAATATTTTAAAACATACCACCAGCCTGCTTTATAATATTCAAATACATCATCTGCTCACAAATTGAATCCGTGGGTATGCGGAAATCTGTGAAGTGTAAAGTGAATAAATAAGCTACGTTTGCTATCGCTCTTAAATATGCACAATCCCGTTTTACTTACCAATTGTACGATTTTGTATATAGATGCCTGATCATCAACAAAAAAGTGTACGATTTTTCCTGTACAAGCGTATAGTTTATGCAGCTTTCTGAAGACGGCGGCGGACCAGCGGGTCGTCTGCTTTGAGCTGACCCTTTTTTACGAAATGCTCAATTTGTTCATCGGTGAGCAGCTTGAGACGATCTCGTGCAATGGCGATTATTCTCTTGCGCGCTGCACGTTCTTCATCTGAGATACCCTCCTGACAAACATAGCCAGCGAAGTCTTCTTCGTCTTTCTGCTCTTCTTCTTTTTCTTTCTGCTCTGCAGCCAGCAGATCCTCTTCCGTTACTCTGTCAATATCCTCCTGTGACACCAATGGTACTTCACCACGCGTATTCCATTCCATAAAATCTTTTGCATCAAGACGTTCTTCTTCTTCGTCCGGACGCTCGACAGGTAGAAACCCGTGCTCATCGAATGTAGCAGGACTAAGCAGGCCAGCATTTATTTTTGCTCTCTCTGCCAGATAGTTGTCCACGTGAGGCAACATAGACTCTGCAAATGCCGGGTCTGTCCTGCGGACGCTTTCCATGAAGAATGCCATGCTCTCCATTTCTTCGTTAAGAGCGGAACGGTTCTTCAGTTTTGTGACGGCAAGTGTAAGCTTGTACACTGTTTCAGCTTCTGAACGTGTGATAGGACGGAGAACTCTTGTTTCTGCAAGGAAGCTCTTCGTGAGCCTATCGAGGCCGTGATAGAGGTTCTCGACAATCAGCGATGGCATATGCTCGGCGCATTTGCGGAGGCGGTCCCAATTGCCCTGCCGTACCCATGAGTGAACGGTACTGCGGCTAATGTCCAGCATTTGCGCAATCTCTGTTTTCTTGAGATTGGTCTGGAAGTAGAGGTCTTTTGCGATAGATTGTTTGTCTTGTTTCATATATTTTGATTAATTGGTTAAAAGTTTTACACCCCCCTAACCCCCTTCGGCCAGCGCGCATGGCTTGGCGCAAGGGGGAATTGACATCGTTTTCTCGTAGCCATCATTGTTACGAGGTTCTTCGCACGGCTCAGAATGACAAAAAGAAAATCGGGAATGCCATCGCTTTCTCGTTGCCATCATTGTTACAAGGTTCTTCGCACGGCTCAGAATGACAAAAAGAAAAACGGGAATGCCATCGTTTTCTCGTAGTCATCATTGTTACAAGGTTCTTCGCACGGCTCAGAATGACAAAAAGAAAAAGGGGAATGCCATCGTTTTCTCGTAGTCATCATTGTTACAAGGTTCTTCGCACGGCTCAGAATGACAAAAAGAAAATCGGGAATGCCATCGTTTTCTCGTAGTCATCATTGTTACAAGGTTCTTCGCACGGCTCAGAATGACAAAAAGAAAATCGGGAATGCCATCGCTTTCTCGTTGCCATCATTGTTACAAGGTTCTTCGCACGGCTCAGAATGACAAAAAAGAAAACGGGAATGCCATCGCTTTCTAGTTGCCATCATTGTTACAAGGTTCTTCGGACGGCTCAGAATGACAAAAAGAAAATCGGGAATGCTATCGTTTTCTAGTTGCCATCATTACAAGGTTCTTCGCACGGCTCAGAATGACAAAAGAAAATCGGGAATGCCATCGCTTTCTAGTTGCCATCATTGTTACAAGGTTCTTCGCACGGCTCAGAATGACAAAAAGAAAAACGGGAATGCCATCGTTTTCTCGTTGCCATGATTGTTACAAGGTTCTTCGCACGGCTCAGAATGACAAAAAGAAAATCGGGAATGCCATCGCTTTCTAGTTGCCATCATTGTTACAAGGTTCTTCGCACGGCTCAGAATGACAAAAAGAAAATCGGGAATGCCATCGCTTTCTAGTTGCCATCATTATTACAAGGTTCTTCGCACGGCTCAGAATGACAAAAACATTAGTTCGATGGCAAACGTAGAATTTTAGTGAATACGGAAAATTGCAAGATATCCACAAAAAAGAGGGGCATTTTGGCTATAATGCTTGCCTATAGCGGGATACCGGCTAAAAATTGCCAAATGTAATATGTCCGTTCAAACCGATATTTTCACCCAAAAGATAACGACTTAACATTAAGGTAATATTACGGTAACATACAGACGTAACATTGCGGTAATACAGGCGTAACAAACTTAACGCACACGTAACTGCCACGTAACAATAAAATAATATTACAAAAGACCTTGCGCAAACATAAATTAAACATGCGCACAGTTTTTACAATTATCATGCTGGTAGTGGCCTCCGTAAGGTCATCCGGCACGGGAAAGATCTCCGGAAAGGTCACGGACGGCAAGAACGGAGAAACAATAATAGGTGCTGTAGTTACTGTAAAGGGTACCAGTACCGGCACCGTTACAGACGTAGATGGCAACTTCACATTGACTGCTGACGCAGGCCCTTGCTCTATAGAAGTAAAGTACATGGGCTACCAGAATAAGGAAGTGACCGATATAGTGGTTGTGAATGGAGGCGAAGTGATGGTGAGTATAGCGCTGGAAACATCTAAGGCCACAGAACTGAAGGAAGTGGTGGTGCAATCGTCGCTGAAGAAAGAGAATATCAGCGCCATGATCCTGTACCAGAAGAACGCCAATACAGTGGCACAGGTAGTATCGGCAGAAGCTATACGCCGCTCCCCCGACAGAAACACAGGAGAAGTATTGAAGCGTGTATCTGCAGCTTCCATACAGGAAGGCAAGTACCTGGTGGTACGCGGCCTTGCCGACCGTTATAACCAGGCTACGCTGAATGGTACCCTGCTCTCCAGCACGGAGCCTGACCGCAAGACCTTCTCTTTCGATCTGTTCCCATCGGGCATGATCGATAATATCGTGATCAACAAAGCTGCTACGCCGGACCTTCCCGGTGAGTTTGCGGGTGGCCTGATACAGGTGAACACGAAGGATATTCCTTCCAAGAACTTCTTCACCGTGCAACTGGGTAGTGGTGTGAATACACAGACCTACGGAAAGGACTTCTATTATTATAAAGGAGGCAGCCTGGACTGGCTGGGTATTGATGACGGCACGAGAGCATTGCCTGCTGATGTACCCGGTAAAGATGGTTTTCGCGCGCTTACTGCCGACCAGCGCAATGCACTGGCCAAAGAACTGAAAAACGACTGGGCCTATGAAAAGAAACCGGCTCCGCTGAATGCCAATATGCAGGCATCCGGGGGCTTTAACACACCGCTGGGCAGTAAGAAACTGGGAGGCATATTTGCGGTGAACTATAACAAGCAGAACAAGAAGACCGACATCACACGTGCTTTCTACAACCAATCGGGCGCGCTACAGAAGACGCTCGACTTTAATGAAGAATCTTATACCGAGGAGGTACTGTGGGGCGCGCTGGCCAACCTGACACTGGAGCTGAACAGGAATAACAAGATCAGCCTGAAAAACCTCTTCAACGTAAATGGTATTGACAATACGTTGCTGCGCAGCGGCCGTAATAATGATTATGGCGCCGATGTGAACGCCTACCAGTTGGCGTTCAAGTCAACACAATACCTGACCACGCAATTGCTGGGCAACCACTACCTCGAGAGCGCAAAAGTGAAGATAAACTGGAACGGCAGTTTTGTACGTCTGCACCAGGACCAACCCAATCTGCGCCGCCTTGAGTACAGGAAGCCCGATGGCGACAGCGCCTACTATGCCAGCATACAGGCCTACCTGCCATCACTGGCATCGGGCAGTAAGTTCTATTCTGACCTAACCGATAACATTTTCATTGGAAGCGCAGACGCGTCCAAGCAGACAATGTACTGGGGACAGACCCAGACCATCAAGACAGGCTACATGGTACAGGGCAAGTCACGCGTGTTCAACTCAAGACCGTTCGGTATGACCGGTGGCGACAACACTACCAACCAATTGCCGAACACGCAGATCTTTGCACCGCAGAACATTGGCACAACCAATGGTTACAACTTCAACGAGCTGAGCGATAAGGATTATGACTATTCTGCCAACAGCTTACTGAATGCAGCCTTCATCATGGCCGATAACGCATTCAGTGAGAAACTGAGACTGGTATGGGGTGTACGTTATGAGAATTATAACCAGCAACTGAACGGATTCAGGAGCAACCAGCCAGTGAACCTGGACAAGAACGCAGGCGACTTCCTGCCATCACTGAACCTGACGTATAAATATACAGACCACAGCAACTTCCGCGCATGCGCGTCAGAAACCGTGATCAGGCCGGAGTTCCGCGAGTTGTCTCCGTTCACCTTCTATGACTTCGAGATACTGGCAGCCGTGCAGGGAAATCCAGACCTGGAGCGTACAAAGATCATCAATGCAGACCTTCGCTACGAACTGTACCCAAGAAATGGCGAGATGCTGACAGCAGGTGTGTTCTACAAGCACTTCAATAACCCGATCGAGCAGTTCTACAATGAGTCCGGGGTGAATACGTTCTCCTTTACCTATGGTAACGCGCCATCAGCCACCAGCTCCGGCGCTGAAGTGGAGTTCAGGAAGCGTCTTGACTTTATTGGAAAAGCACTTAGTCCGTTCACCGTATTTGCCAACGGCTCTTATATACTCAGCAAGGTGAATTTTGAGACCAAGGATGCGGCAGGCAATACCGTAAAGAGCGACAGGCCTATGCAGGGACAGTCGCCATACGTGGTGAACTGCGGCATACAGTACGACAGAGACCAGTCTGGCACAAGCGCTACCCTGCTCTTCAATACCATTGGCCGCAGAATATACCTTGTAGGCAATGAGCAGAGCCCGCATATATGGGAAGCGCCACGCGCCCTGTTCGACTTCCAGGTATCGCAGAAGGTATTACATAAGAGAGGTGATATCAAGTTCACGATATCGGACATCCTGAACCAGAAGGCCGTCTTCTACCAGGATAAGAACGATAACGGCAAATATGACAATGGCGACTTCCTGAGGATATCAAAACTGACCGGCACTACCGCATCGTTGTCATTCTTATATAGTTTATAACCGTAGCAACATCATTATCAACGTCCTGCGCTTCTGTGCAGGACGTTTTCAGTTAGCCAATGCCTGCAGCAATTTGTTTACATTCTGTTAGCATTGAATTAATATTTCCTTAAACAGGTGGTAATATTCCGGTAACACCGGATAGAGACTTTTGCAAAAAACAAATTAAACATGAAAAAACTCATTTGCGGCGTTGCCGTACTTTCCCTGATGTTTGGTGTAGTAGCCTGCAAGAAGAAGAAGGACGACACAAACACAACCACCAACACGGAAGATCCGAACGGATATGTGTTGAACACAGACATTACAGCTAACAGGACACTGAAGTCGGGTAAGACCTATACACTGACCAACCTGGTATATGTAAAGAACGGCGCTACACTGACCATCGAAAAAGGTGTATTGATAAAGGTATGGAAAGGAAAGAATGCCCTGGTTGTAGCACGTGGCGCTAAGATCATGGCAGAAGGCACTGCTACAGATCCGATAGTTCTTACTTCAATAGAAGCTTCTCCTGCTCCCGGCGACTGGGGTGGTATCGTGCTGCTGGGTAAGGCAACTACCAACGCTACTTATAATGGTTCTGCGGGAGTTGGTGAGATCGAAGGTGGTATCAATAACTCAGCCGGTGACGGTCTGTATGGCGGTAGCGATGACAACGATAACTCCGGTACCCTGAAGTATATCCGTATTGAATATGGTGGTTATCCGTTCCAGCCTGATAAGGAGATCAACTCTCTGACAATGGGCGCTGTGGGCCGTGGTACTACTATCGACTACATTGAGTGCGCATATGGCGGCGATGATGCCTTCGAATGGTTTGGCGGTACTGTGAACGCGAAGCACCTGATCGCTTACAAGACCCTCGATGACGACTTCGATACAGACAACGGTTTCAGCGGTACTATCCAGTTCGGTATAGCTATCCGTGACAAAGACAAGGCGGACATTTCCGGTTCTAACGGTTTTGAATCTGACAACGACGCGAGCGGTACCACTACCACTCCTATCACTTCAGCAGTGTTTGCCAACATGACCATCATTGGCCCTAAGCAGGACGGCAGCACTTCTATCAGCAGCAACTTTAAGCGTGGCGCACACCTGAGAAGGAACTCAAGGTGCTCTATCTACAACTCTGTTATCATGGGCTATCCTACAGGTTTGCTGATAGACGGTTCTAAGTCTGCTACTAACCTCAAGAACGGCGATATGGAACTGAGAGGTGTATTGCTTGCAGGCAACACTAAGGCGGTAGATACTACCGGTACTACCAGCACCGGCCTCGATCTTACTGCTACCTTCACTACATCGGGCTGGGGCAATGACATCAAGACCAATACAACTGATGCAGGCCTGAGCGCTCCGTATGCTACAGGTTCTTCATTCGACCCATCTATCACTTCAGGTTCTGCCCTGGCTTCAGGCGCGGTTACCAGCAGCAAGTTGGGTAGCGCTACTTCAGTATCTTACCGTGGCGCTGTAGGCGTAGGTGATACCTGGTGGAAAGGCTGGACCAAGTTCAACTAATCTGATCATTCCTATTATTTAGCAGAGCGGGGGCCGATAGCCCCCGCTCTTACATTTAACAAATTTGCATGTCACTAAAACACTGTGGAAAAAATGCACCCGATATAACTTAGTCTTTTGATTACCTTTGCGGTCCATTATCGTCTTATGGATTCTTCAGTAAAAATATTCTCGGGAAACGCATCCCGCAACCTTGCAGAAAAGATTGCCAAAAACTATGGCAAGCAACTTGGCAACCTCACTATTCAAAAATTCAGCGACGGCGAATTTCAGCCAGTTTTCAACGAATCAGTGCGTGGTGATTATGTGTTCCTGGTACAGTCAACGTACGCGCCATCAGACAACCTGATGGAACTACTGATGATGATAGATGCGGCCCGCCGGGCCTCAGCCGGATATATCACTGCTGTTATCCCCTATTTCGGCTTTGCCCGCCAGGACAGAAAGGATAAGCCCCGTGTGGCCATAGCATCGAAGCTGGTAGCCAACCTGCTTACTGAGGCCGGAGCTAACCGCGTAATGACGATGGACCTGCACGCCCCTCAGATTCAAGGTTTTTTTGATATACCTGTGGACCACCTGGATTCATCGGCAATATTTATCCCATATATCGAGAAACTTAAGATAGAAAACCTTATCTTTGCGGCCCCTGACGTGGGTAGTACCAACAGGGTGCGTGAAGTTGCTAAGTATTTTGAGGCAGACATGGTGATCTGTGACAAGCAACGCAAGCGTGCCAACGAGGTAGCCGCCATGACCGTAATAGGTGATGTGACCGGAAGGAATGTGGTGCTTATAGACGATATCTGCGATACAGCAGGAACATTGTGTAAGAGCGCTGCACTACTGAAGGAAAGAGGGGCGCTTTCGGTACGCGCGTTTTGTACACACCCGGTGCTGAGCGGAGCAGCCTATGACAACATAGCCAACTCCCAACTCGAAGAACTGGTAGTGTGCGATACCAAGCCGCTGAGAGAGGGAATGAATACCGACAAGATCAAGGTATTATCAACCGGAGAATTGTTTGCTATAGCTATCCGGAATACTTTTGAGAACAAGTCAATAAGCTCTTTGTTCATTCACAGTAACAAGAAGTAATTAGCTGATGTGATCATTAGCTGAGATGCTGATTGAACATCATTAACAATATTATTTTAGCTAATCAGCTAATTTATATAACGACTGTTTAGACAAAAAAATCCGCCACCCGAGAAGGGGCAACCTTTATTATTAAAAACGAATTCAACGTCCGGATGTTAGGCGGAATAGCGACCGGCGCTGAATGAAGCAAAAGCACTACAATGAAAAGTGTAAAAATCGAAGGTAAAAGAAGAAGCGACCTTGGCAAAAAAGCTACACGCCAGATTCGTTCTAATGAAGAAGTTCCTGCCGTTATCTACGGAGGTACTGAAACGATCCATTTCAGCGCGCCTGTAATGGCTTTCCGTACACTGGTGTACACACCGGAATTCCAGGTTGCAGAGATCATCCTGGATGGCAAGACCTACAGGACCATCATGAAGGACCTGCAGTTTGATGTTGTTACCGATGCACTGAACCACATTGACTTCCTGGAACTGGTAGAAGACCGTAAGGTTGTTGCTACCCTGCCCCTGAAATTCAACGGACAGGCACAAGGCGTGAAGGACGGCGGCCGCCTGGAATTGAAGATAAAGTCTCTGAATGTTCGTACTTATCCTAAGTTCCTGAGGGAGCACATCGACGTGAACATCGAGAACCTGCAACTGCATGGCAACATCCGCGTAGAAGACGTAGTAGCTCCTGATATGGAAATACTGAACTCTCCACGTATCCCTGTTGCATCAGTAGTAACTACACGTGCCCTGCGCCAGGCAGACAGCGAAGCAGCTACTACAGCTAAGGCTCCGGCTGCAGCACCTGCAGCAGCTAAGGCTCCTGCGGCTAAGAAGTAATTGCAGATCTCAATATCTAAGTATAACAGAACCCGGTTGCCATGGCAACCGGGTTCTTCATTTCTAAGACTTTCTAAATATTACCAGATAAAGCAGGGGCAAAAAAAAGCCACCCTAGACAGGGCGGCCCTTTGTTGTTGTCCTATATGTACTATTGCTCAATCACTACGTGGAACACATTATTAGCCACATCTGAACGGAGGTTCAGCAGGTACATACCGTTGGCAAGTGACTTGCTCACAGTGATACCGGCATTGATGTTGCCATTCTGTGCTTTTACCCTGGCTGTGTACACCACCTGGCCCAGCATGTTGGTCAGTTCCAGTGTCACATCCGTGGTCGCATTCACGCCCAGGTA
>JBGAIF010000001.1:0-564986 GCA_044225795.1 Flavipsychrobacter sp.
TAGCAAGGGCTGATAGCCCACGCCTCATGGCAGCTCTTGATCGTGAACATGAACGTACGTTGGTTGCACGACAACATCCCACCGGTACTATCCTGCCCGGTAACTGTATAGGTAACTATACCCGGTATAGCATTGATATGCGCCCAGATGTGCGCACCTGTAGTAGCGGAAAGGCCGGTACCAGGAGACCATGTCCAGGTGCTCCATGACCATGATTTATCTTCACCGAATATCACATCCAGCGGAATGGAATCCACGCCGGGATATGCACACGCATCAAATGTATCGATAGAACCTGTGGCCGGTGTATAAGGGAACAATGCGTCAACTATCCTGGTGCCGCCATTGATATTAATGATCGGCTCAGGGAATGCACTATCAATACCATATGCTGAGTCATTAAAGATGTAAGCGTAAGAAATAATAGCACTGTCATTTGCGGCAATGGTACCAACATTATACACAAGCCCGATACCTACGTCACCCTGCCATACCTGGTTCATGGTATATAAAGAACCGGGAAAGCCACCGGGAGGAGGACTACCGTATGTCTTGCTCCAAACTGCTGCAAGGTCCTGGCTTACCGTTAAACCCCATGAATTGTAGATAACGGCAACAGCACGGCAATCTTTAGTAGCTATCTGTAAAGGAGGACGTGTGTAATCAAGACCTACGGCTTCCACAGATACCCTATGGAAGATGTCATTGTTCTGGAAGATAACTTTGTTATCCGTAGGGAAGCCCCAGAAACCTGCCGGGCCTGGAATGATCGAATAGTAAGTTTCGTCATTATCAGGGTCGCAAGACCTCCAATAATAAACACCCGGTATCGGTGTTCCAGTTTTGTTATACATTTTAACTGTACAGGTAACCCATGATGCATAAGTATCAACACGGGTTTCCATCTTCACATCCAGGTTGCCACCGTAAGTAGTACCTGCCCAGTAGCCCCTGATACTGCCCCCGGAATTAGTATAACCCGTAGGTCCTGATCCCGTCATGGTACCACCGCCTGAGAAGGAGAATGTTCCTCCAAAGTTGTAGTAGCCTTGCGCTCTCTGGCCGTTCACCTGTATTTCCCATCCCTCGAACGGACTGCCCGGATAGGTATAGTCACCCATGTATTTACACGGTGCACCCGCAGTCCATCCATCGTGCTGAAAGTCGTACACCTCTGCAAGGTTAGCACCACCACCCGCCGTACTTAAATGCGGGTGATATCCTGCAGGAATATTTGTACCACCGAATGCGCCGTTCGGGCACATGCCGATCTCGAGCCAGGCGCCTTGCAGGAAACAGTTATTTCCTGTTACTATCTGGGCGAATGATCTTGCTGACAAAATTGAGGCCGCAATAAATAAAAGAAGGTATTTCTTTTTCATAATCACTACTATTACTCTACTATTTTGAAAATCTTAAATTTCAATTATGGAATAAACCGAATAAATTTAGTCCACTTCCGGAAAATATCCAAGTTTATTAACAAAAATAACTTATATATAGTCTTATTGTGGATTTGTTGTTAGTTTCTCCCTGTTTCAAAAGACAGGGATTTAGCTAAAAACCGTTGGGTACTTCTACCTAAGTTTAAATACATAAAAATAGACGTAATATGTTGTTATCTCTTCTTAAAAACTGGCACAGTAGAGCATGGTTCGCCATACATGAGCGACTTTACTACAGGCCTAAGCCGTTGAGTAATAGCAAGATATGCACCAGAAGGTATCTCTGTGTCACCACAACCTTTAATCACCACGCGCTTATCCTGGTATTCAGATGTGTCTAAACTATTGATGTTACAAATCGCATAATTGCTTTTCAGCTCATTCTCCGTGCCCAAAAAAACACTTTTTGCTATGGGTTGCAGATAAGTTGCCACCAACATATACGCCCAAACAGGTATTATCGCGTCAGCACTACACACAACGGCAACATGTTTTCCATCGTATTGCGCCCAGTCGTGGGAAAGCAGTGACGCCCTGAAATCTTTTTCTTTGAGTATCATTTCCATGAACAGGTAGGGCTTAATATCAAATACCACTACGGGTTCTGCAGGCAGGTATTGCGCCAGGTCCAATGTGATGATACCACTTTCCGCTACTTTATTCACTATTGCGTCCATAAAATACTTAAGCTATGGTTCAAAGTTACGAAAACCACACTCCATCTGCATTATATGCACATAGACAACACGAATAATAGTCGTGGAATGGAATGGGATGGCAGACAGTATCTGTTAGAATGTCTCGTACTGTATGCTGTAAATAGCGGTAGATATTGTACCCGAAGTATCTACTGTGTGAGTAGTGATGCTCTTGATCTTACTGTCGGCATCGATATCATAAGAAATATCGGTACGGTACATATTGGTGTAAACAGACTTGATCAGGTGAGCATTCTGATAGAAGTTGTAACCGTACTGTGTGAAAGAAAGTAGCTGCCAGAGATCACCGGGCCTGTTAGCCTTATCAGGGAAAACACCATACGACTCTTTAGGATAATAAGTAGCAGGAAACGTCGCATAGTCTGTATGCATTGGCGTAGCATCATCTGTCACATCTACAGTAACCGGAGTACCGGTATGCCCTGTAAGCACATCTGTATATGAGTCAGACGCATGTGTTATCACAGCACCCGAAGGATACGTCCAGTAAACAGCTAGCGGAGTTGTGTACGTAGAAGAAAAATTTGCCGTGAGCTTGCCATCATAGTTCAACGCGAGGAGGTCTTTATTGTCAGAAGTATATGTTCTTTCGCCACTGATAGAAGTAAGCCCTTCGTAATAAAGCTCCGTAACACGGGTGAGCAGTTTACCAAAATAATCATAGGTCCTGTTAACGCCTGGCATGAAGGTGGTCACTATTTGCCCGGAAGTATTGTGAATAAAGGTATCCAGCTCCAGCAACGCATTGGTTCTGATGTTTCGGATCTCCTTGTAAATTGTGTCATTGGAATAATAAAACTTAGACCTTGTTCCTATATCTGTTGCAATATTGTTGTTGGTAAATTCCACTGAGGATAAACGCCCCTGTGCATCGTAATAGAAGCGATAGTTCTCCGTAGGATTGACAGCATTCCAGTATTTGGTATAGCTCAGTATCCTGTAATTGTCAGGGGTAGGATTGGTAGGGTGCTGCGTTTTTTTGCACGAAGACCACATCATTACCGAAGCAACAAAAACAAAAGAAACTGACCACGCGAGTATTTTCTTCATACCGGATTTTTTAAGCATTAGAAGTCCAAAAATAGTAATTACACACCAATAGTCAATACCACTAATCTATTGGCAGTACTTTATTATTCGGACGCTAAAATTACCTGATTGTCTTTACAAAATCAATGAGCATTTTTCCTACACCATCCACATTGGTAAGCTTTATGGTCTTTATGGCGTCAAAAACATCGTGGTAATAACCCTTTCCGCCATTGGAATAGATGAAAAAAGAATGTACGCCGGCCTCAGTAAAATAGTATTGGTCGCTGTTAGCAGCGGGGCCACGGCTCTTTATCTCCGGCACATATTTGGCTTTCTCATTTATTTGCTGAAGCAATTCAAATTCCCTGGGAAATTTGGTGGCATTTACCACTGTCACCCCTTTTTCCGCATCCCCCATGATGTCGAGATTGATTAGGAATTTCATGTTAGCCAGTGGCACCAGCGGTTTCCATGTATAAAATTCAGACCCCATGAGACCTGCCTCTTCGCCGGCAAACGCAATAAATAGCATGGAATAATGCTGCGGATTTGCTGCAAAATATTTTGCGAGGGCCATAAGCATGGCTGTACCGCTGGCATTATCGCTGGCGCCGGGGAAGTAGGTTTGTCTGCCCATTCTGCCAAGATGATCGTAGTGAGCCGTGAATACAATAAAGGTATCGCCCACCTCTCCAGGCACCTGGCCTATAATATTGGCATTGCGGTTGGCCGGATCGAATTTTGCATCAACCCTTGCCGTGGCTCTTTTTATTTTTTTAGGTGCGTCTTTTACATGGTATACAGTAGCAGGCATCTGGTCCCTGCTCACTGTCCAGGTCAGCTTTTTGTCTTCGGGCACAATGTAGCAGCCCGATGGAAGCAAGTGTAGTACCCTGTCTGCTCTCATACCTGTATTCTCGCAGAAATCATCCATGTTGGTAAGGTAATAAGCGTGCTCTGTATCTACTGTGGCAAATTCCTGCGCCAGGGAGGCCGTGTCGCTTATCTTAGCCATATTCACCTTCTTCACTTTCAGGTCCTCGTGTTGAAAAGAACTACTGGCGGCATCAATAAGAAAATCCACGCCGGGACGCAATGAATCATTACCGAGGTCGAGGTACATCTTTCCGGGGAAATAATTTACCGGGAAATCATAGCCCTGGGCATAGACGCTATCTGCCGAAACGGGCCTCAGGCCCATATCCTTGAACTTCTTCATAATGAACCGGGCGGCAATATCCTTGCCATCATTCACATATCCCCGGCCATGCATTTCTGACGACGAAAGGATATCCATATAGCCTATCATCTCTATCTCAAAATCCTGCGCGCAAACAGGCAAAGTGCCGATTGTCAGCAATGTTACTGCTATTAGATACGTCTTTAGCTGGCCCATGATATTCTGAAGTTATTTTTATTATATCTTAAACAATTGCAAAATAACCACATTGCTGAGAAAACATGATACAAAAAATTCTTTTTTTATTTCATCAGCAAAATTTACTTCTCTTCCTAAATGAATCATTAAGTATTTATTACGCAAATATCATCAAAGTTATTAATCGGTTAATGATGATATATTTCTATTGAATTCGAATCACAATATATATGTTTATGCTCCCTACAATTTGATCATATGCTTTAATATATTATTATCATTGAAGCACATTATCATATCTACTTAATTACCCTTAGAAAATATATTGTTCAACCATCTAAACTACATGCCTATGTAATTACAAAAAGCTTTCCCTGAACGTCAAACAAACCATTTATTACAATCAATCACAAACCAATGAGACAAAAAACAACATTTATTTTAAAGAAATTGGCAGTACAGCCATTTTTCATGGTGTTTGCTCTGCTGTTGCTGGTAAGCTCGGCCGCAAATGCATCGCATTTCAGGTTCGGTCTTATTACCGCAACAAGGATATCTGAAACATCAACACAAGTTACCTACAGGCTGAATGTAAGTTTATCATGGAGGTTGGGAACAGCAATGACTCCGATCCCATTTACCATTTCTGGTGGCAACAGCGGTTCCGTAAGCGTACCGATGACCACTGTTGTTGACCCTTCCGGCGGATGGGACAACAGCACAGGTTCTACTACCGTAACACTGAACAAATCAACAACTCCTACAAAACTGGAGTACACAAGCTGTTGTAAAATCAGTACCACGGCAAATAACCATGATACCAACTGGGATGTATACACTATCCTGAATACTAACACAGGCGGGGGCAGCACTCCGGTGTCTACGCTTCCTGCAATCATCAATGTTCCTGTTGGCGCTACTGCTGCTACATTCTCTGTTCCTGCTTCCGATCCTGATGCAGGTTCTACACTTACCTACAGTATTCCTTCTCTTACCGGCAACCTGGCAGGAGAAGTGGAACCAAATGGCCTGACCACCCAAAATGCCAACTTCAATGTTAACTCTTCTACAGGTCTTGTTACTTTTAACACTGTTGGTAAAACAGTTGGCCAGCAATACAATGCGATGGTTACTGTTACGGATAACAACGGCAACCAGATAGAACTCGACTTCCTGATCAACATGGTGGGCCCATCTAACCCACCTGTATTTGATTATACTACAGGTAACACACCAACTAACGGTTCTGTATTTAACGTGGTAGTAGGACAAACATTGTCTTTCCCTATCCGCGCTACAGATCCTGATGCAGGACAAACTGTAAGCATGTCTGTATCAGGTCTAACTTCTTACCTGACCACAGCTAACTTCAGCAGCGCTGCTTTACCTGCAACAGGCACTGTATCTCTGACTCACCTCAACTACACTGCTCTGGCTGCTCAACTTGGCACCACTACAGTTCTGAACTTCATTGCTACTGACAATGTAGGCGTACAGACAACTTCTTCTGTTACTATTAAAGTAGTTGGTGAGCCGGCTCCTACTTTCATCAGTCCTACTCCGGGACAGGGAACTATTCGTTCTATCTACGCCGGTGTACTTCATACCGATGACATTGTTGCTCAAAGCTCTTTAGGTTCCAACGTATCTATTGCTTTCGCAACAACTCCATCTGGTGTAACCAACTCACCTATAGTGCCAACTGCAGGTGCTAATCCTGGATCTACTACCCTTAGCTGGACTCCAACTTCAGCTCAGTTTGGTCAGCACACACTGTCATACACAGCTACAATTGCTGCTACTCCTTCTATTTTCGCAGTACGCAGTTTTGATCTGATCGTAAATGATCCTCCAACTTTCGCGACTACACCTACTACTACTGCAAGTGCATGCAACTCATACCTCTACAAAGTAGTGGCAAATGACGCAAATATCCCTTACGGCGACGTAGTTGATATCGTATCTGACAATCCGCTTCCTTCATGGCTGACACTGACGCCGACAGGAAATGGCACTGCTAAGTTGACCGGCACCCCTACGCTGGCTGATGTTGGCACTTATACCATCGACCTCAGCGCAGAGGATAACTACCACCACAACTATCCTAGTGTAGACCAGTCTTTCACTATCACAGTAAGCGCTAATACCATTACCGCTTCTGCAGGTGTTAATGGTGCAATTTCTAATCCAGGCGCAGTGGACGTTTGCCCGGGCAGCACTCCTGCATATACTATTACTCCGGACGCCGGCTATCACGTTCTTGATGTGTTGGTTGATGGCAGCAGCGTAGGTGCTGTAACAAGCTATACATTTAGTGCAATTTCTGCCGATCATACCATCAGCGCAACATTTGCACCTAACTGTACTCCGGTTAGTATCACGTCTGCAGCTACAACTACCGACGTAACTTGTAACGGCGGCACTGACGGTACTGCTACTACTTATGTAGCAGGCAGCACACCTATCTCTTATTCATGGAGCAATGGCGCTATATCATCCGGCCTTAGCGGTGTAGGCGCTGCAACATACACCTATACTGTTACAAATGGCTGCGGATCTGTTTCGGGCTCTGCTACTGTTAATGAGCCAACCGCACTGGTTGCCGCTTCATCCAATACAGCTATACTTTGTAACGGTGGCACTTCTGTAGTAACAGTATCTGCAACAGGTGGAATTGCTCCTTACAGTGGCGATGGCGCACAAGCGGCTGTTTACGCAGGTTCTTACAGCTATACTGTAACTGATGCCAATGGTTGCTCAGCAACTGCAGGTGGTTCTATCTCTGAGCCGGCTACTTTGTCAGCATCTTCATCAAACACCAATATCCTCTGCAATGGCGGCACTTCCGTAGTAACAGTTTCTGCTACAGGCGGCACAACTCCTTATTCCGGTGATGGCGCACAAACCCCGGTTTATGCCGGTTCTTACAGCTATACTGTAACTGACGCCAACGGTTGTTCAGCAACAACAAGTGGTTCTATCTCTGAGCCTACTGCATTGTCAGCATCTTCAAGCAACACAACCATCCTGTGTAATGGCGGCACTTCCGTAGTAACGGTTTCTGCAACAGGCGGCACTACTCCTTATTCCGGCGATGGTGCACAAACTCCGGTTTATGCCGGTTCTTACAGCTATACTGTATCTGATGCCAACGGTTGTACAGCAACAACAAGTGGTTCTATCTCTGAGCCTGCTGCTGTAGTTGCTTCGTCATCATCTACTCCTGTTCTTTGTAATGGTGGCAGCACAGGCACTGTAACAGTTTCTGCTACAGGCGGTGTTGGTTCTTACACTGGCACTGGTACTTTCACAGGCAAAGCTGCAGGTACTTACACTTATTCAGTTGCTGATGGCAATAGCTGCCCTGCTTCTGTTTCTGTAATAGTATCTCAGCCAACTGCTCTCGTTGCTAATGCAACTGCTGCTCCTATCTATCCGGTTTCAGGTTATGCTGCATACACCATTTATCTTGGTTATGGCGCACAGACAGAAACACTGAGCGAAACAGTAACCGGCGGTGTTACTCCTTACTCTTATAGCTGGTCTCCTGTTTCAGGAAGCACTTCTACACTCAGCGTGTCTCCTAAGATTTCAACTACTTACTCTGTAACAGTTACAGATGCTAACGGTTGTACTATCAAGAGCACTAAGACCATCTATGTAATAGACATCACTTGCTGCGCAGGCAAGAGCGATGTTTGTGACAAAGTGAATGTTTGCCACAGCGGCAAAACTCTTTGTGTAGGAGCAAGTGCAGTTCCTGCTCACCTCGCTCATGGCGATGTACTCGGAACTTGCGCTTCTGGCCGTGGCAGCATTGCTACCAGCGAAGAAGACGAGCACGAAGCAGAAGTAGTGAAGGTTTATCCTAACCCTACAGAAGGCACATTCAATGTGGTGATCCCTGCAACTACTGCTGCTGCCGAGATCCAACTGATCGATGTTACCGGCCGTATTGTTGAATCAAGGAAGATCGCTGAAAATACCGGCGCTCCTGTTACATTCAACCTCGCTGCTGACGCACGTGGCATGTACTTAGTGAAGGTGATCACCGGATCTAATACAGACATAGTAAGGCTGATCGCTAAGTAGTCAGGTTCATACCTCAATAAAAAAGAGCCGCCTTTCGGGGCGGCTCTTTTCATTTATCTGCCTACCTTCGTAACATATGCCCCTCTATAAAGAATGGGAAATAGACGATCACGGGTTGGCCGCCATCTGGAAAATAGAAGAACCGGAATCATACTTTTATGACCGTACAGGAATTTCTCCGGACATTAAGCATGACAAAAGGCGCATAGAACACCTTGCCGGAAGGTTCCTGCTCAGATACCTGAAAGAAGACTTCCCACTGCACAGTATATATAAGGACGAACATGATAAACCCAGATTGGAAAATAATGAATTTTTCTTCTCCATATCTCACTCGTGGCCATATGTAGCCGCCATTATAGACCCATATATGGAGGCGGGCATAGACATCCAGTCCTGGCATCCTAACATAGATCGTATCAAGAACAAATTCCTGTCACTACAGGAGCAGGAAATGCTCAATCATGATCCGAAGCTTATTACATTATCATGGAGCGCAAAAGAAGCTGCCTATAAATGGAACGGGCGGCGCGGCGTTGATTTTATAGCCCACTTACCGATCTCAAGACTGGCGTATGCCGACAATTTTATTAACATAGAAATTAATTCAATAACAAAAGGCGTCTCTGCTAAAATATCCCTGAAAAGCTTTACAGATAAGGATTTTTCCTGTGCCTATGTGGTATTTGACGCTTCTCAAGCTATCTGATTTTTCTATTATTTTTTATTTAATGTTTATTTTTTGAAGAATTTTTCAGGAAATTTTACTGTTTTTGCTTCAAAACACTAAATTTGTACAAAATTTAATATCATGTCGTCTTTACGTTTCCAGGCTTTACAGTCATTATCACAGGGAGAAGAGAAGAACATCTCCGGCTATGGTGATAAAAAGATCACTTCCATCTTCGGAAGCAATGTATTCAGTGGTCGTACGATGCGCGAATACCTTAGTGATGAGGCCTACAAGAGCCTCATGAACTCTGCTAAAACAGGGTCTAAGGTAGAGCGTAAGATAGCCGACCAGGTTGCAGCGGGCATGAAAGCCTGGGCAGAGAAACAAGGTGTGACTCACTTTACACACTGGTTTCAGCCGCTCACAGGCACTACTGCTGAAAAACACGACTCTTTCTTCACGATCAAAAGTGATGGTACCGCCATCGAATTGTTCGACGGAGATGCACTGATACAACAGGAACCGGACGCCTCCAGCTTCCCGAACGGCGGCATCCGCGCCACATTCGAGGCTCGCGGATATACTGCATGGGATCCCTCCTCTCCTGCATTCATTATGGAGTCAGGCTCAGGAAAGACACTGTGCATACCTACTATATTCATTGCCTATAATGGCGAATCGCTGGACTATAAAGCGCCCTTGCTGAAGTCTATAGCTGCGCTGGACAAGGCCGCTGTTGACGTATGCCACTTCTTCGACAAGAATGTGAGCAAGGTAATAGCGACTCTGGGCTGGGAACAGGAATACTTTGTGGTTGACGAATCACTGGCCAATGCGCGTCCCGACCTTATGATGTGCGGCCGTACACTCCTTGGACATAGCCCGGCTAAGGGCCAGCAGTTGGAAGACCACTATTTCGGTTCTATACCTGAGCGTGTATATGCATTCATGCAGGATTTTGAGCAGGAGTCTTATAAGCTGGGCATACCGCTCCGCACCCGTCACAACGAGGTGGCTCCTTCCCAGTTTGAATGCGCTCCGATATTTGAAGAAGTGAACATAGCGGTAGATCACAATACACTGCTGATGGATGTGATGAACAAGGTGGCCAAACGCCACAAACTGAAGGCCCTGTTGCATGAAAAACCATTTGCGGGCGTTAATGGTTCGGGTAAGCACAACAACTGGAGCCTGGCAACCGACACAGGCATTAACCTGCTGGCGCCGGGCAAAACACCCCGCACCAATCTCATGTTCCTTACCTTCTTTGTGAACGCGATAAAGGCGGTACATGATTATGCTGATCTGCTGCGTGGCTCTATCGCGTCTGCCAATAACGACCACCGCCTTGGTGCTAATGAGGCGCCTCCGGCCATCATCTCTGTATATGTCGGCAAATACCTGACCGAGGTACTGGATGAAGTAGAGAACCGTGTTAAGGATAAATTCTCAGAACAGGATGAAGTGATCCTGAAACTCGATATCCACAAGCAGATACCTGAACTGCTGATGGACAATACAGACCGCAACCGTACCAGTCCATTCGCATTCACCGGCAATAAGTTTGAGTTCCGCGCGGTAGGATCTTCGGCCAACTGTGCATCACCAATGCTGGTGCTGAATACCATAATGGCGGAGACCCTGAAGCAGTTCAAGAAAGATGTGGATGCGCTCATCGAGAAGGGAGACAAAAAGGAGATAGCTCTGCTGCACGTGCTGCGCAACTATATCACCGATTCCAAGAAGATACGTTTTGAAGGCGACAACTATAGCGACGAATGGGCTGCAGAAGCTAAGCGCCGTGGCCTGAACAACTTCAAGACAACCCCTGAGGCTCTTGACGCGTATGGCACAGAAAAAGCTAAAGCCGTATTCTTCAACAATGGCATCTTCAGCGAGCGTGAACTGGAAGCCCGCCACGAGATCATGATGGAAGATTATGTGAAGAAGGTGCAGATCGAAGCTCGTATAATGGGCTATCTTGCCACCAATCACATTCTGCCCGCAGCCATCGAGTATCAGAACAAGCTCATCACGAATGTTAAGGGACTCAAAGAGATAGGCCTGGAGAAAAAGAGCTTTAAAGCCCAACTGAAGCTGGTAGAAGTGATCAGCGAACATATCCAGAATATCAACGACAGCGTAGAATCAATGATCGACGCGCGCAAAAAAGCTAACAACACACCGGACATGCACAAACGCGCCGCCATGTATTGTAATGAAGTGAAAACTTACTTCGACAATATCCGCTATCACGCAGACAAACTGGAGCTGGTTGTAGACGATAAATTATGGCCGCTGCCAAAATACCGCGAGCTGCTGTACATTAAATAATACAATGACCACACAAACAAAAAACCGCCTCTATGGCGGTTTTTTGTTTTATCAAATGCACCTATCTTTACCCGTACTACAGCAGATCCATGACATTCAACTCACTACAATTCCTGGTATTTTTCATGGTAGTGACCTTGTGGTTCTTCAGCCTGAGAAGCCAGAAAGGACGAATATGGCTACTGCTGATCGCCAGTTGTTATTTCTACATGTCATTCATTCCCATGTATGTGCTCATTCTGGGAGGCACGATAGTTGTAGACTACCTCGCGGGGTTGCAAATAGAACGAAGTAACGGCAGCGCACGCAGATTATGGCTCATCCTCAGCCTTATAGCCAACATCGGTGTGCTTGCCGTATTCAAATACTACAACTTCTTCATTGATAATATACATAACACCGCTGGTTTCTTTGGTAGTTCATTGTCCTTGCCATTTCTGAAGATAGCATTACCCATAGGATTGTCGTTCCACACCTTTCAGGCAATGAGCTACACCATAGAGGTATACAAGAGAAATCAACCTGCGGAAAGGAATTTCGTGGTGTATGCGCTCTACGTAATGTTCTATCCGCAACTGGTGGCCGGGCCAATTGAACGTCCCCAGCATATACTGCCTCAACTGAAAGAGTTCCGGGGATACAACCCCGACAACGTAAAAGCCGGCATTTCCCGTATGCTGTGGGGATTCTTCAAAAAAGTGGTCATTGCCGACAGGCTGGCGATGGTCATTGACCGAACATTCCTCCATACTAATGAAAGTTCATCAACAGCATTGTTCGTGGGTGCCGTATTCTATTCATTCCAGATATACTGCGACTTTTCCGGCTATTCTGATATTGCACTCGGGGCTGCTAAAGTGATGAACATAGACCTGATGGAGAATTTCAAACAACCTTATCTGTCTTCTTCCATCACCGGCTTCTGGACCAGGTGGCATGTTTCGTTGTCTGGCTGGTTCAGGGACTACCTCTATATTCCGCTTGGCGGCAACAGGAAAGGAGAAACAAGGCGTAAGATCAATGCTTTTATTGTGTTCCTGCTCAGTGGGCTGTGGCACGGCGCCAACTGGACATTTGTGGCATGGGGTTCTCTGCACGGCCTGCTGGTAGTGCTTACCGGGCGAAAAAACTCCCGAGCACCATCAAATAATTTATATAGAATATCACGTATACTATTGAACTTCCTGCTGGTGACCCTACTATGGATATTCTTCAGGGCTGAGAATATCCACAAGGCTTTTCAATACATAAAAGGCATCTGCTCGTTCAAGGGCGGTTCAAACTATATCGGCATGAACCATGCGGAATTTCTCTGCTCAATTCTGTTGATCACAATTATGATGATACGGGAAAAAATACTTCCCGGACATCTTATTCGCAGCAATAAACGTTTCTGGATATATACCATTTGCATGACCGCGATCTGTTACTTGTTAGGCGTTTTTGCCGAGAACCAGTTCATATACTTCCAGTTCTGACAGATGAAGGCATTGAGATACATATTGATCGTTTTGGGGCTGGTGATACTTTATGCATCCACCTCCCGCGATGCCATGCAATATCTCAGCACAAAAAGGGATGTAAACAAATGGTGGGGCACTGATCAGCTCAACCATGGCGACCTGGCCAGTATGTCCTATCTCTATTTCGTTGACCGGTTTGCAGCAGAGACTAACAACTTCACATTTCCGAAACCCCCGTTCAAAGGCAATGCAAACATAGCCTTATACCTCCATGGCGATAGCTACTCCAGGCACCTGCAGGACACATTTTTTGCGGGCGTATCTCAGTTCGTACTTATTGACCGGAACCATGGCATCAAATACCACCTCGACTCTGCAAAAAGGAATATCCTGCTCATTGAAGTATCCGAACGCTATGTTCGTCCGTACTTTGGCAGCTTAAGGATATTCAATGAGCTGATCAGTGCCGGCAATACCGGTCCTGCACCACTACTATCCAGTGCCTCCCCGTATAGAACAAACTATGCAGGTTTTGATATTTCTTTTGACAACCTTTTCAACAAGTACATCAACCAGAACATTCAATGCAACCTATTCAACTACCAGTTTATGATGCCCATGTTTGGTGCCAAAGCCGCGATAAACTACTACCTTTTCGACCGGGCATCTGGAGATGTGGTCATCTCCGATGATAAAAAATTCCTGTTCCTTAAGGAGACCGTAAGCCTCACCGATGAAGGCAGTTCATATGTACCACTTGGCTCAGAAGACATCTCTAAACTGGTAGACAACTTCAATGCCATTTATGATTTCTACAAAAAAGGCGGATTCAGTGAGGTTTATCTGTCTATAATACCCAATTCGGTTACTATCAATCAGCCCAAAGGGTATAACAGGCTGATTCCCCTGATCCAGGGTGACCCTCGCCTGAAAATGAAAATAATCGATGCCTATTCAGCATTCAGATCATCAAAAGACATACTATACCTCACTGGCGATACACACTGGAACAATAAGGGCAGGGCTTTGTGGATTCAAATGGTCAATGACACACTCACCCACTCGGCAAATAGGAATTAGCTATTTTTACGCCACCCATGCAGGTCACAAAACAAAATAACACATACAATAAGATACCGGAACAACCGCTCTTCATATTTGCTATTTACTGGGTCGTGGTTTTCTTATTGTACTACCCTGCCACCAAGGCCGGCCGCGTAGGCGACTTCCCGGGATGGGTTGACTTCATCAATTCTGTTGGCTTTTGGGATTACATTAACAGGAAGGGATCTGGCATACCCAGTATGTACCAGTTCACGCAGGTGATCACCTGCTTCTTTTACCAGTTCTTCAAAGGAAATGCATGGCCCTGGCATATATTGAATGTAACACTGCAAGCCGCTAATGCATTGCTTGCCTTCATCTTTATCAGGAGGCTGTTGAATTCGGCAGGCGTCTTAAGAGCTACGGCTGTATCATTTTTCGGATCACTGTTGTTTTGTGTTTCTCCGCACATATCTGAAGTGGTGGTATGGGAACCCGCCTTCCACTACCTGCTCGGTGTGATGCTCATATTCAGTGTGCTTATCTGCAACCAGCGCTACCTGGAAACGGGATCTGGAAAATATGCTTGGTTGGGCCTTATTATTTTCTTATTGTCCACATTCTCCCTGGAGGTATTTTATCTCACACCGCTATTTGCCCTTACGCTGTCGCTCTACACATACTCAGCATCCATTTGCGATAAAGACAGACTAAGGAGGTCTTTGCTGTTATTCTTCCTGCCACAAGTAATATTGTTCCTTGCCAACCAACTATTAGTACGTGCGGTCTATCATCAAAGTGTAGGACATATCGGTTTTGTTTCGCTGATATTTACAAGCAGTAATTTTTCAAAGCCGCTCAAATACCTTTTTCACATCTTCTTCTTTGGCAGGTATTTTACTGATGATACCCGCAGGAATGTATATGCGATCCTGGAGTCTGCAAGGGTGCTGATCTCGTTTTATGCAATTATCTCATTGCTGTTTGTTTATATAGGGCTGCGCTACTGCAGGCTTTCTTCTTCCGGCAAGGTGAATGTATTATTGTTCCTGTGGTCTTTGTTCTCACTGGGACTTGTTGTTCCGCTTTCATTCCCCGACAATGGCCTTTCCATCCTCGACAGGTACACCTATCAGCCGGATTCGGTCGTCTATTTCTTCATGGCTGCTGTATTCAATTCGTTGCTGGCATACCGCCTGTGGCTGATGTTAATGCTTGCATTTACAGCTATCAACATTCGCTACACCATCCTCATCAATGACTATTGGAAGAGATCATCTGATATTGTCAATAAGCTGGTAGATACATTCCCCAACGACCCGGCAAAAAAAGTGCTGCTGTTAGATCTGCCCGAATGTCTTCATGGAGTGCAAATGGTAGGATCGCGCGATGATGGGGAGTTCAGGATGATGTATAATGCTATTAAAGGAGGGAAACTACCCAATCCCGTACACGATGTTGAGGCCTTCTATATGGACTCTGCAAATAACGGAGCCCATGTCATTGTTACCAGCGATACCTCAGCCCGTGTTGTTCTTAACCAGTGGGGGACCTGGTGGCTATACTATGGATTTGGCGCTACCAGCTATGACAATACAGACTTTCGCGTGAATATGATAGACGCAGGGCACCAATACGAGATCATCCTGAAGCATCCGGCAACGGAGTATCTTCTGCTCTACCAGGCAGGTGGTGAGTGGCGCAAGGTTGACTGGAATAAAAAGAATGTTGAACAATATTGATTTATATTTGTTTTATAGTAACATCAGTAAATAAAGCTACATGAGCAGCACGGCCATTAACAATTCATCGGGCAGAAAAAATCTGCTTTTTTTCCTACTGTTCTGGGCGGTGACCTTCATCCTGTACTTCCCGGCAGTAAAGGCCGGATGGGTGATAGATGCCGTGGGTTGGATCCATAATCTGAAACACCAGTCTTTCCGGGATTTTATCAACTGCACGCAATCAGACAGCCAGAGCCTTTACCAGTTATATGCGCTCGACTTTTTTGTATTCTACAAACTGTTCGGTGTCAACGTCTGGATATGGAGCTTTTGCTTCATGACCCTGCACGCGGTAAATGCCGGCCTTTTATATTCAGTGACCAGGAAATTACTTTCAGACTCCGGCATTACCAATTGTGACATTATAGCACTATCGGGAACCATACTTTTCCTCGTTTGCCCGCATGTCTCAGAGGTGGTCATCTGGAAGGCCTGCTTTCACTACCTGCAGGGATTCTTGTTCATCATGCTTATCATTCACTGGGCGATACGATACCAGCAGGAACAAAGCAGTAAGTACATACTCGGATCTCTCATTGTCTATGCTATCTCAGCCTTTTCACTCGAGATATTCTACCTGACGCCTTTCTTTGTTCTGTTCATAGCACTCTATTACCGCTTTGCCCTCAACTACGACAAGGCCATTTTCCGTAAGACCATGACCGGTTTCTTCCTGCCGCTGGCAGGGATATTGATAGGCTACTTTATTCTTTTATACCTGAGATACAGGCATTTTTCTCCGCATGTCAACAATGCATTCACCCAATCCATTGTTGATTATCTCTCCAAACCCCCCAAATACCTCTTTCACTTCTTAGCGCTGGGCCGTTATTTCAGTGGCGAGACCAAGGACAAGGTCTCTGCTTTTTTCGGCAAACCGATGGTACTCATCATCTTCTACGGCATTATTGCACTGGCTGTTCTTGATGGCCTCACCCGCTTCAAAAAAATGAACGGACATGGCCGCGCCATATTCCTCTTCTTCATGCTGACGATGATGTCCATAGCATTCCTGATGCCTATAAACTTCCCACCTACCAGCACATTAGTGTTTTACGATCGCTATATGTACCTCGCTGCAGGCTTCTTTTACACATTACTGGCACTCATTATCGGACGATACGCTAATAAGTATATTATTATCGCCGTCATGGCTGCCTTTGCGGTGGTCAATATGTGGTTCACATGGAAGGTAAATATGTACTGGAAACATTCTGCCTATGTGACCAACCGCCTGCTCGACAATTTACCGGATGCAGGAAACAGGAAGATACTGTTCCTCAACCTGCCCGAGAACATGAATGGTGTTGGCATGATCGGCTCCAGCAAGACAGGACAGGTAAATATGATGAGTGAGATATTGAAAGGCAGGGAAATAAAAAGCCCCACCTTTGATGTGGTCTCTTACAATATGAAGACCCCGGCAGACGGAGCGCATATTACTATATCTAACGACAGCATTATTCATGTTACGCTCAATCAATGGGATACCTGGTGGTGGTACGATGGCCATGGCGCAAGGAGCTATGAGAATGAAGAATATAAAGTAAATATGGTGGATGCGGGACACTGGTATGAACTCACTCTGAAGAAACCGGCATCTGAATACCTGATACTCTTCCAGAGCGGCGACCAATGGCATGTAGTGAATATGAACAAACGAAATGAAGACCAGTATTAATGGAGAATATAGCGGCACAACAACTGACCACAGGCAAAAAAGCTTTGATATTTGCCTGCCTGTGGCTAATTACAACGGGTCTGTATATCACAGCCGCCCGTGCCGGCTGGGTGATAGATGCTGTTGGCTTCCTGTATAACCTCCGGAATGAGACTTTCTTGGATTTTATCAACCGCACCCACTCGGGCGACCAGAGCTTCTACCAGGTGCTCACATTGCAATACTATATCGGTTATAAAATATGGGGACTCAATTTCTACATGTGGAGCCTGCTCTACATTACGCTGCAGGCGGCAAATGCCTGGCTTGTCTTCATTATAGGCCGAAACCTGCTTGCTGACTCAGGAGCCGGCAACTCGCTGCTAATCCCCTTACTGGGTGCATTGTTCTTCACTATATGTCCGCATATTTCCGAGGTGGTCATCTGCAAAGCATATTACCACTACCTGCAGTGCTTTATGTTCACCCTGCTCATCATACTCTGGGTACAAAAGTATCAGCGCGACCAGGATAGGAAGTACGTCATCCGCACATTGGCAGTTTTCTTTATCTCCATGTTCACCCTGGAGATATTTTACATTATTCCGTTCTTTATCTTATCCATTGCCCTCTACTATCATTTTGCGCTTGGGTACAGTAAAGATGTTTTCCGCAAAACCATACGCGGATTTGTACTGCCCCTCCTGGCATTGATGGTGTTATATTTTATTGCTGTACTGGCAATATTCAAAAGCCTGCATGTGCACAAGATAGGTGTGGTTGAGGGCCCGGCCGACTACCTCTCCAAAATACCCAAATACATATTCCATATCGTTTTCCTCGGGCGCTTTATAGATGCTGCCGACAAGAACAACGTATATGAAGTATTGGGTGGCCCTGTGTTCCTATCGGTATTCTATACAATTATAGCATTCCTGTTTGTCTTCTTCACGATCCGAATCAGGAAACTTTCCGGGAATGGCAAGTCAGCTCTTTTACTTTCTTATTGGGTAGCTATGACCCTGGCATTTGTGGTTCCGCTATCATTTCCCGACAGGGCATTGCTTATTTTCTATGACCGCTACACCTACTTCTCTCTGGCCTTTGTATTCATGCTGGTGAGCATGCTCGTATTCAGGTTAAAGAATAAATATGTGTCATATGCACTACTCGCCATTTACGCCTTCCTGAATGTGTACTTTACACTGATGGTCAATAAATACTGGCAGCAGTCCGACACCATCAACACAAAACTACTCTCTACCCTGCCCGATGTAGGCAATAAAGCTATCTTGCTTCTGAATGTACCTGAGAATATGAATGGTGCGCCCATGATAGGCGCACAACGTGAAAGTGAATACAAAATGATGCAGGAAGTGTACCTGGGTTCTACCCCGAAGAACACCATCTGCGATGTCGCGTCTTACAACATATCATCAGATACCGACGGTGTTTACACCCTCGTTGTCAATGACAGTGTGGTTGATGTTGCGTTCAGCCAGTGGGGCAACTGGTGGTGGTATGAAGGCCATGGTGCCAGAAGCTACGAGACAGACCTCTACAAGGTGCGCATGGTAAATCCCAACAGATGGTATGAACTAACGCTTAAGAAACCGGCATCAGATGTAGCCCTGCTATATAATGTGGGTGACAAATGGAAAGTGGTGGATATGGCCAAACGAAACGAAAAACAGAACTAATTGTCCATCTGCGTTATCAATGCCTTCACTTTGTCACCGATCAGGTCTCTTACGGCATTGAATTCCACGGGCTCCATTTCTCTCGGATCAGGAATATTCCAGTCCAAACGATGAACAGCCCTGACCAGCGGGCATGCATCTCCGCAACCCATAGTGACCGCATATTCAAATTCTTCGTCCGGCAGGTCGTCCAAAGATTTTGAAGTGTGTACCGACAGATCATAGCCCAGCTCTTTCATGGCGGCTATAGCTTTAGGATTTACCCTGCCCGACGGACGGGACCCCGCACTATATGCGGTCACTTTCCCTGCTCCGTAAATATTGGCAAAAGCCTGTGCCATCTGGCTCCTGTTACTATTCTCTATGCATACAAAAAGTACATGCTTCATATTTGCTGTTTTTTTGACAATAATCCGAATACAGGCACCGCCGCCATTGCTCCGCATAAAGGGCCTGCCAGGTATATCCATATATGCTCCATATGCCCGCTGGCTATTGCCGGGGCCAGCGACCGCACAGGATTCATGGATGCCCCGCAAACCGGTCCTGCAAACATAGCCTCGAGTGCAACAACTCCACCTATGGCTATACCCGCAAACATCCCCTGCTCCTTACTGCCCGTTGCTACGTTAAAGATCACCAGCATCAGGAAAAAAGTAAGTATGAACTCCAGTACGAACGATTGTATCTCCGAACCTGCGGGCATAGTAGCCCCAAGAAATTGATGATCCGGAAAAAGTATTTTTAACGTAAGGCTTGCCGCAAGCGCGCCTGCCATTTGAGCTGCTATATACGGCGCCAGCGACCTTGCCGGGAATCGGCCTGCGGCCGTGAATGCGATGCTCACCGCGGGGTTCAGATGCGCGCCCGAAATATCTCCGAATGCATAGATCATGCTCATCACTACCAGCCCAAAGGTCACGGCCACACCGGAGTGCGTGATCACCCCGCCATACTGCTGATTGATAATGATGGCGCCCGTGCCGGCAAACACCAGCGCGTAAGTACCCAATATTTCCGCTAATATCTTCTTCATTAGTTGCAACAATCTGGCCCGCAGCACGCCTCTGGTTTACGTGCAAACACAGTGATACTGTATATCCCGGTATTACTATTCTGAAACGCAACGATCTCTTCTGCCGGTAAATAAGTTCTTAATATATCCTCCGGCACCACTATTGCCTTTTCTTTTTGCAGGATGATGTCCTTAAATCCATTCTCTTTTATCAACCGCAGATATTCTTCTTTCTGAATAGCCCCCGATATGCAGCCTGCATACATTTCCGCAGCAGACCTGATTTTATCAGGCAGTTCCCCGGACAATACTACATCTGAAATGCTGAAATGTCCTCCCGGCTTCAATATGCGGTATATCTCTTTGAACACATTATTCTTATTCGGCACCAGGTTCAGCACACAGTTGCTCACTACCACGTTAGCGGCATTCGCCGTCATGGGCATCTTCTCTATATCCCCGGATCGGAACTCCACATTATTGAATCCCAATTTCTCCGCGTTGGCCCTTGCCTTGTCTATCATTGCTTCGGTAAAATCAATACCTATTACCTTGCCGGTCTCACCCGTCAACGATCTGGCAACAAAGCAATCGTTACCGGCTCCGCTGCCTAGGTCCACAACTACGTCTCCTTTCTTTATTTGAGCAAATTCAGTCGGCAGCCCGCAACCCAGTCCCAGGTCGGCGTCAGCACTATATCCTTCCAGTTTGGTATAATCATCACTCATGATGTTATAGACCTCTGTACTACAGCAGCCCGATCCGCAACAGGAGCTCATATTTGTCTCCTTGTCTTGCAGGGCTATCTCGCTATATTTCTGCCTTACCAGTTCTTTCAATTCTTGTTCCGTTTGCATAATATCCGTTTTTAGAATTTGATCATTAACAACAGCCCGGAGCACATGACAACTGATCCGGCTTAATATCTACAAAAAACGACTCGAACAGCTTTTTATGCTTATCCCATGTTTTGGGGTCTATACAATAGCACACACTTGTACCCTCTATGGTGCCCTGTATCAGCCCCGCCTGTTTCAGTTCCTTCAGGTGCTGGGAAATAGTGGCCTGCGCAAGCCCCAATTCCTCCACCAGGTCGTTACAGATACAGCCGTTTATCTTCACCAGGTGCTGCAGTATCGCTATCCGCGCCGGGTGCCCCAAAGCCTTGGCTATATTGGCCAGTTCGTTTTGCTTTTTAGTAAAAAGGTCAGTTTTTGTCGCTCCCAAATCTATCGCTTTATTGCAATATTACGATTAAAAGATGACCCGGCAAAATAATTTTCTGTCAACGGGCGCATAATGCTAATTTTAGGCCATGGTACGCACTGCTACTCCCGCCGACACGCAAGCCATATGCGATATTTATAACCATTTTGTGCTGCACTCAGTGGTCACATTCGAAGAAATACCGGTAACGCTTGCTGAAATGCAGCAACGGATCACAGATGTACAAGCTAAGTATCACTGGCTGGTGTGGGAAGAAGGTGGTGCTGTCATTGGATATGCATATGCAGGGCAATGGAAAGTACGTGCCGCCTACCGGCATACCGTGGAGGCAAGCGTCTATCTGTTACCCGGACATACTGGTAAAGGCATTGGCAAAAAACTCTACGGCGCGCTGATGGAACAACTACGGGAGAAGAACATACATGCTGTGATAGGTGGCGTAGCCCTGCCCAACGATGCCAGTATCAGGCTGCACGAAAGCATGGGATTTAGAAAGATCGGGCAGTTCATGGAAGTGGGATGGAAGTTCAACCGTTGGGTTGACGTTGGTTATTGGGAGCTGATCCTGCATACTTGTTCAGACCATTAAGCTGCTTTTGTTTATTTTGTAGCATAATCCACTGCTTGTCTTCAGACAATACACATAAATTAGAAAGAGGGCTTTCCCTTACACAGGCCACTGCTATCAATATGATAGATATGGTGGGCATCGGCCCGTTTGTTACTATGTCCATCATTGTTGGCATGATGCACGGGCCCGCCAGTATTTATGCCTGGCTGCTGGGAGCATGCCTTGCCTATATGGATGGCATGGTGTGGGCAGAGATGGGCGCCAGGTGGCCGGAAGCCGGAGGTAGCTATGTCTTTCTCAGGAAATTGTTCACTGGCACCAAAATAGAGAAATTGATGCCGTTCCTGTTCATCTGGCAAACCACCATACAGGCCCCACTGGTGATTGCCAGCGGAGCTATAGGCTTTTCCAAGTACTTCTCCTACCTCATCCCATTGACCGATATAGAAAAGAAAGCTGTCAGCGGCACGCTTGTCATTCTGCTTGTCGCGCTCCTCTACAGAAATATCAGGAGCATAGGGAAAATATCTGTGGTTCTGTGGTTCATAACAGGCGGCACCATTCTCTGGCTTATCGGTTCGGGTATCGGCCATTTCAATGCCGCACAGGCTATTGACTTTTCCTTTCAAGGTTTCGATGCCAGTTCATTATTGTTCGCCGCACTCGGCAAGTCCTCTCTGAATGCAGTTTATTCCTACCTCGGCTATTACAATGTCTGCCATCTTGGTGCCGAGATAAAAGACCCGGCAAGGAATATACCGCGTAGCATTCTCATTTCCATTACGGGTATAGCCATTCTCTACCTCGGTATGCAAACAATGATACTTGGCGTTCTCCCGTGGGAAACAGTCGCCAAATCCGACTTTGTTGCCAGTCTCTATTTCGAGCACATTTACGCCAGCAAATTGGTGGGGCAGGTAGCTACCGGTCTTATTCTCATCATTGCCCTTGCCTCTCTCTTCTCAGCCATTCTAGGCTATTCGCGCATACCTTATGCAGCAGCTCAGAATGGCGATTTCTTTGAAGTATTTGCCAAGGTGCACCCCAAACATAAGTTCCCGCATGTCTCCCTGTTAGCAATTGGCGCATTAGGCTTTCTATTCAGCCTGTTGTTCCGCCTAGGCGAAGTGATCACCGCAATATTGATGATGCGGATACTGATACAGTTCGTATCTCAGGCGGTAGGCGTCATCGCCTGGCACTATTGTAAAAAGCATGACGACCGTCCATTCACAATGCCGCTCTTTCCTCTGCCGGCAATCTTAAGCATAGCCATATGGATGTTCATCTTCTTCAGCAATGAGACGAAGTTTCAGCTATATGCTCTGGGGATCATTACCTCTGGAACTATAGCTTATTATCTCAGAGAATCACTCTCTAAGCGTGTATCAGCATAGACCGCATAGAGATAGATGCCATATCAAACTGATCATTGAAGTACGTGATCTTCTCACCTTTCTGCTGCAGGCCCAGTATGTAGAATAACGGCAGCAAGTGGTCATAGGTAGGGTGAGCCATTGTAGCTGTTGTGCCTAATAGCTTCTGATATTCCAGTATCGATTTATGGTCACCCTTGTTCATCCAGTCCGTGAACTTTGTATCAAATTCCAGTGCCCAGTCAAACACTTTGTTGCCACCACTCCAGTCCACCTTGCCCAGGTTATGCACCAGGTTACCACTGCCTATGATGAGCACACCCTTATCGCGCAGCTTGCTGAGTTGCTTGCCTATCTCGTAGTGATAGGTCGGTGGCTGGTCATAGTCGAGGCTGAGCTGGTACACTGGTATATCTGCAGCAGGGTACATGGGCAGTAACACGCTCCAGGTACCATGGTCCAGCCCCCAGCTATCATCGGTCTGCAGGTGGCTGTAGGTAACTGCCTCCTTCGTCATTTTCGCAAACTCCGGCGTACCCGGTGCCGGGTATTGCACATCAAATAATTGCTGCGGGAAGCCGCCAAAATCATGTATGGTCTTCGGCTTCGCATTACCAGTCACGCGTGTACCCTTCGTTATCCAGTGGGCGGAGACAGATAGTATCGCCCGGGGTCTGGGGAGTGTCTTCCCCATCGATCGCCAGTTGTCACTGTAAATATTCTTTTCGATCGCATTCATAGGATTACCATGTCCTACAAATAATACCGGCATCCTCTGTGATGGTGCCAGGCTATTTCCCAATGCCGTAAGTGCGGATAAAGATGACATACCTGTTATTTGTGCTGCGGCCAGCAGGCCACCCGCTTTTATTAAAGATCGCCTGTGCATAACTCAAAAGTAATCAGCCAAAAACAAAACGTCATTGACCACGATCATAATTTTTCACAAAGTTACGTGTATATACATTTAAAATGAGACCGGCCTCATTATAGCGGTATAGAAACAGGCTATGCGCTTGTTTTTACCTACATTTATGTACCATGGCAAAGAAACAAGATCGTCCGTATCTCGAGCATCTCTCCGCCGACAAAAAACTAAAACGGCTGCTGGATACGGTACAACCATACCAACTGAAGAAAAGAAAGAACATCTGCCTGCGCCTCTGTGCATCTATCATGAGCCAGCAACTATCCACAAAAGTAGCCGAAGTCATCTTCAAGCGCTTCCTGGAGCTGTATGGCGGCGATGAGCCAACTCCTCAACAGATCATCGATACGCCATTCGATAAGCTCCGGGCCATTGGCCTCTCGAATGCCAAGGTAAACTATGTGCAGAATGTCGCGCGGTATCTGCTGGAACATAACACCGACGACAGGAAGCTCTATAAAATGACCAATGAAGAGGTCATTGATTTTCTCACACCCATCAAGGGCGTTGGCAAGTGGACAGTGGAGATGCTGCTTATGTTCACACTCGGCAGGGAAGATGTATTTGCGGTTGATGACCTCGGCATACAGCAGGCCATGTGCAAGGTGTACAAAATAGACCCCGCTGATAAGAAAGCTATGAAGGAAAAGATGCTGAAGATATCGGCAAAGTGGTCGCCATACCGCACATACGCGTGCTTCTACCTGTGGAAGTACAAAGATACAAAAGTGAAATAGCTTACTTTCGTCGGGGCAATGAAGGACTACTATAAGATACTTGGCGTGAAGCCTTCTGCATCCCGGCAGGAGATCAAAAAGGCTTATCGCGAACTGGCCTTCAAATACCACCCCGACAAGAACCCCGACAATGCCTACGCCGAAGCTCAATTCAAAGAGGTGCAGGAAGCTTATGCTACCTTGTCAGATGATCGGAAAAGGGCACAGTACGATGATGAACGTTGGCTATCTGGCATGGATAACCGCAGTAAAGCACAGGAATCTGTCACACCCGGGTGGCTGTTGCGTGTCTGCAAAGAACTAAACGCAAGTCTGGCGAATATGGACACGCACCGTATGAGCCAGGGCACGCTGCAGGCTTACATTCTCCTGATCTTGTCCGACGCGCATATTGGCATCTTACTGCACGAGGGCGACCAGCATGCTCGCAACGCTATAGTTACCGAACTGCTCAATGCCACAGAGAAAATGGAAGTAGCCTATTTCCCCGATATTATGGACAAGCTGATCATACTCGCCAAAGACGACAACGAGATGCTGGGCGAGATCTATTTCCGCAGAGATATCCGCCAGCGAAGATCAAAGTACGAACAGATCCTGCCCTACTTCGTGTTGGTCGTAACACTTGCATTATGTGTCCTCATGTATTATTTCGGCAAGATGGGGTAACAACATTAGTGTGATGCGAACCCCAGTTGCGCTTTCAGCTCCTCTATCACATTGTATATAATAGGGCAACTGCCATAGTGCATCACCGTACCTGGGAACCGGTCCTTGAATCCCGGCTTATGCAGGTGCGGAAAATCCCGGCACTCTTTGAATCGTTGTTCATATATCGTGCACTTCTTATCGGCAAAGAAATGACAAGGTATTGTATTAATGAACAACGCGCCGGCCATACTCTCCTCTACATACTTCTCTTTGAACGCGGCCTCTGTCATATTAAAGTGTTGGGAACAAGAGGTAAGTTCATCCCGTGTCACGTTGATGATGAGCTTACTGCAGCAGTTGCCGCATTGGGTACAATCCACTTCTGCGCTCACCCTGTCATTGATCTCATGCACCAGCCTGTCCAGCATGTCGCCGTCATGCCCGCCAAGGAACGATTGGAAGGCTGCATTTTCGGCTTCTCGGTTCTCATGCGCCTGGGCTATAAGGCCCAGGTCTGTTATATATGCGGGTAATGAAGACAAAATGATATGATTGAACGTCCTTAAAGCAGTTACGGCACCATAAGTGCCGTAACGATAAATATTTACTGTTTCATTTAGTTAAGGCTTCTGAAGTCCACAGGCACCAGCTTACTTACGCCAGGCTCCTGCATCGTCACACCATAGATCACATCTACGGCAGCCATAGTTTGCTTGTTGTGGGTCACGATGATGAACTGTGAGTTGTCAGAGAACTTACGGATCATCTGCGTGAACTTGCCTACGTTAGCATCATCCAGCGGCGCGTCCACCTCATCCAGGATACAGAACGGTGCCGGCTTGATAAGATATATCGCGAAGAGGAACGCTGTAGATGTCAGCGTCTTCTCTCCACCCGATAGCTGCGTCAGTGTGCTTGGCTTCTTACCCTTTGGTTGTGCGTAAATTTCTATACCGCTGTCCGCCACATTATCAGGGTCTGTAAGACGCAGGTCACAGTTATCATCTTCTGTAAAGAGCGCCTTGAATACCTGTATGAAGTTCTCACGCACCATATTAAAGGTCTCTGAGAATTTCGCATTTGCCGTATTCTCTACCTCTTCAATGGTGGCCAGCAAAGATTCCTTGGCATTCACCAGGTCATCACGCTGCTCCACAATAAAGTCGTGCCGGGCCTTCATTTCGGTATAAGCCTCTATCGCGGTAGGGTTTATCTCGCCCATATTCTCCAGGCGCTTCTTCATCTTTTCCGCGTCTGCGGTCAGTTCTTCTATACTCTGCTCTCCTGTTCGTGGTTGGTCCAGTATATCATCCAGCACCACCTTGAATTCTATGGCCAGGCGCTCGCTCATACCGGCCACCTGTACCTTCATAGTGCCCAGCTTCTCCCTGATGCCGTTCAGCAGCGCCTCGGCATGTTCCTTCTCACGGCGTTTCTGGTTCAGTTGTCCTTCCTGTGCCGATATGTTGTTGCGCATCTCGTAGTATGCGCGGTCTTTTTCATTCAGTTCTTTCTCTTCGGTCTCCTTGCGGGTCAGCAATTCATATAGCTCATTATCGCCGCTATGCAGGTTCTTCTCTGTATCTTCCAGTTGACCGGTGATCTGCTCCAGTTGTTCACTGTTGGTAGTGATCTGCAGTCTCAGGTCATTCAGTTGGTTCGCACGGAAGTCCAGTTCCTGCTTCAGGCTGTCCAGTTTACTCTGCTGGCGCGTATAGTTGATGTTGTGCTGGTTATATTGCTGCGTGGCCTCGTTGAATGCCTGCTCCACGGTCCGGAACTCCGTTTCCGCATCCTGTATGTTGGCCTGCAGTCCCTGCAGCTCTTCGGTAATAGCCACCAGCGCGTCACGTGTATCGCGTATATTCTCGTGGGTATCATCCAGTTGATCCTGTATCTCCTGCAGGCGCCTGTCTGCATTCTGGTTCAGGTGCTCGTAATTCTCCACACGGTGCCCCAGGTTCACACTGTGGTTCTGCAGGCGGTTTATCTCCTGTCGTGTCTGTTCTATCGCCTTATCGTTCAGCTCCTCGTTAAATCCTGTGATGAGCGTCTGTGTATCTGCTATGTATTGTTTCAGCTCTGTAGTGCTTACTATCAGCTCTTCTATCTCCTTCGCCAGGCGTTCCAGGTTCTTGGCACGGCCTATCTTATTACCTTCGAACAATCCTACAGAACCTCCACCCAATGTGTACTTGCCGCGTATCATCTTGCCGCTCTTGCCCACCAGTACATTGCCGTTGGTCAGTTCTGCATTCGCGATCCCATCCTCTTCACTCGTCACATATACATGGCCCAGTAAGTGCTTAGCCAGTTCCGCGTATTGCTCATCCACCGTCACTACATCCAGTGCAGATACCGCTCCGGCAGGAGCCTCAGCCGCGCCACTCTTATAGGCGCTCAGGTGGTCCAGCACAAAGAAATTGGCCTTGCCCTTTTTGTTACCATCCAGCAGGGAGATAGCCTTGGCTGCCTCACCCGCGTTGGCCACTATATAATAGTTCAGGTAGTTATCCAGTACATTCTCCAATGCGGTTCTGTATTCGTTCTTTACCACAAATACATCCGACAGCAATGGAGCGTCATTGTTCCACTCCTTGTTCTTCTTCAGGAATTTGATACTGTCCGGGTAGCCCTCCAGGCTGTCCACCAGCGATTTCAGCAGGTCGTGCTCATTGCGGCGGGCATCCAGCTTACGGTTCTCTTCCACCAGTTTCGCGCGTAGCGATTCCATCTGCTCCTGGCTGGCCAATATCTTACCCTTTACCTCTTCATACTTATCTACCAGGTCCTGCAGTTCGTGTTGTTTGTCGCCCAGTTGCGCTTCCGTATCTGTCTTTTCCTCGTTCAGTTGCTTTATCTGTATGGTGCGCTGCGCCTTCTCATCCTGCACCTGCTGCATGCTGCGCTGCAGGTTCATGACAGAGGTATCCGCTATCGCCACCTTTTTCTCCGCTTCAAACTGGCTCCGCTGACGCTGCTGGTAATCATTGCGCATACGCTCCAGCACCTGTTTCTTTTCGTCAAATGCCGCACGCTTATCATCCGCGGCCGCCCGCATTGTTTCCAGGTCCGCTTTTATTTTTTCCAGCACACTGTTTTCTTCAGCTATCTGCTTCTCGGAGAATGCTATTGATTCTTCCAGTTTCTTCGACTGTCCGCCCGCTCCGGAGAGGAAGTCACGCAGGTTCTTGTCGCGCTCCTTCAGGTGTTCCAGGCGTTGTGCTGCCAGGCGCTTATCACTTTCCAGTTGGCGCACCCGGTTCACTAATTCGTTGAATTGCTTTTGTAATCCGTTCAGTTCCTGCTCCTTCTCTATCAGCTTCACCTTCTGTGCTTCTACGCTCGCCTCTTCAGTGGCCACCTGGGCCTCCAGTTGCGTACGCCGGTCGGTCTCAGCGTCATGCTGCTCATTCAGTGTCTTGTATTGTTCATTGAAGTGCTCCAGCGATGCTTTCGCCAGTTCCACGCTCACTTCTTTATATTCACCCTTCACCTGGAAGTAGCGCTCAGCCTTTCTCGCCTGGCTCTCCAGGGTGCGCAGGTTATTCCCTATTTCAAACAGCAGGTCCTCGATACGTGATATATCCTGCTCTGTTGCCTCCAGTTTCTGTTTTGCCTCTTTCTTACGCGTCTTGTAGATAGAGATACCTGCTGCCTGCTCCAGCATACGGCGGCGGCTGCCATCCTTATCCTTGATGATGTCATCTACCATGCCCAGTTCTATGATGGCATAGGAGTCATTGCTCACACCCGTATCTAAGAAGAGGTTGTGTATATCCTTCAGGCGGCAGCTTACATCATTCAGGCGGTACTCACTCTCTCCGTTCTTGTAGAACTTACGGGTGATGGTCACCGTAGTAAATTCCGTCGGCAGCAGGTTACGTGTGTTCTCAAAAGTGAGCGACACCTCTGCCATACCCGAGCCATTACGCGTACGTGAACCATTGAAGATCAGGTCATCAAGGTTATCCGATCGCAGCGCCTTTATTTTATGTTCACCTATCACCCAGCGAATGGCGTCCACGATATTGGATTTGCCACAACCATTCGGCCCTACGATCCCGGTAATGGGATTGTCTAATATCACGTGGGTCTTGTCGGCAAATGACTTGAACCCTTTTATTTCCAATGACTTTAACTTCAAAACAAAAAAATTTAGGAGGGAGACAAAAATAACAAATGCGCCCAACAAATACCCGACTATTTTACCACACATATACGTGTAAACCATCTATCCGACGGCCTCATTAATATGCGTTTCCTAAATATCTGAAACAGGCTTTTTTGTCTTTTTCTCTTACGCGGATCTCCGCACTTTTTCGGTCATTTGATCGCTCAAAGCAGATTCCCTATTTCCCCAAAAAATTCAAATTCCCCATGTCGTCATTGATTCACAGGCAATTGTGTTTTTGAGTTTCCCCATTGCTTCCCCATAGGGAAATTCAATCCTGTAAAGGGTTTGCGGGGCGATTAGGTAGTGCAAAAAACATGCCGGATATTAGCCGTATTACCAAAAATGATAGGCCTATTTCACTCAACATATACATGAAATAAATCTTTCAAATACCGTTAAACAACGGTACTGTGGCTATTTTATTAGTCAGAGATTTACACATGAAAACTATATCATATGATATCAAAATCACATGCAACTATGAAACACAATGAAAACTATGAAAAACTTCTTACCGACATCGGTCTTTATTACCGGGCACTTCGCGGAAACCAGAAACTGGAGAACATACAAGACATTATTGGCATCCACCACTCGATCATCAGCCGCATTGAGAATGGCCGCTATCCGTGTCTGAACCTGCAAACCCTCCAAAAGCTCTCTGACTATTATGGAGTCGCACTGACCGACATTATCAATCTCTGAGTCTTCAAGGGGTGAAGAAAGTCTTCATCATATGAAGAAAGATGCGCACCAAAAAATAGGCGCTCCTGTTTCGTCATTTTAGCTTTGCTGTATCCTCCGGCCGTGGATACCGCTTTGCTTTGGCGGAATATAAACGAGGGCTGACTTATTTCTTGATCACTATAACAACAACAACATGAAAAAATTGTTATTAGCCATATTGCTCCTTGTATCGGCGCAGATGGTATCCGCACAGACTGCGCAATTGACTGTAGTTAATCACAATGGCTGCTATTGGGTTAGGTTCACAATGTATGGCTGGCTGGCCACGTCACCCGGAGCTGGGTGTACTGATATATATTCATATACCTGCGACATTGCTCCCAATAGTTCATTGACATGGGGCAATCCATGTGCCTTTGATATTGGTGGCGGCACACCTGCTTCACCACCTGTTGGCTTTGCTTATTTTCCAGGAGGAGCCTGTTCTACACTCACTGATTTTCAGTGGACAATGGTAGAATACACCTATGCAGCAAACGCATGCACACCATGCTGTCCATCGGCATATTGTCCTTCTTTTGGCACACTTTATCGAATTGGAGAAAATAGCCTTATTTCCTGTGCAGGCACATCTTCTTTATCTGCCGGTTGTGGTGCATCGCAAACTTGGGCGCCAATTGCGTATTCTTCAGGCACTTATCTTCAGAATGCACGTGTTGATTTTTGGTAGTTTTTAAGGGAAACGGGGTCATTTATAACTCCGTTTCCCTTATCTTATATTTTTTTATAGAATATTTTTGTATCTTTAAGAAAAGAATACCATGAACTATCGCCATTCTATCCTCTTCATTGTTGTATCTATTTTGTTGCCCTCACTTTTACATGCACAAATTATCACTACAATTTGTGGCAATGGAGTAGGCTCCGGCACCCCCATCGGCTCCTATAGCGGAGACGGTGGACCCGCTACCGCGGCAGGATTGGATTACCCTCGTGACATTGCGCAAGATTCTAAAGGCAATATTTATTTTGCAGACTATGACAATGTACGCATACGGAAGATAGATCGCTCGGGCGTTATCACCACTTATGCGGGGAATGGCGTAAAAGGCTACTCCGGCGATGGGGGCCCGGCCACCGCTGCATCTTTCTATTATGCTTCCGGCATTGCTATCGACCGCCACGACAATCTCTATATCGCTGATGAAAGAAATGATGTAGTGCGAAAAGTAAGTAGCGCTGGCATTATCTCTACATTTGCCGGCAAGGGAAAGTGTCCCAGTCTAAGTTGCTTCTCCGGAGATGGGGGCCCCGCAACGGCCGCAGAATTTAACATGGTATATGATGTTGCAGTAGATACATTTGAAAATGTATTTATTGTGGACAGGGTCAACCAATGCATTCGCAAAGTAGATAAGTATGGTATCATATCTACTTATGCCGGCAATCATACTGGCGGCTCCAGCACACCGGGCGCTACCGGAGATGGGGGGCCAGCAACCGCTGCCATAGTTAATGCGCCTTTTCATATAGTTACAGATATCACCGGGAATCTATTTCTTACCTCAGGCTGCGCCTGCATCCGTAAAGTGAATACCAGTGGAACGATCTCTACTATTGCAGGAACAATAGATGTTTGGGGATTTGCCGGAGATGGCGGGCCCGCTACCGCTGCAATGCTCTCAGGCGGTTACGACATAGCTACTGATATTGCCGGCAACGTCTATTTTGGTGATGGAAGCAATTACAGGTATCGTGAAATAAGTACAGCAGGCCTCATCTTTACCGTTGTTGGCAATGGGATACAAGGGTTTTCAGGTGACGGAGGTCCAGCTACAGCAGCAGAGATATGGGGATCGGGAATAGCTGCTGATTGTGGCGGCAACATATATGTTACCGATGGCAACAACCACCGTGTTAGAGTAAGCACCGCTAATAATTCACCATACTTTATTTTTGGCGCCAGCCACCACATTGCAGTTTGCAATACGGGTATTGCCACAGGCATAGACAGCATATTGCTGGCTGCAGACCCTGATACGCTTACCTCCATAAGCTGGCGCATAGGCGCTGCTCCATTGCACGGCACCCTACTGGCATCATATAGCGCTATTACCAACAGGGATACGCTAACACCCATCGGAATCACGTACACACCGGCTACAGGCTTTAGCGGCACAGATACCTTTACCGTTTCCGTTACTTATTGCGGCGCTTTATCTTCTACCATCACCATTTACGCAGATGTGTCGCTGCCTCCTGTCGCAGGAAGTATCACAGGCCCTGCTGCTGCGTGTGCCGGTTGGCCTAACAATTATCACAATACAGCCACCGGCGGTACATGGAGTAGCACTAATACCGCATCGTTAATTACCTCCGCCGGCGTTTACTACCCCTACACCATCGGCGCAGATACGATACTATATACTGTTACTAATTTTTGCGGCAGCTCCATTGCGAAGCTACCTGTTGAAATAATTTTCTGTCCCGATGGCGTGCCTGCCATTGGCAGCAACCAGGCACCATTGATCATTAGCCCTAATCCGGCTACAAACCAATTATCTGTCTCAGGCATTCAACTCCTCAATATATCCATTTCCGATATGGCAGGCCGCGAGCTAATACACCACCCCTGCAAGAACAACCCCACTGAGACCATAGATATAAGCACACTACCTGCAGGCATGTACCTTGTAAAGGTCAACGGCTCTTCCGCAGGTAAGTTTGTAAAGACATCCGGTACAGAATGATCAATTGAACCGCTATGAAATAACCTGCTTATGAAACGCACCACCCTATATCTTTTTCTTTTCTTCTGTTTGATCCATGTTAGCACATATGGCCAATCAGGCATCATTACTACTATATGCGGCAACGGCATTGGTACCGGCACGCCGTTTGGCTCCTTTAGCGGAGATGGAGGACCCGCTACTGCGGCAGGACTGGATTACCCGCGAGATATTGCTTTGGACTCCAAAGGCAACATATATTTTGCTGACTACGATAATGTGCGTATACGTAAAATAGATCGCTCAGGCATTATCACCACGTATGCCGGTAATGGCGTAAAAGGCTACTCCGGTGATGGTGGACCTGCAACTACTGCATCTTTTTATTACCCATCTGGCATAGCCATCGACCGTTATGACAATTTGTATATATCCGATGGGGCAAATGATGTGGTGCGTAAAGTGAGTAACGCTGGCATTATCTCCACATTTGCCGGCAAAGGTAAATGCATAAGTACAAGCTGTTTCTCCGGCGATGGAGGGCCGGCTACAGCCGCTGCATTTGACCACATATCCGATGTTGCTGTTGACACTTTTGGAAATGTATTTGTTGTTGACGGGAGTAACCATTGCATACGTAAAGTAGACAGGTATGGCATCATATCCACCTATGCCGGCAACCATATGGGAGGTTCAAGCACGCCAGGCGCTACTGGAGACGGCGGGCCCGCGACCGCCGCAGAGATCAATAGCCCATATCATTTAACTACAGACTTGACCGGCAACTTATATGTCACGTCAAATTGTGCCTGCATACGTAAAGTCAACACCCTTGGAACGATCTCTACTATTGCAGGAACAATAGATGTATCGGGATTTGCGGGAGACGGAGGACCTGCCACCGTTGCATTGCTCTGGGGAGGCGGCGACATTACCACAGATGTTGCAGGTAACATTTATTTCTTTGAAGACGGGTCAAATCCTCGGATTCGGGAAATAAATACATCCGGCATTATTTCTACTGTTGTCGGTAATGGTACACGAGGGTTTTCAGGAGACGGAGGACCGGCTACGGCGGCAGAGATCTGGGGAGGAGGCATAGCTGCCGACTGCGGTGGGAATATATATATCGGCGATGGTAATAATCAGCGAGTACGGGTAAGCGCCACTAACAATTCACCATACTTTATTTATGGCGCCAGCCACCACATTGCAGTTTGCAATACGGGTATTGCGACAGGCATAGACAGCATACTGCTGGCTGCAGACCCTGATACGCTTACCACCATAAGCTGGCGCATAGGCGCTGCACCGTTGCACGGCACCCTACTGGCATCATATAGCGCTATTACCAACAGGGACACGCTAACACCCATGGGTATTACGTACACACCGGCTACAGGCTTTAGCGGCACAGATACCTTTACCGTTTCCGTTGCTTACTGCGGCGCTTTATCTGCCGCCATCACCATTTACGCAGATGTGTCGCTGCCTCCTGTCGCAGGAAGTATCACAGGCCCTGCTGCTGCGTGTGCCGGTTGGCCTAACAATTATCACAATACAGCCACCGGCGGTACATGGAGTAGCACTAATACCGCATCGTTAATTACCTCCGCCGGCGTTTACTACCCCTACACCATCGGCACAGATACGATACTATATACTGTTACTAATTTTTGCGGCAGCTCCACTGCGAAGCTCCCTGTTGAGATAATATTCTGTCCCGATGGTGTTCCTTCTGTGCCGGGAGGATATAGTAATTTGACGATCAGCCCTAACCCGACTCGCGATAGATTTAACGCACGTTTGGCATCTTTATCAACAGAACCCTGTCGTCTGGTATTAACAGATATTACCGGCAGGAAAATAAAAGAGATAAGCACATTTACTAACCAGGATACAGAAGTATCTGTCGATGCTCCGCCGGGCATTTACATCATTACAGCCTATACCGCAACCGGTGTGTATACCGGCAAATTATTGCGGGACCGTTAATAAGTATACTAACAGATCAACACTTTTGTTGAAGTAACAATCGCTGTGCTCCGGACGGCGTACTTTTTCCCCTATGCGATATATCCTTTTCGCATTATTGTTCCTTATATCGCTGCCCGCCACCGCGCAGCAGTTGGTGATTTCGGGCCATATCAGCGACATATACAACCATATTCCCGACAAGGCTGAAGTATACCTGTCGGCGCCTGCCGGAGAGGTAAAGGGTACAACAGACCCATCCGGATTTTTCAGGATCAGAGTTGCCTCAGGCGGCCGTTATACACTGCATATCATTGCAGACGGATATGAAGGTCATACAGATACCCTGGTAGTAAAAGATACCATCACCGATGCTGGCATCATTATGTTGCATCCCTTAACCCATATGCTGAACGAAGTGATTGTGGCCCAGAAAGTACTGTCCATGGTGCAAAAAGACGATACGCTCGAATACAATCCTGCGGCATTTAAAGTGAACCCTGACGCAGATGCGGCAGACCTCTTAAAAAAGATGCCTGCAATAAATATTTCCGGAAAAAATATTACTGCACAAGGAGAAGCAGTGGTCAGGATATTAGTAGACGGCAAACCATTCTTTAACGAAGACCCTTACGCTACTTTAAAAGTATTGCCGGCAGATGTGATCGCCAGGGTGCAGGTGTACAACGAAAAAAGCGAACAAGAACAATTTACCGGATTCAATGAAGGGAGCACATCAAAAACAGTAAATATTGTCACCCGCAAAGACAAGCGCAGAGGCATTTTCGGGAAAGTATATGGGGGCGGAGGAGGAAACTCCTCAAACGACGCACCAAGATATGGCACCGGCGGCAGCCTGAATAATTTTGCCGGTGACCGTCGGCTCACGCTCACCGCGCAGTCGAACAATATCAATGAGCAGAATTTCAGCGATCAGAATGTTGCCGCACAGGGAGAAACAGGCTTGACGCGAACCAATGCAACCGGCCTGAATTACTCAGACAAATTGGGGAAAAAAGTGGATATGTCTGCAGGTTATTTTCTAACCAATACCGACAACACTTCTGAAACACAACTAAGTAAACAATTTTTTCGTGCAGCAGACTCAGGTCTTGTATATACTGGGAATAGTAAAAGTATACAACATGGATTAGCCCATTCTGTTAATCTGAACCTTACCTATAAAATAGACTCAGTAAACTCGGTCACCATTCATCCACGCCTATCTGCATCAAGATCAGGGTCGGCTGCCTATACAGACGGATATACTGCGCAAACGAATACACCGGTGAACAGAACAGACCGGTCCGGCATTTCAGACAATACATCTTATAACTGTTCGGGTTATGCATTGTTCCGCCACCGGTTCCACAAAAAAGGAAAAACACTTTCGGCAAGTGGCAACATTACTCGCAGCAATACAGGTACAGATATTCAAAATCTTGCCAATAACATTTACTACAGCAGTGTGTCTCCCGGAGATACAATAGACCAACAGGGCAGACAATCACAACAAACCCTGAACCAGGCCTACAATGCCACCTACACCGCTCCTTCAGGAAAGAACGGCTTATTGAAAGCATCTTATGACTTTCTGCAGAACACGGCAATATCAGAAAAAAGAACCGCAGACTATGTACCTGCAGAACATGCGTATACTACTACCGACACAGTGCTTTCTTCCTCTTATAAAGCACACAACTTCGTAAATAAACCCGGCATTAGCTACCAGTACGCGGCCCGCAAGTGGGATATGTCTGCCGGAATGAATGCACAATATACTTCCATGGCTTATGAAAGGTCTTTCCCTTCTGTTCTTATCATTACCCACACTTATAAGAATTTACTCCCGGTAATTACGCTGAGATGCAAATTCTCTAAGACCAGTAATCTGCAGGCCAACTATACTACTTCTGCCCAATTGCCACAGGCAACACAGCTAACCAACACGATCAATAACACTGACCCCTTGCACCTGTACGCCGGCAATCCTCAATTGCGACAGGCATATATAAACAATATCACCCTACGGTTCGGGAAAAGTTCGGCTGACGCAAAACGAATGTTATCTGTTTCTTCAAACGCACAGTACACTAATAATGTAATTGTATCATCTTCCATTATAGCAAGCAAAGATTCTCTTCTGCAAACAATACCAGTTCTTCTGCACAGGGGTAGTATGTTGACTATCCCGGTTAATATGAACGGCTCAGCAGCCCTTGGAAACAATATCAATTATGGCATGCCTTTAGATTTCCTGAAATGTCGGTTGAATATAGCGGCGGCGATGAACCTTTCGCGAACTCCATTGATATTAAATGGAACAAAGGGCTATCTATATAGCAGTAATAGCAGCGGTTCGCTTACTGTCACAAGTGCCATCAATGAACACATCGATTTTATAATATCTGCAAAGTCGGCTCTTGTTAAAACACATAGTACACTGGAACCTCAAAAAATAATAAGCTATATCAATTCAGGTATCAATAGCTCACTAAATCTTATGCTCTGGCACGGGTTAGTATTAAATACACTCATCAGCTATTCTTTGAATTCGGGACTATCTTCCGGGTTTAATAATAATTATGTACTATGGAATATAGGATTGGGCAAGAAACTTTTTAGAAAACAACAGGCGGAAATAAAATTATCTGCATTTGATATACTGAATCAGAACAACAATATTCAGCACACTGTTGCAGAAACGTATATTCAAGATTCCAGGACAAATATGATACAGCGGTATTACCTGCTTACCTTTACCTACAAGTTTTCAGAATTCAGGAAATAACTTTCTTAGATATCATTGGTACCTGATACTGTTTGTCTATACCGTTATTTTCCTCTATACTCCGGCATAGTATTTGCTGAACTATTGTAGTGTAATTTGTCATCCTTAGGCAAGGAAGAATCTCGATAGTCTCTGTTCAGCAATTGCGAGGCTGAGTTTATGGTGAGCTTTTCGCCGAACCAGAGCAATCTCATAACATGATGGCAAAAACAAGTGTTTTGAAGGGCCCACCGGAAGCATCCGGAAGCAATCCCGCAACTCTTCAACTATAAAGACCTGGCTATCAATAGCACGTCCCAGAAACAGAAAATCTGCCAGTTCCGGAAGTGCCTACATCAAATGAACACAGCGGGCATCCCGATAGCTATCGGGAAGGCAATAGTGGGCAAGAATCAGGCAATTTTTTCAACCACTTTCACTGACTATCAACAAAAAAGCAGAAAAAGAAAAGTTGCGGGCAATTTTGGGCAGTTCGGGTCTGCACCTTTGCGGTTAAAACATAAAAACTACCTACTTTCGACCAATGACTAAAATAAAAGCCATCCTGACAGGCGCCACCGGCATGGTGGGCGAAGGAGTACTCCACGAGTGCCTCCAATCGAACGATGTGGAGCAAGTGCTCATCATCAACCGAAAGCCATCAGGCATCACCCACCCCAAGCTGAAAGAAATAGTTCATGGCAACTTCTTCGATCTGTCCGCTGTGGCAGAGCAGCTACGTGGCTACAATGCCTGTTACTTCTGCCTCGGCGTATCATCAGTAGGCATGAAAGAACCCGAATATACCCGCATGACCTACGACCTCACCATGCACTTTGCACAGACCGTTGCAGAGCGCAATACTGATATGGTATTCTGTTACGTATCAGGTGCCAATACAGATAGTACCGAAAAAGGCAGGAGCATGTGGGCCCGCGTAAAAGGCAAGACAGAGAACGACCTGATGAAACTCTTTAAGAAGGCATACATGTTCCGCCCCGGATACATGCACCCTACTCCCGGACTGAAGAACACCATCAGCTTCTACAAATACATCACCTGGATGTATCCGTTGCTGAAGAATGTTTTTCCAAACGCCATGAGCACACTGGCAGACCTCGGCCTTGCCATGCTGCACGTCACCACAAAGGGCTACAGCAAGCAGATACTGGAAGTAAAGGATATTAAGGAAGCAGCAAAGAGTTGATCACTTCTTCAGTTTCAGGTCGTTCTTCCGGGCATATACCTGTAGCATATGCACCATCGATGCCTTTCCCGCCAGCATATTGGTCAGGTTCACAGAGGCTATCCTGAGCTGGTTGTTAATGACGTCGTTCGGGGTCATATTATTATACAGCTCAAAGGCTGCATACGAATCAGAAAAGAGCTGGGCCTGCGTGGCCAGGAAGGTTTCCTCATTATCCAGTATGCCCTGCCATTTGGCTTCCGTCTGCAGCCCGGCTACGGAGGCTCGTTTCTCACTCAGGAACTGGCCTATGCGTACACGGTAAGGGCGAAGCCTCGAAAAGTTCTTGTCCTTGGTCGATAAGATGAGTTGCTGGTGCCAGTCACGCACCATGGTCTCCAGGGAGTCGTTGGCAGCGGTGATATCTGTATATACCTGCAGTTTCTTTTTAGATGGTATGTATCCCGCGCACGACACGAGGACCATCATAATGAAAAGACATGCAGGAACTATTCTCACTATTGCGCTGATTTTGGTCAAATTTAATAAAACCCCTTGTCACGAAAAACCTAAAAGTACTATTATTGCATGGTGAAGTTCACATTTTTTCCCGCGTTATTTCTCTCATTTATCACATCAGTTGCCTTTGCGCAATCCAAAGAGATCATACTCAACGGAGTATTGGCGGTAAGCACCGGTGAGGTCTTTCCATATAAACTGGTGTTGTCTGAGTCCGATGGCATCGTCAACGGGTATTCAGTCACTTTCAAAGAACCGGATGATACAAAGACAAAGATCTCGGGCACCCTGGACCGTCATAGCAAAACACTTGTTTTCAAGGAAACAGAGATCGTTTACTCTCATGGCTTTCAGACCCGTGCATATATGTGCCTTGTCGATGCTTCGCTGCAAAGCTCGCGCAGCGCGGGCGGACTTGTGCTCACCGGCCCTATGACCAGCAACCAGGTGGACAATACGGCCTGCACGCCGGGCAAGATCGTCTTTAGCAATGAGGCCGAGATCAATAAGCTCTTCAGCTACGGAGATAGATACGATACGGTGATCTCCATGAAGAAACATCCCAGGATAGCAGAAGAGCCCGCTAAGCCGGCAGCCCCAAAAACCGAAGAGCTGCCACAGGTCACGGAAAAGGTGACCGCCGGCACAGATAAAAGCTATGACTGGTATAGTGATACCGTAGTTGTTGACGCATGGGATGGCGGCAATACAGATGGCGACCGCATCACCATACTCTTTAACGGCAAACCGTATCTTTCGGGATATTCACTAATCAAGGCAAAGAAGCAGGTACGCATCCCCATATCAGGCACAGGTATCAATACCCTAGCCATAGTGGCAGATAACGAAGGTTCCGACCCACCTAATACGGCTACACTCCTGCTTACAGATGGCACTCGTAAGTACAGCATTGTGGCTTATAATTCGGCGGGCGCTCAGGCACTCATCCGCATACGGAAGGTGAAGTGATCACCGCCTGTTCTCCTGCTCTAATATATCACTTACCGATAATATCAATTGATACGGCAACGTCGGCCCATCTTCTGCCACGTCATACCGGCCCAGTTGAGACCAGGCCATAAAGAATCGGGGGAAACCTTGGATATTCACCTCGTAATACATGCCATCTTTCCTTAATTGAGGAACGATCACCGCCAGCAGGGACTTTTTGTCATAAACTATTTGCCTGGAGAAACTTCTTGCCACGCCGCAAATGTACTGCAAAGGGGTTACGAATAGGCACTGATTACATTTGATTAAAATTCTTTCCTTTTTCCCCCAACGTTTCTGTGGCAGCAAACTGTCTTATATAGTAGTAAGCAAGTAAAAACCATTGATGAAATATTAACCAGCAGGCGAATTGTATTATTAAACATTAAACATTTATCAAATGAACATCGGTTTTGCCATCAAGTCTATCAGAAAGAAACTCGCTATCACACAATACGAGTTAGCTGAAAAGTGCGATCTGTCCCAAACCTCTCTATCACAGATAGAAACCGGAGTAAAACGCCCCAGCCAAAGGACGATCACCAAGGTATGCAGCGTACTGGACATACCTGAATCCATTATCTACATCGTTGCCATGCAGGAATCAGATGTTCCTGCCAGCAAAAAAGGGGTATATGACCTGGTGTATCCATCCATTAAGAGCCTCGCGCTGCAAATGGTAAGCTCAGAGCATATGTCGTTAGTTGCGTCTTAGTTGAGTTATCTGAATAAATGAACAGAAGCCAATGCCCCGTGCATTGGCTTCTGTTCTTAATCACCTATAAAATCCCCCTTTTCGCATGATACAGTTTCGCTATATTTGTAATATCATCTGTTAACTGTCTGATTCGAATGAAAAAGGCTAAGATACTATGCTTGCTATTGCTGCTCATTTCTGCCCGGCATTGCATTGCCGGTGACAAGCGGGTGTATATCGGCAACCCATTGGATATGCCGATGACCGGCTGGTACAAAGTGCTATGCATGAAGAATGGCAACACTCTCCTTTTTCATATAGACAATAACAAACCACTTGTCGTTAAGGTATTTGACAGCACGCATAAGGAGATCCGCCACCAAAGCCACCTGCTTCGCGACTTTGATGTCAGCAAACTACAGTTATCGGCATTTAAAGGATTGTTTGAAGTGAACAAAGAGGCTGTTTTGTTCTTCGAGCAGGAACACCAGAACAGGTATGTACTGATACGAGTGCGCATAGATGGCTCCTCAGGAAAACTAATAGAAGAGAAGCAACTCGGAGAGTCTCAAAACCTGTTGAAGCGAACGTATTATTTCGTTACTAAGGGCAGGGCTGATGACGGCTATGCCATACTCTACTGTATGGATGATAACCAGTTCAAAAAATGCAATGTGCACGTAACATACTATGACAATACCCATGAACAGGTGCGGGATCTAGGGCTGGATGTGGACCGTAAAAAATACGACTACATGTTTGCAACGGGAGCAGAGGCCACGGCCAATGGAATGAATGTTACACTTACTCTCCTTAAAATGGAAATGAATGCGACAGCTTCAGGCAGAAGCCCTCAACGCGCAGTATACGACCACCATATTGCATTGTACCACATACCGAAGGATGCTACACATGCCCGGTGCACAGTAGTAGATGCCTCTACCGACGTATACCCGAACTATGCAAAATATTCATACAATCCTTTTGCTGATGCAACTAATGTATTGCTATATAGCTACCTGCCTATCCGGTATACATTTGGCGGCGACGACGCTGTCATCGACAACGACTACTCACCAACACTGAACCCCGATGTGAACAACTATGACGTAAACCATGTCAGTGCTACATCCTATGCTACAGGTGTAGATATACGACGCGGATCAGTGAGTGAAAATCTGTTCTTTAAAACAGATGCTGCCGAGACAAAACTGAACTACCTGCACAATCAGCTGGCAACAGACTATTTGCGATCCAAAACAGATACCAACAGGTTGTTTTATGGCATACCACTTTCCATGTTCACCAACGAAAATGGTTTGTCAACGGTCATATCTGAAAAGTATGAGCGCTTTGATGAGCCTGAGAGCGGGTCGAGGTACGCTTTTGAAACGCATCTCGGAGACATTGCCATTACCCAGGTAGATGACAATGGCAATGAGCTTTGGGGCACCGTGATACCTCATGCCGAATGCATCAGAAGCTATAAGAGATTCTACAACCCATATGAGTTTTCCCGCAAAAAAGAGCTCGGCTATCTCTATAGTGACCTGCCCGGGCAGATATATGCGAAGCAGTTCATGTCGGCCAACAGTTATATCTGCAACAAAGAGCTTTTTATAGTACTGAATGACTATGCAAGGAATATAGAGCGCGGACTGTCTGAAAAGACCGATACGATATATGACCATCAGAACACCGATGCTTTTTATTACAAAGTGAACCGTAAGAGAGAAATATCAATGGACTATCTCTTTGGGAAACAGGCCCCCAATGTGCATATATGTGGGCTCACAGAGGGCGCCGACTATGATGAACAACGTGGCGTGTATGCATCACTGGTTCAGTTCAAGAGGGGAGAAACAATAACTCTGCGTATGGCATGGAGGCAGCTCGACTGATCATTTTTCAGTATGAGGCCCTGCCATAAATAATACGATACGGGCCAACGACGCTATGGTACCTACCAGGCCATGCCTTTCAGATATGGCCGGTTGCTGGCACTGCTGATCGCCTGTCACTATGGCTACTTCAGTTCTTCCGTTGACCACATTGCGCAGATCGCGCCAGTTGACGATGAGCATCACGATCATATAAAGCAGTAACGACCAGAGTACCGATCGTCCGGCAAACAGAGCCTTACTCATTAGTTTCCGCCTCATTGCTTTGTCAGTTTTGCTACAACTAAATTAATGAATATTCTATACAAAAACAAAGCGTCCCCTCTTCTCAAGGGGACGCTCATTATCTGTTGCGATGGTATTAATAGTCCATGCCCATTCCGCCCGGCATACCGCCACCTGCAGGCGCTGCAGACTTTGGTTCAGGCTTATCAGTGATCACACATTCAGTAGTGAGGAACATACTTGCGATAGAAGCAGCATTTTCCAGCGCTACGCGGCTCACCTTAGTCGGGTCGATAACACCTGCAGCCAGCATATTCTCATATACTTCTGTACGGGCATTGAAACCGAAGTCAGCCTTGCCTTCACGTACTTTCTGTACAATGATAGAACCTTCGAGGCCTGCATTAGCAACGATCTGGCGCAGTGGCTCTTCTACGGCACGGCGGATGATAGCAACACCTGTCTTCTCGTCGGCGTTATCAGCCTTGATCTTATCCAGAGAATCGATAGCGCGGATATAAGCTACGCCACCACCCGGTACGATACCTTCTTCTACAGCAGCACGAGTTGCATGCAGTGCATCGTCAACGCGGTCTTTCTTTTCCTTCATTTCCACTTCAGATGCAGCGCCAATATACAGTACAGCTACGCCGCCGCTCAGCTTAGCAAGACGCTCCTGCAGCTTTTCACGGTCGTAATCGCTGGTAGTAGTTTCGATCTGTGACTTGATCTGGTTAACGCGGGCTGTGATAGCTTCCTTCAGGCCTTTACCACCAACTACTGTTGTATTGTCCTTATCTATAGTGATGCTTTCTGCCTGGCCAAGAGAGGCGATAGTTGTGTTCTCCAGTTTGTAACCCTGGTCTTCGCTGATAACCGTACCACCGGTCAGTGCAGCGATATCCTGCAGCATTTCCTTACGGCGGTCGCCAAAGCCCGGTGCCTTAACAGCAGCTATCTTCAGTGATCCGCGGAGCTTGTTCACCACCAGGGTTGACAGTGCTTCACCATCAACATCTTCAGCGATGATCAGCAACGGGCGGCCGCTTTGTACCACTGACTCAAGGATAGGCAGGATGTCCTTCAGGGTGCTTACCTTCTTCTCATAAATGAGGATGTAAGGATTCTGAAGTTCTACCTGCATCTTTTCTGTATTGGTAACAAAGTACGCTGACAGGTAACCACGGTCGAACTGCATACCTTCTACTACTTCTACAGTAGTTTCAGTGCCCTTAGCTTCTTCTACGGTGATCACACCTTCGTTGCCTACCTTAGCCATAGCCTGAGCGATCAGCGAACCGATAGCATTATCGTTGTTGGCTGAGATAGAAGCCACCTGCTCGATCTTCTTATTGTCGTTACCTACTTTTTCAGACTGGCCCTTGAGGTTCTCAACGATAGCAGTAACTGCCTTGTCGATACCACGCTTCAGGTCCATTGGGTTAGCACCAGCGGCTACGTTCTTCAGGCCTTCACCGATGATAGCCTGAGCGAGAACGGTAGCAGTTGTAGTACCGTCACCGGCAAGGTCAGCAGTTTTTGAAGCTACTTCCTTCACCATCTGCGCACCCATGTTCTCAATAGAGTCTTCCAGCTCTATTTCCTTTGCTACTGTTACACCGTCCTTAGTTACAGACGGAGCGCCGAATTTCTTTTCGATAACCACATTACGGCCCTTAGGTCCGAGTGTCACCTTCACCGCATCAGCCAGCGTATCTACACCACGCTTCATCTTGTTGCGGGCATCAATATTGAAGAAAAGTTGTTTTGCCATGTTTTTAATTTGATGATTTGGCTATTAGCCAATTAGTTAATGATTATTGTTAATTCTTTCTGAGACGATTATCGAATTGCCTCATTGACTTATCAGATAACAGCAAGGATATCGCTCTCACGCATAATAAGGTAGTCTTCACCTTCGAACGATACTTCCGTGCCGGCATATTTACCGTAGAGGATCGTATCACCTGTCTTAACGGTCATTGGCTCATCTTTCTTACCAGGACCAGCAGCCATTACTGTACCACGTTGTGGTTTTTCCTTTGCCGTATCCGGTATGATGATACCACCGGCAGTTTTTTCTTCAGCAGGAGCGGGTTTCACTATTACCCGGTCGTGCAGGGGGGTAATGTTCACGTTTTTTGCCATAATTATCAGTTTTTAGTTTTTTACGATTTGGTAAACAAGAAGCATCACTTTTTATGCCATTCCATGCGGGGGGACAAATTTCGGTCAATTTTGCAGAAACGAGCTTTATTTTACTGTAAATACTGACATAGGTTGACAATGAATAATATAAAAATGCCGTTTTAGTGCCGAAAGCACAATATAAACTACAAACCTGCGTTATTTTCACATATAAACAACCTTCTTATGAAATATTTATTCATATCACTAGTTTTCATTGTAACGAATTATACCACCAATGCCCAGTACAGAATTACAGGAGGTTGTGGTATGCAATTGAACCTGGGTGATACTGACCCAAAGCCGGATACAGCTTTTCTTAATATTAATAACATTCTTTACAACGGCCATTCTTACAGCATATCAGCATATATGCGTGTGACCGGATGTGACGGGGGATACGGAAACGCTGAGTTAACATTGGGAGGCAAAACACTATCAAGCATAAAAAATGTAGACGTTTTTGACCTAAAAGCAAATACATTGTCGTTATCCCTTGATACATTCCACTTAAAACCCGGGCAATATACGATGACCTTCACTTTTAACGATTTCGATTGCGGAATCAGGAGCGCGAACAGAAGCTTTACAATTATGGATATGCCGCAAAAGATTGACCCTGCGTCTTTATTACATAATGATACTACAACCGCCATACCACAACTTGTACGAGAAGCCGAGCCGAAAGAAGAACTGACCATCTATCCTGTGCCGGCCTCGCATTTAATTACAATAGATGGCGTAAGGAGAAGTGAACAAAATTATCGGCTGTCAATAATCAATACTGAAGGAAAAGAAATGCCACTTTACAATGTAACTAAGAAAGATTTTGCCCTTCTTGTTCCGTGCGCTGATCTTCCACCAGGTTTTTACTATGTCCGATTTATCTCGGATGAGCGAAACATAGAGCGGAAAATACAGATACTGAGGTAGCGCTCATTTCAAGCGATAAAATAATGTCACCCCTTCAGGGTTCCGTATATCCGGGAGCTAATGCTCTATAATAATTTCATCCCTTCGGGATTGCCAATCTTTACCTTAATGCATTGGATATAAATGCGACATTTCCCCCGCCTTTTTAGCTATAATAATTTCATCCCTTCGGGATTGCCAACCTTTACCTTAATGCATTGGATATAAATGCGACATTTCCCCCGCCTTTTTAGCTATAATAATTTCATCCCTTCGGGATTGCCAACCTTTAACTGAGAACATTATTGCCATAAAGGCCGCAATTTTCGGCCTTTTTAGCTATAATAATTTCATCCCTTCGGGATTGCCACCTTTGCCTTAAAGTATTGTCATCAGAAAGGCGACATTTTTCCCGCCTTTTAGCATAATTTCACTAAAAAAAACCAGATGAGTATTCAACCAGGCCAGTTGGCTCCAGACTTTACACTGCGTGATACAGATAAGAATAAGGTAACCCTGAGTGAGCAAAGGGGAAAGAATGTATTGCTGCTATTCTTCCCGCTGGCATTTACCAGCACTTGCACCAAGGAGCTCTGCATGATGCGGGATAACATTGCTTATTACAACAACGTTGACGCAGTTATCTTCGGGATATCGGTAGATTCTCTGTTCTCTCTCAAGAAATTCAAAGAAGAACAAAGCCTCAATTTCACACTACTGAGTGACTTCAATAAAGTGGCCTCAACCGCCTACGACACTATCTATGACCACTGGTTCAATGATATGGATGGGGTATCAAAACGTTCGGCCTTTGTGGTGGACAAAAGTGGCATTGTGCGCTATGCAGAAGTATTGGAAAATGCCAGCGATATTCCGAATTTTGATGCTATAAATGACTGTTTGCGTGGTTTAAATGAGTAATTTGCAATGAATTAACTACACAAAAAAATAGAACTATGAAGAAGATCTACTTACTACTGCTTGCTGTGATCGCTTACGGTGGCTCCTATGCTCAGGCCATACCGAACGGAGATATGGAAATATGGCGCAGCAATACAGCGGGCACTACAAAGCCAAAGACCGTGCAGGCTCCCCAACAATGGTACGGTGCAGACTCTCTGTTCATCGGGTTGGGGGAATCTATCGGGTCGATCGCCGGATTTCCTGACAGTGTATGGAATGTACAGTTGTTTGATGAGACCACTATAGTAAACGGCGGATCTCACTCCGCTAAGATCATGACTACATTCCAAGATACGATCCTGTTTCCGGGTGTAATGTCTAACGCCAAGACCAATGTAAAGATCACCCTGTCGCCTCCGGGCATAGGCGGCGTATCATTCAGCGGTGGTGCTGTGGTTAATGTCAAACCAACTACAGTAAGCGCTTATGTGCAATACATAGCAGGTATAGATACCAATACACACATGCCTGCACTTGATTCCGGATTCATGACCGTACAGGCAATACATACCTTCGGCACTGTGGACTCTGTGATTGGTATTGGTACTGTAAACATTGGTCCCGGTACATCGTGGACACAAGTCACTGCAAATGTCATCTATGCAGTAGACACAACAGATTCTGTGAACCTGCTGCGCATTACATTTACCAGCAGCGGAGGTGGCGGTACTATCCCTACCGACAGTAGTGTGCTCTATGTAGATGATGTGAGCATGACCAGCATACCCAATCCTCCTCCTCCAATAGACCACACCGGTGTTCGCATGCTGGCGGCGGGCGAGACGCTTAGTGTATTCCCCAATCCGGCTACAGACAAACTTTATATTAATACAAACCTCAGCGAAACACTTACCTGTAAGCTGATCTCTGTTACCGGCCAGGTAGTGCAGTCAGTGCCCATACGACACAGTGATGCTATTGACGTCTCGCGACTACCCGGCGGGGTTTACCTTTATCACATAAGTGACAGCGGGGGGGATATATTGCAACAGGGCAAGGTGACGATAAATAAATGATATCAGATACTGTGATATAAAAACAGGCGAACCATATGGTTCGCCTGTTTTTATGTTGTCTTTGGTGTGATCCATTGGGGCTTCTCCTCCGGCTCGTATGCCTCCATCATTCCCCACAACTCTTCCGGGTTGTCGCTGGTCAGCAATGTCTTTCCTGTACACTCTGCCAGGAAACCTTCCTGCACCATATTATCGGTTAGCGCTTTCAGCGCGTCGTAGTAACCATTTATATTGAGCAGCCCAACAGGCTTATCGTGAAGGCCAAGCTGGCTCCATGTGAGCATCTCAAATAATTCTTCCATAGTACCCCAGCCACCGGGCAATGCTATGATACCATCTGCCAGCTCCTGCATTTTCAGTTTACGCTCATGCATGGTATTCACGGTGATCATTTGTGTAAGGCCTTCATGAGCCACTTCCTTTGTCTTAAGAAAATGAGGTATCACGCCGGTCACTTGTCCGCTGTGTTCAAGAGCACCATCAGCAAGCGCGCCCATCAAGCCTACCTTGGCCCCTCCATATACGATGTGTATGCCACGTTCTGCCAACATAGCGCCAAGGCCGTATGCTGCTTCACGGTACCTTTCGTCATACCCCTCTGATGAACCGCAAAAAACGACAATACTCTTCATACGTGTTGTTTTACTATTTCAAATATACTATCCATCGCACCAAATCCCTGTTGTATTTCTGTAAAGCGGTATTCCTGCTATCTAAACGGCGTGGCCGGGTGTATAAAAACGGCCTGACAATTAATGGCAGTATGTACATGAAAAGAAATCCCGCCATGAGGCGGGATAATATCTTTGGTCTTAATATTCATCTTCATTGAAGAAGAAGTCTTCCTGGGTGGGATAGTCGGGCCAAATATCTTCTATGCCCTCGTATATCTCCCCTTCGTCGTCGAGCTCCTGAAGGTTCTCTACCACTTCAAGCGGAGCGCCGGAACGGATAGCGTAATCAATAAGCTCATCTTTTGTGGCCGGCCATGGAGCATCTTCGAGATGCGAGGCTAATTCAAGTGTCCAGAACATATTACAAAATATATTGTTTTAATTGTAATTTCCGCAAATGTAAGGGAAAATTTAAAATAGCAAAATCAAATTCAGGAAGATACAAACCTTAACTAAAATTTGACAGCAGATATTAACAAGTTATACCCTAATATTAAAAACAGCGGTGTTAAATAGATAACTTGCAAAGCGTTAATTTTATTATGCGCTAATATGCTTTCAGCTAATAACCTGGTAAAGAAATATGGTTCATTCACGGTGGTGAATGATGTGTCGCTGAGTGTAAGCAAGGGCGAGATCATCTCTATAGTAGGCCCATCGGGAGCAGGAAAGAGTACACTGCTACACCTGGTAGGCGGGCTGGACAAACCGGACAGCGGTACTGTGCTGATAGATAATGTGAACCTGCTGGAAATGCCATCAAAAAAACAATCTAAATTCCGAAACACACATCTTGGTTTTGTATTTCAGTTCCATCACTTGCTGCCGGAATTCAGCGCCATAGAAAATGTATGCATGCCACTGTGGATAAAGGGCGTGACCAGGAAGGAAGCCACCCGGCAAGCTGAAGAGATGCTACACATAGTGGGATTGGGAGGGCGAACGGAAAATAAACCCTCCGAACTATCGGGTGGTGAACAGCAGAGGGTAGCGATAGCAAGGGCGCTGGTAACAAAGCCATCTGTGGTGATGGCAGATGAACCTACCGGCAACCTGGACACTGCCAATGCTCATGCCATTCATAACCTCTTCCTGCAGCTCAGAGAGCAACTGGGGCAAACATTTGTAATGATCACCCATAATGACGCATTGGCAAAAATGACTGACCGCACGCTGACCATGCAGGACGGGAAGATAGTGAGCGAGGTGGTGAACGGGAGACAGTAACTAAGCAAGACCTATACTATTAAAAAATGATCGCCCTCAAACGGGCGATCATTTTTTTGATACATATCTATCAATTATATACCTCCAAAACGGAAACCAATGCTGACAGGATGCTGATCGAGGCCGGCTCCGCTGCCATACATAGATGTGACCTGGTATGATGCGAAAAGCCTGAGGATGCCTTCTACTCCTATCTCGGCTGTAAGACAAGTATTCAGATCAGCGAGACCGAACTGGTCATGAAGTTTCACTTTACCCCTGATACTTGACTCCTGCTTGGTTATTGAATTGAGCAGGAAACCTTCTGTGATACCCACTCCATACACCAACCATTCGTCATGTTTGGCGCGACCTTTGTAATCCTTGTGTATGCGTGTTTTAAATGTAACCATTAGCGGCACATTCAGATAAGTAAGCGCAAGCTTGTTCTTTTTGAAGGTGATATTATCCATGAATATGGTATTGGGCTGCTTGGTGTATGTTATGGGCTGGTCGTACCGGAAATTATATATCTGAAGTCCGACGCCTGTAGCAATGTACATACGCTGCCCCGGAGTTTTTACGGCTTTGAATTTTACCATCCAGGGGTAGATATTGACATTAACGGACTTGCCTGTGCGTAATGCAAAAAGGTCTTTGCTGCGGTTAGCAGCCGGGATATTGAGATAGCTGCCAAGGCCGGGATTGGTATAGTCTGTATTATCCTGTATCATATTAAATCCCAGGTCGAACATGGCGAATGATGAGGAGAATCTTTTCTTCTCTTCTCTCAGCGAGTCGCGTTCGGCGATCATCCTACCCTTCTCTCCTTTGTAGGTATGCTCTATTCTGATCCCCCTATTGGAGATGCTGAGCATATCGTGATTACGGAATTTACCTGTATCTGCCTCGTCTTTTTCCTGTGCAAAGCCTGAAACGCTCAGTAACATACATAAGCTTGCCATCAAGGCGCATAATGTGCTCTTCATATTTTTTGATTTAGTGGTTATTTTAGAATGATATCAACAATCGTTTTTTCTCTACCCTAATACTGATGCTTTTCCTATAGAGATCTTCCCTTGCGGCACGCACTTCGTTGTATGCATCCGACACAGCGCCTGCTATATTTTTCACCTGGTTCCTCTTCAGGTCATCTATCGGCAACCTGTCCAGGAATGTACTTTTTCCGGTCTCTTCTTCGTCCGCTGCCAGCGTATATGCAGGCACCTCTCTTATCTCCGGTTCAACAGGTGCTGCCTTTGCGGAAGGCATTTCCTTTACCACTGCCATTGTCAACTCTTCAATGGGCTCCATAGCCTGCCTTAGCACCGGCATAGGCATTTCTCCTTCCTTCTTCATTTGTTCTTTCACACTCTTATGTATGACCACAGCGCGGGTATTGTTATTTCTTATCACCGGTGTGGCCGCTATTGCAGAGTCCTGCGCTATTGCCGTATTCTCTTTTGCCTCTGCCACTTGCGGTGCACGGTCATTGGTAACAGGCACCGGTACTTGTTTTGCTGTATCTACTTTTGCGATCTCACTCACCTGTGTGCCCGGGTTCATGAACCTGAACAATGCAGTAGCGATAAGCAACAATACCGCGGCCGCTACGCTATACCTTGTCCACAGCGGGAATGCCATGCGTTTTGACGGTGAGGGCCTCTGCAAAGAAGCTTTATCAACAAATACAATATCCGCATCGGGAACCAACCTCACCTGCCCGTATTGTTCCAGCTCTTTCTTCAACTCCGGGTGCTGCTCAACGAAGGCCATCAAAGCCTCTATCTCTGCCGGTTGCAATTCGCCATCGGCATACATCATTATATACTCCTCATAATTTTCCCACGTGATCATACTATATGATGTTTTCTACACTTACCAGGTAATCTTTCAGCACCTTCCGGGCCCTGTGCAGGTAAACCTTTACCTGTGCATCAGTCGCCCCTGTTATTTGCGCTATCTCTTCATAGCGGTATCCTTCATAATCTTTGAGGAGCACCATTGCCCTTGATCGCTCATCGAGCAAAGCCAAAGCTCTGTCAAGCACCTTTTTAAGGTCGGGATTTCGCGGAGCAACACTATCTTCCGGCATCTGTTCCTTGTAAGTCACCTTCGATCTACGACGGTAGTTGTCTATCGACTGATTGTAGGCGACCTGGAAAAGAAAGGCTTTTGCTTTTACACGCTCCACCTGCTCCCTCTTCTGCCAAAGAACTTCAAAACAATTCTGCACTACATCGTTTGCGTCATCCCGTTGACCGGTACATTTGCAGGCGAATCTGAAGAGGGCATCTGCCCATTCCTGCACGCATGCATTGTACTCAGTAACCTCCATTGACAGTATATCGTAGCAGAAAGAAAAAAGTTACAGAAATTTCAAAAAAAATTTCAGACGGGCATTTATACAATAAATAAATAATGCTATTTCTGAGCTGACGCGCTCACTATATCCACGATCACCTCTTCTACACCTTTGACGTGACCGGTCTTTATCTTAAATTCTACTGTGGAATTTGGTTTGATCACATCTTCCAGTTTCTCACGTTGCCTTTCGATGGTGGAACCCTCTTTGTCTTTGAATACTATCTGAACCATGATGTCTTTATAGCTGACCAGTGTGGCATTATTTGTGATCTCGCCCTCTATAACCGTCTGGTTGACGAGATTGCCATGAAAATCACCCTTGATCTTCAAAAATTGCAACGGGTTAGCATACTCCATGTCCTTTAGTGAGGTCTTTTTCTCTTCGTACCTGACAGACGGGTGCTGATTGCTGGAGGAATTGTTGCAGGCCAGTGCGCCGGCAAAGAGGGGAATCAGAACAAGTGCATGGAGTCTTCTCATACCACAGATTTTTGTCTCATCAAACATATGATAAACAAATGACTTTCATAGTAAAAGTAATCATAAAACAAATAAAAAAGGCCCGCATTATACGAGCCTTATAACCAACTATAAAACGGTATTATTTTACACTATTCTCTGCATCGGAGGGCTTCTTCATGATGGCATATACCTGCAGTCCAAAGCCTGCCAGTAACACTAAAGGAGCGATTGTGATGCGGCGGAAACTATATATCTCGTCATAGTTGAACCCATGCGGGTCGGGGCTCTTACCACCTGACATAAGCATGAAGCCGATCAATATCAGCACTATACCACCTATCATAAGCATATAGTTCTGCCTGTCGAACAGGAACGTCGGATCGCCCTTAGATGCAGACCCGTTATTTCCGGAAGTAGTTTTTGGTGTTGTTGACATAGCGCAATATTAATGAAAATCGGGAAACAGAAACAGTATATGCCGTTAAAAAACGTTAATTGATTTAAAACAAATTCTAATACAAGTCATCAACGTGCATTTTCAGATACTTCACCACGGAACGGTGTGTACTGATCATGGAAATAAGTATGCCCAATACGATCATTCCTGTCATGAGCACTGCCACGAGAGCGGGTTCGTTCAAAAGACTAAGCGCCGGTAACTGAGCTGCAGCAAACGACATAACGATCCACAACCCGAAAACAGCGATGGCACCGCTAATCAGGCCATTGAAGAATGCCCTGAGGTCGAAAGGGCGGGTAATGAACGAGCGCGTAGCGCCCACCATCTGCATGGTCTTAATGATGAACCGGTTGCTGAACATGGCAAGGCGTACCGTATTGTCTATCAGGAATACCACAACAAAAAAGAGCAGAACGGAAATACCGGCGAGGATGATACCGATCTTCCGGAAATTACTGTTCATCTGCTCCACCACAATATTCGGCCAGGTAACATCTCTTACCACATTGCTCTGGAGAATGAATTTCTTCACCTTAGTAAGGCTATCCATATTCACATATTCTGCGTTGAGCTTCAGCGTGATGGAAGTAAATAAAGGATTGTATCCCAGGAAGTCGAACATATTTCCACCTTCCACCTGGTTCTCCAGTTCCATAGCTTCTTCTTTAGTAATGATCTTACTGGTTCGTACAAATGGTTGTTTGTCCAGGATAGACCTCATCTTCTTCACGCTTTCATCACTCACGTTATCGTGAAAGTCCACATTGACCTCCAGGTCTTCTTTAAATGCGCGGGACAACGACCTTCCGTTAATGACCAGCCAACCAAGCACGCCCAGCAAAAACAATACAAGTGCCACCCCCATGATGGCATTGAAATATGTAGGTTTTGATTTTTTTCCTATTGCCATGTACCTGCCGCGCCCTTTTTACTTATGACCGGGAGCAACGTCTCAAAAGTATAAAAAACCTTCGGCTTTTAGCTGAAAAGGTATGAGTACCGGATTGTTTTTAACAAGATATACCATAGCCGTACTTCCCAGGCGATCAAAGGTCTTTGACACACCTGAAACCTAACCAGCCGGCGCCATTTACTGTATCTCCGGGCCCCCAACGGAATGTCGTCATCACGAGCGCACCTTTATTGAGAAAACTACCGCCTCTCATGCAATAGGAGTCTGACCATCTGCCGGTCGTCATTTCATACACATTACCGGAGGCATCCAGCATGCCATACCCACTTTTGCCTGCCGGGTACATACCTACACGAACCGTATTATAATTGCCCTGGGCAGAACCGTTATAGTTGTTGCCAAAGTCCTTTGCACCCCATGGATATATGTTATTATCGGGTCCTTTTGCCGCTTTTTCCCATTCCTCTTCTGTAGGCAGTCTTTTACCAGCCCAGGCTGCATATTCTCTCGCCGACTTCCAGCCAATATTATTCACAGGGTGATCCAATTTGTCATTGGCCACTTTGAGCAAAGGTCTCCCTGTGGCTTTGAGAAACGCGTTGAATTGCCTGTTGGTCACCTCACACTTATCTATATAAAATGCGGGAAGGGTTACTTTTTTCTCTTTTACAAAATGGTCTCTCACGAAATCGGGGCCATATATCTTTGTCAATTCCTTCATAGTAGCCGAGTTCGTGCCGAATGTAAACGAACCTGCCGGCACTAATACCATATCCTGGGAAACATTCTTCTGCGCATAGCCGGCAGTAAGTAATGTGGAACACATCATTGCCAGTGAACTGATCTTCTTCATCATCATATGCTGTATTAGTTTGTGAATGTAATATTGAAATCTGCATTCTCAGGTGAGAAACGCCTCCGTATTGTATTGCCCACCGGATCTTCCCAACGAACCTCTATCCTGTCGTTGAGCCTGACATGATCAAAAACAAATTCGTATTCCCCCATTTGTTTTGTGGTATCTCTTTTGCTGGACGCGACTGAGTCATTCCTTATCTGATTGGCACAGATCACCGCGTTACACACGGGCATGTTCATACTGTTCTGCGCTGTGCCCCTGATATGATATTGTATCTCTTTGTCTTTTGTTACAACATCCACCTTGGGAGATGCTTGTGCCTTAGAGACCAACAGCCAACTGTAAACCAGGGGCGAGAACGCAAACAAGGCAGACAAAATGGACAGAACAACAAATGAATTGGATGAGAAATTGAATTTCCCACTGGAGATCGTTGTCTTACCACCCACATTCCTGATCTTGCCGGTGATAAAAAAAATGATGCACAAAGCATAAAATATTATGCCTACGAACATCAATGAATATTCAGATACTACAATTACATCCATGCTTATTATTAATTTAGATATACCTAAAGATATAAAAATTACAATAAGCAACATGTATTATAGCAATGAACAAAAAAATGGGCAGGTAGTTCTTACCCGCCCATTGATACATATAGGACAACTTACCAGCTCTTCTTACCCGATGAGGTAAATTCTTTTGGCTTCACAACTGTGAACACCCTTGATATATTAAACCCGAAATGCAAAGATCCCTTAGACCAGGTATCTGATGTCTGGCCGATCATCGTTCTGTCGGTCATTCCCTGTGAGTTGGTGAGCATCAACTGGAACACGTGGCCTCCGGTCTCTACATCCACACCTACAGACAAAGCATTGTAGGTAGGATTTCCTCCATACAGCAGATCGGCATTGGTAGCGCGGTAATAGTATTCACCTGTAATAGCTACCCTGCGGCTAAGCTTGATCCGTCCTCCGACTCCAATAGCAACCGTATTATTTGAAAATTTGCTGCTGTCCACAAGATTGAAGTGTACAATGGTTGGCATTAACTGAAGTGAGACCCTGTCGCTGAACTTGCGTGCAATGAGCAATTGATTGCTGAAGAAAAGGTCGTTGGTCAGTTTCCAGCTTGCCCCGGCCGGCAATGCAGGTACGGGTATCTTCTGTATGGACATTGAACCCGCATAACTAAGCGTGACAGGCATGCCATCTTTCTGCTGATGCAATATCTTAGCCTTTACAAATCCGTCATTCTCTTTAAATAGCGTGGTATGGCCAATGCCTACCATCAGCCATTTAGTGATACCATAGTCCAGCCCTATTCGGGTGGTGGCATTATCAAGGCCGAAGAAATTATCGGCACCCTGATCGAGACGGCCGAAGCGGTGCGAGATACGAAAATCGAGCACACCGTGTGCCAGGTTCTCAACGCTACTGCCGTTAATGATCCTGGTTGCTTTGAACGTTGCTGTTACATCATCTTTCTTTGAGGAATTTCCTTCATTGAGCATGTCCATCAGGCTATCTGTCTGTGCAAATAACGTTGAAGACAGTGCGGAAGCTAAAATAAAAAGAGCTGTTTTTTTGCGCATAGTGTGTGATTGTTTGATCGGGTTATTTTTTCACCAGTTCACTTTCTAAAGATATTTTGGCGTCTTTGGCAATTTTGTCTGCAACAACTGAAGGAACAGAAATGTTATAGTCGCTCAGCTTTACTGAGAACTTAGCCCTGAGGGTCACATTATTCCCTTTGACCACTACAGTACCGGGCACAGACACATCTTTTGTGACACCGTGAACAGTGAGCTTACCATCTACTTTGGCATTGTAACTGCCATCTTTTGAAAAATTAACTTCTCCGAGATTTGTGATCTTCCCTTTGAACTCTGATTTAGGGTATTTATCACTCTCCATATAATTCTCGTTAAAGTGCTCCTGCATCAGCGCTCGCTCGAACTTGAAGCTTTTTACCAGCACCTGGAACACCATATCCCCTGTGGCCGCATCAAGGATATTGGCCACTTCGTTATGTACGGCCTCTATCTTCTCTGGGGAAGACGGAACAGTGGCATCAAACATGATCTTACCGGTACGTGTCATGTACTTCTGGGCAAAGATCGCCGAAGTGCTCATCAGCACTATACCGGCGGTTAGCATTAGTTTTTTCATTCTCATCTTTGTTTAGTCATTAATTATCCAGTCTTCCCTGGTGTACCCAGGCAGTCATCTTATCTATGTCGCATTGGGCCATTTTAGGCAGATTCTTGGGCATGGCATGCCGTCCGTTGGTGGGCGTACCGTTGATATCGTTGATCAGGATGTCCTGTGTAGCCTGAAACCTGAATGATTCGTAAGTGGTGAATTCATAGCCACTCACCGATTGCCCGGCAATATCATGACACCCGCCGGCAACATTGCAGCTATTATTCAGGATCGGCATGATATCGTTCTTGAACGATACAGCAGACGTGTCACACGTCACTACCGGTTGCGGATACAGTTTGTCGTACTTATCATTGTAGCAGCCGGCCAGAACAAATACTGTTGCCGCTACGATCAATATTTTTTTCATTTTCCTGTTTGAGTATTGTAAAAAATAAAAATAGTGTTTATTTCACTACGCAGTCTGTAAGAGATACGCCCGTGATGCTGTTTCCCGAACAGAATCCTTTTACGGTTATGTGGCCTTTAGACAGCTTCAATCCCTTTTCGCGCATAGCACATTGCACGCCTGCAGCCGGATCATCTGTCTGTAACACCAACATTGTACCACCATCCTGGTTGTTGTCTATCTCCATGATCGTTCCGGATACTTCTATGGCTTTGTTGAGATACTTTGCATCTGCTGCTTTTTCATCGGCAGTATATTCATGAGCCAGGATTTTTGCATCTACTGAGATGCCCTTGACATCCTCCACCTTTTCATGTGGTTTATTCCAGAGATAAATGCCTGTACATACACCTATTGCTGCAAGTATGAGGGCACTGATAAGGATCTTCTTTACCATAAAACAAATATTGAATCAAATGTAAGGGAAAAAAGAGGGTATTTGTATGATTTAAATTTGTTAAAAGAAATCAATTTTGCCGGGTGCAACTATTTCCCGAATCAAATAGTTTTTTTCCCACTCTGAAGAATATCTCTTTGAAAGAACGGGCGTTTAATTTTAATTAAATCAGTACAAAACCTGTGCCAAATCACTGTACAAAAACCTCATCGCAGGCGATCATTGGTTTTTTACCATCCCTGTAACGCCACAACGGCAGCGCAGAAAGATTCTTCGCGGTGACGCGGATATACCTCACAGACTCTGTCTTACCACTTGCAAGAAACTGCCTTGCCTCTACATCATAATGCTCGTCATTGGCCGATGAAGACAACGTAGCCCACTGATGGTAACTTACATTATCATTCGATACTTCTATGGTTATTCCTGCAGGAAGAAATATCCAATGTCTCGGATCATCCAGGAAATGCATCTTTATTTTTGATACCTGCTGTGCCTTACCCATATCAATGGTGGCTACCATGGGCACACCATAAAAACAAAGCCAGTTATAGCTGAAATCCCGATATCCCGGATTTCCATCGACCAATGTCCGGTTTCCCTTGGCGGGGTAATCTTCAGCAAACGGGAATTGTAAGGACACTTTCCTATCAACAGCTTTTGAAGGCGTAACACCTTCCTTAAAGATAACACCCCACTCTGCCAGGTATTCATCCGGTAGCCTCGCCATACCTGCCTCAGAAAGTTCTGTGACTCCCGCTTTTTTACAGTTCGCAACAAATCCGGCCACCTTTGCCTGGAACTTTGGTTTTACCTGCCACTTTCCATTACTCTCCACAAATATGCCGTGCTTCTCGATACCATAGAACCGCGCCTGCTGAAGAACAGTATATTCGAGAGGAAGTCTCGCCCGCATCACTCTATCCGAAAATTTCTCATTGCCTTCTACTGCGCCTTCGGCTTTATCAAACAAATTGCTGTATTGCTCCAGTAGCTCGGGCGTAAGATATGATTTCCATTCATTGACCGGGTTGCCATATATGTCGAGCTTACGATGCGATGCCTGCGCCCTTGACTGCAACAGGTCGAAGTACTGTTGTATATATTTTGCAGCCGGGCCATAATAATCTTTGATAAACGACACGATAAGCTCGTTCGCATCAGCTTTCTCGTCCTGCATCAGCTTTGCGGATACATAACTACGCAGCTCAGCCCATTCACCATAGGTATCTCCGCTACCCTGCGCAAAGATCCCCTTTACACCGTTCTCTTTAAGGAATTGTATGTTGGGTTGCAAAGTGTGGAAATTCGGGAACGGGGCAAGATAATTGGTGAACTGTGTGATATAATCCCATACAAAAAGATTCTTTGTAAGCGCGGCCCATGCCTTCAGGTCATTTCTGAAAGCTGCTGCTGTGCCTTCTTCCGCAAGTGGTTTATCCCTGAACGCGTCTATGTCACTGAGAAAAACATAGACATTGCCCGCAGGCTTCAGGTTCTTGGGGGCTTTATGTGTGTAGCCATATGCCAGCGTGGTAAAAAGTTTATCCGGGAACTTAGCGGCCACTCTATTCACAAACTTGATGAGCGACCCGGATGGGCTGCCTTGTTCATTATCCACCGCCCGGCATTTGTCACATTCACAGTACCCATTGTCATCATTCGGACTAACAGACCAATAAATAGCATCAGGATTCTTCACCATCCTTTTTTTCAGCTCGCTGACCACAATATCGAAAACATCTTCATTACTAAGACATAGCTGTGCAGCCTGCCGGCGCCCTTTTACCAGTCCGTAATATTCGGGATGCGTTTTAAAATACACATCAGCAGGCACCAGTTTATTGTATGAGTGCCCCCATACACCCCACAGGTCATCGAGCTGCTGCAATTCGTTCCACTCCAGGTATTCCGCATCATGGGATGCCGGATAATATACCTGCCTGTACATAAACTGAGGCTTATGCTCATCATGAATCCTTCCGGGTATCTTCAGTTCCTGCACTTCGGGAAGAATAGCCGGGTCGTTACTCAGCTTTTTGCAATGCGCATATTTCTCCAGGAAACCATACACCCCGTACATCAATCCCCTGCCGTTACCGGCACATATCACCAGGTCCTTACCATCAGTATGGATAAAATAGCTCTCCGGCGCAAATTTACCCGGGTGAACCTTGTATGCTTTCGATGTCTGGCCTACATAGATCGCCGGAGACTTCTCCTGCGCACCGTCCTTTATTACCGGCAGCCGGGCGCCGGTGATCTTCTGAATGTATGATTGCAAAACGGCACCGGAGCGTGTCTCCAGTGCCGTAGGCTCTTGTGGTATTACTATGCTATACTGAGATACTCCGTAGGCTGCTATTTGTATTTCCTGTGCCCTAATGCTGCAAGCGCTCATCGATATAAGCGTGAACAACATTGCATACAACTGGCGCCTCCGCATTTACCCCGTCATTTAAAATCTTCTCAGCAACGTGGCGTATATATCGTACTGGTTGCGGTAATAACCGATACCGAGTTTCTGGTTATACCATGTCCCGAATACGCCCACTGTTGTCTTGTAGTGTATTGATTTAGAGAACCCACCTCCAAAGCTCACAGTATTGTACTGCAGTATCTGTGTCAACTGGTAGTTAAGACTGAAATCATCCGGTGCTGTACCATAACCAAGTATGGATGAGAAATAAGCTGAACGATTCATGATGTAGTACCTTGAATTGAGGATCGCTGCATAGTACAATGACGAGCTATTATTAGGGTGTATGAAGTCCATTACATAGCCTCTAAGATTCCAGTAGAAGTCTTTGTAATCTCTGCCAATAGATGCTACGCCGGAATATATAGTGCCACTATCCGCTTTCAGGTAGCGGGCTCCTAATTCCACTTCATAGCCTTTCTTACCTATACCCTGCGACAAAGACAGACCTGTTCTTATCTTAGGGAATATGGTGGAAGCGTTTGAATAAGCGCCAACAAGGAATATGTGCGTCTTCTTTGTCAGGTTCAGATATGCCTCACCTTCATACTGGAAACCGGTGTTGGCGAAACGGCCGGCATAGTTAACGCGTGCCGTCAACTGGCCAAACTTAAACCTGCGTGTATATTGTACAGTACCGATATTATTGATGGTAGTATGAATAGAGTCGGTGATCTTGGAACGCAAATAGAATATACCGATCTCATTCTTACACCTGCGGCTGTCGAGATATTGAGCATAGTCAACATAAGTGGTGCTGTATGGCACCATCTTAGCCAATGTATCGGCATTGTGGAACGCGTCGTCCCATTTCTGCTGGGCCTCATATATATTAGCCTTCTTGAACAGGAAGAATGGATTATTCGGATAATAATACCGTCCCCTGTTGGCTAGCTCAAGCGCCTTTGCATACTGCCCCTTATCTATCAGCAAGGCTGTTGTGTAATACAACGGCAGTGTATCATTAGGCGCTACATCGAGTGCCTTGTTATATTCTATAAGTGCAGAGTCGGACTGGTTGTTGGCCAGGTACTGCTTGCCCGAGCCCAGCAGTTGATCTACATATGCATTGCGGAAACGCAGGTTGTACGGGTAGCTGCTATACAGCGTACCTGATATCGCGTAGGCATCCTGGAAGCGTCCTGCCTCAGCGAGCACGGAAGACTTCTTGAGTAACATGTCTTTATCCTCAGGATAGTAGTGCAGCGCCTGATCGGCATAATAAACAGCGGAATCAAATTGTTTGTTCGCAGCCTCGATGTTCACGAGATAGTTAAGCGCGTCCATATTGTCCGGCTGCTTTTCAAGTACTTCCCTGAGTATGCCAACTGTACCGAAGTAGTCGTTGTATTCCATTGACTGCTTACTGGCGAGCAATGATTGTTCTACAAAGCTCAGCAGGTACTGACGGCTTTGCGGATGCTTCTGCAACAACTGTTTTGAGATAACGGCGGCATCGGCATAACGACCGTAAGCCTCCAATGTAGCTGATTTCTTAAAGAGGAATCTTTCATCACCAGGATAATGAACAAGCGCTTCGTCAATGGCGTGCAGCGCCTCATCATAACGCTTCTGCTGTGTGTAAGTGCTGATGAGATAATTGATAGCCGCTACGTTGGAATGATCGTAGAAAAGCACCTTCTGCAACGCGAGGATAGAACTGTCATACTCCTGCTCGGTCATATACTGTTTTGCCGCAAGGGTCTCCAACTCAAGGAAAGTTGCTTTGTTTGCCTTAGAAGGATTAGACTTGTACATGCTCTCTGCAAGTGCAGCAGCAGGCGGATAGTTCTTCATACCCTCAAGTATTCCGATCTTCTTCAACAGCAGTTCCCTGTCACGCGGAGAACGTTTGAGGCCTACATTAACCCATCTCAGGGCGTCATTCAGCAAGCCCCGGCTGGTGGCAATATTGATCACATAATTCAACGCGTCCCTGTTGCCCGGCTCACGCTCAAGCACTGCCTGGAACTGGAGATACGGATCGGTGTTCATGTAATAACGGCCGGCTTCCATGCGCAGGTAGGTGTTGAGTTTATGCACCTCGCTGTTTGACGGATATAACTTCATCAGTTTCTCCACAACAGCGATAGCCTCTACATATCGCGCCATCGCATCGAGAATACTGATCTTCTTTAACAGGAATTCATAAGAGTTTGGTGTAGCCTGGAGTGCCCTGTTGGTGTAAGCAAGTGAGCTCTCATAGTTTCCCGAACGAACATCAAGTGCGAAAACAGCCTGTAAGGCCTCCTTATTCAGGGGATCTTGCTCCAGCACCGACTCATAAGCGTGTTTGGCTATCTCTATATAGCCGCGGTGAGAATACTGGCGGGCCAAAGTGAGCTTATAATCAAGATATACACTACGTATGTACGCATCTGTGGAATAGCGGTCGAATAGAAATTCTGCTAACTTATTACCTTCTATCCAGTCGCCTTCTTTATTATAGATATCGAGCTTTTTGAGCAGGATGTCCCTGTCGCCGGGGAACTGCTTCAGGCCCATATCGGCATATTCCAAAGCCTGCGCATAGTTACACGCCACCACCTCATAGTTGATGAGATAGATATACGCATCCTTATACTTCGGATTTTTAGATATGACATAGTTGAGCTGAATACGCGCACTGTCTATCTTGCCCGCCAGGCCGTAGGCCCTACCTGATAACAGGTACAGATCCAGGTTGCGGGGAGATATATCAATGGCCTTATTGGTAAGGACAATAGCACGCTGGTAGTGCTTTAGCTCAATCTCCTTCTTCGCCTCCTTGTAAAGGTCATCAGACGACTCTGACTTCTTCAACCACTGGGCATCCGTTCGTATGCACAGGAGGACAAACAGTACTAAAAGTACTGATCTTGTGATTGGTTTCATCTTCGTTGTATTTAATGGTTTAGTTAGCCTGCTTTAACGGCACTTCGCTTCTTCTGCATACCCAAGCCCTGTCGCTGCATATTGCCCCACACGTGCTTGCGTCCGATAATGAAGTTAAAGTACCCTTTCAGGGCGAAGAACACGATCAACGGATGATAGATGAACGGTTCTAAAAAGGCCATCAGGCAGAGTCCGATGGTCTCACCCCAGTTTTTGTAATACTTAAACGTGATCTGGTCCCATAATATGGCCAAAGTTGTGATCATCACAGAATAAGTATAAACAAATACGATAAGTATTATTGCATACGGCCAGTTGATCTGACCGGTAAGTATCAAATAAACGTAAAACAGGATACCCAGGAACTCGATGATAGGCGCGAACAACTCAAAAAAGAGGTGATACGGGAAAACGATCATACCCATACGGCCGTAGCGCGGATTGAATATGATCTTTCTGTGCGTGCTCATGAGCTGGGCAAGGCCACGTCCCCACCTGGTACGCTGGCGGCCGAATACCTTTAAGGTAGTAGGGCCTTCCGTCCAGCAGAGGGTGACAGGTACATATTTAACTGAGTATTTCTTCTTATTATCCTTCATGTACGCACCCATGCGCGTAATGAGGTCCATATCCTCGGCAAGAGACAACGAGTCATAACCACCGGCACGGATGGCTATTTCCTTGTCGAACATACCAAGACCACCGGAAACGTTAGGAACTGAATTGATACGGTCCCAACCCATCTTACCCAATACGAAGGCACGGATATACTCCATCTCCTGGAAACGAGGCAATATTCTCCTCGGAGGGCGAACACGGATCATGAGGCCCTCATCCACATCACATGAGTTCACCATACGAAGTGTAGCACCCGAGGCAATAACCCTTTTGTAATCTTCCTGGATCTGCACATCACCATTCACTTCTCTTACCGTACTCGTTTCCTCATCCATGAATGGCTTGATGAGCTTGATGAGCGTATCCTTATCAAGGATACAGTCCACGTCTGTACACAGGAAGTAATCATAAGAGCAGATATTGATACCGGCATTAGAGGCATCGGCCTTACTCTTACCATTTACTTTATCCACCACTACCAGTTTTTCATAAGCCTGGTTGATGGACTTGAATATTCTCTTGATAGGCTTGCTGTTGATCTTCTGCATGTATGCATACTCAACTTCCACCAGTTCGAATTCGTTGATGAGTTTTTCCAGTGTATCATCTGTACTACCATCATTGATTAGCACCACCTCAAACTTGGGATAGTTGAGTGTGAGCAGTGATCGTACGTTCTGGATAATGGTTATACCTTCATTATATGCAGGCGCAATAACGGAGATACCGGGCGCCAGTGGCGACTCGATAATAATATTGTAGTCAACGGATGCATTCTTCTTCATGTATGCGCGGATACCCGCAAGCGACATGAATGCCAGGAGACCATACATCAGTAGTAGTGTAGTACCGTACACAAAAACTGCATACTGGTAAAACGTACCAATGATCTCCCAAAAAGATCCGTGTGTAAAAAAATCTACTATTACTTTCATGTTGTGTTGGTCAGTTAGTAAGTCGTCCTAGCGATTTTCTTTAACACTCTATTTCATTCAACTTTTCCATTTTTTTGTGAAACCGATCTTCGTAATTCACATTTCAAAAACAAAATTGTTAGTAACAAAGGTAACAAATAATGTCAACGAACAATGGATTAAATTAAATTTATTATTATATTCAATCAAATAATAAATCGTAACTACGATTTAATCAGAGGATTGAGGCAATGTTTTATGATCAATTGGCTCTCGTCATTTGTTGTTTCCATCAATTCATTCAGCAGCATACGAGAGTTTTGCGTATTGTGTTTGATAATAGACCTCGCGGCATTCATCTGTATATCGAAGTTGTACGAATACAGGAACTCATGCTTGAGGAATTCCAATTGCCTTCCTGACGCAATACGCCCGAAAGCCTTTAGTATTTCTATCTGGCAGATAAGTGGCTGGCTATTATATATGGTCGCCAACTTCTCTTCGGCCTGCTCAGCAGACAATTTACCGAGACAGTTGATAGCGCTGGCACGGAAATAGTGGTCTTTGTTATTCAGCAATTCCATCACCGCCGGAATAGCTGTACGCTGATCGTAGTGCACGATCAGCTTCATACAGAAGGTAACGATACTCTTGTTATTAGAATAGCTTACCCAACGGGAGAAATTAGGAATGGTAATATCCTTACTGGTCGTGATGATCTTGAACATTTCGAGCTGATCCCATGGCAGGAGCGGTTCGGTAGCAATGTCAAAGAATTTGAATGGCTCGTTCTTACTCAACTGGATATAGGCATTACGCGATGCCGCCCGGAGTGTCGGATTGCTGCTGTTGGTAAGCGGTAACAGAGTGGAGTCAGAGATCGGGATATCCATATTTGTCAGCTCCACCAGGCCCTTGATCTTCGACTCCCATTTAAACGTGTTCAGTTTCTTGAAAGAATCATCAAGAAGGTTCATGTCTATGTACAATTTCCTCAACAGGTCGCCCACCTCTCCGCGGAAGTTCTTGCGGTAGCGGATCAGTACATCTATCAATACCTGGCGTACAGCCGGTTTCTTATATAATTTATTAGATATGGCTGCCTGGTCAAACTCGATCTCATCGATAGGAATGCCTTTGTCGAGACCCTGGTTCAGCAGCACCTGTTCGGTGATGAGGTCTTCAATCTTAGGACTGAGGTAAGACAACCTCTTCTGATACACATAGCCCTGGTACCTTCTTACGAGGATAACGATATAGGCGACAAGCGTTGCCGTGACCGCTACCAGGATGAGGATAAGCGCTATTTCTATGAATAACGGCAAGAGCGAGAACTGCTCATACGCTTCATACAAAAGGTCTAAAAGATCAGCCCACATGCGCTGTGTTTATTTTTTTTTAGTAATGAACTTTGTCTTACTGTTCTTATTCGTGATCAGCCTGCGTATGCGCGTAAGTAGATCATCAGCCATTATCGGTTTCTTGATATACTCGTCAGCACCCAACCTGAATGCTTCAGTGATCGTTTCCTCATTTCCTACAGACGACACAACCACGATCCCCACCCCTCTCTTCGAATCATCATTCCTGAGTTTTGACACAACCTCGAGGCCATTGGCATACGGCATCATCAGGTCTGTCAGTACGATGTCATAGTTTGCATTGTCGAGCAGATCAAAAGCTTCTTTTCCATCCTTAGCGGTCAGCACTTCAAATCCATCCTTGTGCAGGATATTTCTGATAGCTTTCAGCATTATATCGTCATCATCAATTACCAGTATGTTCGGCATGCGTATATAAAACTAAAAAAGTTATCCACATTATTTAAACGTAAAAGTATAGATATATATCCTAAATGGCAAATTAAAAGCAATAATTCTGCCCTTTACATCGGAAAACAACTCAAGCGCATCATTTTGTTAACCAATGATTAACGAATATTAGTCAGCGCCACTTGTCAGTCATTATTACTTAGACGTGTTTATAGGAATCTCCAGGTGAAAGGCACTTCCTTTACCTTCCTCACTCTCTACCCATATATTACCCCCATGCGCTTTGGCGATCTGCATGGATATTGACAGGCCCAGGCCATGTGGCACCTCTCCTGAAGTACCCACAGTTTTTGCCTCAGTAAACATTTCAAATATGTGCGGGATGTTTTTGGCCGGGATACCTACACCCTTATCGATCACCGTCAGGTGTATGGTGTCCAAAATTGTCACCAGGTGGATCTCAATCTCAGAATGCTCGTGGCTGAACTTAATAGCGTTGCCCACGAGATTATTAACTACCCGCCATATTTTCTTTTTACTTACGTAAGCCTCCACATTTTCTGTATGTTGTACAAATGTGATCTTCTGCTTCTTGGCTTTAGCATGTACAGAAAGGAGCTTAACAGCATTGGAGACCAGCTTATTGATATTTACCCACTCCTTTACCAGTGCTGCCGATTCAATGCGGGATGCGGCTTCAATAATATCCTTGCTCAGGCTGAGCGAATTGCTACAGGCTTCTTTTATCAGCTCCAATATCTCCACCTGGTCATCGGTATAAGTTCCGGACTCGCTCAAAATATCCGTGAGTGAAGAAATGGCGGCAATCGGATTCATTACGTCATGAGCTACGGATCGAAGAATCCGGTTCTTATCTTTATCTTTTGTTTCCACCTCCATCAACGCGTCCTCCAGCTTCAGGTTCTGCTGATACACGGTATCATTCAATGCCGCAAGTTTGCTGTTCAGTTCTGTAAGGTTCTTTACATTCCTTCGGGCACGCCTGATATTGGCCAGTACCTGGATGACAATTATGAGTGCCATCACGGCAATGACAACCGCAACGGTCATATAGACCTTAGTCATTTCATTCTTTTTCTTCAGCTCATTTATCTTATTCTGACGCTCCATGTTCCGTATCCTCTCGTCCACATCTGTAGCCATCATTTTTTTATTTATTGCGGCAAATGAATCGCTCAGAACAACATATTTGCGTAAATAAGGGTAGCTGGCCTCTACGTTCCCGGTTTTCTCCAGGTATTGCCACATCAGCTTATTCCATGCCATAGTGATATTCCGGTCTGGGATCGTGTCTAATTCCACGCGTATCTTTTCCAGCTCCTGCTTCATGTCATCAATCTTACCCGTCTTATAACACAGCGTAGCGAGTTTGACCTGCTCTACCAGGGCATCGCTATTGGTATATCCTTTCTGAATATTGATATTGATACTTTTCTCGAGTAACAACTCGGCACTGTCCAGCTTATTGAGCGCTATATAAACATTGCCAATATTTCCGTAGATCACAGCCTTTGCAGTGATATATGCCGCCTCATCTTTCAGCGGATATTTGAGATAATTAGAATCGATACATACAAGCGCCAGTCCATAATAGTAAAGAGCGCTGTCATATTTCTTAGAGCCATAATATGAAAGGCCGATATTATCCAGCAACTCTTGCTTACGGTAAAATACTCTGAAATTGCTTTCACAAAAACCAACCTCTTTATAAGATTCCAGGAAGTGATCTGCTGCCTCGGCATAACGTTGCTGCTTGTAGAGTATCATTCCCAGGCTGTAGGTCAGTTTACTCATATTGCAGGAGTCTTTTAAAAGGCCGGCCTCTACCTTTGCCTTATAATAATAGTCATATGACTCATTGTAAAGTCCCTTTGAAAAAAGAGCTTCCGCCTTCATTGCATATGCCTGCACATAACGGTCGGCATACTCTTTAGGGTTCCCCTGGCGCTCTAACAGCATAATGATGCTATCAGAATATGCTACAAAATGATCTACCTCCTGTAAGTCCTTTCTATATACCTCACTTACATAGGTATAGTAGTTCATCTCGTCTTGTATGGTAAGTTTTCCGGCTGTCGCATGATTGTATATAGCGTAACTTAATCCTCCCTTTTTATCACCTGCATCTGAGATATGCTCTGCCCGGGCTATCACTGAATCAAAAGAAGGGGTAGTGGCCAGGGGTTTCTTTCCCGGATCTTTGCAAGCTGCAAACATCAGCAGAATAGCAAAAGATATCAGATGTATTCTATTTCCTATATATGCGCTCAAAATGGTACCGGCCTAATTAGAAACAAATGTAGTTACATGCGTGTACTAATAAGAAAAACAAGTTGTAAAATAATGATATTCCCAATAACTTAACGATTTGGTAATTAAGTTTATTTTTTTTCAGGTAGCGAAAGAATAATTATTTTTACTGTTTGTCGTTATAATACTCTGAACTACTTTTAATAATGTGTATTTATAAATACCCTATGCGTTGGCTACGAACAACCTTGCTTGTTTTTTTCGTGCTTGCCACGGGAGTATGCAGGGCAAACCACCTGGTAGGTATGGATATGTTCTATACACACGTAAGTGGTTATACATACAAGGTAACGCTCATCGCTTATGCCAATTGCGGATCAGCCGGATCGGGATCGGCTTATTCTGCCCTACCAACAAATACACCGGCAGTACACATATATAATGGCAGCAGCTACCTTACCACCATCAACCTGAGTATAGAACCACCCTCGACAGGCGTAGAGATAACGCCCGTATGCCCGGCGGATCTTTTGCTGACACAATGCACCAACCTCTCTTATACCATACCGGGCATCAAAAAGTTCACTTATAGCGCCTATTATACTCTACCGGGAACATCCAGCTATTGGCGATTTCTATTCACAGGTGACCTGGTGGGTAGTTCTGCGGGAAGAGCTACTTCCATTACCAACATATCGTCGACACCTGTTACTTCCATACAGTTGGAAAGCACGTTGAATAATACAACCGCAAATAACACCAACCCTGTACTATCCGTGATACCAACTCCTTTCTTCTGCCTGAACAGCGACGACAATTATAATCCTGGAGCTGTAGACCCGGATGGAGATGCACTGACATTTTCGTTGGTCGCAGGCATTGATGGCACTACAAGTACAACTCCTGGTACACCGGTTACTTACCTCGGCAGCTTTACACCCACCGCGCCGCTCGCCACTTCAAAGTTCACATTCGACAACACTACGGGGCAGATATCATTTTATCCCAATGCGCTTCAGCGCTCGCTCGTCGTATACAACATTGAAGAGAGAAGAGGCGGGGTACTGGTGGGCTCTTGCCAGAGGGAGATGACATTTCTTGTGCTTACCTGCACCAATACAGCCCCTCACGGCGGACTCTATGGAGCAACCAGCGGAACAATTGATGACAGCACGCATTTTCATGTATGCCAGAACAGCGGTGCTTACTCTATGTATATAGACCCTACTGAACCTACAAAAACAAACAATATTTACGTTACCGCCTCCGGCATTCCCACCGGCGCATCATTTTCTGTGACAGGAAATGGCACCAATGCGCCTCATTGTACATTTTCCTGGACATCAACAGGCATAACACCGGGTACATATACCTTCTACATCACCTTTACTGATGACAACTGCCCCCTGGCCGGCGTACAGACACTGGCATATACGATAACTGTACTACCTGTTCCTACTATAAGCTATTCATCGCTTTCGTCGGTCAGTTGTTTTCAGCAGGCGGCAGTTTCGCTTATTCCGGGAGGAGCAGGAACACCTTGGGTCATAAAAGTAGATAAAGGGCCCAGCGATACGATACAAACACTCACCGGTGTGACCGGGCCAACGATCGACAGCCTGCCTCCCGGATCATTTCATGCCACCATATTTGCGGCTGCACCAAACGGATGCAGCGCTTCTGTACCTATAACTATCGCACCGCCTGTACCTACTCCGATCACAGCTACTTTTACAAATCCTTCATTCTGTGGGGCTTCAGACGGCCTTATCAAGATCGGGCATCTGAATCCCGGTGAAACAGATACGGTGCGCTACCTATTCAATGGCATAGCGCAACCTTCCAAGGCATATGTTGTAGCAGGAGACGGAACAATTACCATACCCGGATTACTTGCTGGTTCATATACATCCATTACAGCGAGTTATGGCAAATACTGTACGTCTACAGCTGTATCTGCTACCCTGACTAACCCACTGTTCACCATGCGAATGATAAGTTTTTCGAACCCGGTATACTGTGGTATATGTAATGGTATCATTAAGTTGTACGGATTGCATCCGGCACAAACAGACACGATAACTTATACACTGAACGGCATTGCGCAGCCTCCTGTAGTGCAGACGATCGGAACTGACAGTATCGTTACCATAATAGGATTGTGTGACGGGAAGTATGATAACTTTATTGCAAAGACCGCCGGAGCATGTATATCGAACAAACTGGGACCAGTGACACTTACGGTGCCGCCATTTACTCAAAGAGCATTGACCTACAAGTCACCAAGCTATTGTGGCGTCTGTGATGGCGAGATCACCATCCAGGGATTGCATCCGGCACAGTTTGATACGGTCAACTATACATTGGGAGGAGTTCCCCAGCCACCTGTGACGCTTTATGTTGGCGGCGATAGTGCTATAAAGATCACCGGGCTGTGTGTAGGTACGTATGACAATTTCTATACCAATACGGGAAAGTGCGTTTCTAACAAGCTTGGCCCTCTTACGCTCTCCGCGCCACCATTTACAATGCGTTCGGTTACATATACAAATCCGGATTATTGTGGCATTTGCAATGGCTCTGTTGTGATACACGGATTGCATCCCGGACTTATAGACACACTGACCTATACATTAGGAGGTATACCTCAGCCACCACTTACACACCTGATTGCCCCCGACAGTTTGTTCACTATTACCGGGCTTTGTGCCGGAACGTATGATAACTTCATCGCAAAGAATGGCACATCTTGTATCTCCAACAAACTCGGGCCTGTGACCCTCACTGTTCCGCCATTCTCTATGCGTGCGATCACCTATACCGACCCCAGCTACTGCGGTATCTGTAACGGAACAATAAAACTATACGGCTTGTACCCGGGGCAGTGGGACACCCTCACCTATTTATATAATGGAGTGTTGCAAACTGTATCCCGCTTTATTGGCACAGATAGCGCTATTTACCTTACGGGGCTTTGCGACGGTGTTTACGATAGTTTCGTGGCCCGCACGGCAGGTGTATGTGTTTCTAATAAGCTTGGGCCTGTGACCTTGAAGGTCCCTCCATTCACCATGCGCACGTTCAGTTTCACAAATCCGGATTATTGCGGCATGTGCAATGGATCAATAAAACTATATGGCCTTTTCCCCGGCGAAACTGACACATTCACCTACACACTTGGCGGCGTTTTGCAGCCACCGGTCAGCGGTACCATTGCATGGGACAGCACTTTTACTATTACCGGATTGTGTGATGGTGCTTACGATAGCATTGTTGCCACAACCGGGGGCAAATGCGTATCCAACAAATTAGGCCCTGCGGTACTTACAGTACCTCAGTTCCTGATGCGCGATATTAGCTACACCAACCCCGACTATTGCGGCGTGTGTAATGGAACGATAACGCTTTATGGGTTACATCCCGGACAAACAGACACTATCTATTACAGAAAGAATGGCATTGTTCAGCCACCCATAATAAAGCTGATCGCTACAGATAGCCTGGTGAAGATAACCGGGCTTTGTGACGGTGTATATGACAGCTTTGTGGCTGTGACCGGGGGCATTTGCATCTCAAATATACTTGGCCCTGTCACGCTTACTGTTCCACCATTCACGATGCGGGACATATCTCACAGAGACCCGGATTTTTGTGGCATATGTAACGGCGCCATTACGCTCTATGGCTTGTACCCCGGGCAGACTGATACCGTTTATTTCACAAAGAACGGTGTACCGCAATCTCCGGTCATATACACTGTTGGGACAGATAGCCTCGTGAAGATAACAGGATTATGTGCCGGGCTCTATGATAGTTTTATTGCCAGGACGGGAGGTGTTTGTGTGTCTAACCGCCTTGGTCCGAAGGACCTGGTGGTGCCGCCATTCACAATGGACAGAATGACGTTTACCAATCCGTCAAAATGCGGTTTTTGTGACGGCAGCGTGAAACTATATGGCCTCTTCCCCGGACAAACAGATACTATCTACTACCAATTGAACGGATCGATGCAGGCACCAGTTTCACAGGTCGTAGCCTCAGATAGTACAATAACACTAACCAACCTTTGCGAAGGAGTTTATGACAGCTTCGTTGCAAAGACAGGCGGCGCTTGTATCTCAAATGCCCTGGGGCCTGCAAATCTGGTGGCGCCTCCTATAAAAGCAGGCTTCCTATTCGACCTGAGAGAGAACTGCAAGGCAGACACTTTATTCTTTGCCAATACATCTACACCTGCGTCTGATCTTACTTACAAGTGGTATTTCGGAGATGGCGACACATCAGTCCTTACCGATCCCACGCACATTTATTACAAGCCGGGGGTTATGTCTGTGAAACTCGTTGTCACCAACACTAAATGTTTTGACAGCGTTGTGCAAGACATTCCGTTGAATAACCTGATGATCGTCAACTTCAAAATGAAGCCGGACAGTTTCGTATGCCAGGGATACCCCGACACTATGATCAACCTGAGTGAAGGCACATCTTTGAATTATCTCTGGTTGTTCAGTGACGGTACAAGTGACAAACAAAAAGATCCGGTACACTACTTTAATAACACCGGCACCTACCAGGTAATGCTTACTGCGTCAAACTATGTGCCCTGCTATGATACGATGACGAAGTATCTCACTGTTGACTCAAACAGTTTTGTTACTATGCGCGCCACCGACACGGTGCTTTGCAATGGCCACGAAGTGACTTTCCTGGCAGACTACCAGGTTCAGGGCCTGCTGGATGCCAGATGGACATTCAGCGATGGCACCATGCTTCATGATCTTAAAACAATCGTAAGGCCTTTCCCTGATGCCGGTGTGTTCCCCGTTACACTTGATGTACTTTACAGAGCATGCCCGGACAGAAGCATACAAAAAGACATTGTTGTTTTTGGCTACCCCCAGATAAACCTTGGTCCGGACACAACTATTTGTATCGGAGGATTTGCTATAGAGCTCGCAGACCTGATCAATGTGAAAAATCCGAATGCGCGCTGGGAATGGAGCACCGGCGAAACAACTCCGGCCATCATTGTCACCAAACCGGGCCTGTACTACGGGACAGTGTTCGTGTACGGATGCCCGACAACAGACAGTGTACTTGTATCAAACGACTGCTACATGGACATCCCGAATGTATTCTCTCCAAACGGCGATGGCACTAACGATTATTTCTTCCCGCATGGCATATTGACAAGAGGTGTCATCTCATTCAGTATGGATATATTTAACCGTTGGGGACAAAAGATATATGAAAGCAACTGCACTACGTGTAAGGGTTGGGATGGGACATTCAATGGCGTGCCGCAACCCGAAGGTGTTTTCGTGTACCGTATATCTGCCACCTTTAAAGACGGGCAGCAGGAATCGCATACGGGTAACTTAACGCTGATTCGATGACACAGGTGTTCAGGCAGGCGTCAAGCTTTTATCAGCTCTTTGTTGTAAAATGCAGAAATTTGCATCCAGATGCAATTCAATCTAAATCGTCCATACGAACCGGCCGGCGACCAGCCTGAGGCTATCCGACAACTGTCGGAAGGCATAAGGAATGGAGAGAAATTTCAGACGCTGCTCGGTGTTACAGGCTCAGGAAAGACCTTTACAGTTGCCAATGTGATACAGGAAGTGAAGAAGCCAACCCTGGTACTCACACATAACAAAACTCTTGTGGCGCAGCTTTACGGAGAGCTGAGACAGTTCTTTCCAGATAATGCCGTAGAGTATTTCGTCTCTTATTACGACTATTACCAACCGGAGGCTTACATGCCTGTTTCCAATACTTACATTGAAAAAGACCTCTCCATCAATGAAGAACTGGAGAAACTACGGCTCAGGGCCACATCGAACTTGCTCAGCGGCCGTAAGGATATCATTGTTGTCGCATCCGTATCATGCATATATGGCATTGGCAATCCTACAGAATATTCAAACAGCATTATCCGATTCAGCAAGAACGACCACATAGGCCGCAACCACTTCCTGCATCAGCTAGTCAATTCATTATACAACCGCAGCCAGGGCGAATTCTCCCGTGGCACTTTCAGGGTGAACGGCGATACAGTAGATGTCAATCTGCCCTATGTTGACTATGGCTACCGTATCACCTTCTTCGGAGATGAGATAGAAGAAATAGAAAGCTTTGAAACAGATACCGGCAAGCGTATCGCGTCTATGGATAATGCTGCCATCTTCCCGGCAAACCTTTATATAGCGCCGCGCGACCAGATGTCACAGATCATTTTTGAGATACAGGATGAAATGACCGCGCAGGTAGAATATTTCAAAAAGATAGGCAAACACATAGAGGCCCAGCGAATCAAGGAGCGTGTAAGCCACGATCTTGAAATGATTCAGGAGCTTGGTTATTGCAGTGGTATTGAGAACTATTCACGCTTCCTCGACAGGCGTAATCCGGGTGCCCGGCCTTTTTGCCTCATCGATTATTTCCCGAATGATTTTCTGCTTGTTGTTGACGAGAGCCACGTGACCATACCCCAGATAAGCGGCATGTATGGTGGAGACAGATCGAGGAAGATAACCTTGGTTGACTATGGCTTCCGGCTACCGTCCGCACTCGACAACCGGCCTCTTAATTTTTATGAATTCGAATCGCTGCTATCGCAGGTTTTATTTGTGAGTGCTACTCCCGGCAAGTATGAACTCGAACAATGCGGAGGCGTGGTCGTAGAGCAGATCGTTCGCCCCACAGGTCTGCTGGAACCACCTATTGAGGTGCGGCCCAGCATCAACCAGATAGATGACCTGCTGGACGAAATAGATAAACGGGTGCAGAAAGGAGACCGTGTATTGGTGACCACGCTCACCAAGCGTATGGCAGAGGAACTGGACAAGTACCTCAAGCGCATCAATGTCAATTCAAAATACATTCACTCCGAGATAGATACACTGGAGCGCGTAGAGATATTGCGCGACCTGCGACTTGGTAACATCAATGTGCTGGTAGGTGTGAATCTGCTCCGTGAAGGGCTCGATCTTCCTGAAGTGTCGCTGATGGCCATACTCGACGCGGATAAAGAAGGATTCCTGCGCGATGAACGCTCACTGACACAGATGGCCGGGCGCGCGGCAAGAAATGCCGATGGCCTTGTGATCTTCTATGCAGATAAGATGACAGACAGTATGCGGCGCACTATTGATGAAACAAGCAGGCGTAGGGACAAACAACTAAAGTATAATGCCGATCATGGCATTGTACCGATGACCATCAGGAAGTCTGTGCAGGAGATCATGTTGCAGGGATCAGTGCTGGACATCAAAGGCTATGACGAACAAAACAAGTATGCGGTGAAGGGTGATCTTGTTCCTATCGCAGCAGAAGAAGAAGTGGCTTATCGAAGTGCAGCACAACTGGATAAGATCATTGCAAGAACAAAGAAGGATATGGAGAAGGCCGCCAAAGAACTCGACTTCATGGAGGCAGCACGCCTCCGGGACAATCTTTCCCGGTTTCAGAAGGAACGGGAGGGGCTAAAATAAAATTGTCCCCGGTTTCAGCGAGCCTCTCCACAAAGGCTTGGAGGAGGCTCGCTGCCGTCGCAAAACACTATACGACAGTTTGGGGAACAATCATGGTCATTGGGTGGGGGCCGGAAAGACAATATAAATTGCCTGGGTCTCAGTCCAATGGTACAAATCTACCGACTCAAAATTTCCCAAAACACCGTTGTTTAACGGTATTTGAAAGATTTTTTATCTTAATATGAAAGATTAAAAAGGTGCTTGGGGGGTCTTTTTGACATAGTAATTATTTGTGTGAACATATTATAGACGTACCTTTGCCGACCTTTTAATAAGACAAATGAGTTCGATAATAGATAAGTTGGAAGCCATCAATGCCCGTTTTAATGACCTGGGTGTAGCGCTTACAAACCCTGAGGTAGTAAATGACAATAAACGCTTTTCCCAGGTAAGTAAAGAGTACCGTAAGCTGGAAAAGATTGTAAGTGTGTATAAAACATATAAGAATTGTGTTGAAAGTCTGGATTTTGCACGGGAAGTACTGGAAACAGAAAGTGATGAGGACCTCAGAAGCCTGGCAAAAGATGATATCGAAAAATTGGAGACTCAAAAGGAAGAGCAGGAAGCAGAGATACGCAACCTGCTGATACCTAAAGACCCACAGGATGAAAAGAATGCCATAATTGAAATTCGCGGGGGCACCGGAGGCGACGAAGCCAGCATATTTGCCGGAGACCTTTGTCGTATGTACATCAGATATTGCGAAAGAAAGGGTTGGAAAGTGTCTGTCTTATCTGAAACTGAGGGCACAGCGGGGGGATATAAAGAAGTTCAGTTAGAGGTAGTAGGCGATGATGTGTACGGCACGATGAAGTTCGAAAGCGGCGTGCACCGCGTACAGCGCGTGCCGGCAACTGAAGCCAGTGGCCGTGTACATACATCTGCAGCAACAGTTGCTGTAATGCCGGAAGCCGAGGAGATCGACTTCGAATTGAAGGAAAGTGACCTGAAAATGGAAACCGCACGAAGCGGTGGTGCCGGCGGACAGAACGTGAACAAGGTTGAAACAAAAGTAATACTTACGCACGTACCTACCGGAACAGTGGTCATTTGCCAGACCGAACGTACTCAGCTTGGTAACAGGGAAAAAGCCACTGCCATGATGCGTTCCAAACTATATGAGGAACAAGTACGTAAACAGGAAGATGAGATCAGTCGTCGTCGTAAAAGCCTGGTAAGTACAGGAGACCGGTCGGCGAAGATCCGAACTTACAATTACCCCCAGGGGCGAGTTACAGACCACCGCATCAATATGACCATTTACAGTCTCGATAATTTCATGAACGGAGATATTCAGGAAATGATTGATTCGCTCCAGTTCGCTGAGAATGCAGAAAAGATGCAGGCCGGCGAAACGGTAATTTAATCTGCATAGGGCATAATATACCGGCAAATATTCCGTTTTTGCTGTATTTTTAATAAGTTTAAGTCTTAAATACTACGCTCAAATAAATGACTACTCCAGGTTTAAACCTGCCGGATGTAATAGAAACGATCCGCAAACATGTGCGGCTGATCTTCGCGATCTCGTTTCTGTCGGCAGTTGGCGCCGCCATATTCTATATGGCAAGCCCGAGAAAATATGAAGGAAGAACAGAATTCCTTGTTCGCAATCCCCTCTTTGGTGATCGTAATAACCTGTACAATACAGATATCAGGATGTTCGACTATTTCGCGGATGAAGATGATGTGAACAGGATCCTTTTGCTCGCAGAATCTGACATAGTGCGTAAACAAGTGATCCGGAATATGAAACTGGATTACATCTACAACCTCGATGGGGCAACCCGTAAAGGGCAGTTGGCTTGTGAAAGAAAGTACAACAAGAATCTTAGTGTGACTCGTACTGAATATAAAGACGTTGTGCTTACATACATAGATACAGACCCTCAGCGTGCAGCCGATGTTGCCAACGAAATAGTTCGGGTGATCAATGAGGTTTATTCCGGCTACTATAAGGACACAAGGAAACTTATGTCAGAGTCAATAGCCGATAAGACGCACGAAGAAGACAGCTCTATCGCCGCACTTACAGATACCCTGGCAGCGCTGCGTGAGCGCTACGGCATCTACGACATCATTAGCCCGGCCAGAAACAATATTATGCTGAGTTCTTTGAAACCGAACGGACAAAAGGATTTTGCAAAAGGCGTTGAGACCATTCAGAATATTGAATCTATGAAAGATCAGTTGGTGTATGACAGAGCTAAGAACAAAACACTTCAGAACCAATATATGACCGGATCTAAGATAGACCAGATGAATGTGATAACCGTTGTAACTCCTGCCAAGAATCCGCTCGACGCGAAGGGAATGGGGGGGATGCTTACAGTGATCACAGCAGGACTGCTTGGTTTCTTTTTCAGTACCATGTTCATGTCTTTCTCCGATCATTACCTGGTAAGAAAGAAATAAACATACATTATTAAAGGCTTATACTAAACTGCCGTACGTTAGCTGATAACCGAGGCAAAACCTAATTCAAATCAGATGGCAGCACCCTCATTTGATATCATAGAGATCGTCAGGACCATAAAAAAGCGAAAACTTTTTATCCTGGGCGTTACAGTTGTAGCAATGGCTCTCGGCGGAGCTTTCCTGGCTGTAAAAAAGAAAAAATATAAGGCTGAAGCCCGCTTTCTCGTCAACAACCCCCATTATGGCGACCGGCACACTTTGTTCCGCTCCTATGAAACAAGGTATGTTGACTATTTCGGCGGCGACGATGAACTAGATAAGATCACAGCTTTGGCCAATTCGGACACAGTGCGCGACCGTATTATCAGAAATTGTCAGTTCCAGGTTGTCTACAACCAGGATATCAATACTCCAAAGGGCCACGCTTCATTGATGAGTATCTTCAACAAGAATTTCAATGTAAAGCGTTCGGAGTATAAAGATATTCAGGTATCATATATTGCTTATGATGCTCAGACTGCCGCTAATGTGGCTAATATGAGCGTTAAAGTGCTCGAGGAGATATACAGAAGTTACTACACGTACATGAAAAAGAACATGTACAACTCCATAAACACCAAGGTGGTGCAATTGGACAGTGGTATCAATGCGCTCACAGATTCGCTCGCAAAGCTTCGTGATAAATACAACATATATAGTATTGTAAGCCCAACAAGACAAAATATGGTCAGCGGAGACATGAAGGGTGGCGGTGCAGGGTATGGCAAAGCAATGGAAGAGATACAGAATATTGAGTCCATCAAGGATCAGCTCGTCAGCGACAGGGCCCACTATATTTCTAACCTTAACGAGCTGGAAGTATCTGAGAATAGTTCGATGGACTACTTGAAACTGATCACACGTGCCAGCGTACCAACTTCAGCTACAGGCCCGGGGCTGATGATTGTCCTTACTGTAGCCGGCTTCATCGGCCTGTTCTTCAGTGTGATGTATGTATTATTTATGGCTTACCTGCGTAAGCTGAACGAGTTGGCTAATTAGCAGATGCTGGCAGCGATAAAAAATAATTGGTTTCATGTTTCAGCATTTCTGCTGCTGTTTCTGTCGGTAATGGCATTTGCTTATACCGGCAACTACTTTATTCTGGTCACCCCGTTTGCACTTCTGTATATGCTGCTGCTGGGAGTGAACTGGAAGGCGGCATGGTGGATACTATTATTTACTATCCCTGCATCTGTCCAGATCAATTTCTCCGGAGATACCATGTCCATTACGCTACCAGATGAGCCAATCATGTGGCTTTTCTTCCTTTTGTTCATGCTTGTTTGGGCGCGAAACCCCGAGGTCTTGCCCAGGTGGTGGTGGAGCGACTCGCTTGTAATGGTCATTGTCCTGCAATTTATCTGGACCATGGTCACCGTAATGTTCTCCAAAGTACTTTTCTTCTCTATCAAGTTCCTGATAGCCAAATCGTGGTTACTGGTATGTTTCTTCGTTATCCCGGTCTGGGTATTCCGTGAAAAGAAAGATTATGTGAAGGCATTCTTTCTTTTGCTGATCCCAATGCTCATTACTATAATCATTATCCTCGTACACCACTCCTATCTCAATTTCAAGTTCGACAAAGTACAGAAAGCGATGAGTGGCCTGTATTATAATCACGTAGATTACTCTACCGTCATTTCGATGTTCTTCCCGCTATTGCTCATAGCATGGCCACTCACAAAGGGAAAAGGTTTTTTTGTTCGTGTCGCCTTACTGATGGTCATCCTCATATTTATTGCAGGTATATTCTTTTCTTTTGCCCGCGCAGCCGTTGTTGGTATTGTCTTTGCCGTGGTGATAGGATTGGCCATGCGCATGAAGCTCGTGAACATCATCATGCCCACTTTCTATGCAATGATCATTGCGGCTATGTGCTACCTGATACCCGATAACAAATACATTGAGTTTCGTCCAGACTACAACAATACCTACATGCACAAAAACTTCGTGGACCATATCATTTCTACCTTCAAGGGTAAGGATATGTCGTCTATGGAGCGTATCTACCGCTGGATAGCCGCAGTGCGTATGAGCCAGGACAGGCCAATAGTAGGTTATGGCCCGCATGCCTTTTATTATTATTACAAACCATATACGGTTACATCTTTCCAGACATATGTAAGCCGAAATAATGAACACTCTACCACACACAACTACTTCCTGTACATGCTTACGGAGCAGGGCTGGCCGGCTATGTTGCTATATGCATTGCTTATCTATATGATATTTGCGAAAGCCCAGCGCATCTACCATAGGTTCAAAGACCGGTTCTACCGAAGTGTCACTATGGGTCTGGCCATGACCATAGCCGTAGGCTTTATCAACAATTTCTTCTCTGAATTGATAGAGACACATAAGGTAGCGGCATTGTTCTTTATACCTCTCGCCATGCTGGTACTGCTCGATAAAAAGAGTAAAGAACTCGCCGGCGAATCTAAACCCGATGAGGTATTTAGTCCTGCCGCATAAAGTATGCTTCCTCCCCGCTGAGATCCAGGAAGGGGTACCTGGACATGAGATTTCTCGTTTTCTGAAGGTAACTGTCCTTGAATTTTCGATGTGCTTCCGTTTGCGGAAATCTTGTCCGGTGCGAACGTGCGGTAATGATATCCTGCACTTGCTCCATCACCTCGTAAGCAGGTTGCGCTATACATGATTTCACAAAGTGTTCCCAAACAAATGTCGTGGCTGCAAAGTTAGGATGTACAAGGTCTATGTCGTAATAACGGTGGTCCCTAAGCACGTCTATCACCAGTTCATAGGCAGGAAAATAATGCGCCCTGTCGTATTTATCACACAAAATATGTACTGACTCTATGAGCCGTGCCTTACTGCGATTGTTATCTACCACACCATCCCTGATATGACGGACGGGGCTGATAGTAAAGAGCACCCGCACAAACGGATTCATTCCGAATAACCTGTCCAATGTATTGTCTAATGCGGCTGTGATCTCATCAATAGGTAACAAACGCTTTTCAAACCACTGGGCGGGAGCCCGGTGGTTGTTGGCCACCGGTTTCCCGTTCTCTTTGAGGTAGTATTGAAATGCCGAACCAAGTGTTATTATAACCCAGTCTGCCTTTTTAATAGAGGCAGAGGCATCCGCTTGCGACACATTGATACCGTTTAGTGCCCGTTGTTTGTCTGTATCCGAGAAACGGGTATGATGATCCCAACTGTTCCACAACTCATTCAGATAAAAAAGTTCATTTTCCTCGTACCGTTTTTCGCTCATATAGCCATCGAGGCTATAGGCAACACTCAGCGGATTGAATAAAATACCATGCGGATTTGACAACACCCTGAACTTGTGTGCTGCCAGCCGGTCAGATATATGCTCCGTAAAACAGGAACCAATGAGCAGTATATTGTCCGTGTAAATAAGTGGGCGGGGCAATGCAGGTATCTCCAGTGTCAGCATCTGTTGCATGGGTTAAAGTTAGAAATATTGAATAATAGTTTTAAAGATTGTCTGACATTTGCAGGAACAAAGCGAACCGGATGAAGAAAATAATAAGAACTGTCCTCTTAGCACTGGTATCGGTCTGCCAGGCTTCATCTGTTATTGCTCAAAATATATTCCGGGCAACGGTCCTGGATAATGAGATGCGCCAGCCGATCATAGGCGCGATTGTTGCAGACAGGCATGGGCATGGCGGAACAACCGATGACAGCGGAAAAGTTAACATAACTGTCAATGACCTGAGATCGACAGTCTTCTATGTGAACTATACAGGATACAAGCTCGACAGCATTATCACAACTTTCCCTGATGATACAAGGCATATCATTTATCTTACAGCCGACAGGCGGGAACTGGAAGAAGTAGTTTTCGTAGCATCTACACGAACAAATGAAAGGATTGAAAATGCGCCGATCAAAATTGAAGTCCTTGGCAGTGAAGAACTGGGCGAGGAAAATAGTATAAAGCCCGGAAACATCGCCAGCATCCTGGGTGATGTAAGCGGCATACAAATACAACAATCATCTGCGGTATCGGGCAATACGAATGTGCGTATTCAAGGACTGAACGGACAATACACACAAATATTACGCGATGGAATGCCGCTATACGATGGGTTTTCGGGAGGCTTTGGCATTCTGCAGGTGGCCCCGCTCGACCTGAAACAGGCCGAACTGATAAAGGGCGCAGCCTCTACATTATATGGCGGCGGCGCCATTGCAGGCCTCATAAACCTCGTCTCTAAAAAACCTTCTGAAGGCCGGGATGGTATTTTTACAATGAATGCATCATCGCTGGGAGAGCAGAACCTGAATGCCTACCTGTCAAAAAGGAACAAACAGGTTGGCTACACCCTGTTTACCGGATATACACACCAGCAAGCTACGGACGTGAACAACGATGGGCTTTCAGATGTAGCAGAGATGAATAGCCTGACGATACACCCCCGGCTGTTCCTGTATCCGGATGAAAAAACCATTGTTACAGCCGGGTACAGCGGCACTTTCGAAAATCGTATAGGGGGTGACATGCAGGTCATTAACAAACTTCCGGATAGTATTCACCGATTCTATGAACGGAACATCACGGCACGCAATACGGCCGAATTAAGTCTTGAACGGACGCTGAAGGGCTATGCAAGACTGACTGTAAAAGGTAGCTCCAGCTTTTTCGACAGGGACATCACCTCCAACACTATATCGCTGAAGGGGCACCAGTTAAATTATTATACCGAAGCATCGGTCTTCATTCCGCAGAAAAAGAACAATATCGTTACAGGGCTGAACGTAACGGGAGATCAATTCAAAACGCTCCCCGGCCGCGATACCATTCCGCTCCCAGACCTCGCTCACTCAACAGCCGGTGTCTTTGCGCAGTACACGATACATTTCACAGAGAAGACAACACTGGAGGCCGGGCTGCGTGGCGACCATACCTTCCAGAACGGCGATTTTATTCTACCCAGGCTCGCCTTTTTTCACAGATTCAGTGATATGTGGGCGCTGCGCGCAGGAACCGGGTTCGGATACAAAGTGCCTAACCCGCTGGAACAGCAGACCATTGATTACCCGCTCCAGAACCTGCTACCCCCTTCCGGCCTGAATGCTGAGCGATCTGTCGGCTACAACATAGAAGGGAATTTCAGGAAAGATCTGAACCAGCACACAGAGCTGTTCATCAATCATGCGTTCTTCCTCACCACTATCACATCACCCATCGTCGCTACTGAGCTTGCCAATAAAGATGTCGTATTCAGCAATGCTGGCTCACCCGTCAACACTATGGGGTTTGACACTTATGTAAAACTGGCGATCAGGGAGCTGGAACTATATGCCGGATATACCTACACTGATGTGGAAAGAAACTACATGCCGGGCAATAGCTTCATGCCGCTTACTCCCGCCAACCGGTTCGCATTTACCGCAGTAGAGAAGTTTTCCGAACACTGGCGCATCGGGCTGGAGGGCTCCTACATCGGCACCCAGTATAGAGATGGAGACACAAAGACGCCACCATATTTTCTTACGGCACTGATGATAGAAAGAAAGGTGGGAAAATTATTGACCATAGTGCTGAATGGCGAGAACCTGCTCGACTACAGGCAGACAAAGGTGGAGCAGGTCTATACCGGTACCATTTCGGCGCCTCAGTTCAAACCCCTTTGGGCTCCGTTGGATGGGCGGGTTATCAACCTATCGGTCAGAATAACCCCTTTCAACAAATAGCTATTTCCCGAAAACAGCCTGCATCATGACACCGGTAAAAGTATCCCAGCTATACTTCTTCTTCTCTGCAAGAATATTTTCGCGCAAGCCGGGAATAGAATCAGGCTGGTAGAATTTCAGGATCGCATCAGCTATCGACCTCGGATCAGGTTCAGCCACAAATCCTACTTTACCGTCGGGCACTACTTCAGGCAACCCACCCACATTGGTCACTACCATCGGCTTCTCAAAATGAAAAGCGATCTGTGTTATACCACTTTGCGTGGCATGTTTATAGGGTTGCACCACCAGGTCTGCCGCACTGAAGTAATACTTCACTTCGCTATTGGGAATAAAGTCTGTGCTCATATGCACTACGCTTTGCAGGTTCCGCCCGGTAATTATTCGGTTATTATTCGCCTCTACATCCTTGCTGTAGTACTCCCCTGCCGCTATAAGCTCTATGCCTTCTTTCCTTATCCGTTCATCGGCCATAGCTTCCAGTAAAAGGTCTAACCCTTTGTACTCCCTTATGAAACCAAAGAACAGCAAATATCTCTTCGCGGGGTCAAGATCAAGCTTCCGGCAGGCAGCTTCCTTACTCACAGCCTCATTATAGCTATCGTAGATCGGGTGCGGCGTGAAAGACGATGGCTTATCCGTAAAGGTCTTAACGTCCTTCAGCACATCCTTGCTCATGGTCACAAATGCATCAACGGGCCCGATAAAGTACTTCGTGAACTGATCGTCACCCGGCCTCTTTTCGTGCGGAATGATGTTGTCCACCACGCACAGCACTTTAGTGTGCTTATTCTTCTTAGCCCTTCTGAGTATGGTGCCAAAGCACGGCCCCATGAATGGCAGCCAGTATTTCACAACGATCAGATCGAACCGTTCCTTATTTATCTGGCCGCCCACTTGCAGCCAGTTAAGTGGGTTCACTGAATTCACAACAGTCTTTATCGTTAGTCCGCCGGGGGCAGGTTCGTCTGTGAATTGTGTCTTGCCCGGAAACAGGAATGAAGGATACTGCAGGGAGAACGAGTAGATAACAACACTATGCCCCTGCTCCTGCAACTGGTATGCGAGTCGTTCATTGAATGCCGCCAGGCCTCCCCTCAACGGGTGCGCCGAACCAAGGATAGCTATCCTCATTTAAATATTGTTTTAAAATCTTCCTGGGCCTTATTGTAATCTTCAGGGATGCCGATATCTATAAAGTAGGCGTCGCTCTTGTATCCGAAGAATTTTTTAGCACCTAAGAACTTTTCGAGATAATCCTTTTCAAAAGAAAATTTCTCAGGAAGACCTCGTTTCAGAAACGATTCCCTGCTGATAACATATATACCACCATTTATGGTTCCCGATTCCCTGTGTTGCTTTTCTTCAAATGACGTTATCAGTCCCGACTGGTTCGTATTGACCACGCCATACCGGTCAAAATTCTTCATCTCTTTCAGCGCCAGTGTTGTCTCCGCCTTGTTCGAACGGTGGCTCTTTATCAAGTCTTGCAGATCGGCCATGAACATAGTATCGCCGTTCAGTACGACCACATCATCTGCACCTGCCTCTTCCATTGCAGCCTGTATGCCGCCGCCCGTGCCCAGTGGCTCATCTTCTATTACACAGTCCACCTCGAAATACAGGTCTTGTTTTTCCAGCCAGTCAATGATCACGTGGCTCTTGAAACCGAGTGATAAGATAGCCCGCGTGCATCCCTGCCGGTCAAGGTAGTCAAATAAATGTGCCAGGAATGGCTTCCCGTTCACCTCTGCCATACACTTGGGATATGCACCTATAACACCCTGCAATCTTGTACCCAACCCACCTGCTAATACGATCGCTTCCATTTTGCTATATTAAATACTCCAGGTGAACAATCCTTTTTCCGTGAATTGATACGGACTGAAACTACCCCCAAAATGCTCCAGGGTCTTTTTTACATTATATCGTGTATTGGCCGGGCAGTAGAACATCATGAATCCACCGCCACCTGCACCGGATATCTTCCCCCCGGTGGCTCCTGCCTTCAGCGCGGCTTCATATATCTCATCCATGCTGCTGTTCGATATACCTTTAGCCATCTGCTTCTTATACCGGAAACCAAAATCAAGAATGGCTCCTATCTCATGTATCTTTCCCTTCAGCAAAGCCTCCTTCATGATCTGAGCTTGCTCTTTCAGGTGGTGCATGGCATCTATGGACTCTTTGTTCTTTTCCTTCACATTCTGGCTTTGTGCCTCTATTATTGTTGATGACAGGCGGCTCGTAGCCGTAAAATACAGCAACAGGTTATTCTCCAGCTCGTACAGGTATTCGTGCTTGATGCGTAGCGGGTTTACAATTACTTTATTGTCCTGGTAGAACTCCATAAAGTTCACACCTCCGAAAGTTGCCGCGTACTGGTCCTGTTTGCCACCCGCCATAGCCAGTTCCACTCGTTCTATCTCATAAGCCATTTGCGCAACATCGTACTCACCCAATGGCAGATTGAGCCATTCCATGAACACACCTATGATGGCCACCATCAATGTTGACGAGCTACCCAGCCCGGAGCCGGCCGGCGCATCTACCAATGTAGATAGCCGGAAACCCGACGGAACTGGGCCATACTTGGCCACGATATGATTATAAGCCCCCTTGGCAAGGTCCAGGGTCCCATCTATGGGCAAACGCTCACTCAGGTCATAGGACACTGACTCTCCTCTGTCCATGGCCTGGATAATGACTTTAGGCTCGTCCAGCGGCTCTATGGTAGCATAAGCATACAGGGAAATGGTTGCATTAAGTATGGCGCCGCCATACAGGTCGCAATAAGGGCTGACATCCGTACCTCCGCCGGCAAGTCCTATTCTCAGTGGGGCTTTACTTCTGTAGATCATAATATGGTGGCTAAATTAATAAATTAATGCCTAACGAACAGGCGTCGCTAGGGGTTATCACCCCCCGGTCTGTTAATTCAATTCTATTTCACAAAAAATTATAAGCCCCGTTTGTTTTACTATGCTATTAATATGTAAACTTGTATAACTAATTATACTTATGAGCGACCCCATATCGGAACCAATGAGCTTTGACGCCAACGGGTCTATTCAGCGCCTGGTTGATAATGTAGAGACAGTCATTCGTGGCAAACGCAAACAACTGGAACTGGTGATCACTTGCCTCCTTGCCGGCGGGCATATATTGATGGAAGACAATCCCGGCACAGGAAAGACCGTGCTGGCCAGAACACTGGCAGAATCCATCAGCGGAAGCAAGGACGGCGAGCATGTGATCTTTAAGCGTATCCAGTTCACCCCCGACCTGCTGCCTATGGACCTGATCGGTTCACATATTTTCGATGACCGCAATAAAGAGTTTGTGTTCAAGAAAGGCCCGCTGTTCTGCAACATACTACTGGCAGATGAAATAAACCGCGCCTCTCCCAAGGTGCAGAGCGCGCTGCTGGAAGCAATGGCCGAACACCAGGTGACCGTTGGCGATACCACGCTGAAGCTGGAAAAGCTGTTCTTTTCTATCGCTACGCAAAACCCGATAGAGATGGAAGGAACCTACCCGCTACCCGCTGCCCAGCTCGACCGCTTCTTTATGAAGATACAATTCGGATACGTAAGTGAAGACACAGAGCTGAATATCTACCGCGACTATCTGAATATCGCCGGCAACCTCCGCAACATACAACAGGTACTGAGTATGCAGGATTTACTGGCATTGCAACAACAGGCTTCAGAAGTATTTGTGCACGATGAGATCATCCGCTCTGTGAGCAATATAGTGCGCGGCACACGTGAACACCAGGATATCTCACTGGGCGCTTCCACCCGTAGTGGTATTGCTTTCCTGCGTTGCCTGAGGGCCTACGCGCTTGTGCAGGGACGCACCTTTGTCATTGAGGACGATGTAAAGGACATATCAGTAGCTGTGCTGGAACACCGCCTCATCTACAGGAATAAAGATGGAAAACAAAAAGCTCTGGCAGGCATCATAGGCAAGGAAACGGAACGCCTGGCGCGCCTGAAGCTTTATGCATAATTACCCGGTTGACCTGATAAATGATTTGTCATCTTGATAGCTGACTATAAAAAGCTGCTTTTTCCAACAGGTATCATAGCGTTACTGCTGTGTGCAGCTACTGCTTTTTCCCAGGACCTCAGCACCGGCAAGAAAAAGACCAGGCAACCGCAGCCTGCGCCACAGCAGCCAATGCTGCCACCGCAGCTGATGCCACCGCATCCGCAGAACAAAATGTCGGAACGCTATTTCAATATTGATGCCAAAAGAATGATAGAAAGCCCCGAGAGCGAGGACGCGCTGCCTCGTTCACGGGAGTTCAAGCGCATAGACAGCACTTACTATGTAGGATGGATGTTTGAAGGCATCTATAAATTCAATCACTCTGCCGACTACCTTGGCTACAAGAATGCAGCAGTGCCGCTGGAGCGGGCCCTGAACCTCCTGGAACACGACTATGCCAAAGCGCTTTCTACCAGAACAGATCAGTTGCTGGTCTTCTACCCTATTCGCTTTATCATGCTCGATTATACCCAGATAGCCTACTACCTGATGCAGTGCTATAACAATACCGAACAACCCGATAAGGCATTTGCACTGCTCAGAAGAACGCAGAAATGGAACCTCCAGATGGACTGGTACATGGATACGTATAATTTTCTTGCCTGGACCATTCACAGAAACCGCTTCTATACGAGCCTGAAATATCCGTTCTTAAAGAATTCTATAGAGGCCAATGAAAAGCTGGCAAACAGCTATCTCGATTCCGGTATGAGGAAGATCGTCCGCAACAGGAAGATCAATGAACAACTGAAACAATTCTTCCCAGGCTATGAGCAGCGCGAATGGATGTCTGTGTATCACTACAAGAACATGCTGTATGCATACGCGTTCAACATAGATTCCGCAGATCACTATTTTGGTCTCATGCGCGAAGCCGGAAGGTTGCCACACAATAACTACGCCAACTTCCTCGTAACCTGCGGCAACTTCAGAACTGCCGAAGAAGAGTATCGTATAGCATCCCAACAGGACATGAGCGACAAACGGCTGCAGGAATGGGCATACTATACTTCCATCCTCGATCTGTACAAAGCCAATACCAAGCGGTCAATAGTGCTGGCGAGGGATATGATAAAGGCGGCAGGTTCCACACCGGGGTACGGCTGGTACAATATAGCCCTCGCCCGTGCCATGCTCTATGACGGCCAGGTGAGCGAATCCCAACGCTATGCCGACAAAGCAGCCGAATTCAAAGAGTTGCACATAGGCACCACATTGGGGCAAAGCCATTATGACTTCAGTATTCAGTTACTGAAACTCATCGGCAAGGAACTGTCGTGGGAGATGGATAAATTCGAGCACCGCAACTGGTGGTACAACCCATCAGTCTTACTGGATATGTCGCGAAAGATGAGCGACAAATATCTGCAGCAGTTTCTCATCATCAACCAGTTCGCCCAAAACCCCGAGCGCGACCGGGTTATCTACAAGCTGTTCTCTACAGAAAGTACCGTATCATGGGATGAGATCTGGTACCTGATACACGATTTCAGTACCAATTTCTTTGTACGCCGTTTTGAGCAGGAAGCGGTAAATGAGAAAAGGGAGCGCATACGCAAGTATTTTGCGCTGTTCGTTGCGCGTCTTAAAATGCAGCAGGGAAAATACGACGAAGGAAAGAAGATACTCGAACGGGTACGGTTGGATCCCAATGTCGATCCCGAATATGAGAAACTATTCGTAGCACGTATTTACCAGGCCGAAGCAGAATGTGCCGCGCATGACAAGAACGAGGCCGCAAAGAATGATTGGCTGTATCGTATGTACAAGTTCTATCCGCAACTCGTACCGTTTACCGGCATGCAAATGAACATGAACCTCCATGTCACCGGAACAACTGACAAAGAAGTGGAGAACAGCCTTCGCTCCTGCAACATCAATTGGGTCACAGATCTTAGCGTTCCCGCCCCCGATGCTTACGTTTCATTCCATGCTGCCGGTAATAAAAAAACAATAACCTACTATGTTATAGACCGGTCGGGAAATACGATCGTTCCTAAACAAACATTTGCATGGCAGAAGGCAGACGAGGCAGGAAAAACCCTTGCTTATAGGCTATTCAATATAGGCGGCAAGGAAGAGGAAGAAAAGAAATGATCATTATTTTATAACCCAAACGACTACCTTGTATCCAGTTATCAACTCATCATACGCATTGGCTCCCTGTAAAGAAATCAAACCAACTCTAATTTTGCCTTTATGATATGTTAGATAATTTGCTCCATTTTCATCGTTGCTTGACTTATCAAAAATGTAGCCACCTGATTTCAATTGGTTTTTTATTGATAGATAATCAACCTTATACGACGTTTGAAAGGATGCTTGACAAACGCCGTTTTCAAAGTTCAATTTCATAACAAAGTAAGAAGCTCTTTGGTCTGAACCATTTTGGTTATACGCATAATTTATTATTGTTGCAGGAGATGAATAAGAGTTCTCTACTTCTGTTTTCCAAAACTTATATCCTTTAGTAGTTACATAAGTATCAAAGTCATCATCATTGCATTTTGAGAGTTTAATAAGTTCATTCAGTGTAAGTTTCTGCCCAAATGAAATGGAGCTTGCTAGCATAAACAAACAAAAAAATATATTTTTCATCGCACTATTTGATCTTGTAAATTATACATCTTCATTTAGTTCATCTAAACTGTCCCAATCGATTCTATCTCGTCTAAAATTACTTTGAGTTGCCAGTCTTATTTCAATATTAATTGAAGCCGAAAGCAACTCTTGCAAATTAACAGACCTAGTCACAGTCGAATATTCCCAATTGCTTTCACCCATTTTATGTAATACGATGTCAACAGGACAGTTTCTTAGTTCGGTTAAGTCTTGGATATTACCCATATTAATTCTCAAGCCTGCAACACCATATCCACTTGGTATTCCTATTTTATCTAGAAACCTACCAACTTCATTGTCAACTGCAATAGTTCCTAAATAACCTGTGTGGGCAACGCTAGCAAATTTCTTATCATCCAAAGAAATATCAGACATAAAGTAATCGTTTTGTATAAAGGTATTAATTAACATGCTTATCTACCTGTATTTGTTATGAATTTTCAGGCTAATATCAATAAACCCTCTTCCCTCCCACATAAGTCCCCATAACCTTCACATTCAGCAGCTCGCTTTCAGCCACCTGCATCAGGTCTTTGTCCAGTATCACTATGTCTGCTTTCTTACCGGGTTCTATACTGCCTACTTCCTGCTCCAGGAAATCACCCTTGGCTGCCCATATGGTCATGCCGCGAAGTGCCTGCTCCCTCGTCAGCGCATTCTCTTTCTGAAATCCCCCCTCGGGAAAGTTCTTCGCATCCTTTCGCACCACTGCGGCATAAAATGTCTTGACCGGTGATATTTCCTCTACAGGAAAGTCCGTACCCAATGGTATCCAGCCATTCTGATCCATCAGTTGCTTATACGCATACCCACCCTTCAGCCTTTCTTCTCCTATCCGGTCCTTTGCCCAATACATATCACTTGTGGCATGTGTAGGCTGCACAGAAGGAACCACTGAAGCTTTGCCAAACAAGCCAAAGTCCTTTTCATTCACTACCTGTGCATGCTCTATCCGCCAGCGCTTGTCATTCCTTCCCTTCAGGTATTTGTTATAGATAGTCAGCACTACTCTGTTACCGCTATCGCCTATCGCATGAGTACACAGTTGAAAGTCTGTATTCAGCAACATGGCCGCCAGCGAATCAAAATGTTCCGGTTTACTCAGCAGGAATCCGTTCCATCCCGTCTTATCGTTATAAGGGCGCAACAGGCATGCGCCTCTGCTGCCCAGGGCTCCGTCGGCATATGCTTTTATCCCCTTTACAAACAGCCGGTCTGTTTTGTAAGGCCCCTTTTCCAGGTAACGGTTATAGTTTGCGGTATCGTCACTGAGCATCACATACAGCCTCATCTGCAATTTATTTTCCTGCTGCAGGGAGTCAATAATATTTACATCTGTGTACATCAGGCCACAATCCGTTATCGTGGTCAGCCCCTGTGCAAAACAATTCTTTTGTGCTGCAGTCAGCCATTGCTCGTAATCCGCTTTAGAAGGTTCAGGGATTCTTTTTGTGACAAGATCTACCGCATTGTCTATCAGTACTCCGGTCAATCTGCCGCCCTTCACTTCTATCTCACCACCTGTCAATGTTTGCCCCGCCTTAACGCCGGCTATGTTCAATGCCACATCATTAGCTATCGCCGCATGTCCGTCCACACGTTGCAGCAATACTGCATTTTGGGGAAACAGTTTATTCAGGCCACCATTATCAGGGTATGCATGTCCCGGAAACTTATTCTGATCCCACCCGCGCCCTCTTATCCAATACTGCGATGGGTGCTCTTCATGAAACTTACGGACACGCGCTATGGCTTCGTTCCAGTCTTTACAGTCATATAGATTCACTTCAAACAGCCCCCTGCCGTAGCCTACAAAGTGTGCATGTGCATCTATAAATCCCGGGTACACCGGCTTGCCGGCAATATCCACTATGCTGTCTGCAGCATATTTATTGAGCAGCTCCTCATTTTTGCCTACTGCCACTATCCTACCATCCTTTACCGCTATCGCCTCTTCAATATGGAATGCGCTATCTGCAGTATATACCTTGCCATGGTGCAGCAACAGGTCAACCCTTTGTTTGGTCTTGCAGGAGGAAAGAACGATCAACAGAAGAAACGACAGATATTTCATACTATAAAGATACTCTCCTGCCGCATCAACAAAAAAGGTGCACCCTGTTCTTAACCGGGCCACCCACTCCCCGGATAAAGACATTACGCACCTCTTTCAGATCATGCCCGGCATTTATTTAACCTGTCTCTCCAGGTGTTTGCATGCCTGCTTGTCTTATTAATTGTATTACCAAAAGCGTGCCAAAGCTTCAGTGCACTTATCCCCTCTTATCAGAAATCCTTGTTAAAGCATATTATTTGGTCGGAAATATTCCATTTTTCGGAAAAATCATCCGCCATGCGGAATAAACGAAGGTGTGCCACAATTCTATTTCATTGATTTTCAGTTGTTTATAACTCTGGCACGTAATTCGCAATATTCCTGTCAAACAACAAACAAAAACAAAACATTCTTAAACAACTCAAAAACAAAACAAAATGAAAAACATCGTAAAAGTTCTCGCCATCGCAGCCATCGCAGTTATCGCTTCTGACAAATCTTTCGCTCAGGCTTCTGCTACCGCTTCTGCTACTGCTCATCATCACACCCATCGCTATCTCTAAATCTGTGGATATGAACGGTAACATCGCTGTATCCGGTTCTACTTCAGTACCGTTATCCTCTCTGCTTCAGGCACCCGTACTACCGGCGGTTCCGGTGGTGTTACACTCCCTGCTACTACAGGTACTGTTGCCGCTGCTGAATTCGCAGTATCAGGTGAGCCTGGCTACACTTACGCTATCACACTGCCTACAAGCGCTACGCTGACCGACGGTAGCTCGCACACAATGAGCGTAGGTTCTTTCACCAGCAACCCGTCTTCTACCGGTACTTTGAGCTCCGGTGGTACACAGACACTCTACGTAGGTGCTACACTTAGTGTTGCTGCTGCTCAGGCTGCCGGTACTTACACCAACTCTACTGCTGTACCGGTAACTGTTAACTACAACTAATCTGACATCAAATAACTGATCATATCCGGGCAACTGTTTCTCTACCTTGTTTTTGAGACAGTTGCTCCGGCCTTTTAAAAGAACCTAATTATCAAACACATTACTAACCCTTAAAGACTGTTTTGTTTTTGAGATAAATGACCGCCGGTTTCGCCCGGCGTTTTTTTTTATGAGGCGATCTTTGTTCCGGGAAAAGTCATGGTATATCCCATAATGTGCTTTATGTCACAGAGAATTTAAACAATAGGTGACGCCTTTTATGGGGGTTAAATAACCCCTTATTTCTCCACACTTACAAACTCGAACTTACTTCCATCAAACAAACCCAGGTCACTTAGTTTCAGTGCCGGTATCACCAGCAACGCCATAAACGAGAGCGTCATGAAAGGTGCATGAAGCCTGGAACCCAATTCAGCACAGGTGCCGTTCAATTTAGTGTATGCCACGGCAATGGTATGCCCGTCTTCTGCACACATCAGCCCGGCTATCGGCAGTGGTATATGTTCGGTAGTATTACTATCCCTTGCTACAGCTATGCCTCCCTTGCATCCTACCAGGGCATTCACTGCCGCGCAAATGCTATCATCATCTGCGCCTACAGCTATGATATTATGACAGTCGTGCGCCACAGTAGAGGCAAGCGCACCCTTTTTTAATCCGAAGTTCCTGATAAAGGCTATCGCAGGTGTTGCTTTTTCTTCATAGCGGTTTATCACCACTATTTTCAGGATATCCTTTTCGGTGTCACTAACGATATTACCATCTGCAACCTTGCCGGGCAATTCACTCATATTGGTCACCAATTGCCCTTCGATCGCGTCTATCACTCTTAAAGTCGGACCAGCGGCAGATGCCCTGAACCTGAACTCCTCGGGTGTTCTTGTCCTTGCTATGAAATTATTGATCACTTCGGCCTTCACAGAGCTTATCAGCGATTTCCCGCTTTCAGCAACCAATACCCCGTCAATGTAGGTTTGCAGCACATCAAACTGCTGCAGGTCATTCACTACGATCATATCGGCAGGGTCGCCTGTTCTTAGTAACCCTACCGGCAATCCGTAATGCAGCACAGGGTGCACAGATGCTGCGCGTAGCACATCATACAGGTCATACCCCTTGGCAAGAGAGCGTTTCACGAGGCCATTGATATGATGAAGTATCAGCTCATCAGGGTGTTTATCATCGCTGCAGAACATAACCCGGTCAGGGTGCAACTTCAGCAGATCGCATAATGCTTCATAATTTTTCGCGGCACTCCCCTCCCTGATGAGGATATTCATTCCGGCTTTCACTTTATCCAGCGCTTCCTCCAGTGTGAAACACTCATGGTCTGTAGATATTCCCGCAGCAGCATAGGCGGCAGCCACCTCTCCTCTTAATCCGGGGGCGTGGCCATCCACAGGCTTACCCGCCTTTTTAGCCGCAGCGATCTTAGCCATTACCCGGGCATCCTTATTCAGCACGCCGGGATAATTCATCATTTCAGACAGGTAGCGGATCTCCGGGTTCCGGAGTAGCTCTTCTACCGCATCTGCATCAAGCGTGGCTCCGGCGGTCTCAAACCCCGTCGCCGGCACACAGGATGGTGCACCAAAGAAAAACTTAAAGGGCGACCGCTTGCTGTTGTCTATCATATACTGCACCCCTTCCATGCCGCATACATTCGCTATCTCATGTGGGTCAGACACTGTAGCAACGGATCCGTGCACTACGGCCATCCGGGCAAAGGCTGTCGGCACCAGCATTGAGCTTTCTATGTGTATATGGGCATCTGTAAACCCCGGCATAAGGTACTGAGCGGGCGCGTTATCCGTTTCTCTGATACCAGAGATCACGCCATTAACTACAGTGACCTCTGCGGGAAATATTCTCCTGTTGAACAGATCTACCAACTGCCCCGAAATCGTGAATGTGTTCATCGTTTACATGATTAATTTACCTTCCCTGCCCATTTCCACTTTTATACCTATAAGATGTCCCATAAGCATAGCCCTGTGTTTGGCGAGCTCGGCCTTTTCTCCTTCAAACATCCTGTCAATCGTTTCGCCCCATAGAGCCTGCCACCGGTCCATATGCTCTTTTCCGAAAGGCATCTTTTTGTCAACATCCACATGCCGTTTCACAGTATTCCCTGTATATCCCGGATCATCCAGTAGCACAGAGCCCCAGAAAAGGTGCATCTTCTCCAGGTGTTCCGTCCAGCGGTCTGCAATCATAGTGTTAAAGATGCTGCCAAGCAGATCATCTTCCCTCACCTTGCTGTAGAAAGTATCAACAAGTCTTATTATATCTTCTTTCTTTGCTATATCGTTCTTCATTGTGCCGCTATTATGACAAAGTTAGCGTTAGTAATCGTTAATTTTGCGGCAATGAATGTGCAGGAAGAAAGGGTCATCCGTTTATCACAACTGGCAAAAGGTACAAAGGCAGTGATCAAAAGCCATGAAGAAAGTGATTTTCAGCTTACACTGATGGAAATGGGTTGTATTCCCGGCGAACCGGTATGGGTAGAAATGATAGCCCCCATGGGCGACCCAATGGCCATACAGATTGCAGGCTACTACCTGAGCATCCGCAAAGAAGATGCCGACCGGATTTGGGTCATTGAGACGTCTTCCGCTCATTAAACTTTCTCTGCTGCCACAAAATAATAGTGGCCACCGGCGCCAGCACAAACATTGCATCCATGAATCTCAGGTTCACTGCTGCCGCAAAAATTGTGAATGCCATGAAAGTAACATAGAATATGCTCCACATAATAAAGAATAATGAGTCCCTGGCAGTTTGTTTCCGCTTGCTTACATGATCAGCCCCTGTTATCAATAAGACAAATATCGCCAATAGATTGAGTATTCCCGATACGGCCGGCATCAGCATAATTATGTATTGCTGCATATGCGGTATCCTGCATACTGGCTTGTTCACATCCATACCCAGCCACACTTTCATATCATCTGGCAGCACTGACTGCTCACAATTATAATCGGACATAGCTTCCTTATCAGGGTAAAAATATTTTTTCGTGTTCGGCCAGATAAAATAACGGGCGAAAGCAAAAGGGAATTTCTTTATGATATACCATCCATAGTTATTCAGTTCCTCAGATGTGACGAACCACGCGAGGAAATAATCTATTTTACTTTTCTTTGAAAGCACAACACAGCATAACTTCAGTGGTGACCGCCGAGCCCATATAAAATCGGAACCCACCTCATCGTGACTGCCCATGGAGTCAATATACTGCTCCACCATCCGGTTAATGAATTGAGTACGAACATTGGGAAGGTCATTGTTATCTATCTTTATATGCTTGTAGCAGTATAGCGCATTGTTAGCTACTTGCCAGCCGGCAAATCCCGAGAACATCCTTACCTGGAGTACTTGCTCAGTTTTGTCTTTCTGCTGCTCAATCGCAAAGAATACTATAGATGCAGTAAGTGTGATTCCGGATATCTTGTATATCAGCTTGGTATAGCTTGCCACAAACGCGACGGCAGCGATCAGCGGGTAAAAAAGAGCTGTATACCTAACCTCTATACAGAGATACAGCACAAACGCCTGCGCAACCAATGCCCACAATGTTCCTTTCTTAAGCACCCACAGACAAAGCGTGAACCACAAGACCGTCAGCGAACAAAACAGGCTATCACTGGATATCATATTGGTCTGAAATAACAATAAAGGGTTAGCCAATGATACTACCATTAATATCCCCCTGAATTTACCTGGCAACCCGATAAGGTGATCAGCACTCAACAACAGGTATGTCGTCGTTACGAAAAAAAGAAGATACTGAATACAGGTTATTGCATTATACCCATGTGAGAATGCATGTACCAGTTGCAGAAAATGTGAATAACCCATTGGCCGGTAAGCAACCGTAAAATCATCTTTCGCCCACAACACATAATTCAATGAGTCCGAATATAGATCAGGATAGGGGAAAAATATCTTTAGAAACAGAAAGAATAACACAGACACTATTGAGGCCAGCCTGATCAGCTTTTTGTTGCTTACCAGGTAGCTTCTAAAACTTCCTTTTTCTTCGTCTATTGTCATTGTATTGTAGAACAGTTGTCCATAATAGCAGCTCTCATTGGTCAATTGCATCTAAGTCATTGATACACAAGCGCGGATCCATATTATTAAGACACTACATTCATATAAACCACAACCAATATACGACAAAGTTCAAAGACATGAAATGATTTACCTTTGCGGCTCAATAATTTTTACACATGGCCAAAGTTGCTATAAATATTGCCACAGGCAGCTTGCTGCAAGAAGATACAATAGTGGGGATTGACCTGGGCACTACCAATAGCCTCATTGCTATCGTTAAGACAGATACCCATGAACCAATAGCCCTCCGGGAGATAGACGGACTAACGCTGGTGCCTTCGATCGTTCATTTCGATACCTATGGCAATGTAACTGTTGGCAATGCTGCCAAAGATCTACTGGTTGCTCAGCCCGGCCGCACCATATATTCTGTGAAGCGCCTTATGGGCAAATCTTACAAAGATGTAAGCAAGGATGCCGGGTTCTTTGCATATAATATTATAGATGATGGCACCGATGCATTGGTCAAGATACAGGTCGGTGATAAATTTTACACACCGATAGAGCTGTCCTCTTACATACTGAGAGAACTAAAGACCCGTGCTGAACATATTCTGAAGACGAGCATATCCAAGGCAGTGATCACGGTGCCTGCATACTTCAATGACGCTCAGCGGCAGGCTACGCGTGATGCCGGTCGCCTCGCGGGCCTCGATGTGCTGCGTATAGTGAACGAGCCTACGGCTGCCAGCCTTGCCTATGGTCTTGGCACAAAACACGCTACTGAAAAGACCATCGCCGTTTATGACCTCGGTGGTGGCACTTTCGACATATCCATACTTACCATTAATAATGGCATCTTTGAGGTACTGTCAACCAATGGCGACACCTACCTCGGTGGCGACGATATGGACCGCACGCTGGCACAGCACTGGAACAAAGAGCTGGGCATACAGGAAACAGATAAGGCCGGAATGCAGGAACTCCGTATCACGGCGGAAGAAGCCAAGAAAAACCTGTCTTCAAATGACGCCTTCTCAGGTGCTGTTGGTGGCAAACCTGTGAGTATTACAAAACAGCAATTCAACGAACTTATTCAGCCTTTGGTAGATCGCACTATCACCGCATGTGCCAATGCCGTGCACGATGCAGGCCTGACGACACAGCAGATAGACGCCGTTGTCATGGTTGGTGGTTCCACGCGTGTGCCGCTCGTAAAGGAAAGTGTAAAGAAATTCTTCGGAAGGGAAGTTCATGATGACCTGAACCCTGATGAAGTGGTTGCACTCGGAGCCGCAGTTCAGGCAGATATCCTTGCCGGCAACAATACAGAGATGCTGTTGCTCGATGTCACCCCGCTGTCGTTGGGTATAGAGACCATGGGCGGGCTAATGGATGTGCTCATCCCCAGGAATTCCAAGATACCGGTAAAAGCCGGCCGCCAGTACACCACTCAGAAGGATGGACAAAGCGGTATGCGCATCTCCGTGTACCAGGGCGAACGTGATCTTGTACAGGACAACCGCAAGCTGGCAGAATTCAACCTCACCGGCATTCCCGCTATGCCCGCCGGTATGGCCAAAGTGGAGGTGACATTCCTTATAGATGCCGATGGCATACTTAAGGTGAGCGCTACAGAACTACGTAGTGGTGTAGCACAAAGCATTGACGTAAAACCCCAGTATGGCCTTACGGACGACCAGGTAGAGCAGATGCTGCTCGACTCACTGACCCATGCCAAGGACGACATTAAGACCCGTGCACTGGTAGAAGCTACAACTGAAGCAGAGCAGATGCTGGAAACCACGGAAAAGTTCATCGTCAAGCATAATGAAGTGCTGACCGCTGATGAAATGGCACTTACCCGTGAGCACATGCAGCTACTTCGTGATGCGATAGCCGCTAAGGATAAGGATCGCATCCATAACGAGGTGGAGCTACTGAACGACATCAGCCGCCCGTATGCTGAGCGGGTCATGGATGCCGCGCTCAAGGACGCGATGAAGGGCAAGAAGGTGATCTGACAACATCCCGCATAACTCCTTAACTTTTTTAATTTTACATTTCTAAATTCCACTTTTCAATACTCATGCGCGTTTTCAAATTCGGAGGAGCATCTATAGCAGATGCAGGCAGAATGGCCGCCATACTGCCCATTATCAGCGACGAAAAAGAACCGGTACTCATTGTCATGTCTGCTCTCGGTAAGACCACCAATGCACTGGAGAAAATAGTCAATGAAGCCTGCAAGGGAAATAAGCCCGAAGCCTTGAAACTGGTTCAGGAACTGGAGCAGCAACATATTGACTATGCCCGCTCGCTGCTGAATGACGAACAGTATCCAAAAGCTGCCATAGCGCTTAAAGACCTGTTTGCCGAACTGGAGCGCGCTGCACACAATGTAGATAACACCAGGTACGACTACTCTTACGACCAGATCGTGTGCATGGGCGAATTGTTGTCCACGCGTATGTTCGGCTTCTTCATGACCCAGAACAATGTGACGAACGAATGGGTCGATGTGCGCAATGTCATTCGCACAGACCATACCTACCGGGACGGTGTGGTGGACTGGGCTTATTCCAAACACAATGCTGAATCTATCCTCGGCAATATCCTGAAGCAAGGCAAGATCGTCATCACGCAGGGCTTTATTGGTGCTACTGAAGAAGGTAACTCTGTGACCCTGGGCCGGGAAGGCTCCGACTATACGGCAGCTATACTTGCCGCTATGCTGCACATGGAGTCTGTGACCATATGGAAGGATGTGGAAGGGCTTCAGAACGCAGACCCGAAACTATTCCCGAATACGGTAAAAATAGATGCCATCACCTACAGCGAAGTGATAGAAATGGCGTTCTATGGCGCGCAGATCATTCACCCCAAGACCATTAAGCCGCTACAGAACTACAACATACCACTCTATGTAAAGTGCTTTCTCGATAAGAACCTGCAAGGCTCTGTGATAAAAGGCGAGATAGCCGACCCGCACTACCCTCCTATTATTGTACTGAAGCAGAACCAGGAGCTGGTGCAGGTGACCACCAAGGACTTCTCGTTCATTACCGAAGACAACCTGAGCAAACTATACAGCATCTTCCACGACCTCAAGATCAAGATCAACCTGATACAGAATGCCGCCATCAGCTTTGTTGCCAGCGTGGACAATCGCGAAGACAAGATCAAAATGCTGATGGAAGCCCTGAGCAAAGACTACAAAGTATCTATCAACGATAACGTGAGCCTGCTTACTGTACGACACTATACACCTGAGGTGATAGAAGAGTTGACAAAGGGCAAGCAGATATTGCTCAGGCAGGAAACCCGCAAGACCGTACAGGTGATCATGAAGTGATCCTCATCTACACATAGATAAGACACCACATTACTCTGTAGGGGAGTAACCTGTTTGTAGCATAGTATCAGTAGAGTTTCACTTACCCAATCGGGCTACCCAATTATTCCGCAGGAGTTACCTGTTTGCAGCATTCTTTGAATAGAATCTCACACGATCACTCCGTAGGAGTTACCTGTTTGTAGCAAAGTATCAGTAGAATTTCATTTGCCCCGTAGGGGCTACCCGTCATTGCGCTTTAATGCCCAGTTTTTCCAGGCAGAAGTCTAAGACTTCCTTGTGGTCAAAGGCCATTTCATGTATATCCTTTACGTTTACCCAGCGTGCATCAGCGGCATCATCGCTGCCGGCCACATGCTGCGCGTCTGCGTCGGCAAAAGCGTAGAAATTAACTGATATGGTACGGAAGCGCGGGTCGCGGCCCACCTTACCAAATGCGTGTATCTGCTCCATAGACTCAAGCACCAGCCCTGTCTCTTCCTGCAACTCGCGGATAGCGGCAGCCTCCAGCTCTTCATCATCCTCCACAAAGCCTCCGGGAAATGCCCACATACCCTTGCCCGGATCATTCTTACGCTGAACCAGCAATATCTGTAAAGTGCCGCTGCTCTTACTGAACACCATGGCATCTGCCGCCACTTTTATATTCTGTTGAAGCATATGATAACGGGAGATTACTACCTGCTAAGAATTATTTTTTGAACAACCTGAAAATATCAAGCCCGTTGGCATAGACCATCAGTGTGAGCAGTAACACCAGCCCTACAGTTGTAGCCCGCTCCATTACCTTCTCGCTTACCTTTCTGCCGGAGATCATCTCAAACAAGAGGAAGATCACATAACCGCCATCAAGGCCCGGTATCGGCAACAGGTTCATAAAGGCAAGGATAATGGAAATGAATGCCGTCAGCATCAGGAAGCGCTCCATATCAAACTCGTCGGGGAATATCTTTCCAAAGCTGATGATACCGCCCAGGCTCTCACTTGCCTTGATCTCCTTAGAGGTAAAGATCATCTTAAACTGACCCACATAATCGCCAAACTTCTCGAAAGTGTACATAGTGCCCTTGCCTATGGCCTGCACAATACTGTACCTGATCTTTTCGGTCTTGAAATAGCGGTATGGGGAGTACCTGGCAAATCCCAGCATCTTGTTGTCGGGCATAGTACCGCTCAGTGTCTGCTCCTGCCCGCCTCTCACTACGGTCACGGTTATCGGCTGACCCGCCAGCGTCTTCTTCAGGCTGTCGAACTGATCGAAGTACGGCGTCTGAACACCATTCATGGCGATCACACTATCACCCTTCTGAAAGCCCATCTTCGAGGCCTCGGTGCCCTTGGTCACATCTTCTATCACAGTAGGCGTACGCACATTAAGGAAAGAACCTTTCTTACCGGTGATGATGGAATGTACTGTGCCGGGTTTCACTTCTAGGCTCACATCCTGTCCGTCACGCTTCACCTGTATCGTCTTTGCTTCGTTCATGATGAGGTCAGGAACAATATTATCAAAGCGGTCAACCGGCTTGTTGTCTATCGCCATCACCATATCCCCGTTGCGCAGGCCAATGGACTTACCTACGCTATCTACCATGATACCAAACTTTGCGTTCTGTGCGGGCAGGTACTCCTCACCATATACACTGAACACCGTGATGTAGATAATTATGGCCACGATCACATTGACGATGATACCACCGAGCATAATGAACAGGCGTTGCCATGCCTTCTTGCTGCGATACTCCCATGGCTGCGGCGGCTGTGCCATCTGCTCCTTGTCCATGCTCTCATCCACCATGCCCGATATCTTCACATAGCCTCCCAGGGGAAACCAGCCAATCCCGTATTCTGTATCCCCGCTTTTCTTCTTGAACAACGAAAAGTTCAGCAATCCCGAGAAAGGAAAGAGAAAATCGAAGAACAGATAGAATTTCTCCACGCGCGTCTTGAAAAGGCGGGCAAAGAAAAAGTGTCCGAACTCATGGAGAATGATCAGTAATGACAGCGAGGCAAACAACTGCAGCACCTTACTCGTAGTAGCTGACATTAACAGTAGCGTATTCAAATGCATTTCTATTTTTAAGTTAACGGGCAAACTTTATGCCCGGGTAATTTTCATTTATTGTTTCAGCTTTCGCTGATCTGTACTCAAACTCATTCATTGTCCCCGACATCGTATCAGGGATCAATATATGGACAACTGGCTCTTCTTCAGGAACTCAGCCGCGTACGATCTCGCATCGGCATCGCTCTGCTCATAGTCTTCCATAGTAGGATGCTCTATGAATGGCACACACTCTATTGTCTTCTCTATCATGTCGCTCATCTCCAGGAACCCTACCCTGTTCTGCAGGAAGGCGTGTACCACCATCTCATTGGCCGCGTTGAGCACACAAGGCACATTTCCTCCTTTATACATAGCATCTCTTGCAATGGCCAGGTTGCGGAAGGTCTTGTAGTCTGCCTGCTCAAACGTAAGCTTTGAATATTCCTTAAAGTCCAGCCGCTTGTAGTTGTTGGCTATCCTGTTGGGGAAGGCCAGCGCATACTGTATCGGCAGCTTCATATCGGGCAGCCCCATCTGCGACTTCACAGATCCATCCATAAACTGCACCATGGAATGAATAATGGATTGCGGATGTATCACCACTTCCACCTGGTCGTTATCTAATGAGAAAAGCCATTTCGCCTCTATCATCTCCAGCCCTTTATTCATCAGCGTGGCACTGTCTATTGTTATCTTGGCGCCCATGCTCCAGTTAGGATGCTGCAGCGCGTGCGATGCCTTTACATTTACCAGGTAGTTCGGCTTCCTGCCCAGGAACGGCCCGCCGCTCGCCGTCAGTATCACCTTCTCTACCTTGTGGATGTCCTCACCAGCTATGCACTGGAATATAGCAGAGTGTTCGCTATCTACCGGTATTATGGGTACACGTTTTTCACGTGCCCGCTGCATCACCAGTTCTCCGGCCACCACCAGCGTTTCCTTATTGGCCAGCGCCACAGGCTTACCCGCATCTACCGCCGCCAGCACAGAATGCAAACCCGCAAAACCCAGGATGGCGCCCAGCACCAGGTCCACGCTATCCCACTGCACCACCTCGCACAGCGCCTTCTGTCCGGAGAAAACTTTTATCGGCAGCATCATCAGCGCATCCTTCACCTGCCTGTACTTCTCCTCGTCGGTCACTACTACCGCGTTAGGCTTGAAGCGCTTAGCCTGCTCTATCAGCAGTGCCGCATTTTTATGCGCGCTCAGCACCTCCACCTCAAACAGCCCCGGGTTCTCCGCCACCACCTCCAATGCCTGCGTACCTATAGAACCCGTTGACCCCAAAATCGCTAAACGCTTCATTCAAATATATTTATTACATGCATGTAATGAAAGAAAACAAAGATATTGAAAATTCCACCCCTAAAGCCTGTGCAAAGGCAGATAATGGAAATTTAAAAAGTTAAAAAGAGTATGCAGGGCGAGAACATCCCCGGGCACTCACATTACCGCTGCTCAAAAAGGCCATCCACCATATTATCGTTTATATGGTCATTTGTACCTCCGTTGATGTGGTGATATATGGCGCTGACAAAAATATTCTTCAACGCCCCGGATACCACTATCAGCAGAAAAACACCCGCCACCATAAAATATATTCCCGCCCTTTCATTCAGCAACTCCGATAATCCGACACTGACAACAATGAGCGGTAACATAGATAACAACACAACTGCCGACAAACTCACATTACCACTTAGCCCCTCGCCCCATTTCTTTGTCACCACCTCTGCCGATCTTTTGAGCGCCTCCGTCGGACCCACATCCTCATAGGCCAGCACAGGAATGATGAAGAATGTGGCGATGCTCCAGGCAACACCGGCAGTCGCCATTACTATTTTACCAAGCCAGCTCAGCCGGTCCTGTATCATGCGCATCAATAGGCCTATGGTGGCCGAGAAGACAACCCATGAAAGTATGGTGCCGGCCCTCCCTGCTGCAAATCGCAAACCTTTGCCAATAGTTATCTGCTCTCCTTCAAAATATAACCGGGCGCAATGCATCAGCGCCATGTTCATAAATATGGAAATGAAACCGGCAACTACTGTAAATACATAAAACACAAAGAACAACGCCTTACTGTCATAGTCATTCAATGCATCTATGTTCCAATCTTCCCGGGCTGTGAGTGCTGCAAAGAAAGTGGCCATCACCCCCATGATACAGATACCGGATATAATGGGAAATATGATCAGCTTCTTATTATCCCGCAGAATACGCATGCTGGTCTTAGCTGCCCGCCAGCCGGTTGTGATACTTGAAGCAAATCCCATAAGTGCCGGTTTTATATAAAAATAATGATACTGTCTGAATTCCGATAGATATCACACCTGCAATTGCGCATTTTCTTTTTCACAACCCATGTGTGCAATTTCAGCACTAATACCTTGATTTTCAATAAAAAACTGCGCAAATTAACATTACACAGTGTGCAAAATGCGCAATTCGTGTGCCGCCCGGTATCTATGTTGGTGCAACTAAGTGCCGCAATAATTATGCCACAACTGCTATACCGGGTTAGTCTTTCTGAGCTATGAAATTGAGGCCGAAAAAGAAGTATTCCCTCCGCATACCGGGTTTTGACTGTATCTGTTCTTCCTGCCGTATCAGTTGCTGCGGATCTTTACTACCGTAGTAGAAGGGCAGGTAGTAGCGCACATAGTTCACACTATCGCCCTGAATATGAAAACCGTTCTTTTGGAATAGCTTTTCCCAGTTGGCAAGGCTACGTATATTCTCGTTGCCGATCAGTATGTCCTTTTGCAGTTTCTCATCCCATATGGTGATGATGCGCTTGTTGCCCCGATACTTAAACAGCTTGATGCGCTGAATGATATTGTTGCCGTTCTCCTCTACTGAGAGCACACGGCCACCCTTCTTCAGGCTGGAGTGGAATATCTGCAATGCCTCGTCTATCGGCTCCAGGTGGTGCAGCGTATCCTGTACAATGATCCAGTCGTAGCTATTACCGGCAGGACGATTATCAAACAGGTTCTCATAAGTGCAGGTAAAAAGAGAAGTATCGCCGTACTGGCTCCAGTATTCCTTGCGCTTTTGCACGGTATCGAAGTAAAATTCCAGCGTGGTGCCATACGTCCTGATGCCATTCAGCGCCAGGAACAGGCAGGTGGTACCATAGCCACAGCCACAATCCCAGATGGAAACATCCTTCTTACCCTCGTCAATGATGTGTTTCTTAATATACCGGAGACGCTGAAGGAAATAATTCCTGCGAAAATGCAATGATGACTCCTTACCCAGGAACTTATAGTACGGCTGCATTTCGGTATGCACTTCCAGTTCTTTCAGCATCAGTTCGAAGAACTGCTCGGGAGACATCATAAAGGTCAAAGTGGTTAAAAAGCTAACCAGTTAAATTGTTCAGGTGCCAAAAGTAATGATAAATGGCCAATCATCTTCCATACTCATTTAAGCTATATAGCCTATATAATAAAGGAGAAGCGCCACGCATAGCATGGCGCTTTTGTTCCTTCTTTCAATTCACAGTTATATGGAAACACTATGCAGTTACCTGCAGCGCCTCACGTATGCGTTTTTCTATTTCTTCAGCCACTTCGGGGTTGTCGTGCAGGAACTGCTTCACCGCATCACGGCCCTGGCCTATCTTGCTGTCGTTGTAGCTGAACCATGAACCGCTCTTCTGAAGTATATTCAGGTCAACACCCATATCTATGATCTCGCCTACCTTGCTGATGCCCTCTCCGAAGATGATATCGAACTCTGCCTGGCGGAATGGCGGCGCTACCTTATTCTTCACCACCTTCACACGGGCACGGTTGCCGCTGGCCACATCACCATCCTTGATCTGGCTGATACGGCGGATATCAAGACGTACGGAAGCATAGAACTTCAGTGCATTACCACCGGTAGTGGTCTCAGGGTTGCCAAACATCACACCTATCTTCTCACGGAGCTGGTTGATGAAGATACAGCAGCAGCCTGTACGGGAGATAGTGGCGGTAAGCTTACGCAGCGCCTGGCTCATAAGGCGTGCCTGCAGGCCCATCTTGCTGTCGCCCATCTCTCCTTCCAGTTCCCCCTTGGGCACAAGGGCGGCCACTGAGTCTATCACCACTACATCTACCGCGCCGGAAGAGATCAGGCGGTCGGCGATCTCGAGGCCCTGCTCGCCATAGTCGGGCTGAGAAATGATGAGGTTGTCCACATCAACACCCAGCTTGCGGGCGTAGCTCGCGTCGAACGCGTGCTCCGCGTCTATGATAGCGCATATACCACCCTTCTTTTGTGCCTGGGCTATGGTATGTATGGCAATGGTTGTTTTACCGGAAGATTCCGGGCCATATATCTCAATGATACGGCCACGTGGCAGGCCACCTACACCCAGTGCCACATCGAGCCCCAGTGAGCCGGTGCTGATCACATCTATGGTATCGCCCTGCTTATCGCCGAGCATCATCACAGAGCCTTTTCCATAGTCCTTCTCGATCTTATCGAGAGCCAGTTTCAATACTTTTAATTTGTCGTCTGCCATATATTCAGTTGTTTTTTTGCTGTAATTATTTACCAAAATTAGAGGAAAAAGCCACACCCGGACCATTTCGAAACAAGAAGATATCCACAAATTTTGAATCGGCGCTATTGTAGTACAGAAAAGGGTTTCAGCCGTTTTTTTGACAACTTTGTTGGTAATTTCCGCGCAGCCCGCTCCGAAAGCCCCGGGAACCACCCCTGAAATACCCCGGTAAATGATGCCGGTCATACTGATTGCGCGCTAAAAAAGTTATTTTTAGACTTCATATTCGCACATCATTGCCCGAAACGAATAAAGATACCGCCGCACAGCCCGCAGAAGCCGGCACGTTGCATACACTCCTGGATCATATCGAAGATCCGATATGGCTGGTGGACCGCGACTGCATGATAGTGGCGTGCAACGCCGCCTTTAAGAAATGGGTGTTCCATTTTATAGGTACGGAACTCAGTGCCGGCGACCATGTATTATATAATGGACGCGACAGGCTGTATAATGAGAAGTTCGAGATGTGCTACCAACTGGCGCTCAGCGGGCGGGCATTCCGTTCGGTAGAAGATGTGCAGGCAGAGAATACCACCAGGTACACATCTGTGTGCTTCAACCCCGTGCATGACAAGGATGGTAATGTAACAGGCGTGAGCTGCTACGCGCGGGATATAACCGACCAGCGAAAGCACCTGATGAAGATAGAGCAACAGAACTCTGCGCTTCGGGAGATCGCGTTCATAGAATCGCACAAAGTACGCGGCCCTGTTGCCACCATACTGGGGCTGGAACAGTTATTCAATTACGATGATCTTACCGACCCCATTAATAAGATCATCATGGAGGGAGTAGCTGAGACCACCCGCAAACTGGACCTGATCGTGCGAGAGGTGGTGCAGCGATCGACAGAGATAGGACTGCAACCCTGAGAACTGTTAACAGGTCATACCCCTTTGTTAAGCAATTCACCCCCTGAAATGCCCCAAACACGACAATATTTATAAATTTTTTCCATGCAACGAAGCCCTTATTTGTATGCGTGATGCATTGAAAAGCAACAAATAATGATAAAAAACATCTTCACATTATGATTTAATATACTTGTTAATCAATAACACATTGTTTTGTTATTTAGAAGTTAATAGTATTTTTGTGTCATAAAAGTTGTGGATATGCATTTAATAACAAGGAAATCAGAGTGCAGGAACCGGGTTGGTTATGCACGCGTTCTTTCTCCCAAACAGGCCATCAGGCGCACGCTCAGCGAGTTCGAGATTCGCGACGGGCTTGTAGTTCGCAGGTCAGATGTATCATATGTATCTCCTAACGAGATCGTGATCAATGGCGTTGCTTTATTCAATGGTGTGTCTATTTATTTCGAATAAGCATACGGTATCATCAGATCATAACAACAAAAAACGATCCGCCATGCTTATTATTCTGACCATTCTACTGCTGAGAAGGCTGCGGCTGAACAAGCCGGCTCTTGTACCCGCACGGGTCAAGTAAGAATTATGTCCTATACCTACACCATACCCCGGCCCGTTAAATTCTACCGCTTACGAGAACCGCTATGTTACTACCTGAGGCGGGGGCCTTACAGAAAGATATTGATCTGTTATGCTCCTCCCCTGTCGTAGCAGGCCAACAAGTACATTACCCTATTTTCTCTAAAGCCGCCATACCTTGAAACAGAACAAAAGAATACTACTCGTAGATGATGACATCATTGTGCGTATGCCATACAGCCAGGCGCTTACACGCAATGGATACGAAGTGCTTACCTGCGAGTCGGCCGTTGATATCACATCAGTCATAGACCGTTTCGCCCCGCACCTGATACTGATGGACCACCAGATGCCGGAGATCACCGGGGCCGATGCCACCCGCCACCTGAAAGAACATCCGGCTTACCGCCACATTCCCATTGTCATATTCTCTTCGGTGTACAACATTGCCGAACTGGCCGCGGAGGCCGGCGCAGATGCCCATATAGCCAAGCCGGGTTTCCCAGCAGAGGTATTCCGCACCATCGAGCGGTTACTTGTACAGCCATAATGCCTTATTTTGCGGCTATGGCTCGCTTACCATTCGGCCGCGCACTGCTGGTCGCCTTCTGCTGCAATTTGCTATACAGCCTCCCTGCCTGCGCACAGTCGGCTAGCCCGGTATGGGCCGCCAAGTGGGATGTGAACTATTTTATCAGCAGGAAGACGGGCTTCAGCAGCGACTCCAGGTATTACGCCATCGGCGACAACAAGGGCAATGTGACCATCTATCGCACAGATAGCATGGGCATATACGCCACCTGCCACAATCACAATAAGCAGGTCTTCTGCTCCCTGTTTCAGCCGGGTGGCACACTCATCGCCAGTGGCGATAAGGACGGCATAGTGGTGCTCTATGATTATGTGCAGCAGGCAAAGAAGCTATCTATCAATACAGGGCAGGGGGCTATCACGGCCATGGCATTCAGCAGGGATGGCACCTTGCTGGCCACAGGCAGCCGCGACAATTCATACCGCATCTACGACCCCGCCACTGGCAGGCTGCTGCACGAGCTGCACGGCATCAAGGGCAATATACTGGCCATGCGCATCACCCCCGATAATAAAAAACTGGTGCTCGGTACCGGAGCCCTGTCATTTGGCGTGAAGGTGTATGATATAGCTACCGGTGCAGAACTCTTTCAGTTGCCCACAGACAACCTCGTGAATATGGACCTCTCCCCTAACGGCAAGTTCCTGGCCATTGCGCAACTGGATAAGACACTCACCGTCTTCGACCTGCAGGGAAAAGCCATTGCCACCATGGTCACCGGCCTGCACAAGCACCTGGCCGATATTGCCTACGACCCGGAGAATAAATTTGTGCTGTGCGGCAGTGAAGATAAATGCGTACTCTACTGGGATTTTGCCACCATGCAGGAGATAGTGAGAACTAAGCGCCCCATAAGCGGCATAGCGCTGGCGCCCGACGGCATACACATGGCCGTAATGTGCGACGACGGAACACTGACCATGTGGGAAGTACACGGGCCACAGTTATGATCGTATTCAGGAAATGAATAAATTTACTTTTCATAAAAGCGATCATTTCGTTATGAAACGCCTCTACTTGCTGGTACTATTAATGGCCTGTTGCCGATTCGCACAGGCACAAGACAATACCATAACAAATGCAGATGGTACAACACCGGAACCGGGCGGAGAAAACTTTTATATTGATGTGGCAGCAGGCCCGCGCGGATTCTCCGGAACCTATACCCGGAAAATGACACCGCATTTTGAAATGGGTGGCGGCGCATGTTATTATAGTCTAAAGACGTGGAAGTATAATAACCACCGTGCCGGAGCCTACCTGGATCTGAGGCCGCACTGGGGCGCCAAAAAAAGCATGTTCTTTCTTTTTACCGACCTGGGGCTGGCGTTCAACGGAGGAAAGCAACCTGTTAATGCAACCATGTCGCTGCTGGGCATGCATATAGCTTTCGGGCCCGGCTATTGTTATAAGATCAATCAAAGAGGATACGGTGTCTATGTGTCTATGGGCATATATGGTAGTACGGCTACGCTACACGAGACCACTGCCATACCACCAAAAAAATCTGCGACCATTGCGGAATACGATGGGTATGGGGTTTTCTCTGTAGGATTTAAGTTTTAGTTGTGTGTGATCGGAATATGCACACACTCTCGTTTGGATAATAAGCAATTAATGTTTTCTATACAGGTATCTGATCCAATATCTGGCATCATTCTTGCTGCAAATCAGTGCCGGCAAATCCCTCATTAGTACTTGAAAATGCCGTTCCGTTTTCCGCTCCTGTAGATCAATAGGGAATTTCGGGTAATAGATAGGGAGATCCGCAAGGTGGCGAAATTCCCTGCGCCACCCGCAGTTCGGGGAAGCTCAATTTGCTAACCCACTGATTATCAGCCCCGGTATAGGGAATATGAAATTTCATGGGGAATAGGGAAACCGAAGTTTCCGGAAGCAAAACGGAAGTTGATTCCGGAAACGCGGGGAACTGAATTTTCTGCCTGTTCTCGCCACGGCTTGCGCTCATTTTCTGTCATTTTGACAAATTTCCGGGGATGGAATATTCTTTGATATACCTATTCAGGAAGCAAATAGTATAATTTCCTATACTTACGACTTTCGACTAACGACTAACAACTTAAAAAAATGGCTACACACGAAAAAGGTTCTATCTCCATTCACACGGAAAACATTTTTCCCATCATTAAAAAATTCCTCTACTCAGATAATGAGATATTTCTGAGGGAGCTGGTATCCAATGCTACCGATGCGGTAAAGAAGGTGCAGCGCCTCTCCGCTCTCGGCCAGTATAATGGCCCGTTGGGCGAGCCGCTGGTGAGCGTGGCCTATGACAAGGATAAAAGGACCATCACCATATCGGACAACGGTATCGGTATGACGGCGGAAGAAATAAAGAAATATATCAACCAGATCGCCTTCTCCGGTGCGGAGGAGTTTGTGGAGAAATTCAAGGATGCAAAAGATGCCAATGAGCTCATAGGCAAATTCGGCCTTGGTTTCTACTCCGCATTCATGGTTGCCGACCAGGTAGAGATACAGACGCTCAGCTACCAGGATGGCGCCGAACCGGCCCACTGGGTATGCGACGGCAGCACTGAGTTTGAGATCAGCGAAGGCAGCCGCACAGAGAGGGGCACGGACATTATCCTGCACATCAACGCAGATGCCGAAGAGTTCCTCGATGAATACAAGCTGCAGGGCATACTGGATAAATATTGCAAGTTCCTGCCGGTGCCGATAAGATTCGGCACTAAGACCAACTGGGAAGATGATGGCGAAGACGAAGAAGGTAAGCCAAAGAGGAAGGAAGTAGAGGTGGACAACATCATCAACGAGACTAGCCCCATCTGGACAAAGACACCAACAGACCTGAAGGATGAGGACTACCTCAGCTTTTACCGCGAGCTGTACCCGATGAGCGAAGATCCGCTCTTCTGGATACACCTCAATGTGGATTATCCGTTCAACCTCACGGGCGTACTCTACTTCCCCAAGGTGAAGAACGACTTCGAACTGCAACGCAATAAAATAAAGCTCTTCAGCCGCCAGGTGTTCATCACCGATGAGGTAAAGGATATAGTGCCGGAGTTCCTGATGCTGCTGCACGGGGTGATAGACTCTCCGGATATTCCGCTGAACGTAAGCCGTAGCTTCCTGCAGGCCGATAGCAATGTGAAGAAAATAAACAACTACATCAGCCGCAAGGTGGCAGACAAGCTGCATGAGCTGTACAAGGCAGATCGCAAGTCGTACGAAGAGAAGTGGCAGGACATAGGCCTGTTTGTGAAGTATGGTATGCTGAGCGACGATAAGTTCTATGAAAAGGCAAAGGATTTTGCGCTGCTTACCAATACTGCAAAAGAGCACTACACACTCACAGAATATAAAGACAAAGTAGCCCCCCTGCAGACAGACAAAGACAACAAAGTGGTCTATCTCTATACCAACGACCCCGCAAAGCAGGACTCTTTCATACAGAGCGCCAACAAGAAGGATTATGATGTGCTGCTCATGAACTCACCCATAGACAGCCACTTCATACACCACATGGAAATGAAGCTGGAGAACACCTCTCTGAAACGTGTGGATGCCGATGTGGTGGAGAAGCTCATCACCAAAGAAGAGCAACTGACCTCTGTGCTTACAGAAGACGAGACAACCAGGGTAAAGGGCATCTTCGAAAAAGCGATACACCGCCCGAACATGAAGGTGGAAGTGGAAGGCCTGAGCCCCGATGAACTGCCTGTGACAGTGACCATGGATGAGTTCATGCGCCGCATGAAAGATATGGCACAACTGAGCGGTGGTGGTATGGGCTTCTACGGTTCAATACCTGATAACTACAAAGTGGCCATAAACGGCAACCACAAACTGATCAGCAAGATATTGAAGGCCGACAGCGAGGCCGCCCAGGCACAGCTCGCAAAGCAGGCTTTTGACCTGGCCATGATATCGCAGGGTATGCTTACCGGCGCCGATCTGACAGAGTTTGTGAACCGCTCAATAGAATTAATATAGCCGGGCGCAGAGAATCCTGATGAAATTCAGCCCAGGTCCTGGCCGGGGTTCTTTCTGAAAAGGGCCGCCAGCCCGAAGACCGGCCCAATAGCCAGTAGCATATACAGGTATTGGTTGCTCAGCGCCTGGGATGTGGCGTTGATGAACTGGATGCTGACAATGGTGATGGAAAAGCCGATACAATTGATCATCGTGAGCGATGAACCCACCAGGCCGGCAGGCGCATTGCGGGAGACCACAGTAGCAAACAGAGGCGAGTCTGCTATGACCACCATGGCCCAGAAGAATAGAAACGCCAATAGTAACACAGGGTAAGGTGTGCACAGGAATAAGGGAGAACACAGGCAGCAGGCGCAGGAAAGTCCAAGCGCGATAGTTGCCAATTTCTTCGGCCCGAAACGTGGAGAGAGCATACCACCCAATATGCACGACAAGCTGCCGGAAGCAATGATGAGGAAAGATAGCAGGGGCACATTGAGCTTACTTTCCGGGTATAGGGTGTTGTGTGTGGTCAGCATCAGCGGCACAAATGCCCAGAAGGAATACAGCTCCCACATATGCCCGAAGTAACCAAAGGTGGCGGCGCGGAATTCTGAATTGGTAAAACCGTTCAGAAAGGCGGTGATGTTCAGTTTTCCACCCGTGGTGCGGTATGGGCCATCCGGCAGAAAGAGTCTCACACACGATCCTCCGCAAACAGCGAGCGTGGAGGTGGCATACGATACATACTGCCAGGAAAGCGCCAGTGTGGCACTCTTCAGCAAGTGAGGAAAGGCAGTGCCCAGTACCAGCGCCCCTACAAGGAACCCGAGCGAGCGCCCCAGCCGCTCACGGTAATAGTCGGCAGCGATCTTCATACCTACAGGGTAAATGCCCGCGAGAAAGAACCCTGTCAGAAAACGGAACAACAACAACCCCTGAGCGTTGATTCCCGGCAGTGTGATACCCAGGTTGAATGAAGCTGCCAGCAATGCACTTACAAAGAATACTGTGGATGGTGAAAAACGGTCTGAGATGCTCAGCAGAGCAAACACGAAAGTGCCTGAAATGAAGCCAAGCTGCACAGCACTGGTAAGATGCGCAAGGAACCCTGCCTCCAGGTGAAAATTCCGGATAATGTCCGGGACCACGGCATTGCCGGCAAACCACATGGATGTGCAGAAGAACTGGGAGATAATAATTACGGGCAATACCCACCATGATGTTTTATCTGCAGCGCCTGCCATTACCTAAATTTAAGGCATTTGGTCTTTACAGACACTGTGGGTTATGGTCGGTTGGCGGTACAATTCAGGCGGTTGGTCGGAAAAACATTCTCCCGGGGTAAAAGGCAGGCGAGATTTGCAGTATTATCTAACTTTAAAACAGTTTTTATGAAAAATATCAGGAAATATATCCCGTTCATCATTGCCGCTTATGTGCTCGTTCTGGCGGTGAACCTGCTGGGCAACTATGAATATTACCGCAACGGCGGTGATTGGCGCTATCCGGTTGGCTTCACCCTTGGTATGACCACCGTCTGCGGGTTGTTCTTCCATTTCCTGAATGGCTTTGTATTCCGCCGCATGAACTGGACCAACCGCCCAACACTGAAGATATTCTCAGGAGCACTCATTTTTGCGGCGGGTGGTTCCCTGATGTCATTTATTGCCATTAAGGGCATGGTGGTGATGGGGATGCACAGCGAGCAGACCACAGAAACTTATATTATGAACGGCATATGGTCGGCTATGCTGAGTATGATCATAGGCCTGATGGTGACGGCCTCTGTGTCGCTGAGGCACCTGAAGCAGACCACTGAAGAGAATGAGCAGATAAAGCAGCAGATGATACAGAGCCAGTACGAGACGCTCAAGAACCAGGTGAACCCGCATTTCCTGTTCAACTCACTGAATACCCTGATGACCATGATACCGACACAGCCCGATACTGCCGTGCGCTTTGTGGAAGAAATGTCGAAAGTGTTCCGGTATGCGCTGCAGCACAGCAGTGACAATACCGTGGACCTGGAGACAGAGTTAAAAGTAGTGCGCTCTTACCTGTTCCTGAATGAGCAACGTTTTGACGGCAAACTGATAACGGACATTCGCATTGGCAATGCAGCGATGCAGCGCAAAGTGATCACCCAGTCGCTGCTGATGCTCGTAGAGAACGCCATTAAGCATAATGAGCTATCTCATGAGCACCCTTTGTCTGTTCATATTTCGGAAGACGGCACGTATCTTGTCGTGGCAAATACCTTGCAACGCAAGGCATTGGTAGAACATTCCACACGCATAGGCCTCGACAATATCCGGAAGAGGTATGCGCTGGCCACCTCAATTCCTGTAGTGATAGATGAAGGGAAAGAATTTGTAGTGAAAATACCATTACTATAACAACGAACTCATAGATACAACCATATGTACCGTTCCATTCTTATAATACACATCCTGATAGGCATAGCCGCACTCATTGCCGGCATAGTAGCTATTGTCACTAAGAAAGGCCCGAAGCTGCATGCAAAGGCAGGCAAGATATATTATATGTCCATGTACGGTATTGGCCTGTCTTCTTTCGTGATGACGATACTGAAGTTCAATCCTTTTCTGATGGCCATATCTATCTTCTCCGTTTACCTTACCTACAGCGGCAAGAGGGCAATTGACAACTGGCGCCTTAAGGAGGCCTATACCCCGGTATTTAAAGACAGGTTGCCGCTATACATTGCGCTGGTCACGGGGTTGTTCATGGTCGGATTCCCGGTGACACTGATGATACTGAACCATGTATTTTTTGTGCCGGTACTGTCAGTCTTCGGAGTCATCATGCTGATGGCGGTAAAAGCCGACCTGCAGAAATATAACAACCCCGCGAATTTTACGCCCCGGAACAAGCAATGGCTCATTCATCATATTGGCATGATGGGCGGGGCTTATATTGCCACATTCACCGCATTTCTTGTCAACAATGTGCACATAGATCAAGGCTGGATCCTGTGGCTTTCGCCTACGGTTGCCGGCACCATAATGATCACCTTCGCCAATATCAAATGGCGGAAGAAACTGAAACTCAATCCCGTTCAACCATATTGATCCCCGCATAAAACTCAGTTATGAATATCCTGATACTGGAAGATGAAAAAGCGGCCGCAACAAGGTTGCAACAACTACTGAAGGAGACGGAACCTGATGCCATGGTGCTGGATGTGCTGGAAAGCGTGAAAGAGGCTATAGCCTGGTTTCGCAGCAATGAGCAGCCCGACCTGATCTTGTCTGACATACAACTTGCCGATGGTCTCAGTCTTGATCTGTTCAAACATGTGCAGGTCACTGTGCCGGTCATTTTCACTACCGCCTTCGATGCCTATACGCTGAAAGCATTCAAGCTGAACAGTATTGACTATCTGCTGAAACCAATAGACAAAGACGAACTGAAGGCAGCATTCGGCAAGTACCATTCCCTGCACAAGCAGGATGTTTCTGTGAACAAAAAGATGCTGGAGCTGTTTCAGAACATAGCATCCGGCAAGGCCAACTATAAGTCCCGATTCCTCATCCGGCAGGGGGACAGGCTTATTACCATACCTACGGATGATGTTACCTATGTTAGGGCGGATGATAAGGTAGTGTTCCTGCATACGGCCAAGGGCAAGCACATTATCGATGATTCTCTCGATGAACTGGAGACTGTGTTAGACCCGGGCACCTTTTTCCGCATCAACCGCACCTATATAGCGCCGTTGTCTTCTATAGAAAAGATACACAACCACTTCAATGGCCGCCTGAAAATAAAGCTCGCCGGCTGTGACGATGATGATATATTCGTAAGTAAGGCGCGCGCTACTGCTTTTAAAAGGTGGCTGGGGAAGTAGTTTCTTGCCATTCCCGCTAAAATATTGCTCTGAACCCAACTTTAGTCTATATTTATATGTCTTAGTAGTTAATAACCCAATGCCTGACATACACTCTATGAGAAAGATCATACCCCCTGTTATTGTTTTCCTGTTCGTATTGACGTTCTCCTGCAAGAAGAAAGAAGACCCCATGAATACGAATACGTCTGTATTTAGAACCTTCTCTTCTATGGACGATGTATTCGCCTATATGGACCAGCAATCAAAAACGGAAACCTTTGATGCGGCAACGGGAAAAAGTTTTTATGGCAATAGTGGCACCAGGTATTTTTTCCCGCCCTATTGTTTTATTGACGCCACAGGGGCTACTATCTCCGGCAATGTGCAGGTGGTGGTCACGGAGTGGCTGAAGAAAGGAGATATGATATTCGGTGGTGTGCTGCCTGTTAGTGATGGTATGCCACTTACCTCCTCCGGGGAGATATATGTGACCGCAACAAAGGGCGGGAATGAGGTGTTCGTAAAACCCGGCATGGCCTATACGGCTTACGTGCCAAGATTTGGTTCAAAGGATACTGCTATGGCGTTATTCCGGGGTAATACACAGGGCGGTACTACCGCCAATAAAGTGAACTGGAGTATCAGTGATACGTTTAAAACACATAGCAATTCGTACGCGAAATATTTTCAGGACACATTGATGATGATCTGTGATTCTTTCAGATTCTGGAATGGCGACCGCTTTACCGGGATATTGAACAAACCGGAATTCAAGATCACAGTTACCGCGTCAGGAGCAGACGCTGCGACTGCATCCGTAATGAACGGATATGCGCTGCCGGACAAAGAAAATGCGCTGATAATGCTGGGGGACCCAATCGGTAATGTATTTAATATTGATAACCTGCCCGATACTTCAATGCACTTTATATCCTTCGGGCTGATCAAGGGACATTTCTACGGAGGCGTTACCGCCGGCAAGCCCAAGGGTGGCGAAAACTTCAAGCTGAATATGGTGGAAGTTGATCCCAAGGATTTTAAAGCGCAGATAAACGGCCTATATTAGCCCCAAACGGGTGAATTTATTTCAAGACAAGCCACATCACATGGCTTGTCTCGCTTTTTTATTACTTTAGTTGCAAATCATTTGTACATGAAATATTCGGCGGGGGTAGCATTAGTTGCTGCGGCATTATTCTGCTCTTCTTATAAAGGAGAAAAGATAGAGAAAACAGACGCTCAGGTCATTGAAGAAATAAAGAAGGAAGGTATGGAGCATTCGCAGGTCATGGACATCCTGTTCAACCTGACAGATGTGAACGGCCCAAGGCTCACCGGTTCACCGGGCATGAAGAGCGCCGAAAAATGGACCCGTGACCAACTGGCCGACTGGGGGTTGGCACATGCTAAAATAGAACCCTGGGGTGGTTTCGGAAAAGGCTGGGAGATCAATAAGTACTACCTGGCGATGACCGCACCTTACTACCAGGCCCTGATAGGTGTGCCACGCGCATGGACACCCGGCACTAACCGCCTGGTAAAGGGAGAAGCTATACTGTTCAGGGTGGACAGTGTCGAAGACCTGGCCCAATACAAAGGCAAGGTAAGAGATAAGATCATTGTACTCACTCCGGCAAAACTGGAGACAAAACCAAACTTCTCTCCGGACGCCAGCAGGGTGCATGACAGTGACCTGGTAAAGATGGAACATGATACGATACCTGCTCCTGCAGCGCCGGATAAGAAACCCAAAGCAGCTTCGCGCCCATCTGTAAACCTGCGCAGGGTGATAGATTCTTTCCTGCATGCAGAGCATGCACTGGCAGTAATCAGCGGGGGCAGAGGTACTATGGGCACTGTGTTCACATCCAATGGTTCTTCCCGTGCATGGACCGCCAAGCCTGTGCTGCCGGAGGTAGAGGTAGGCTATGAGCACCTGGCAAGATTATCGCGCCTGCTGGAGGCTGGGAAGGATGTATCGATTGAAATGGATACAAAGACCACTTTCTTTGCAGTGGATTCTACCGAAAATAATGTGGTGGCAGAAATACCCGGAACAGACCCTAACCTAAAGGAGGAACTGGTGATGCTGGGCGGCCATATGGATAGCTGGCATGGATCTACCGGTGCCACTGATAATGGCACGGGTACTGCAGTGGCGCTGGAAGCGGTGAGAATATTAAAAGCAATAAAAGTAAAACCACGCCGTACTATACGCATAGTACTTTGGAGCGGTGAAGAGCAAGGCCTGCTGGGTTCAAGAGCGTATGTAAAGAACCACTTTGCTGACCGGCTGACCATGGAGTTGAAGCCGGACCAGGCAAAGGTCTCCGCATACTATAATCTTGATAATGGCGGCGGTAAGATCCGCGGCATCTATATGCAGAGCAATGAGGCGCTGCGCCCGATATTCACCGAATGGCTGAAGCCATTTGCCGATATGGGGGCCAGTACTGTGACCGTTCGCAATACGGGCTCTACAGACCATATTTCCTTTGATGAAGTGGGCATTCCCGGCTTCCAGTTCATACAGGACGGACTGGAATACGGCACCCGCACACACCATACTAATATGGATTCTTATGACCGGGCCGTACCTGAAGATCTGAAGCAGGCAGCCATCATTATGGCCGCGTTTGTGTATAACACCGCTATGCGCGACGAAAAGATGCCGAGAAAGCCACTGCCTGAAGTGAACAAAGCATCTGATAGCTGGCGCAGGTGATCGCCGGTTTCCCGAAGACTGGCATACTATATTTTGTAAAGGCGCAACATGCGCCTTTACTTTTTGGGTGTGCTGCTCATATAATAGATAAGCTCGCCACCATTCATGATCTCAGCATGAGTGATATAATTGCGGTCGAGAAGCTGACCATTAAGTGTCATCTTCTGCACATAAACATGCTGCGCGCCCTGGTTCACGGCTTTTACAGAAAAGGTCTTTCCATTCTCCAGATGTACATCAGCCTGCTCTATGGCCGGACTGCCGATGGCATATTTATCAGACCCCGGGCATAGGGGATAGAAACCCATAGCGCTGAAGATATACCATGCACTCATCTGCCCGCAGTCGTCATTGCCGCTGAGCCCATCGGGTGCAGGATGGTACATCTGCTTCAATATCATGCGCACATGCTCCTGCGTCTTCCATTCGGCCCCGGCCCGGTTGTACAAATAAGCCACATGGTGCGATGGTTCATTGCCGTGTACATAATTACCTATGATGCCATCCCTTGTGATATCTTCTGTGTGCTCAAAGAAGCTATCCGGTAACTGCATGGTAAAGAGTGAGTCGAGATGCTTTACAAATCTTTTGCTGCCACCCATCAGCTTTATCAGCGCCTCCGGTTCGTGCGGCACATACAGGCTGTAATTCCATGAGTTGCCCTCTACAAATCCGGCTTCATCGGTATTCAGCACATTGAAGTCCTTCTTGAATGTGCCATCGCTCCAACGCGGGCGCATGAATCCTGTTGTCATGTCAAATACATTCCTGTAGTTGCCGGCGCGAATGGAATATTTGTTGCTGCCGGTGTCCTTGCTGACCTTCTTATACAGTTCGGAAAGGCACCAGTCGTCATAGGCATATTCCAGCGTTTTAGAAACCGATGAACCGGATACGTCTTCCGGCACATACCCTTTGCTGTTGAATTGCCCGAGCCCTTCAAAATCTGCTCTTTCAGCAGTTGTCTCACATGCATTGAGTGCGCGATTTGCATCAATACCGGGTACGCCCTTTATTACCGCATCGGCGATAACAGATATGCCGTGTATGCCTATCATGCACCAGTTCTCGTTTGCCGAATTAGACCATACCGGCAACATGTGTTCGGGGCTTTGATCGAAATGGGCCAGCATAGCATTGATCATATCCGCATTGCGCCGGGGCTGTACGATATTGAACAAAGGATGTAAGGCCCGGTAAGTATCCCAGAGTGAAAAGGTGGTGTAGTTGGTAAAGCCGGCAGCGCGGTGTGTGTTTTGATCGAGTCCCCGGTACTCACCATTTACATCCATATATATTGTCGGGTTGATGAAGGTATGGTAAAGTGATGTATAGAAGTTCTCTTTTGTTTCCTTGTCTGCCCGTATCTCTATCTTATGCAGCTCCTGCTCCCATTGGTCATTTGCTGCTTTTCTTACACCGTCGAAGTCCCATCCCGGTAGCTCAGTCTGGAGATTTTCCTTTGCATTGGCCATGGACACCGGAGAGATGGCAAACTTAATCTTCACCTGCTCACCTTCTGTTGTCTTGAAGTTGAACCATACTTTTAACTGCCTGCCTACGATCTCCGGGAAGTTTGGCGCACCTTCCACATGACGCCAGAATCCGCGATAGACCTGTTTTTTGCCATCATTCACAAATCCGAACTCATGGACCGGCTTCGACAATGTCATGGCGAAATACACCGTGCGCGTGCGCGCCCAGCCCGCAGTCTGCCTGTACCCGGTCACCAGTGTGTCGTTCTCTATACGGATATAGGTCCAGACGTTCTTGTCGGGATAGTTGTAGATACCGTATTCAGCATCCAATATAATATGCGCATTATCTGATCCCGGGAAAGTGTATTGATGAAATCCGACACGTGTTGTTGCTGTAAGTTCTGCCACTATATTGTACCGGTCCAGCTTCACTTTGTAATAACCGGGCTGTGCCGTTTCAGTTGCATGAGAGAACCCGGACCTGAAACCCGTCTCCGGCTTTGAAGCTATACCCGTATTGGTTTGCAGCGGTCCTGTTGCGGGCATGATGAGGAAATCGCCGAGGTCAGAGTGCCCTGTTCCGCTAAAGTGTGTATGCGCAAATCCAACTATCGTCTTATCCTGGTATTGGTAACCGGCACAATACTTGTACACATCCTTATTGTATTTGCCATTCACTTCATATGGCAGAGTATCTGTCTCCGGGCTTAGCTGCACCGCGCCGAATGGCACAGTAGCTCCCGGATATGTATGCCCCATACGGTCTGTGCCTACCAAGGGGTTCACATACTTTGTCAGTTGCCCACTTTGTGCGGCACACGAAAAAGAATACAGCAATAATACAGATAACGCCTGCCTCATACGAGACAAAGCTAAAAAATACAGTGGTAATCCTATTCTACCTTAGTGATCTTGATCATGTTAGTAGGCAGGTGCTCTACCACTGGCATGCTGCCTGTGCTTACCGCCACATCTCCCGATTTCAGCAGGCCTTGCCTTTTCAGAAATCCTATCTGATCGGCAATGGTATTGTCAATTGTCTCCTCTCTATCAAAGTAGAATGCCTTGACACCCCAGCTAAGGCTCAACTGGTTCACCAGCGTCTGTGTCTTTGTGAACACATACAGCGGCGACTCAGGACGGTAGCTGGACAGCATGAATCCGGTATATCCCGATTGCGTCATCCCTATCAGCGCATGGGCTTCTACATCTCTTGCCATCTCGCAGGCATTGTAGCAAAGAGCATCGCTGAGGAATGAAGGCGAGTGGGGCTTTGGCACGAGGTTGCGGTGATATACGGTCTTTTGTTTTTCCACTTCATTGATGATGCTCACCATGGTACGGATCACCAGTTCGGGGTACTGCCCTGTCGCTGTTTCGCCGCTCAACATCAGCGCGTCGGCGCCTTCCAGCACGGCATTGGCCACATCTGTTATCTCGCTACGGTTCGGGCGTGTACGGTCTATCATACTCTCCATCATCTGCGTAGCAATGATCACCGGCTTGGCACGGTGGATACACTTGCTCACAATGTTCTTCTGGATCATAGGTATCTTCTCCAGGGGCAGTTCCACGCCCAGGTCACCACGCGCCACCATTACCGCATCAGACGCCAGTATGATCTCCCTGAGGTGGTGGAGCGCTTCCGGTTTTTCGATCTTTGATATGATCTTGGCACTGCTGTTCTTTTGTTTTATCACATTGCGCAGCCCCATAACGTCCTCGGGCTTGCGCACAAACGACAGTGCAACCCAATCTATATTCTGGTCAATGATAAAATCAAGGTCGGCGAGGTCTTTCTCCGAGAGAGAGGGTAAAGAGACCTTTGTATCGGGCAGGTTCACGCCTTTCTTTGAGGACAATATGCCCGGAGTAAGCACCTCTACCTTAACGCGGTTGTCCTGCTCTATTTCTTTTACCAGCACTTCTATCTTGCCATCATCCAGCAATATCTTTTCCCCTATACGAACATCCGTATGAAAATTAGGGTACGATATATATACCTTTTCTTTTGTGCCGATGCATTTCTCATTGGTAAAAAAGAAGGTATCACCCTTTTTCAGGTCAAGTGCATTGTCCTGTATCTCACCTACACGGAGTTTTGGCCCCTGGAGGTCGGCAAGTATAGCTATATTGAATGGGAAGGTGGTATTGATCTTCCTCACATGCTGTATCACCTGCAGGTGTTGTTCATGTGTGCCGTGCGAGAAATTGAGCCGGAAAACATTCACACCTTCGTGGACAAGGGCCAGAAGTTTCTCATAGGTATTACAAGCCGGGCCTACTGTGGCAATGATCTTAGTTTTGTGCAGTAACATATGTTTTGTCTTGAGCCATGCAAATCTCCGCACTTTTAGTAAAGCAGATACTATCCGTGTATTAAATGATTGCTATGGAGTAGCTTATTGATAGACAAAGATACTCATTTTAGGGCGCAGCTAAAATGAAGTGGCACAAAGCACTATAAATCTTATACGAGCTCTTTGAGCTTTTCCAGAACGGTATCTATCTCTTCTTTGGTATTATGATGAGAGAAGGAGAAGCGGATCGGCACCATGCCCGCTGCCTGACCATTATAGAGCGCACCGATAACATGGCTTACCGAGTTAGCGCCACTGGTGCAGGCGCTGCCGCCACTCACACAAATACCGGCCATATCGAGGTTGAACAGCAGCATGTCTGACTTCTCAGTCATTGGGAATGCCACATTGAGGACGGTATATAGACTATTTCCGAAAGTATCGCCATTGAATTTTACTGCCGGGAACAATTGCTGTAAACGCTCCGCCATATACAGCTTCAATCCCCTGATATATGCACTATCCTGTTCGTACCGCTGTGTCGCTATCTCCAACGCTTTTGCAAAACCTACAATACCATACAAATTCTCGGTGCCCGCCCTCATGTTGCGTTCCTGAGCGCCGCCATTTATATACGGCTTTATAGACACGCTCTCATTGATATAAAGCATGCCTACCCCCTTGGGGCCGTGAAATTTATGTCCCGCGCCGTTTATGAAATGCACATAAGTATTCTTAAGGTCGAATGGATAATGCCCTACTGTCTGTACCGTATCGCTATGGAATATGGCGTCATATTTTCTGCACAGCTCACCCACGGCTTTAATATCCATGAGGTTGCCTATCTCGTTATTGGCATGCATCAGCGTCACAAGCGTACGCTCCTTGCTGCCTTCCAGCAATTGCTCCAGGTGCGCTATATCTATGTGTCCTTTTTCTGTAAGGCTCACATAGCTTGCGGTGGCATGGCCAAAGTGCACCATGTGCTCCACTGTGTGCAGTGTAGCGTGATGCTCGATACGTGATGTGATGATATGTTTGCAGCCAAGGTCGCGTAGAGCAGCAGTTATAGCAGTATTTGTGCTTTCTGTGCCACCTGAAGTAAAGAATATCTCCCCGGGGGTTGCATTAAGGATACGCGCAACGCTCTTTCTTGCTGTTTCAATGGCCATCTTGGTTTCGCGGCCATAGGAATATATGGAAGAGGGATTGCCGAATTTCTCGGTAAGGAATGGCATCATGGCATCCAGTACTTCGGGAGCAAGAGCAGTAGTAGCTGCGTTATCAAAATAAATGCGATTCATTCTCAGATAATTGTATCCACGCCACGGCAAGAGCGCCGGGGCTGCAAAAATAATTTAATTACCCGACTTATACACTGACCTATATATAGAGTAATGCTATACAAATGAAAAAGCCCGCTCTGATGAGCGGGCTTTTTCATTATTTCAGGGCAATTAAGCCATCTTTTTCAATTCTTCAATGTGTGCGGCATCGTCTCTTTCTACGTTCAGCTTTCCGCTCTTATCCATATCTACAAGGATAGGCGCAGCTACGAATATTGAAGAGTAAGTACCTGTGAACACACCGATAAGCATCGCGAACGCGAATCCGCGGGTAGTTTCGCCACCGAATACGAACAGGATCAGCAATGTCAGGAACACCGTGAGCGATGTCATGATCGTACGGCTAAGCGTGTCGTTGATCGCGCGGTTGATCACGCTTACCTTATCCTCATTTGGCGACTTACGGAAGTATTCACGGATACGGTCGAATACGATAACGGTATCGTTCATCGAGAAACCGATCACGGTCAGTACCGCAGCAATGAAGTGCTGGTCTATTTCAAGAGCGAAAGGAACCTTGCCACGGAAGAACGAGAACACAACCAGTGTCAGCGCAACGTCATGTATCAAAGAGAACAATGTTCCCAGTGAGTACTGCCATTTGCGGAAGCGGAGGAGGATATAAAGGAATATTGCCAGCAGGGAGATAACAGTTGCCTGTACCGCACCTTGCTTCAGGTCGTCAGATATGGTAGGAAGTACCGTCTGAGAGCTGAGTACATACTTGCTGTTGAAATTGTCCAGATCTACGTTCTCAGGTATCAGCTTCTCCTGCTTCAGACCTTCATAAAGTTTTTTCTGAACTTCTTTTTCCACACCCTGGCCCGGCTTGGTGATCAGGTAAGAGGTAGTGATGTTCAATTGGTTGTCAGTACCGATGGTCTTAACGATCGGGTGTTCACCGAAGTAGCTCTTCAGTTTCTCACGCACTTCTTCGCTTGTATGCTTGCTGTCAAACTTAACAGTGTAGCTACGGCCACCCTGGAATTCCACACCTTTGTCGAATCCAACCCAGTAAGTGCTGATACCCAACAGGATCACGATAGAAGTGATCACATAAGTGTACTTCCTGAACTCAACGAACTTGAAGTGCGCCTTGCGGAAGATAGATTTTGAAAGGCCTGTGAAATATTTGAAGTGACGATCACGCTTAGTATATACGTCTGTAATAAGGCGTGACACCAGGATACCGCAGAACAGAGACAACAGGATACCGAGTATCTGTGTAGTAGCGAAACCGCGTACCGGGCCAAGACCAAACACGAACAGGATGATCGCCGTTATCAATACGGTGATGTGGCCGTCAAGCACAGGCGCATAGGAACGCTTGTAGCCATCTACCACAGCCTGCGAGTAACTCTTACCCGCACTCAATTCTTCCTTGATACGTTCAAATATGATAACGTTCGTATCCACGGCCATACCCACGGTAAGCACAAGGCCCGCTATGCCGGCCATTGTCAGTGTGGCATGAAGTGCTGACAATACGCCTACTGTAAATATAAGGTTGAGGATTAGGGATATGTCTGCAATGATACCACCTGTATTATAATAGATAAGCATCAGAACAAAGATCACAATGAACGAAAGTGCCAGTGAGTTCATGCCCTTGTTGATATTCTCGATACCCAATGTAGGACCTACCACCTGCTCCTGAACGATGTGTGCCGGCGCCGGAAGCTTACCTGACTTCAGGATGTTGGCAAGGTCCTGCGCTTCTTCTGCGGTGAACGAACCGAATATCTCTGTACTACCTGCAGCTATCTCATTATCTACACGCGGGCAGGAATAAACGCGATCATCAAGAACTACCGCTACATAACGGCCAACGTTCTTTCCGGTCATATCCTTCCAGATGCGTGCACCCGTGATATCCATATCCATGTTCACATCAGGCTGCCCGTTCATCGGGTTGTAGTCAGCACGCGCCATAGTTATGTGCTCGCCTTCCAACCTTGCGTTACCGCCAGGAGGAACCTTTAACGCATACAAAGCAAGACGTGCATTAGGGTCATGTGTCTTTTTGCCATCTTCAGCACCGTATACGAAACGCGTATTGGATGGGAATTTGTTCTTCACAACGTCAAGAGCAAGGTACCTGTTCAGCTTGGCTGTATCTCTCTTGGCTACGAAACCAACGATAGGGCTAGGGAAGAAACCATCCTGCTGAGTTGCGTTTGGTGCAACAACTGCCCAAAGCGGGTTCTTTTTTGCCGCATCGTCCTGCTTTGAATCAGCAGAATCCTTAGTGGCAGACTTGCCAGTGGATTTACCACCCGCGAGCATGTTATTCAGGTCGCCTTTGTCAGACGAATCTTTTTTAGCACCTGTGCTATCTGCTGCTGCTGTTGCGGCATTCTTAGAAGAATCGGTAGTTGCCGTTGTATCTTTTACTCCTGACAGGTAGTTGGCAAGCGCGTTGTTCGCGTCATTGATAACCGGACCGATCTCCTGGTTTGAGTACGTTTCGAAGAACTGGAGTTTTGCAGTAGCCTGGAGGTAAGTACGGACACGCTCCGGGTTGTGTACACCCGCCAATTCAACGGTGATGATACCCTTCTTTTCATCAAGGTTCACGTTAGGGTTGGCAACGCCGAACTTATCGATACGTGTCTTCAGTACGTTATAAGTACGCTTAACGGCGTCTTTCGCTTCCGTATTGATCTTTGCCAGTACCTGCGCGTTCGTAGAATTCAGCGTGATCTCCCTTTCAGATGGCTTTGTAAACAGATAAGCCATGTTCGCATTCGGATTATCTTTCTGATACATTTCTCCGAACAATGCAATGAAATCAGCGTCGCTGTTAGCTTTCGCGTTGTTAGCCTCATTGATGGCCTTGTTCATGGCAGCATCCTTTGGATTATTGGACATAGAACGAACGAGATCATCGAGGCTCACCTCAAGTGTAACGTTCATACCACCCTGGAGATCAAGGCCAAGACTCAACTCTTCTGCTTTCGCAGCCTGATAAGAATACTTCTTACCCGGCACGCTAAAGATCACCTCTCCCTGCATGCTATCGGTAAGCGCCTGGTAATGAGTGTCGGTGAGCCTTTCCAGGGCAGCACCGGTTGCCGTAGGGTCGTCGGCCTTAGCTGCTCTTTCAGCAGTGGCGCGCATTTTCTTTTCTTCGTTACGAACAATGAATGTTAATGAAAGCTGGTATAGCGATATGAGTATTAGCGCCCCAGTAAAAAACTTCACCAAACCTTTTAGATGCATAGGTTGTTGCTTAAATTATCTTTACAATACAATAAAACGATACTCGCCAAACGAAAAAGCCGTTCGGACGAGGGGGGCAAAGATAGTATTTAATATAAAAAAATAAAGCCTTACCCCTACTTTAATAATATTTTTCCAATAAGATGAGATTAAAAAAAATGTTTTAACAATGTTAAATGAATAGCTTATTTTTACGGGAACTAATTCCTATCCGGCTCCTGGTGGGCGGGGATAAAATTTTTATATCATGATGCGTAAAATTACTTTGTTGGTTTTGTTGTGTGTCGGCCTCCATTTTGCCGGACATGCCCAGGTCAGAGATTCTGTTAAGATATACTTACCTATGTTCATGGATACCACTTGCCCCGGAACACAGCTGACCTTCACTGCCATACAAAGCGAAGATACCTTTAGCTCTGTATCCTACCACTGGTATACCAACGGATTCCCTACAGGTGTATTGATCGATACTTTCAAAACCACTGCGCTCTCGGATGGCGACAGCGTTTATTGTGTGATATACTTTATCAACAGCTTCGGCTTACTGGACAGCTTTAGATCTAATGTCATATATATTCATCATTCAACAAGTATTCCACCTGCCGTATTTATTTCGCTTATATCCGGCAGTAATCCCGATTGTGCCGGCCACCCTTTGATGTTCCAGGCATTCCCCAAAAACGGAGGAACGGATCCTATGTATCAATGGAGGGTGAACGGTGTTGACATTATCGGAGCAGACTCCGCTACTTTTGGCGGTATCTTCGGAGGTACAGACACGGTCTCGTGCCAGATGATATCCAATTCGCCGTGTTCGGCCCCATATAATGACACAGTGGTGTCCAATATCATACCTGTCATTCATATCCATTTGCTTGCCGGCATCAGTATTGTAGCCAGTAAGAACCCGATATGTGAAGGTGAGATAGACACCTTTACCGCTACTGTTACCGATCCTGGAGCCGGCTCCAGCATTGATTGGTTTGTGAACGGATCGCTGGTATCGGGAACAATAGGCAACATATTTATTACCTCCACCCTGCACAACGGAGACCTGGTAGAAGCTGTACTTAACGCACCCGATTCCTGCGAGCTCAGCCATACGGTATATTCCAATATCATCACTATGACGGTCATCACCAATGCTATTACAGGCATCAATATCCTGATGACACACGGAGCAAACCCGGGATGTATTGACTCTCCTGTTACTTTTGTCGGCACCTATTCAAACTTTGGCACGGGCCCGAATATTGACTGGATATTGAATGGGGCTACTGTAGCCGTGGGCACTACTACCTACACATCAACCTACAAAAACGGAGACGTTGTTACCTTCAGGGTGAACTCTACCGACGGCGGTTGTTACACAAATGATACCCTTTTCTCCATTTCCAACCTTATGTTGAGAGACAGTACTCCGGCAGCTCCTTTACTATCCCTGATAGGCAATCAGCTTGTAAATAATATGGAGGGCAAGTACAGGTGGTACTTCAGTAAAACATATGCTTATAACGGATTGCAGATCGGTGGTGCATCAGCTAAAACATATCACCCGTTATCTCCAATGGGCGGTACCGGCTACTACTATACCATCCTGGATACCGGAAACTGTCCGTCTCCGCCATCCAACATCATCTATATATCCCTGCTGAAAATAAAAAGCATGATGAACTCATCGGATGTGAACGTATACCCTAATCCTACCGCGGGCGTTCTGAACCTTGACTGGAACAACCGCAAGGTGAATGCCCGGATAGTTGTGTACAATGTGATCGGCCAGGAGCTGATGCAAAACGAAGTATCCAACAGTTCGCACCACGAGCTGGATATGGCCTCGCTGGCAGACGGTAACTACCTGGTAGTAGTGAAGGATAATGACGATGGTAGTATAACGACCTATAAGGTATACCTGCAGAAATAATGATACTTGATATTAAATGAAGATCCCCGGTATACCGGGGATCTTCATTTAATATCATTATAAGTTCCGTATAATACAGTCAGACACGAACAGGGACAAAGTTCACAATGTTGACCGGCTGGCACAACAGGGCGCCATTACGCACAAGCCAGGTATGAATATCGTCATGCACCATTTCATCTCCATTACTGGCGCCGGCAATAACGACAACATCAAATAACATTCCGTTGTAATCCTGTTGCAAAGCAATATGTGCATCGTCGAACAGCAGATAATAAATAAGAAACCTGTTCTTATTCACCTGGTCGAACGGGGAAACGGCAACGCAATCGATCAGTGTATTCTTACCCGCATCAAAGACATGACCGATAAGATGCTGGTATTCCCTGGATATCTTTTGTGCTTCAGAAAGTGTGTACGGAGCTTTGTTCATTTAGCGGTATTTCCTATGGCAATTTATAGTTTGTCCGGATACTTTACAGTAAAGTTACGGGATAATAACATGCAAATAACTTTTTTCGTTATTCAAAATTTATGGCGTAAGACTCAGGCAAAGGATAGCCGAGTTCTTCCATTATCAGCTCCAGAGTATGTTCTTCTTCGGGATGATATTTCCTGTCGAGATTCATACCGTTCATGCGTGCCCAGGCCTGCCACTTAATTGCGGCCAGCGGATTCTTAAAATCCTGTAGCATCTTGTAAATATTCAGGTTTGTCTGCCTTGCTATCAGCTTCACCAACAATACACCTTGTGTGACATTAAGATCTCTCACCTTATCCTCAAACTTCGTACGCATCTCCTCTTCTTTTGCATTCACATATTCCTTACGCTCTTTCCTGCCGATGTCCTCATTCTGCAACTTTGTATTTACTTCTTTAAATAATGATGTGGCCGCATCGAGATAAGGAAGAATTGTCTTTACATAATACTTCATCTGGTTGTAGCGATAGCGTTCCGTATCGTTCTTGAAGCGCGCCGTTACCCTTACTTCATTGAGTTGCACATTATATCCGGTATCTGCCGCAACGGGTATCTGTTGTTGTGCATATACAGTAGCCGAAAGAAAAAGGAATATTGTTGTAATAAAGAGTATTGTTCTCATGCCGATATGTATATCAATATGCGTACCAGATTTTTTCACGGTGCCGGACACCTTAATTTTTCACAACTTCTTATCAAAAAAGTAAAGCCCCAGCACGTGAATGCTGAAGCCTTACTTACACCTTATGAAAATATACCCGACATAAAGGTAGCATACTTTTCCATAGAAAAGTGTCATGGAAATTTAATTTTCGCCCGTGCAAATATAAGGTTATGTTAAAACCTGTTGCGACAAAAAAGATGAATTCAGGCAGATGAATTAGTCACCGCGGCGGAAGAATCCAGGACACTTGGTCTTGAGATACTCGCGTGGATTACCAAATGCGCGGAAGTAAATGGTTGCTGTTATGTTGCCCCACCAGTACCAGTCGTTGGACTTGCTGTCGCCGCGCTGGAAACCATATTCAGGGTTAACGTTCTTGTCGCCGCGGTAAGACATAGCCTTAGCGATCTTGCCTTTATACTTCTGAAGAGAATCAAGATTTACGTAAGACTTGCTTACATCATCAATATAGTCTGTGTTGGTATAGCGGAAGCCCAGCTCGCCTGTAAGCATAATGGTCTTGCCAATAAAGAACTTAACACCACCACCAAACGGGAAAGCCATATTGACGATACTGTATTGTTTGCGGTCAGGGTATATGGCCAGGCCTTCGCCCTCTGTACTCAGCGGTCTCAGGTAAACCCTGTTTCCGTTGGGATCGGTAGCGAAAGGATTGAAATAAAATGCGGAGATACCACCGAAAAGGTAGGGGGTCATTTTCCTGCGTAATACTTCAATAGGTAAGAAATTCACTTCCAATGCACTGTGTACTTCAAACAAGTGTGTAGCGAAACTAAGATTACGTAGCTGATTATTAGGCAGGTTGCTGAGGCTGTCTGCGGCAGACAGGTTGGTATAGCATGCACCCATCCTGATGCCCACATGCGGACTCATAAAGTACTTGTACACGATACCGGCCATAGGCTGGTAACCATATGACGCAAAAAACTTCGGCTGAAGGTCTCCGTAATAGTTAGATACGCCTACAGTGATGCCCACCTCGTGATGTTCCTGCGCCTGAAGGCTCATAGGGAAGAGCAGAGCCAGTGTGTATAAAAGTCGTTTCAACGCCTAAAATTTTGTTAAGTAGCACGGAAAGATAGAACAAAAATCGGAATAATAAAACAAATTACCAACTTGACCGATATGAAGCCACTTCCCGTCGGGAACATAAGCATAATTGTTATTTAATATATTTAAGAAACGACCCTTTAGTGCTATTTTTGCCAGCTTACAACACGAAAATGATGAATCTGATAGCCGACCTGAGCGAAAGGGGCCTTTTGCAGGATATTATGCCGGGAACCGAGGAACAACTGAACAAGGAAATGACCTCAGCATATATAGGATTTGACCCTACTGCCGACAGCCTGCATGTAGGCAACCTGGTGCCCATAACCCTACTGATGCGCCTGCAGCGCGCCGGCCATAAGCCTTATGCCCTTGTGGGCGGGGCTACCGGTATGATCGGCGACCCCTCGGGGAAGTCGCAGGAGCGGAACCTCCTCGATATGGCCACTATTCAGCACAATTGTGACTGCATCCGCAAGCAACTGGAGCGATTCATCAACTTCAGCGAGTCGGCACCTAATGCAGCCGTGATGGTGAATAACTATGACTGGTTCAAGAACTTCTCCTTCCTGGAGTTCATCCGAGATATTGGCAAACATATCTCTGTGAACTACATGATGGCGAAAGACTCTGTGAAGAACAGGCTGGAGACAGGCATGTCTTTCACCGAATTCACCTACCAACTGATACAAGGTTATGACTTTTATCACCTGAATAAGGAGAGCAATGTGCGCCTGCAAATGGGTGGCGCCGACCAATGGGGCAATATAGTGACCGGCACAGAGCTGATCCGCCGTAAGGGTGGCAGCGATGCCTTTGCCTTTACCTGCAAGCTCATCACTAAGAGTGATGGCAGTAAATTCGGTAAATCTGAAAGCGGCAATGTGTGGCTGGACAGGGAGAAAACATCTCCGTACCAGTTCTACCAGTTCTGGCTGAAGCTTCCTGATGCCGATGCTGCAAGAATGGCAATGGTGTTCTCTTTCAAACCGGTGGAAGAACTGAAAGCCCTGATAGCTGAGCATGAGACCGCACCACATGTGCGTAAGCTGCAAAAGGCGCTGGCTGATGAAATGACCATTATGGTGCACAGCGAGGAAGACCTCGCTTTTGCCAAACAAGCCTCAGACATTCTCTTCGGGCAGTCTTCGATAGAAGTGCTGCGATCACTGAATGAAAAGCAATTGCTGGAAGTGATGGATGGCGTACCACAGGTAACCGGCGCCAATAATACACTCTCCGAAGGTGTGGACCTTATCACCTTCCTGGCAGACAGCGGCGTATTCAAATCGAAAGGTGAAGCCCGTAAGATGCTGGAGAATGGCGGTGTGAGCGTGAACAAGGAGAAGGTGGCCGCGGCAGATTTTAAACTCACCAGCGAGCACCTGCTCAACGGGCGCTACATTCTGTTACAGAAAGGCAAATCGAACTATACGCTGGCGATATTCAATTGATAATCGTTCAGGCTATAATCGCTTAATTTTGACCTATGTCTTCACGCCTGCTGCGTACGTTGCTATTGAGTCTTGCCTTGCTGGCCATGACGCTGCCTGCGTTCTTCTGCAATACACCAGCGGCAAGTGATGATGCTACCCAAGAAAGCTCCGCCTGGCGAAACGTATATGACACTTCTGTGCATTATGTCGGCATGCAGACCTGCCGCGGCTGCCATGAGCCTGTTTACGAGACCTTTATTAAGACGGGCATGGGCCAGTCTTTCGACCATGCCACCCGGCAAAAATCTGCCGCAGACTTTACACCGGCACATGCCCTGGTCTATGACTCCGTGCTCGACTTCTATTACAAGCCTTATTGGGCAGGCGATTCTTTTTACATTATGGAGTATCGCATGGAGGGTGGAGATACCGTGCACAAGCGCATACAAAAGGTGGACTACATAGTGGGCTCCGGCCAGCATACCAACTCCCATATCTTCAGCACCAATGGCTACCTGTTCCAGGCGCCCATTACTTTCTATACACAGAAGCACAGATGGGACCTGGCGCCGGGGTTTGAAAAGGGAGCCAACACCCGCTTCCAGCGGATGATACAATTAGAGTGCATGAGTTGCCACAACTGCTACCCCGACTTCGTCAACAATAGTGAGAACAAGTACACCTCTGTAATGACGGGGATAGACTGCGAACGTTGTCATGGCCCCGGCAGCCTGCATGTGCAGGAGCGCCAGAACAATAGGCCCGTGGACACATCAAAAGGCCCGGACTACTCAATTGTGAACCCGCGCAGATTGCCCACAGAGTTGCAGAACAACATCTGCCAGCGTTGTCACCTGCAGGGTATTGCGGTATTGAATGACGGTAAAAGCTTTTACGATTTCCATCCCGGCATGAAGTTGTCGGAAGTGATGAACGTATTCATGCCGGAATATGAGGGAGCGCAAGACAAGATGATCATGGCATCTCATGTAGAGCGCATGAAGAAAAGCCAGTGTTACGTTCAGTCGGGCAAGATGAGCTGCATTACCTGCCATAATCCGCATGTGAGTGTAAAGTTCACACCTCGCAACCAATATCTTAATGCCTGCCAAAGTTGCCACGGCGGTTCGGCACAGCACCAGTGCTCGGAGTCTGCGCAGGTGCGCGCGGCAAAGAAAAATGATTGTGTCACCTGCCACATGCCGCACAATGGCAGTATAGATATACCGCACGTGGCGGTCACCGACCACTTTATCCGCAAACGCCCGGTAGAGGATTCCGAGAAAAAGAAGATAACAGCCTTCCTCGGCATGAAGTGTTTCAACAATGACCATCCCGATGCTATTACCACTGCCCGTGGCTTTATGGAATTCTATGAACGTTATACACCATCGCGCTGCCTGCTCGACTCGTCTCTGAGATACCTGTCTCTTCAGAGTAGTGTGGAAGCGGAGAAAAAACAGAACCGGGATTATATACGAGCCTACTTCCTGCTGAAAGACTATGTGCGGGTGACCGGCTATGCCGCTGCATTGAAGCCAGAGTCCATCAATGACGCATGGACGGCCTACCGGATAGGTGAGTCCTACTTCGAACTGCAACATGCTGACAGCGCACTGCCGTGGTATAAAAGGGCCACAGAGCTATGGAAATATGCGCCAGACTTCCAGAAGGAATATGGGGTGTGCCTGCTAGCACTCAACAAAACAGCAGAGGCACAGCAGGTGTTCACGTTCATACTCAGCGAAAACCCCAACCATGTGAGCGCGCTTACCAACCTCGGTTATATATACCTGCAGCAGGGAAACAACGCAATGGCCTATGACTATATGATACGTGCCGAAAAACTGGACCCCGACCACGAGCAAAACCTGGTAAACCTGGCCGTATGGTATCACAATAATAACCAGCCCGGCATGGCGAAGAAAGAACTGACCAACCTGCTCAGCCGGCACCCGGGCAATGAGCGTGCCAGGGCCATGCTGGCCGACCTTAACGGGTTATAATGAATTGTTTGCACATCCTTTTTAAACTAATTCATAGTTTTGCAGTCAAACCACGTATATGAGATCGATCGCACTTTCACTCTTGCTCGCCGCATGTGCCCTGCATAGCCATGCCCAAACTGACGAAAATAATCGTGATAAACGTAAACTGGTACGCGCCGACAAGGCTACGCCTGACAAGTCGAGGCCGGTAGCTTTATACATTGGCCTAAGTACCGGCATCAACAACAACACCGGCGTATTCGGCATACATGCTGATGTGCCTGTTGCGCCTAATGTGTCTGTTGACGGAGGATTCGGTTCCAGTTCGTGGGGCAGAAAATTTGAGCTGGGCGCCAAATATTACCTGAAGCAGGACTATCGCGGCTGGGCATTCGGTGGCGGGCTCACACACAGCTCCGGCACACGCCACTTCGATATGAACCTCGAGACAACATCGGGCACGCAGGAATTTGTATCTATGTCGCTGCGCCCGCTGAACAATGTCTTTATTGCCGCATATAATTATTGGCTGGTAGGCCGCAGGGCTAATCGTATGTACGTGGAACTGGGTTTGTCGCGATCTATTTCCGAGGATCGCAAATTTATACAGTACACGGGCAGTCCGATCACAGACAGGTCGCGTACTGTCATCAACCTGTTGTCACCGGGTGGCCTGATCGTGGCGTTCGGGTTTGACCTGGGCATACACAAGGCAGCCCGCATTACGAAAGAATAAGTCTGACAAATACATAAATGAAAAGCGCCCCGCACTGCGGGGCGCTTTGGTTGACTATCAAATGTATTAAAGGGCTGCCTTGTAGCGCATTGCCACAGCATCCCAGTTGATCACATTCCAGATGGCCTTCAGGTAATCAGGGCGGCGGTTCTGGTAATGCAGGTAGTAGGCATGCTCCCATACGTCTATACCCAGTATCGGGTGCCCGAATACATCGGCCAGGTCCATCAACGGATTGTCCTGGTTGGGTGTGGAGGTAACCACGAGCTTGCCATCACATACTACCAGCCACGCCCAGCCACTACCGAACCGTGTAGCACCGGCCGCGTTCATTTTCTCTTTCAGTCCATCCAGCGAACCAAAAGTTTCATTGATCGCAGTGAGCAGGTCACCACCCGGCTGAGTGGGCTCAGGTCCGAGAATACTCCAGAAAAGAGTGTGGTTGTAATGTCCGCCACCGTTGTTGCGTACCGCAGCAGGGTAGTTGGAGATGTTGTCCATTAGCTCCTCCAATGTTTTATCTTCATCGCCTGTGCCGGCCAGCGCCTTATTCAGATTGTCCACATAAGCCTGGTGATGCTTGTCGTGGTGTATCTGCATGGTCTGCGCATCTATATGCGGCTCCAGGGCATCGAAGGCATATGTTAATGCCGGAAGAATGTGTGCCATAGTATGATTATTATTTTAGTTTTTACAGTTCAAAGATACACCAATCGTCAGTTTCCGAGTCAATGTCTTTATAACAAATAGACATAGCGATATAGCCTGAGAAAATCCCCCTGAGCACCATTCAGTTATCATTGGAAACAACGGAAGTTCTATATCATGTCAGTATAATACCGTGCCACCGCCAATAACAATTGAGCAACATTTATGACAGGAAAACCGAATTTAAATTAATTAAGTTTGCGGAAAATATATCCGGCCTCTATGAAGCTTTTGATATTGGATCTATACAGATTGTCATATCGGCTCACAGGGAAAAATACCCCTGCAATTGCCATAACGCTTATCTATATCACTTTCCTTAACCTTATTATAACCTACGCCCTGGGCATTCTGCTTGAGGGCCTCTATCATATCACATCTATTGTTCATAACCTGTATGCTTTCCCATACATCATAGGCACATCGGTACTCATGTTCCTGATCAGTGTATCCATTATGTCTCCGTTCAAGAATATAAAAAAGGAGCTGAAAAAGAAACCCGGCTACTGGGGTATTACTATGTATACCGGCGTGGCCCTTGTTGTGTTCCTTTATACCCGTTACGGCAACAGCCTCTTTTAACTTTATACAAATTACTGCCGCCACAAAAAACGGAAATTCATCCGTAAATTGCATATAAGATGAGCAGTGACATAATGCCCCCCCGGGCTGATACGGATAATATCGAAGTGCTGGGGGCCAGGGTGCATAATCTGAAGAATATAGATGTAAGCATTCCCAAGAATAAATTAGTGGTTATCACGGGTATCAGCGGGAGCGGCAAGTCGTCCCTTGCGTTCGATACCATCTTTGCGGAGGGGCAGCGCCGTTATATGGAGAGCTTCGCGGCATATGCCCGCCAGTTCATGGGCGACCTGGAGCGCCCTGATGTAGATAAGATAACGGGGCTTTCACCTGTGATTTCCATTGAGCAAAAGACCACGAACAGGAATCCACGTTCTACGGTAGGGACGGTAACAGAGGTTTATGATTTCATGCGCCTGCTTTATGCCCGTGTGGGTGAGGCATTTTCTTACAATACCGGTAAGAAAATGGTGAAATTCAGCGAAGAGGAGATCATAGAACACATCAGGCAGAATTTTTCAGGGAAAAAGATCATGCTGCTGGCACCCATAGTAAGGGGCCGTAAGGGGCATTACCGTGAACTGTTTGAGCAACTGCGCAAACAAGGCTACCTGAAAGTGCGGGTAGATGGGGAAGTGATGGACCTTAAGGAACGGATGCAACTGGACCGGTATAAGATACACGACATAGAACTGGTTGTGGACAGGCTGCTGGTGCAAACGGAAGGACAGGCCCGCCTGAGCCAGAGCATACAGCGATCTCTGCAAATGGGCAAGGACCTTATGTTCATTGTGGATACGGATACCAATACACTCTCGCAGTTCAGCAAGCAGTTGATGTGTACAGACACAGGACTCTCTTACGAAGAACCTTCGCCCAACACATTCTCTTTTAACTCACCATACGGAGCATGCCCGAAATGCAAAGGCCTTGGCAGCATCTACCAGGTAAATATGCAGGAGGTGCTACCGGATATGAGTAAGAGCATAACAGATGGCGGTATAGCGCCATTGGGTAGTGAGCGCGATTCATGGTCGTTCCAGATGGCAACAACACTGGCAAAGAAGAACAAGATACCATTAGACAAACCGCTAAGCAGTATCCCGGTACGGCAACTCAATATACTGCTCTATGGCAACGAGGAAGGTGTGATCACTTATGCTGATGACGAGCAGGAGACCTATCATGAAGTAGTGGCCCAACACAACTATGAAGGTATCATCAATATGGTGTTGCGCTGGTTCAATGAGACCACATCAGAGGGCATACGGACCTGGGCCGAACAATTCATGATCCTCAATGCCTGCCCGGTATGTAACGGGGCAAGGCTGAAAAAAAAGAGCCTTTATTTTAAACTGGATGGACTGAATATTGCCGAACTGTCAGAACGGTCGCTACTGCAACTGATGACCTGGTTCTCGGATATTGAAAGCCGTCTCAGCAATAAACAAAACCTGATAGCGAAAGACATTCTGAAAGAGATACGCGACAGGCTTCATTTCCTGCTCGATGTGGGTCTGCATTACCTTACGTTGAACAGGCCTACACGTACGCTGAGCGGAGGGGAATCTCAGCGGATACGCCTGGCCACACAGATAGGGTCGCAACTTACCGGTATCACGTATATACTTGACGAGCCGAGCATTGGCCTTCATCAGCGTGACAACCAGAAACTCATAAGAGCGTTGAAAAACCTCAGGGACAGCGGCAACTCTGTATTGGTGGTTGAGCACGATAAAGACATCATGCTGGCATCAGACCACCTGATAGATATAGGCCCTGCGGCGGGCTTGCATGGCGGGCGTATTGTCAGCTCCGGCACACCACAGCAGGTGCTGAAACAAGATACGACCACATCGGGCTACCTGAATCACACCCTGAAAATTGAGGTGCCCAAAGAACGCCGCAAAGGCAATGGGAAAAAATTGTCTTTGGAAGGAGCTACCGGTAATAACCTGAAGAATGTTTCGATAAAACTGCCATTAGGTACGTTCATATGTGTGAGTGGTGTGTCGGGTAGCGGCAAGAGTACACTTATCAATGAGACGCTCTATCCTATATTGGCGAAACATTGTTATCCCAATTTTAAGCAGGTGCCCATGCCTCATAAAAAGATACAAGGCCTGGAGCATATTGATAAGGTGATAGAGATAGACCAGAGCCCAATAGGCAGAACACCGCGTAGCAACCCCGCAACCTACTGTGGTTTCTTCAACGAGATACGCCAGTTGTTCTCCCAGGTGCCAGAGGCTAAGATAAGAGGCTACAACGCAGGGCGATTCTCATTCAATGTGAAGAGCGGAAGGTGCGAGGAGTGCCAGGGTGGCGGTATGCGTGCCATAGAAATGAATTTCCTGCCTGATGTATATGTGTTATGTGAAAAATGTAACGGCAGGCGGTATAACAGGGAGACGCTGGAGATAAGATACAAAGGCAAATCGATCTTTGATGTGCTGAACATGACGGTGGATGAGGCGGTGGAGTTCTTCCTGAATGTTCATTACCTGCACCGGAAGATCAAGACATTGCAGGATGTGGGCCTTGGCTATGTGACACTCGGGCAAAGCGCCGTGACGCTGAGCGGAGGAGAAGCGCAGCGAGTGAAGCTGGCTACTGAACTATCTAAAAAAGATACCGGGCAGACCATATATATTCTCGATGAACCGACAACAGGGCTTCATTTCGAAGATATCAAACACCTGCTTGCAGTATTGAACCGACTGGTGGACCGGGGTAATACAGTGCTCGTGATAGAGCATAACATGGACGTAATAAAAGTTGCCGACCATGTGATAGATATGGGACCGGAAGGCGGGAGTGGTGGCGGAATGCTGGTAGGTGCCGGCACACCTGAGGACATAGCTAAGATAAAGGAAAGCCATACAGGTTTATTTTTAAAAGAAGAGCTGAACTGAATGTTATGAAGGGGTATCATTTTTCAAAGTACGATCCGGGAGCTAATGATAAGCCGCCGTTTGAACGGTTGCTGGACCTCTTTACTGACCTGCTGCAATATACCAGTGGTGACGCCACAGAAGCGCTGCACTGGCTCACTCAGCTCGACAAAAAATACAAACTGACCAATGATGATTATGGTATCGGTGATTTCATAGAGGACCTGAAGCAGAATGGCTACCTGAAAGAGGATGAGCAAGATGGCTCATTCAAAATAACACCAAAGACCGAACAGGGCATCCGGAAGCGCTCACTCGATGAGATATTCGGGAAAATGAGGAAAGCCCGGCAGGGAGATCACCGTACATTCAAGACCGGGCAGGGAGACGAACCCAACCCGGAGACAAGGCCCTATGAATTCGGGGACGCGCCCGAGAGTATCAATTTCACCGGCAGCCTGCGGAATGCTTTCATCAATCATGGCATAGACAGCTTCTCTATGCACCATGACGACCTGGAGATACATGAGCGCGATTTTAAGTCGCAGACATCAACCGTGCTCATGATCGACATTTCTCACTCCATGATATTGTATGGGGAAGACCGCATCACCCCGGCCAAGAAAGTAGCCATGGCGCTGAGTGAGCTGATCACCACCCGCTATCCCAAGGATACGCTGGATATTGTGGTGTTTGGTAATGATGCCTGGCAAATTGAGATGAAAGACCTGCCCTATCTGCAGGTGGGCCCATATCATACCAACACGGTCGCAGGGCTTGAACTCTCTATGGAGTTACTGCGCAGGCGCAAGAACCCCAATAAGCAGATATTCATGATAACAGATGGTAAACCCACCTGCCTGAAGATCGGAAGCAAATACTACAAGAACAGTTTCGGTATAGACAGCAAAATACTGAACAGAACCCTGAATCTTGCCGGACAACTGCGCCGAATGAAGATCCCGGTCATAACATTTATGATAGCCCAGGATCCTTACCTGCAGGCGTTTGTCCGCAACTTTACGGAAGTGAATAACGGCAAAGCGTTCTACTCATCCCTTGATGGATTGGGTAATTATATCTTCGAGGATTATGAGCGTAACAAAAGGAAGACGCTACGCTGATCGCCTGCGATAGAATAGTGTATTGCTGTTCTCGGGCCTGAATATCTCCTGCGCGGTCTGCTGAAGGAAATTTGCCGATACCGCCACGTATTTATCCCACTCATCGTTGATCAGCGCAGCATCACCCATAAGTTCATAAAAGGCCAGATTATTAGCCCTGTTGAGGAGGCTCATATCTTCGAAGGCGATCATGGACTCGATCTTATTTTTGGCCTTCTGCAATTCACTTTCTGTCACACCGCCGGAAACGAGATGCGCCATTTCCCTTTCTACGGCAGCATTAGCTTCTTCGATATCCCTGCCATCTCTTATTTTACCTTCCACCACTATCATTCCCGGGTCCAGGCTACCAGTGTGGTAACAGTTGATATTACTGAATAGCTGGTCTTCCTTAACGAGTTTCTGGTATAAGCGTGACGCATAGCCACTTCCCATGATCTCTGTGATCAGGTCGGCGGAATAGTATGCGGGATGCATCCTGCCTTTTATATGCCATGACTTGTACAGTGCATCGAGCGGCACATCTGCATACATCGTCTCTGTTCTGGGTTCGTTCTGTTGAGGCTCGGCGGGTATATTGCGGGTGTATTTTGTGCCGGCAGGAATATCGCCAAACCATTTATCGGACAATACCCTGACTTCTTCAGTTGTCACATTGCCTGCCACGCACATGATCGCATTGACGGGCGAGTAGTGTTTACTAAAGAAGGATCTTACATCCCCCAATTGCGACTCTTCTATTTGCTGCAGGTTCTCACCTATTGTCGGCCACTGATATGGGTGCACCTTATAGGACAACCGGCGGAGATGGTGCCAGGCGTTACCGTATGGCTTGTTGAGATAATGTTCTTTAAACTCTTCGCAAACGACCTTTCTCTGCACATCCAGGCTCTTCTCGCTGAATGCCAGGGATAGCATACGGTCGCTCTCCAGCCAGAATCCTGTCTCCATATTCTGAACGGGGAGTTGCAAGTGGTAATTGGTGATGTCATTGGTAGTGTAGGCATTATTCTCACCGCCAGCCATCTGCAATGGCTCATCATATTCGGGTATATTCACACTGCCGCCGAACATCAGGTGTTCAAACAAATGCGCGAACCCGGTACGCCCGGTCTCCTCATCACGTGCGCCCACGTCATACAATATGTTCATGGCTACCATAGGAGTTGACTTATCCGTATGTACCAGCACCCTTAATCCGTTGTTTAGCGTGAACCGCTCAAAATGCAGCATAATGTTGATAATAGATCATCAAAGTTAAATGAATATACAGGAGTACAGGCCGGGATTCCTGTTAAAATACCATCCGGAGCCCAAGGCCGTTCCCCGTAAGCGTGAGATAGAACTCTTTTCTGTTCAGATTGCCGCTTGTTTTATATAGCCCGTCATTGTACATCCTGATGGAGGATATTTCCTTTTTGGCCGCGCTATGGTTAATGGGCAGGCTTAATGCTATCAGGGCAGCCCCGGTACCGGCAACAGCCCACTGTATCGGTTGGTTGGTCACGACCTGCACAAGTTCGTACCCGAGAGCTGCACCGCCGGCCACAGCAAACAGGTAGGCTACCATATTGGTGCTCCTCGACTTCTTCAGCAGCGTACATGCCGGCCGGTTCGGGTAGAGCGTGTCTTTAAGCTGTTTGATACTCAGTGGGTTGCCGTGTAACCGATATTCATAGACATTCTTTTTCTTTTTCACGATCTCAATAGTATCAGCAGCAGATTGTGCAAAAAGTGAATGAAAAGAGAGCGTCAATAACAGCAGACATACCAGTGAACGCAGCATAGATCAGAATTTGATGAGTAAAAGTAACGCACCAATCCGTTATAGAAATATGAAGTAGCGAAAAATATATCTGCCGGTCAGTGCGCCGTTTTTAATATTTTATAATTATATTGCATATGCTCCTTTGAATTGCTGAATTAAATTTCTGTTAACTTAAAAACTGTTCTTATGAGAAAATTCCTACTTTTTCTGGTCTTAAGTTTCTATTCATTCGCTTCATTCGGGCAGGTAGCCCCCATCACCGGACCAAACACATTATGCGAAACAGATATGATCACATTGAGTGACGCTACTCCAGGAGGTACCTGGTCGAGTACCACAACCACGGTAGCCGTGATCGGCTCATCCTCGGGTGTGGTGCAGGGGGTGAGCGCGGGCACCACTGTTATTACCTATAATGCCGGATCCACCGGGTTCGCTACTTATACGATCACGGTAAATCCCGTTCCGGCCCCCATATCTGCAGGGTCTGTCTTTGTTATGTGCCAGGGCAGCAGTATGACCATCAGTGATGCCACTCCCGGCGGCAGTTGGCAAAGTAGCAATACCTCGGTCGCTACCATCGGTAGTTCTTCGGGATTCATCACCGCCGTGTCGGTTGGTATGTCCGTCATCAGTTACATACTGCCCACAGGCTGTTATGCCACTACGCCTGTTTTTGTCAACCCTAATCCTTCAACAATCACCGGACCTACGACCTTGTGTGTGGGAACAACAGTCACATTAAGCAGTTCTCCGTCCGGAGGCACCTGGAGCAGTTCGACTCCTGCTATTGCCGATGTAGGATCTACTTCCGGGATAGTAACCGGATATAGCGCCGGCACTTCAACTATTACTTATACCCTGCCAACGGGTTGTGCAGCCACAATAACAGTAACTGTTAACCCGATACCGGGGCCGATACTCGGACCTACTTCTGTATGTGTCGGCAGTTCAGTCACACTCAGTAATGCTACTCCAGGTGGCACGTGGAGCACAGCTAATACAACTATTGCTTCAGTAGGTTCTTCATCAGGAGTAGTAACGGGGCTCACACTTGGCGGCGCCACCATTACATACACTTCTGCTCTTGGTTGCCAGGTGATCTTTTATATCAAGGTCATTCCCGGACCAGGGCCAATTACCGGACCGAATAATTTGTGTGTCGGTAGTACTATAACCCTGAGCAATGGCACTCCCGGCGGTACGTGGGTAAGCAGTGATGTCACTGTGGCTACAGTCGGGTCGGGAACAGGAGTAGTGTATGGTGCCGGTGCCGGAACTGCAACGATCACCTATGCAACCACCATAGGATGTTATGTGACCTATAATATTACGGTCAATCCGCTACCTGCGCCCATCACAGGCCCGAATATTGTTTGTGTGGGCAATACGATCACACTCAGCAGTGCAACACCGGGTGGTACCTGGAGCAGCAGCAATACTTCATTTGCCACAGTGGGCCTTACAACAGGGGTCGTAACAGGTGTAGCCCAGGGTGCGGTAGCTATCACCTACATGATGCCGACGGGATGCTTTGTGGTCTATAAAGTAAAGGTGGATGCCAATCCGGTTATCTCCGGTCCGACGAGCGTTTGTACGGGAAATACCATAATACTAACAAGTAGTATCACCGGCGGCACATGGAGCAGCAGCAATACTGCCATAGCTACCATAAGTCCATCCGGCGTGGTCACCGGTATCACATCCGGTGTGGTCACCATTACTTATACCACACTTTCAGGGTGCACAGGTACTTATACGATAGCCGTTATTCCTTCACCACCCACCATTACAGGTAATACGACCATATGTGTGGGCCAGACAACTACACTCAGCAACTCATCTCTTGGCGGCGCCTGGAGCAGCAGCAACACTGCTGTGGCCACTGTAGCCATAATGGGTGGCGTTGTGACCGGCATCAGTCCCGGAACGGTTGTTATTACTTACAGTGCATCTACGGGTTGTTATGCTACTATTGTGGTTACCGTTACGCCCAATCCCGGACCAATCACCGGGCCGACAAGTGTTTGTACCGGCGGGACCATAACTATGAGCATTGCCACTCCCGGCGGCACATGGAGCAGCAGTAATACGGCAATGGCTACTATAGGTTCTTCAAGTGGCGTAGTAACAGGCGTGTCAACCGGCTTCACAATAATTACCTACATGCTGCCAAGCGGGTGCTATGTGACGCAGGGTGTTAAGGTGTTGCCTCCGGTAGCACCTATAACTGGTCCGCTTAGTATGTGTGTTGGCGGCTCGGTGACACTCAGTAATGCTACACCAGGCGGAACATGGAGTAGCAGCAACACACTTGTTGCCACGGTGTCAATTTCCGGAACAGTTAACGGCATTGCTGCCGGTACATCTATGATAGATTATACCACTGGTTCCGGTTGTGTAGCAACAGCAGTAGTAACAGTAAATCCAAACCCAGGACCAATAGCCGGACCCACAACGGTGTGCGTAGGGCAGACCATTACACTCACCAATGGGCTATCCGGCGGCACCTGGAGTAGCGGCAATACTGCTGTAGCTACCGTTGGTATCACCTCAGGTATTGTTACGGGTGTATCAGCAGGTTTTACGACGATCACCTATACATTGCCATCGGGTTGTTTCACGGTGACCACGATCAAGGTCAGCCCGGCACCATGTAATGTTGGTGTAACAATAGTAGAGCCGGGGAGCATAGAGATTTTTCCTAACCCGGCTTACGACGAGTTGACCATTATGGCAGATGCAGTGCTATACAGATCATACGCCATTACTAATGGCATAGGCCAGGTTGTGGCAAGGAACGACATATCATCAGAAACCACAAAGGTTGACATTAGACACCTGTCCGCAGGTATGTACTATATCGTAGTGAACGGAGCCCATGGCCCCGTGGCAAGGAAGTTCATAAAACAATGATCCGCAACAGATAAGAAATAGCCGGGCTTACCGGCTATTTCTTTGATATGCTATTACAAATGAAAAGCCCCCGTTATCCGGGGGCTTTCACTTATGAACAAAGCAATTTTATTAAACCTTGAAGTGAGAGAACGCCTTGTTGGCTTCAGCCATACGGTGCGTATCTTCTTTCTTCTTGAATGCACCACCTTCGCCCTTAGCTGCTGCTACAATCTCGTTAGCCAGCTTATCAGCGATGGTCTTGCCATTACGCTCACGGGAATAACGGATGAGCCACTTCATGCTCAAAGATATCTTGCGGTCGGGACGCACCTCAGCAGGTATCTGGAAGGTAGCACCACCGATACGGCGGCTACGAACTTCTACCGCAGGGGTAACGTTGGTCAATGCACGCTTCCAAACTTCATAACCATCCTCATTGGTCATTTTGTTTACTTTATCGAGGGCATCATAGAAAGCACTCAGTACAACGGTCTTGTTGCCACCCCACATGAGGCAGTTAACAAAACGAGTTACGTTCTTATCGTTAAATTTTGGATCCGGAGCTAACGGAAGTTTTTTTGCTTGTGCCTTTCTCATCGAATGACTTTACTTATATTACTAATAAATAATTATTTTTTCTTACCGGCTGCAGCTGCTGCACCCTTCTTATCTTTCTTAGTACCGTACTTAGAGCGGCTCTGCTTACGGTCTTTAACACCGGCAGTATCGAGCGCGCCACGCACAATATGATAACGTACACCCGGAAGGTCCTTAACACGACCACCACGGATCAGCACGATAGAGTGCTCCTGGAGGTTGTGGCCCTCACCCGGAATGTATGCGATCACCTCTACTTTATTAGTAAGACGCACTTTGGCAACCTTACGGAGAGCTGAGTTTGGTTTCTTTGGCGTGGTCGTGTACACACGTGTACAAACACCACGGCGCTGTGGGCAGGAATCCAATGCACGGGACTTTGACTTTGTCCGCATCTGCTCGCGGCCCTTACGTACTAATTGTTGTATTGTAGGCATTGCTTACGTTCGTAAAAAAATTAAAATGGAGTGCAAAGGTAATGGATAAATTCAAAAGTAAAAAGTAAAAAATGAAAAAATATTTAGTTTTCTGTTGTTCTATACGACAATGTCGTGTATTTGAAGGGTATAGCCATAAGGGGTGGAATAGGCAAATTTATCATAAATAATTGATAATCAACGTATAATATTGAAATGAAGGACTTTTTACATGTTAAATCCGGAATGGTGAAGGCATCTGCCCGAGCCTGTCATCGGCGTCTGGACTCCCGACTGCAGCAACACTACCCCTCATTACTTTTTTTATTCTGTTCCGCTTTCCGACCCAATGCATGGAAAGGAAGTATATTTTTGTAAGTATATCTATCATATAATGACAGCTGAAGAGATCATCAAGCAATTAAAAGAACTGGGGCAGGAATCTATAAAAAAGGTGCTCCTGAAACATGATATTAAGGAACCACTGTATGGCGTGAAAGTGGAAGAACTGAAGAAGATAGCCAAGAAGATAAAGAACGGCCATGAGTTATCACTGAAACTCTATGACAGCGGCATCTATGACGCAATGTACCTGGCTGGCCTTGTAGCTGAGCCTCAGAAGATGACGGCCAAGGACCTGCAAAAATGGGTGGACAAAGCCAACACGCATGCTATAAGAGATTACACCATTGCCTGGGTAGCTGCCGAAAGTAAGCACGGAATGGAGAAGGCGATGGAATGGATAAAGTCGAAAGATGCTGATGTGGCAGGAACGGGATGGGCTACACTCGCCAACTATGTTGCCATCACTCCAGATGCAGACCTAGATATAAAACAACTGAAAGACTGGCTGAAGCTGGTGGCAAAGAATATTCACAAAGCGGGCAACCGGGAGAAGCTGGCAATGAACAGTTTTGTGATGTCTGTGGGTATCTATGTGAAGGAGTTGAACGCTCTTGCCAAACAGACTGCGGTAGATATAGGAAAAGTAACTGCTGATATGGGAGATACAGCCTGTAAGATCCCCTATGCGCCTGACTATATAGAAAAGGCAGAAGGAAAGGGTAACATAGGCAAGAAAAAGAAATCGGCAAGATGCTTGTAAAGTGAGCATGTGAAACAGAGCAGGAGTAAAAATCAACTGATCATTTATACCCCGGTATCTCATACCAAGCCTTTTCAGGCCTATTTGCAGGATAACCTTTTTTTAAACGATAAGCCTTACGCTCTTCCGTAAAGTCCCACCAACTCCGGGAAAGGTCTCCCGTATTGGCAACATGAACCACCAATCTGAACTGGTCCTCCACACAGGGGTCTATCCAATAACCTTTGTGTCGTTCAAAAGCTTCTACAAGTTTAGCTCCGTTCTTTCCTTTAAGTTCTTTGAGCGAATAATACCCTAATGAAATGAGGTCTTCAGCAAAACGAATACCTACGGAGGATACTATCTGAAACTCTGCAAGAGCATGCAGCACCTTAGCACGCTGCGGGGGAATACCTAAAGCTACCAGTTCTTTTACAGGGCACCCGGCAATATCAGCCATTCTCAGTTTGTTCCTTCTGAGCAACTGTTTCTCTTCAGTTGTGAGATCAAGCTTTATGTTTGTTTTCAATTTCATTGCCTATTCAAAACCATAGTCTTTATTATTTGTGGTGTTACCAAAGTTAAGAACTTGCAACTCTTCTTAATAGCGTAATTTCATATAGTCATTTAACCGACATTACTATGTGGTGGATCTATGCATTACTCTCCGCTTTCTTTGCGGCACTTACGGCGATATTTGCTAAGATAGGCATTAAAGATGTTGATACCGACCTGGCCACAGCCGTACGCACGGTGGTCATCCTTTTCATTGCCTGGGCCATAGCCTTTGTAAGAGGTGGCGTAACTACCATCGCCACACTCACAAAACACAACCTGTTGTTCCTTGGGCTGTCAGGAGTTGCAACCGGGTTATCGTGGATATTCTACTTCAAGGCGCTGCAAATGGGAAAGGTGTCGCAGGTGGCACCGGTAGATAAGCTCAGTGTGGCATTGGCAATTGTGCTGTCGGTTGTATTTCTTGGCGAGTCGCTCACCGTCAGGAATACCATAGGAGCGCTCCTTATTATTGCCGGCACTATAGTGCTGATAATCAAATAAGCAATATCAGCAAACCGGCCTTTCCCCTGCCATTGGCAGTAAATACCTTGTTTTAAGCGATTCTTATCTGATCTGACTTTACCTTCCCGGTCAAAAAAATACCGCCAATAGTACATCTACCATCGGCGGCTACTACCATTACGATCCACTCTGATCACTTTCCTTTTCTGAGTCCTTCCATTTCTTTTTCTTTCTCTGCCTTTGCCTGCTCCGCTTTTTGCACTTCCTGTTTCTGTTCCTGTATGCGGGCATCGGCGGCGGCTATCTCTGCCTGCTTTGCCTTTATCTCTTCGTTATGCGCTATAGTGGCATCTATCTGCCCGAGGTAGCGGGTAATATTTGAGGCAATGACAGGGTCTGACGCAGCAGATACATAATTATCGTAGCCCCTGGAAACAACGAAATATATCCTGGACCGCTTCTTTTTCTTCTCAACCTTATAGCAGAGATCTATTTTACCATCATTGATCTTTGAGAACGATATACCAGAGTAGGTATAGAATTTCTTTTTCTTTTTATGCTTTGTTATACCTGCACCTGCCAGGTCGTTGGTAAGATATGCCTGTACCAGGTCGGCAGGGCTTTTACTTACTGCCACAAATCCTGCTTTCTCAGATTTTCCCACCTTTATCTTCTGCTCAGCTATTTCCTGCGCTTTTGATAATACCGGCAGCATGCCAAGCAACATTATTCCCATTAGTTTTTTCATATTACCGTTGATTTGAGATTCAAAACTATAAAAAATCAGCCGCTGTACATTCGAAATAATACTACAAACTTCTTTTACCTATCAAAAAATATGCCATGCAGACATAAAGATATTCCTGTTCTTGTTTTCGTTAGTGTGAGCACGGGAAAAGTGGGCAAAGATGGCAATATTGCATTTATGGTTCTGTTTACCATTGCTGCAGCCTTGCTCCTACATCTGGCTGTGGAAAGCCCATGGTTACAAATAAGAAAGGGGCTGCTTAGCAAACAAATCTGATCCGCTACAGCTTCGTGCTGCCCGGCATTTTCCTGATCTCCGGCACAAGCAGGATACACTGCGGCATTTATAGCTGCGCCATAGACTCCACTATGCGCTGCGATGCATTACCGTCTCCATAGGGGTTAGAGCGCACTGCCATGGCCTGGTATGCCTCTCTGTCGTCGAGCAATGTCATCGCCTCAGCGTAAATCAGCTCTGTATCACTACCTACCTTCAGTACGGTACCCGCCTCCACTGCCTCCGGACGCTCGGTAGTATCACGGAGCAGCAATACAGGCTTGCCGAGAGAAGGCGCTTCTTCCTGCACACCGCCGCTATCAGTAAGTATGAGGTATGCTTTATTGAGCAACCAAAGAAACTCAGGGTAAGCAAATGGCGGCACGAGATGAATAAGCGGATCGTTGCCCAGCATATCATGCACCACATCTTTTACATTGGGATTGAGGTGAACAGGGAATATGATATGCAGCCCTGTATCCTGCACTATACGCTTGAGCGCTGTACATATATTCCTGATACCGTCGCCATGATTCTCACGGCGGTGCATGGTCACAAGAATGAAGTTCTTCATATCCTGCAGGCCATGATCGAGGATACCCTGAGGAGTTTGTCCTTCTATTTTCTTAAGTCCGAGAAACAGCGCATCTATTACCGTGTTCCCTGTAACAAGCATCTTATCCGGAGACACCCCTTCATCAACGAGGTTTTTCCCCGACATTTCCGTAGGCGGATAATGAAAGTCAGTCAGCTTGCTGGTGATAACCCGGTTTATCTCTTCCGGAAACGGTGAAAATTTATTGAAAGTGCGCAATCCGGCCTCCACATGTAACACCTTTATCTTATTGTAGTAAGCGGCCAGCGATGCGGCCAGCGTAGTTGTTGTATCGCCCTGCACCATGATCATATCCGGGCGCTCTGCCACAAGCAGCTCATTTATCTTCACCAGTAACTTAGCTGTAAGGCCCGCAAGCTGCTGATTGGGCTCCATAACATCGAGCGAAAAACTGATGGGTATCCTGAAAAAATCGATCACCTGCCGCAGCATCTCTTTATGCTGGCCTGTGGCACATACCTTCGTATCAAAACGGGTGTCCTTCAGCAACACATCAACTACCGGGGCGAGCTTAATGGCCTCGGGCCTGGTACCAAAGAATACAATGACCTTTTTCTTCATTCTATGAATTGTTCCTGACTACAGGTATTTGTTCGGAATTGTTACCGCTAAAGAGGATAAAGTTCGTACTTGCCGGGGTAACTTCATAATCAATATTATAACCAGCAGGCAATACGCACTGTATCAGCAGGGCATCCTTCCATTCAGGCACCGCTACCCTATTTATCCGTTTCTCCCTGATCTGCTCTGCAACGGCTATATGATTATACTTCTGTCTCGGCTCCGCCTTATAAACGAGGTAAGCAAAGTAACCACATACCGGCAAGAGCACAATGGTGCCCAGTGAGCCGATGACCATCTTGTTCATACGGGGATTGTTGTACAGCAATGCCAGCACATATGCGATATACAAACTACAGAACGGCGCCCCGAATGAAAAATAGCGGTAATAAAGGGCAGTGTAATGATGTGAACGCAGGCAGAGGATAGTGAGAAAAATTGTGCTGCTGATACTAAGTGCAAATAGCAGGTTCAGGTCGGTCTTTTCTTTTTTTGTGACAGCAGCGCTCCAACCAAATGCATATAAAGAAAGAGAAAAGAGAAAGGATATAACTATCACCACCTTCTTGGCAACAAATGCGGAGAACAATATCTTGAAATTGACAGACGTGAATTGCATGGCTTTGTACATCACCTCCTGTGCACTAAAATCACGATGCACACTTTGTATCTGCCTGTTCTGAACGCTCATGATCCGGAGGCCGTCAATAGTAAAATAGAGGTATATGGCCGTTATTGCCAATGGCACTATCATGGCCAGAATATTTGTGGCTGTAAATAGCCCGGACCTTTTGCCCAGAAGCAGCCCGGCAAGCAACACAAGAACAATGTATGCGCTGAGGAAATGCGACATCACCGCGCAAACTGAGAATAACCCAGTGAGAAACAAGTTCACAGGACTATCGTCTTTATACATGAACCGGTAATAAAATACCGCGGCAGCGGTGACAAAGAAAGTTCCAATAGCATATGCCCGTATCTCATGCGTCATGGCAATGATATTATTATCTGTGGCCAGCAGCATGATGGCAATACCCGCAAATATGCTTTTGCGAAGAAAAAGATTGCACAGCATGTAGAACCCTATGAGCAAGGCTACACCGGCCAGCTTGGAAAACAGCATGTATGCCTGCAAACTGTTGCCAAATAGTGAAGTGAACCAATGCAGACCAATATTGTACAAATAGCTGTTGCCGTTGTCCAGGACAGTGGCAGTAAATACATTGGCATTTGTATTCAGCTTTTCTATTTCCGACGAATTGACTTTGGTCTTTCCAGCAAATTGCTGTGGCGTGTCGTGTGTAATGCCTTTGCTGCACATCATGGATATGGTCTCATCGTACCATATCTCCTTTTTCCGCGGCAGCAACAGGATGATGATGATCCCCGCCACCAGGCAAATAATATTTATTGCTCTCGCTATCCCGCTACCCATCATACCTGCAATAGTTAAAGTAAACTTTAGTTACGGGTCCAGCCGTCCCATCTTATAGTCCAACAACAGTTTCAGGGTTTGTTTCATTGTGCGGCTTACGTTCATTTTCGACTCTCCTTGTTTCAAGTCGTAGCGAAGTATCATCGGCACCTCATTCATAGTAGCGCTTTGACTGGCCACCTTCAGCAGTATCTCTACCATACAACCAAACCCCTTCTGGGTAATGAACTTGTCGCCATAATAAGCGATGGTCTTGCGCAGCATATTTACACGGTACGCCCGGAATCCGCAGGTATAATCCTTGATACCCTCAAAACCAACTACCACCCTGAACAACGAGCCCGCCGCCCAGCTAAAGAATTTACGTGACCGCTTCAGGCCTTTGATGCGCGCGCCCGGCTGATATCTTGACGCGATCACCAGGTCGCTGCCTTCTGCCACCTGCTGTGCCATACGCTCAATGAGAAACGGATTCTGGCTGTCGTCGGCATCCAGTGTCACAACAATATCGGTGTCTTTCAGTCCTTCAATGGCCTTTCTTATCCCCATGTTGATGGCATTGGCCAGACCTGAATTAGGTTGTATGTCCAGTACATCTATTCTGATATCCGCCTTGAAATTCCGGGCCACTTCCAGTGTGCGGTCCTTGCTGCCATCATTAACAACCAATACACTGGCATCCCATTTGTACAAATTGTACGCTTCATTTATCCTGCCTAATAATGGTGGCAATGACTCTTCTTCGTTGTATGCAGGAAGGACAATTGTTATGTGCATGTTAATGATTTCTCGGCCTCGTTACCTATTTTTCTATGTAAAATAAAAACATATTATAGGCTTTATTGGGCACTAAAGTAGTCTTTTTTGTACACTCTTGGGGTATCAGGGATCAAAAAATCCTTAATAATAAAGAGAAGTTAACCATCTGCTCAAAAGCTTTTCCCCTCTATTTTTTCTACTGCCTGCCGAAAATCCAGAGGCACAGGCATCTTCTCATTACTATTAAAATCATACATCACGATCACATCATGCGCTTCCGCGCTTATCTCGCTGTTATCATTCAATATGCGATGGTGAATACCAAAACTTGTATTCCTGATAAACTCTATGCGAGACTCCACAACAATATTTCCGGGATAATGTAAGGGTTTTATGAATTGGCAACCCGTGGAAAGCAGGATAGGTCCGAGCTTCTTTTCGTCAAATATCCGGGTCAGCAGGGCAGTTTCCCAGTAATTGACGCGTGCCGCCTGTATGTACTTAAAGTAAGACACATTATTTATATGCCCGAAGAGGTCCATCTCGCTCCAATCGAGGCGCAACGGCAGTTTTATGGGAAAATGATGTGTCATCGTCGCTAAATAAACAAATACATCAACCTTACCGTCCACATATTATTGAACTGGTTCTGTGCTCGTGAAAAATGTGGTGGTGAGGCCGTACGTATCGGTACAAGAGAATACTGGAACCTTATATTCAGGAACAGCCCTTGTACGAGATGCAGCTCCACACCGGCCAACAGATCAAATGCCGTCTTTTTAAATGGATACTTATTCAGGTCTAAAGAAACGGCAGGCTTGGTTTGCAGGTCTTCAATGCTGCTCACCATCCTGTTAAATGATACACCCATCCCGAAATGACTCTTTCTTTTATCAAAATAGTTCACCATCAATGGGATCTCTGCGTATGCATTGTTGATCGCATATTTTATGACAACTACAGTGTCTGCCGGCGCTACCCGTGCAAACGTGCTCGTTGCGCCTTTCTGGCTGTACAGTATCTCCCAGCTTAGTGCCAGGTGCTTATATAACCGGGCATATCCGATACCCCCTACATTCAGGCCTGCTTTGTGGTAGCCCGCGTAATAATCTCCGTCCACCTGGCTGAAATTAGCTCCGGCAACAAGCCCCGCATAGAACAAACGAGGTTTTTCGATATACAAACCCTGCGGATCATCATCCTCGACCTGGGCTTTCGCAACATTTCCAAACGCCAGTAAAATAATTGTAATGGATATAAGTGCTGCGAATTGTCTAATTTTATTCATCGAAACAGCAATAGCTAATGAGCTTCAAATATACACCAAACACACTAAAAAAGCTGGAAGGGCTTTACGAGGAGGCCCGCTACATCATACGCTATGAGAAGGGCAACTTCAATAGCGGATATTGTATCCTGGAGGATAAAAAGGTGGTGGTGATCAATAAGTTCTTCAGCATAGAGGGCCGTATAAACGCCCTGCTGGAAATACTGCCGACCATTAAGGTGACTGAAAGTGAACTAAGCGGGGAGATGCAAAAATGGTATAAGCAACTGATATCGGCCACGGGCACCCCGGCTGAAGATACCGTACAAACTCAAATGGACCTGGAACAGTGAGGGTAACTTTCCTGGGCACGGGTACTTCGCAAGGCATCCCCTTTATTGGATGTACATGCCCCGTATGTACCTCTGATGACAGGAAGAACAACCGCCTGCGCTGCGCCGTATGGATCGACACCCCAGAGGCCAGCATCGTAATAGACAGCGGTCCCGACTTCCGCTACCAGATGCTGCGCGCCAATGTGCGCAAACTGGACGCGATCATCTATACACACGGGCACAAAGACCACATAGCCGGGCTGGATGACATACGCCCTTACAACTTCTTTGAAAAGAAACCCGTGGACCTTTATGCTACGGAAGAAACCCAGGAAACGCTGAAACGTGAGTTCAGCTATGTATTCGCAGACATCACCTACCCGGGAATCCCGCAGGTAACGGTAAACACCATTGACCCCTACGAGCCGTTCTCCATTAACGGACTCACTATAACTCCCATAAGAACACTGCATTATAAGCTGGAAGTACTCGGTTTCCGCATCGGGCCGTTCACCTACATTACAGATGCTAACTACATTGCGCCGGAAGAACTGGCCAAAGTGAATGGCAGCAAGGCAATGGTGCTTAATGCCCTGCGTCACGAACCACACATCTCGCACTATACACTGTCGGAGGCTATAGAAGTAGCCCAAACAGCCGGAGCAGAAACAACCTATTTTACACACATCAGCCATCAGCTGGGCCTGCATGATGTGGTAGAAAGCAGCCTTCCGTCAGGCATGCACCTTGCTTACGACGGACTGGTACTCGAATTTTAATCAGTATCTTTGATAAAAGCAGACCAATGAAACTGGCAGACCTCGATATGAACAAAGTCTATACTTACGCAGACTATTGTTCGTGGAAGTTTGAAGAAAGGATAGAGCTTATTAAGGGATACATCTTTAAGATGAGCCCCGGACCGAACCGCCTGCACCAGGAATTACTTGGTAAGCTCCACTTAAAGTTTGGCAATTTTCTTTACCGCAAATCCTGCCAGGTGTTCATGGCACCATTCGATGTGCGCTTTCCCCGCAGATCAAAAGAAGACAAGGATATAATTACTGTGTTGCAACCCGATATGTTCGTTGTTTGCGATCAGGAGAAACTGGATGAGCGTGGATGCATTGGCGCACCTGATATTGTCATTGAGATCCTATCGCCATCAAACAACAGGAAAGAACTCAAAAATAAATATGAAATATATGAGGAGTCGGGGGTAAAGGAATATTGGGTGGTCATGCCGTATGAAAAAGCGCTGACCATCTATACACTTACTGCCGGCCAATTTGTACCATCGAGGCTACTTGGCAGCGGAGATGTCGTTACTAGTGATATCCTGCCCGGCTTCTCCCTGGACCTTACCGAGCTATTTGAAAGCTATGTAACAGAGGACTACTTAGGATACGCCGCTGCCCGATAGTTTTGTACTTTTGTCCCGCGAATGTTTTAGCCACAAGCTTTATCTTCAACAACTTTATTAAAATTATTTCTGCGCGATATAAACGCGCCTGCATCAATTATATGGAATATGATTTTCGGCAGATAGAGGCCAACTGGAAGAAATACTGGAATGAGAAGGAGGTTTATAAAGTATCTAACGATAGCAATAAACCCAAATGCTATATACTGGATATGTTCCCTTATCCGAGCGGTGCGGGGCTACATGTGGGCCATCCATTAGGCTATGTGGCATCTGATATCTACGCACGCTATAAAAGGCTGAAGGGCTACAATGTATTGCACCCAATGGGGTATGATGCATTTGGCCTGCCGGCAGAACAATATGCCATAGAAACAGGACAGCACCCTGCTGTGACTACGGAAAGAAATATCAACAGGTATCGCGAGCAACTGGATAATATAGGCTTCTGCTTTGACTGGAGCCGTGAAGTGCGCACCAGCGAGCCTAAATATTATAAATGGACACAGTGGATATTCCTTCAGTTGTTCCATAGCTGGTATGACCGCAGCCAGAATAAGGCAAGGCCAATAGCGGAACTCATCAGCATATTTGAAACAGAAGGCAATAAGCAACATACTTGTCCTGAAGATGAGTCGTTGAGATTTGATGCAACGGCATGGAAGAATTTTTCAGAGAAAGAGCAGCGTGATGTATTGATGCAATACCGCATTGCTTATCAAGGCTATGCACAGGTGTGGTGGTGTGAGGCATTGGGTACGGTGTTGGCGAATGACGAGGTTGTAAATGGCGTTTCAGAGCGTGGCGGCCATCCCGTAGAAAGGAAGAACATGCGCCAGTGGTTCCTGCGTATAACAGAATATGCAGACCGTCTGCTGACCAGCCTTGATACGCTGGACTGGAGCGAGGCGATGAAAGAAATGCAGCGCAACTGGATAGGCAAAAGCAACGGGGCTGAAGTAACGTTCAAATTGTCTGGCAGCGAACATAGCGTGGTAGTGTTTACCACAAGACCTGATACCATTTTCGGCGTGGACTTTATGGTCCTGGCGCCGGAGCATGAACTGGTAGATACCATCACGACTGCTGAACAGAAAAAAGCTATAGAAGAATATAAAACGTATGTAAAAAGCCGCTCTGAGCGCGAGCGCATGAGCGAAGTGAAACAGGTGACCGGCTGCTTTACCGGAGCATATGCATTACACCCACTTACTGAAAAGCAGGTGCCGATATGGATATCTGAATACGTATTAGCTGGATATGGCACAGGCGCTATTATGGCGGTACCAAGTGGTGACGATCGAGATCATGCATTTGCCAAACACTTCAGTATACCGATCACGAACATCTTTGGTGATAAGTATACCGGAGAGGAGGCTTACAGTAGCAAGACGGGCATCATAGAGAATAGTGGCTTTCTTACCGGCATGAGTATAGCTGATGCAAATGAAGCTGCTATCAATGCACTCGTGAATAAAAATGCGGGGGTAAGAAAAGTCAACTTCCGTTTGCGTGATGCGGGCTTTAGCCGACAGAGATACTGGGGCGAGCCATTCCCTGTCATCTACATAGATGATATACCGTATGGTACTGATGAGCCAGTGGTGCATAACGACCACTTGCTTGGCCAACTGCCGGTGGAATTGCCGATGGTGGAACATTACAAGCCGGGGCCTGAAGGACAAGGACCACTTGCCAATATAGAGGACTGGGTAACTACAGAAGCAGGACAAAGAGAGACCAACACTATGCCAGGCTATGCAGGCAGCAGCTGGTACTTCCTCCGCTATATGGACCCGCATAACGACAATGAATTTGCCAACAGGAAAGCAACCGACTACTGGAACCAGGTGGACCTGTATGTAGGGGGTACAGAACATGCCGTAGGGCACCTGCTCTACAGCCGCATGTGGACGAAGGCATTGTATGACTTAGGACACATTGGTTTTGATGAGCCATTCAAGAAGCTACTGAACCAGGGAATGATACAGGGTATGTCCTATTTTGTTGATAGGGTCTTTTATTACGAACAACATCCCCAAATTGTGACACAAGCTGGTTTCTTAATGTCATACGATAGAAATAAGAAGCTCCCATTCGAATTCGAAAAGAATGGAAAGAAGTATTATAATCCTTTTCATCGTTATGATTTTAGGATAAAAAATGGCCATCTATTCGTTGATTCTAAAAATCGACTAACGAAGACGCGGTATGCGGAGCAGATGCAGTTCATCGGCGAAAGTCAAGAATACATTGAAAAAGAACTATTATACTTTTCTCCAGAGGATGTAACAGAAGACGGAGAAGAATATATACAATGTAAGATGGAAGTGGAAAAGATGTCGAAGTCGAAGTACAATGTGGTGAACCCGGATGACATCATTAGCCAGTATGGTGCTGATACGTTCCGCATGTATGAGATGTTCCTTGGGCCGATAGATGTCAGCAAGCCATGGGATACCAAGGGCATAGAGGGTGTGCACCGCTTCCTGAAGAAACTCTGGAGATTGTATGCCGATGAACAGAAAGGCTGGATCGTGACCGATGAAGCGCCGGCAGATGCCGAACTACGCATACTGCACAAGACCATTAAGAAGGCGGCAGAAGATATTGAACGTTTCTCATTCAATACATCTGTAAGCCAGTTCATGATCTGCGTGAATGAGCTGAGCGGGCTCAACTGCCACAAGCGTGGCATCCTGGAGCCACTGGCGGTGATACTGGCACCATTTGCCCCGCACGCAGCCGAAGAGCTGTGGCACAAACTGGGCAATGATACTACCGTTCTCGATGCAGCCTATCCGGAATATGAAGAGCGCTATGTAACAGATAACAGTAAGAAATACCCGGTAGCTATCAATGGCAAAACAAGGGTAGAACTGGAATTTCCACTTGATGCTGAGCCTGCGTTCATCGAAAAAGAAGTTCTGGCAGACGAAACCGTGCAGAAGTGGCTGGAAGGGAAGGCGCCAAAGAAGTTCATATACGTAAAGGGCAAGATGATCAATGTGGTAGTCTAGCCGCTTGTCCCCCAGGAGGGGCAACCCACTAATTAAGGTATCACTGCAAACCTCATCGCAAATGAGCCGGATGCAATGATCTGTAAAAATAATGACTTAGCCCTGACCGTATAAGGTCGGGGCTTTTCTTTAATTTTGCGCCCATGAAAAAAAATAAGACGCTGATATTCCTGGTGACCTTCTTTATCGTACTGGCAACAGTCTTTATCGGCTACTTCTACAATGTGACCAACCAGACCCGCAAACCATCACTACCTATTCTGGGGCATAATGAGAGCCATCATGTAGATACCTTCTCTTTTGTGAACCAGGACGGCAAGACCATCACTAATGCCGATGTGAAGGGCAAGGTTTGCGTAGTGGAATATTTTTTCGCTACCTGCAAAGGCATATGCCCCAGGATGAATGAGAACCTGACACAGGTGTATAAGACCTTCAAGGGAAACGCGAATGTGTTGATATTGTCACACACCGTGGACCCGAAGAAAGATACCGTGCAGGCGCTGAAGGCCTACAGCCAGCACTTTGATGCAGACGCCAACCAGTGGATGTTCCTCACGGGCGATAAAAGAAGACTCTATGACATGGCACGATACAGCTACCTCATCAATGCCGAGGACGATACAGCAGGAGTGTCCATAGATAAGGACTTCATTCACGACAACCACTATGTGCTGGTAGATGGTTATGGACGTATCAGGGGCTTCTACGATGGTCTGAAACAGGAAGAGATAAAGAAAATGATCACGGATATCAATACCCTGCTGAAGGAAGAAAATCATTAAACTGCTGTCCCGCTGAAATGCCCTGCTATTCAGCACCCTATCATCTTACTACCTTTTAAGGGCACTGCTATTGCAGCCATGAAGTACCTTCAGCAATCGTCAATGCAGCGTCCATCCCAGGAACAACCAGCCCAATACTATAAGCGGCGCCGGGATACGTGTAAAGAACAGCAGGCAAAATGTAATGATGACCACCACCAGGTTCATCCACTCAAACGCAAGCGCCTGATCGAAGGCGATGGCGCGGAAGGCGATGATACCCGAAGCAAACATAATACCGACAATAGCCGCGTTGATACCTTCAAGCGCACGGAATATGATCACATGGTGTTTCAGGTTGTGATATACCGGGAAAAGGAAGAACAGCAACAATGTGCTGGGTAAGAATACTGTTATGGTAGCAACAAAGCACCCAATAACCTGCCACATAGGTCCGTACTGGCTCATAGCCACGCCACCTATATAAGAACAAACGGAAAATACAGGACCGGGCACGCCCTGTACCATGCCAAAGCCGGTAAGTAACTGTGCCGGTGTCATCCATTGAGAGTTAGGGCGGCTCACAAACTGGTAAAACATCATCAGCAGCAATGCCTGTCCGCCACCAAAAACGATAGTGCCGAAACGGTAAAAATTCTCCGATAAGTGATATAAACGGGCGTGCTCCCAACCCTGGCTACGTGCCAGCTCACTGAGAACACCTGCAACAATGAACAGCAAAGCGAATAACCATAAGTGCATCCAGTTGATACGCTTGGGTTTGTGCTGTGGACCCGGAATACGCTTATTACTAAAGTTGCTGATGGTGCCGGCAATTACCAGCAAGGCCGGAAACACCCAGGGTGAATTAATGAACAGCGTTACTACCAGGCTCCCCACCATTATCGCCGCGGTAGCGATATATTTGACGCTAAGATTCATAAGCCGGGCGGCCGCAAAAAACACGAACCCCACCGACATTGGCTGGATGTAATAAAAAAGATTGATGGGCACCATCTTGTTGCCCTTCATGGTTACCGGGTTCATGTAAAAGATAAGAAACGATAATGCACCCATGATGAACGCGGCGGGGAACACCCACAACAGTAACGTAAGAATGGCCAGGGGCACTCCACCCCTCTTATGGGCAATGAGCATCACCGTTTGGGTAGATGATGGCCCCGGCAGCATATTACAAAATGCGTTATATTCCAGCAGCTCGTCCTCAGTTACATCCTTTCTCTTTTGGGCAAATGTCTTTACCATCATCCCCATATGTCCCTGTGGCCCGCCAAAAGCTGTGAACGAGTATAAAAATACAGCCTTTAAAAATGGAACATGCCTCAGGATCATTCAGCCGGAATTTGGAAATGAAATTAAACACAAAAAACGGGAAATCACATTTGTTAATTTAAAATGTAAAATTAGCAGCAGCAGATCCCGGGCTTATGGAATGACGCAACAGGCCGAAGAAAACATGCAGGGAAGGTTCTGACCAATCAAACTATTTGAGTATCTTGCAGCCGCAAAATAATATTCATGAACCATTTATTACTCGGCGCGTTTTACGATACGGTGAACAATAGTGTTGGCCCAATGCTCATGTGGATATTCTTCTACCTGAACATCATCGGCTGGCTTTATGTAATGTTCAAATACCTCGGTTCTTCGTCAGACGACGCTAAATAATAGTGTCTGCCTCTTCTCTAAATATTGCTGACATCCGCAGGGATTATATGCTTGCCGCGCTTGATGAAGGAAGTGTGGGCGATGACCCGGTCATTTTCTTTAAAAAGTGGTTCACGGAAGCAGAAGCGGCACAGATAACAGAGATCAATGCCATGACGCTCTCCACTGTAGATGAGCAGCACAGGCCACACGCGCGTATAGTACTACTGAAAGGGCTGGACGCGGATTGCTTTGTTTTCTTCACCAATTACGATAGCGCTAAAGGACAGCAGATAGCCGCCAACCCAAATGTGGCACTCACCTTTTTCTGGAAAGAGCTGGAACGCCAGGTGCGCATAGAAGGCACCATAGAAAAAGTGCCGGAAAGCGACAGCGACATTTACTTTAACTCACGCCCTAAGGGCAGCCGCATAGGCGCATGGGCTTCTCCCCAGAGCAAAGAGATCACTGACCGCAACATACTGGACCTCAATTATGCTCATTACGAAGGTGAATTCTCCGGTATAGATATTCCCCGTCCGCCACACTGGGGTGGGTATCGTGTAATGGCATCATCCATAGAATTCTGGCAGGGCCGCAGCAGCCGCATGCACGACCGTATCTCCTTTAAAAAGAATGGTGAGCGCTGGACAAGGGCACGCCTTGCTCCGTAGTGGCGATCAATTATTTACTTATTTCTTTGGGAACTGTTGTGGCGGCTTTGGTACTGTCAGCAGAAGGCGCAACGGGCAACGGAAGTACAGCATCCTTCTTTTCCTTAGCCTTACGATTCCAGCGAATAGCATAGCAGACATAGGCATTCAGATCGAACGACGAGTTTTTATCTCCCCTGCCAAAACCGGCAATATACAGCGGAGCAAGATCGCGGAAAGACTTGTTGTTGAGCATGAATTTCTCTCGCACATTCCATCCTACCATCAATCCCTTTATCAGCTCCACGCGCACACCTCCTGTGATCTCCGCCCAGACAGCGCCAAAAGTTCGTCCCGGTTCTGAGCCGGTGATACTGCCCCAGGTGCTGTCTGTGACCGAGAACGACGCGGCACCCCGGCTCACGAATGCAGCCCCGCTACCCAGCCCGAAGAAGAACATATCCCAGTCTGTGGGGCCGCTTCTCGCTAACACACTCTTATAAAAGCCCAGCCTCATAAATGTATTGGTGCAGTTATATTTAAGATCGGGATAATCTACTTTAGTGCCGCCCCAACCGGCGTGAGCCGCGGCATAAAACTCCTTGCGCAGGTAGTAGTTCACCTCTGCCTCATACGCGTATTTATTAGGGATGAAGTAATTCATCACCGGGCGGTAAATATCAACCCCTATGCTGAGCTGATGCCCTGCAAGATCCTGTTTCTTAGGCTTTGCAACTGATGTTGTATCGTCATCATCAAAGTCCTGGGCAGAAGCAGATGATGAGCTGAACAACGCCGGTATGCTAATAATCAGGATGAATATATAAGTACAGATGCGTTGTATTGACATTGTTCGTAACTGCTTTGTCCAGTATGTGCACGGAATCGATTATGCCACCACGGGCACGCACAGAGTCCAGCGTATGAAAGTAGGTATAACCACACGCGTTTGACAGGAACTCGGCATGCGGCCTGTAATAAAATGTAATGGTATCGAAAGCTGTACCGATGGTGTCGGGGCGGAACAACCATACACAGCTCCCTGTATCGTGTGATAGCGGAATGCTGAATTTCTGATTCTGCCCGAGATACAGGAATCCTTTTTCTCCTGCCGGTGTTAAAGCTTTGAACTGCGCTGACGGCAACAAAGTATCAGAAAAGACAGTAGCGGTATCGGAGGTCTTGTGCTTGGAATAAAGTATCAGGTTGGCGGTCTTGGGTGTCAGGCAAGGTTGGCGGTCTTGTGTACATGCCGACCACAGCAGGCCACATATCGTCATGCAAACAAGAGCGTATGTGACACGGTTAATCATTAAGTGTATTGAGTATTTTATCTATCTCCGCGATCACGTTATCCAACTGCGCCCGCATGTTATCTTTCTCCTCGTCTCCCGCCACAGAACTGCCAAGGTGTACGCTCACCATACCCTGCTCCAGCGAATCCAGCTTTTTCTTTAGTTCAGCCGTTTCTTTTTCATGAGTGGCAACGGCCTTCCTGAGCCGTTTGTTCTCCGTCTCGAGGGCTGCATACTTTTTCAACAGCAGCGTTACTTTATTATTTAACCGGTCGAGAGCTTCCATTATTCGCGAATTTGTGCACTCAGTTTAGCCTTATAAGTATCTGTAAGTTGCTTCATCAGTTGCTCTATCTCCGCGTCAGTAAGTGTGCGGTCCTGCAACTGGAAAGTATAGCTGAGCGCGTACGACTTCTTGCCCTTGCCCAGCTTCTCACTTTCAAAAATATCAAACAACCCGAACGACTGCAACGCGTCCAGCTTCAACTGCTCTGTCGCGTCTTTTACATCCTTGTAGGTCACCTGCTTATCAAGCACTATGGCCAGGTCGCGGGAAACAGCAGGGAACTTAGGCACTTCACGATAGCTCGTCTTGCCTGCGGCCATCGCCTTGTACAGTACATCCCAATTGATGGCCGCGAAGTAAACCGGCTGTTTCACATCGAATTCTTTCAGCCGCTTTGCCGGCACTTCCACTACGGTACATAGTACCTGGTTCTTCCATTTCCACACTATCTCACTCCCTTTATCTGTATCGTTATAACCTATGGCCGCATTCTTCACGCCGGCATAGCCAAGCACATTATTGATCAGGCCCTTCAGGAAGAAGACATCCGCACGCTGTGCCGGTTGGTTCCATTGTGCCGCCTGAACATTACCTGTCAGCCATATGCCTAGAACTGACTCCTGGACATACTTTGTGTCGTGCTGTGTATATACATTACCGAACTCGAACAAAGCAAGGTCAGTACTCTTACGGTTGCAGTTGTATTCTATCACCTCCAGTCCGCCTTCCAGCAACGAAGGTCGCATCACGTCCAGCTCACTACTCAGACTGTTGATCATACGCACCAGGTCAGTGCGCTCAGGGTAGAACCGGCTATTGACAATAGAGTTGGTGACGATCTCCTGCAAGCCCATACCGCACAGCAGGCTGCTTACGCGCTCACGCTCTTTGCGGTCATTTGGCAGCGCCTTTGTCAGTGCTATGTTCAACCTGCCGGGTATCTCGATGTTATCAAGCCCGTCTATGCGCAATATCTCTTCCACTATATCCGCGGGTTGTGATACATCCGTTTTATCAGATGGCACACGCACCGTGAGTGCTTCCGCATTTTCAGAAACGATCTCAAAACCCGATGCCAGCAATATTTCCTGTATGGCTATCTTCTTGTAGGCCTTGCCGCTGAGCTTATGAATGTAATCATAAGTAACATCAACAGTCACTGCCTGCAGGGGTTTGGGGTATTCATCGGTCAGCGCAGAGCATATCTCTCCGCCGGCCACTTCGGACATCAGTGCTGCGGCTCTTTTCAATGCAGGTATCACATTGTTGATATCCACCCCCTTCTCAAAATGCGTAGCGGCATCTGTACGTAATCCATGATGGAGCGATGTACGGCGTATATGTTTAGGATCGAAATACGCGCTCTCGATGAATACATTAGTGGTCGCATCTGTGATACCACTGTCTATGCCACCGAACACACCGCCTATAGCCATAACATGTGTAGCATCGCATATGGCCAGGTCATTGGCCTGCAGTTTTCTCTCCTTCTCATCAAGCGCCCTGAACACAGTGCCTTCCGGCATGAAGCGGACATTGATCTCCGCACCGTTTATCTTATCTGCATCAAATGCATGCAGCGGTTGCCCGTACTCATGCAGCACATAGTTAGTGATATCTACAATGTTGTTGATGCTGCGCAATCCAATTGTTTGCAAACGTTGCTGCAGCCACTCCGGCGATGCACCTACTTTGATATTCTTCAGGTTGATACCCGCATAACGCGGACAAGCATCTGCCGCATGTATATTTACTTTGGTCAGTATATCCGTTGCTTCCTTTATGTTGCTACCGGGAGCTTTGATCGCATAGCGCGTTCCGCGATGGTGTGTCAGGTAGGCGCATACATCGCGGGCCACACCCATGTGGCTGTTGGCATCAGAGCGATTGGGCGTAAGGCCGATATGGATCGCATAGTCTGTCTGCGGAATGTTGAAATAATCCCTCGCCAACGTCCCCACCACAGCATCCTGCGGCAATATCATGATACCCGCATGGCTCTTACCCAGGCCTATCTCGTCTTCAGCGCATATCATGCCGCTGCTTTCCTCTCCGCGTATCCTGGCCTTTTTTATCAGGAACGGCTCTCCTTCTGTAGGATGAACCGTAGCGCCTACAGGCGCTACAACCACCTTCTGGCCCGCTGCCACATTGGGCGCTCCACATACTATCTGCACCGGTTCGGTCCCGCCGAGGTTCACCGTTGTTACACTCAGCTTATCGGCATTCGGGTGCTTTCCGCAAGTCAGCACTTCTCCGATCACCAGCCCTTCAAGGCCACCACGCACACTTTCGCTGGCTTCAACAGCCTCTACTTCAAGGCCAATAGAAGTAAGTATTTTACTTAATTCGTTGACCGGCAAGGGTTCCGGCAGATAATCCAATAACCACTGGTAGGAAATGATCATTTTTTACTCGTAAATTTGGGCAAAGATAACCCTTGATAATAGTAAAAGGCTGCTTCTTAGAAAAATCGTTAACAAAACGATTTATACAGCGAAAATGTGCATGGGTTGTGAATAGAGTGTGTATAGCGTGCAAAAACAGTGAAAATGACGAAAAAAACCGTGCATAACTACCGAATTTTTGTCGGTAGTACCTTGAAAACTTTCAAAAACTTTCCTTTTGGTTTTCTCCGACGACCGTTTACATTAGTCCTCCCACAAGGGTTTTTAACCTTCGCTTAATGCCTGCTTAACGGTTTGGACACATAGCAGAAACATAAGCTGAGCGGCTGAAAAGCCCTGTTGAAACGTCGTCGGAAGAAAAAAATTATTTTAATATAACCCATTGTAATTCATTAACTGATAATGGCTGTAAACATTAAAAAAGATCTCGGGAACACCAGGAGCCGTAAACCTGACCTCACAACGTTGGTTTATGGTAAGGTGCCGCCACAGGCACCCGAGCTGGAGGAGGCCGTGTTGGGCGCCTGCATGCTCGAAAAAGACACATTTGCACAGGTACTGGAGATCATCCAGAGCGCGGAATGCTTTTACATGGATGCCCACCAGAAGATATATGCCGCCATGAGGCGCCTTTTCGATAAAGGCACCCCGGTGGATCTGCTGACCATCACCGAAGAGCTGCGCAAAACAAATGAGCTGGAACTGATAGGTGGCGCCTACTACCTTACGCGCCTCACCATGACGGTCTTGTCGAGCGCGCACGTGGAGGCGCACGCGCGTATCGTGATGGAAAAATTCATCCAGAGAGAGCTGATACGCATCAGCGGATCTGTGATCAGCGATGCCTACGAAGACAGCACCGACGTATTCGACCTGCTTGATAAGGCGGAATCAGGCCTCTACGAGATAACAGACAAGCACCTGCGCAAGAACTTCAAAAGCCTGCAGGATGTGCTCATCAGAACGATGGATGAGATAGACGAGGCGCGCAAAAAGACGGACGATGTGACCGGTGTGCCTTCCGGTTTTACCGGGCTCGACAGGCTCACAGGTGGCTGGCAAAAAACGGACCTGATCATTCTCGCGGCCCGTCCATCGGTGGGTAAAACGGCATTTGCCCTGAACCTTGCCATGAACGCGGCTATGAACTCGTCCAAAACATTCCCGGTTGCTGTTTTTTCACTGGAAATGGGCGCGGGCCAGATCGTAAAAAGGATGCTGAGCTGTGTGAGCGAGGTAAGCATGGAGGCTATTGCCCGTGGTAAAATGGCCGAACATGAGTTCATTCAAATGTCACAGCGCATGAATAAGCTGGCACAGGCGAAGATCTATATAGATGACCAGGCAGCATTGAACATTTTCGAGTTGCGCGCCAAGGCCAGAAGGCTGAAACAAAAGCACGACATTGAAATGATACTCATAGATTACCTGCAGCTGATGCAGGCAAGCATTGAGAAAGGCGGCAACCGTGAGCAGGAGATCAGTAAGATATCACGCGACCTTAAGGCACTGGCAAAAGAACTAGAAGTGCCCATTATCGCGCTCTCTCAGTTGAACCGTTCTGTGGAGACGAGAAAGGAATCGAAAGTGCCGCAACTAAGCGACCTCCGTGAGTCCGGAGCGATAGAACAGGATGCCGACCTGGTCATGTTCCTGTACCGCCCTGAATATCACGGTATCACAAACGATGCCATGGGCGAAACAGTGGAGGGTGAAACACATATACACATTGCCAAGCACCGTAACGGTTCTACCGGCATGGAAAAAGTGCGCTTCATAAAGGAATACCAGAAGTTTGTGGATATGGAAGAAGATAACTTCAATTCCTTTGGCAGAGGCAATGGCGGCGGCAACCCGGGCGGTCCGAAAGATGACCCCCAGGCCGGTTTCAGGCGCGACCCGAGCGAGTTTGGCGGATCGAAGATGTTCATACCGGGTGGCGGATTCCAGACAAGGTCATCTAAAATGAATGATACTAACTGGGATGACGAAGACCTCGGACCGGGACCAGGCAGCTCGTTCAAAAAGCCGCCACAACCCGACGAGGATGTACCATTCTGACAACTATACTTTTTCAATGGGGCGCAATGCGCTCCATTTTTTTATGTGAAAAACGACGAACACAGGTTAATTAATGTTAAAAATATATTATGCATCATATAATGTTGTAAATTAGACTAACTAAAAGCAGGGTTATGGCAGCACTTATCTTATCCGGAGTAGGCGGCACAGCTAACTGGCTGCCGCTCATATTGCCACTGGTGGTATTGTTGGGTATCCTTATGCTTACTGATGCTACGATCAAATTCATCAGGAACAAGAGGCTGGCGCATACTGCCGACGATACCTTGTCACTGCATGAAGAACAAGACAGCGAACAATAAAAACCAAACAAATGAATATACTCATACTTGGCGGCGCTCCGGGAGGCAACTGGCTTCCGCTCCTGGCACCCATTGCCGCGCTGCTATTGCTGTATATAGCAGGGGAGCAGCTACTGGCCATCGTGAAAAGAAAACTCCACAGGTAGGGCACGTTCCGTTTTTCCCTACTTTTGTTGCCTGATGAAGAACTTTTTCGAACATGTTGGCAAGATCACACTGATGATCGGTGATGGTCTTCGCAAGCCGGAGAACATCAAGGTCTATTGGAAAGAGTTCGTTCAGCAATGTTATGATATCGGCATTGGCGCCTTACCAATCGTGCTTATCATTTCTATTTTTCTGGGCATGGTAATGACCGTGCAGTTTGCCTACCAGTTGGTGAGCCCATTAGTATCCAAAACGGTAATAGGCACCCTTGTGCGCGACTCCACTATTCTCGAGTTCTCCCCAACGGTGTTATGCATTGTGCTGGCAGGAGTGATCGGTTCCAAGATAGCTTCCGAGCTTGGCAATATGCGTGTCAGCGAGCAGATAGACGCACTGGAGATCATGGGTATCAATACGAAGACCTATCTCATTTTGCCGCGTATCATTGCGGCAACCATTATGGTACCCAGCCTTATCATAGTGTCTATCGGTGTCTGCATATGGGGCGGGTATGTGGCCGGAACATTCTCTCATATTCTTACCGAGCAGCAATTCCTGTATGGCCTTACTACAGGTTTTATCCCTTACAACCTCTTCTTTGCCATAGCCAAGTCTTTTGCTTATGCGCTCATCATTTCTATCGTTCCCTGTTATTATGGCTACTATGTGGAAGGTGGCGCTTTGGAGATAGGCCGCGCATCCACCACCTCTGTGGTAGTCAGTTGCATCCTTATTCTGTTCGCAGATTATATTCTTTCTGTGCTGTTACTGTAGAGGTCACAGCTTCAAGATCTTTTCAACGATATCCTTATCGTCTGCCGCAAACCAATGCATCTCCTTATCCCTTGTGAACCAGGTCATCTGTCGTTTGGCATAGTTCCGGGTGTGTTGTTTTATTTTTTCTACCGCTTCCTGCAAGGTGCACTTCCCATCCAGGTGGTCAAAAAGTTCCGTGTAGCCAACGGTCTGCAGATTCTTCAATTCCCGGAAAGGCAACAGTCCTATTACCTCCTCCAATAAGCCCTGCTTCATCATCATATCCACCCGGGCATTTATGCGGCTATATAATATCTCTCTCGGCAATTCAAGGCCTGCTTTTACTATCCGGAATGGCCTTTGCTTTTTTACGCCGCTCCGGTAGTGCACAATACTGGCACCCGTAGTGCGTATGAAGGCAAGCGCCCGCATCAACCTCATTGGGTTCTGTATCTCCCCGATCTCATAAAACTCAGGATCTTCCTGCCGTACAGCAGCCTGCAGCCAGGATAATCCGTGTAACTTATATCCGGCCTCCACACCGGCGTTGATTTCAGCATCTGTTTCAGGCATATCGTCCAGCCCTTCACATAAAGCCTTGATATAGAGCCCGGTTCCCCCGCATACAACGGCTGTATTTTTATGTGCCAGTATCTTGTCGAGGTAATTCAGCGCCAGTGATTCGAAATCAGCGGCCGATAGTGCTCTTGTGACAGGAAATTCATCAATGAAATAATGCTTTACAGCGGCTAGTTCCCCGGGATCAGGCTTGGCGGTACCAATGGTCATCTGCTCATAGCACTGCCTGCTGTCTGCCGATACGATATCCGTACCCAACCGCCTGGCGAGAGCTATAGCTACTGCCGTTTTGCCAACTGCTGTCGGCCCTGCAACTATATATACAGTCGGGATCAATTAATCAAAACCTCCGGATGTGTCTTCGCCCATACTCTCCTCACCCACAGAGCCTTCTTCTCCTTCATTTCCGAAACCTTCTGCCATTTCATCGGCGCCAAGGTCATATTTCTCCTCTATTTCCATCAACTTATCGGGGTTCACTCCCTTGACACCGTATTGGGCGGGCGCGATACCTTCCTTACGTAGCAGGAACGGATAAACCCGCTTGGGGGTCTCCTCTTTAAGCACTGCGGTCAGTTCCACCTGGAAGGTCCATTTTTTGGACGGATCATATACATACATGAACTTCTGATCGGGCTTGAATACCAGGGCAGAGACCGGGGTCTTGAGCATGGATAGGGCGGGTGCGTCTTTTTTATTCACCAATACCTCCGAGTTGAGCTCCCTGCCATAGCTCCATTTGTCATTACTTTCATAGAATGAAGCCGGATGCTTGCCGTCAAACTCAAAAGCCTTGTATATAGCGGTGTGAAAATCCAGGAAGGTCTGGCTACCTGCTATCTCTATATCACGGTAAGTCTGGTCATCTTCTTCCCAGTAAACACGGAATCTTAATATTGTCATATGTTGTATTCGGGGGGTAAAAATAATAAATGATATGGTAGCTTAAAGGCTGTAAAACGTATAAAGGAGTAAAACATTATATTATTAAGATAAAATAAATAAGATAGTCTTTTCTTTTTCTCCTTATTCCATCTAAAATTTTATTACCTTTGCCATCCCAAATTTGACAGATATGCCAAAAACCAAAACACATTCCCGGGCAAAAAAGACGTTCAGAGTAACTGGTACAGGGAAGATACGCAGATATAAAGCTTTTAAAAGCCACCTGCTGACTAAAAAATCAAAATCACGTAAGCGTCACCTGCGCATACATGGCTTAGTGCATCCTAGCAATGCAAGGCTGGTAAAGCGTATGCTGGTTATGTGCTAATATAATAGGTAAGTAAAGTATTTAAAACGACAATTAATTTTTAAGATATGCCACGTTCCGTTAATGCGGTTGCATCTCGCGCAAGAAGAAAGAAAATATTGAACCAGGCCAAGGGCTTCTATGGCAAACGTAAAAACGTTTATACAGTTGCCAAGAACGTACTGGAAAAAGGCCAGGGTTATAAATACGTAGGCCGTAAGCTGAAAAAACGCGAATACCGCTCTTTGTGGATCGTGCGTATCAACGCGGCTGTTCGTGAAGAAGGTATGAGCTACTCACAGTTCATCAGCAAGCTCGCTGCCAAAGGCATAGACCTGAACCGCAAGGTGCTGGCTGACCTGGCTATGAACGAGCCGGCTTCTTTCAAAGCACTGGTTGCACAGGTAAAGTAAAAATAACCGCTGCTCTTAGCAGTAGATATACTGTGATAGGCGACATCTGAACGATGTCGCCTATTTCTATTTTCTAAAAATTTTGCGCGTGACGAAAAATGCAATGCCCTGTTACAAATACTTCCGTACTCTAAGTTTCCTGGCCGTCAATACGGAAAAACATCCTTTCAATTCTTTACCATGATTGATAATGGTGTCAATAACAAGATTATTACGGGCATCTACAGCCATATCAGATATCCTCAATAAAAGACTGCCCACTTTATCAGATCTCCGATAGACCAACTCATCCCCGAAATCTTTGTCTTCTGTAAGAACAAACCCGTTTTTCTCAATTGCGATCTCGATAACCCTGCTATCGGTAATTCCCGGACTATCTGTAATTATGGAATGGACGTTATACCCTTTTGCCCTCAACCCATGAATGATCCTGAAATCAACACTTTCATCAGCAATGATCAGAGGAAACTCAGGCAACATCTATAAAGATTTCATTACGAACAAGGTTCGCTCCGTAACTTAAGCAGGCGAGTATCTGAACCTTAGTAAGGCCGGGATAAGCAATAAGAAGATCTTCAATGGTTTCACCGTTTCCTATTTTTTCAAGGATAAGATCAACTCCGATGCGGGTATTTTTGATGACAGGTTTGCCCCCAAGCACATCTTTTTTCTGCTCTATATACTCCAACCACATAACATCAATTTTATTAATCAAAGGTACTAAAATATATAGATACAAAAAAAGCTCCCGTTAGAAAACGGGAGCGTACGCAATATATAATAAACAAAAAACAACCTATCAGTCAGGATTCTTACCATCCAGGAACGTGTTGATCGTCTGAATAGACGCCTGTGGATTTTCCTGGTTTTCGTCATTCATCCCTACCCTGTATCCGCTATAATAAGAATCGGAAGATGCTACCTGGTTATCGAGCTTCATGTTCTTACGCATATAAGCAGGTACTGCTTCCATATCGTCTGCGCTGTCAGCGCCACGTACGTTGAAACTCATGCGGCGCAGGCGCTCTGCCCTGTCCTCCAGCGCCTTCTTCTGTTCTTCAAATCTTCTCTTCTCCTCTATCTCATCTTCCGTAAGCATTCGCTCACCACGCATTACCGGCTGCTTAGCCTGTTCCTGTTCAGGCTCTCTTACCGGCTCTTCATTCCTGATCACTAATTCCATCTTTATCTCATCGCGTTTCTCCTCCAACACGTAAGACGGATTGGTACCCGCGATAGCTGTGAACTGCTCCTCTACAGGCTGCGGAGTAAAGCTCATCTCCGTTTTCATGAAAGCTTCAGACGGCTTGAACTCAAAGGGAGCGGGAGTTGGTGTCTCCATTTCTACGAGTACAGGTGCCATACTCTCCGGTTCATTGATCGAAGGCTTTGATTCGAAGATGGGTGCCTCATTGCTGGCATTGATATCGCCAAGTTTCACAATGATCTTTTCCGGCTCTGCATTCCTCGATGGATATTCGATATTGATCTCTTTCTGGTTGAAACCGGTAGCGATCACGGTAACAGATATCTTACCGCCCAGGTTCGGGTCATGGCCCATACCAAGAATGACGTCACAGTTGTCGCCGGCCTGTGTCTGCACATAGGCCTGTATAGCTTCTGCCTCGTCCATAGTATGTTCAAACTCGCCTGCGGCAGATGTGATATTCAGCAGCAACCATTTTGCACCGCGAATATCGCTGTCGTTCAGCAATGGCGAATTCAGCGCTTCTTCCACAGCTACCAGCGCACGATTCTCACCTTCTGCTGATGCGCTGCCGAGGATAGCAACACCACCGTTCTTCATTACCGTACAAACGTCAGCAAAGTCAACGTTGATCTGGCCGGTGGTCGTGATCACATCTGTGATACACTTCGCCGCTGTAGCCAGTATATCATCTGCCTTGGCAAAAGCCTGTGTGAACGGCAGGTTGCCAAACTGCTGGCGCAGCTTATCATTGGAGATGATGAGGATAGTATCTACATGGTCGCGCATACGCTCGATACCTTCCTGCGCCTGCTTCATACGCTTGCGGCCTTCATAGGTGAACGGCGTAGTCACTATACCCACAGTAAGTATGCCGAGGTCGCGGCAAACCTTTGATACTACAGGTGCGCCGCCGGTACCTGTACCACCTCCCATACCTGCAGTGATGAACGCCATGCGTGTATTCACCTTCAGTATCTTGGAAATATCTTCAATGCTTTCTTCGCACGACTGCTTACCGATCTCCGGGTTAGCTCCTGCGCCCAGTCCCTGTGTCAGGTGTGGGCCCAACTGCACCTTATTGGCTACAGGGCTGAGTGCCAGCGCCTGCGAATCCGTATTGCATACGACAAAGTCAACACCTTCGATGCCGAGACTGTGCATGTAATTCACGGCGTTGCTGCCACCGCCACCTACGCCTATTACCTTAATGATAGACGACTGATTTTTGGGAATTTCGAAATGTATCATATTATTTGTTGTTTGTGGGTTAGTGATTAATTTGAGTTGTGATCTGTTTAATGTTTATTATTAGTTGTGATATTTAAGACTATCCTATTTCCTGGTCATCATCTTCGAACATTTTCATGAATTTCCACTTCAGTCCGTCGAACATTTGTTTGACCTTCTCATTGCGTTTATTCACCTTCCTGCGGGCCAGTTCTTCTTCCTGTTGTTGTTGCAGCACTTCCTGTTCAGGTACCCAGGTATCTGCTGCCGGTATTTCTGCTACGGGCTCTTCTTCTATAACGGGCTCTTCTATAGCCGGCACCGGAACGTGAATATAGTTGCCACCTTCTCCTGCAAAACGCATCTTACCGCTCTCGTAATCGTGATAGCCACGAAGTATAAGTCCGATACAGGTAGAGTAGCTTGGGTTCATCAATGTCTCAGCATGGCCGCCTGCCAGGTGTTCATTTGGAAAACCGATACGTGCGCCAAGGCCTGTCACAAACTCAGTGAGTTGTGTGATATGCTTCAGTTGCGCGCCGCCACCAGTTAGGATGATACCTCCGTAAAGGCGCTTATCAAGATTCACCTGCTTGAGGTGATACATAACATAATCCAATATCTCGTGCATACGAGCTTCGATGATATGTGCCAGGTTCTTTACAGATATCTCCTTCGGCGGCAAACCTCTTAAACCGGGAATTGTGATATATGCGTTGTTATTGGCTTCTTCAGCTATCGCTGTGCCAAACTGCACCTTCATTTGCTCTGCCTGCGCGCGCAGTACGCCTAGTCCGTTGCGGATATCGTTGGTGATATTCACGCCGGCATAAGGTATCACCGCTGTATGCCTCAGTATGCCATCATAGAATACGGCCATATCAGTGGTACCACCACCTATGTCCACTATGGCGACACCTGCTTCAAGGTCTTCATCATTCATCACGGCCGCGGCAGATGCTAGCGGCTGCAACACGAGATCTCGTGTGTTGAGGCCAGCCTTATCCACACAACGTTTGATGTTGCGGATGGCATTCCGGTCACCGGTGATCACGTGGAAGTTCGCGCCGATCTTCACGCCGCTCATCCCTATCGGATCAACGACATAGGGTGTGCTGTCCACAGTAAAGTCCTGCGGTACGATGTCAATGATCTGGTCGCCGGCGGGAATGTACGTTCTGTACTGATCGCGTATCAGCAACTCTATGTCTTCTTTGCTGATCTCGCTGTCTGTATTCGTTCGCACACGGTCGCCACGGGTTTGCAGGCTCTTGATATGCTGACCGGCTATACCCACATACACCTCTTTGATATCGAGGTGGGGGTTAGACTCGATGCACTTTTCAATGGCCTGCTCCACAGAGCGGATACATTGCTCGATATTCAGGACCACGCCATGACTCACACCTGCTGAGTCTGACCGCCCGAGACCGAGGATCTCCAGTTTACCGTACTCGTTTTTCCGGCCGGCAATAGCAACCACCTTGGTGGTCCCGATGTCCAGGCCAACGATAATTGGTTGTTCTTTCTTGTTCATATTGCGTTGAGGTTTAAAAAACTATTTTAATGTGGTTTCTTGTTTGCGGCCTTTGCAGGTTTCTGCGCAACCGGTTTTTTGTTCTTATCTTTTTCGTTCTGCTTATGTTTATTTTTATCCACTTGCTTTGCCGCAGTCTTCTTTTTCACATCGGCCACCTTGTTCTTGTTGTTCTTTGCCGCCGCATTCGCCTTTATCGCGCTCTTTGACAAGATCACAGGCGGAGCCTTTTTGGCAGGTTCTTTCTTTTTATTTTCTATTGCTTTACTTACTTTCTCCGCTACAGCCTTCACAGAATCTTTGGCATCATTCGCCGCCTCTGTCTCCACTATACTGTTGATCCAGTTCATATTGGTCACGGCCTTATCCACCGGGCCATTATACGGCAGTGCGGGGCGAGCTACCACCTGGTCCTTATATCTTACATCCAGCGTTTCATATTTATCCCAGCCTATCCGGTTTAGTACATTCTTATAGAAAGTAAAGATGTTCCCGAATTTCTCCTTCATATCAGTAGCTCCGCCGAACAGTATGCGTTGCTCTCCGATAGTAGGCATCAGTTCAAACCCACCGGTCGAATCAACGATCACCTGCGATACCTGCGCGCTCCAGAAAGAGTCGGACTGTATATGTCTCACCAGTGATACTATGCTATGCCTCAGCGCCCAGCTCATACTGTCATTACTCAGTTGCGGCACATTGGTCACTACGGTTGTGTAGTAGATATAGCTGCCCGATAAAGGCATTATGCTCATCGTCGTATCCATGTAATAGCTCTTCCCATCCTGCTGAAAGACCCTGGCAATGGGGATACGCTGTGTTACATAGATATGCAGCACACGTGCGTTGTCCACATACACCTGCGCGTCAGAGACCCAATGATTCTTCCTGATCACATCTTCCATGCCATGCAGGTCCAGGCGTGACACAGGCGTATGTTCCACATCCACATTCCTGCTGTGTATAGCAAGGTCCAGTATCTCCTGCTGTTCTACAAAATGATATTTCTTGTCGTTCTTTATATGCACGGCAATGCTTGCCAGTTTTTTACTATCCTCTATACGCGAAGCGCTCACCATCGCCACGACACAGCCTGCCGTCGCCACTATCGTGACGAAAACCTGCAGTATCTTACGGATCGATATCTTACGCTTCTTACGTGCCATTATTTACCTTCCAGAATATGTTTTATCGGTTCTACAAGTTTATCTATATCTCCCGCTCCCGCTGTAATGAACAGGTCAGGCGAAGCCACCTTCACATACTCCAGCAACGCGTGCTTCGACAATATCGTATGCGCGGGGTTTGCCATCCTGTCCGTGATCATTTTTGACGTCACCCCTTCCATTGGCAACTCCCTTGCCGGGTATATGTCTAGCAGCAATACCTCATCGGCCATATCCAGGCTATGCGCAAATCCATCTGCCAGGTCGCGCGTACGGCTGAAAAGGTGTGGCTGGAATGCCACCACACACCTCCGGCCATGAAAAAGTTGTTTCGCGCTCCTGATGAGTGCTGCCAGCTCTTCCGGATGATGCGCATAATCATCAATATATACTACACGTTCATCCTTCACTATATACTCAAAACGGCGCTTAATGCCCTTAAACCCTGCCAATGCCGTCCTTACCGCAATGGGCTCTATGCCCAGCATCTGCGTCACCCCAACCGCTGCTATGGCGTTCTCCACATTGTGCATACCGCCCAGGTTCAGGTGCAACTGGTCTATCTCCCATTGCTCACTCACCACATCAAACAGGTAACCTCCGTCCCTTATCGTGATATTGCGCGCATAGATATCGGCAGCGTCGTTCTGCAAACTATAGGTCACTGTATTAGGGCCCTTTAATTCGCTCTGCCTGTGCAATCCATGCTTTACCAGCAGTGTACCGCCGGGTTTGATATTTTTCGTGTACTGTATGAATGCCGCTTCCATCTCAGCCGGCGTGCCATAAATGTCCAGGTGATCCGGATCAATAGCGGTCAGTACTGCCACATCAGGGCGCAGCTTCAGGAAACTGCGGTCATATTCGTCGGCCTCTACTACTGCTACATCATTTGCACTGCTCCAGTAATTTCTGTCGTAGTTTACAGATATACCGCCCAGGAAAGCATTACACCCATACCCTGTTTCGCGCAGCAGGTATGCGGTCATGGTCGATATGGTTGTCTTACCATGCGTTCCGGCCACAGTCACTGCATGCATAGCCTCGGTGATCCATTGCAACACATCACTGCGTTTATATACCGGGTAGTTATTATCCCGGTACCAGTTCAGTTGCTTATGGTCTTTGGGGATAGCAGGTGTATATACCACCAGTTGTGCATCAGCATCCAGCGCAGACACGTCATCCTTATACTGTATCTCCATCTCTTCACGCGACAACTGCATAGTTAGCTCGGTCTCCGTACGGTCATACCCGCTTACCACACTCCCCTGTTCGCGGAAGAACCTGGCCAGCGCGCTCATACCAATGCCGCCTATACCTATGAAATACACCCTTTTTATCTCCCGTACGTTCATGTACTTAACCTGCTATTATTACTGTTACTTTTTTGCTATCTCTATTACCTTACCGGCTATACGCTCATCTGCGTCCGTTATGGCCATTGCCTTCAGATTTTTCCTCATTACATCCTGCATGGCGCTATCATACAGAACAGTTTTCAGCTTTTTCACGAGGTCCGTTCTCACATCCTGGTCTTTTACCAACATGGCCGCGTTGTGTGTCACCAGCGACATCGCATTGCTTGTCTGGTGATCCTCTGCGGCATGCGGGTAAGGCACAAATATCACGGGCTTACCGGCTATGCAGAGTTCTGCAATGGCAAGCGCACCCGCCCTGGATACGACAATATCAGCCGCCGCATAAGCATAGTCCATATGCTGAATAAAGTCGAACACTTTTACTCTGTCACCGTACTTTGCAGCACTTCTTTTTGCCTGCTCAAAATTCAGCTTACCCGTCTGCCAGAGTATGTTCACATCTTCTTTCAGTATATCCTCCAGGTCTGCTTCAATCCCTTCATTGATAGACTTTGCGCCAAGGCTGCCACCTATCACCAGTATGGTCTGTCCTTTGTGCTCAATCCCAAAGAACGCCTTTCCCTCATCACTCGTCCTGTGCATAGACGATATATTCTTTCTCACAGGGTTGCCGGTAAGTATCAGCTTCTCTTTCGGGAAGAACTTCTCCATACCATCATAAGCCACACAAACCGCCTGTGCCTTAGCAGACAATATCTTATTACTCTTACCGGCGTAGGAGTTCTGCTCTTGTATCAGTGTAGGTATGCCCATCGACTGGCCGGCATTGAGCACAGGGAAGCTGGCAAAGCCGCCAACGCCAACTATGGCTGATGGTTTAAATTCCCTTATGATGTCTTTTGCCTGCATCCTGCTCTTTAACAATTTTATCGGCAGCGATATGTTCTTTAATAAGTTACTCCTGTTAAACCCAACTATATCCAACCCTACGATCTTAAATCCTTCCTTCGGCACTTTCTCCATCTCCATCTTCCCGTTTGCACCCACAAACAACAGCTCAGTTCCCGGCCTCAGGCGCTGCAATGCATGCCCTACTGCTATGGCGGGGAATATGTGCCCGCCGGTACCGCCGCCTGCTATTATCACTCTCAGTCCACTCATCTTATGCTGCCGGCAGCGGCGTATTGTTTTTTATCGTTTGTGCTCTTGGTTTCCTTTCTCTCTTCTTTGGCGCTTCTTCTACTATCTCATCCTCCTCCACTTCACCATCATCTGTTTCTTCTTCGCCTTCTACCTCCGCTTCAGGGCTTACCTTCTTCGTTCTTTTCTTCTTCGTTCCTTCCATCTCATCTACATAGCGGCTTACACTCAGCACTATGCCTATCGCAATGCTGGTAAACCATATAGAAGACCCTCCCATGCTGATCATCGGCAGCGTAAGCCCGGTAACAGGCACCAGGTGCACATTAACGGCCATATTGAGCATGGCCTGGAAGACCAGCGTGATACTCAGCCCTACCGCAAGGAATGCGCCAAAGGCAAAGGGACACCGTTTGAAGATCAATATGCTTCGCCACAGGAACAGCAAGTACAGGAACATCACCGCAAAGCCGCCTATCAGCCCGTATTCTTCAATGATTATCGAGAAGATAAAGTCAGAATAGGGGTGCGGAAGAAAATTCTTCTGAAGGCTTCGGCCCGGGCCACGGCCTGCAACGCCGCCGTTTGCGATTGCGATCTTAGCCTGCTGCACCTGGTACACATCTTCTTCTGCACCGTCTTTCTTCTTTCCTCCGGCAAAATCTTTCACACGCTGTTCCCATGTGCGTGCGCGACCGAACCCTGTGAGCTTGGATACTGTGAACAGTACAGATATACCAATGATACCCACCAGCCCCAGAAGCGCGATATGCTTAAGTTGCACCCTGCCGATGAAGAACAATATGCTGCACGTCATACCCAGCATCAGCGCTGTGGACAAGTTGGCAGGCGCTATCAATGCACAGGTGAGCACCATAGGCACAAGCACAGGTACAAAACCTTTTCTGAGGTCCTTGATATCTGACTGCTTGATGCTCAGCACCCTCGCCAGGAACATGAACAGTGCCAGCTTGGCAAGGTCTGATGTCTGGAACGTGAGATTGATCACCGGCAGCTTTATCCAGCGGGAGCCCTCATTCAGGCTGGTACCAAAGAACAAGGTATAGACCAGCAATGGCAGGCTCAGCATATACAGGATCACGGCCACCCTTGCAAACTTGGTATAGTTTATCCTGTGCACCCAATAAATGATCAGCAACCCAAGGCCAAGCACCATTACCTGCTTAACCAGGTAGTAGCTGGAATTCTTTTCCATCCTGTAAGCCAGTGAACCCGTAGAACTATACACTGCCAGCATGCTCATAAAGGACAGCAGCAGCACTACGCCCCAGATCACATGATCGCCCTTTAATTTTGCCAGCAATTGTTTCATACGTTCTACTTACTTAATACTTCTTACAGGTTTCTTACTGCATCCTTGAACTGTTTGCCTCTGTCTTCATAATTCTTGAACAGGTCGAAGCTGGCACATGCCGGGGAAAGCAGCACCACATCTCCGTTGCCCGCAAACGAATAAGCCGCATGAACAGCGTCATCCGCGCTTTGCGTATCGATGATGTTTGCCACTGCCTCATCAAACGCCGCATGTATCGGCTTATTATCTACACCCATGCATACAATGGCTTTCACTTTCTCCTTGACAAGATCCATGATCTCGGAGTAGTCATTACCCTTATCCTGTCCGCCGAGGATGAGCACAACCGGCTTTTTCATGCTCTCCAGTGCAAACCAAACGGAGTTTACGTTGGTTGCCTTGCTGTCGTTGATGAACTCAACGCCACGCACGGTTGCCACATACTCCAGGCGATGCTCCAGCCCTTCAAAACTCGCGAAGCTTTCGCGTATCTTCTCTTTACGCACGCCGGCTATGCGCGCAGATATACCCGCTGCCATACTATTGAATTGGTTGTGTTTTCCTTTAAGGGAGAGCTCATGGATAGACATGTCCAGGCGTTCCCCGTCATATTGTATGTGGAGCTGATCGTCGCTCATATGACCGCCTTCGTTCCATTGATTTTGTTCGCTCATCGTTAGGTAAATTATTTTAGCATGAATAGAATGGGTAGCCAGGTATTCCTGAATAGCCTTATCGTCCTGGTTTACAATAAAGTATTGTGTATTGTTCTGGTTCTCTGTTATCCTGAATTTCGAGGCCACATAGTTGGCAAATACATAGTTGTACCTGTCCAGATGGTCGGGGGTTATGTTCAACAGCACAGCTATATCCGGGCTGAACGTATGAATATCATCCAATTGAAAACTGCTTACTTCCATCACGTACCACTCACACGGGCGCTCGGCTATCTGCCTGGCAAAGCTGTAACCTATATTGCCTACCAATGCCACATCATAACCGGCTTCTTTCAGTATGTGATAGGTCAGCTTGGTCGTTGTGCTCTTACCATTGCTGCCGGTGATGGCTATGATCCTGCTGCCACCCTTGTAGCGGTAGCCGAACTCGATCTCACTGCACACCTCAATACCGGCCCCACGCACTTCCTTCATTACAGGCACCTTGTCGCTGATGCCGGGGCTCTTAACAATGCAGGTTGCACTGAGCACCTTATCCATAGTGTGTGTACCCTCTTCGAAAGTAATGCCATGCTGCACCAGCGCCTCTTTGAATTGCGGCTTGATGTTGCCACCATCGCTTACAAACACATCCCAGCCCTGCTGCTTGCCCAGCAGCGCGGCACCTACACCGCTTTCCGCGGCGCCCAGTATCACCAGTCTTTTTGTGTTCGTTTGCATTATTGCAGTTTCAATGTCACTATGCTTACGATCGCCAGCAGTATGCCGATGATCCAGAAGCGGGTTACTATTTTCGATTCGTGGTATCCTAATTTCTGGTAGTGATGGTGCAGTGGCGACATAAGGAATACCCTGCGCCCTTCACCATATTTTTTCTTTGTACGCTTGAAGTACCATACCTGTATCACCACTGAAGCATTCTCCATGATGAAGATGCCGCAGATGATAGGTATCAGCAGCTCCTTACGAACTATTATTGCCAGAGAGGCAATGATACCCCCAAGGGCTAGGCTGCCGGTATCGCCCATGAACACCTGCGCCGGGTAGGCATTATACCACAGGAATCCCACACATGCGCCCACAAATGCGCCGATGAATATGGACAGCTCACCAAGGTTAGGGATATCCATAATGTTCAGGTATCCGGCAAACAGGTAGTTACCCGACAGGTACGCAAACACACCAAGGCACACACCGATGATGGCCGAAACGCCTGTAGCGAGACCATCAATACCATCCGTGAGGTTGGCACCGTTCGAGATAGCTACAATGATCAGCGTCACAAACAGTACATATATGATGGGGGTGGTCACATCAATGTTTTTCTCGCCAAATATCGCCGCGATCTTCGCGTACCTGAACTCGTGCGTCTTTACAAATGGTATGGTCGTCGTTGCCGTACGCACATTCACATAGGTTCTCACCTTGCCGTTCTCATCTTTACGTGTAATGTATCCGCCCTCTGCTTTCTCCGCTGCGTTGAGTACTCCCGTTTGTGAACCGGTAATTTCCCTGCTGATCACCACATGATTATTGTAATACATGGTAACGCCAACAATGATACCAAGACCTATCTGGCCGAGTATTTTAAAACGGCCAGCAAGCCCTTCTTTATTCTTTTTGAATACTTTGATGTAATCATCAAGGAATCCAACGATACCGAGCCATATAGTTGAGACCAGCATCAGTATGATATAGACATTCAGTATGCGTGCAAACAGTATTGTAGGTATCAGTATTGCCGAAAGTATGATGATGCCACCCATTGTCGGTGTACCCTTCTTCTGGTTCTCACCGGCAAGCCCGAGGTCACGCACTGTCTCCCCTATCTGCTTTTTTTGCAGGTATTTGATCAGGCGCTTACCCATCAGTAACGATATCACCAGCGACAGCACGATGGCCATGGCAGCACGAAATGTGATAAAGTTGAACAATCCCGCACCGGCCAGGTGGAATGTGTCTCGTAGGTATGTGAACAAATAGTAGAGCATTAATGCCTCTTATTTATTGAGTAGTTCAAATGTTTCAGTTAATACTTCCCGGTCGTCAAAGTGATGTTTCACACCTTTTATCTCCTGGTAGGTCTCATGTCCTTTCCCGGCCACCAGCACTATATCACCCGGCTGGGCAAGTGTGCAGGCCACTTTTATCGCCTCCCTTCTGTCTGTTATTCTCAGGCTCTTCCTTTTTTGTGGTGTTGTCAGCCCCTCTTCCATTTCATTCAATATCGCTTCCGGGTCCTCACTGCGCGGATTATCCGCGGTCAGTATCGTCTTGTCGCTATGCTCGCAGGCCGCCTGTGCCATCAGTGGGCGCTTTGTCTTATCCCTGTCGCCTCCACAGCCTACTACGGTGAATAGCTGCTGCCCCTGTGTGCGCAATTGGTTGATAGTAGCCAATACATTAAGTAATGCATCTGGCGTATGTGCATAGTCCACAATACCCAGCACCTTATCCCTTGGCGACATATAGGTCTCAAATCTGCCCGCGGCGCCATGCAATCCGCTAAGAACGGCCAGCACATCCGTCTTATCCATGCCCAGCAGCCTGGCGGCTCCGTACACAGCAAGCAGGTTATACGCGTTGAAAGTGCCGATCATACGGAAGTGGGCTTCTTCATTGTCCACATTCATCACCAGGCCCGTAAGGTTATTCTCCAGCACCTTTCCTTTTATGGTTGCGGGTTGGCGCAGGCTGTAGGTATTCTTTGACGCCTTGGTATTTTGCAGCATCACCAATCCACGTTTGTCATCGGCATTGGTCAATGAGAAAGCATCTTCGGGCAACTCATCAAAGAAACTCTTCTTTACACGTATATATTCATCAAACGTCTTGTGGTAGTCCAGGTGATCGTGTGTGATATTTGTGAATATGCCCCCCGCAAATCTTATTCCGGCTATCCTGTGCTGGTGTATGGCGTGTGAGCTCACCTCCATAAATGCGTACGTGCAGCCGGCCGCGACCATTCTGTGCAGCAGTTCCTGTACAGATATCGCGTCAGGTGTTGTATGCGTTGCTGTCTCTATCTTATCATGTATATGATTCTGAACGGTAGATAACAGTCCGCACTTATGGCCAAGTGATTCAAAAAGTTTATACAACAATGTCACTGTTGTGGTCTTGCCGTTTGTCCCCGTCACGCCCACTACCTTCAGCTTGCGCGATGGAAAATCATAGAAGGCATCAGCCGCCAGTCCGGCAGCCACACCACTGTTCTTTACCTGCACATAGGCTACACCCTCTGCTGTTTCCTTCGGCATCTCCTCACATATAATAGCCACTGCACCCAGGCTTACCGCCTTCTCAATGAACAGGTGCCCGTCTGCTTGCGTACCCCTTACAGCAATGAACACACTGCCCGCCACCACCTTGCGCGAATCAATACAGAGGCTGTTCACCACCATGTTGATATCGCCCATGGTCTTCAGTGGAGTAATATTGATCAATATGTCGCGCAGCAGTGCCATTAGCTTAGTTGCAGTACTATGTTTTGTCCTTTATTTATTCTTGATCCCGGTGTAATTGATTGTCCGCGCACCTTACCCCTGCCGCTCACCGTCACTTGCAAACCGCTGCTCTCCAGCATATACACAGCATCCTTCAGTCCCATGCCGGTCACATCCGGCACCAGGTTTCTGTACAATTGTTTGGGCAGCACATTTACGTGCTTGCCGGAGTCAGTATATAATTGCATCATCCGGTTGATGCGCTCCCCGTCCACCGCCACACTCTTGCCAAGGGCGCCCAGCATTACCTGGTAGCCTCTTGCTGTTGCGGCCTTAGCGGGCAATATATTGTTGTTATTCTTCGCCAGGCTGTCCAGCGGACCGGCCCATGCGCCCATATTCTCAGAGAATATCTTGTCGGCCACCATCCTGAAAACAGGCGCGGCTATAGCGCCACCATAGTACGCTTTGGAATGTGGCTTGGTACGGATCACTACACATATGGTGTATTTGGGTTTATCGGCAGGAAGGAAGCCGACAAACGACCCCTGGTAAACACCATCAGTATAGCGGATACCTTTATCCGCCACCTGCGCTGTTCCTGTCTTTCCGGCCATGGTATAGTATGGCGATTCAATTCCTTTGGCGGTACCTTCTGTAACCACAGCACGCATACACTTCTGCAGTTGTGATATGGTCGATGAGTCAGCGATCGTCTCCACTTCCTTAGGGTCGAATGCGTGCACTTCCCTGCCATACTCTTTTATGGAGCTCACGAGGTAGGGCTTCATCATCTTGCCATTGTTAGCCACCGCGTTGTACAGCATACAGGTATGCAGCGGAGTGATCTGCACGCCATACCCTGTGGCCATCCATGGCAGTGATGTATTACTCCACGATTCGCTCCCCGGCTTCACCACTACCGGCCTGCGCTCACCCAGCAGATCTATGCCTGTTGGCTTATCCAGGTGCAGGTCCAGCAGGTGGTTCACATATTTCGATGGCTTGTCGCTGTAATAGCGGTATGCCAGCCATGCCATTGCCGCGTTGCTCGACTCCGCATACGCCTTCCAGATCGGCACCTTGCCAATACCAAGATGTGAATCCTTCATCGTTCTGTTCCCGAACCTGATGGCGCCACCCTGCGCATCCACAATATCATCAACGGTGATATACTTGTCTTTCAGTAAGGAAAGCAATGTCACCATCTTAAATGTTGACCCCGGCTCAGTCGGCATCATGGCATAGTTAAAGTCCTCCCAGTAACTTCCGTCCGTCTGGCGGCCCAGGTTCACCAGTGTGCGTATCTTACCGGTAGCCACTTCCATCACTATGCAGGTGCCATACAGGCATTCATATTTCTGCAGTATGCTCATCAGGGCATGTTCTGCTACATCCTGCACATTGATATCCAGGGTGGTCACTACATCCTTTCCATTCTGCGGATCTACTTCCGAACCCTCTATCGGCACCCAAACGTTACCTGTACTCTTTTGCACAACCCGTCTTCCGTTCTCTCCTACAAGCTCCTTATTAAAAGTTGCCTCGAGCCCGGAAACATTGCTGTCACGGAAAACGCCTATTGTACGATAGGCAAGCATATTGTATGGCGCCACCCTTTTCTCTTTCGACTCAGCTATAAAGCCACCCAGGCCTTTCCCTTTCCTGAGTATCGGGAACGAACGGAGCGCCTCATACTGATAATACTTCAGCTTGCGGCCCAACAAGTAGTATTTGTTCTCTTCGTTATACGCACGAACGAATTCTTCTTTGTATTGCTCCGGCGATTTATCCATGAACAATCGCGACACACAGGTACATAAAGAGTCTATGTTCTTTGCAAAAAGGCCGGAGTCGATCACGGAGAAATCCAGGTGCACATCAAACTCTGGGATAGAAGAACTCAGCAGCACGCCGTCTTCTGTATAGATATTACCACGTTCTGCCAGCAAAGTATCAAAACGCGTGTGCATCTCTTTGGCCATAGCCTTCAGCTTCGGCCCTTCCTTCACCTGTATCATAGCCGCCTTCAGTAGGATGGCAAAGCCGAACAGGCAAATGCATGTGAATGCGATATACACCCTGAACCGTATGTCCTTCTTGATATCCAACTGGCGGTTATTGTTACTATTTTTATTTCCCTTGCTCACGCTCTCTTTTCTTACGACTAACGACTTTCTACTTACGACTCTCTATCTTATAAGCCGGCATCAGCGATGGCTTCAACCCTATACTCTCTGCCCGCTTTATCACCTGTGTCTCAGTCTTCACGTACATCAGTTGCGACTTCACATCCATGTACTTCCAGCGTAGCTCCTTCAGCATCTTGTTCTGCGCGTTTATCTCGCGCTGTATCTCCAATGCACGATGGCTGTTACTGATATACAGCACACACAGCAGCACCAGGAATGCCAGGAAAGGAATATTATTTACGATTGCTTTATAAGATACTTTCTCCACCAACGACCGCCAGTCGTTTCGCACCCGTTGTGCTGGGGTTAGCATTTCCTGCTCACTATTTTTTTCCTCGCTGCTCATCACCGCTTTATATACTGCAGGACATTCCGTCCCTACTTTTTTACTCCTTCATTTCATCAGGTGATCGTCACACCAGCTAATCAGCTAATCACCACATTAGCTGATTTTCTCCGCCACCCTCAACCTCGCGCTTCTTGCTCTCGGGTTGTTCTTCAACTCTTCCACGCCCGGTTCTATCGGCTTTGCATTCACCGGTTTCAGCGGTGGCATCGTCGCTTCTTCATACATTCCCGGCTCATCCCACCTGCCACGCTTCATGTACTGCTTCACTATCCTGTCTTCCAGCGAGTGAAACGAGATCACACTCAGTCTTCCTCCCGGCTTCAGACTCATTGCTGCCTGTTGTAAAAGATCTTTCAGCACTCCCAGCTCATCATTCACCTCTATCCTCAGCGCCTGGAACACCTGCGCCAGGTACTTGTTTGGGTTGCCTCCCTTCATCACCGGCATCAGCATTGCTTTTAGCGCCCCTATCGTCTGCACACCGGCTCCCCTTCTGTTCGCTACTATATGTTTCGCAAGTTGCTTCGAATTGCGCACCTCTCCGTATTGTTCGAACATGCTGTGCAACTGTTGCTCGTTATACGTCTGCAACACCTTAGCTGCTGTCAGCTCGCTGCGCTTGTCCATCCGCATATCCAGCGGACCATCAAAGCGAATCGAGAAGCCACGCTCTGCAGTATCAAACTGAAAAGAACTTACCCCCAGGTCTGCAAGTATCCCATCCACCTCTTTGTAGCCATGCAGCCTCAGAAAGCGCGACAGGTACCTGAAGTTCTCCGTCACAGGTATCAGCCGCTCATCATCCGGCTTGTTCACCCACGCATCAGCATCCTGGTCAAATGCGATCAGCTTGCCCTGCGGTCCCAGCTTCTCTAAGATCAGCCTGCTGTGTCCGCCACCGCCAAACGTGCAATCCACATACACACCATCCGGCCTTATCGCCAATCCGTCTACCGCCTCATGTAAAAGAACTGTTGTATGGTAAAAACCCGCCGCGCTCATCCTCAGATGTTTTCAAACGGGTTCCCAAAATCTTCTGCCACATCTTCTGCCAGCTTACTAAAGCCACCTGCCCTTTGCGCCAGATAATTATAGTACGTATCTTTATCCCACAACTCCAGTTTATTGCCCTGCGCACTCAACACAGCATCCTTCTTGATACCCGCATATTCCAAAAGTTGTTTTGGTACCAATACGCGGTCGGCAGTATCTGTCTCTACTATGTTCGCTCCGTTCAGAAATAATCTTTTGAACTCACGCACATTCGGTTTAAAATCATTCAGCTTGTTCACCTTGTCGCTGATAGCGCTCCACACATCCATCGTATACATCGTCACACAACTCTCAAAACCCCTGTTCATCACAAACTGCTTACCCAACCCCTCCGGCAATTGCTTCCGCAATCCCGCAGGCATCAGGATACGCCCTTTTGCGTCTATCGCCACTTCATATTCGCCCAGGAAGCTTGTCATTAGTGAGTTTGATAATTATTACCACAAAATAACACAATTTCCCACTAATCTACACACTTTGCCGTTAACATATTTATCCACAGTATGATATATACCCTCAAACCCTTTACTGTATTGACTTTCGCTGAAAATCGCACCCTTTTTGCGCAAAACCCGTGTGGACAAGCTGTGGATTACCGTGCATAACCTGTTTCTATCCCACACATCAGTGTGGACAGCCTATTGTAAATAGTAAAATCTGTGGTCCCGGCTTTTATGTGGATATCGGCTTGGTTTGCGTTAGCACCGTTCAAACGAAGTGCTTCTATTTGGCATGAACGCACGCAGTAAGGGAATCCCGTCTGTGGACGGGATTCTTGTCCGTCTTTTCCATTATTGAGCCTGTCCTGAGCTTTTCGTCGAAGGATTGGCACCGTTCAACTAACTAACTCTATTTGGTATGAACACACGCAGTACGGAAATCCCTTGTACTCCTTTTCCATTATTGAGCCTATCTTGAGCTTTTCGCCGCAAACATATTAGGGCCTGTAGTACCATTAGCGGAAACACGCCCGTGCCAAAAGGCGCCAATTTGTTCTATCATATCTTCGGCACCTCCTTCTGCAGTGTCACTCGCGTTGGCCTGTGACCGCATACTGTCTACTACTTCATTCAGCGATGCGCCGGGTTGGTTTACGATGGAGTAAGAAGGAGGTTGTGGATTATTGTATAACTGGGCGTGGAGTATGTGGCAACAACATAGGGCCACTAAAACAAGTAGTGTTTTGTAGTGCATATAGATTGGTTTGTGATGATAATCTTTTTCTCCTCATTTCCCACTCACCTCACACTGTCGGCATTACTGCCTTACTGCTTGTCCACAACAAATCGTTCACTCACTGTTGCGCCGCTTTGCATGCGGTATTGCACCATATACATGCCTTGCGGCCATTCCGCTACTGTCAGCATCGTTGTTTTATTCGTTACTTGTGCTTTATAAAGGCTTCGCCCTGTCACATCCGTCACCTGCAGCGCTCCGCCTGCCTGCGGCACTTCTATCTGTATATGGTCAGCCGCAGGTACCGGATACGCACGAAGCTCGCCGCAGCTCGGCATCGGCAGCGGTAATACACTCAGGGTTGCCGTATCTAAGTAGCTCACAAACGAGCCACCAAATGTAGGACTCATACATCCATAAGAAGTTCCTTCCGTAAAAGCTGTCGCAGCGCTCCGCCCCACTGCCGCGTAGCCACCTAAATAAGGCAGAATAGAATACGACACCTGGGGCAGTTGAGGCCCTCCGCCAAATTTTTCATCAGAGATTTGATTACCATTGCCATCCAGCAAATACCACCATAAGTCATATAGCCCTGTTGCACTATAGCGCACATTGCCATAAACTATATAACCTCCGTCAGGCCCTTTGCAGATACCCGTGCCGTCCTCTTTGTCAGAAGTACCAAGCGTTTTCTGCCACAGTAGCGTACCGTCAGTTCTTATCTTCACCACCCATATATCCTGCCCGCCCTGGTAGCCACTCACCATGTAGTCGTTAGATAATGTCCAGCCGGTAAAAACAATGCTGTTGTCCCGTTCATCATATATGGCGTGTCCCGCTATCTCAGCATTACCTCCGCCATAACTGCTGTCCCAAAGCGTTTGCCCGTGTGCTCCCAGGCAAAAAACATAACAATCTGTATAGGTTTCATTTCCCGCATGCCATGCAGACGCGGTACAGTCATGGTCGCGCGATGCAGATGCGCTGATAATGTAGTAGTTCGTATCTATAGCTAGTACGGTTCCGTAAATATTTTCGTAATCGGTACCGCCTATGTTCCGCACCCATTGTATATTCCCGTAGCCATCTGTCTTTTCCACGATCCAATCTGCATCCAGGTTGCTGCCGTAGTGGTAGGGTATGTCCGCGCCACTGCCATCCGAGGAGCCAAGCATGACGAATCCGCCATCAGGTGTTGCGGCAACAGACATACCTCCATCTCCCCCCGTACTACCATACACCTGTTGCCATAACAGGTTCCCGTTGCCATCCAGCCGCAGCAGCCACATATCTGCGTTTCCCTTTGTGCTCGTAACATCTCCATTCACAGAGTTAGTAGTGCCCAGTACCGCATACCCCCCATCGGACGTTTCACAAATGGCTGTTGCACCATCATCCTGACTGCCGCCAAACACCTTCACCCAGCTTATCTTCTGGTGGTCGTCTATCTTGCCCACCAGCACATTGTTCAGCACGGTATCCGTAGCGAAATAAGGCACAATGCCCCCTGTATTGCCAATCTGAATGCCCGTAAACAAAATACTATTATCAGTAGTCGGTATTGCGTAGCGTATATCCAGGCAGCATTTATTGCCGTTAATGAAGCGTGTACTGTCCACATGCAATTTCTGGCCCTTAGCAGCAGCAGCAACTATTAATAGCAATATGGAAATAAAATAACGCATTTACCAATGTAAATTTACCAAATACAAAACAATATACATACCGTTTTTTAACGGTATTTCTGCCATTGCAAAAAACTTCTACCGCAAATCAAATTTGGCATACTTCTTGCGGCATTTATATGCTGGCAGAGGTTGTCATGATGTCATTCTGAATTTGCACAAAATTGTACACTTTCTGCACACAAAATCATACACAGTTTTATTGATTATCAATAGATTAAGTGTGAAATCGTACATATTTCGTGTGAAAAAAATCCCGATAGCTATCGGGAGTACACTTTTGGTCCCGATAGCTGAATAACGACCGTCTGCCAGATAGCGAGCGGCACCCGCCGTAGCCAATTGCTTATTCACTATGGCTGTGTCGTAGAGCTAACCAATTATCTGCGGAGCATTTGATAATTGGCGCACTTTCTTTGGTACTTTCTTTTTGCTGCAGAAAAGAAAGTACGGACACGATGGTACAGGAAATTTGCACAGTGCTGTACACTTTCCGCACACAAAATCGTACAAATTATAATTGATTATCAATAACTTAAGTTCAAAATCGTACACCAACCCTATGAAACAGAAAATCATACACCCTGTGAACTCCGTGCAGCCTCTGCACCCTTTGTGGTTGACCTAACCCCTTTGCGCCTCCGCGCCTTTGTGGTCAACCTAACCTTTAACATCCTTTATAATAAAAACTCACTACTTTTCAATATATTTGCATCCCTCTATGCCTTTACGCGTTAGAAATTTATTGTATTTATTTATAGCTGCTGCGCTCATCAGCTCCTGCGGAGAATTTGAGAAGACGCGCAAAAGCAGTGATGTGAACTATAAGCTCACAAAAGCAAACGAATACTTCGACAAGAAGGATTACGTGCATGCCAATACCCTGTACAAAGAGCTCATGCCTATTATGAAGAGCACCCGCAACTACGAGATGCTCCAATACAGGTATGCTTATACATTCTACTACCTCAAAGATTATATCGAGGCGTCTTACCTCTTCAGGATGTTCACCGAAACATTCCCGGTGAGCAAGGATGCCGAAGAGTGCGAGTTCATGAGCGCGGTATGCCTTTATAAGTACTCACCAAAATACACACTCGACCAGACCAACACGGTCAAGTCCCTGGAAGCATTACAGTCTTATGTGAACAGGCATCCTCAGTCAAAGCGCGTGGATGAAGCCAATAAATACATCGTAGAGCAGCAGCATAAGCTGGAGAACAAACAGGCAGATGCCGCTAAGCTGTATTACAATACCAGCCACTTCAAAGCAGCCATAGTGGCCTATAAGAGCGTGCTGCGCAATTATCCGGAATCTACCGATGACGACCTGTACACCTTCATGATCATGAGGTCGCAGTTCAAATATGCAAAGGCCAGCATCCCCGATAAACAGGAAGAGCGCTACGCGAGCAGCATCAGCACTTACAGGGAACTTAAAGACACTTATCCGCAATCCAAATACCTGTCGGAAGCCGACAAAATATATACTGACGCAGAAAATAACGTAAAAAAATTACGCAATGAGCACAAATAGAAAATCACTCTCATCAGTTAATCCACTGGTAGAAACACGCGATGTGATCGCGATGAAAGAAAAGACCGGCAACCTCTACGAATCTATCGTGGTTATATCACGCCGCGCCAACCAGATCGCAGTTAACATGAAAGAAGAGCTGCACCGCAAGCTCGAAGAATTCACTGTCCATGGCGACAACCTCGAAGAAATTCACGAGAACAAAGAGCAGATCGAGATCTCACGTATCTACGAGCGCATGGCCAATCCTGCACTCCAGTCAATGACTGAGTTCAACGACGATCAGATCTACTACCGTAAGAAGTAAGCGCCTGCTTTCCCTTACCGGAAAGCCATAAAATAAAGAAGCTGCCCATGGGCAGCTTCTTATTCTTTTTTATAGCCGGGGCCATTAGCCCCGGCTTATTACTCTCTCTTATTTGTTTATCGTAAAGCGGGCTACGCTGTTCTCCTCACCGGATATCACACGCAGCATATAAGTACCATTAGCCAATTCATTGCTCACACTTACAACCTTGTTCAGTACACCATTCTGCAATGTTGCAGCATCCCTGTAAACCACCTGGCCCAGCACATCCACTACTTCCAGTGTTGCTTCTTTACTATCAGCAGAGAATGCACCCTGTACTGTGAATGTACCCTTGTTCGGGTTTGGAACTAACGTTATGGCATTGCCATAAGCATTCACCTGGTGAACCGCAAGATCGCTTACCGTCAGGTTGATGAGATTGCTGATGCTGGTAGTGTTACACACATCACCGCTGTTCACAACACAATTAATGATTGTGGTACCTGCGTCAGTTTGGCTGTATACAAATGTCTTGTTAGTCTCACCCGGTATGGCCACACCATTCACATACCATTGGTAGGTCATTGTAATGGTGGGATTGGAAACCTTGGCAGTAAAAGTAGCCGACTCGTTCTTTCCTACTGTATTGCCCGGAGATGAGGTAATAGACACATGTGGTGCCAGTTCTGTCAGCACACTTACAGTAATATCAGAACTGAACACTGAGTCAAATGATGAAGATATCAGACACGTAGAGCTGCTCAGTAACATACAATGTACTATATCACCATTTGCAGGCACATAAGTATATGTAGGCCCGGTAGCCACATTCACGCCATTCTTTGTCCATCTGAGGAATGGCGTTGGTCCGCCATACAGCCAGTTGGCAATGAACTTCACCGGGGTCAGGTTACAAACCGAACTGCCGGGGCTGGCCATGATGTCGATCTTAGGCATTTCTGAGAATGCAGGATCAACGGTCATGGTAACAGTATTGCTGGTAACTGCTGCCGGTGTGGCACATGCTGCAGAGCTAGTGAAGGTACAGCTCACCATATCTCCATCTATCGGTGTGTAGAATATCGGGTTACCGGAGCCAACATAGAAGCCATTCACATACCAGTCATAAGAAGGTGTTGTGCCGCCATTTGTTATGGCAGCCGTAAATGGAGTTGATGTACCTGTACATACCGTGTCACCAAAAGTGCCTGTAGATATGTTTATCGTCGGCACAACAGTCGGATTAACAGTTTGAGTGTTGCTTGATGAGGCTGTTGGCGCAGTAAGACATCCATAGCTGCTGGTCATAGTCACTGATACCACATCTCCGTTATTAGGAATGTAGCTGAATGTACTTCCTGAGGAAACGGTAGATCCGTTCACCTTCCACACGTAAGTTGGAGTTGTACCGCCATTGATAGGAATAGGCGTATACATTACTGTACTACCGGAACAAGATGTGAACCCTGTGGATGCAGTAACAGAAACAAACGGCGTTACGATAGCGTTGATGGTCATCGTCTGCAACGCAGATATCGTACCACATATGTTCGTTGCGCTGTAAGATATTGTTGCAGTACCCGCCGCAATGCCATTTACCAGACCGGAGCCGGATACAGTAGCAATAGACGTACTGCTGCTGCTCCACACACCACCCGGAGTTGCGTCGGTTAGCTTTGTGCTGGCACCGATACAAGCCACAGTGCTTCCAGTGATCACACCCGGATCTGCCAGCGGATTAACGGTAACTGCATAGGTACTTGTCGCGGATCCGCAGGAAAGTGTCACTGTATACGAAATAAGGTCAGTACCACCTGTCACGCCGGACATCAGACCTCCGGAGGTAATAGAAGCCTTACCGGTAGTGGTTCCCCACACACCCCCTACAACATCACTGCTTAACGTCACCGATGAACCTACGCAAACCGAAGACGTACCAGTAATAGTACCTGCAGAAGGACTGGATACTACATTGATAGCATAAGTAGAAACATCGGTACCGCATGAATTGGTGTATGAGTAAGAGATGAGGTCGCTGCCTGCTGTAACGCCTGTAACATCTCCAGTACCTGATATTGATGCATTGCCCGTGGTAACACCCCACACACCACCAGAAACAGGGTCGGACAGTGTGATCATTCCCGTAACACATACGCTGTTGAATCCGGAGATAACACCGGCATTCGGAAGCGGAAGAACTGTTATCGGGTAAGTAGCCACATCGCTGCCACAGAAGTTAGTAAATGTATAAGAAACTGTATTCGCGCCTGCAGCAAGTCCCGTTACAACACCGCCGGAAACACTCGCCGTAGTATTGGCCGTGGTCCATACACCACCCGGTGTGGCATCTGTAAGCGCGATCGTAGAGCCGCCCTCACAAACAGTTGTTGCACCCGAGATGCTACCAGCAAAAGGAAGGTCTATCACAGTAACATTGTACCCTGTAGCAGCCGTACCGCAAGAGTTTGTCACCGTGTAACTGATCATTACACTACCTGAAACAACAGGAGATACATCACCGGTTGAGGATACCGTAGCGATGCCGGTATTTGCGCTGCTCCAAATGCCACCTGACGAACCGTCAAATAATGTAATTGTTGACGACATACAAAGGTTTGATGGCCCGGTTATGGTGCCGGCATTAGGCAGCGGCAACACAGTCATTGTAAATGTACTATACCTGGACCCACACGTATTTGTGCCTGTAAAAGTAATGGTAGCAGTACCCGCTGAAACTCCCGTCACATCTCCGGTAGAAGCACCAACTGTGGCAACAGATGTATTGCTGCTGCTCCATGAGGTACCGGAAGATGCGTATGTGGCAGTTGCCGAAAGTGTTGTTGTTGCACCACCTTCACATACGGATGATGACCCTGAAATTGCACCGGTTATCGGAAGAGGATCTACCGTAACAATAACTGTGTCATTGTCCACGCTTGAATTGTATGCATCTGACACACTAACAATGAATGTATCTGTGCCGTAAAATCCTACATTAGGTGTATATGTTTTCCCGGTTGGAGTAACAGCAGTTCCATTTGCCGGGCTGGTAGTACCGAAGCCACCAAAAGTGCCGTGAGAGGTATAGCCAACCGGAGCAACAACACTCCATGTCAGTGTCTGGTTAACATCCGAATCCATTGCAGGCAATATTGTATTGATAGAGTTATTTGTAGAACCCTCACAAACATTTATTGTGTGCATAGTGCCGCTTGAGAAATAAGGGATCGAGTTGTTTTTCACACGACGCACCCTATTATTGCTTCTGTCAAATATGTAATATTCGCCCCATGGTGTGAAGGCAACGCTGGCCGGACCATTCATTCTTACTGCCGCATTCGTAGCAGGTCCGCCATCACCGGCAAAACCATTTGTAGAGCTCGCACCGGCGATTGTAGTGATAATATTCGTACCCACGTCTACGCGACGGATACGGTCGTTGCCGGCATCAGCAATGATGAGACTGCCGGTATTATCCAATGCAACACCGGAAGGTATGTTCACCTGCACCGCAGGAGCACTTACCAGGAGCCCATCGCCTGCAAAACCTCCCGAACCGCTTCCGGCAAATGTGTTGATGATACCAGTACCTAGATTAAGTATCCTGATACGGTTGTTGGTCATATCTGCAATATAAAGGTTTGCACCGGTGGCATCACATATCAATCCTCTCGGATTATTCAGCCTCGCAGATGTTCCAAGTCCACCATCTCCGCCATAACCGCCCGTTGTTCCGTTACCAGCTATTGTAGTGATCACACCTGTCGACATATCTACCTTGCGTATATGATTATATCCGGCTGTCGGAAATGTTGGGCCGGGATCAGAGATATATAAATTGCCTGCAGGGTCGAAACAAATGCCACGTGGGTTATTCAACTGTGCGTCAGTTGCCTGGCCTCCGTCTCCTGAATATCCGGCTGGGCTAAGCGGTTTGCCCGCTATTGTAGACAGAATAAGCGTACCTGCCGCTACTTTCCTGATACAGTTATTTCCGGCATCTGCAATGAACAAATTGCCAGTGGCGTCAAAAGCTACGTTAGTGGGTCCACTGAACCTGACAGTCCCTGCGGTCACAACCGACCCATCGCCTCCGTACGAGGCAACACCATTCCCTCCCAAAGTGGTGATCACATTTGTAGTCAGATTTACCACACGAATCCTGTTATTAGCCTGGTCAGCTATATAGAGATTCATCGTAGTCGGATCCAAAGCATATCCATATGGAGCATTTAGGTTCCTTGTGGTCGCGGGTAAATTATCCCCATTGTAGCCTGCGGTGTTTGTTCCCGCAATGGTCTGAATAATTTTTACCTGGGCAAAACTGTTGTTGCAAAAGGCAAAAAAGGACACAAGGCCGCAAATGAGTAAACGGTTGATTCTCATTGTAAAAGTATTTGATGGCTAAGTTATTATATTTTTAAGATTTATTATTATCCGTGGCTTTAAATTTTCGGGCTTTTTTTACAGTCGCCTAAGCAAAACATGCAAAAATTGCTACATATTAATTATTGATTAAAAAATCATAGTCCCCATGTATCAACTATTTGATTTGCATGATCCCCACTGATCACTTTTTCTATAATATGGTCAATTTTGCCCTTTTCATTGATGAGAAAAGTAGTCCTTAAGGTCCCCATGTAAGTTCGTCCCATAAAAGTTTTCCAGTCCCACACTCCATAGTCATTCACTATCTTCTCCCCGGTATCCACCAGCAAGGTAAAAGGCAGTGAATATTTTTTTTCAAATCTCTTATGGCTTTTCTGATCGTCTGTACTCACACCTATCACTATCACACCCTTATTTTTGAGCATATCGAAATTGTCTCTCAGGTTACAAGCTTCCTTGGTGCAGGTCTCCGTATTATCATGCGGATAAAAATAAAGTGCCACCTTTTTGCCTTTGTAGTCCTTTAATGCATGAATATTTCCATCCTGATCTGCGGCTGCAAATGCCGGAGCCTTATCTCCTTTCTTTAGCTTCATATTAATTATCGTGTAAAGTTGAAATGATATACCCGCTCGTTCCCGTTCTCGTCCTCTGCTCTGAATACGAGTTTATGTTTTCCCTTCGGGCAGTGCGCGTCGAATGAGTAAAAGAACCTGTCGCCATGCTGCTCAAAACACGTCCATGCACCATCAATATATCCACTAAACTTCTTAACAGAAGTCATAGCCTCCTTCACTTCAAATGCCAGTTCTTTGGCGTGTGACAGGTCGTGCGACCGCTGCAGTGGCTTAATGGCAGGTGGAATGGTGTCAATGTCGAGCCAGTAAGTGCCGAAGTTGCGCACCTTAGCTTTATACCATCCCATATCCGCTATTGCTGCACGGCCATCTTCATCATCTCCATCGGTGTACCTCATTACGACCTTACTAACATACCTGGCCGGTATCTGCTTAACAGGCTTCAGCAGCAGATCGAAGTAATGATGGAGGGGCACCTCTGCAGTATGCAGTGTATATTTTTCCGAAAACGCATTTCCCTTCGCCGCCTTGCAGGTAAAACAAATGTCATCATATAGTTGCCGCTCATCGAGCTGGAAAGAAACATTATCGTTACTGAACTTGTTGGCTTTACCTGCTAAGAATCGGGTACACCCTGAAACCGGGATACTTGCTGCGGCCTGCGACGGCGCTACATAAAACAGCACCTTACTTGTGTTTCCCCTGGCATCTGTAAATATCATAGTGACCTTATGCACCTTATTATCCGTCAGGTCCAACCTCCCCTTGTACTTATTCAGCCCGGAGTAGATATGCGTCAACTGGTTGCCGGGCAGCAGAAATAAACACTGCACCCATTTATGCAGCCGCTGCCTGCTTTTATAATCTATGTATGCGTTGATATACCTTGTCTCTTCGTAGCCGATATCATCCAGCGTAACCTGCGCCTGCAAGATATCATCCATATACAGCTTAGCCGTGTACCATGTGATCGTGTTGGTACTGCTGTCCATAAAATCATCAATATTGACACCCACGCCTGTGATACCAGCCGGAACCAAAATAGTATCGCCTGTTACTGATGTACCCCCCTGGTCTGACCGGACCGGCATATAATATTCTCCACGTGCGGCCACAGGAAAATAGATGGCAGGCGATGCATAGACATTGCCGCTAAACAAAGTGACCTCTGCGGGTACCGGAGGTATCTTATCTATCAGCGGCAGGCCGAATAATTGCGGATTCAACGGGTGTTCGGTACGGGTATCCCTTATCTCAAAATGCAGGTGCGGCGCGGTAGATGCCCCTGTATTACCGGACCACGCTATCTGCTGTCCTTTTTTTACAGGAAACTGAGTTGGCGGCAATTGCATATCAACATCCCAATGCTGTTTGTCGTACTGTTCATGTTCCATGTAAGCCTGCACATCGGGAACAAACTTATTCAGGTGGGCATAAAGAGTAGTGTAGCCATTGGGATGAGTAATATAAAGCGCATGACCAAAACCTCCTTTATCCATTTTTATGCGGGATATGTAGCCATCGGCAGCGGCATATACAGGTTCGTTCTCTTTACCAAGCGTTTTGATATCAAGACCACTATGAAAGTGGCCCGGCCTGCATTCTCCGAAATTACCGGCAAGAAATATCGGGATATTCAACGGATCTCGAAAGTAATCGACCGGGTAAGACGCAGCCTCTTTTTGCGCCAGGACAGGCACAGTAAAGCAAAAAAGAAACGGAAGCAGTATCAAACGCTGTTTCATCGAGGAGCAATTTAGCATTATTCAGCCTTTTTATAAACCACTGATCCTATGAAGTTATCCATAAAGAAGCTTTCACTTTCGGCTATGTACTTTCCCTGAAACATCGACCGCATATCCGGTAACTGAGTGGCCGATATGCCGCAACACATCCTGAAAAACAAATACATTGCTGATAACAACAGCCTGTGACGTTTTTTAGCCTTATCCGTAAAATCGCAATAGAGCCAATACCCCCCGGCCCTTAGTGTTACATCAAGGGCTGCGAACATCCTTTCCGCATGCACCAAATTAAAATTATCAAAGAGAAACGGCGTCAGTACGACATCAAACTGCTCCTTGTATATAAACCCTGCTGCATCGCCTGAAATAAACGTTACATCATTATTACCACAAGCGCGCATACGTGAACGGCCCAACATTTTCTCTGACAATTCTATATAAGTAATTGTAAGCCCGGATGGGTGAACATTTGCGATCTCTTCCAGAATCCAGCCGGTACCGCCTCCCACAATAAGGATGTGTGCATCAGGAGGGATTGACGAGATCAGATATCGCTGTGCACTAACCTGGCTATCGCCGAATACAAGCCGCGCAAGACCGTCGTAAAATGATGCAACAGTGTCGTAGTTATGTTTCAAAAACACTACTGTCCCGGGATAGCCGGGACAGTAGCAAAGGTACTCATTATTAAACCAGACAAAATGCCTTACTTGTTGAAGATGATACATTTCAACTGGAACTGGAGATAGTCCCTGTCTATGTATTTATCTGTTGGTGTGATGACAGAGTTGATACCCTTCCGGTAAGAAACTCCTGCTTTTACTCTTTTTGTCACATTGTATTCTGATTTTCCTATAAGACCGATATCAAACGCAGGCACCTCCTGTATCTGGTTGCGATCTACTGTAGATGCAGCCGGCCTGTTGTCCACCAACATTTGCTGGAAGTCGGGGCCCGCGGCCAGCGACATTCTCTTCATGATCTTATAGCCAATACTCGGTGTTACCTGTGCATAGGAAAGCGTGTAATTAACGTTAGCTTCTTTAATTACACCTACCGCTTCCGGTTGTGCTGTGGTCTTGTAACTTTCAGGGGCGGATGTCTTAGCGCCACTATGACTGTATTTGCCGGCGATTGGGGTACCGTCCGCAGTAGTAAGGTATTGAGTGGTTTGCGTATTGTTGCTGCTGGCAAACGCCACATCACCTTCCACATAAACCTTATCATTGATCATTCTGCGGATAGTTGCACCTGCCGTGTACCCATTATTCTGGCTACCACGCGCAATGCCTCCTGATAATATGATGGATAACTTCGGCGCCTTCTTTACTACAGGTGCTTCCTCCTTAAATGTAGATACTTCTACAGCAACCTCTTTCTTTATCTTGTCTTTACGCGTTACATCACCGGCATTCAACAGATCAATAGTGGCATGCGAGAAGGACCTTGACTGATCATTATCGTGAAATCTTAATGCTATAAATTCTTTATCGTCCGCCTCTTCTTTCACATCAGACGTTACGTGCTTCTTCTTTGCCTTAGCTATTGGTGCATGATGATATGGTGTTGCTGCCATCTGTGCCGCAGCATAAGAATCACCACCCTGTTCCGCACCAATCGCAGGTTGTGCGCTATGCGCTGACCGCACCTTTGCGAGAGGTGATGCCTGCTGATCCGGGGACAGGAATGCAGGAACACTCATAGCCAACGCTACAGATGCCGCTACCCCTGCCAGGGGCATCAACCACCACATGATCACGTTGCGTTTTTTCGCACGGCCGTCCAACTCATCAACGAGCATATCCCAGTTGCGGGGATTGTACTCGAAGTCGTTCTGATCGAACTTCTGCCTGATCAGTTCGTCAAATTCTTTTGGCTTCATACGTCACTTTTTGATGTTCTATTCTCTTTATTTTTTTTTGAAGGATGCTTCTTGCCTGGTGCACATGCCAGTGAGAAGTGCCTTCGCTGATGTCCAGTTGCGATGATATTTCCTTATGATTGAAACCATCAAACACAAACAGGTTGAATACTGTCCGTGTCATAGATGGTAATGATTGTATCACTGCCAATAGTTCTTTGAACTCAATATTCTCCAGGCCCTCATTGCTTACTGAAATATTGCTTTCTTCGGCGGGTATGGACTTAATATGCATGTTCATCTCTTCCTTCAAAGAGGTACTCCGTAAATAGTCCAGGCACGTATTGATCATGATACGCTGCATCCAGCCGCCAAATGAACCAATATTCCTGAAATTGTCTATTTGTGTAAATACCTTAAGGAAGCCATCGTTGAGTAGTTGTTCGGCATCCTGCATACTCTTGGCATAGCGTGCACACACCTTCAAAAATGTACTGTAGTACACTTTGTAAAGATGCTCCTGCACCGCCCGGTTCTTTTTCCGGCACCCGGCTATTATTTCCTCTTCAGAATATGCGGGCATACGAATATGCGTGGTTAGGTATAAGTAAATTACTACATCCTGCTCATCCGGTCAACATTTTTTATCAGTGCATCATCACACTTTTGTCAAATCTGACACCTGTCAGCACTAATCACGCTCCAGGTATCGGCAAGTGGAGAAGAAAAAGAGAAAGGCGCCTTTCATTTTTGAACTAACCACTCGGTATAATAGACGAGTGCCGGGCCGGAAATCTTGGGTTCTTTGAAAAATAAATTTGCCGGAAAGAGGGTGAAAAAAGTGGTTATTCTATAAATATAGAATAATTATCTTTACAAATAATTAGTAATCAATTAACTAAAGTTCCGACAGTTTTGCCGGTTACTACACGCAGCAGGTTTCCGTGACTATTCATATCAAAAACAATAATCGGGAGGTTATTTTCCTGGCAAAGAGTGAATGCGGTCATGTCCATTACTCGCAGGTTGCGGCTGATGACCTCTGTAAATGATAAGGTCTCATAGCGGGTAGCATTTTTGTCCTTTTCAGGGTCGGCGCTGTAAATACCATCCACACGCGTGCCCTTCAGAATGACAGAAGCATCTATTTCAATGGCGCGTAAGGCGCCCGCTGTATCTGTAGTAAAATAAGGGTTGCCCGTACCGGCACCGAAGATCACCACACGGCCTTTTTCCAGGTGGCGTATCGCTTTCCTGCGTATGTACGGCTCGGCTACCTGCTCCATCTTTATCGCGCTTTGCAGGCGTGTATTCACACCCACCTTCTCCAGTGCCGCCTGCAGTGCCATACCATTTATCATGGTCGCCAGCATACCCATATAATCGCCATGAGCCCGCTCAATGCCCGTCTCGGCCTCATTCATTCCCCGGTAAATGTTACCGCCCCCTATCACAATAGCCACCTGCACACCTATGTCTGTGATCGTTTTTATCTCCCGCGCATATTGATCCAGCATCTGGGGCGCAATTCCGTAATTACGTTCACCCATCAGCGATTCACCGGAGAGTTTCAGAAGAACACGATTGTACTTAGGCAGCATAGTAGCGTTGTTGTTGTGTTATTGTATGCAAAGAAAGAAAAAGTTTACCTGTCGGCGAAAGATATTTTGGCCGGCAATGACCGCAATACCCATCAAAAAAATGCCCCGGATTAACCGGGGCAAAATCAATATTTATGCAAGGAATGGTATTTTAACCACCTTAGCCTTAACACCTTTGTCGCGTATCATTACAAATACCTCGCTTCCTTCTGCAGACGACTCTTTTGCCACATATGCAAGGCCTATGGCCTTTCCGAGGCTTGGAGACTGTGTGCCAGAAGTGATGACACCTATCTCCTTACCATCAGCGTTTTGTATGGTATATCCATGACGCGGGATACCCTTGTCCACCATTTCCAGGCCCACCAGCTTGCGGGTAACTCCGTTTGCTTTCTGCTGTTCCAGTATGGGGCGAGCGGTAAAATCTTTTGTGAACTTAGTGATCCATCCCAAGCCTGCCTCAAGCGGGCTGGTAGTATCGTCTATGTCATTACCATACAGACAGAAACCCTTTTCCAGGCGCAGTGTATCACGCGCGGCAAGGCCTATGGGTTTCAGGCCATTGGGTGTTCCCACACGGAAAACCGCTTCCCAAACCTTATCCGCATCACCACCCTTGTCTTCAAAATATATCTCCACGCCACCTGCACCGGTATAGCCCGTTGCACTTACGATCACATTCTCAACGCCGGCAAAAGTGCCTTTCGCGAATGTGTAGTATTTAAGGTTGGTAATATCCATATCTGTCAACTGTTGCATGTACTCAGTAGCTTTAGGGCCCTGCACCGCCAGCAGGCAGGTCTTATCAGATATGTTGTGCATCTCCACACCTTTTGTGTTGTGGCTGCTGATCCAGTTCCAGTCCTTCTCTATGTTAGACGCGTTCACAACCAGCATATATACTTTGTTCTGCTCTACACAATACACAAGAAGGTCGTCAACGATACCACCTTCGTTATTCGGCAGGCAGGAATACTGCGCCTGTCCGTCGGTCAGTTTGGCAGCATCATTGCTGGTCACACGTTGTATCAGATCCAGGGCATCCGGGCCTTTCAAAATGAACTCACCCATATGGCTTACATCAAACACACCGGCATTTGTCCTTACACAGTTATGTTCTTCGTTGATGCCTGTATAAGAGATCGGCATGTTATATCCGGCAAAGGGAGCCATCTTGGCGCCCAGCGCAATGTGTTTCTCTGTAAATGGTGTGTTTTTCATACAATAAATATAAGTGCGCGCAAAAATAAACAAATAGCCCGTTAGTGGTCATACTTTTCTCTATCCTCAAAACATTTTTTCTTTAATTTGCCTGCAACACCCGGTGACCGATGACACAAAAGATCAAGAGTCTGCTACTGGTAGCATTTCTTGCTGTTCTTTCCCTGCCTATGATACAGCAGGCATTGTCATTTTATGCCAGTGACCCCTTATCGGGGAACTTTGATGTTGTGTCAGACACCGCCTTCTCTTGGGAAGGATGGCTGGCCGGAACTTATCAGCAGCGTGAAAATGCGTTTTATAACGACCATATGGGATTCCGTCCCGACCTTATCCGCATAAAAGACCAGGCAGACCTGTGGTTATTTCATAAATTAAACTATGGCGGTTGTGTATTGGGTAAGAACAATTGCCTTTTCTGGGACAATTATATAGACGCATATACCGGTCGCGATTTTGCGGGAGATAGTTTTATCCGGCGGCAGCTTTTTATGCTTAAGGCACTTCAGGATACTTTCGAGCGGACCGGCAAAACTCTTTTGGTCATTCATTGTCCCAATAAGGCATTCTACTACCACGAGCTGATACCTGAAGATATAGGAAAAGTTGTAGGGAAGAACAATTATTCGGTGTATAAAACCATTGGAGATTCTCTTGGCATACACCAGATCGATATCAACGGATGGTTCATGGCCATGAAGGACACCTGCAAAGAATTGCTCATGACCAGGCAAGGTACACACTGGTCGGTATATGGATCTGTCATAGCCGGTGACAGTATCGTCAGGTATATTGAAAGAAAAAGAAATTTGCGGCTCCCTCATGCAGAATGGATCAGGATAGAACACGTGCACGGGGCCCGGTACACAGATAAAGATATAGTTGACAATGCCAACCTCTTATTCCCGAATGATAATGAGACTTTCAGCTACCCGGTAATACAATATGGACGTGATACAACAGCCAGGAAGCTCAAAACCATCTTTATCGGCGATAGTTTTGTTATGAACTTCATCACGAACAAACTGCCACAGGGCACGTTCCCGGACTGGCAATACTGGTTTTATTTCAAATACCTGAGTGATGCGACAAACTCTGATATCTCACATGACCGGCCTGTGCCGGGTGGGTCATATTGGATAGATGAGATCAAAAAAGCTGATTGCATATTGCTTGCTTATACTTCAATGAATTTAAGATCAAGTGGGGAAAATCAATTGGGTAGCGGTTTTATTGAAAAGGCATATGAGTATTACTACCCGCAAAAGAAGTAACGATATACAGTGATCACCACTCAACAGTTATTTGTAATATCAAACTCTGTATTCCCTTATTTTATCGTCAAATCTGCACATTTAACACTATTGGCTGCAATTTGTCGTTTGGTGTCTGCCGTAATGGCACTATATTTAACATGGATTAAAATTTGCAACGGCTAATACAAACAATAACAGACTATGGATCATAATGAATTTCGCAAGTATGCTATTAAGCATCATGGCATCAGCAGTCTCACTGTGGACAGCTATACATCATCTCTAAGAAAAATGCCTACCGGGCTCACACCATACATCATTGAAGAGCGCCCGATGAATGTGGCGTCTATGGACGTGTTCTCGCGCCTGATGATGGACCGCATCATCTTCCTCGGAGAAGGCATCAACGATTATGTTGCCAACATTGTGACGGCACAGTTGCTCTTCCTGGAAAGCACCGACCGCACACGCGACATACAGATGTACCTGAACAGCCCCGGGGGTAGTGTATATGCCGGACTGGGTATCTATGACACCATGCAGATCATCAATCCCGATGTATCCACCATATGCACGGGTATAGCCGCATCTATGGCCGCAGTACTTATGTGTGCCGGCAGCAAGGGTAAAAGAACTGCCCTGAAGCATAGCCGCATCATGATACACCAACCACTGGGAGGTGCCGAAGGCCAGGCCAGTGATATTGAGATCACAGCACGTGAGATCGTGAAGCTCAAAAAGGAACTTTATGAGATCATTGCTTTCCACTCAAGTCAGAAACTGAGCAAAGTTGAAAAGGACAGCGACCGTGACTACTGGATGACTGCAGCCGAGGCTAAGGAGTATGGCATGGTAGATGAGGTGCTTGACCGCAATCCGAGAAAGACCGGCGGCACAACACCAACCGTATAACAGCAGAGCTATTTTATTTGAAAGCCGTTCTGCAGCATGCAGCAACGGCTTTCGTTTTTCCGGACATTTTTGAACAGAAGTTCCTTATTTTGCTACCGGTTATTCTTAAACATCTTAAACAGTATATGATCTGTCATGCAGGACCTGATCTCTTTTTTTGAACCGGTACATTTTATCGATTCTCCCGATGCAGAACAATATAATCCGAAACAGATAGGCGCCAACATAGCAACAAGCGACTGGAGTGATGCGGACATTGTTATCGTTGGCTGTGGTGAATGGAGGGGCCATAATGTTGATGCATCATACAGCAGTAGCCCGAACACGGTTCGCAAGCAGTTGTACCGGATGTATTACTGGCACAATGCCATCAAGCTGGCCGATATAGGGAATATACACGAAGGGGCATCAGTGGAAGACACGCGTGCCGCGTTATTTACAGTACTGAAAGAGATACATGATGCAGGAAAGATCGCGGTGGTGATCGGCGGATCTCACGACCTCACCATGCAACAGTATGAAGTGTTCCGGAAAGCTGAAAAGCTCATCACCGCATCGGTGACAGATATGCTGATAGACCTGGAAGAAGCGGAAACAATGACGCCGAACAGCTTCCTGATGGATATGCTTACCGGCACTCCGAACTTTATTTCTCACTACAACCATATAGCGTTCCAGAGTTATTATGCACAACCGTCAATGCTGGAAACACTGGACAAACTTCGGTTTGACTTCTTCCGTCTTGGCAAAGTGAGAGAACACATTGAAGACATGGAGCCTGTGCTCCGCAACAGCCATATGTTCAGTTTCGACATGTCTGCTATACGATACTGTGATGCGCCGGCTAATATTGATGGGTCACCTAACGGTTTGCTTGGCGAGGAAGCCTGTACGCTTACCCGCTACGCCGGCATGAGCAATGAGCTTACGTCTTTCGGCATTTACGGATATGACCATACCACAGACACCAATGAAATGACCGCCAGGCAGATATCACAAATGCTGTGGTATTTTGTTGATGGCTACTTTGTGCGTAAAACAGAGGCAAGGCTTACCGAGCGGGAGGAATTTGTAGTATTCAATGTCACGTTCACCGATAACGATACCACCTTCCTGAAAAGCAAACGTACCAACAGGTGGTGGATGAAGCTGCCCGACCAGACATTTGTTCCCTGCTCGTATAAAGACTATCTCATAGCCAGCAACGATGAGATACCTGAACGCTGGCTGAGAGAGCAGGAAAGATTATTGTGAGTTGATAAGTGAAAAACAATTTAAGAAGTGCTCGACAAACAGAATAAGATACAACAAGAGGAGAAGGCGGTACTCGTTGGCCTGATACACAAAGAACAAACCGAGACCCAGGTAAAAGAATACCTGGAGGAGCTGGCATTTCTTGCCGAGACCGCAGGCGCAGTGGCCGTAAAGTCTTTCACACAGAAACTGGCCCGCCCGGATAGTAAAACATTTGTGGGAAAGGGCAAGCTGGAAGAAATAAAGGAGTATGTAAAGGCAAAAGGTGTGAACCTTGTGATCTTTGACGATGAGCTATCGGGCTCGCAGATCGGGAATATCACCGAAGCGATAAACACGAAGACCATAGACCGGAGCGACCTGATACTGGACATCTTTGCCAGCAGGGCCAAAACGGCGCAGGCAAAAGTACAGGTGGAACTAGCGCAATACCAATACCTGCTCCCAAGACTAAAGGGTATGTGGAAGCACCTGGAGCGACAGGGAGGCGGTATAGGCAGCAGGGGGCCCGGAGAAACAGAGATCGAAACGGACCGTCGAATCGTTAAAGACAAAATAGCGCTACTCAGAAAAAAACTGGGTGAAATAGACAAGCAGGCCAGCACCCAAAGAAAGGAAAGAGGTGAATACATACGCGTGGCACTGGTAGGATATACCAATGTGGGCAAGAGTACCCTGATGAATGTACTGAGCAAGGCAGATGTATTCTCTGAGAATAAGTTATTTGCAACGCTTGACACAACAACACGCAAAGTAGTATATGAACAAACCCCCTTCCTGCTGAGCGACACCGTCGGGTTCATTCGCAAATTGCCACACAACCTTGTTGAGAGTTTCAAAAGCACGCTGGACGAGGTGCGCGAGGCAGATTGCCTGTTGCATGTAGTAGATATATCGCACCAGGGCTATGAAGATCAGATGGGCGTTGTAAATAAGACCTTACAAGAGATCGGAGCGTTTGATAAGCCTATGATCACGATCTTCAACAAAATGGACCTGTATGAACAAAACGTTTTCGATCCGTGGCTTGAAAACAGTGTAAAGAAAGAGATGCTGGCCGACCTGGAAGAGCGTTGGCAAGATCAGACAAATAATTCAGCCATATTTATTTCTGCCACAGAAAGGCGCAATCTCGACTCGCTGCGCAACACGATACTGGCAAGAGTGAAACAACTTTACGAGCAGCGATATCCTTACCTCACAAAATTCTATTGATAGCGGCCACTCGTTTATCAAATAATTAAATATTGCTGAATGGACTTATCATTCAGCTACATATACTTTTTCACTATTCCACGAGCAAAAAAATTACTTAACTTTCATTAAGTAATGATAGTTAGTCATTGATCAAATAACACCACCCATGAAGCAGCAGGTGAGAGAATTATTAGTGACGGCAAAGGTGGCACAGAACTGGACAGGCCACTTTAACGAGCGCGTAGATGAGTTGATGCATGTGGTAAGTCTTGTAGATACCGACAAGCAGATACTCAGCGCCACAGAAACGCTCGACGTGTACCGCAAACAAAAGCAGAAGCCGACAAAAGCACGCAAAAAGAAGAATAGCGACTGCTGTGACAAGCCTTTTGAATTCCTGGTGTTCCGGAACTAATTAGCTTAAAGCTCTATTAAGGAAAGCAATAAAGGGCGCCATAGCGCTGTATGCCTCCAACACTTTTTTATCAAATCCTTTTGCTGTGACTACGTCGTCAGGAAAATTACAGCTTACAATAAAGCTTTTCATTTTCAGGTAGTCTATGGCCGGATTATCGGCTTCGTAGCCTTGCGGCAGTTTTTTCAACTGCTCCCCTTCTACATCCTTAAAGAACTTCCTGAACTTCTTATCGGCAAGTATTTTTTTGAACTCATCGAAGTTGTAGTCAATTTCCTGCCTTACGGCTTTTAACACCGGGGGCTCCGGCATCCATACCCCTCCTCCTACAAAACTCTTATTTCCCGGTTCTATATGCAGATAGTAACCCGCCCCTTCAAATTTACGTCCTCCTTTACTGAAACCAGCACCGAGATTTGTTTTATATGGCGTCTTATCCTTTGAGAAACGTATATCTCTGAATATACGCATTATACAGTCCTTTGCGGCCTGGTCTTTGAATGTAGGATCTGATGCAGCAAGCCCACTCAACACTTTAGTTACCAGTTGTTCAAAATCTTCTTTTGTATCCTGGTAGGCATCCCTGTTCTTATCAAACCAAACCTTGTTGTTGTTCTTTGCCAGCTTTTCCATGAAAGCGAGCGTGCTTTGCTTGAGCATAATGCTTCTGTTTTTATCCAAAAATAAAGATAAATGAGAAGAATGCCCGATTTGTCACCGCCGGAAAACATAAAAGGTCCCGCATAAGGGGACCTTTTATCAATACACTATTGACTCTTATCTGATAAGCGTCACATTGCCATGCTTTTCATAATCCTCACCACTATTGGTGGTTGCCCTGATCTGGTAAATATATACTCCGAAAGGCTGAGGAGATCCGTTGTACGTACCGTCCCATCCTTCGTCAATATTGGTTGTTTCAAACACCTTTACACCCCACCTGTCGTAGATACTGAAATCCTGCAGCGTAGCAATACCCCTCTTCAGTATCTTGAATTTACTATTAGGGCCATTACCCGGAGCGAACGCATTCGGCAGGTCAAGCAGTGTTTCTTTGGTCACATACACATTGATAGAATCCTGAACCTTACAACCCCAGCTCGTAACGCCTGTCACTGTGTACTTAGTGCTTACAACTGCCGATGTAATTGGATTGGATATCTTCGGATTATCGAGACTGGTTGACGGGAACCAGCGGAAATATGTACAGTTGGATGACGGGTTGAATTGATACTTCTCTCCCGGATACAGTGTCACTGAATCACCGAGGTTGAGTACTGCACCTGCTTTTACAGTTACGTAAACAGTACCTGTATCAGAACAGTTGAACATATTGCTTGCCACGATCGTATACAATGTGTTTGTTTCCGGCTTCACAATTACTGAAGGTGAAGATGTGTCACTCAGATACATAGCCGGATACCAGTGATAGTAGGTGAGCGCATCGGTTGTGCCGGCAACAAGAGTAGCTGTATCATGCGGACATACCCCTATGTTTGGCGATATGGTCACGTGTGGTACAGGGTAAACTGTCACCTTCATGGAATCCTTCGCACTGGTACATCCCTTTACTGTTTGTGTTGCATAATAGAACGTTTCTCCAACTATCTCAGTATTAATCACCGGAGGTGTAGAATTACCAGTCAAGGAGAATGTATTAGGATACCACAGAATATTCTGACCCATAGCCTGCAATGGTTGTGGTGGGAAATGCTCACAGAACGTTAACCACTTCATCCATGGCGTTGGTGGTGTTTCATTTACCACCACAGTGTCATTTATAGTTGTTGTACATCCGTCCAGGAATGCAGTTACCGTATACACACCATCATACTCTGTAAGCACCGGATATCGGAACACTACAGCCTGTGTAGAACTGAATGTATATGGCCCGGACCAGCTGAATGTAGCTCCCGGAGCACTTGTTGCCTGCAGATAAAGTGAATCGTTGTAACCGGAACAAACCGGGCTGTTGCTTGTTGCAGCCAGCGGTGGTGCAGGTTTTATCTTCACCGATATGACAGAAGAGGAAGAACATGCACCAAGAGTCGCTGTCACCGTATAAGTTCCTGTCGCTCCGAGCAACACATGCGGTATCACGGGGTTCTGATCGGTAGATGAGAATCCTGTGCCGCCTGCCCAGTTCCAGGTAACACCTGCGGTCGTATCATAAGCAAACAACTTCAGTGTATCATTTTCGCATATACTCGCACCGGGAGGGCCGGGAGAATTGCTGCTGGCTACCGGAATCGTCGGAGTAGAGTCGACCTGCGCATATATGTACGCAGGATCAGACACACAGGAATGGCCCGGGTAAATAAACGTAGCAGTAACTGAATATATCCCGGTATTAGCAGTAATAGACGGATTAATGGATGGATTCTGTACTGTAGAAGTAAATCCTATCGGACCGGACCAACTATAATTGGAGCCCGTAAGAGTGGTTGCTGTAAAGTTCAGCGCAGTACCGCTACATACGGGTGCATTCGTTGTAAGCGTCGGTATGGCCGGTGTAGAATCCACGGTCACATTCACTGTTTTAAAACTCTTACAAGTCTTGTTTGTAGCTGTCAGTGTATACACACCTACGGCAGAGGTTCCCGCACCATACATATTAACACCGGCTATCGACGGATTCTGTAATGTAGATGTGAACGAGAATGGACCAGACCAATCATACTTCACACTATCGGTAGTCGCAAATGATGTCAGGTTAAGAATATCTTTTTGTGAGCAAATAGGCGTATTAGCACTGATGGTCTTTATTTCCGGAGTAGAATCAATGACGACATGAATGAACGCGGTATCCCGACATCCGTTCACATCCGCTATTACGCGGTAATCTCCGCTATCGGTGATTGTGACGTTCAATCTGCTCGGGTTTTGCAACGTAGAGGCGTAGGCCTTAGGCCCTACCCAGCTATATGTTTCTGCAGGGTCCACTTTTGTTGAGGTAAGTGATAGCGTATTTCCTGTACACAGAGGACTATTGTACCCGGCTGTTACAGTTGGGTAGCCAGGCACTATCGATACGTGCGTATATGCAGTATCGTGGGTTGTACCCACTATTTTAATAAGCATATAGGTACCCGTATCAGTCATTGCAGAAGGCACCCGGATAGTTGATTGGCCGGTGCCTACATAACCTCCCGGGCCAACCCACTGGAATGTAGCTCCTGTTGTATCACCAGTTCCATTCAAAAATATAGTGTCGCAATGAACCTTGTTTGTGGCAATGAAACATGGCTGAACATAAAGTGTGAATGATATTGGTGAGGGACTGGTGCGGCAACTTCCCGATGCGGTTGGGTGAGGCGTTCCGGTAATTGTATAAGTTACCGGGCCGGAAAGCTTCTTAAAATTGATTGTTGCACTTGTGCCAACTGAGGTTGACAGTCCTATAGACGGAGACCATGTCCATTTACTTAATGCCCACTCTCTCGTATCGCCCTGTACAACATCAGCAATGAACATACTATCATTAAGCACTTTACATCCTGTCATGTTACACTGGATCACCGTATCCGATTGCCCATTCGACACAACATGGCCTACTGCAGAAAACTGCGGTGTAATTCTACCAAAAATACTGTCTACGGCTGTAGTGTCAGCAAATATCCAGGCAAATGTCAGTGATGCACTATCATGCGGAGCGATATTTCCCACATTGAATACAAGTCCATAAGCAATATCCTGGGCCAGTGTTGTAGCGCCCAATGTGTAGTAGGTGGTGCCCATTCCGGTAGGCGTTCCTGCCCACACTTTATTCAGGTTGTTTCCCGGAATAACTGACGGAGGCCAGGAAACGTAGATCAACACCTTAGCCCGACAATCAACTGTAGCCAATCCGGAAAATGCATCCTGATGCGCAACAGGGGGCCTTGCCCATACTTCATGGCGATCTCCTAGGCCTTGGTAAGCAATATGATTGTTCGTTGGGAACGAACCGGATAAAGTAACATCATTATCCGGGTCTGCAGTAGCCATGTAGTAAACGTTCTTTAATACCGAATCAGACGTGTTGAAAAACTTAGTGGTCACGGTAGCAAGAGATGCAAAACTATCCACCTCAGTCACTTGTTCTATATGCATTGCACTCCTTAAACCAAACCTCCGCAAACCATAGTTACCTTGCCATATTCCTGCCATAGGTGCTCGTGGATTCCAACATGAGGGTCCGGTATATTTTGCCACTGTTCCGCCAAAATTTCCGCCTTCCGCCGTATCAAACCGCCCGCTTGAATAAAATGCACTGGCCATGGTATCATCAATCTCTACCTGCCATCCATTAAACGGAGTACCGGGAAGAAAATATGCGCCCACCCACGGCGTGGTGCCTGTGGCCCAGCCATCATGGCCTTGATCGAAGGAAAAGTCCATTCCATTGCCGGTAGGCAGGGTTCCCGTCAATGGATCTGTATAACTTGTTGATGACCCTGCACGTGTGTGGTAGCTTGCCGGTACGGTCACGGTATTTCCCCATGATCCGTTGGGAGCTACTGCTACCTCCAGCCACTGTCCTTGCAGAAACGCATTGTCTCCCACGAGCTGGGCATTTGCACTGTTGCCATAGAAAAAGAAACTCAAAAAGAGGAAGGGTAAATAATGTCTTTTCATTATGTTCAGTTATTACGGTCTAAAAAGTTTTGCCGGTCCACACTTATCCACTATAAATATAGGCAAATTTTTGCTTCCGCAAAATTATTAATGCGTAGCTAAAATAATTGCCATTTTGTATAAAGACAGGCTGAAATTCAGAAAAGGATGGGTATGTAGATTTCGCATATGTATTTCATTGAAAACAATTAAAGAGGGACGGCACCCCTCTTTAATTGTTACTACCGTATTTTATCTAAGCAATGTGAGATTTCCGGTATGTTGCTCCTTTTGGCCATCTTTGAATGTACCCTCTATCAGGTATATATATACACCTTCCGGCTGAGGAACATCATTCAGCTTACCGTCCCATCCTCTTCCCGTAAGTGAGGTAGTTTCAAATACCAATTCCCCCCAACGGTTGAATATCTGCATATGATATTGCACAAGGCCACTCGACAAGTACTGGTGTGGATAGAAGAAATCGTTCAGTCCATCGCCATTGGGCGTAAAGATGTTCGGAATGTTTATGTAGCAGTCATTCTTTATTGTAACAGTAGATGAATTTTTACAGCCATCCAGTTTCACTGTAGCGGTATATACACCCGGCTTTGTCACCGTAATACCCGGACCTTTGTCACCGGTACTCCAATCCCAGGTGGCATTGGGGTTGCCTGCATTTATCCCGTCCTGCAATGTTATAGCGTTGCTACCCAGGCAGATCGTCTGATCGGGCCCCAGATCTATTTCAGGCTGAGCTACCACTGCCAATTTGCGTGTTGTAAATGTATCAGGGCATACCCTGTATCTCGCCCTTGCAGTGATCGTATACCAGCCCGGCTGCTGATAACCATAAACAAGGGGGTTGATGTTTTTTATGCTGTCCGTATTGCCGAGGTCCCAGACCAGGTCAGTTAACCCGACACTGGAATAAGTGCCTGTGAATGTAAGATGCGTACCAATACATAGCACAGTATCGGTCATGGCTACTGATATAGGGCTAATAGTATCCACATAAAGCGTTTTATACATTGTGTCTGTACAATTTCGGAAATCAGTAACAACCAGGAAGGGGCGATACACACCTGATATTGGATATGTATGCGTTGTTGCTGTGCCGGTAATTGGCGGATGAAGTGAACTATCTCCATACTCCCACAAATAGCTGAGTGTTGTACCCACTGAGAAAGAATCAGCAAATGTAATGGTATTGCCCTGGCATATAAGGTTAGTATCCATGTGGAACGACGCATGAAGCGGGTGCACAAGGTCTATATATTTGGTGATGCTGTCCTTGCATGTCGCGATACTGGAGTAGAGCGTAACGGTATCTATAGCCTGTATCAGATACACATGGGTAGGATTCTTTAGAATAGAGGAAAATCCGTCACCGAACTTCCAGGCATAGGTATTGGTTTGTTTAGATGTATTATTAAACACAACAGTATCCGCTTTACATCCATATTTCACCACGTAGTCAAAATTGGCAATAACGCTGTCTGCAACAGTGACCGTTATTGACGCTCTGTCGCTCTCGCAACCCGATACAGTTTGGGATACCCAATTGGTATACGTGCCGGGAATCGATGTGTTGATCACTGGGGGTGCTGTACTCCCTGTACCACCGGTTGGTGCATTATACCATGTAAGCCCTACACCCGTAACAACAGTAAATGGAACAAATGTCTGCCCAGGACAATAATTGCTTGGATTGGCTACTACAATTGGAGGCAATGGCTTCGGGTTGACCGTAATAGCGAATGCAGCCCGCGGGCTTTCGCATCCGCCAACCGTCTGTGTCGAATAAATGGTCGTAGTTCCCGAAATGGCCGTATTGATCACAGGCACAGTCGTAGATCCGACGCCTCCCGTCGAAGTTGTATACCAAAGCACGGATGTACCCGATGAAGACGGTGCCACATAAGTAGAATACTGGCAATAGGTATTAGTACCGGTTATGACGGGTGCAGAAGGTGTGGGGTTTACCGTCACCGTAAATGTCGCCCTCGGGCTTTCACAACCAGACACTGTCTGCGAAGCCCAAACAGATGTTGTACCGGCGGTAGACGTATTCACTGTTGGGGAGGTTGTGGTACCTGTCCCCCCTGTGGCTACACTATACCAAAGTATGCTTGTTCCGGTTACAGTAAACGGCACAAAAGTTTCCCCTGTACAATACGTCGACTTACCGGTGATGACCGGCGCTGCCGGGGTTGGCGTCCAGATGACGTGCGCTATGGCTGTATCAGTACAACCATTGAGGGTCACACTTATTGTATAAAAACCGGTATCTGCACTTACAAACCCAAATCTTGTCGGGTTTTGCAGGCCGGACACAAAGCCCGCCGGACCGGTCCAGGAATATACATATCCGCCTCCGGAAGGCCCTCCATATAAGTTTAATGTGGTAGCCACACCAAAACACATTGGATTGCTATACCCAGCCGTTGCTTTGGGTGTAGGTTTGATGATGACCGATGTAGTTTCTGTATCGGTCACCGAGCCGACAGTTCTGACAACGGAATACGTACCTGAACTTGCTAATGTTGCAGGGTATATGTAAGATTGTTTTTTTGTACTTGAATAGGCCCCCGGACCATACCAATGGTAAGACGCGCCTGCAGAATCACCCAATGCCCAGAGCCATAGAGTGTCGCCTTCGCATACAGGACCATTGTTAAACGCCTGAAGGCAATAAGGCATAATAGTAGTGTCGACGCACAATTTGAAAATACCTCCTGCCACCGCAGAATTACAGTATACTTCCACCGAATCAATACCATTGCACATCTCTATCTGCACTCCCGCTCCGTTAAAGCCTGCCGGGCTGGGTCCATAAAGCAAACCGGCAGACAAATAACAAGTACCCGACGCACCCGGAGTACATTCTCCCCAATAAGTTATATTAGCGGGTGTTAGAGGGTAAAAAACATTATTGATCGTAAATTGAAAATACTCTCCGGTATTAAGACCCGTACAATCGAAATTTAACTTATAGACCGGTTTACTAAAGACAATACGATAACTGCCGGGAGCGCCTGCACCGGTCCAGAAACCATAATAAGATGGGCCAAAACAAGGGTCTGGGCTACCGGTAGTCACTACACCGGTAGATCTTTCATAAACGGTATAAGTACCGAAAGTAGTATCGGGCCCCATGAACCTGGGAACCTGGATACATTGCGCAGTACAGTTCGTCGCAAGCAGTAAAATAATCAGAATGCGAAATAGGGATCTCATGCTAAAAAATCGTTGACTATAAAGTTACCAAATTTCATCATACAACGCACAACTAAAACCTTCCCTCTATTAGAAATATCCCCCGCCCTTTCGGAGCGGGGGAGCAAAAATTCAATCTATAATAAAAACGTCATCGTATCAGTGTCACAGTTCCTTTATACGTTACATTATCTCCATCACCTCCCGGCCTCGCTACGGTTATAACATAAAAATAAGTGCCTAGATCCTGGGGAACACCATTGAACATCCCATCCCAACCTACTTTATTCGTGTTGGTATAGAATACCTGTTGCCCTATCCTGTTGTAAACCCGGAAGTCAACGATATTCTGATACTTCATTCCTACCGGACGGAAATAGTCGTTCAGACCATCTCCGTTAGGCGTAAACGCACTCGGAATATCTTCTATCATGGTACTGTCTACACGAATCGTTACAAACGCAGAGTCTACACATCCGTTCTTATCATAACCATAGATGGCGTATGTAGTGGTTTCGAGAGGAGTAGCAACCGGGTTATTGATATTCGGATTGTCCAACGTTCCGTTATCTCTCTTCCAATAGTAGTATACTTCACTGTCTGAGTTGAGCTGTATGCTACGCCCGTACAATATTGTTGTGCTCGTACTCACGTTGGCCAGTTTCACCGGCTTCACTGCATGAACCCTGATGGTATCGTAAGTGTAGCACCCAAGCGCCGGCAATGTAGCCGTTGCAGTGTACGTAATTATAGCATCAGTAACCTGGCTGCCCACATCGAATAATGGGCTCTGAACCGTACTATCTGACAGGTATGTGCTAGGAGTCCAGGAATAGGTATATGTTCCGGCATAGTTCGATTCATCATAATTCGGATCAAGCACATTCTTCATTGGCAGTGGCTGACTGATACAAAGCATAGTATCTGCAAATGATTTCAATGTCAGCTTTATCACTCTCAACTCCTTGGTTATTGTGTCCACACAGCCAACAGAGTCGGTCACCTTCAGTTTTATATAATAGACACCACCCGAATCATAGCGGTGTACGGCTGGTTTACGCGTATTTGTCAGATCAGATGTACCATCACCCCAATACCACTCGTATGAAGCAGCTAGATATGTATTGGCCAGCGTGTCTGTGTAGTGCAATATAGTGTCTACTGTAGAAGAACTGCCGGTAAGCGCAGCTATAGGGCCATCCGGTTGTGTCACAAGTGTGCTATCTACCACCATAGTGAAGCTATCATTCATAGTGGTCCATCCGCCGGCGCAAATTTCATTTGGCCATGGCGAGAACGCAGCCTTGATGGAGTGCGTAGTATTCACGTAGCCAACGGCAGAATCAGAACAACCAGGAGTGTACCCGATAAGTATCACCTTAAATACTTTGTGCTTTTTATAAAGGTTCTGTGTGATGAGCTTCGTAGTTGTATCTCCGGAATAGTTTCCGTCTCCATAAACCCACGAATACCAGTCTGCATTGGTGCTTGTGTTATTGAAGGTTACAACATCCTGATCGCAACCAAGTAATGTAGACCAGTTGAAAGATGGCTTTATCTCCGGCTTCACAACGATCTGCAAAGAGTCACGGGCACTTTCACAATAAAGCCCTTCACGCTGGCTGGCAAATACCCATGTACTGCCTGCCACACTGGTGTTGATGGACGGTGCGGCAGTGACACCTACGCCACCATAAGATGCTGTATACCAAAGGATCGTAGCGCCAGGCACGCCGGTGGTCTTGAATGGAATGAATGGATCTCCAAAACAGTATGGCGAAGGTCCGATGATCTTCGGAGGTAATGGCGGTAGTCGCATCGAGACGTAGGTCGTTCCGGAATCTGAACATCCGAATGGTGTTGTTACTACTACCTTATACGTTCCTGTATCGACAGCAAGGAAGCCATAAATATCAGGGTTTTGTAAAGTAGATGTAAATGTGTTAGGACCGGTCCATGACCACGTTTCGCTGGTCACAGTAGTGCCTAGATCCCAGAGGTGCAGGGTATCCAGTGGATTCTCACACAATGGTGAGTTGTTAGCGGGGCTAACCTTAGGCCGGGGATGAACAACAACTGATACAGTATCTGTATCATGTGTTGTACCTACAGTCTTGATTACGCGGTACGTTCCCGACATTGCCGGGTAAGCAGGATAAATAAACGGATATTGATCGGTGCTGGAATACGCAAGGGGACCAGTCCACACATATGTGGCACCGGTAGAGTCGCCTATGACTCCCAATTTCAAAGTATCCAATTCACACGGATCATTTGCGATCGCATCAGAACAAGCCGGATTTTTGGTGGAATCGAAGAACATGGTAAAGTTGCAGCCATTGATACTGTTGTTCATGAACACTTCCCAATACGTGAAACCCTTACAGGTATCAAGACAGAATTCCCCCCCATTGAAGGGCGTCGCGGCACCCGATACACAACATGCAGGTCCTTGTATCACACCTGTAAGTGGATCAATGGTACAGGCATTAGATAAAGTACCCTTACAAGCTGTGGTCAGACTAAGACATGGTTGTGTTGGTTTGATATAATACGGGGCACCAGCGCCGGTATACACACGCACACCAAAATCTTCGCCCTGGTTCAGGTTATCAAACTTTACCCGTATCTTATATATAGCCTTGTTAGACACGAAGAATATTTTGGCTGCACCACCGCCGGTTCCTATAGCATACTGCATTGTTCCTGCCGGCCCCCCGAGAATACCAGTAGGTCCGAGGCATCCTGTACCGGTCGGGTCGGGGAAAGAAGCGCCGCCACCACCTGGTGAAAATGCACCCGCTCCAATGGAATAACTACCATAATAATATGCACCGATAGACGATGGCAACGAAGATGCGATCTGAATCCACTGCGCCTGAGCTGCGTGCCCTACAATCAACGACAAAACAATAAGTATATATCGTAAGGATCTTTTCATAAACCTAAATTATCAAGCTATAAAAATACTTTTTTTTCTGTGATTACAAATAACAGAAAATATAAACTCTTCTAACTATATAAGACAGCAATATACCACAAAGCGATGGGTATTTATACACATTTTTTTATTTCTCAACCCTGTTGCCTGTATTGGGTTTCAGATTAATGTCCAATATGCAACTAATACTTAATGAAAATCTTATAAATTGACAACAAAGACAAGCAAAAACAACAAGAGGTGCCGATGGCACCTCTTGCATATTAAGATAATTTATCATTAAGCTTCTGCTTTCAGCATTTTCTGGAATTTCTTCCTATCCTCCTCGTCCAGCATGATCTTGCGGAGACGGATATTTTGCGGTGTTACTTCTATACACTCATCCTGCTGAATATATTCCATACATTCTTCAAGTGTCATTTGTATCTTAGGGGTGATGCGCACAGAGTCATCGCTACCACTGGCACGCATATTGGTCAGTTTCTTAGCTTCTACCACATTCACCACAAGGTCTCCCGGCTTGATGTGTTCACCGATCACCTGGCCGGCGTAAACTTCCTGCATAGGATCAATGAAGAATGCGCCACGGTCCTGCAGCTTATCTATAGAGTATGCGGTAGCACTGCCGCCTGTCTTTGCGATCAGCACGCCATTGATACGGCCGGGAATAAAGCCCTTCCATGGTTTATATTCGCTGAACCTGTGCGCCATTACTGCCTCGCCCTGTGTATTGGTCAGCATCTGCGAACGCAGGCCTATCAATCCGCGTGACGGGATGTCGAATTCAAGGTGTTGCATCTCGCCCTTGGTCTCCATTACATGCATCTCGCCTTTGCGCTGCGTCACCAGGTCTATCACCTTGCCGCTGAATTCTGCCGGCACATCCACCACAAGTATTTCATAAGGCTCGCACCTCTTACCGTCAACTTCTTTGGTGATCACCTGTGGCTGCCCTACGGTCAGCTCATAACCTTCACGGCGCATAGTTTCTACCAGTACGCTCAGGTGCAGGATACCACGGCCATATACCAGGAATTTATCCGCGTCATCAGTTTCCTGAACACGCAATGCCAGGTTCTTTTCCAGTTCTTTCATGAGCCTGTCGCGTATATGACGGCTGGTCACGAACTTACCCTCCTTACCAAAGAAAGGAGAGTTGTTGATGCTGAACTGCATGTTCATGGTCGGCTCATCAATAGCAATTACAGGCACTGCTTCCGGATTGTCTATATCAGCAATGGTTTCGCCGATCTGGAAGCCTTCTATACCCACCACAGCACAAATATCTCCGCACTTCACTTCTTCCACGCGCTTCTTACCCATATCTACAAACACATAGAGCTCCTTCACTTTGCTCCGCTGCATAGTGCCGTCTGTCTTACACAGCATTACGTTCTGGCCCTCCTTGATGGAACCTCTTGTCACTTTGCCAATGGCTATACGGCCAAGGAAGGATGAATAATCAAGAGAAGTGATCTGCATTTGCAGCGGACCTTCTACCAGCGCAGGAGACGGTACCTTTTCAAGGATCGTATCGAGCAGTGCAGAAATATCTTCGGTCGGGGTCAATGATGTATTGAACCAGCCATGCTTAGATGAACCGTATAGTGTCGGGAAATTCAGCTGATCTTCCGTAGCATCGAGCTGGAAGAACAGTTCGAACACCGCATCGTGCACTTCTTCAGGGCGGCAGTTTGGCTTATCTACCTTATTGATCACTACTATCGGGTGCAGGTTTAGGTTCAGCGCCTTCTGCAATACAAAACGTGTCTGTGGCATAGGACCCTCAAAAGCATCCACAAGCAGCAATACGCCGTCCGCCATCTTCAGTACACGCTCTACCTCGCCGCCAAAGTCGGCGTGGCCCGGTGTGTCTATCACATTGATCTTCACGCCCTTGTAGGTCACTGAAACGTTCTTGGCCAGGATGGTGATACCGCGCTCACGTTCCAGGTCGTTGCTGTCCATGATAAGTTCTCCGGTCTCCTGGTTGTCACGAAACACATTTGTGGCATGCAGTATCTTATCAACCAGTGTTGTTTTACCGTGGTCAACGTGCGCGATGATGGCAATGTTGCGAATATTCATAAATACCTTCTTTTCTAACCCTCTTCGGGTGGTGGTTTTTTACCTATCTTTCCCTAAAAAATAACCCTCCCCACCGGGAAAAATGGGGAGGGCCGATTTTTTCAGGCTGCAAAGGTAGGGAAATAAAGCCTTGAAACATCAAAAAAACTATTAATTCACCATTATTATTGGCAAAATATTATGAAATATCTGCTTAGTATCATTTTATTGTCGTTTATCTGCTGCAAAAGCATGGCACAGGATAAGAAAAGCACACATCCCCGGACCTTCAAAATGGATACGGTAACACTGAAGGAATATTTCTTCGTGATGCTGACCAAGGGGCCGAAGAGAGATGAGATCAAGGATACAGTTGTGATCAACAAGTTGCAGAAAGGACACATGGACAATATGAGCCGATTGGCAAAGGAAGGCAAACTGATAGTGGCCGGACCTTTCGGTGATGACTCCAACTGGCGTGGTATTTTCATATTTGATTGCGAAACTCAACAGGAAGTGGAACAACTGCTCAGTACCGACCCGATGATAAAAGCAGGGCGCCTGGGATATGAGGTTCATCCCTGGTGGACAGGAATGAACTGCGTCTTTAAGTGAGCTTGTCTGAAGACCATAGATAAAGATGGTCAGAGAAATTTTACTTTTGCTGGAAATCGAGACAACCGCTAATGCTGTTCAACTCCATAGCTTTCTTAATATTCTTCCCGGTTGTCACAATTCTGTACTTCTTACTGCCCTATCGCTTCCGGTGGTTCCTGCTGCTGGCCGCATCCTGTTTCTTTTACATGTTCTTCAAGCCGGAATACATCATTATCCTGGCATTTACCATAGTGATCGATTATTTCGCAGGCATACTGCTTGAGAACGAATCTGACAAGAGAAAGAAAAAGAGATACCTCATCATGAGTATCGTGGCCAATGTCGGTGTACTTGCCGTATTTAAATACTACAACTTCATCAATGATAATATTACCGGTATAGCACAGCTACTGGGCATGAAGAACCACATTCCCTACCTGAATATGCTACTCCCTATCGGCCTTTCGTTTCATACATTCCAGGCCATGAGCTATACCATAGAGGTATATCGTGGCCACCAGAAGGCAGAACGACACTTCGGCATCTACTCCCTGTATGTGATGTTCTACCCGCAGTTGGTGGCCGGGCCCATAGAACGGCCTCAGAATGTATTGCACCAGTTCCATGTAAAACACAAATTCGACTATCATAATGCAGTGCTGGGGCTGAACCTGATAGCTTATGGCTTGTTCAAGAAATTGGTAATAGCCGACCGTTTGTCTGCCTATGTGAACCATGTTTATGACAACGTAGGTAATGCGAATACACTATCTACACTCATTGCCTGCTGTTTCTTTTCCATCCAGATATATTGTGATTTCTCAGGCTACTCAGATATTGCAAGAGGTACCGCCAGGTTCATGGGCTATGACCTGATGGTCAATTTTAACCGGCCTTACCTGGCCACCGGCATATCCGAATTCTGGTCCCGGTGGCACATATCTCTGTCCACATGGTTTCGAGATTATGTATATATACCACTCGGCGGAAACCGTGCAGGTAAAGCAAAATGGCACCGCAACTTACTGATCGTATTCCTGCTCAGTGGCCTGTGGCATGGCGCCAACTGGACCTTTATTGTATGGGGAGCACTGCACGGCATATATACCATAGCCGGCATCCGTACAAAAGATATCCAGGAGCGCTTCGCCAGGACTATCGGCCTCGTACAATTACCTGCACTTAGAACATTTCTCAACCGCCTGTTTGTCTTTATACTGGTCACGTTTGCGTGGATATTTTTCAGGGCAGAGAACTTCGGAAAGGCAAAGGCAGTCATCAATAAGCTGCTGGCGATGAATTTCAGTTTCAACCTGACACAGCTTTCCGCTGAGCTGGGACCACTGAACCTGTTGATGAGTTTTGGCGTGATCGGGTTGCTCTGGCTGAGCTACCGGTTGCCGGCCAACATGAAGCTAAAGAACAACCTGGCCTTTTTAATAGCAACAACACTCTTAATATTGATACTTGGTAAGAATGCAGGAGCTGAATTCATCTATTTCCAGTTTTAAGCAATTCCTTTTACGGATATTGTTTCCGCTCATCATCGTAGTGAGCGGCTTGGGGATATTATTCAGCCACCTCTTCGAACAATTCATTATTATGAGCAGCGAAGTGACCGGCGCCTACAAGGTGAACCGCATGATCACCGAAACACACCTGGACGAGATCGCCATCATCGGCTCATCCCGGGCGGAAGGCGGATTCATCCCCGACAGCCTGGGAAGCCATTACTTCAACTATGGCTTATCGGGAAGCAAATATGATGTCGCTTTGTTCTTTCTAAGCGAAGAGTGCAAAAAGAAAAAGAACAATCCGTGGGTACTGATCAACCTGGACCTCGATGGCATCATCAGAAGCCTGGGCGACATTGCCAATTATATCCCTAATGCAGGTTACCCGCCGGCACACAAGCTCATTCGTAATGAATACAAAAGCTATTATTCTATCCCCGTGGTAAAATACTACGGACTCTATGAGAGCTACCTGCGCGACTACCTGAACAACAAAATACAACTAACGAAATTCACCAATAAAGGCGCTGCGATCGAAAAGAAGGTACTGACAGATAAACAGTTTAACGAGCTGGTGGAGCAGCGCAGGAACTCAGCCACTTCGTTTGAGCAAAATGACACATTAGTCCATCAGATGGACGAACTGATCAATAGCCATCCCGAAAAAAAATTCATTTTCGTGATCTCTCCATATCACAACTCGTTCTTTGAACAATATACGAACCCGGATGTTGTAGAGAGATTCATGGCGCATCTTCGCAGCCTGAACAATGTATATGTCTTTGACTTCGGCAAAATGCCGCTGCCAGACAGCCTGTTCTTCAATACATCACATCTGAATTATAAAGGAGCTGTCGCATTCAACCGCATATTGCGGGATTCACTGAATGCCATTGGCGTAAAATAGAATTACTTCTTTTTATATTTCCCGATCAGGTCGGTAACAGAAGAACGCAGCAGGAATTCAGGATTCAACTCTGTAAATATCTTCACCTTTCCGGGAGACATCTTCAGTGCTTTCTCCAGTTGCAGCATTGCCTCTTTCGACTTACCCAGCTCCAACAGGGATGCCGCATTGTAATAATGGAAGTCTGCCTTCTCCCCGCAATGCTCTACAGCCACAGAAATCTGCGCCAGCGCCTCATCATAATATCCAGTGAGGTAAAGGCCGCGTATCAAAGCTACCCAGGTGGTCTTGTTACCGGGCTTCAGGCGTACTGCATTCAGATAGCAAACCAACGCCTCACTCTTCACATCCATCTCCATCAGACAGTTGCCTATTGCCATACAATATGCCGCATTGTCTTTATCAAGGTGCAGTGCCACCGAAAATGACTTGACAGCTTTCTCCCATTGCTTCTCGCGGGCATAGGTCTCTCCTATCTTATAGAATATGCCATCGTCCTGCGGGCTCAACTGGGAGGCCTGGCGGTAATACTGGCGGGCACGGGTAAAATCCTTTTGCTTCTCCCAGCAATAACCCATAGCCTCAAATATCACATCCTCCGGCTTCGCTATTTCTATATGTTTCTCCAGCACTTCCAATGCCTTACTATACCATTTCAGGCGCATATAGGCATCTGCCATATTGCGGTAGGCAAACTCAAACTTATCATCAATAGCTACACAGTATTCGTAGGAGTCTATACATTTCTCATACATCTTCATACCCTGGTACGCCGCGCCCAGGTTGAACCACGCTAGTGCATTGTATGGATCATCATCGGTAAGCTGTGTGTGAATAGCTATACTTTCTTCAAGACGCTCTGTGAACTCGGCCCAGAAACATAATTTCTGCAGTGCTTCTTCATTGCGCTTGTCTATTGCTATTACCCGTTTCAGGGTATCGAACACGGCATCAAATTCTTCGCTTTCGTCATACACATCAGACAACTCAAGCAATATCTCTGTTTTCTCCTTGCCTTTAAATTCATCAGCCCTCTGTTCCAGCCACAATGCAGCCTGGTCGTATTTAAGTTGCGCCAGCAAAATATCTGACCGCAGCAGCACCGCGTCAAGATTGCGTTCCTCATACTGGGCCATTTCGTCAAGCGCTTTAAGTGCCTGTCCGTATTTTTGTGCCTGTGTAAAGATCTCAGCCTTCAGCAAAAGGATAGAGGGAGAGAACGGATAGTAGGTTATCGCTATATCGCAGGCCAGTAAAGCCTGCTCTTCATTACTATTCTGGAAATAATACTCAATCACTCGTTCAAACTCGTCTTCGTCCAGTATGTGGGATGATTCTCCTTTCTTCACTTCTTCATAACGACGGAGTGTCTCGTCTATTGGCCCCCACTCTTCATCATTAAAATCGTCATATAACATACGCACGTGGTTTTACCAAAGTTACTGAAAATAGTATGCCAAGTTTTTTTGGCAGTGTTACATTACTGTCAAAATCCACATGATATCAACACCTTACATTTTTACCAATATACGCATAATCCCCGCAATCACCACCAGTGCCGACTTATGATTAGTTTTAGTTTGTATTAACTTATTGGCTGCACAAATAGTGGTAAAGAGAAAAACTATGGCTCACATGCAAAATGTCAGGTTCCGGTCGGTTGATGAATTTCTTGACTACCTCCCTGAAAATGAACTGAAAGTTGTAGAAAAACTGCGCCGGGTAGTACTCGATTGTGTGCCGGGAATTAGGGAAAAACTGTCTTACAACGTTCCTTATTACGAAATGAACAAGGGGATGTTCTTTATCTGGCCGGCCTCGGTGCTGTGGGGGCAAAAACAAACATACGAAGGTGTGCGTTTCGGTTTTCAGCAAGGCTACCTCCTAACAGACGAGACAGGTTTCCTGGAGAAAGGCACCCGCACCCAAGTCTTTTGGCACACTTTTAAAACAGCCGGGGAAATTGATATTGCCTTATTGAGAACGTATATTTTTGAGGCAGTTGTAATTGACGAACAAGCGAAGAAAACAAACAAAAAGAAGCGCTGACCTGCGGCACACTCATTAACTGCCGGGAGTTAAATAACTTTATGGTATGGCTTACAACGAAAAACTGAACGACAGGATCCGGGAAGCTCTGTCGGAAATTCCCGGAGTTGAGGAAAAGTACATGTTCGGCGGCTCTTGTTTTATGGTCAATGGCAAGATGTGCGTTGGTATTGTAGAGGATGAAATGATGTGCCGCATAGGCCCGGAAGAATACGAAGCCTCGCTGGAACGTAAAGGCTGCAGGGAAATGATATTTACCGGCAAGCCTATGAAGGGTTATGTATATGTAAATGAAGATGGCTTTAAAAGCCGGAAAGACTTCGATCACTGGATCGGGCTTTGCCTGGCATTCAACAAACATGCTAAGGCTGCCAAAAAGAAAAAAAACAAATAAGATGTCGGCAATTGAAAAAAGTTCTTTTGATTTCCTCAGGAAGTTATCAAAGAACAACAACAGGGAATGGTTCTCAGCGCATAAAGAGGAATATACTCAGGCACACAATAATATCATTGACTTCGCCGGAACCCTGCTGAATGAAATGAATAAACACGACCGGATAGAAACAGCATCAGGCAAGGCTAGCCTTTTCCGTATATACCGGGATATCAGGTTCTCGAAAGACAAGCAGCCTTACCACACCTGCTGGAATGGCGGATTCAAACGTGCCACAAAGAAACTACGGGGTGGTTACTATTTTAATATCGAACCGGGCAGGTCTTATGTGGCCGGAGGGTTCTGGGGGCCGCAACCTCACGATATGCAGCGCATCAGGCAGGACATTGACCACAACTACGGGCAATGGAACAAAATGCTCTCAGGCAAAACCCTCGTGAAAACCTTTGGCGGATTAAAAGGCGAGCAGGTATTATCTGCACCTCGGGGATACAGTAAGGATCACCCGGCTATAGGCTTGCTCCGGTACAAACAGTTCTTACTGCGCCACGACTTTACCGACGAGGAGGTATTAAGTGCATCATTCGCTAAGGACATCAGCAATGTGTTCCGGAATATGCGGCCGTTCCTCGATCACATGAGCGAGATACTCACCACCGACCCGAATGGCATATCACTGGTAGATTGATCATTGCCCGGCTTTATTGCTCGGCTTACTTTCGTTCCACAGCCTGTCCAGCGCGGTCACCACATAGCTGCATTGCCTGCATGAGCGGTCGCGGTCTATATACTTATTTTCCTGCTGTATAGAAATGATCCTGTCGTTACGTTCCAGGTCCACAGCCTCATTGTGCTGAAACCTGTACACCACATATCGCAATGGTTCTTTTGTCGGATTATTCTCCTGCCAGGTCAGCAATGTACCGGCATCAATGGGCGCGGTCTTCAGCACCGGTGCTGCCGGCGCAATACTGTCCAGCCACGTCATAGCAGGTATCAGTGCCGGATATCGGGAGTGCATGGCTGACAGGCTGTCAATCAGTTGCGGTTTTATTTTGTCAAAGGATGAGGCATTATAAAAGCAGAAACCTGAATTGGGGCACATACCGCGTATGTCCCTTATCTGCCACAAAAGCTCAGACGCTGTGGACCATGTGGGCGTATGTTTCTCCGCCATATTGTACAAGCCCAGGCCATAAAAAAGATGCCGGCGAAAACAATGCCCGTACCACCACGGCATCAGTACATTGAACGGCGCGCTCCTGTGATTATGTTCCCAATAGAGTTGCGGCATCATATAATCTATCCATCCTTTCTGTATCCACAGCAGAACATCTGCATACAGGTCATCATAGTTCGATAATCCCCTTGTCTCGGAGCCTTCAGGGTCTTTTGTTTTGTTTCTCCATATCCCGAAAGGACTAATGCCCAGCTTCACATATGGCTTTATACTCTTGATATTACTGTTCAGTTGCGCAATGAAGAGGTTCACATTATTCCTTCGCCAGTCTTCCTTACTCATACCTTCCCCATACTTGTTATAGGTCTTGGTGTCGTTAAATGGTGCTCCTGCTATGGGATATGGGTAGAAATAGTCGTCGAGGTGCACGGCATCAATATCATACCGTTTTACCACATCGGTTATCACATTAAGCACGTACTCCCTGGCCTCGGGTATGCCGGGGTCAAGTATAGATATCCTGCCATAGTTGATGACCCAGTCCGGGTGCAGGCGCGTAACATGCTTTGGCGGGTTCAGGTTCTTCTTGTTGTCCATAGATGTACGGAACGGATTGAACCATGCATGGAACTCCATATTCCGTTTATGCGTCTCCTCGATCATGAATATCAGCGGATCGTAATAGGGAAACGGAGGCTCTCCTTGCCTGCCGGTCAGGTAATGGCTCCACGGCTCTATCTTCGACGCGTAAAAAGCATCTGCAACCGGGCGCACCTGAACGATGACCGCATTGCACCCCACCGACTTTAGCTGATCAAGGCGATGAATGAATTGTTGCTGCTGCTCAATAGCAGCCAGTCCCGGCTTCGATGGCCAGTCAATATTATTTACGGTTGCTATCCATGCCCCCCTGAACTCCCGCTTGGGTGTCTGGGCATGAACGCTGCTGCATAATAGATATAATGACGCAAAAAGAAGAAGTGTTCGGCGCATACTGGTTTCTCTGTGTGAAAATACTCAATGAATGTGAGAATGAAAAAAGCCGCCTCGGCTCACCCCATCAGTTTCCGCTATGTATGGTATCTTTACAGAAATAATCTTTAACCACCGCTGCTTATGGAGGCCACTCTTGGTAAACGCAATAACACCCGTGATATACTTATCGTTTTTGTAGCGGTTCTTGCCGGGCTGTTCTTCAGGCGACCCGATGCGTTCACCAATCCACAGCTCTGGGCCGAGGATTGCCCTATCTTCTTCCAGCAGGTTGAAGAAAAAGGATGGATGTCGCTCATCACCCCCTATGCCGGGTATATGCATTTCGTTCCCCGCCTTGTGGCCCTGCTTTGGAACTCACTGCATATCAGCTACTATTATATCCCGCTTTGCTACAACTATAGCACTTTTCTTATCACCTTCTTTATTGCGCTGAATATCTGGAAGACATCGGGCTACACAGACATTAAGAACCGCATTGTATACGCCACCTCCTTTGTCTTCCTGCCGCTCGCATCCGATATTTTTATGAATATCACCAATGTTAACTGGATGGTGGCGCTATACCTGGTCAACTTCCTCTATACACGATATACCGACCATACCGGGAAGAACTATATTCTTCATCTCCTGGTCCTCGCTGTTATTTCACTCACAGGCCCATGCTCTATCCTGGTCAGTCCTATAGCGCTGGCTATCCTGCTGATCGAAAGGAAACAAATGACCTTCAAAAAAATTCTCCCATTAGGCATCATCCTGCTTTGCGGCGCCTTTCAACTATACAGCATCAAATTCCTCGACCCCGGTTTTTACAGGGGGTATCCCGGAGAGAAAGAAGGTGTTCATCTGTTGCGCCTGTTCACTAATAATATCAGCGAACTTTCCTTCCTCCGCTACGACTTTGCCGCCTCGCTCGGCACATTTAAAATGACGATCCTGTCCGCGTTCATTTTGGCGATACTGCTGTACAATTTCATTGCCAACTATGTTACCATCAGCAACAGCAGGCGCTATATACTGTTGTATGCTGCCATTATACCATTTGCCGCGTTTGTCCATGCATATTGGCCCAACGAATCGAAAGTGCTGGCTCTGGATAATGCCCGCTATTACTTCATACCGTACGCCTGTATCATGTGGCTCATGATCATAGCACTCGACAAAAAATTGAAACTATGGCATATTGGCCTGTACCTCGCTTTCTTTGCATTGCAGCACCGTTATACCATGTTGCGCCTGCCCGATAAACACTGGAAGGAACAAATAGCCGAATACTATGAAGGGAAAAGAGACGTAGTAGATTTCAATCCCGATGGCTGGCACTTCAACATGCCTAAACGAAAATAGTTTATTCGCTTACGCGGCTTACACCGGCCTTTGCCAACTGGTCTATAGAATTCTGAAAATCATGGCCCGGCATTGCCAGGCACTGCCGGTAACTTTTTAGCGCCTCTTGCTTCCTGCCGGTGTGTTCATATACCAGTCCGGTATGCAGTGCAGCCCTTGCTGCAAACTGCTCGCGCCTGTCCTTTCCGGCTGTCATGGCATACTGGTAATACGTTATGGCTTTTTTATAGTCAGCAGATTCTTCATATACCCGTCCCAGCCTGAAAAAGTATTCAGCCCTGTCTGCCGCATTAGTTAGCGTTCTGATATCTATTGTACTCAGCACCCGGAAAGCCTCTTTTGTATATCCGCCGTCCAGCAGCAATCGTCCCTGCAATATTTTTTTTACAGGCCACGATCCCGACTCTCCGAATTTCTCTGCCTGCTTGTCCACATCCAGCGTGGTTGTACCATGCCCTTTTATTTGCGACCGGCAAAATCCCGCCTGCTTCATATTATCATTAATATACCACACCCACGCCATTTTCTGCCAGCACTCCTTGATATAAAGATCACTTTTGTTCCCTGCAAGATATCTCTGAAAATGATCTGTCGCGCGCACGTCACCATTCGTCATCATGGCCAGCCCTGCCTGCAATTCGAAGAAAGGGTACTTCGCATAGTCGGCATCCCCGGCCATATCCTTCAGCAGGTCTGTCGCTGCCTCAGACTGCCTGTTGTCAATGGCAATATTTGATTTCACAAATGAATTCAGCAAATTATTCTGTGTCGGGAACGCGCCACTGTTCATATAATCCCACACTTCTCTCTGTTCATGCAACAAGTAGAACCTCGTGTATACATAGTATAGAACAGCCTCAGCATATAATGGCTGGCTGTTGTTATGTGTACGGACAAAAAAAGATAGTTTACTCACGCCGCCCTTAAGGTTTCCCTTGATACCAAATAAAGAAACGAGCCACTGATAGTTTCCGGGCAAAGAGCCGATAACAGCCTCCTGAAGCCCTGCAAAAACACTATTGTATTCAAACTGCGGAAAAAGGTTTTGATTCTCCTTCAATATGGAAAATGCTTTTCTGAATTTCAACGCAGCCCGGTATTGTTGCCCCAGTCTTGTATTTATTATAGCCCAATGCATGTAGATACCGGCCCTGCACAATCTGTACCATGGCGATGATCTGTCTCCTTTTTCCAATGCGTCGAGCCTGGTCTCAAAATGCTCTTTACGTTGCTCATACTCTTCCGGGTCACTGTTCAGCAGCAGAGTGAGGCAGTCCTCATAATCAGCAAGATACACAGGCATAAGGTTGCCGGGATTGCTACGCAACTCAGTCAATAACAGGTTGTCACCCTGCTGCATATGTAATGCCATGATATGCTGGTAGGCCTTGCTGCAATTGTCATTATAATAATAGGTACGTTCTCCGGCACTGGATATCGTGGTGCCGCAGATCAGGAGAATAATAAGTATCAGTCTGATCAATGCAATACTATTGAACACAAAGAACGTACGAAATAATGAATGTCTGAAAAGAATATGTTAAAAAGGTTTGCAAAAAATAAAATACAGGCACGATTATTGCAGAGTATTTGCTGGATTGCCTTTAAAACGTATCTTTGGCAAAAATTAATTCAGTTAATTTAAAAAAAAGTTTCTATGAAATCAGTTAAACACATCGCATTAAGCGCATTTTTGACCATCAGCGCATTCGGCGCAGTATTGTACACATCATGTAACAAGGATGCATGTAAAGACGTAGTTTGCCAGAACGGTGGTACTTGCGCTGACGGCAAGTGTACTTGTACTACAGGCTACGAAGGAACAAACTGTGAAACAAAATCACGGGACAAGTTCGTTGGCACCTACACAGGTAGTGAAATCTGTACTATCGGTACAGATAACTATTCTGTAACTCTGGCTGCTAACTCTGACGCATTGAAGCTTACTTACACTAATCTCTACAATGACAATATCACTGCAACCTGCTCTATGGCTGCTACTGATTCATTTACTTTCTCAGGCACTCAGGGCGGTGCTACATTCTCTGGCTCCGGCAGACTGGTTACTAATACGCTTACAGTTCATTACACAATTACAAATGGCGCTACTACTAACACATGTGTTTTCACAGGTTCTAAGTAATAGCTCTACATAGCATAAAAATAAAAAAAGGAGGCATATGCCTCCTTTTTTTATGCGTTTAGCAAGTCCACAAAAAAAGACGGGTTACATAATGTAACCCGTCTTTATATATGCATTTGTAATGCTATTATTTCATCTTTGGCTTCCCGTTACCGATGGTGCCATTGTCTTGCTTAGCGGCGCCATTGTCCGGAGTGTTCATTTTTGGCTTGCCATTTCCAACTGTCGGAGCTGGTGGTGGCGGTGGCGGTGGTGGAGCTGTCTCCTCTTTCTTTCCGCCAGTGCTGTGCTTCTTACCGCCCTTAGACGATTTTTCAGCCGCTGCTTTAGCTTCAGCTTCCTTAGCCATAGCGTCAGCCTTCTCTTTTTCCATAGCTTTCAGCGCAGAATCGTTCTTAGCAGCGTTTTCTGCATCGTGTGCTGCCACCTTAGCATTAACTGCAGAATCGATCTGAGCTTGTGACTGCCCTTCATTTTTTTCGTTGCTGCCGCAGGAAGCCAGGATCAGCGCGCAGCTAGCTAAAAAAAGAAACTGTTTTTTCATTTGAATTCGATTTAGTTAGCGCAAAAGTATTGCTATTATTTTATAATGACCAAAGATAATTTACAAAATAATACTAAAAAAAGGGCGTTTATTTAGTTGCTTGGGGCATTAGGCAGTAAAACCTATCTTTGAGAAATAATTCGATAACCGCAAAGTTGATATTATGAGATCTTTCAGGTATATCATGCTTGGGGTAATGGCAACCCTGGGTGTTTTCACCGCCGTTTTATATTCCTCCTGTTCTAAGGACGCCTGCAAGGGTGTGACTTGCCTGAACAAAGGCGCGTGTGGCAGCGGGGTCTGCAGTTGCCCCACAGGTGTGGGTGGTAAGAACTGTGAGTTTATCTACAGGAAATCTTACGCCAATACTTATAAAGGCATTGCAAGATGGGATATCATTCATAATGACCCGGACAATACGCTCGCTTTCAATATTCCGAACGATACGTCACTTACGCACATGACACTTGTATGGACAAACCCGGGGTCACCGATCATTAGTTTGCCGGTTGTCATCACAAACAGTTCCGATAACGGTTCGAACTTTACGATCTCCAGCACGCCTATCGATACTTTCGTCTATTCAGGCACTGGCAGTGTAAATGCGGCAACAGCATCCCTGGTGCTTACAAAATCTCACCCGAATGGCAATCCTATAGTTGTTTACTTCAACGACTTCAATAAGCAATAAATATCTTTCCGGAATGGAAAAGGGGTGCTGTGGATCACAGCACCCCTTTTTATTAGTGAGAATTATTTAGTCAATTGTTGCGATGCACTTCAGTTCTATGGCTATTGCCGTAGGCAGGGCATCTATACCTATGGTAGTACGGCAAGGCTGATTGTCCTTAAAATACTCAGCGTATATTTTGTTGTAGGTCTGAAAGTCGCGCTTCATATCCACCAGGAACACCGTTACATCTATCAGCTTGTCCCAGCTACTGCCGCTTTCTTCCAATATCGTGCGCACGTTCTCAAAAACACTGTGGCACTGCGCCGCAAAATCAAACTCTATGAAATTGCCGTGTTTGTCCGTCTTCAGCCCGGGTATCTCATCCGTACCTGCTTTGCGGGGGCCTACGCCCGACAGGAACAGGAGATTGCCTGCTCTTCTTGCATGTGGATACAGTCCTACCGGCTTCGGTGCTTTATCTGTTGAGAATTGTTGTGACATATGACAAAATTAAAAAGTAAAAATTCAAAAAGTGCTACTTCATATAGATGTAGGCGCCCAGTTGCACCAGGATGCCTATGATATACCCTATCCACACATCTCCGCGTTGGTGCGCGCCCAGTATCAGCCTGGCCGAACCGATTATTCCGGCAATGATGATACCGGCAAACAATGGCAGTATCATATTAACAGAGCTGGTCATCATCAACACAATAAGTATGCCTATCATACTGCCTGCGGCAGACGTATGCATACTGATCTTGGTAAAGATATTGATCATGAACACCACAATGATACCCCAGAGATTACCCAGCATGAACACTTTTAGTATCAGCGGCACCGTCACTCCGGGCATACTGTTGAATACATGGCTGATCCAGAAATAGAAGATCATGGTGGCCATAAGCGGTATGGTGCGCTCTTTTGCTGTGGGCAGGTGGTAGCTCTCAATGAATCCTAATGGCTTCATTAAGGCGATACTGAATAGCGGAAAGAAAACAGCAGTGATTGCGATGCTGATGAACCATAATCCCAGTTGCTTTGGCGGAATGCCGTCAAATCCAGCAGGCGCCAGCCTGTAGATCACATACGCCATCACCAGGGGAAAGAACACCGGGTGGCATACATAAGATACTATGTTGGCAAACAAACGTAATGCCGCAGGTTGTTGTGTATTGTTCTTCTTTTCGCTCATCATCATTGATCTAATACCGGCGACAGCCATTTGCTTATCTCTTCCTTGCTCATCTCTTTACGTTCCGCATAATCCAGCAACTGGTCTTCCAGTATCTTGTTGATGCCGAAATACATGCTTTCCGGGTGACTGAAATACCAGCCGCATACCGCCGCGCCGGGATACATTGCAAGTGATTCTGTCAATGTTATACCGGCTTCTTGAGTTGCATTGAGCAGATCGAATAGTTTACGCTTCTCGGTGTGGTCCGGGCACGCAGGGTATCCCGGTGCAGGACGAATGCCGCGATACTTTTCCTTCACAAGGTCTTCAACAGCAATATTTTCATCCTTGTCGTATCCCCAGAATTCTGTACGGGTACGCTTATGCAACACCTCTGCAAATGCCTCTGCCAGTCGATCAGCCAATGCCTGCAACATGATCTTGTTATAATCATCATGGTCTTCCATGAATTTCTTCAGGTGCGGCTCAATGCCATGTATGCTCACAGCAAAGGCCCCCATATGGTCTTTTAGTTCATGCGCTCCTCCAAATGTGTAGGGCCTGATAAAGTCGGCAAGTGAGTAGTTAGGTTGTCCCTCCGCCTTCTTGATCTGCTGGCGCAGGCACTCCAGGTGGGCTATGTCTTTGCCATGTGTGTCTTTCAGCACAATAGTGTCCGGTGCGGTCTTCACGGCCTCCCAGAATCCGACCACGCCTTTTGCGGTCAGCCATTTTTCGGCAATGATCTTATCCAGCAAAGAATTGGCATCGTTAAATAACTTAGTTGCTTCCTTGCCTACATGCGCATCCTTCAAAATATCCGGGTACTTACCTCTCATCTCCCAGGCTATAAAGAACGGTCCCCAGTCTATATACTGCCTGATCTCGTTAAGATCGTAGTCAGCAAATGTCCGGGTGCCCAACAGTGCCGGTGTAGGCGGTACATATTCGCTCCAGTCTATTTTTACATGATTGGCCTGGGCTTCACTGAACGGTATATATTGCTTGGTCGATTTTTTGTTGGCAAAGTCCTCGCGTAGTTTGCTGTATTCCTCATCAATGCCGCGCAGGAAAGATTCGCGGGCATCCTTGTTCAGCAAGTTGCCTACCGTGGTCACACTGCGGCTGGCATCTAATACATACACTACACCATTGTCATACTGCTCGGCTATTTTTACCGCGGTATGCATACGGCTGGTAGTAGCGCCCCCTATCAGTAGTGGTTGTTTCATGCCCCTGCGCTTCATTTCCTTGGCCACATGCACCATCTCGTCCAGCGATGGAGTGATGAGTCCACTCAATCCTATTATGTCAACATTCTCCTTAATGGCGGTATCCAGTATCTTGTCTGCGGGCACCATCACACCCAGGTCTATGATGTCATAGCCGTTACAGCCCAGCACCACGCCTACAATGTTCTTGCCGATATCATGCACATCCCCCTTCACGGTGGCCATTAGTATTTTGGCAGCTCCTGCGCTGTCTTCGGTGATGTTGCCGGATGCGAGGTTCGCTTTTCTTCTTTCTTCTTTTTCCGCCTCTATGAACGGGAACAGGTACGCAACGCTTTTCTTCATCACACGCGCGCTCTTCACTACCTGCGGCAGAAACATCTTGCCACTGCCAAACAGGTCTCCCACTACATTCATGCCATCCATCAGTGGCCCTTCTATCACAGCCAGCGGCTTGGGGTACTTCACCCTGGCCTCTTCTGTATCAGCATCTATATGGTCTGTGATGCCATTCACCAGTGCGTGCTTCAGGCGTTCCTCCACACTCGTGGTGCGCCACACATCATCCACCTTCTCTTCCTTGCCTTTGGCCTTCACGGTTTCGGCAAATGCTACCAGTTTCTCCGTAGCATCGGGATTACGGTTCAATATCACATCTTCACACAGCTCACGCAGTTGCGGCTCTATCTCGTCATACACCACCAGCGCGCCCGCATTCACAATACCCATGTCCATACCTGCCTTGATAGCGTGAAACAGGAATACACTGTGCATCGCCTCTCTCACAGGGTCATTACCTCTGAATGAGAAGGAGACATTACTCACACCGCCGCTCACTCTGGTCAGCGGCATCCTCTGTTTTACTAAACGGGTAGCCTCTATGAAATCTAAACCGTAGTTGTTATGCTCTTCAATGCCGGTGGCTATTGCGAATATGTTGAGGTCAAAAATGATATCCTGCGGATGATACCCTACTTTTTCGGTGAGTATTTTGTAGGCACGTTCAGATATTGCGACCTTTCTTTCAATGGTATCTGCCTGTCCGCTCTCATCAAATGCCATTACTATTACTGATGCACCATAGCTCAGGCATATCTCAGCCTGTTCTATGAACTTATCTTCTCCTTCTTTCAGCGATATCGAGTTAACGATACACTTCCCTTGTATGCACTTCAGTCCGGCCTCTATGATGTTGAACTTAGAAGAGTCGAGCATGATCGGTATCCTGGCAATATCCGGTTCTGCCTGCAGCAGGTTTACGTAGGTGGTCATGGCGGCCACGCCATCCAGCAGTGCGTCGTCCATGTTTATGTCCAGTATCTGCGCGCCATTCTCCACTTGCTGGCGGGCCACAGACAATGCTTCTTCATATTTATTTTCACGAATAAGGCGTGCAAACTTCTTTGACCCGGTCACATTGGTGCGCTCTCCTACATTTACAAAATTGGTCTCCGGGCGCACTATCAAGGGTTCCAGGCCGCTAAGTCTTAAGAATGGTCGTATTTCAGACATTATATATGATTAAAAGTGGTGCAAAGGTAGGTTATTGAACGTGAGTTTATACAAATATTCGCCCTATATTATATATATGAAGAAGGCAGCTTTGGGGCTGCCTTCTCAACTGTTTTGTCGCTAATGTTTACTCATTCCGGCTTCGCCCAGAATCTTGCCGGATCATTCGTCATATACACTATGTATGTCGCCGAACTGTTTTTATCAATGGTCTTCTGCGGCATATAGCATACAGGCTTTAGCTGCACATAGTCCCGCACTTTCCCCTCAGCATAGGTATCACTGTTATACTCGCTGTGCACGGCACATTCTATGCGGTACAGGTTCTTGGCCATATAGTAGCCCAGGTAATACCTTTTTGTTGTGCTGTTCTTGTGGTTCCAGTTGGCCTCCGGGTTCAGCACAAGTGGTTTATTGCTCACCAGTCTTTCGCGCACTTCTCCCGGTCCCAGCAGGTCGCCGTTCTCATTCATCACATATGCGTCAAAAGTAGGGTCCATCCAGAGCCATTTTCCCAGGGTATTCGAATACACCATGGTGATCACGTGGCAATCGTTATCGGCCGTATCCTTGGGCAGGCACGTGATGAACCTCGATTTGAATCCTGCGGCCAGGTACACCTCATTGAGCGTAATGGCCAATCCCCTGCAGTTGCATCCCTTTTTATCAGGCCCGGCGCAGGTGGTAAAGATGTTTGTGGCTGTGCGTTTATTGGGCAGGCCGCCACTTCCGTTATGTTTGATGCTGTTATGTACCCAGTGCATCAGGTTGATGATGCGTATTATTTCAGATGCATTGCCAGCTATCGAGTCAAGATCATAGGCTTTTCGCAGTTCTTTGAGGTTCGGGTCGTCAGGCGATTGGTAAGTGAATTTCGGCAACTCCCTTTTTTCATTCTGGTTATACCCGGCATCCTGCTGCAGTGTGATCAGTTTATCCGATTTCTTGTCCTTGATCTTTTGCAGGTATTGCTTAAAGCCCGGCTCGTTTCGTAGCGGGTCCATGTCGCTGTCTTCCAGCATATGATCATATTCACTGTACTCAGACTTCACCAGGCTGGCTATGGCATTCTTTTTGTCTCCGGTAAGGGCATACGTGCAGGCAAGATTATAATAGTCACCCTCAAGATTGCCTTTATAATTCTTCCGGGTCGTGGCATCTTGCTTTCTATACACTGCTTCAAATTCCGCCAGGTGTTTCACAAATGAAGCAGCATCCTTTGCCTTATAATCCGCTACCATAATGCTGTCCATCATGTCCGCATAATTCCCGAATGCCATCTTCCCGTTTTGCGCATACGATAACACAGATAGGAAAAGTGCAATAATGGCTATTGTATATCTCATATGTTATTTTTGGTAAAAGTAAATAACGTTTGGTAAATAATATTGTTGTGTCATTTGCCCGAATAAGGACAACCCGCAATTGCCCGGGTTGCTTTTAACCTTATTAGGTTCTAAGTATTATTTTTACACCATGCAATTTGACCGTAAAGATATTTCAGATACCCTCCTGGTAAGCCTCTATGCAGAACTGGTAAAGCCGAGGATGATTGAAGAAAAGATGCTGGTGCTGCTGAGACAGGGCAAGATCAGTAAGTGGTTCAGCGGTATCGGGCAAGAGGCCATCTCGGTAGGTGCTACCATGGCGCTCGACAGTGATGAATATGTAATGCCCCTGCACCGCAACCTGGGTGTGTTTACTGTACGCAAAATGCCTTTTGACAAATTGTTCATGCAATGGCAGGGGCGTAAGGAAGGATTCAGCAAAGGCCGCGAACGCTCGTTTCACTTTGGCGCAAACGAATACCACATATGCGGAATGATCTCGCACCTGGGGCCGCAATTGGCTATTGCAGACGGTGTGGCGCTTGCGCACAAGCTTCGAAAAGAAAATAAAGTATCTGTGGCATTCAGCGGAGATGGCGGCACCAGCGAGGGCGACTTTCACGAAGCGTTGAACGTGGCTGCGGTCTGGGGCCTGCCGGTGATATTCATTATAGAGAATAATGGCTATGGCCTGAGCACGCCGGTAAATGAGCAGTTTGTCTGCGAACAGTTAGCAGACAGGGCCATTGGATATGGCATGCGTGGCATTACCATTGACGGCAACAACATTCTGGAAGTATATGACGCGATAAAAAAAGCCCGCGAGTACTGCATTGCAGAACAGAAACCCATACTGATCGAATGTATGACGTTCAGGATGCGTGGGCACGAGGAAGCCAGCGGGGTGAAGTATGTGCCGAAAGAACTGTTTGAAGAATGGGGCAAAAAAGATCCGGTAGCTAACTATGAACAATACCTTAGGGAAGCAGGGATACTTGACGACAATAAGATAGAAGCAATTCGCGCATCTATACAGAAAGAGATCGAGGACGGACTGGCAACAGGGTTTGCAGCACCTCCCGTCACTCCGGACACCAACGAAGAACTGGCTGACGTATATGCTCCTGCACGTATGCAGCAGGTAGCCCCAGGCGGGCCAACGACTGAAAAGAAATTCATACAGGCGATCAGCGATGCGCTGAGAACGTGTATGGTGCGCCATCCGGATTTTGTCCTTATGGGGCAGGATATTGCGGAGTATGGCGGTGCGTTCAAAGTGACAGAAGGTTTCGTCAGCGAGTTTGGCAAGGACCGGGTACGCAATACTCCTTTGTGCGAAAGCGCTATCGTGGGCGCGGCCCTCGGGTTATCAATAAAAGGTTTCAAGTCGATGATGGAGATGCAGTTCGCCGACTTCGTTACCGTTGGCTTTAACCAGATCATCAATAACCTCGCCAAGATACACTACCGCTGGGGCCAGAATGCCGATGTGGTGGTGCGCATGCCTACCGGTGGCGGCGTAGGTGCAGGGCCTTTTCACTCGCAAAGCAATGAAGCATGGTTTGTGCATACACCCGGACTGAAAGTGGTTTACCCGTCAACGCCTGAAGATGCTAAAGGCCTGCTCATTGCATCTATAGAAGACCCGAACCCGGTCATTTTCTTTGAGCATAAGGGACTGTATCGCAGCATCAGTGCCCAGGTGCCGGACGCATATTATACCATCCAGATCGGCAAGGCGCGTATAGTGCAGCAGGGCACAGACATCAGCATCATCACTTATGGTATGGGGGTGCACTGGGCTAAAGATTATGCAGCCAGGAACCCGGATATATCTTTCGATATACTGGACCTGCGCACACTGCTGCCACTCGACTATGATGCAATAAAAGCGGCCGTACAAAGAACCGGCAAAGTGCTGCTGCTGCATGAAGACACGCTGACCGGTGGCATTGGCGGCGAGCTCGCGGCATGGATATCAGAGCACTGTTTCGAGTGCCTTGATGCACCGATAGTACGCTGTGCCAGCCTCGATACGCCGGTGCCGTTTGCCATAGAACTGGAACAGAACTTCATGGCCGGCAGCCGGCTGCACGAATGTGTGCAGCGCCTTATGCAGTACTAAGTATCCTGCATTTCGGTCTTTTAACTTTTAACTTTTGACTTTTGATACGATAAACCCTATTTTCGTGAGCGAAACACGGTTCGTATGATCAAAAAGGCGGCATATATTGCATTGTACTCTGGAGCTTTATTCATTGTCTCCTGCAAAGATGCGCCGCAAAAAAATCATGGTCCCATAGTGTTGGGCGACTCGTCAACTATTGTTACAGAGACAGATCAGCAAAAGCTCCAGGATCTAGTAACAGACCTGCAACCCGATATACCGCCCGCATCTGAGACAAAGGATACGGCGAGTGAAAAGAAAGAGGCTGCTGCCATACCGGATACCAATAAGAAGACGAAGCTCATAACGCCGCCTCCGCCACCCTCCGCGCCCCAAAAGCTCACCGGCAGCGGGCTGCTGGCTGAATTCAAAGACGTATCTGTGCTGATAGCTAATGTCAGCGGTAAGCTATCGGGCAATCCAAACCTGCAGCGGGCCAACGGTGCTGTATATACACTGACCTCGGGCACTATAAACGGGGCACAGGTGAAAGTGTCCGGGAATGTGACCAAAGTGTCTATGCGCTACCAGAGTGTGGTGGTGCTGAAGAACAATATGGGCACCCTGCAACTCGACGCATTCACCACCACCACAGACTGGGAGCCTATGAAGGGCAGCAGCAACCAATACCGTGTTACCGGCCTTGAGCCACAGTCCCTTGACCACCCCGACGGCAACGCCAACAGCATACGCAATGCTGTGATGAAGGCCGCTCAGCGCCGTCGTATGAGCCGCAAGAAGATACAGGAGTGGGAGAGCAGTGTACACCATGTACATTCACTGGACCAGAAGCCACTCAGTATAGCACTTCGCTCTGTGATGTGGAAGATAGACGGTAAAGACGCGCAAGGCCGGCCATTCTCCAAGCAGATCAGGATAGATATCCCGCTATAAGATCGTTCCTTTTCAACTGAGAGGCCCCGCTAAGCAGGGCCTCCTCTTCATATTTTACCGGATAACAACAATCAATGCCACCATTCGTGGGTAGCTGTAGATATCTTGTAGTAGAAGTTGATCTGGATAGTTGAATAGGAATCCTTGTTGGTAGGATTACCCCTGAGGTTGCCTGCGGCCTGTGGCTGCGACAAGCCCAGGAAGTAAGATTTGTCGGCAATGTTGTAAGCAAGCGTCGCGTCGGCGGGTGGCAGATGCTGTTTGAAATCGTTCTGGCTGATGTATTTGCCGCTTACGCCATCAAGATAGTCCGTGAATGTTTTACGATACTGGTACTCGATGCCGAGGTTGAGGTGCTCGCCGAGGTCCCATTTCCAGCCCACAGCCATGGGGATACAGAGGTTCCAAAGAGCGAATTGTTTCGGGAACTTGTCGCCGAAGCCTTGTCCCTCCAAGCTCAGCGGGTATGTCTTTACCCACGTAGCCGCTGTACCTACTGTGCTGTAAGGCTCGAAGTGAAAGTAGCCGATGCCCGCCGCGAAGTATATCTGTCCCCTTTTGTGAGCGATCTTGCTTTCGGGGTTGAAACGCATTGGCGTCAACTCCATCAGTGTGGCGCCCTCGTAGATAAAGTCACGGACATTCTGCGCACGTGCGTAGCGCTGATAGGCATCTGCACCCTGGTTGGGGGCTACCACAGCGAGGTCATAGTTCCATTTATCACTTGCATACAAAGAGCCATAGCTTATCGCAAATCGGAGTGCAAAGCAGGGATGCACCGTATAACGGCCAAACAAGCCGCCCATAAAAGCGACACGGCCCAGGTACTTACTATTGGTATAATGCTGGATACCCGACTTGGTACCTATATCTCCCCAAAGATCGCTAAGGCCTACATTAGTACCTATAGACCATCCGTTGGGTTCTATGTATATCCTCGACGCGTTCTGCGCACGGACACTGTGGCTCATTGCCACCGCCACACACAAAACCAATAACTTACGGACAAAACTTGCCTGCATGTACAGAAATTTGAGGTTGAAGATATAAATTATTTTCCTTTAAAAGCGGGTTTTCTTTTTTCAAGGAACGCGCCTGTACCCTCTTTCATATCCTCTGTAGCAAAACACGCCCCGAACCGCTCGATCTCATTATCAAACCCGTGCGGATTGCAGCGGGCAGCGTCGTTCACGCAGGCTATGATGTGCTCAAGGGCTATGGGCGCTTTCGTATGTATTTTTTGTAAAATATCTTTAGCCTTTTGCAGCAACTCTTCCGGCGCCACCACATGGTTCACCAGGCCGAGTGCCTTTGCCTCGTCGGCGCCTATCATATCGGCGGTCATCATCAGCTCCATGGTCTTGCCCTTGCCTATCAGTTGCGTCATACGCTGGGTGCCGCCATAGCCGGGAATCAGGCCCAGGTTCACCTCCGGCTGGCCGAATTTCGCATTGGTGCTTGCCACCCTGAAGTGGCACGCCATGGCCAGCTCACAGCCGCCACCCAACGAAAACCCATTTACGGCAGCCACTACCGGCTTGGGGCAGTTCTCTATCTTATCGAACACCAGCTCGCGGCCACGCTGCGCGAGTGCCGATCCCCCCTCCTTGCCCAGCGCCAGGAACTCCGTAATATCCGCCCCGGCCACAAAAGCTTTTTCGCCGGCGCCCGTGATGATGGCCGACATGATCTCGTCCTTATGATATACCTCGTCCATCGCTTTACCCAGGTCCTCTATCACCTCCCTGTTCAGGGCGTTCATCTTATCCGGACGATTGATGGTAATAATATAGGTGCCGTTCTGTAATTCGGTATGTAATGTGCTGTACATATTTATGGAATTGGTATTTTGTAATTAGTAATTTGGAACCAGGCAACTTTCGACTCTCGACTTTCGACTAAAGCAGCTCTCCGGTCTCTTTCCCTCTCTCACTTGCTATAGCAAGTCGCCTCTGTGCTCTGCCACCCAGCTCTTTATATAGTCTGCTATATCGGAGGTAGGCGCCCCCGGCGCAAACAGCCGGCACACCCCTGCCTTGTTCAGCTCGGCCATATCCTCTTCGGGAATGATGCCGCCGCCCGTGAGCAGCACATTCTCCAGGCCTTTCTCCTTCATCAGCTGCATCACCTTGGGGAAAACCGTCATATGGGCGCCGCTCAGTATGCTGATGCCTATGGCGTCCACATCTTCCTGCAGTGCGGTGTTCACCACCATTTCCGGTGTCTGGCGCAGGCCTGTGTAGATCACCTCCATACCCGCATCACGCAGGGCTGTAGCCACTACTTTGGCTCCCCTGTCGTGACCATCGAGGCCTACTTTGGCTACCAGTACACGTACCGGGCGTTTCATTTCATTGCTCATTGCGCTGAATTAGGGCGTAAAAATAATCATTTAGTGATTAGCTAATTAGCTGATGTGCTGATTAGCTGATGAATGAGTGCGCAAAATATTTTTCACGGGGTGAAGTGCGCAATTCTTCTGTTTTTTGCCTTAAAACTTATTGATACCGGGCAAGCCGGGTTGCGGGTTGCTGATAAATCGTGAATTGGATGAGTAGTATTGTGTTTCATGGTCTTATAGTTTAAGAGTTGCGGTTTTGCTTCCGGATGTTGCGGGAACTGCAACTGCCGTGGCCAAACCTGTGACGGCTGAAATGGCACCTGAATTTCAAATTCCCTGTTTCCCCTGCAATAACCAGATACCTCATTGTTGTATTGATAATCAAAGGATCAGGATCTGAGATTCCCCACCAGATTCCCCATGCGGGAAAGTTGCTATTGCCTGTGTGACCTGTCTTTATTGCGCCGGCAGATAGTGGCTATTATGCACCGCAATAATGATGCCAGATATGAATAAAATGACGGTTTTTCTGAAGAAAAATTTGTAGCCGGGAGAGGCCCGTTTGTAAGCGGGACGCTGCCTCATTGCAGGACGAAGGGAGGCCCTTCGATCAGTAGGGTAATTCGCGTTGCAAACGCTGCACCTGTTGATCCTTGATGCAAACGAGGACCAGTGAGGGGTTCAATAAATTGTTTAAGAAAATGTAAAAATAGTTAAACAAAGTAACGTAACGCCTATCTTTGCGGCAAAAAAAGAAATGCTGCAGATGCCCCGAACGATAAAAAGTATCATTGCCCTGGTAACATTGCTGATATCCTGTACCTCTTATGCGCAAAACGGAACATTCATTGGCTCTGTAAAAGACAAAGAGACCCAGGAAAGCATTGCCGGCGCTGTGGTATCACTTAACGGCACCTCGCTCGGGACGCAGTCAGATACTACAGGCAAATTCAAGATCATAAACATACCACCCGGCAGCTACGACATATCCGTTCAATATGTGGGTTATAAAGCGGCTCAGCTATTCAATGTCATTGCTTCCAACGGGAACGCCAACATCATTAATATAGAACTCGAAAGAGCTTCACAACTGAATGAGGTGGTCGTAAAAAGCTTTACTTATGGGAAACGTACCGAAACACCACTTTCTGTGCAAAGCCTGACAACAGAAGAAATAAAAAGCAATCCGGGGGGCAACTATGATATCTCGCGGGTGATACAGGCGCTGCCCGGCGTAGGTGGGACCAGCGGCGGCGCAGCAAGAAATGACCTCATCATACGTGGCGGGGCTCCGAGCGAAAATGTTTACTACCTGGACGGTGTAGAAGTGCCGCAGATAAACCATTTTTCCACACAGGGCGCATCCGGCGGGGCGCAGGGTATCCTCAATGTGTCCTTCATACAAGATGCTACTTTAAGCACAAGCAGTTTTGCCGCCAAATATGACAACGCCCTCTCCTCTGTGCTGCAATTCAAACAAAAGGACGGCAACCCCGACAAGCTGCAATCCAACATCCGTGTCAGCAGTACAGAAGTTGCCACAACATTTGAAGGCCCGATCAATAAGAAGACCACATTCCTCGCTTCTGCAAGAAGATCTTACCTGCAGTACTTTTTTCAGCTCATTGACTTACCTATTCGCCCCAACTACTGGGACTTTCAATATAAGATAACACACAAAATAGATGACAAAACTACCTTGACCGCCATTGGGCTTGGTGCTATTGACCAGTTTTCATTTGCTGTGCCGGCGCGCACAACGCTGGAGAAAGAATATATCATTCGCTCTCTACCTACCGTGAACCAATGGAACTATACAGTAGGTTTCACATTAAAAAGGCTCATCAGAAATGGGTATTATTCAATCACTGCCAGCCGCAACATGTTTGACAACCAACTCGACAAATTTGAAGATGCCGACTTTGGAAATGAGAGCCGAAGAAGCTTCAAATCTGCATCGCAGGAAATTGAAAACAAAGTGAGGTTTGAGGTGAATAAATTCAACAAGGGCTGGAAATGGGCCTACGGCCTATCCGGCCAGTACGCCAAATTCAACAATGATCTGTTCAATGTTGTCAGAAAGGAGTTGAAAGACTCTGCCGGCAACATCATTCAGCCACAGCAAACGATAGCCTATAACTCCGCTATAGACCTTTTCAAATACGGCATATTCGGGTCGGTAAGCAGGCGGGTGGCCCGGGAAAGGCTATCGCTCACCCTCGGCGTTCGCACAGATATGAACTCATACACAACAGATGGCAACAACCCTGTAAATGCTGTTTCGCCCCGGCTGTCTGCCTCGTGGTCAGTGAACAACCGATTCAATATCAACGGCAGCATTGGCAGGTATGCCAAGATCCCCGTTTATACCATACTCGGCTACAAGGACTCCGCCGGCAATTTCCCCAACAAGGACAATAAGTATATACTGTGCGACCACTATGTGGCCGGCGTGGAGTACCTGCCTACCCGCTCCCTGCGCATGACCGTAGAGGGCTTCTATAAGCAGTATGCCAACTATCCCGTGTCGCTGGCAGATGGCATATCTATAGCCAACGAAGGTGCGGGGTTTGGTGCCATAGGCAATGAGCGAACTCTCGCCACCGGCAAAGGGCGCTCTTACGGCATAGAGATATTTGCGCAGCAAAAGCTGGTAAAGAACCTTTTCGTTACCGCGTCTTACACTATATTCAGAAGTGAGTTCACCGGTACGAACAATAAGTACATTCTCTCGTCATGGGACACCCGGCACCTGCTTTCGCTCATCGCAGGGTACAAGCTGCCCCGCTCGTGGGAGGTGGGCCTGAAATACCGCCTGAGCGGCGGCGCGCCCTATACGCCCTACAACTATGCCGCATCGCAGGTCAACTACTTGTCGCTGGGGCAGGCCATTCCCGACTATGCACGTGTGAACCAGGACCGGTTGCCGCTTTTCAATCAGCTAGACCTGCGGATAGACAAGAAGTTCAACTTCAGGAGATCTTCTCTCGATATTTACCTCGACTTTCAGAATGCCGCTTTCTCAAAGAATGTGGGTGTGGACTATTACACCTTCAAAAGAAACCCCGACAATACCTATGCCACCACCGATGGCAAGGCCATAAAGCCCGACGGATCCAATGGCATACCCGTATTGATACCCAATGCAGACCAGACCATTACCCCTGCCATAGGCATTGTATTTGAGTTTTAAGCAGTCAGGGGCGGGACGACAAAGTAGCGCATAAGCCCCCATTAGGAAGGCTAGCTGCGTGATAGCAGGAGGAAGGAAGACTCTTCGTCCTGTGGGGACCCATTGACGAGCGGGTGTCATTTACTACCTCCTGCTGAAACTCTTCGGTGAGTATGGCTATCAATAGGGTGATAACTATTCAACCAATCTCTTGTTTGGTGTCCCCCATGTTTGTATCTCCATATTGTATAGATAGCTGATGCCGCTTTTTCGGCCATGGAAACAGCTATTGCCTCGGGCACCTCTCCTTTTCTTAACACCTCGTCTCTATTCGACGCCTCAAAGATATTCCAAGGCGTAAGTTGGCTTTTGAACCAACTCCATTGGTCGTCCCTAAAAGACTTTTGCTTTATATAGGGATGAATGATTGGCACCTGGTATTTATGCGATAGCTCCGATCCATTCTTTATGTCCATTTGAGGACCTATCGTTGGGTGCAGAAGCAAAAAAGATCTACGCGAGGTGTCGATTGACTTGCCTGCCTTACCAGCAGGGTGGGATCTATTTTGTGCATGAACGTGACTATGGCAGAAGTATGGCAATAAAAGTACGGCAATAATAAATTTAGCGTTCATGGTATTCAGGTGAATATGATGCACTAAGATAGTGCGAAAGTATGAGTATTCGTAAGCGGGACACTGCCAGATAGCAGGACGAAGGGAGACCCTTCGACCAGTAGGGAGGTATTCGCGTTGCAAACGCTGCATCTGTTGATCCTCGTTGCAAACGAGGACCAGTGAGGAACCTACATGATCATTTTGTCCGGAAATCAGAGCAGTTACCGGCAGCAGTTTTTGAAACTTTATTAGACACTACCGCCAACCTAAGGGCGTCACGGGTTCATCGCCACCAGTATATCAGTAGCGAGGAGTACGAGCTGATACCAATAGCTATGCAGTAACGTTAGTTGTTTTCTCAGCTTTCTTCGTAGCCTGCGGTGCATGTTCGTGCATTATTTTGCTGATGATGTCTGCCGTTATGTCGGGATAGTTCACGCTTATGGGTGTGCCTGTAGCCAGCCACAGGCGTATGGCCGGGTAGTGCCGCTGGCTGAGGTTGCCTATCACGGTGGCGCCCATGGCCGCGGCGCCGGCGGCATTGCAGTGCTGCTCATACTGGGTCTGCATGGGTATCACCAGCACTTTCTTGCCCAGGTACATGGCCTCGGCAGGCCCTTCAAAGCCCGCGCCACACAGCACACCCGCGCCGGCTGCCATGCTCTCTATGAATGCACGGTTGCTGATGGGCTGCACACGCACATTGCCGGCGGTAAAGGGTTCTTTGTTGTGCTTGGAATAGACGTCCCACTGCGCCTCGGGAAACCGGGAGAGGTGCTTAACGATGGTGGCATCGTCGTAAGCGGGCAGATATACGGTATAGTGGCCGTTGTTCACAGGTGTGAGCGCGCGTATCTCCCTGCGGATAACGGGTGTAAAGATGTTGTCTGCAAATGCCTTGAAGTGAAAGCCGTAGGCGGCAGTAACGGGCGCGTAGCGTTGCAGCACCAGCTTGCCCATGGGGTCGCCGGTGGCGGGCTTTGGCGCGGCGGGGTGCAGCACCGCGCACTGGTGGCTCACAGAGATACAGGGCTTGCCCCTGCGCTTACACGCCCATGCGGATATGGGCTCAAAGTCGTTGATGACGAGGTCGTACTGCTCTGCCGGAAACTCGCGTATGTCCTTCAGCAGGCGAAAGAGTTTGGCGCGCTTAGCGGTCTCCACTATGTCCACGCCACCCTTCTTGCCGAAGATGAAGCTCATGCCATAGTACTTGTACTTCACCGGGAAGGGTACATCCACATCGGCCTGTATGCCGCTGATGAGCACGTCCACATCTCCGTACTTTGCCAGTTCGGGGTAAACATCGCGTGCGCGGCTCAGGTGGCCATTGCCGGTGCCTTGTATTGCAAAGAGGATCTTCATATAGTTAGTAGAAAGTAGAGAGTATAAAGTTGAGAGTATAAAGTCGAAAGTATTTATGATGTATTGTTATACCGAAATTAGACAGTGTTGCGTTAAGGGTTCGCCAATGTTAAGCCGCTTCTATGGCGGGGCTCATGCCGGTGTCCTTTGTCGCTTTTATGTTGAGTTCCAGCATCATGCTTGCCATCAGTTCTTTCGCCGATTCTTTCTTATGCTTCTTCTTATCAATGTCTATCGCCTGCGCTACCGGGTCTTCCATATAACTGTAGAGGTTCCATGCGGCATTGTTGTACTCGAGGGCGGTAAGGTTCTCTATCCAGTCGCCGGAGTTGAGGTAGGTGACATTGCCGTTCTTCGTGACCACATTCTTTATCTCGGGATGGTGAATGTGCCCGCAGATCACATAGTCGTACTTGTTCTCGGCGGCTATGTCGCACACGGTATCTTCAAAGCTGTTGATGAATTTTACGGCGCCCTTCACGGTGTTCTTCACCTTTCGCGAGAGGGATATCTTGCCGCGGCCCATCTTTTCGGAGATATAGTTGACAAAGCGGTTGATGAGGATGAGGGTATCGTAGCCTACGGCACCGGCCTTGGCCAGCCACTTGCTGTGCTGCATCACCACATCAAACACATCGCCATGAAATATCCATACGCGCTTGTTGTCTATCTTGAGCGAGAGCTTGTTGGTGATCTTTAGCGACCCGAGGTGAAAGCCCTTGAAGCGGCGCAGCATCTCATCGTGATTGCCTGGTATGTAATAGACCGGCACATCCTTGGCTATGAGCCCTACTATATGCTTCACCACCATCATGTGGGTGGCGGGCCAGTAGCGCTTGCTGAACTGCCAGACATCGATGATGTCGCCGTTGAGAACTACCGCCTTGGGTTTGATGCTTTTGAGGTACCTGAGGAGCTCGGTGGCATGGCAGCCGTAAGTACCGAGGTGTATGTCTGAGAGTACGACGATGTCCACGTCTCTTTTCGCCATTAATTGCTTCGTGCGAAGTATTTGGTTATGCAAAGTGACGAATTGAGCATAACCTTAATATTAAGCGTAGATTAAGTTAATGTTAAGAACACAGAAGGCGGAGCCCGCGCCCCGCCTTCTGCAAAGAGTAACTGAAGTATCTTACTTTTTAGGCAGGTCGTTGAACTCGCCATCCGTTACCTCTACGGTGCCGGTGGTAGAGCCCGTGCCCGAGGTAGTGTAGTGGAAGGTGCCGCTGATAAGCCCTCCCGAAGACTTGGTGATCTTCACCTCGCCGGCAGTGCTCACATAAGCCCTTGTGGGCGAATTGTAATAGACAGAGCCGAATTCGCCGGAGGTATTATTTGTGAGGGTATATGTGCCTACGGCATCGCTGGAAAGGTGTATCTCCAGGGTGGTGTCGGCATTATCACCAACGATCATAAACCCCGTAGGGATGGCCAGGTAGCGCGCGCCCGATGGGGCAAAGCTGTTGCCGCCGCCTATCTTGCAGTAGAATAGTTTGCCGGTTGCGGTAGAGGTGGGCGTGGTGGATGTGGAGCTGCTTTTCTTACAAGAGAAGAGGCCCATGAATGCGATGGCTATGATCGCTGCTGCTGATAAAAATTTCCCGTTATGCATGGTCTTATGTTTTTGTTACTGCAAACTTAGCCCGGCACAGCCGCCGCCACAATACCCAAACCGGTGTATTTTTCTATCCGTAGAAATACGGATGATACGTTAAAATGCAGCAGGAACGGACATTCTGCCATATATAACATTTTGATAAAGCGGTCAATATGCCGTACCTTTGCGGGTACCGGCAACCTCTTCTAAAAGGCAAACGGAGTTATTCACATCTGTGCATTACTAAAAAGGGAATCGTAGAGGGGGTATGCTAATTTCGGTAGTGAAAACGAAAAGCAGATAGTATGGATATCGAACAATTAATGCCACATGTAGAAGCGTTGATATTTGCGTCGGAAAGGCCCCTGACCCAGATAGAGATGACCGAGGTTCTGGGACAGGCCCTGGAGACGGTGATAGAAGCCGAGCGCATAGCTACATGCCTGGAAGCCATCCGTGAAAAATATGAAGCAGGATATTACCCGTTCCAGTTGAAAGAGATAGGCGGCGGCTACCAGTTCCTGACCAAGAAAGAGTTTCATAAGACCGTATTACAGCTCAACGGCGACAAGCATATCAAAAAACTGTCAACCGCCGCTATGGAGACATTATCAATAATAGCTTACAAGCAGCCGATCACCAAGAGCGAGATAGAATATATACGTGGCGTGAGCGCTGATTACAGCATCCAGAAGTTGCTGGAGAAAGAACTCATCGTGATAACGGGCAGAAATGAGCACATGGTAGGCAAGCCATTAGTGTACAGCACGTCCAAGAATTTCATGGACTACCTGGGCATCAACTCCCCGGCACAGTTGCCGCAAATGAAAGACATCACCGATGTACAGATAGTAATGCCGACAAATGCTGAAGAAGCGATACCAGACGATATGGCCGGACCCATGGCCGTAGCCGAGGATGGTGCGCTGAGGCAGGCATCGTAAGCAGATTATGAATTCACGACTCACCGCTTCCAACTGGAAGCGGTTTTTTTATGCCGTTCAGTGTGCTGGCAGTCAACCGGTTTGGTTATACGAAGCTATTTGTTTTTATATCTTTGTAGCAAATCGTATTTATGTCGCCTCGTATTTTTACAGCCGCGCTTTTTTTGCTGGGTTGCACGCCACTCACTGTGCTGCACGCGAAGAACAAATCAGACAAGAAGACCATAAAACAACTGCAGACGGATATTTCCTACCTGGCATCGGATGAGTTGGAAGGACGGCGCACAAGCACTGAGGGCGAGCGCAAGGCTGCCGACTACATTGAGAAGAGGTATAAAGACATTGGTGTAAAGCCATATAAAGAACAGTACCGTGTTCCGTTTCATTTCACCTATGGTAAGGAGGCCTCCGGCTCGACGGCGATCAGTGTGAATAATACGCTGGTGCCATTGAATGGCGATAATTTCGCGCTGCCCTTCAGCGGAGGCGGGCATGTAGCCAGCGAAGTGCAGCAGGATATCATGGAGCAGGGCAGCATATGGATGATAGCCTTGTACAATGACGCTGAACAGGCAGACAACCCGCATTTTGAGGCAGAGAAATTCATGTATGAGCGGGCGAAGGAAGCGGAAAAGCAAGGTGCATCGGGTGTGGTATTCTTTGATGGTTATGGCAGCAAGTACAATCCATCATTCAACCGCCATTCGGAGTATGATGCCGTGGGCATACCGGTGGCTTTTCTGTCGAACGACGCGTATGTGAAGTATATCAAGGAGGCGCAGCGTAAGGGAAGCGGTATTCCCATAGACCTTAACATCTCTATCGTAAAGTCTGACCGCTCTGCGAATAACCTGGCCGCTTATATAGACAATGGCGCCAAATATACCGTGATCTTAGGTGCGCACTACGACCACCTGGGTTTTGGCGAAGACGGCAACAGCCTTTTTGCCAACGCGAAGAAAGAACACCAGATACATCATGGCGCTGATGATAACGCCAGTGGAACGGCGGCGTTGCTGGCAACGGCTAAATGGGTGAAAAGTAAGAAGCTACACAACTTCAACTACCTGTTTGTAAACTTTTCGGGAGAGGAGCTGGGCCTGTATGGCTCTAAGGCGTTTGTAAAAGACATGAGCATAGACAGCGCCAAGGTGGCTTACATGATCAATATGGATATGGTGGGCAGGCTCAACGACAGTACGCACGCGCTTACAGTAGGCGGAGTAGGCACATCGCCGGTGTGGGCTGAGGCTGTGAACATGGCTGGTGATGACTTTAAGGTAGTGATAGACAGCTCGGGTGTGGGGCCTTCTGACCATACGAGCTTTTATAATGCCGGTATCCCTGTATTGTTCTTCTTTACCGGCACACACAAGGATTATCACAAACCATCGGACAGGGCGGAGCTGATCAACTACGCGGGTGAGGCCAAGGTGCTGAACTATGTGACCAGCATTGTCGCGAAGATGGACAAGGATAATCTGAAGCCGGACTATACCATCACCAAGCAACCGACGGTAGGCGCTACGAAGTTCAAAGTGACGCTGGGCATAATGCCTGACTATACCTTCCAGGAAGGTGGTGTGCGCGTGGATGGCGTGAGTGACGGCCGCCCCGCGATCAAAGCAGGTATCAAGCAGGGAGATATCATCATTATGCTGGGTAAGTATAAGGTGAACGGTATGCAAACCTATATGGAGGCATTGGGTAAATTCACGCCGGGAGAGAAAACTGAAGTAACTGTGCAGCGTGATGGCAAGAACATGGTATTGCCTTTAGAGTTCATGGCCAAATAAGCCGGGACATTGTGCAAATAAATAAGCCATCCCGAGGGATGGCTTATTTATTATCAGCTTTTTAAAGAATTACTTCTTTTCAGCAGGAGCAGCAGTTGCAGGAGCAGCAGCAGCAGCTGAATCTGGCTTAGCAGGAGCAGCAGTCATTGTGTCTTTTGGAGCTTCAGGAGCCGGAGCCGGAGCAGCAGCAGCTGTAGAATCAGTCTTAGCAGCTTCGCCACCACCGTTACCGCATGATGCTACGAAAAGACCCAGAGAAAGTGCGAGTACGCTTAACTTTACGAATTTCATAAATTTGTTTTTTAGTTGGTTATGCAGGTTTATACCGGAATTAAAAAAAGGTAACCCGCCCCGGCAGTTTTTTTTTGAAAAAATGTTGTATTTTTATTTTTATATCTGTAAGTAGCTGATATTTTGATGAGACTGATGATATTTTTATCCGGGTTATTTCCTGAAAACAGGCGTTTGGTACTTTACAATTTGGTTTACCTTTACGAAAATTTCTCATTCACAGGCCGTTAGGAATTTTTTTATCCACAACAGGGTTACTTTTTGACTAAAATCGGATTAACAGGTGCAAAGCCCGGTAAATAACGAACATCACTTATTAGCGGCACTTGCGGCAGGCGACAGAACGGCCACCGAACAGATATACCAGCAATATTTTCATATAGTAAATGGTTGGTTGATAAAGAACGGGGGCGCTGCGGCAGATGCGGCGGATGTATTCCAGGAAGCGATGGTGGTGTTGTTTGAAAAGGCGGCGGATGAAGATTTCCGGCTGACGTGCTCCATAGGTACTTACCTCTTTGCCATCAGTAAAAGGCTCTGGTATAAAAAACTGGAGCGACAGAACAGGGAGCCAGTCTTTTTTAAAGAAGACGCGGACGGAGAGGAAGAAAGTTACGGAGGCGTGTATGAAGATGATATCAGCGCGCACCAGGAACGTGAGACGCATTACGAACAACTGAATGCGGCGCTGGACCAGATAGGAGAACCCTGCAGATCTTTATTAAAAGCTTTTTATCACCACGATAAGAGCATGCAGGAAATAGCGGCAGACTTCGGGTACACGAACCCGGACAATGCCAAAACACAAAAATATAAATGCCTGACACGGCTCCGTAAACTGTTTTACGGCGTGCAGGCCAAATAGAAGAAGCGTAAACAATGTCTTTGAATAACAATACCTGGGAAGTAGCAGAAGCCTACCTGGCAGGCAGGATGACCGAAGCCGAGTGCAAAGCGGTGGAGGGCAGACTGGCAGCGGACGCTGCTTTTGCCGCCGAGTTCCAGGAGTGCGTGAACCTGATAAGCTCTATGGAGGGCAGCGGTAAGCAAAAGCGTTTCCGCGCAATGCTGCGCGATGTGCAGGCTAAACAAACAGCTATTCCGGCAAAGAAACCGAGAAATATCGTATTCACACCGCAAATGTGGCGCACTGCGGCAGTGGCTGCCGGTGTGGCGATACTTACATCTACGATCACTATATGGAGCCTGAAGCCTTCTATGAAGAAGACGGACAGCCAGTACAGCACCATCAGCCGCGAGGTAGAGCATATCAAGAAGGTACAGGCGGGACAACAGGCGGAACAAAACCAACTGAAGGAGATCATCAAGAAGAATGCAAAGCCTACGCCACCACCATCTGATGTGCGCTATACCGGCACCGGTTTCGCGCTCACCAATGACGGGTATTTTGTTACCGCATACCACGTTATCGGCAGCGACTTTGACTCTGTATATATACAAACTCATGACGGCCTGTATTACAAGGCGTTCCTGCTCAACTACAACAAAGAGAATGACATTGCCATACTGAAGGTGGAAAAGAAGAATTTCCACTTCGGGAAGGGAGACCTGCCTTACACTTTCGCAGGGGAGAAGACCGGCCTGGGAGCGCGTATCTTCACGCTGGGCTATCCTAAGGATGTGACCGTGTACAGTGAAGGCTACATCAGCGCAAAGAACGGATATGAGGGCAACGACCAGCAGTACACCCTGCAATTACCTGCCGGGCACGGACAGAGCGGATCTCCTGTAGTAGATGAGAGGGGCAACATACTGGGCCTGCTGACCGCTATCAGCACAGAAGCACAATCTAACACCTACGCGGTGAGCTCTAAATCGCTGATCACTTTACTGCATACCGGAGCGGCGAACGACATTGCCCTGCGCCTGCCAAAGGCCAATAAGATGGGCCGCATGAGCCGCCAGGAACAAATAGAAAAAATGGAAGCCTATACTTTTTCTGTAAAGGTGTATAAAAAGTAAAGCACAATAGTTTATGAAGGAGCGGCAGTAGATACTGCCGCTTTTTTTGTGCCTACAATATGCCTATTCCAGCCTAACAGTCCATTTAAAGAAGGCAGGAGATGTTTGATAGTATTGTTCAAAGATCACTTTATTGGTACCGTAGTTATAGGTTAGTGTAGTAAACTCAGGCTCATCGTGATAGGTCTGGAACGTAATTGTCTTTGCAGTTGCATCATGCATTTTATAATGCAGCAGATCGTCCTTAATGCTGATCAGATCATCCTTACTATAAATGCCGATGTAGTCTTTACTATAGCGAATAGTCGTGTCATCTACTAAAGTAAAGGTGATACTATCATTGACGTTGTAAATGGTGTCATCAACAGGGAAAGTATTAGCCATAGCCTTGCGTGCCTGTCCTGATAATTTTTTGGTGCCGATAATATCTTTGATATAGCCCGAGAGCGACATATCATATACATTTGCTAGTGCATGCAAATCATATTCATCCCAATAATACGATGTGCTAGATGCACCTGAATAGTGGAAATAGTAGCTCACGGTATCCTTGATAGGATCCCAAGAAAGGCCGGAATTATAATCATGAATTTTACCATTATGGTTGACTTCTGTGGAAGAAGAAAACTTAAAAACAAGATTAGCTCCTAACTGTTCAAAAGTTAAGGTATCGCCCCAATTGCCAACCAATTGATGCTTATTCAGAACTGCCAGGGAGAATGGTATAAATACGTCGCAATTTGTCCCTACACCTTTTGCAGTACGGGTGCCCACCCATAGCCTTACGCCGCCCAGTCTCTGTGTACGGTCAATATCTTTCTCCAGGTCTTTCTCTTTTTTCTTGCAACCAAAGACCGCAAGGAGCAAAATGCAGATACATATGTTTACTGTTAGCTTCATAGTGTCATGTCAACATTAAAGTTATAGAAATGTAACGTTATTTTATGCCTTTTTTTAACCTATTCTCACCGCCACATTGATTACCTTTGCGCCCGAATCGCTAACGTGGGCCTGCTCGATAACTTTTTTAAGAACCGCAAGAACAACCCCAATGGGGAGATGAACTTCCTTGACCATATCGAGGAGCTGAGGTGGCACATCATACGGTCTGCAATTGCGGTGCTTATCGGGTCGGTCATTGCCTTCATCAAGATAGAATGGATATTTGACCGCATCATACTCGGCCCTTCGTACAATGACTTCATCTCCTATCGGTGGTTCTGCGCACTGGGCAGACTGCTGCACTATGACGGATTCTGCCTGGGCGCGGTGGAGATGAAATTTCAGAATACGGCTGTGGCCGGGCAATTCATGATGATGCTATCCGCGTCAATGATGATCGGCTTCATCATTGCGTTCCCTTACATCATCTGGGAGCTCTGGCGGTTCATCAAGCCGGCATTGCGCCCCACGGAAGTGAAAATGGCATCGGGCATCGTATTCTGGTGCTCATTCCTGTTCTTTATGGGTGTGGCCTTCTCTTACTTCATCATTGCGCCCTATACCATCAACTTCTTCGGCAGCTATAAGCTGAGCCCTAAGTTTGAGAACATCATCACGATTGAGAACTATTACGATACCATGAGCAATATGCTGCTGGCCATCGGCGTGGTGTTCGAGCTACCTATGCTGGTCTATTTCCTTTCGAAGATAGGCGTGCTGACCCCTGAATTCCTGCGGGCAAAGCGCCGATATGCTTTCCTGATATTATTCATACTCTCGGAGATAGTGACGCCGCCGGACCTTTTCAGCTGCCTTATTGTTTTTGTACCTTTATACCTGCTGTTTGAAGTGTCGGTGGTGCTGAGCGCAAGAGTGGTGAAGGCGAAGAGGAAGAAGGAGGCGGAGGAGAAATAGTAGAGAGTAGAAAGTAAAGAGTGAAAGTAGAAAGTAGAGAGTTGTTAAACGCGAAAACAAACAACCATATGAATACCACCTTTGATAAAAGCCTGCCAGTAGTAATAGGCAGCGACCACGCAGGATTTGAATACAAAGCGGAGATCATAAAAATGCTGTCTGCCGCGGGATGGCAGGTGGTGGACAAGGGTACCTACAGCACAGATAGTACCGACTACCCCGACTATGCCCACCCTACGGCTCAAATGGTGGAAGACGGCCTGGCCACAGCCGGCATACTGGTATGCGGCAGCGGTAACGGCGTATGTATGACCGCCAACAAACACAAGGACATACGGGCGGCGCTGTGCTGGAACGAAGAACTGGCCGCACTGGCACGCCAGCATAATAATGCCAATATTCTCTGCATCCCGTCTAGATTCATCGGCCTGCCACTTGCCGAAAGCATGGTGAACATCTTCCTGTCCACAGCTTTTGAAGGGGGGCGGCATGAAAAGAGGGTCTCCAAAATATAGTTACCAAAAATTAAACACGCGTACTCCCGATTCTTCTCAAAAAACCGTTATTTTGGGAAAAAGACCCATATGAACGGGAAGTTCCGGCTTATTACAAAGGCAGCAGGTGTGTACCTGCTGATCTCTTTCTCTGTGCTGCTGCATGGCTGTGCCGATATAGAAGAGGTGAACAGCGCTGCCAAAACCGCGATAGCCACCCTGGGCACCTACAATGACCTGGGCTACTCCTTTACGGAAAGCTATCGTAAGTACACTGTACCTCAATACATGTACAAGGGGTTTGGCGATAAGGCGGCGATGCCGAACATGAGTTTCAGACAGGGCGCGCTGGACAGCGCACTGAAAGCAGACCAGGTGGTGGGGCTGTTCTTTTCTTCGCTTACATCGTACTTTGAAACACTTAGCCGCTTGTCTGACAAAGACCTGGCGAACGCGGACTTCAGCAACCTGGGCGACGCGATAAAATCGGACGATAAATTCCTGGCAAAGCTGGGCGGCGTGTCTAAAGACCAAGTGGATGCCTCTGTGAAGATAGCTACACTGCTGGCGAATGACCTGATGGGTGCCTACCGCGAAAAGCAAGTGCGGAAAGTGATCTGCGACTATGATGGCGATGTGATGAAAGTATTCAAAGCTGCGGACAGGTGCCTGGGCCTGCTGCTGCAAAACATGGAATCGGACTTTGACATAGTGCGCGCTAAATATACGCCCGTAGCCACAGCCGCCGGCGATGCCCGTGATGTGAGGATCCACATCATAGAACAGTACACCGCGGAATGCAATACGCTACAGGCACAAAAGACACTGATAGAAAAGCTACGCGCCGGCACGGCAAGAATAGGCGAGATGCACCATGCCCTGGCCACAAAACTGAAGGAGAACAAGCTGACATCGGAAGAGGCGCGCAGCCTGCTGAAACATTATGTAGGCGACGCACACGCTATTTATGAACAAATAAAGCTATTACGTAAAAACTGACGCCATGGTAAACCTGGAACAACTCGGTATCGCGCTCCGCTCGGTGGCAAGAGCCTTATTGCAACGCATAGATGACCAGCTTGATAAACTCAGCAAACAAGAGATCCAAGACATGAACAGCACCGCACAGGAACTGCTGAATAAAAGCAAAGAACTGTTTGTGGCCAGCGTGATAGAGATAGGAGAGGAGGCTAAAAGCAGCATTGAAAGACTGTCGGAAGCTGAAGACCAAATGACCAATGCCATGAGGACGATAGAGAGCGTGCAGAAGGTAATAGACATCTCTACCAAACTAGTGGGTGTAGCAGGGAATGTACTGTCGCTGGACACCGGCGCAGTAGTATCGGGTGTGGAAGAGGTGCTCGGTAAGCTATAGGTGCTTTCCTATACACGAGGGCGCCATGGCACCTCGGCAGCCTCATTGATGTGGCTGATGTAACGCGCCAGCACAAAAAGAAAATCGGACAAACGGTTGAGGTATTGTATCACTATTGGGGGCACTGCTTCGTTATGCTCCTGCATGGCCACACACAGCCGCTCGGCCCTGCGGCAGACGCAGCGCGCCACGTGGCAAGTGGAAGAAGCGATGTTGCCACCCGGCAAAATAAACGACCGCATCTCCGGCAGCACTTCATTCATTTCATCTATCTTATTTTCCAGCCATGTCACATCGGTGTCGTGGAGGTCGGGAAGTTTCATCTTTACCTCTTTGTCGGGAGCCGTAGCCAATACAGAACCTACGGTAAACAGGCGGTCCTGCACCTCACGAAGCAATTCCGTGACCGCGGTATTATTTGCCATATCGCTCACCATGCCAATGAATGAATTCAGCTCATCTACCGTGCCGTAACTCTCGATACGGATGTGATTCTTTGGGACGCGTACACCACCTATCAGGCTGGTGCCTCCTTTGTCTCCTGTCTTGGTATATATCTTGAACATAAACCCCAAACCCCTGAAGGGGCTTAAAACTTTATTTATTAAACAATCAGATCATCATTTCCCTAATCCCTCAGGAAACCATGGCTTTTCTTTTATCTGTCTCTACCATGCCATCACGGATCCGGATGACACGCTGCGTATATTCGGCTATATCTTCTTCGTGCGTTACCAGTACCACGGTATTGCCCTGCGCATGTATCTGCCCGAACAGCTCCATGATCTCGACAGATGTTTTAGTATCGAGGTTCCCGGTAGGCTCATCGGCCAGCAAAATAGAAGGGTTGTTGATGAGCGCACGGGCAATGGCCACACGCTGGCTCTGCCCACCCGAAAGCTCATTGGGACGGTGATGCGCACGATCTCCCAAACCAACCTTGGTGAGCATGTCGCGGGCACGATCCTCACGATCCTTCTTACCGACACCGGCATAAATAAGCGGCAGCGCCACGTTCTCCCATGCGGTGAGCCTGGGCAGGAGATTGAACTGCTGAAACACGAAACCGATCTCGACATTACGCACATCGGCCAACTGGTCGTCGTCCATATTGCTCACATCCTTACCATTGAGCACATACTGTCCGCCGGTGGGCGTATCAAGACAGCCCAGGATATTCATCAGGGTTGATTTGCCGGAACCTGAGGGCCCCATGAGCGCCACATATTCATTCTCCGTGATAGCCAGGTTGATACCCTTGAGAACAGGAAGCTCCTGTTTTCCCAGGTAATAGCTTTTGCGTATATCGTTCAGTTTTATGACCTCTTTCATTCATTTATTGCTGTCGGTTTTCAAAAATACGCATAATTTCACCCTTTATATGCTGTGTTTCCCAAATGGCAAGATAAACCTGGGGCTTTATGTGACCAGAAAGCGGGCAGATGGCTACCACGACCTGGAAACCATCTTTTACCCGGTAGCATCTTCTGCAAAGGATGCGCTGCGAGACGTTATAGAAATAATACCAGCCACTGAGACAAAAATGCACCTGTCGGGGTTGGCAGTGGCAGGAGACGTGGAGCACAACCTGGTATGGAAGGCGTATCAACTCCTTGCCGCAGCTTTTCCCGGGAAAATACAGGCTGTGGATATATACCTGCATAAGGTACTGCCGATGGGAGCGGGGCTTGGTGGCGGGTCGGCAGACGGCGCGTTTATGCTGCGTCTGCTCAATGACTTCTTTCAGCTTCAATTAAGTAATGAAGAGTTGGCCGCTTATGCTTTGCAACTTGGGTCTGACTGCCCGTTCTTTATTTATAACACACCACAATTTGCAACCGGAAGGGGCGAGCAGATGAGCGCTGTGGACATAGACCTGACAGACCACAGCCTGCAACTGATATGCCCGAGGGTACATGTGTCAACGGCTGCGGCCTTTGGTATGCTACAGCCTGAACCGGCGGCATTTGACCTGAGGAAACTGAGCGAGCTACCGGTAAAGAAATGGAAAGACCATGTAAGCAATGACTTTGAAGGGCCTGTATTTCGGCAACATCCGGACCTTGCCGCCATAAAAGAACAGTTGTACCGGCAGGGCGCCATCTATGCATCAATGAGCGGGAGCGGCTCCGCGCTTTACGGATTGTTCCCTAAAGGCAAAAAGGCGGAAATAAGTACAGACACGGCATTTGACGCTTATTATATAGAGTAGTATTTTTGTTATACCTATCCCTACCGTAAAATGGTATTGATCTTTATTTTTTTTGAAATTCAATCTGACAGATGATAGATACTCCCAGATATAAAGAGCTGCTGGAAAAACTGGCCCACCAGACGGATGAAACGAGCAGGCTGGATGTGCAATTGAGCATAGCGGAGGAAATAAAGAATTTTGACGTGGATGAGGCCACCAAGATGGCTGCTGAAATAACGACCAAGAGCAGGTTGCTCGGCTTCCAGTCGGGACTGGGAAGGGGGCTGTGCCTGAAGGGCTTCTGCAACCGGCTGAAGGGAGAGTATGACGCAGGCATAGGTGTGCTGAGAGAGGCGCTGTCTGTAGCGCGTAAAATGGGCGACCTGAATATAGAGGCCACAGCTTATTACTACCTGGGAAATATATACCGTGACCTGGGCGACATGGCCAATGTGCTGACCAACTATGAGAAGGCGCTTGCCATAAATGAACAGCAAGGCGATGAGTATTACCAGTCGGTGATCCTGTCGAGCATCTCTAACCTGCTGTATGACCTTAACGACTATGACACGGCGCTGGAGTATGCCCTGAAATGCCTGCCGATCTTTGAGCGGGTACACAACATCAACAGCCTGCTGAACATCTACAATACACTCGGCAATATCTATTTCAAGAAAGAACAGTTTGATGAAGCGCTGCACTATTTTGAAGAGAACCGCAGCCACTCTGAACCGGAGACCGCAGCCTATGTGATGGCAGAAAGCGGACTGGGTAAGGTGTACTATAAGATGGGCAACTTTGACAACTCCAGCAAATACCTGACCAATGCGCTGCGGGAATCGAAATTGCTGGGCAATGTAGAGGTGCAGATCATCTGCCACTTTTACCTGGGCCGCCTATACATGGACGACAACAACTACCGTCAGGCACAGGAATCACTGAACTCAGCTTATCTGCTGGCATCGGAGTATATGCGTCGCCATGATGTGATGAGCATACATGAATACCTGTCTGCACTGTATGACAAGATGGGAGATGTGCCGAAAGCGTTCTTTCACCTGAAAGCATTCGGGCAACTGAAGGAAGAGATATTCAAGCAGAAGGTATTTGATGAGATCAAGAACCTGCAGGTGAGGCAGCAGATAGAGCTGGCGCAAAAGGAGAAGGAAGTAGCCGAGCGGACGGCTTTTCTCAAGCACCAGTTCATGGCGAATATGAGCCATGAGATACGCACACCGATGAACGCGATAGTGGGCATGACACGACTGCTTCTGGCCAAAGATCCAAAGCCGGACCAACTGCGCTACCTGAACGCGATACAACTATCGGCAGACAACCTTCTGGTGATAATCAATGACATACTGGACCTGTCGAAGATAGAATCGGGTAAGATAGTGATAGAACATGTTGACTTCTCGCCACGCGAGATAGTGAACAGTGTGCGGGATATGTTACTGCTGAAAGCTGAGGAAAAAAAGCTGATGCTGAAGCTGTCCATTGACGAGCGTATCCCCAACAGGCTTACCGGCGACCCGACAAGGCTTAACCAGATCCTCATCAACCTGGCGGGCAATGCGGTGAAATTCACCGAGAGAGGATTTGTGGAGATAAAAGCCACCCTGCTGAAGCGTGAGGGAAATAAGCTGTCTATACAGTTTGACGTGACGGATACCGGTATCGGCATCGCGGCAGAGAACATCAACAGCATATTTGACAGCTTTACGCAGGCGGGGGCAGATACGACGCGCAAATTCGGCGGCACAGGCCTGGGATTGACCATATCAAGACAGCTTGCGGGCCTGATGGGCGGCGACATATCTGTACAGAGTGAGCCGGGCAAGGGTACCACCTTCACGACCGTGATACCATTTGAAGAGGCGAAGGTGCAGGAAGAAGTGAAGCAGGCAAATACGCTGGATAACAGCTCTATGAGACGCCTCAACCAACTGAAAGTATTGCTGGTGGAAGACAATGAGTTCAACCGGATGGTGGCGGAAGACACGCTGAAGGAGACCATTCCGGGACTGCGCCTGCAAATGGCCGTGAACGGACAGGAGGCGGTCAACAAGTTGCAGAATGAGATCTACGATGTGGTGCTGATGGATATACAGATGCCTGTGATGGATGGCGTGACCGCTACCAAGCTGATACGTACGACATTACCGGAACCTGCACGCAGCGTGAGGATCATTGCGATGACAGCCAATGTGTTGCAGGAAGATGTGCAGCAATATTTTGACATTGGCATGAACGCATATGTTTCAAAGCCATTCAATGCGGATGAACTGTTGCTGAAGATGGACACCGTGATGGGTAACGCGCAGCCACTGAATGAAGCAGATAAAAAGGCAGAACCTAAAAAGGCACAAGAGGAAACGTTGCCGCCATTGCCGGACCGGGTGACAGACATGAACTTCCTCAGGTCATTCACGGGCGGCAACCCGGAGAAAGTGCAGAAATATGTAGGCATGTTCCTGGAGAACGCGCCCAAGTTGCTCGACAGTATAGACAAGGGGCTGGCATCGAAGGACTACCAGGCTGTGAAAATAGCTGCGCACTCGCTGAAACCACAGATGTCATACATGGGAATAAAAGAAGAAGTGAGCAACATATTCCTGATCGAGCAATCGGCAGGAGAAACGGCGCACTACGAGCGTATCCCGGGCCTTGTTGCCAACCTGAAACGGCTTTGTGTGAAGGCATTTGAGGAGTTGAAAACGAATAGCTAAAAGGCGCAAAAAGCCATTGGCAGGCCTTTGATTATAATTTTATAAGAATTTTTACTACTTTTCTCATCCGAAACACTGATTATGGATCAAAGTACACAATATCTATTCCTGGTTGATGACGAGCCAATCCAGAACGAGATGCTTAAGGACTACCTGTCTGAGCGTTTTCAGTTTAAGATCAAAACATACAGCAGCGGGGAAGATGCCATTCAGGACCTGAGCCTTGACCCAGCTGTCATTGTGCTGGATTTTCACCTGAATGCACACCTGCCCAATGCCCAGAACGGAGTGGAGGTGCTGAAGAAGATCAAGGAGCTGAAGCCATCGGCACAAGTGATCATGCTCTCGGGGCAGGACAAGCTGGAAGTGGCCGTGGACAGCATGAAGTATGGCGCGTATGACTATGTAACGAAGAGCGAAACAGCGTTCTCGCGCATGGAAAACATCATTAATAACATCACTGAACTGCAGAATGTAAAAGAGGCCAACAACAGCTATAAGCGTATCAACTCCATGCTTTGGGCCGCGGTGGCTATCGTGTTGCTGCTTTCTGCTTACTTAGTGTACCATTTCAGGTCGTATTAACAGAAGATAATCCTTATATATGCTGCTTCCCGTGCGGGAAGCAGCTTTTTTTATGTCCTGTCGCCTACCTTTGCACAAACAACGGGCATGCCGGCAAAATTCTACGAACAGGAGGTAAGGCCGGGATTGAAGAACAGGCGCAAGCTTTCTTCTTTCCTGGACAAACTGGCTCAGAAACACCTGAAGCAGGTGCGCGAGGTAGCGCTGACGTATATCTTCTGCAGCGACGAGTACCTGCTGGCAATGAACCAACAGTTCCTGGCGCATGATACATTTACTGACATCATCACATTCGATCTCAGTGAAACGAAGGAAATGCTGGCCGGTGAGATATACATCAGCGTGGACAGAGTGCGGGAGAATGCCGGGAAATTCGGGGTTAGCTATACCGATGAACTGCATCGCGTCATATTTCACGGTGCCCTGCACCTGTGTGGCTTTAAAGACAAAAAGGCCGCTGACCGTGACCTGATGAGAAAGAAAGAAGACGAATGCCTGCGGAACTACAAAAAAGAAATCAACTAATGCAGATAGATACATTATACGAAGATGACGACCTGATCATTGTCAATAAGCCTGCCGGAGTGCTTGTGATACCGGACAGGTACAACAACGAGCTTCCCAGCCTTAATAAGATGCTGGAGACAAAGGCCGGAGAGAAGCGCTGGGTGGTACATCGCCTGGACAGGGAAACCAGCGGAGTGATCTGTTTTGCGAAGAATGAACAGACACACCGTTATTTGTCGAGGCTCTTCCAGGAACATGAAGTAACGAAGCTGTATGCAGGCCTTGTCATCGGTATTGTGGTGCCGGAGGACGGGCGCATAGAAAGCCCGATAGCCGAGCATCCGGGCATTCCGGGGAAGATGACCGTTGCGAGAAAGGGTAAAATGTCCATAACAGACTACCGCGTGGTGGAGCAATGGCCTTTGTATGCACTGGTACAGTTCCAGATACACACGGGACGCACCCACCAGATACGTGTGCACATGCAGTCGATAGGGCACCCGATAGTATGTGATGAGATGTATGGTGACGGCAAGCCCTTCTATTTATCATCAATCAAAAAGAAGTATAGGGTATCTGAAAAAGATGAAGTTGAAAAGCCACTTCTGAACAGATTGGCCCTGCATGCCTACCGGTTAAGTTTTGCCAAAGAGGATGGCACCATGATAACCGCAGAAGCCCCCCTGCCGAGAGATATCTCTGCATGCGTGAAGCAACTGAACAAGTGGGCAGGGAACAATAAATAAGTATAATTATTTTTATTTAACGTGTTCACATGCTGTATGTTGAGGCGGTGAGCGTCAAATTTTTCGATTAACGTTCGTTTAACCCTATTTGTATTTACCCAGTTCCGCTTTTAGCTGTACATTTGATGCTCAGTTTTAAATTTCAAACCAATGAAATCAAACATTAATATCCAGATAGAGCTGGCAGAAGATAAAATGCCTGAGGCCATTCAATGGACAGCCCCTGATGGTGGTGTAAAAGACTGGCAAAATGCAAAAGCACTTTTACTGGGCCTGTGGGATGGCGAAGATAAATCTGCATTGCGTATAGATCTGTGGACGAGTAAAATGACCGTAGATGAAATGAATGATTTTTTCTATCAGACATTTTACGGAATGGCGGACACCTATTCGCGAGCTACCAGAAATGATGAACTCTCTGCGGAACTGAAAGAGTTTGCAAAGAACTTCCTGAAGAAAGCAACAGCGGCTGTTGACGCACAATAATTAACCTTTTTAATTTTACCGGATATGTCCCTGGAAGCAAAAGTAATGGACGAACTGAAGAACGCTATGCGCGCTAAAGACGAAGCGGGGTTGCGTACCCTTCGCGCTATCAAGGCGGCCATCATTCTTGAAAAAACAGCAGAAGGCGCTACGGGTGAAATAAATGAAGCGCAGGAGCTGAAAATGTTGCAAAAACTGGCCAAACAGCGCCGCGACTCACTGGATATATTTGAAAAGCAAGGACGTGAAGACCTTGCCGGCAAAGAAAGAGAGGAACTGGCCATCATAGAGAGGTTCCTGCCCAAACAGATGTCGGAAGAGGAGCTGAAAGCAGAACTGAAAGCCATCATAGATCAAGTAGGCGCCAAGACACCAGCCGACATGGGCAAGGTGATGGGGGCTGCTACCAAGCAACTGGCCGGTAAAGCTGATGGCAAAGCCATCTCTGAAGCTGTAAAGCAATTGCTTGCCTGATATGATACTTGACGTAACCGGACTAATACTGATCATTTTATTTTTCATTCGCGGCTATATGAGAGGCTTCATATTAGCCGCGTTTTCCGTTGTAGCCATTCTACTCGGTATCATCTGCGCGCTTAAGTTATCTCACGCCTTTGCAGCGTGGCTGCTGGCGAATGGATACATCACATCGGGATGGGCGCAACTGGTTAGCTACATTGTATTATTCATTGTGGTGGTGCTGGTAGTGAGGCTTATCGCCAACCTGATACAGAAAGCCATGGAAGGAATGCTGCTGGGAGTGGTCAATAAGTTAGCCGGCGGGCTGCTTTATGTTTTCCTGGGTGTGGTATTATGGAGCTCTGTGTTATGGATAGGCAGTAAGATGAACATCATAACCGCTGAAACAATCAGCACCTCAAAGACATACACGTGGGTATCGGGCATTGCGCCCTGGTTCTGTGAGCAGGTGGGTAAGCTGTGGCCCTTTGTAAAAGACACATTTAGCAACCTGCAACATTTCTTTGACACCCTAAACCAGAAAGATCATGTGGGTGCTCATTGATAACTATGATTCATTTACCTGGATACTCCACGATCACCTGCTGCAAACAGGTAATGAATGTGTTGTTTACCGGAATGATGAAATAACACTGCCCCAACTGATAGCGCTTGAACCTCAGCGGCTCATTATTTCCCCGGGACCTGAAACACCATTACAGGCCGGGATAACTATGGCTGCCATCGCCCATTTTTATACACGCATCCCTATATTGGGTGTGTGTCTCGGCCACCAGGCGCTGGGTATGTATTTTGGCGCACAGCTTGTGACCGCTCCATACCCGATGCATGGCAAGGTAAGCGCAGTGCACCACAACAACCACTGGCTTTTCAGAAACATACCCAATCCATTTACCGCGATGCGCTATCACTCCCTGGCCATAGACCAGTTGACAGGTACAGATGCAGAGGTAATAGCCCGGGCCGACGATGGTGTGATAATGGCGCTGGCGCATAAGCAATATCCATGCGTGGGGGTACAGTTTCACCCCGAATCTGTGGGCACTTCTACCGGTATGCAACTACTGAAGAACTGGGCCTCTTTTACTTAGCAGCAATCGCTATATAAAAAACAAAGCGGCACATGCGCCGCTTTGTTTTTTATATGTCTTGTATTCTTATGGTATCCTGAAGGGAGCCAGCAACGTAAGTACAGAGCCTTTATCCTTTGGCTCATCGAACGCAGCTGTAGCCGAGGCCGCGGGAACCGTGCCCGGCAATGTCGTGATGTCAATTCCTTCCTGACCTTGTAATTCTTCTCCGTTATAAAAAGCCTGCAATCCTGCAAGCGGCGGAATATTATTTGTGATCCATGGAGCAGGATGCTCAGGAGCCAATGCGTAATCGAGCAGGCGCCTAATATAACGTACGTGCGATGCATGACGTGCATTTGCACATTGCAACCTCATCATTTGCTCCAGCGCGTTCTTATCGTTGAGGACAGCGTACAGCTCGCCTTTGTACCCTCCAAGTATAGTATCTTCAAACGCTTCGGCGAGTGCAATAAAGGTCGGATAATCGCTGAATGTAGCCCATTTACCGCCAGCGGTAAAATCGTAAGTGCCCGTGTGGATATAATAAGGATTTGCGGCGGTGGCGTCATAGTTCTTGGGGGTATATGGTACGCCTCCCAAATTGGTGATGGCAGTCATCAAATACTTGATATGCGCGAGTTTCTGATCTTCCACTATATTCAGAGACGCTTTATCAATATCACGCACGAGAGCCCCGGTATTATTGCCAGTATGGTAGAAGTTGTATGCGAAGAATTCCATCTCCAGGCAGAAATTGAGTGCCTGCATCACAGTATCTCCGGTAGTTTGCGCTTCGGCCTTTTTAAACAGGGAACCTAAAGCAAGCGGTACAGCTGCGAGCGCAACTTTGGAACCGAAGCTTCTCAACGCATCACGACGATCGGCTTGCTCGAACAAACCGGTCTCTGCCTGCTCTATCTCTTTTATTATGTGCTTAAAGTTCATGTTCTTAGTATAGCTTAGTTAGGTAATTTGCTTGCATCAAACCTGGTATGAATGAATGTCTGAGCCTGTGTAAGTACGGCATGCGGCGAACTGATCTTATCCAGACCATCCGCGTCTGTTGCATTGCCGACACTTGAACTACTCAGCGCAAATGTGCCGTAATCAAGCAAGTTGCGGAAATATGCCGAATGGCGAGCTTCGACAGAGGCCATTTTGCTAAATGTAAGCAGGTGATCTGTACTCTGGAACAGACGAGCCACACCATTGAATGCAGAGACCACGATGTCTTCCAATATCACAGAATAAGTCATTACACTGGTACGATCGGCGAAGGTAACCAATGAAAAATCAGGTGAAATATCTGCTATGGCATCCTTGCCGAGCAATTTTTTTATGAATTCTCTATGACCGATCTCCTGATCGCGCACATCTTTAAGCAGATCATATTCAGTAGGATTCATTCCATAATACGGAGTAGCAAAAGCCTGTGTGTAGAAAGCAGCTTCGAGTTGCTGAGTTATATAAAGCAGGTTAAGCAGCGCTACATCATCGGACCCCAAGTATACATCAGATGTTCGTGTACGGGGGTGGCAAGCAGACAGTACCGCACCGGCACCAGCAATACCACCAGCCAACCGGAAAAAATTACGGCGCGACATCCCGGATGTCAAGCTCAAATCATCCTCCTGCCGGCCCGCAGGCACATTGTTCATTTCCATACGTTTTGTTTAATAGTTATGCACACCAGGTGCTACAACCGATAATATTTCTAAACGGCCTTAAAATTAAAAAAAGGACGCTGCAAAGCAAACATTTCTGTATCCCTGATAAAAATTAACTGAATATACCTATACCTGTTTTATGCAATGAGATAAAGCTATTCAGAAAAATCAGAAAAAAAAAATCGGATACTGTACCGGGACACCTCACATAGAATTTTATATATTTATTTGTGTGGTGAAAAGAGGTGTATTTATTTTTTCTTTTTTAATACCATGCGCTCAAGTTTGTCGCGGAGTTCATGCATATTGACCGGCTTGTATAGAAAATCATTGAATCCTGCCTCAAAAATTCGCTGCTGTTCTGTAACCGAAGCGGTGAATGCAATTACCACTACCCCAGACTTTTCCGGGTCGGGGATTGCACGAATCAACCTGATAGCATCATACCCCCCCATACCCGGCATATGCAGATCGAGTAACACTGCATCGAAGCTTTGAGCAATACACGCCTCATATGCCCGCTTCCCGTCCTCTACGATCACTGGCTTGATATTCAGTTTGTCCAACTGTTTCTTCATGATCAGCCGGTTAATGTCATTATCCTCGGCGACAAGGATTCTCAGGTCGCTGAGGTCTTCCGGAGCTATTCGTTCAGGCATTACGATCTCCCGATCCTCATCGGCAATCTCGAAAGTGATCGTAAAGGAAAATTTAGCACCGTTTCCAATACTGCTCTCCAACCGGATGTCGCTACCAAACAAGCCAAGTAATTGTTTGACAATGGCAAGCCCGAGACCAGTACCTCCATATTTCCGGGTAATATGAGACTCGGCCTGCGTAAACAATTCAAATATCTTTTCGTGACGGTCGGGGTGTATGCCTATGCCTGTATCTGTGACAGAAAACATAACTGTAACAGTCTTTTCTGTCTTGTTAACACAGCCGATCTGTACGGTTATACTACCCTTCTCCGTGAACTTAATGGCGTTGCTACCCAGGTTGTAAATAAGCTGAGACAAGCGTGTAGGGTCGCTTACCACATGTATTCCAGACAATTCAGGATCAATATTGAGAACGAAGTTCAGTCTTTTATCGGCAGCTTTTATTTTTAATCCGGAGCAGATATTGCTCATAAAATCTGCCAATTGGAAAGAAACCGTCTCCAGTTCCAGCCTGTCTGAATCTATTTTGTTAATGTCCAATACATTATTGATCAAAGAAAGCAGATCGAGTGTAGATGACTGCAGTATCTTCAGATTCTCTTTCTGTCGTTCATGCGGCGCATCTTCTGCCAATAACTCCGTGATACCGACCACCGAATTGAGTGGTGTGCGCAATTCATGAGACATTGTAGACAAGAAATTTGATTTTGTCTCAGCCAATTTTCTAGCTTCTGCAATAGACTCTTGCAATTGTGCATTCAGCTGTTCTTTTTCAGCGAGGTTTTGCCGGAATGCCTCAAAAAACAGATAATGAGACAGCAATATTGAAATAAAATTGAGCAAGATAATTATCTCATGCCCGGGCGACGCAAATTCCTGTCCGCTACCAGCAAAATATACTTCCATATTGCCTTTCAGGAAAATCAGCAGCAACACCGGCAAGGTGCTGAGAACAGAATAAATGATGCCACCCATGCTCCCCAGGATGTAAAAAGCACTGAGCGCGACCATAAAAACAAACTGTACGGTTATCAGATTTATCCTGTGCGCATAAATAAAGATGTTCGTCCAAATGATAAGCAGCCCGGCGATAAGCATAATGTGCGCGATAACATTGATCAGCGACGGGCGCCACAAAACAACCTTGGTGATAGAGAGGTATAATAAAAAAGCTACCGATGCCCGTATTACCTGCAAATGCTGCCCGTAAGCAGCGCCCATGCAAATAACGATCGCGGCTTTGAGCAGCGAAAAAATCAATATCATTAATATGATACGGATCCTAGCTCTCAGAAAGCTATCCGGCTCCGTAGCCATGGCTCTGCGGAGAGACCAGTTGAAGAATGGCAGGGGTTGGTTCATTAGTATTTGGTGATGGCTGTAAAGATAATGAACGGAATCAGTGTATGGTAAACCTATAAAAATATGACCTTGATTTATGCAGCCTAAAACCAAAAACTTCTATAAACTATATGTTCCCGTAGTTCAATTTGGCTGAATTATCACTCCTGTATGGCGACAGATATCAATTCTTTCCTACGACGAAGACGAATGGTACACGCGCCCTTTCACGAAGGGCCATTCGCACCTTCAGTTGACTACCGATTACCTTGTATCGCTGAAGGTCGATAACCTCCAAAGCAGAAGCGTAATCACTGCCTGATGTCATGTAACTAAGAAATGAGGCCAAAAAAACAGCCGAAGACACATTGGTGGCAATAATATTTGCGGAGTATTTCTCCCAAGTAGGTTCACTGTATCGCCTGTTCATCAGATACCCGTTTAATAACTATGCCTTTTATGAGGCGTGTAAGCCCGCATCAGGTCGGCCCCGCATCCGCACTTTCTGGCACTACGGCAACCTTGTGCCAACGGAACCAGAAAGCAGATAAAAAGAATATACCCGATGAGCCTCTCTACCCTGCTACGTTTCATACTTTTGTAAAAATAAGGATTATTGGCAATCAACAAACAACGGAACATATTAGTTGCGCCACTGGATTGGGGGCTGGGGCATACAACCCGCTGCCTTCCGATGATACAGTTCCTTCAAGAGATGGGGCATCATGTTGTATTTGCAGGCAATCAATGGCAGTGCTCATTTGTCAAAAAAAGTATCGCCGATCTGGCATATGTACATTTGGAAGGATATAATGTCTCCTATTCTGCCCTCAACAGATGGGCGCAAATGGGTATTGTCAGTCAACTTCCTTCAATTCACAGGTCAATAAAAAGGGAAAACCGGCTTCTGAAGCAAATATGCAAAGAACATAATATACATGGCATCGTATCGGACAATCGATACGGATCTTTTCATGACGATATACCATCAGTGATCGTCACTCACCAACCGGGATTAATAACAGGGTTGGGGGCCATTCCTGACCGGATCATTCAAAAGGTGCATTACCAATACCTCAACCGATTTGAAGCAGTTTGGATACCAGATATAAGCGGAGAGATAAATCTTGGTGGATGCCTGTCGCATCCGGACAGGATGCCGGACAGAGCTGAATATATAGGATTGTTATCGAGATTCGAAAGGCGAGATGTTGCCGTAAACCTTGACAGAATACTCATTCTGCTCTCTGGACCTGAACCCCAGAGAAGTATCCTTGCTGCATCTTTGTGGAAGCAGGTAGCGAGGTATGACGGACAGGTAACTTTTGTGGCCGGAAACGAACATGCCTTACCACCAAAAGATATCCCTCAGCACATACGATACCACGCTCTGCTTACCGGTGACGAACTACTGTACGAACTCAATGAATGCGCAACTGTTGTTTGCCGTAGCGGTTATTCGACACTGATGGACCTAGTAGCTTTGGGCAAAAAATCGATCATCGTCCCCACACCGGGACAAACCGAGCAAGAATACCTGGGACTCTCTTTGCATGAAAAAGGTATTTTTTTATCTGTGAAACAGAAAAATCTGAATCTTAACAATGTTATGCAGTCTGCCAAAGATTTCCCGTTTTATCAGCTTGATGTACAGCCAGCTTATACTCTTTATAAAAAAGTAATTCAGAACTGGGTCAGTAAATTATGACCTAAGATATTCACAAGACCCTCATGTGTTCATGGTTTATCCATGCACTTTTCTTATATTTAGGCTTATAAATGAGCTGATCCGCGAAACAAGATTCCTGGTGGTCACTATAACTCTGTATTGAATGATCCGACGTATACCCTATATATATCTGAGCAGATATTCACCAATAACGTTCTTAGTAGTGCTATTTCTGTTGTCGGGGTTTGCTGCAAGCGGGCAACTGACGTCAGAATTCAGATATTCCGATTCGGCCGGATGCGCTCCTCTAGTTATACGATTCGTCAACTCTTCAAAAAACGCGACAAGTTATCATTGGGACCTTGGGAATGGGATCACCTCTACTGCAAAAGACGTTTCCGCTACGTATGTGACAGCCGGCACATATTCGGTAACACTCACTGCTTCTGACGGTGTGACGTCGAAAGACTCAACACTCGTGATACGCGCCTATGGCAAGCCGACTGTAAATTTCAATTCCACGGATACTTCAGTATGCCCAATGGCACCTGTGAATTTTACGAACTCAACAGTTTCAAATGCGTGGGGCAGTGTATCCTACGTTTGGAACTTCGGGGATGGTATATCATTGGTCTCTGTCAATCCAACGCATTACTTTGTGACACCCGGCCGCTACAGCATAACACTGTTTGCAATGAACAGCAAGGGGTGTGTAAATACTAATACCAAGGGTGGATTTGTCAACATACAACCACAGCCAGGCGTATTCTTCAAGATGTCAGACAACTACCTGTGCAAGCCCGGCAGTATCCTGTTCACCGATTCGGTAACAGGAAAGCTACCACTTGTCAAGACCTGGCATTTTGGAGATGGCACGACATCATATGCCACCAAACCGGCTCACGGATACTCGGTACCCGGCTGGTATGATATACAACTAACAGTAAAGGACGCAAACGGCTGTGCCGACAGTGTCATTCTACCTAGTGCAATTGGTGTGAGTGGGTTTAATGCGTCATTCACACCTGTCACAACCGCCTGCATCAAACGGGAGGTAAGATTCGTGAATACCAGCTCAAAATATACTACAAGCAAATGGGACTATGGGGATGGTTTCATCGGTTTCTCTGATACAGGTTCGCATGTATATATCGCACCAGGCACATACAATGTAAAGCTTATTGTATACAACGACACTTGCTACGATTCGGTAGTTCATCCTGTAACTATTGTAAACAACACTGGTTCATTTACAGCTTCCCAACTTTGTACCCCCGCATCTACTGTCAGTTTTAATGCTACCGTACCTGCCGGCACAACAGTCAAGTGGGACTTCAGTGATGGAGTGGCTACAGGGAATTCTGTGATCCACAATTTCAGCAATACCATAAAACCACCCATCTACCCGGTATATATGATATATACCAATGGCTTTGGCTGCGTAGATTCGGCCAGTATTGCCGACACCATGAAAAATCCATTTATAGTACTGACGCTATCTGATTCGGTAATAGGTTGCGCGCCGTTGCATACACACTTTCATGTACTTACTTTTTATAAGATCAAGCACCCACATCCGCCATGTCCTGACCCTGGTTGTGACGAGCTGGTATTCCCATACCCTTATGCCCTCAGCAGCTACGTATGGGATTTCGGAGATGGGTCTCCAACAGCTACCGGATCAAACCCAATACACATTTATACAGCTACAGGTAAGTATATCGCACATTGTCACGCAGTCACCGTTAACGGGTGTGCAGTTGACACAACTTTTGAGATCAAAGTCGGGAAAACGCTTAACCCATCTTTCACAATGAGTCCAACACATCTGTGTGCCGGACAACCCATGGTTCTGACAAGTACTTCTCCCGACAACTCTTTAGCCGACAATTATACATGGGACCTGGGAGAAGGAGCACTGAAAGATTCGCAAAGTCCCATCTACATACACCGGTCTGAAGAACCGGGCATACATGACGTAAAACTTGTGATGTGGAACAATGGCTGCAAGTCTACTCCGACAGCACCTCAAAAAGATACGATTGACGGTCCTAATGCCCGCTTTCTGAATACATACACCTGCATACCCAGAAATGGTATGACTTATACAAAGTATACCATAGGTGATACTTCTCACTTGTGGCAGTTTGGTGATGGTACAACCTCTACTCTTGATAACCCTACCCATTATTACCCCGGCCTGAACACCTATGTGGCAACGTTAACCACCTATAATCCGACAACGGGGTGCCGGGATACAGGAAGTATCACAATCGAATTGCAACGCATGGCGATTGTGGTACACCCATACTTATCTGCACTTTGCAGAGATGTGGTAGATACGATCTCTCTCCAAATATACCGCACCGACACTACCAATCCATATAAGCTCAGATGGTATAATAACGGCATACTTACAGACACGCACCTGCCTGACCCGCCGCCACCACTTGCCCGCGATTGGAGAGACACCATCTATCACCCAATGGTTGTAAAAGGAGACAATTCAATCGTGGTCATCTGCCAGGATAATCACAATTGTTATGACACAGCATATGCACATGTGCTTGTAGCGAAACCAACAGACACGTTTGACTTTACCCCGCCGGCTACCTGCCCGTCAACAGCGATCTATTTTACCGACCGCTCAACTGATGTTGCAGGAGTTTCTGTAGTATCCTATGCCTGGAGCTTTGGTGATGGCACCAGCAGCACACTTACCACACCTTTTACTACACACACATATACGGCATCTGCAAGCTATACAATAAAAGAAATTGTTACCGATAACCTTGGATGCTCAGACACACTTGTCAGCGCATCCAAGCCTACCGTGCACAGACCTAAGGCAGGATTCCTTGCCAGTAGTACATATACCTGCGAAAAAGTAACTATCAGCTTCAATAATACGTCTACGGGGAGCAGTTCCTGGCTTTGGTCATTTGGTGATGGTACCACCTCGACACTTGCGCTGCCAGTACATACCTATACAACACCGGGGAGTTACACAGTAAGACTGATCGCCAATGATATATATGGATGTTCGGACACCGCATCGGAGCCAAATTATGTGATCGTAAATCCAAATCCCAAGGCTTCATTCCATGTTGACGACTCATTTGCTGTTTGTCCACCATTAACGGTAAACTTCATCAACACCAGCACAGGCGCTACATTCGACTTCTGGTCCCTCGGTGATGGTAGCTATTCGACTGATGTATACCCCAGCAATATATACGTAAGCCCGGGACAATACCATATCAACCTTAAGGTATCCAACCCGTATGGTTGTATAGATACTGCTTCTGCCGACGTGCGTGTATTTGGCTATACGGGAGCCTTTACATACACACCTTTAAATGTTTGCTTATCTTCTCCTGTCCATTTTAAAGGAATATTCAGTAAGATCATCGACATGGTATGGGACTTTGGCGATGGCGTGATATCGAACCCATCCATATCAGATACTATTTCTCATATTTATGCCAATCCAGGTTCATATATGCCAAAGCTTGTGCTCACCGGCGTATCGGGTTGCAGCAATTTCAGCTATGGCGCTGACACCATAAGAGTTGACACCATTACCGCAGGATTTAAGATCAATCCCAACCCTGTATGTCAATACAGCAATGTGACGTTCACTGATACATCTGCCGCCATGTTCCTGCCACCCAATACATGGACATGGTCCTTTGGCGCCGGCGGAACGAGCACGCTCCGCTCACCCGTATTTGCCTACAGTGTGGCCGGTACTTTTCCTATAACACTTACTGCAGCCAATGCGGCCGGGTGCAGCGGGTCTTTTACAAAAAATATTACCATCAATCCCGGCCCTGACACTATCATCGGAAATAAGAACCTATGTCTTGGCACAACTGTGCTCTTCAGTGATGCAACATCCGGCGGTGTATGGAGCAGCAGTAATACCGGAGCGGTTCGAATTGATCCTGTTACGGGATCTGCTACTACCTATGCATTGGGCACATCCAGAATAGAATACAGTTTGCTGTCTACCGGATGTAAAGCCAGTATGACAGTAAGGGTGAATGATGTGCCAAAGCCGATAACAGGAAAAACTGATGTGTGTGCAGGGAGCTCTTCCAAGCTGAATGACGCAACCAGCAGCGGCATATGGAGCAGCAGCAATACAAGCGTTGCGACCATAGACGCCACCACAGGAATGACCTCGGGAATAAAACCCGGCACCTCTACGATATCCTATACACTATCATCCGGGTGCAGTGCTACACAGAGATTCACAGTAGACACCACACCGGTCTCACCAACGGGTGTATCTACTGTTTGTGCAGGCATGGCCATTACATTAACTAATGCTGTGAGCGGCGGAAGCTGGAGCACAAGTAACACAGCAACAATTTTCATAGGTCCGGTAACCGGCACCCTCACCGGACTGGCTGCAGGCACGGCTTCCGTCACTTATGCTTTATCTACTGGCTGTAGCGCGCTGCAAACCGTATCAGTTCACCCTGTACCATTAACCATTACCGGGAAGAACAGCATTTGCGCAACGGACACCTCCACATATAAGAACCTTACGCCTTCGGGCATATGGTCGTGCAGCAATACGACCGTAGGCACAATATCATCAGGCTTCTTTACGGCTATTTCCGCAGGAACTGTCACATTAACCTATTCACTTCCTACCGGCTGTAACACAACAAAAACCGTATCGGTTAACCCATTGCCGGGAGCTATAACCGGGAGCTCGCAAATGTGTGTCGGCACAGGGACATCTCTGAGCAATGCATCGACCGGCGGAACGTGGAGCACATCTTCAACCATACTGAGCATAGGCTCAACATCCGGTATTGTGAGTGGATCGGCTGCCGGAACGGCAACAGTGAGCTATACATTAACAACAGGTTGCCTTGTTGCGAAACAATTGACTGTAAATCCATTGCCGTCTGCTATTGCGGGAGCTAAGAACCTATGCCTGGGTAATATTTCAACTTTGAGCGACGCCATACCTGGCGGCCTGTGGAGTTCCCCGGACGCCACGGTAAGCGTAGCAGGAGGAAGCGGTGTGATCACCGGGACTGCAACAGGCACAGCAACTATTACATATGCTTTATCTACCGGATGCTATGCTACAGTACAGGTCACCATAAATCCGGTACCACCAAGTATAACAGGCATACCTAAGGTATGTGCCGGGTCTTCTGTATTGCTTAGTAACTCGTTTGGCGGTGGCTCATGGAGCAGCAGTGCCCCATCAATTGCCACAATAGATGCCAGTGGAAAACTTACCGGAATTGCCGGAGGCTCGGCAACTATCACCTATATGTCTGCCGTCGGGTGCAGCGTAAGTATTACAGCTACAGTTGTGCCGGTAGTTGCCGCAATAACAGGACCGGCAGAGGTGTGTGAAGGAACAAACATTTCATTGTCCGACTTCACCCCTGGTGGAACATGGTCATCAAGTAATATTAGCATAGCTACCGTTGATCCTTCCGGAAATGTAAAGGCATTGCATACGGGCACCGTTACAATTTTCTACACATCGGCCGCTGCATGCGGTACTGCATCTGCGGCCATAGCCGTGAAACCATTGCCGAACGCCGGAAAAATCACCGGACCAACAAGAGTATGCGCAGGAGCTTCCATATTGCTTAGCGACAGCATCGTGGGCGGATCCTGGAGCAGCGGAAATTTATCATTAGCCGACGTAGATGTAAATGGCCAGGTAACAGCTATTGCAGCCGGTGCTGCGGGCATTACTTATACTTATACAAACAGTTGCGGCACGGCAAAAACACAAACAATCATTATCATTGATCCTACACCTGAGACCATGCGCATCAACACGCATCCTGACACAACGCTATGCTCACAGACCTACTTCAGAAATTTTGGTGTATCTGAGCCAGAAAAAGCAGGTATGCACTATGTCTGGAGCGCGAGCAATGCCGAAATTTATGCAACTGGCGCAGGCAAGCAATATTGCCTGGTTAGCTTTCATAATGAGGGCGATGGTATTGTTCGATTCGTAGCCATGCAATCGTCTACAGGTTGCGGCAGCGGAGATAGCATCGTATTTCATGTAAGCCACGACCAGGTAGATATGCCGGGAATATCGTATTACTCACCCGAATTCGTTTGCCTTGATAATACCGCAGACAGCTACCAGTGGGGATACGATGATGCCAGCACATTGGACTCCGCAATATTGGAAGGCATGGTGAATCAAAGCTATTATAATGCCAACCCAGACTTTGGCTCTAAATACTATTGGGTACTGACCAGCAAGCACAATTGTCTTCAAAAATCTTATTACAACACCCCAACCGCATTACGCAACACTACCTACGATAACAATATTGAGATACATTTATACCCCAACCCTGCTGACGAGGTTGTAAATATTGAGGTGACCGGATTGACGGTTGCCGGATTGACAGAAGTGAAGGTATTTGATATGCTTGGCAGGGAGAAAAAAACGAGTATCATAAAGGCGGCCAAAGGGAAGATAACAGTAAGCGACCTTGTTCCCGGCACGTATATGGTTGCATTGAGCAATTCAGGTAAAAGAATCGGATCGGGAATATTTGTGAAAGAATAAAAATGAAAAAACTAATTTTTATAGCATCAATTCTTTTGGCTGTGCAAACGAGCTTTGCGCAGGTGAGAGGGTTTTATAAAACCAAATATTATTTTGATGCTGACCTAAAAACCGGGATCGTAAAACAAAAATTCAATTCTATTCCATTTACTGCCAATTATACGGAGGCAGTGAATGCAGTAGACGGAAAAATGACCTACAACAATACGGGCACATTGGGGTATCACCTGCAATTGGGGCGATACCTGGATAAGAGAAACCGGCTTAGTATTGAGGCCGGTGTCATGACATTTATACAACAAGGATTTATAAAGCTTGATACATTTCATGTGGAATATAAAGCTTACGATTATAAGGACAACGTATTCCGCCAAGTGCTCAACGCAAGAGACGGAATTGAAGAAAGTATCAAATCGACTAATGTGAACATCCCTGTATTGCTCAGATACAGCATACCTGTGTCTGACATGCTGTCGGTATCGGCTGAAGCCGGCGGGATCTTTAACACCACGATGACCAGCACGTACTCATCGGATGCCAGTTTTGACTATGAGGCCATCTATCAATTCAAAGGTGCCGGCGCAAACCCGGAAACCGTGTACGACAATTCGCCGAAACCTATGCCACAAGACTGGCTGATCACCCGAAATGAATTTTATAAGGATAACCCTAAGGGAAATATCTCGAACTACTTTGACGACCTCAGAACCATAGGGTATAATGTTGCCCTTGACCAGGGTGTGAAAAAAAATACGGGAGAAGTTCATTTTCTTCAGAAGTCTCTCGGATATATGGGGCAACTAAATCTACATATAAAGGCGGGGCCTCAATTTGTGATGCGTTTTGGCGGATATTTCATCTCCCAAACCTTCTCAAATACAGCCAAAAACAGCCACTACCTGCTTACTAACAAAATAGGAGACTATCACTCCCTGCTTAGTTTCACTAAAGATATGCGAACGATCAACTACGGGCTTTCATTTGGCTTCAGCTATCTCTTCAAAAGCTATGCTAATTATGAATATGACAGGACCTTCAACGAAAGCATCCGTTAAGTACTGTTAAACTTGAGGTACAAAACAATCGTTTTAGGTAAATATGTTGTTCCACAACTATATTTGTACTTATGTTCTCAAAAGAAACCGTTGTAAAAACAGCCTTGGAGACGATCAGGTTAGAAGCTGAAGCTGTGACAAAGCTGGCAGACTATGTTGACGAGTCTTTTATTAAAGCCATTAGCATCGTACACGAAGCAAAAGGACGTGTAGTTGTTTCCGGTATTGGAAAAAGTGCCGTCATTGCACAAAAGATGGTAGCCACCTTCAACTCTACCGGAACACCTGCTGTATTCATGCATGCAGCAGATGCTATTCACGGAGACCTGGGCATGATACAGCCAGATGATGTTGTTATCATTATCTCTAAGAGCGGGAATAGCCCGGAAATAAAAGTACTGGTACCTCTTGTCAAGAATTTCGGAAATCCTGTGATCGGATTGTGCGGCAACGAAGGTTCTTACCTGGCTATCAACTCTGATGTTTTTGTAAATACTACTGTGAGCAAGGAAGCCTGCCCGCATAATCTTGCGCCTACAACAAGCACAACAGCCCAGCTCGTAATGGGAGATGCCTTTGCTGTTTGCCTATTAAGCCTGAAAGGATTCAGCGAAAAGGATTTTGCACGTTTTCATCCCGGCGGCGCATTGGGAAAACGGCTGTACCTGCGTGTGGCTGATATGAGCGACACGAACGAGCAACCAAAAGTGACTATTGACAGCTCGCTGAAAGAAGTGATCTATGAAATATCTGCCAAACGGCTTGGCGCTACCGCAGTACTGAACAATGACGGCAGCCTTGCCGGCATCATTACCGATGGTGATCTGCGCAGAATGCTGGAAAAACATGAGAACCCATCCAACCTTAAGGCAAAAGATATTCTTACTGCGCATCCTAAGATGATTGACGCCGGCGAACTGGCGACAGAAGCACTATTACTGATGCGCCGGCATGACATCACACAACTCGTTGTGACGAAAGACGGGACCTATGCAGGGATACTTCATCTGCACGACCTTGTCAGAGAAGGTATTATCTAGGCGGTTGTATTCTCGGAAGCGGAGGTCTCTGCTTTAGCATCGGCCAGCTTTGCATCTTCAATTGCGTGGGCCAGTCTCTCCTGCAACTTAACTGCATTGCGACCGCACTCTTCGATAAGATGCTCGAGGTGATTCTTCAGTTCTTCTGCCTTCTTTCCGGGACTGATATTCAGCAGGGCATTCTTGAAGTCCGCTATCTTATCCTGTTCCTCTTGTATTTCGCTTTGCAGTTTCACCACAAGATTTTTTGCATTAGCTATTCTATGCACTTTCTGCTCTTCGGCATATTGCTTGCGCTGTTCGCGGTTCGCATCTTTGCGCGCGAAGAAATTACGGCGGGCGGCATTTAACTCTTCCCACATCTTATCGCTGTATGCACGTGGCACAGGCCCTATCTTCTTCCACTCATCCATCAGCTCATTCAGCTCGGTAGTTGTTTCTCCCCAATGATTGGAGTATTGGAGTTTCAGAACGCGGTCCAGTATATCTCTTTTCAGCACCAGGTTCTGCTCCTGCTCACCACGTATGGTATCTGTATGTTTTCTTTTAGCCTCGAAGAATTCTTCCTGCGCTTCCGTGAATCTCTTCCACAATTCATCCGCTTTCACCTGTGGCACACGGCCGGTTTTCTTCCACTCTTCCATGAGAGCGGCATATGCTTGTGCCGTTGCATTCCATTCAGTACTACTACGTAAGGCTTCTGCCCGCTCTACTATACTCAGTTTTACAGCAAAGTTCGCCTCCTGCTCAGTCTGCACCATGTTATAATGCCCGCGTTTGGCATCAAAAAAAGTGCTCTTTGCCTTCAGGAAGCGCTGCCACAGTTCTTCATTCTTCTTATTATGTGTATGGCCTATCGTCTTCCATTCTTCCGTAAGTCGATGAAAAGTTTCAGTGGTTTTCTTCCAGTCGGCAGAAGCGGCAAGAGATTCCGCTTGCTCTACCAGGTCTAATTTAAGGTCCAGGTTCACCAGCAAGTCCTTCTCCTCTTCTTCGTGGTGCACCCGCTTGCGATCGTGAAATGCTTTACGTGCTGTCTCTACCCGGGCCCAAAGTTTCTCGTTCCTATTCTTATCTACATAGCCACACTGCCGCCATAAATCAGTTACATCCCTGAAGAACTGGGAGGTATTTTTCCACTCCTCACTCGTGGCCATAGCTTCTGCCTGCTCAGCCAGTTTTAACTTTGCTGCATAGTGTTCCTCCGTCAATTGATACAAGGTGTGCTGCCAGTCGTGCACCAGCGCCCCAAGCTTTTCAAAATTGCCTAATGCCTGGCTCTTTTGCAACGTTTCTTTAAGCTGCTCCACTTTATCTGCCACCTTCAACTTATCCTCGGTTGACAGCCACTCTACTTCGAGCTCGCGCACCCGAGCCTCCAGCGATGAAAACTTATCCAACAGGTTCTTTACTACTGCTTCAGCGCTATCCGCGGTAACGGTTGCGATAATGCGCTCTTTTACATAGGTAGTTGGCAGTAATACCAGGTCTCCATTTTCTTCAAGCCTGAACAGCTCTTTTCCTTCGAAGCTTTGTTCGTTCCACCAACCAGCGAGATCCTGTGTGAGTTCCTGTGACATATCGGTATCAGTTTGAATGAAAAAAATAACCGAAAGGGAATGAGGTTGTTCCCTTGCGGTCTTACTGCAAGTTAACGCTTATTCTTTATTTAAGAAAGCCCTATATATTATCTTTCAGTAAGCAGTAGATGATAATAAAAAGACCTTTCTGCCAAATTCATAGAACAGAAAGGTCTTGTAAAAAATTGTAATTCAATGTTTTATGGATTGCCGAACACTTTTTTCAGCAGATCGGTGACACGTGCAGCAGGATTCTGACGGATCTTCGCTTCTTCGTCTGCAATATTCACAAACACGCCATTTAGCGCCCTATCTGTAACATAGCCTGTCAGGTCCGGGTTCACTTTTTTATTGGTTGTTGGCAGTTTATTGTAGATAGTGAATACTTCCGTCCAGTACTTGGTAGCATTTACTTTGTCCAGCGACTCTTCTATAATAGGCCGAAACGCGGATGTAAGCGATGTTGTGGTCTTTGATTTCAGGTATTGTGTAGCAGCATCATTACTTCCCTTCAGGATAGACATACCATCCTGTATGGACATACCGGTAATAGCATTGGCGAAGATGGTCAGCGCCTTCTTCGAGGCATCTTCAGCCGCTCGGTTCATAGATAATATAGCCTTATCTACCTGGTCGCCCATACCTAAGGCACGTAGTGTATTTTCAACTTTCTTTGCTTCCGGCGGCATTAATATTTTGATCAGTGCGTTACCGAAGAAGCCATTTGTTTGAGAAAGGCGGCCCGTGGCGTTTTGAGCTCCTATCTGTAATGCCTGGCGTAAACCGGCAACTACATCTGAATTGGACAAAGAACCACCCTTGCCTTTTCCTTTGTCTATTGTTTTCCGGGCATCATCTATATAGTTGCGCAAAGTTTGTGCTTGAGCCGCACCTGTACTTACAGCCATTGTGGCCACCAACATTATTCTGACCAATATATTCATAGCGTATTCCTTTTGATAAAAGTAAGAAATTAATTGCGGCCACCGCCGCCACCATCTTTTTTCGGTCCACCCATTCCGCCACCACCTTGTCCACCCTGTCCGCCTCCACCCTGGTTATCATCGTCGCCCTCTTTCATGTTCTTCTCCCTGTCCTCACCCGATGGTTTTACGGGCTTTGGTTTGGCATCACTGTCACTGCCCTTACCGCGCTTACCTCCATTACCCATAGCAAAATTCTTGCCAGGATCTGATTTACCGAAGCGATAAGTAAAAGTGATATTACCAATTCGCGTTTCTTTAACACGGTTGGTTACCTGCGAATAAGGAACCAGGTCGTAATTGGTCACAAAAACATGTGTCTTAAAGATATCTGAACAATTCAACACCAGGGTTGCTTTATTCTTCCAGAAGTTCTTTCTGAGCGCTACATCAACCCAGTAGGTTTCTTTCAAATGCCCTTGTGCTATCACTTTCGGTGATTCATAATTGGCATTAACCTGGAGTGAGAAATTCTTGGGCAATTTCAGGTTTGTGTTCACCTTGCCAAACCAGGCATAGCCATTGTTATTGGAAAGATATTTTGTGAATGTGGTATCTCCATTACCGATCACGAGCTCGTTCTGGAAGAAATTCAGGTTCACAGTGGCATCCCATATCCGGGTGAATTGCAGGTGGCCCGTACCTTCCAGACCATAGGTAGTACCAGACGCAATATTCACCGGCCTTGAATACAGCGAGCTTGGCAGTATATTATATTTTCGCGCCAGTGTTGTATCAATCGGTGTGGTTATTTTCTCTATCAGGTTATTGGTGCGTGCGAAGTAGGTGCTCAGAATGAAGTTATTCCCCTTATTGTCGGACTTACTATAGCTGAACTCGACGTTGTGAATGAACTCAGGAATGAGTGCCGGGTTGCCGGTATTGATAGTGCCCGGGTTCGACAGATCTATAAAAGGCAGTAGTTGCATAAAGCCAGGATAGTTGGTACGACGGCTATAGTTCAGGTATATACTTTGTTGTTTTCCTAACTGGTAAGAAATAAACGCAGACGGGAAGGGGTTAAGAAAACTGCTTTTGAATGAGGTGTCCTTGGGAGGGCCGCTATCCGGTAGCTGACCGGTGCCCTCATATATAGCATCCTCTACACGCAATCCGACCTGGTAAGAAAATTTGCCGATCTGATCGTTCCAGTTCAGGTATGCAGCATGTGTTTGCTGATCGTAATTGTATCTGCTGAGTAGGTTGTAGTCTATTGCCGTAGAATCGTTACCGAATGTAATAAGCGGATCATTGGAGTTGTGAAAATTATACATTGTTGACTTAAACCCAGCTCCTAATTTGCCATTTTTTGTGAACAACGGATCAGTATAATCTGCCCAAACTGTTACCGTACTATTAGCCCCTTCTGCGGGAGAATTTTCTGTTCTGTGCCCAAGAGGAGATGGATCACCTACATTGTCTGTAACATAGTATTGGTGACGAGTAAAGTTATTCAGGGAGTACGTACCGTCAATGCTCAATTCTTCGTCTTTCTTCTTGAACTTATGCTTGTAGTCTATAGCAGAAGAAACGGAGAAAATGTTCACACCAAAATCTGTATATCGGTTCTGTGTAAATACCGGGGCACCAGAAAAATCCTGGTTATTGTAAATATTGTAGTCAGAATAATCTTTAAATGAGAACCCCATGCGGTTAATGTTCTCCGTCACTGTGATGGAGTTGTATTTGTCCGGGTCAAAAGATGCTCCGATAGTATTGAACGAACCTCCAAACCGGCGTGGAACATGCTCATAGGTATGATAAGAGGAATCATGCATCTTATCATGCCTGTCAGTGAATACATTGTTGTACGTGTTGTTAATACGGCCGCTACTGTTCATGAACACATTCCATTTGCCTTTTCTAACGTTCAAACCCAGGTTGCCGTTATATTTATCTCTGGTTCCTGCACCAAGTGTTGCAGTTCCGTTGATGCCGAGCCTTCCGTCCTTCTTGGTGATAATGTTCAGGATGCCACTCGTTCCCTGAGCATCATACTTTGCGGAAGGGTTAGTGATCACCTCGACGCTTTCTATGCTGGACGCCGGAAGGCTCTGCAATGCCGAATTGACATCAGAACCAAGTAATGTGGCCGGCTTACCATCTATCAGAATTGTCACACCACTTTTACCCCTAAGGCTTACCGTACCATCCACATCAACAGATACTGCAGGCACATTTTGCAATACATCTGAAGCGCTGCCTCCCGCGGTTGTTGTATTCTTTTCCACGTTGAACACTTTCTTGTCTACCTTCAGTTCCATGATCGGTTTCTCTCCTACCACACTCACTTCCTTCAGCTTGTTCTCCGTAGCAGCCAGCTTCACGGTGCCGATGTTTTTATTAAGCGCGTCAGCGGTAATGGAAACATTTTCATACCTGGTAGTGATACCTATGGATTCGAATCTCAGGATGAAATTGCCCAGGCCCGTAGGACTAATGGCGAACGAACCATCATCTAAAGACAAACCACCATTCACAACAGAAGAGTCTGAACGTAATAAGGTGACTGTAGCATAAGAAACAGGATTATTTTTCGCATCCGTCAGTTTCCCGGAAACACTCCCTTTTTTACTTGGGTCTCCTGCACCCGGTTGAGCGAACAGGGCAGATGAAACAAGCATTATGAAAATTGTAAAAAAAGTAGCCCTTTTAGTGTGCATAAGTGTGGTTATAAACTCCGCAAAAGTGTAAGAAATCTATGAAAAAAGACCGTTTTCATAAATAAAGTATTGTTAATGTAGAGGTCCGGATTTCGTCATTTGATTCAGACGGCAAAACAAATGTGCAAATGTGCAATTTAATTCTATAGCCCTATTTTCTCTTCAGTAAGATAAGCATTCCTGTCTGCCGCATTACGAACCACCAGCTCGGCAATAAAGCCCGTAAGAAAGAAAAGAGTGCCCATTACCATCACTGGCGGGGCAAGATAAAAGCCGACCTTGTGTGTGATGCCAAAACCCGCTCCTTCTGTGATACGCTGAATAATAAGCCAGCCTATGATCACAAAACCAACGAGAAAGGTAAATGAGCCAAGCGCACCGAAAAGATGCATCGGCTTCTTGCCGAAACGACTGACAAACTGAATAGATAAAAGATCGAGAAAACCATTGATAAAGCGTTCCCATCCAAACTTTGATACGCCATATTTGCGCGGACGATGAACAACTACCTTCTCTCCGATCTTCTTGAAGCCGGCATGCTTAGCCAGCACAGGAATGAAGCGGTGCATTTCACCATATACTTCTATACTCTTTACCACCTTGCGCTTGTACGATTTCAGCCCGCAGTTCATGTCGTGCAACTTGATGCCGCTGAACCAGCGGTTGACTGCGTTATATAGCTTTGACGGCAGATTCTTGGTGATGGCGTTGTCGTAGCGCACCTTCTTCCAGCCACTGACCAGGTCATAGCCGTCCTTCATGATCATATCATAAAGCCCGGGTATCTCATCAGGGCTGTCCTGCAGGTCAGCATCCATAGTAATGACCACATTGCCGGAAGCCGCCTTGAACCCTTCATGTAACGCAGGGCTTTTACCGTAATTGCGTTGAAAACGTATGGCCTTTATAGAGGGATATTGGGCAGATAATTGTTTTACAACATTCCAGCTATCGTCGGTGCTCCCGTCATCCACCATGATGATCTCGTGCGAATAACTGTGCTCTTTACAAACACGGGTTATCCAGGATACGAGTTCAGGCAGGGATTCTTCCTCGTTGTATAGTGGTATGACAATGGATATGTCTAACTGCATCAGCCGCTAAAATAAGAGATTTTATTATAAACCACAGCTAAAGACCGCGATTGGCCCGGCTTAGTTATGGTATCTTCACCATTTTTAACAATACATGTTAAAAAATGAATACCATATAGTTCGTTATGCCTCGAACATCGGTTTGTTCTTTTTTACCACCGCACATACAATGAGCCCGAACAGGCTATCAATAATGATCATGCCTACGAAGGCAAAAAGATTCTTACTCAGGCTGAAGGTCTTGGATTCAACGATCCGTTTGTCGAAATCGGCAGATGCTTTATTCAGCGCCTCGTCTGACATACCCCTCTTTTCCATCCACGACAAAGAGGCGGTTTTGATTTTCTCCATGAAGTCTGGGTCTATGACTTTGAAATAAATAAAGTTGTAAGTGAAATACAGAAGCCCGGACACAAGGATCATAATAAACACTACGCCAAATACTTCCCGGAATGACATATAGCCCCCGCTTGCTTTACGGATACGTGTCGCAAATAAACCCAGCATCAGCATGAAAAGTATATAAAACAACGCCTTGACCGCATAGAACAAAAAGAACTTGGTAATGATCATATTGGCGCACGTTGCGAACACCATGTAGATAAGCCCTGTGATAGCGCCAAAGATCACCGCTTGTTTAGTTCTTTCAGCAGCACTGATACCTTCCATGTTTACTTGTTTATGTGAACTTTATTGTTGTTAACAACAGCAACTACCCTGCCCCCCAGTTCCTTTCCTCCAAACGGACCACCAGTAACGATCGTGCTGCCACCCGGAACAAATAATGTGAGACAGGCAGCCGCTCCTTTTTTTATCTCCTTAGTTCCGAGCCCGAAGATGTCTCTTGGAATAATGGTCAGCATCTGCATAAGGCGCTCTATATCTATATATTCACTGAGCGCATCCCATAGTACGGCAAACGTGATGCCCTGTATGGCCATGCCATCTGACGCATATTCAAACTCTTTTGCCTTCGCATCCCATTCATTCGGGCGATGATGCGATGAAATGCAATCTATAGTTCCGTCTTTCACACCTTTTATCAGCGCCTGCCTGTCCTTTTCGCTACGCAACGGGGGAGACACTTTGAACATGCTATCGTAAGTACTCAGCATATCGTCGGTAAGCGCCAGGTGATATGGCGTTACAGAACAGGTAACAGCCAGGCCTTCCTTTTTTGCCTTGCGAACAAGTGCAACACTTTCAGCAGTGGATACACCAGTAATGTGCAGTTTTGAATTGGTATATCGTACCAGCTCTATATCACGGTGTATCATTAGCGTTTCCGCAAGCGCCGGAATGCCCGCCATGCCTAACTCGGTGGACATAACACCTTCATTCATCAGTCCACCAGACGCCAGAGAAGCATCTACCGGAAGTTGCATGATCGTGCCGTTAAATGCCTTTACATATTCCAGTGCCTTCAGCATCAATCCGGAACTCTGCACGGGCTTCCATCCATCAGAGAATGCCACCGCGCCATACTCACGCATGTCCATCATTTCTGCCAGGTCTTTCCCTTCCGCATTCTGAGTGGCGGCACCTACAGGGTGTATGCCCGATACATGGCCTGCCGCCTTCCCGAGCACATATTGTATCCCTGACTTATTGCTTAGCACGGGATTGGTATTCGGGGCCAGCAATACATCCGTGAATCCTCCGGAAGCTGCTATCGCGAGACCACTGTCTATAGTCTCTTTGTGTTCATATCCCGGTTCGCGGTAATCAGCAAAAGCATCTACCCAGCCAGGGCTAACACACAAGCCTTTTGCCTCGATCACTGTCTTTGCGTCAGACTTAACTGTGCCGCCAATATTTTTAATGATGCCGTCTTCGATCAGCAGATCTACTGTTTTTTCATGATAGCCCGACTGCGGGTCTATTACTTTCGCTTTGCGGATATGAACCTGCATTATTTCAATTTGATCTTTAGTATGCTAAGCTGACGCTATCTTAGGGCGCGACAACAGGTAAGTTTCTGCAGCCAGCATAATCAGTGCTAAAATTACACAAACTTTCCATAGCGGGAAGTTCCCGTTTTCTTCCTTCCCTGTGACAGCTCCATTGTCTGTAATATTCAGCCATTTTATGTTATCTCCCTTCCATTCATTGCTGAGGCTTTTTATATCTTTCAGGTCCGGCAACGATTCACTTTTGTCCTGGTTCAGCGCTACCTGTGTACTGTCCGCCCCGGTGGCGGTAAGGGTATAAAACCCGGGCTGCTGCACCACCTGGTCCACAAACACATCGAGCCCGGCGCCATCAGGCCGCTGCGGAGGGATGATGTCCAGTCCTTTTCCGGTGATGTGTACTGTATTTCGCTCAGAGGCGCCCGACAGAGGCAGATACACAGGCTGCTGTGCACCCGCAGTTATTGCATATATATTGCTGCTGCTGCTTTGTATAGCCATCTGGTACAGGAACGGTGTAAAAAAGTAACTTCCCGGAAAGTTTCCCGACCTGGTATCGGCAGATGTGGCACAAATGAAGAGTTGTCCATTAGATGGCGTATAACGGGCAAGAAATGGGTCGCCATTGCGGAAGCTGAGCACAGATTGCTGGTTGGCGCTCAGTCCGGCGGTTATGACATAATGCCAGTTGGCAACAGGGAGCTGCACATTTTCCGGGATCCTTTCAAAAAGGTCACGTACCAGGGCACTTCCCTGCTGCAGTGAACCTGTCGCCTGTACAGCGGTATCAATGCCTGCAATGTGTATGTCACCTATCGTTTTCAAACCATCGTTTATAGACTGCAGATCGGCGGTTCTGCCAGGAAAAATACATGCGGTCTGCCCTTGTTGCAGGGCGTTATTCAGCAATTTACTGATGCGTTCATCCAGCCTGGTGACATTGTTCAGTATAACAAGATTGTATTCCTTCCAGTCCCCGGGTGCGGCTGATATATCGACACTATTGAGCCGGGAACCATTGTATGCCCTGAATGCTGCCTGTATATATGGGTTGGATTGCCCTTCATTCAGCACCAGTACGGATAAGTTGGGAGAGCTGCGGGCTGTGATCCGGAAAGTATCATCGAACCTCACTGCCGCATCATTCACCGTGAGTTCTATTCTCTGCCAGCTTGCATCATTCACGCTGAAACTTAGCGTATCAATGCTTTCATTTTTGTCGGAGAACGAAGGAGAAGCAACGCTCTTTACCTGCCCGTTCACAGACAAGTTCAGCACAGGATGTTCTTTGGGTTCTTTACCAGCGAGGCGTGTATGCACAACCACATAATTGCTTTTCCCTGTTTGCAGCACTGGCGTGGTCAGGAAAACGGTATCAATGTATATATTCTCGGGTTCTTCTGTCTGCACGGGTAATCCATAGAAGGTAATATGTTGCATCAGGCTCTTATCCGGCTGTGCCGGAAATGCCGACAATTGAAAATCTGAATAATAATACAGGTCTGCATCTGCCTGGTTGTCATTCTGCATGATGCTCTGAGCCATAGCCAATATCTGGCTCACCGTCTTGGTGGCGGCAGATATTTCGGTGGCGTTGATACCGGTAAACACTTTGTCTGCAGGCTCCGCGCGATAACTAAGTGGCTTATCGTTCGTCAGCAACAGAAAGTGTGTACCCGGAGCGGCATGTTGCACCTGTTTTCGGGCAGCTTCTTTCGCTATATCCAGCAACGTACGTGCGCCTTTCTTTACAGACATACTGTAAGAATTATCGAGGTAGATGATCTGGAGCTTATTGCCGGCACTTTTGTTATGATCCTTGTTGAAAAATGGCTGCGCAAATGCCAGAACCAATGCTGCAAGAAAAAGCAGGCGGGTAGCCAGCAATAGTTTATACCTTATTTCGGACTGTTTTTGTGAATTGAGCTGTATATTCTTTAGAAACCTGGTGTGCGGGAAAAGTACTGTCTTATACCGGCGCAGATTGAATAAATGTATCAATACGGGTAATACCAGTGATAGTCCTGCAACGAGAAAGAGAGGATATAGAAAGCTCACCGGACAAATATAGCAGAATGTAGGTAATGAGGCTTTACAGGGAAATGTGAAACTTTTACCGATCCTCACGCCTCCCGCCTGTTTTAACCGATATATAAAAAACTTTAGCTACCTTTACTTTTTGTTTAAATATAATATGAGGAATATTCTTATTGCCTTCCTGTTATTACTGAATTTCCATGTCACAGCTCAAAAAAGTGTTTTCTGGTACGACCCTGTTCCCGTAGCAGATAAGACCTATGGAAACCTGCACCCCAGGGTAATACTTGATAATGACTATAAACCCCTGGTGGTATGGGGGGATATCAGTGGAAAAGCCTGGATGTCAAAATTTGACGGTAGGAATTATTCAGAACCGCAGCAGATGAATCCTGATGGCACCCACGTATTCACCGAGTCGTGGGCGGGGCCCGAGATCGCCGGGTATGGCGATACCATGTATCTCGTGTACAAACAACTACCAGAAGAAACAGGCCGCATCCTGATCCGCCATTCTTACGATGGCGGTAAGAATTTCTCTATAGAAGATGAGGTACAGGATACGGGACACTATCTTACCCGTTTCCCAACTGTCACAGTAGATCCGTATGGCAACCCATTGGTTTCCTTCATGAAGTTTGATGACAACTTCACGAACCCTCAATATGTAGTGGCAAAATCAAAGGATCTTGGTGATTCTTTTTCCCATTACGCCTATGTAACTGATTTTTCCGGAGGGCAGATATCAGAGTGTTGCCCGGCAACGGTAGTTGCCTCCGGTAATGCTACGGTGGCTGTGTATCGTGATAACCTTAAAAATGTCCGTAACATATGGGCAGGTGTATCTTACAACGGTGCTGGCTCTTTTACCAAGGGTGTGCAGGTGGACCAGACCAACTGGTCTATCAGCAACTGCCAGCCCAATGCGCCACATGCTATAATTATCAGTGATACCCTTTATTGTGTGTTCATGAGTGGCGGCGACAGTTCATTGATCTACCTGAGCAAGACTGCTTTGACGGGGCTCACATCTGAAGCCCATCCGGTAACCGGCAATTTTCCCGGCCTGGTGAGCCAGAACTTCCCCCGTATAGCCAATGCCGGTACCGCCACAGCACTGGCATGGGAACAATCTGTAGGCAGCAATGCCCAGATATGTATGTCCTTTACCAATGACCTTACTAAGGAATTCCCAACCAGATATGACACTATTGCCCGGGGCATGTTGTCAGGAGTAGATGTCGCTATCGGAGGTGGCCATATACACATTGTATGGCAGGACGACTCCTCTGGCCGTGTCATGAGCCGTGTAGGAAGATATGAAGAGTCATTTACCAATAAACTACTGGCGGAGAACACGACAGTTTCGCTGGTTACCGCTCCTAATGGAAAATATTTCACAGTTTCCATGACCGATGTGGCCAGTTGCCTGATGATCGATATGTCTGGAAAAGAATACGAAATGGACATGAAGTGCAAGAAGAATAGTTGCCGTGTGAATATAGAAGATATGGACGCGGGTGTTTATGTGGTGCGCATATTCACCAAGGATGACAAAGTGTTCAACTACAAATACGAGGTGAAAGAGCAGGAAGATAAGCCGGAAAAACGCGACCGATCGGAGAAGTGATCACCTTTCAATCTTAAATTTTACTTTTAAATTTTTGCCCTATGCAGCAATACTGCTCGTCACTTACGGAATACAAAAGACTACAGACAAGAGAAGTGAAAGTTGGTGGCCTGATCATAGGCAACAACCACCCTGTGCGTGTGCAGACCATGACCACGTCCGACACCATGGATACAGCGGCAACTGTTGCGCAAACCATTCGCTGCATAGAGGCCGGCGCAGAATTAGTGCGCATTACCGCTCCCAGCAAAAGAGAAGCAGAGAACCTGGCAAACATCAAAAAAGAAGTTCGTGCCTGTGGCTATGACACACCACTTATTGCTGATATACATTTCACCCCCAATGCAGCCGAGATCGCAGCCCGCATCATCGAGAAGGTACGCGTGAACCCGGGCAATTATATAGACAAAAAGAAATTCGACATAATTGAATATACCGACGCTGAGTATGCCTCGGAAGTGGCACGCATACGCGACCGCTTCACCCCCCTTGTAAAGATCTGCAAGGAATACGGCACTGCTATGCGGATAGGCACTAACCACGGCTCGCTGAGCGACCGTATCATGAGCCGTTATGGCGATACGCCTATCGGCATGGTGGAGAGTGCTATGGAATTCCTTCGCATTGCCCGCGACGAGAGTTATCACCAGATCATTCTCAGCATGAAATCAAGCAATCCACAAGTGATGGTACAGGCTTATCGCTTGCTGATCCGGAAAATGGATGAAGAGTTCGGGGAATGCTATCCCCTGCACCTTGGCGTCACAGAAGCCGGAGATGGAGAGGATGGCCGTATCAAAAGTGCGATAGGCATTGGCACACTGATGGCGGACGGTATTGGTGATACGATACGCGTATCGCTGACAGAGGACCCTGAATTTGAGATACCCGTTTGCAAAGACCTTGTGGCTCAGTTTGAAAAACCGGACACACGATATCCTGTTTCATCATACGCTTCCGGACTTGCATTGCCTTACGATCCTTTCTCTTATAAAAGAAGAGAAACGATACCTGTAAACAATATAGGCGGCCATCATGTACCTGTTGTTTGCGCCTACTATGCCCACATGAATACTATACAACCGTCTGACCTTGAGGCCATCGGCTACAGTTATAATGCAGAAAGCGACAAATGGAACATAAGTGATGGCGCGGCAGATTATATTATCACCGGCGATACGATCCCTGACTTTGCACTACCTGGCACTCTGCAGGTAGTACTCGATCATAAAGCATGGACAAGGGCAGCAGATAAAACACGGCTGTACCCGCTGCTGACCACTAATGAATACCTTACAAAATGGAAGCGGTCTGATGAACTGCATTTTGTAAAAGCGCTCATCAACGGACACGAAGACATTGCACCGCTTTTTGCGAAATTGAAAAAAGACACGGCGGCCGTAATTGTAGTTTCCGGGGCATCTTCGAACACGATGGTACCTGTGCGCAGCTTTATAGCGGAGATGATGCGGCAACAGCTAAAGAATCCTGTCATCATTGAAGTGGAGACCATGGGCAAAACCGTGGACAGGCAACTGATCAACCTTTCCGTAGATACCGGCGGGCTATTGCTTGAAGGCATGGGAGATGGGGTACTGTTCATTGGCAACCCTACTGATAACGGGAGGGTAAGCGGCCGCACCTACCTGGAAGTAAAGAACCGTGAACAGTTCCTCAACAATACCGCATTCTCTATTCTACAGGCAACACGTACACGCATCAGCAAGACGGAATACATCAGTTGCCCAAGTTGCGGACGTACCCTCTTTGATTTGCAGGAAACTACAGCAAAGATCCGTGCTGCGACCAATCACCTCAAGGGCATCAAGATCGCCATCATGGGATGCATAGTGAATGGCCCAGGCGAGATGGCCGATGCCGACTTCGGGTACGTAGGCAGCGGCCCCGGCAAGATCACACTCTACAAAGGCAAGGAAGTAGTGAAACGAAATGTACCCAGCGACATAGCAGTATCGGAGCTGATCCAACTCCTCAAAGACAACGAGGCCTGGATAGACCTCCCTGTTTAGTCTCTATAAATTCAGGTTGCCTCCCCACTTAATGACTGACAAGCAACTTGGTCACATATCTGTCTTGGCCAACGGTTGCGGCAACGATATATATTCCTGCTGGCTGATCAAAATTCACCTCCGTTGCTTTGTTAGTGCTCGCATCAAACTCCATTATCTTTGTGCCAAGCACATTATTGATAGTAACATGTATCGGCCTGCTATTTTCAGTAATCAGCAACAAAGTAAACGACCCGTTTGTTGGATTTGGATAAACTTTTAGCTCTTTCGATGCACTAAGTTCCTGGCCTACTGCAAGGTGACAGTCTTTTACCTCTACAGGATGTAAGGCTTTTGAAATCCCGCAGGCCCCGGTTACAGAATAGAATACAGTGTCTGTTCCGGCAGTTACCGCGGTTACCACTCCGGTTGCAGTTACTGTAGCCTTGCCCTTACTCGTACTCCATGTGCCTCCTGCAACGACATCAGTAAGTGTGATTGGCCTCGTAAAGCACACTGTGTTACTGCCTACGATGGTGCCGGGATCCGGATTGATGGTGATAATTTTTGTCGCAGAAAAGGATCCGCAAGGATTTGTAAATGTGTACTTGACGGTGTCAACTCCTCCCGCGATAGCGGTAACAACACCACCGCTTATCGTGGTCCTGCCCGTAGCACTGCTCCATACGCCTCCAGAAACCGGATCCGTCAATGTGATCTTTGCTCCGTTGCATACTGTTGACGGGCCACTGACGGTGCCCGGATTGATCGATGGGCAAACATCCAGCAATGTAGTGATATCGTATGTGTGGCTCCCATCATCAAGCATCCATGAATAAGTAGAGACATGCGCACCCTCTCCAAACCAGGGATTCATATAGTGTACATTCCCACCCGCATCTGCACCGCTACCCACCACGAAATGGCCACCTCCGGAATACCAGCTCCAGTGAAATACAGTTGGCTTCTTGTTGGTGGCCTCTGTTTGCATTTCCGAAATGGTAAGCGCACCCTGGTGGTGAGTGGTTATTGCATCAAAGTGCATAAGTATGTCTTCGAGGCTGCCTGTACAGCCATACATGTAATTCCAATAGTTGCAGCCAACACCAGGGTCTGTGCAGCAATTTACGGCGCCGTAGCTATGCCAGGTACTCACAGTTCTTGTATAGTCGGCTATGTCGCATTGATTTACTGTGTATTTGAAATAGTTCAGGATACATTTCGTGCAGCCGGCCCAGCACCACTGATCCTGTTCCTGATAAACAACCGGAACTGAGATCGTTTGCCCGTTAACACAAGGGCATAGGAACAATAAGGCTATGAACAGGTATTTTTTCATTGTTTAGTTTTTAGAGTGTTTTTTTAAGGGCATCTTTTACAGAAATCAGCACTTGTTTGGCCGTGTAAGCCTTTCTCTTATTAAGAGAAGGCATAGCCATACAAGCTGACGTAAGCGGATAGAACGTAAGATCTTCTATTTTTCCATCACCATATGCAAAGAAATCTGCTGTAAGCGGATATATGCGCAACATATAATAATGACTGTTCTTTGCGGCTTTGGCAACCTGTTCCTGTAATTCTGCAGCCAGAACAGCGCCTCCAATATCAGTCACTGAATAATTCCCATCCCTATAGTTTACGGTCAGTAACGTTTTATTACGGCCCTTAACTGTAAGTGGCACTCTCCATTCATTCCCAACTATTATGTAATTGGTATTACCGAGTATAGATGCACTATAAAATTCCTTTGTAAGATTTAGCACACATATCGGCCTCCCGGTCGTTGACAAGTTCATTTCTTCCCGACCGGAATAGCCAAATTGTAACTCCTCACCCTCCGGAATAGAATTCAAAAAAGTAGCGCACTGGCGCTTGGCTATCTTCTGTACTTTGCTTTCCTCTTTACTCTGGTTCTTCCCTACCGACTGGGCCATCAATTCGCACGAAAACAATAGGACAAGCAAAGAAAATAGATATTTCATAGGCTATGATTTACGTTGTATTCGTTAAAGATAGTGGAAAAATCAATGCATTTTATTGATTAATCCAATATTAACCAACCGATTATAAATTCAGAGAATGTCCTAGTAGAATATCCGTTCCGGCATACCTGATTTCAACAATCCCGCTGCCTGTGCTTTTCCAAAAAGTGTATTGATCGCGTTTCTGCCTATTTCACCCAGATCAGTGGTGTATTCGTTTACGTAGAGTTGAATATGTTTACGCATCACGTCCTCTTCCATTTCCTGCGCATTGCAGGTAATGAACGGGGTCAGTTCAGGATATCGTTTCCACGACCATGCAAGGCTTTGTTTGATAATGTTATCTACGGTTGCACAAAGTCCGGGTTCAAAGCTCCTGCGCATGACTATACCGCCCAATGGAATGGCGGCTGCGGTTGCCTGCTCCCACCAGTCACCCAGGTCCATAAGTTTTACGAGGCCCTTCTGCGCATAGGTGAACCGACTTTCGTGAATAATGAGGCCGGCATCATATTTCCCACTTAGCACTGCTTCCTCTATCTCACTGAACACAAGCTCTGTCTTGTTCTTAGCTCCCGGGAACGCCAATGACAGGAGCAGGTTGGCCGTTGTTTTAAACCCCGGTATGGCAATTTTTAATTCCGATATTCTGTCGAAGTTCAGCGGCTGCCTTGCTATAAGCAACGGGCCGACACCCACACCCAAGGCGCTGCCGCTATGCAGCAACGCGTATCTGTCCACGGTGTGAATGAATGTATTGTAGCTTAACTTGGTGATATCCAGTTTCCCATGCTCTGCCCATTGATTGAGTGTTTCCACATCCTCCATCACATGATCGAAGGTGATACCGTGGGTATCAATGTGGCCATTCACCATCGCATCAAAAATAAAAGTATCATTAGGGCACGGGCTGAATCCAAGCGTCAGTTTCATGCGGCAAAATTAGGTAAAAGGAGTTCGTTCGCTAACTGCAAAAACCGATAAGCCAATTGTTGAGATTGATAATGGCATCCTTCATCTGCCACTGGCTTTTGTCCCGCGGTATCACATAGTTGGAGATAGCCCGTACCTGTGCAAAAGGCACCTGCTCCAGCAGGCACACATAATGAAACGCGGCCCCTTCCATACTTTCCACCTGGCAGCCATATCTCGACATCCTGTATTGTATAGTGCGCTCATTGCCGCTTACCATGTTCACGGTGAGCCCGGTTACATGGGGCAGCACTATCTTTTCATGAATTGCGGAAAGCGGGTTCACCAGCAAGCCCCCATTGTAAGGAGCTGCATCCCTCCCTGCAAGGCCCATATCAAAGATATCCAGCCGGTCATCGTGGTCTTCCGCGCCCAGGTCGCCATAGCTGTCGCTGGTCACAAATACCACCTCTCCCAACTTTATCTCCCTGTCGAAACTGCCACCTACGCCCGCCTGTATCACAAGGTCGCACCTGTGCTGCTGCAAATGCTTTGTCAGCGCATAAGCTGTAGCCAGCGTACCTACTCCAGTGATCAGCGTTGTTACCTTTATGACGGGAAAATGCCCATCTCTTATTTTTGTAATAAAAGGTCCTATCTCGGCTTCTGTAGCGGCTATTACCAGCAGGTTCATGCTGCAAATAAGCGCTTTTTTGTCAAAACCACCGCTTAGCGTTAATTTTGCTACTCAAATTATAAAAATGGTTTACCTGACACGTGTCGAGCATTTTAATGCGGCACACAAACTGGAAAATCCCAACTGGTCTAAAGAACAGAATAAGGCGGCTTTTGACAAATGCGCTAATGAGAACTGGCATGGCCATAATTATGAGCTGCATGTGACCATAAAGGGAGAGCCGCATCCTGAAACAGGATTTATCTATAATGCCAAGACATTAGGCGAATTGATCAGGGACGTGGTCGTGGAGAAAGTGGACCACAAGAACCTGAACCTGGACGTTGACTTCATGAGGGGTAAGTTCACCAGCGCCGAAAATTTTGCTATAGGCATCTGGAATGAACTGAAACCACATATAGAACAGGAAAACGGCGTGAAGCTGCATGGCATCAAGCTGATAGAAACACCCCGCATATACGTTGAGTATTTCGGGTAGAACAGGACAATTAAATCTAAGACTGTGGCTTATCACAAAACCGAATCTTACGATCAGGACACAACGCAGGAATTAAAGGCCGCGTACACCAATATACTGAAGTCGCTGGGCGAAGACCCGGAAAGAGAAGGTCTGCTCAAAACCCCCGAACGTGTGGCAAGAGCCATGCAGTTCATGACGCAAGGCTATAACATGAATGCGGCAGAGATATTGGAGTCAGCCAAATTTCATGAGTCATACAGTGAGATGGTCATCGTAAAAGATATAGAGCTCTACTCTATGTGCGAGCATCACATGCTGCCCTTCTTTGGCAAGGCGCACATAGCCTATATACCCAATGGCTGGATCACCGGCCTCAGCAAGATGGCGCATGTAGTGGAGTGCTTTGCGCGCCGCCTGCAGGTGCAGGAGCGCATGACCCACCAGATACTTGATGTGATACAGGAGACCATGCAGCCACTGGGCGTAGGTGTAGTGATAGAGGCCCAGCACTTGTGCATGATGATGCGGGGCGTACAGAAACAGAACAGTATCACTACCACGTCGGCATTCAGCGGGCAATTCCTGAAAAACGAAACACGCTCTGAATTCCTGAAGCTCATCAGGGAAAAAAGATAAAAGACATATACTGATAACAAAGCGGCCCGCAATTGCGGGCCGCCTCTTTCAGGAAGTGGGTATATTTCACTAGTCCTTTTTCATCATTACGACCTTTGCCACAAATGCATCGGCATAGTTATCGAGTGCCTTTTCGGCGGCCTCTTTATACTTTGCCCGCGTTGTCTCTATGATCACTGGGTCCATTTCTTTGTTGAAGCGGAATGGGTTGTTCTTCATGCGACTGCGATCCTGAGTCACATTGGTGTGATAAGATACTTTCGAATCTATATCATCTGTAATACCAATGCTTTCGCCCTGTTGTTTTTCATTCCATAGCAGCGTATTCGTGCCCATTTCCGACGGAACGATCTTCATCGCCGGCTTGGTCACGGCCTTGAATTTTGTGTTTGTTGTCACCGTCTTGTAAGGATAAAGGCTTGTAGAGTAGCCGGGATCATTTGTATTGATGGTCACATTCAGCATAATATCAGCAAAATCAACCGTCAGGTGAAAAAAGCCTGCGGGAGCATCTATATCGCCACAGAAGTTAGCCGCCTTTTTGATCTTGCCAAATGCGAATGCAGTGGTACCATTGTACATGGTATTTCCGTTGTGGGCATTGCAAGTGACCCATATGTTACCCTCTCCTTTTTCTTCTTCGTTCGATGCCTTCTTATCTTCAGCATTTTTGTAGAAGTCAGTCGCCGAGACAGCACTCCATGCCACGGTATCTATACCAGCCTGCTTCAGTTTTTTCTGAAAATAACCATAGAAGTGGTCTGTCACCTCCTGAAAATCCGCCGGGGTAAGCGCTCCATCTGTCGTTTCGAGATAAGCTGTTAGTTTTGCGCCCGCCATTTTACCCGTCGATCGTTCTTTACCCATGGTACGCTCTGTGGTTGACAGCATATAGTTTACTGTGACCTGTGCCAGTCCGAACTTCTCCATTTTGGGCATGATCTTTGGTTTACCAAAAGACCCGCCCACTCCTACTTTCAACTTTTCAGCGTTTTCCTCTGCCGATTGTGCATGTGCCGCATGTGCCGCCCCCATGATCGCAGCTATAATGGCTGCAGAAATGATGCCGTTTTTCATTTTGTTTGTTTTTTGATGATCGATGAATAACGGAACAAAAGTATTTTGATATAAAAACGTGCGCAATGCGTATTAGACGGTAATTTTCCCTCCGTATTTCTACGTAGATGAGCGGTATATTGCCGAAAAAGAATTTTCGATTACATTTGCAGCCCCTGATACAGGGATTCGGGACGTAGCGCAGCCCGGTAGCGCACATGGCTGGGGGTCATGTGGTCGCTGGTTCGAATCCAGTCGTCCCGACTTGATTGGACAGCTCAACAATTTTGTTGAGCTGTCTTTCTTTTTGGTCGTCTGGAATACTTGTCACTACTGCAATCTTTTCAAAAACGTCATTTACAGAATCGGTTCGAAATGCCTCAATTTGGCGATTGTAAGCTACTCCTTGAGGGAATATCGCTTTTTGTAACTTTTCTTTCTGCGGAACACTGCTAGAAGCCCATACTACAGAGAGTTTCCGAGAGAACTGCAATGCATTGGATAAGTATAGATTATAGTTCGAACAATCATTTCCGCAAGTTTCTATAGTTGAAACAATTGATGTCTTTTCTTCAGTGTATTTTGCTCTAAGTTTTTTGTACGTTTCCTCGCTCATTTCTTCCATAATGAAGTACTTCTCTTCCAGTTTATCTATCTTCTTTTGTATTTCACTAAGATTAGTACTTAGTTCTTCAAGATGCACTTTATTTTGACTGTTGAGCTTATCAAAAGCGTGTGCCATTTTGCTCAAAAAGGGTTTAACTAAGTGAGGTTTGATCTGATACTTCTCCAGAAACTGAATAAACAAGTCATTAACATCACCAGCATTTTGATTGCACTTGCAACCAGTGGTTCGGCATTTGTAATAATATATCTTCTTCTTTTTGACGATATAGCCAGTATATCCGTTATTGCAATTGTCGCACCTCATGAATACTTTTAGTGGCAGAGGGTCAATTTCTTTCTGATGAGTTACCCCAAACTTATTAGCAGACTGCCGGATATTGTTGACCTGTAGAAATTCTTGTTCAGATATAATGGCTGGATGTGTCCCCTTAACCAATTTGCCATTCAGCATTTTATTGACGATTATGCCACAATAAAACGGATTTGAAAATATCATGGATAACTTCTGCTTGTAGATTTTTACCCCCAGCCCCTTCATTCTGCTTAGAATTTCATCATTCTTCAGTCCTTCTATCTTCCATTTAAACGCCTTACGGATTTGTTGACCAACTTTATTAATGATGATCTTTCTTTCTCCATTTGTCCTGATCACATCATAACCCATTGGCGGCTTCAAACACCAGACACCTTTTTCAAACTTCTCTTTCATGCCAGCAACAGCCCTCTGCTTCCTCAACTGGTTGTCAAATTCACTAAATAGAAATTGAATATTTTGCTGGAATACGCCACTTGCATTTGAAGTATCTGTTGGCTGTGTAACTGCAAATACCGTGACGCCATATTTTTCCCTAAGATCTTGAGCCAGTTTTATGGCGCCAGCTCCAGTTCGACTAAAGCGATCTAACGTATAGACAAGGACATGGCTAACTCTGCCCTTGTTCTTCCTGATAAAGTCCAGCATTCGCTGGAACTCCTTTCGGCCATCCGTTTTCGCACTTTCATAGGTACCTCCAAAGTAGCCTAAAGTTTCAAAGCTATTTCTCCGAGCATATTCTTCTATGGTCTTTCGCTGAAAATCCAAGCTTAGGTTTTTATCTGCCTGTTCTTTAGAAGATACACGTGTATAGACAACCGCCTGTTTTAGAGTGATTATAGTCGGAGTTGAAGATGTTTTTGCCCATTTCTGAAAACTATCGAGATTATTCATGCCGCTTTTTTTGGGTCTTGATTTTCTGTTTGTAATGGTATAGCTAATTGATTATCAATAATTATGCCATTTTTCTCACAGGTAAAATCAAAAAGAATATTTGCTAATGTATCAAGGGTTTGGACAATGGACGTTAATTGTTCGTCCGTATAATGGTCACAACCTTCAAACGACCTTAGCCATTCCGCAGAATTGTCATTATCAATCATTTTTCTTTGACTGACTTCCTCAATTAGTATCGCATCATTTGGCATGTCAGCTTGTTTAACCATCTCCCGGCTTCCCATAAAATAGAATTTCACGCAAGGTATTTACTGCTCAAAACTGACTCCATAATTTTCCATGATCATCCACAATCAGGCCAAACTCTCCATGATATTTTTATTCTGCTACTGTGTTTGCTGGCTCGCCAATATTTTTGAAAATGATCTTTACCTGCTTAAGTGTGTAAAATCTCCCCTTCTTCTCTCCAATAGCCTCGGAAAAAGGTTCGAGCCATATTTTGATCGTTCTTGGCTTTACGCCATAAAGTGCTGCCAGTTCTTTCAAAGAATAAGGTCGCAAATGGTTGTCGGTGTTGTTTACTGTAATATCCATACAAAGCTGTTTTAATTGTTTACTATTGGTCCGTTAGTCGTGAAGTCATCAGGAGCTATGTAGTTAGTTGATATAAAGTTTTGTAAATTCATCAAGATTTAGGTGAAAAAGATCGGCAATACCTTTGTCTTGCAGTCTTCTCTTACTCTTCAGTTGCTTAATCCAGCTAAAAACCAAAGATGAGTTTTCTAAAGGCACATCAAGTTCTCTAGGCTCTCTTCTGCGCATTTTCTGTTCATTAAATTGTTGCAGCAGGTATCTTCTTTGGTTAGGTGTCAAATATCCCAGATCATCAGCCCGGTATAACAGGGAAATCATAGATACTTTCCATTTACGTTTTAGTTCACCTAGCAATGGAACCGTTACACCATGCTCAAAATCCTTTCGTATCGCATTTTCCGGCATAAGGAACTCAGAAGCAAATAGATTAGCCTCATGTGCTATATCCCGTTCCCAGCCAACGCTTTTCGAAGTGTGCATCACCAGATGTCCTAATTGATAGGCCAGAGAAAACCGCTGTCTGTCACCAAGTAACGTGTTATTGATAATAATTATTGGAAAGTGATCGTCAGTAAAAACACAACGGCTGTCTACTCGCTCAGTGCCAAAATCAAAAGAGATAATAGCAATACCATTTCTTTCGAGCAATTCTACCATATTCTCAACAATTCCACTGCTAACCTTCCAAGTACTCCTTATTTTCTGAGCAATAACCGCAGGAGAATTCTTATCATTAACTTCAAAGGATGGTAGCCCGGTACTACTCAATTGCAATTCTTTTATGAGTGTCTGGACATGCATCCTTTGAATGTTGATATTCGCATTTAGCGCTGTCAGTAGTTTCTGAGCTACCTTGTCCCGCTTGCGGTAAATCAAGTGTTCAGCGTAGATTTCATTATCCTGGTCAAAAAAAGAAACCTGATAGTTGGTAGCCTTGGCAATTGCAGCTATTGTCTCATCACTGAAATTAAAATCACCTCTTTCCATTCTGCTCAAAGTAGTGTTGGAAACACCAATCTTTGAAGCTAATTCAACCTGAGTTATACCTCTAGCTTCTCTTGCTAAAACCACCATATTCTTGTTGACCATATTCCGTTCTTCTGAACACAAATCTAAAATATATTTTGTATATTTGACAAATAATTTTCTATTTTTATTTACAAATATGTTTACTTGTTATTAGTTTACATGACTGTAAGACGTTTTGAACTGTTCTTTATCTAGACCAAAGAAGGCCAAAACGAAATTTGAATTTCGTACTTCCGTCACAATCTTTTTAGCGAAAAATTCTATTCAAGAATGATTAGACCTTCCCGGTCACGAAAAACTGAGATTGTATCGGGATTAGACTGAAAATATATAAGATTATTTTAGGTGTATTTATTGGTATAATCATAGTGAATATTCAACAATGCGTATCAAAAGAATTCCTAGAGGCGAATAGTACTTTACCTTTACCCACAAGCTTTATTTCAATATAGAAACGAGGTATTTATTTACATAGATCGTATTCGCTTCATAGTCGAAGCCATTTAAAACAAAGCTACTGTCTATCTCTTCAAATCCTAAACCAAACAGCAATTTGTCAATATCAGCCTTTAAAGTATGACCCTCGTAATACGGCTTAAGACCTACTTCTGTAAGAATGAACTTTGTGTTTTGTAGAATTTCTTTTCCGCCTTCAAAAACCAATAACTCGGCACCTTGTACATCAATCCAGATAATATCAATGAATTGTGTGTTGTTATCTCTACACCAATTGTCAAGAGTGTTTGATTGCACTCGCAGCTCTTTTTGAATTAGGGACTGTCCATAATACTTATCATTCTTAAATGATTCACTAAACTTAAAAAGAGATGAGAAGCCAGCATCAATTCTTTGCTCTACAGACGTATCTACTGCAAAGAAAGGTACCAGCCCTATTTTATCTCCCAAAGCAATATTGTGAACTCGAATTTTCATTTTCTTATCAGGAGCAATATTTTCAAGATTGCGCATGCAAATTTCGAAAGAGTCCGGAACAGGTTCAAAAGCATCAATTTGAGCATGTGGGAAAATATTCGATAGCTCAATTGATTGATGGAGGTGCCAACTGCCAATATCTAGGATTCGTGTAGTAGCAGAAAGATCAAAATAAGTAGGGAGCATGGCTAGCCTGCTTGCAACCATGCTCCCTCTTTTGTTTTCCTTCTCTATACTTTCTCTAATGTTTCTGTTTTCACTTTTTTTTTGGAATCTTCCGAAGTACTTTTCATATCTCCACGAAGTGCAGCAATAATCTTGTCAGCATCAAATATTTCATCTTCATTATTGTATGGAAACTCAGCTTCGGGGCCATTTGTGTTGTATTTTGCAGTTATAGCATACTTCAATTCTGGCTCAAGTGTCGGTGAATTAGCGATAATATTCGTATGAATAGTATACCCAAATTGTTCCGGGATATTCGCTATCCAACATACAACCGATGGCTTACCAAGTGCTGCGGCGGTATGCTGTGCAAAACTGTCGATAAACAACCGTTTTTCGCTTAATTCTATCAAAACAGCAAGTGCCCTGAAATTAGACTGAACAGGAAACACGTTTTGAAGTGCTATCTGATCTTGTCTGCGTATTTGCACTATATTGTATTCAGAGGCAAATGCATTGACAACCTTTTGAGCAGTTGCCATTGGTAAGTCTCTTGGCCATGAATACTTGTCTGTTTGATTAGGAAGCCCTCCATTGGTTTGTATAACCATGATCGGCTTAGGCGACTGGAACATTGTTTTATAAGATGTACGTTCCTTGTGGTTGATATATAGTTCCGGCAATTCTCCATTGTATTTAATGCCGAACATCTCGCACCAAACCTTTATTAAGTGGCCTTGCCGCTGAATAAAATTTGTTTCCATATAGGGGTCGTGCAGAAATAGCTTTGTGTCTTTCTGATTTTCAATGTGGTTTCTGTAAAAATAAGATGTTTCGTTTGGCGCAAGCGTCGTATCTACTTTTCGGTTTCCGGCAAATACCTCTGGATACCCGGTAATTACTATCAGCTTACTATCCGGGTATTGTTTTTTGATTGCGGCACATACAGCCGTAGCCATAATACTTTTGCCGATTCCACCATTGATCTGTAGGATGATTTTCATTTATTGGATTTTTAGATTTAGTTATTATTATTTTACATATAATTTTACAGACCCTGGACCTGCCCCAACCGTTAACTGATAAACAGCACCCACAGGTAGGCTTGGATACACTCCGACGGCAGCACCATCAGGAATAACGTTCATCACAAGCTCTTCTATATGAAAGGCATTATTCATTAGATTGGCAGCAGAATTAATGTTTTGTCCAAATATGCCTGCAAATTGCATACCATTGTCATCATTTCCAGAGCCACCTAAGATACTTGAAAATTGACCATTTACAGTATTGCCATTACCACTAAATATTGAAGAATGGAACGTACCAGGACCGATAAAATTATTTAATCCGCCACCAATAACCCCATATTCCAATGGTCCTCCGCCCCCAGTCGTATCCATCCAGTTACCATTTCCAGCCCATATAGAACTATAGTTATAGGATGGATCAAATACGGTTGAACCAATTGAATTCTGCAAGCCATTGACAATAGTATTGCAGCTACCACAAATTGAGTTGCCCCTTCCTTGAAGTATTGACGAATAACACGAACCAGGCAGGGTGATATTATCTCTTCCATTGCCAATAAGGTTTAGAAACGCATCGGCAACATTGCTTGTGTCAATAATATTATGATTGCCGTTGCCAATAGTACTCTTATCTGCCTGTAACGGCGCAATTCCGTTACCACCAGCCATGTTATTCGCTCCATTGGCAATAAAACTTGCTACAGAACTATTGTTAATACAGTTCGTGTCGCCGGTAACTATAGCAGATGTTACTCCACATATAAGATTATTGTTTCCTGACCCGCTAAACGAAACCGAAGATGGCAAAAAATGACAGTTTTCTTCACCTCCCATAATCACCGATGCGTTGCTACTAGAAATCCAGTTATTGGAACCTCCGCCCATAAAATGCCATTGAAGTGATCCATCACAGATACAATTGACATTTCCTCCAAGAATCGTGTGATAACCAGTAGGGAATGTCGTATTCCCAGCAATAGCATTACCAAAACCCGAAAATACCGTCGAACAACTAATAGCAGGAAATATACAATTGTTCCCACCGCCTCCCATCACCCCGAAATTATTGCCTAAACCAATAGTGGAGACCATTACATTCTGACAACCGCCAAATATGACGCTACAAGGGATAGAATTTGACGATATCGCGGCAGGGACACCTAACATATTTCGATCGCCACCTCCTATAAAGCTTGCATTTGAGGCAAGTTCAGTGACATTGCGGTTACCACCAGCTATTGCAATATGATTTACTCCAAAACCACCAATGTGTCCGCATCCACCGCCAACAAATGCGAAATCAGACTGATTCAATGTTTGACATATACCACCCGCAACGGTAGAGCAAGAAGCACAAATTAGACTTCTGGCTCCGCCGCCAATAAATGAAAAGTGTTCCTGAGGTATTGGCTGAACAAATGCCTGACAACCAACAACGTTGAGAAATCCTCCACCAACTGTGTTAAAAGTACCAGGATTACTACATGTTGCGTTGCATTGACCGCCGCCAATAACAGAAAAGAGGCTGACAGCTTTATTTTGCTTACCGCCACCCATAGCTGAGTTTCCACTACTATTCAGGCAACCACCAAACGCTACGGCAAATCCACCACCGACAACACAACCACCACCACCGACAAAACTACGGTCACTCGCCGAATTACATACGCCACCAAAGATAGCAGCACCGGTCGACCCAACCGAAAGTGTATTTTTATCGCCACCTCCGATGAACGAATTGCTGCCGCCAGCTCCTAGCGACGCATTGATACAATGACACCTACCACCACCGATAAAATTACAGTTTGACCAATTAGCTGCCGAATAACTACCAATTGTACTACAAAGCCCCCCAGCGATTGCAGATCCACATCCAAATACCAAATTCTTAGATCCTCCAAAAATTGAAGAAAAATCGGATCCTGCGCAGATATTATTGCTATTGCCAGCTCCAATAACTGATGCATCGGTCCCTCTAAGTGTTGACGTATCAATGTGATTGCAAAAACCACCGCCAATAAAACTATAATTAGAACGATTTATGCCGCCAGAACAACTGCCAATTACATTTTTACTGCCACCAAATATTGTGGAGCAGGCACCTGAAATAAGATTACTTACCCCACTAAATAGGGTGGTATGACTTGATCGTTGACAAATCATATTTGCCTGGCCGCCACCCAATGTGGAAAAGTTCGTAACCTGCACCCCTTGCCTGGAATCTATACAATTCTGCCTTCCGCCTCCGAGAAAACTATTCTGTGAACCTTCCGCCAGCGTTATCGGTCCACCGCTACCACCTATTGTATTACACAATCCCCCCGAAAGTGCACTTCCGCTAGATGTATTAACATAAATAAAATTACAACGCCCTCCACCAACAAAAGAATGTGCTCCTTCAGTCACTGTACAGTGTCCAGCTACTACAGCAGAACAACTTGCTGCTGCAAACGCACTATGTCCGCCTCCAAGAAATGAAGCATTGCTAAAAGCTGCAGTTGCATATCCACCACCAACAAAAGATAATGTATTACCAAGTGTAGACTGATTAGATTCACCACCCACTATAACAGACAGACTTGCTCGTCCAGCAATTACCGTACCAGCGCCTACAAATGAACAAGCATCACATGTTCCAGTAAATTCTCCGCCTCCTACAAATGAGTGAGAAGAAGCATTATTCGTACCTGTTCCAATCCCACCAACTACAACAGAACAATTTCCATCTGCACTTATAGCGTCTCCTGCGCCGATTACAGCGTTGTTACCATATGCTAAAAAATGTGTAGAGACAGTCCCTGAGCCACCCCCACCCATAAATACGAAATCTGCATTTGCTTGTCCAATATTTCCACCAACCATTGCACCATAGTTGCCATAAATGCTATGTGTACATCCGCCTCCAACAAACGAAAAAATTCCTCCTGCTCCAACACCTACCGTATGACATATACCCCCTACGATTGAACTACATGGAGCATCGATAAAGCTCAACGCTCCTCCTCCAACAAAAATATTATCTCCTCCTGCGATACAATTACAAAAGCCATTTATAATAGTAGATCGATCTCCAGGTGCCACAACATTGCAAAAACCATTTGCAATGTTGTTAAATGATCCATTATACAAGTAATTATCACCCCCATTAACGGAACTATAGTTGCCTAAAAAAGCTTGATTGCAACACCCTCCAAGAACATTAAAAACTGAAGACGCGAAAAGACTATTACCAAAACCATTAAACTGAGTAACAAAAGAGCTACAGTCAAAGAAACTACAATTACCGTTCAGTTGGGTGTTATACATTGCACTCGACAAACTATTACATATGTAGTTATTACACCCCATATAAATAACAGAGAGATCGGAGTAGACTCTATTAGTAGGCAACAAACTAACGGCCAGAGGTCCGCCCATAACCGCAGAACAATTACCAACTACTACACCTGCAGTTGGCACTCCGCCGTTTGTCCGAACCAGACAGTTGTTACTACCAAATTCACAGAATGTTAAAAACGTTGACATATAATAGATTTAGAGGTTCTTCAATATTCTCAATTCTTCACCAGTTTACTTCTTGACGATATCCCGCTTTCACTTCGTATCTCCAGCAGATAGATTCCAGTTGAAAGGTCGCTTATATTTATTTCCGTTTGTCGCTGCAAAATTCCTTCCCGCAAACACTTTCCAACGACATCCAATATTCTATATTTCCCGGCATTCAAATCAGCTTCCTGACTAATGCAAACGATGTCGGTAACGGGGTTCGGATATATACGTACTTGACCATTTCCATATTCGGCAATCCCTAAAGAAGCATCTGTTACTACGTGTGGTTCAGATGTCACACTATCAACGCAGGCAGAATTAATGACTACTTTAGCAGTAATAGAGTCAGTTGCCACCAATTTTGAGTAAGTAATAGACGGAATAGTTGAAGTAGCAAACTCTAGGCCCTTGTTCATCCAATGAATAGTGTAACCATATCCTCCTGTACCCGTTAATGTCGCCGTTATGCTGACTGAACTACCTATGTAGGAAGAGGTGATCCCCGATAATGTAATAGATGGGCTTACAGGCGTGTCAACCGTCATTGTAAAACTATTACTGGCCGTAGTAAGCATAGAGGGACACACTGCACTGCTGGTCATAGTGCAGAAAACTATGTCGCCACCAGTAGGGATGTAGGTGTACGACGTACTTCCCGTACCAACGGGCATGCCATTAACTTTCCATTGGTACGTTGGCGTAGCTCCGCCTCCAGAACTTGTTGCTGAAAAGGTAACTGCAATTCCCTTACAAACAGTATCATCTGGACTTACGGTAATAGATATTCCGGTAGTTGTTACTGGAGTCACCACCATGTGAATACTAGAACTATAAGCAATTGTGCCACTGCACGAACTAACAAGTACACACCTCACAGAGTCCATATTTGAAGGCACATAAGTATAGGTATTGCCGGAAGAGCTAACAGCGATTCCATTGACGTACCATTTATATGCCGGAGTATAGCCTCCTCCGGAAATGTTAGCGTAATAAGTGACCGAAGTGCCGCCACAAACGGCTCCTAAAGGAGTTGCCGAAATGCTAATCTTGGGAGTAACGGCACCCGGTATTGTGATTTTTCTTACTCTTTTGTTAGCATAATCTGCAACATATAAATTGCCACATTTATCACAAATGACATTCTCTGGTAGATTTAGTATTCCAGCGGTAGAAGGTCCTCCATCACCACCATATCCATATGCACCAGTACCTGCTATGGTATGAATAAAGCCAAATTTATCTACTTGTTCTATTCTCGAATTTGAATAGTCTGCAATAAATATATTGCCACTATCGTCAACAGCTCCACCATAACAGTCAATATGCGACGCAGTCGCAGCAATCCCATCAGTCAAATAGGGCGTACCTATATTAGGAGTACCGGCTATTCGAGAGATAATACCAGAACTTACATCAACCTTTCGCAAAGTTGCTGACGAGTCTGTGGTATAAATATTGCCTGTAGCATCTGCACAAATTCCAAGCATACCGCTAATTGTCGCATTTGTAGCCAACCCTCCATCTCCTGTATTTGTTGGTATTCCTGTACCTATAACTGTTGAAATAATACCAGCGGAGTTGATTTTTCGAACTCTATAGTTGTTTCCATCATTTAAATACAAATTTCCGTATCTATCAGTTGTTATGCCCTGCCCGCCATTTATTTTTGCAAGAGTTGCTGCACCTCCATCTCCGAAAAAACCTCCAGTTCCAGTACCTGCGATAGTATTGATAATGCCCGTCGTCAGGTTTACTTTCCGAATGCGATAATTGGTGCCATCTTCAATGTATAGGTTATCAGAAGTATCAATAGCTATCCAAACTGCAAACCCAATTTGTGCAGCAGTTGCCGGCCCGCTATCGCCAAAAAATCCATTTACACCAGTTCCAACCACAGTCGAAATAATGTTAGTGTTAACATCTACCTTTCTAATCCTGTAATTATTAGGGTCTGCGATATAAATGTTGCCATGACTATCTACGGCTAGCCCAGCAAAAAATCCTATTTTCCCGGCAGTTGCAGGTCCACCATCTCCCAACCCACTTGTCCCACCACCGGCATAGGTCACTATTGTCTGTGCGTCAGCTACCGACAGAAAAAGAAAAAAAGTAAGCATTAAATTAATAGCGCATTTCATATACAACTCCTTAACAACCAATGCATATAATCTCATCACCTCACAAATAGTGGTTTTGAACCAACACCTGTACCAACACACATAAAATATACGGCACCAGTAGGAAGCCCACCGTAAGACGTATTGTCTGGGACATTTGTCATTACTAACTCCTCTATATGAAATGCATTATTCATGACACCGCCAACATTTTGGCCATAAATACCTACAAACGAAAATCCGTTATCATTGTTTCCCGATCCACCTAAAATCACACTAAAATTACCTGATACCTGATTTTGGAGACCGCTGAAAATGCCTCCATGAGTAACGTCAGGTGCGATAATGTTCTGATGCCCACCTCCAATAATATTGTATTCGCTGTTTCCAGCACCTCCGGCGGTATCTATTAAATTATCACGCCCTCCACCAATAAAACTAAAATCAGCACGTGGTTCTGTATTACCTGCACCTATGTTATTATCACGTCCACCTAAAATAGTAGAACAATTGCCAAATACATTATTAGTATCTCCATTTAGAACAGAAGAATAATTTGAAATCGCCCCAACTAGATTATTGCAACCAGTACCAATAAAATTGTATTCTGTATGCGCGAATCCTGCTACAGTTTCAATGCCATTTACATGGCCACCCATTATTGCACCAAAATTAGAATCCACTTGAAAACCGCCACCTGCGGCAGGACTAGTTCCAATGTAATTGAGCGTACCTCCCCCTATAAATGAGCATGATGATCCACTGCAGATAACATTTCCATCACCAACAACTATGCCAGAATGAATCCCTTGAATATAATTTAATGCGCCTGACCCTATGAATGACCAATCAGATCCAGTGTCAATAAAATTGCTCTCTCCACCACCAACAACAGAAAACTGACCCGAGCGGATGCAATTCTCAAAACCACTGCCAATAAAACTAAAATTGACGGGATTATTATTTAAGACGTCACCAATGACGTTGTTTTGGCCACCTCCAATAATACTACATTCGCCACACACACAGTTCTCAAATCCTCCAACAATTCCAGAATTGGAGGATCCTGGCATTATAAGATTATTTAATCCTCCACCTATTATTGCATTTACCGTTCGCAAAGCAACGCCCGAATCAATATGATTATTTAATCCACCACCGATAACACTGTTAGCAGATCCTTCAGTTGTAGAACCAATAACGTTTCTATCCCCACCTCCTATGAAACTATATGGCGAATTAGGTTGCAATTGGTTATCGACACCACCAACAATAGTCCCATAATCAGAGCCATTAATTGTATTAGTCTCGCCACCTCCGATAAACGCACAGTTTGCAAGAACTTGATTTGTCATACCTCCGACAACCGTCGACGCATTCCCTAAGATCACATGCAATTGTCCTCCTCCTATAAATGAGCAGTTAGAGGCAGTAGGTGCCGCGATAGACCCAATGGAATTATTTTGTCCTCCAACAATAACTGCGTGTATAGGATCTCCACCGGCTCCACCGCCGTTCGTTATTGCATTTGTATCACCGCCTCCAATAAAATTATAGACACCATCCGAGATCATATTGTTTCCTCCAATAATAGTGCTGTAATCGGAATTTGCATTATTATTTTGCCCGCCTCCAATTACACTAAAAACCCCACCTGCTGTATTTGCATCCCCAGCGCCAATAAAACTGCCTTGAAATAAGATCGTATTTCGAGTACCTCCGGCAATCGTAGAATTTCTTGCTCCGGGGTTTATGGTGTTTAAGCTGCCCCCACCTATCACACTAAATTGAGTCGTATTGCTTGCGTTTGTATCGATACAATTTTGTATACCCCCACCGATAAATCCGTAATCTGCAGCTTGCATACCTGGTGCAGAATTTCCGACACAATTTCCCTGACCTCCTACAATTGTTGCACATGCACCATAAACAATATTATGCGAACCTCCAACTATAGAGCTTGCATTTCCTCCGGCACAAATTAAGTTTGTGTCACCACCACCTATTACACCAAAAATTGTACCAGTAGCTCCCGTAGTATCAATTAAGTTCGTATTACCACCACCGATAAAGCCATAATCAGAATACAATGCAGTACCACCTGCGCCATTCATATTCTTGCATCCTCCACCTACCACAGAACAACTTCCGAACGCAAGATTCGTTTCTCCACCACCAACTACTGAATGATTCGATCCGACAGAGATCAAATGACCATGTCCTCCTCCAATGACTCCATAAGAAGAACTATTCCCTGCAACAGAATCTATCGTATTTTCCTTGCCACCTCCTATGAAGCCATATATAGATGTGTCCGGAGTAACACCAATGCCACCAATTCGATTATGATCTCCACCGCTAATAGTACTAGCAGTAGATTGCTGGAAAATTGTATTTAAACACCCACCTCCAATAAAGCCATAATCTGCCTCAGAGGTATTGCTTTCACCAGCGACAATAGTATTGCAATTGGCAGCATTACAATTTGACTTGCCACCTCCAACAAACGAATTCTTTCCGAGTACCCTATTCGAATCCCCACCACCTATGAACGAATAACCAGCCGGAGTGGAGCCAATAGCACTAATAATATTGTTTCTTCCACCAACAATTGCAGCACATCTAACGGGATTTGAGCTAAAAATACAGTTTGTTTCACCTCCTCCGATAAATGAATGATCTCCATTATTGCAATGTCCAATACCACCGCCGATAAATGAACATGGGCCACTATTGCAATTACTTTCTCCACCTACTATAACGCTTCCAGCAGCACTAATTGGCATTTGGTTTTTCAGGCCTCCACCAATAAAACTCATGTCACTTCTGAGTATATTTCCATTACCGTAAGTTGTACTGCCGCCACCGCCAATCACTGAGTAATTTCCTGTAACACAATTACTAGCACCACCGGTAATGGATGAGTAACTTCCTTGAACACAATTACATATACCACCACCAATAAAAGAAAAGAACGCATCCTGTGGAACAACACCTGGCAAATCATAAATGTTATTTTCCTTGCCACCAACGACACTGTTATAACCACCAGAATTTACGTTGCAAATTCCATTATTGTCGCCGCCACCGATAAATGAATACTCACTCTGAAGAAAATTGCATCGTCCACCACCTATTGTGGAGAAACAGGAAATAGAGTGATTGCAATATCCATTTAATATAGATGAGTAGAGCCCGCCGTCGATTATATTACAACAACCATTTTCTATAAATGCATAGCAGCTATCAGTGGGACCACCACTAAACGGATTTATGAAATTGCAGTAACCGTTAAAGATCCCGACGTAACAACCAAAAACTGCATTACATTGTCCATTCCAAATACTTCCAAAGAATGATGTTATGCAATTACAAGTGCCGTTCCCAATCATATTGTACTCACCTGCAGCAGAGCCACTAAATACGTTTATACAATTGCATTGACCAGTTAAAATCGTTGAAAGATCTGCATCTACAGTATGAGTATTTGTCAATGGACCTCCTAAAATTGCAGATGTGGTGCCGGTAACCGTACCTGCATCATTTGAGCTGCCATCAGTTCTAATAGTTATTCCTGTTGATCCCGGGTCGCAAAATGTATTAAACGTAGCCATAAATAGTAGTTAAAGGTGTTTTCAAGAAAAACCAAATCTATGCACCTAAAAAATGATTACAGAATTTTTTTAATTAATTTTTATGCACATGAGGAATATTTTATTCACTGCTTATATGATGGTTAATCGAATACTTCCCTGATATTTATTTCATAGTAAGTAACTAGCTTTAACAGCATTTCTAAACTTAAACAATAATAAATTCCATTTTCTATTCGGCTAATAATTGATTGGTCAATTCCCGTACTAATTGCAACGGACTCGTGCTTTTCATCTCTTAGTTGTCTTGCTCTTTTCAATCGCTTTCCAACTGTTTTTAATAGGCATGATAAAACTGGATCAATAGAATGGGGTTTGTTTTTCATATTTCTGAGTTTAGTGATAATCAATAGGTCTATACAAAAATATAGTAAAAAATACACTTCCAATACCGTTAAACAACGGTATTTTTTTTAATTTCTGATTAATATTTCTTGATATACTGATCTGCTTTATGATTATGGGGTATATTTCGTTAATAAAGGAGAATTGCTTTAATTGCAATTAATAAATAACATAATAGTGAACACCAACCTTTCACTGAACACGTATTTCGATAAGATTTTTTACATCAATCTTAAGAGCGACATTACTCGAAATGAGAACATCTGCTTGGAGTTTCAAAAAAATGAGATTACTAATTTTGAACGATTTGAGGCAATTGAACTAACATCGATTCCCGATCATTCTCGCTACAGGAATTTCAACAAAAAAGATCTTAAGTATATTCTTACGAGCTTGTCTTGTAGGGCATCTCACATCGAATGCGTGCGGCTCGCTAAACAGCGCAAATATTCTAAAATACTGATTTTCGAAGATGATGTTGTGTTCCTGCAAAACCCAAATGCGCTATTAGCGCAAAACGCAAACATTTTGAACGATTGGGATATGCTTTATTTCGGCGGCCTAATTGAACCTGCTTATAGAAACCAAATTGTATGCACTCATGCATATGCCATTCGTAGATCAATGTTTGATGATATACTCAATATGGCTGAACCTTCAGGAATGGAAATTGACAACTTCTATGCGAAGATCTTGCAGCATATGAGTTGTAACTATAACCAGTCAGGGAAATATGATATACGTATAATCACTCCATTTAATCAGGTTATCCAAAGCAACTCTTTTAATTCAAATATTCGATAGTGACTAAACCATTATATCAATATGGAGAATATTGCTGCTTTTAATCTTATTCACTAGTTAATATAACTAAGAAAATATTTCACTCTCAAATTCAAATCATGGATTTTCAAATCAAATCAAATCTATTCATTTCGTTTTCAATTAATATTCCAATTATTCGACATTAACAGCGAAATAAATGTCGCCTGTCAAAAAATGTTTAGTGCACTCAAATACATTTTCTTAATACTCTAAACAAGGGGCTATCCTAATAAGGTCACAACCTGACTTGTACATTATCAATCCCTAACAGTCTTTGATTATAGTCTTCCTTACACTATCAGTACGTAATTTGTACAAGTAAAATCGAGTTGCCGAGACTAACTGGCTAGTTGATGTTCCATGGCGATTGTCGTTACTCTGTCAAACTCAAGATCTCGTATAGCGTCATTAATAAATCTCCAGATAATAGGTTCATTCTTAGGGAAGACAAATTTTATTGATGTGCGTCCTTCCTTAATGAAGGTTTCCACTAATAGCAAGTTTACAATATGGTTATGTTCTAACTCAGCAGTGTGTTGCCTTTCGCAGCCGTGATAATCGCACATGATGAAGTATAACATAGGTCTGTATTTACAATTAAAATTAATGGAAGATCCATCGTCAGGGACAAGACATCAATTTTCAATATAAAACCTTCAAAAAATTGCAAAAAATAACACAAACTGTCAAAAACCAACATAAACTTTCAGAAACAATTAATCTTCTTTAATCTTCTCTACAAACTACTAACAACCTTTAAAATCGTGAAAGTGCCAACTTTCCGTGAGTAAATCTTTGTGTCATAAAAACAAATATTATGAGACGAACAAAGATCATTCCGCTTGGCAAATCTGCTTCCAAAGACATCCTTTCCCGCTATACAAACGCAGCCTGGAGTTTCGCCCACACCATACTCTGGCCGGAGCAAACTTTCAGCAAAGAAGAGCTGCAACTATCGCTGGAGTACATCCTCGCTTACTTAGCCGAAGCAAGCGATAAAAAGAGAGCATTTACCGCATTCTGCGAACGAGTGATACTCACACATCAGTATCTGAGCAGGGACAGCACAAGATTTGTCCCCAACCCATCTACATGGTTCAACCGCAACTATGAACACGGCTTTGCCGGAACAAAACGCTGGTATCAGAAGATGCAGAACAGGCGCGAAGATGTGCCAACCTACCTGCAACAAATTGCGCTGGTAGCAGAACACTACGTCAGCTACAGTATCAAGCCCTGCGCAAAAATCTTCCAGAGCTGTCGCCATCAGCTTCTTTCCCTCAATGCTGAGAACATGTTGCCCTATTTCTATCATACCATCCTTCACTTCACTATGCAATAACTATGAGCCAGAAATCAACCAAAACATCGTTCCAGCCAGTATTGGAAATACGACCATACACCCCCATGCAGCTATGCCAACTGTACGCTATCAGCCGTAAAACCTTTCTAAAATGGATCAAACCCTTTCAACAGGATATTGGGGAACGGCAAGGCCATTATTACACAGCCAACCAAGTACGCACTATCGTCGAAAAAATCGGTTTTCCGGGTGTTCTGATGCCTGAATGGGAGTAAGGATCATGGAGAGTTTGGCCCGCTCATGGAGAGTTTGGCCTGCTTGTGGACGTTCGTGGATTATCGTGGAAGTGAGTCAAAAACACGTTTCACCTTTGTGTCCGAAAAAGCAAAAAAGCTATGATCAAAACAGATACAGGACAAACGGCATCACAGTACAGCAATATACTCCTGACAGGAACCATCCTGCTGGCGAATGTAGATGTGAACGGTCTATTGGACTACGGACTAAAAGCACTTCTCGGAGGGGCCATATGGCTTGGCTACAAAGTAACCGCAGATTTTTTAGACCGTAAACGAAAAGGAAAAAACAATGGACAACACTAAGCTGCTTGCGGGATCGGTCGTTGGTGCAGGAGCGATTGCCCTTGCCGTCTATCTTAAGACTCTTCACCGGGCGCAAACACAATTGGAAGTTATTCCCAGTGCCTTCATCTACAAACTCAACGCTGATGCATTGATCATAGGCGTCAAAGCAAAAATAAAGAACCCGACGGGAGCCAGCTTTAAGATCAAGCAGCCGTTTATCGAGTTGCTCTACAAGGACACCATGATCGGTAGCTCACAGGTTAAAAACGAGGATATTAAAATCCCCGCATACGGAGAAGTTCCGGTAAAAGATATGTTGGTGGAAGTCCCGGTACTGAATTTCTCAGTCATACTAAAGGTGGCGAGAGACCTGATGAATCACGTGCCGATAGTTTTTACTATAAAGGTGATCACTACGATAGATCTCGGTTGGTCACAAATGCCATTTGAACACAAACAAGACCTGACAGTAAAAAAGTAATGGAAACGAAAAAACAACGGCATATAAAGAGCGGGTATAACTATGATCACCTTTTCCCAAAGGCGAACACCGATACCCACACCATCATGACCAATGCTGGCGTTGGCGACACCGTAGCCTTTATACCCAAGGTCGTGAACAAGACGCTGGAACAGACGAAAGCTATTGCGCAGGTGCTCAAAGCAAGTAATGACTACGATACCTGCCGCAATATCTGGCAGTTCGTCTACGGGCACATAGCCTACCGGAAGGATAAGGACGGCTATGAGCAAATCAGAAGCCCTGCCCGTTCGTGGCATGACAGGAGAGCAGGCGTTGACTGTGATTGTTACACCACCTTCATCAGCAGCATACTGACCAATCTCGGCATACCGCACCTGCTTCGCATCACCAAGTACAGCCGGGACTACTTCCAGCATATTTACCCGGTGGCGGTCAAAGGCGGCAAAGAGATCATACTAGACTGCGTCACGGAACAATTTGATTATGAAGTACCATACAGCGAGAAAAAAGATTATCCTATGGATTTACAGTATTTAGACGGCCTCGACGACATTGGCTATGACGGCAACCGCCTGTTGGACGGGTCAGATGAAATGGCTGAACTCGGCAAGATCTTCAAGAAGAAAGCCAAGACCAACAACGGAGGCACTCCACCCCCAAAGGGCAAAGCCAAGCGACAGGCAAAGCGGGAAGCCAGAAAGGAAGCGAAAAAATTCACGCCCGAAGGCAAGAAGAAGGGGTTAAAGAAAGTGCTGAACAAAGTCAACAAGTTCAACCCTGCTACTGTTGCCCTGAGAAACGGCGTACTCGCCTCTATGAAGCTGAACATCGGCAATGTCGCCAAAAGACTGCGCTGGAGTTATCTGACCCCGGCACAGGCACAAGCCAAGGGTGTACGCATGGACCGCTGGCAAAAGCTGGTCACCGCAAGGCAGAAGCTGGAGAACACTTTTTATAGTGCCGGGGGAACACCAGCCAACCTCAAAAAAGCCATACTGGAGGGCAAGGGTAACAAAGATCATGCAGTTCATGGCCTTGGCGACCTCGGCACCATGTATAGCCGCAATATGGTCCGCAGGCCGATGAACGCAGCCAACATGAGCCGGATGAGTGCACGCACCCCATTACCGGAATTGCTAGGACCTGACATTTTCTATGCGGAGAACAGTATTGGTACACTAGGAGAACTTGGAGAGCCGGTTACTGCTGCCACTATCACCGCAGCCTCCGGCGTAATTGCCGCCATCGCAGGCGTGATCAAAAAGATCGGAGACATATTCGGCGGCAAGGGAGAAGGTTCCAAGGACTTTGATGAAGCCGAGAATGCCGAAGCAGAAAAGGAAATCCCCGGAGGTGTGAAAGAAGATAGCGGAGAAGGTGGAGGCGACGATAAAGCACCTGCAAAAAATTCAGGTGGAGGCGGAGATGATTCGGGAGGAGGTCAGAGCTACAATTCAGGCGGTGGAGGCAGCAGGACACCATCTGGTGGCGGTGGCAGCAGCAATGCAGACCCGGATAGCGATGCAGGGACAGGCAGCACCAAGAACCCAACCGTTCAGCCCGGAGGAGGCGGTTCATCCGGCGGAGGTGGAGATGGAGGAACTTCTACCGCAGTTGCCAAACAAGGAGCGGACGAAGCTGATGCACCTGCCAAGTCCGGCGGTTCTGGTGGCGAAGACAAACCTGATAAGCCCGGCTTCTGGGATGGCAATAAAAAGTGGCTCATGCCTGTTGGCATCGGACTAGGGAGCATCACCCTGATCGCACTGGCTGCCAAGATGCTGAAACCCGCCACTTCGACAGCAACTGCCAAGCCTAAAGCAAAAGCGATGCACGGTCTACCGAAGCAACATAAGAACCATCGCCGGAAAGGAAAGCACAAGCACAAAAAAGTAAAAGCAGTAGCGATGCTGTAAACGATAACAACTAAAACAAGCAATATGGCTAAAAAGAAAAGCAACAAATACGTTGCAAAAAAGCAGAAGGCCAGCATACTCGCCAACATTGAACATGGCCTGCCAACAAAGGGTGACGTTAAAAACTCCCTTCTGGAGACCGGTAAGGAACTGCTCATCTGCGTAGTTGGCGGCGGGTTGGTCGGCGCAGCGATCGGTAAACCGTCCCTGTTGGTGGGCCTTGGGATCACAGGAGCGGGACACTACATGGACAACCGTATGGCGACCATGTTCGGTATCGGCGTGATGGCGGCCAACGGCTTTCAGAAATCCGGAGTCAGCGGACTGGACGGCATGGACTTCCAATCCATCAAGGGCAGGATGGACGCCTACAAGGAAGGACTGATCGATCGCATCTACATTGCCGGGATGCTGAAAAAGAAAGACAAGGGAACCGACGGGTTCGGCGACCTGCAATACTTCAACTCCGGCGGCGATGTAAGCGGCATGTATGACAATGAACTATCCGCCCTCGACATGATCGACCGTCAACTGGAGGAAAGCGGTATGGCGCATCTGCAAATGTCCGGCATGGGCGTCGGAGACCTCGGCGAAATGAGTGGCCTTGGCGAGATGGGTGAACTAGCAGACATCGGAGATTTTAATCTGTAACACACAGAAGCAAAAGCAACAGAAAAAGAACAACAGCAACAATCATTATTCAAAACAAAAGCAACAACTATGTACGAATTCGAAGGAGTTGAAGAATACAACAACCAGGGCGCACTGCTCGGCATTGACGGTATCGACGGCGATGAGCTGCTCGGTGCGCTCCGCAGGATGAACCCGGTCAAGCGTCAAAAGACCATCAACAAGCTGGCGAACACAGGCGGCGGCAGCAAGGGTTCCCGTGCCGAGATGGAAAAGCACTTCGGGGAACTGTCCCCTACGATCAAGGACGCACTCGTCAAGGGCGAACTGCGCCTTGCCGATACCCTGATCTATTCCATCAAGCCGCTAACATCCAAGACCATCAAGATGTTTGAGACACAGGACACCAAAGCTATCGGCATCTGCAATGTGTCTAACGCCAAGCTGCCCAAGAACCAGGCGCTTTTAGTGAGCGGTATCATATTGCTCGCAGGCACCGCTGCTGATGCCACAAAGGACAAGATGATGGCGACCAACTTCGCAGGCATTGAAGCATTCCCTGCACTCGTTACCGGGGAGATCAATCTCAAGTCCAACAAGAAGCAGATACTGCCCGAGACCAGTTGCAATGTGTTCAAGACAGGCAATTACCACATGACCCCCATCGGCTACTACAAGCTGGCGAACCCACGCCTGATACTGGACGATGTACTCATGGAACTCACCATCGAACTCGGCACCACAGACGGTATTGCCAACAATACCTATGTATTTGCCGGATTGCACGGAACCATAACAACACCATAAACCAAGGGCATGAACAAACGCTGGATATACATGTTGTCCGGCATCGCAGCCCCTGCACTTGTTCTGTTGCTCGCTAACAAGGCAACCGCTGCAACAACCCCCTCCCGCAATACCAGTCCATATACCAACCTCAAGGCTTTCCTGATGATGATTCAGTATGCCGAGGGAACGTATGGCCCCAACGCATACCGTATGCTGTTCGGAGGGAGGTTGTTCAGCGGTTACGAAAAACACCCGGATATAGCCGTGACGATAGGCGACCTGACCAGCACTGCAGCCGGGGCCTACCAGATCCTGTACCGGACATGGCAGGCGGTACATGCGGCACTGCAACTGCCGGACTTCAGTCCGCAAAGCCAGGACAGGGCCGCAATAGAACTGATCAGGCGCAGGGGCGCATTGGAAGATGTACTTGCCGGAAGATTTTCCGATGCGATCTACAAGTGCCGGAAAGAATGGGCATCACTGCCCGGAGCCGGATACGGGCAGCGGGAACGGGACCTGCAACTGCTGGCGCAGGTATATTATTCGGCAGGAGGACAAATTGCTTAAAACACTGGAACATGAGTGACAACATCAACATAGCGGGAATACTGAAAAAACGGTTCGATATGCAGATCACGGCAGCCGATAAGACCTATTCGCAAACGTTTGAACTGGACAAGACCATCGCCTTTGTGAAGGGAGTACTGTTGACCTCCAGCCGGGATGACCTGATGTACTACCGGGGCACCCAAAAGGTGGAAGTGAACCGGCAGGAGGTATTTCCGGAGGGTTACGAGAGCAAGCTGCTGCAATGCGGCGTGAACTGCCCCGTCAACCAACGGTACTACCTGACAGGTAATCTACCCATCGGAAACGGGCTGGTAAAGATCGAATACAAAGATGTCAGCGATGCCCGTGCGCCCTTTGAACCGTACCGTGTTTCCCTTTACCTCGACTGTGAACTAAAACCATAGATATGATCACCAACGTAGTCATTGCTAAGATACCGATCACCAAAAAAGGAGAGCAAAAGTTCTTTCAGGTCATTATACCGAAGGACACCGACCGCATTAGCGGCATAGAGACAGGTATTACAGGCATTAGTCTACCGGTGGGCATGGTTGCTAATGACATCGCAGGCAAGCAGTTAATGGGGACCGTCAAGTTGCAGGCAGAGAACAGTGCCAACATCTTTTACAGTTCCGAACTGTTTATCGGGGCGGGGCAACTGGACACCGCACTGTTTGGTTTTGATGGCAGCGTTCCCAACGCCGCCTTCCTGAACTGGTTGGCGACACCACATGCAGGCAGCGCATTCAAGGATTCGGAGACGCTGCTGGTAAAAGATACGGCGATGTTGTACGGCTGTTATACCGATGCTATCGGGAAGCTGTTCAACAAAGACATAACCTACACTGCTGGTATTTACTTGTGGACAGAGCGATAAAGCAGGTACAAACGGAAAGACAATAGAAACAACAAAACAAAAGAATGACACCGGAACTGGCACACGATTACATCAGGAGGCGCATGAGCGAGCTGAACTATGGCGATAAATACCATATCCGCTTCCGGCACTTCCTGCTCAACCCACATGAAGAGCGTACCATAGAAGCAGGACACCACCTGTTCATACTGGCGGCACCAAGGGACAATGTGCGGGTGCAAAGCGAGATCGGCGTATTCGATGTAACAGAAACGGCAGTCAACGAGCTGCAATACGAACACCAGGGGACGATTGTACTGACCAACTACAGCCAGTTACCCCAGCATGTGATGATGATACAGGTAATCATAAAATCAAAGTAAGATGCCACTGATAGCAGAAAAATTCGACCAGAGCAAAGTAGACACCATCAAACGCTTCCTGCAACGAGAAGCGGACAAGGGACGGGCAAGGGATTATGAAATTATCGTGGACGGCTTCCGCATTGTTTCCAGAACCAGCAATGTAGAAGAATTTGAGGACTATGAAGACCATATCATGGTACAGACCAAAAACATCAGCTTTTTGGTGTATGATGGGCCAACCACCCCAAGGAACACCAAGTATACCTTCTTCTTTCAGGAAGTGGAAATACCAAAGCGCAATAACGAACTAGGTAACCTACCCAATGCAGAGACGATTGCCACCCAGAAGATCGAAGAGTTCAAACGGGAGACAGAAGTTACCGCACTCAGGGAGAAAGTGACCACCCTTGAAAAGGAACTGGAGGAAGCAGAGGAGTACCATGATATCCTGCAAGCCAGGATCGACGAGTATGAATCCAAAAAATACCTGCTCAGTGGCGTGAACCTAGGAGAGCTGGCAGGCATCGCACTGGAGAGCGTATTTAAAAAGAACGCACACAAAATACCCGTGATCGGCGAACAACTGGCGGGTATCCTGAAAGAGCCGGAGCAGCCTAAGCAGATCACAGAGCCGGAAGGTGAAGCCAGCTTTACAAAGGCAGCCGGAGATGGTCCTCAATTGACAGAGGTACAAAGGAGGCATTTGCATAATCTAATGCTGATGGAGCAGGCATTCAGCACCAACCAGCTCAACCTGGTCGTAGAGATCATCAAAAAGCTGATGGAACAACCGAGTAACCTCACACCTGTAGCAGAATTATTAAACGTACCAAAACAATAGATATGAACAAGCACGAGTACAACATTACCATCAACGCAAAGACAGAACAGGATGCAGTCGAGAAAATGAAAGCACTGACCACACTGGCGGGCAAGCTGAACGCAGCAGAACTCGCCAAGCTGGCACACATCGTTCAGCATGACCCTGTAAAGACCGCACTCGCCAAAAAATATCTGGGCTTGGCCTAAAGCATATGGACTACGCATACATAGATAGTAACCCGACTAAAGCAAATGGCGAACTCACTGTACAAGAAAAGATACAGTATTCCCTGCTCGGGATTGTCTTACTCGGTGGCGTAGTCATGGCGGGGCGCAGTATCGTCAAAAGAGCGGTAGCGAAGAACGAACAGAAGAAAACACTCAGTGATGGCAGCCCCGCCACCTATGCCAAGCAGATCAAAATGGCATTTGACAATGACGGCTGGCTGGGCACGGACAAAGAGAGCTTGCGGGAGGTGTTCAGAAACATACCAACAGTCAGTGACTTCAAGAAAACAGTAGCCTCGTATCAGAAACTGTACAACCGCAACCTGCTCGCAGATATGCAAAGTGAACTAAAGACCACTGAGTATAACGAGATGCTGGCAATAGTATCAGTTAAGCCGAAGACCGGAACGACAGACACTAATGTGGTCAACAAGGAGCAGTTACAGGCATGGGCGAAACGGTTAAAGGCAGCTTTTGAGATCAGCTATGGCCCGTTCCCCGGAACCGATGAAGATGCGATCAAGGCAGTTTTCATTGAACTACCTACGCAAACCGCATTTGCACAGGTGGCTGCAATGTACAAAAGCCTGTTCGGCGATGAACTGATAGACGACCTGAAAAGTGAACTGGAGTTCTGGGAGTATCAACCCATGCTACAGATCATCAACAGCAAACCAAAAAATTAAAAACAATGGCAAAAACGAAGAAAGCAGCCTCCGGCTCAGCAAAGAAACCCGGCATCAAGGCGAGACGGCAATTAGCCAGCCAATTGGCAACGCCTGCCAGGAGCAATGCAGGTGCCATCATTATGACCACCATATTGCTGGGTGCTACGGGTGTGGCTGGCTACTTCGGCTGGCAGTACTACAAGAAAAAGAAGAACTTGGTAAAGACAACACCGGTCGGTGAAGACATCTTTAAGGACATCAAGGACACGGTAGTAACGCCACCACCTATTATCCCGAAGGTAGATACGCCGCACACCAGTGATGATACCGGAACGAAAAAGACCTACTCAACGCCACGTAACGATGACTTTCCATTGAAGAAAGGCAGCAAGGGAGAAATGGTGCGTCAGTTGCAACAGGCATTGATCGACAAATATGGCAGAAGTGTGCTACCCCGCTATGGTGCGGATGGCGATTTTGGCAGCGAGACCCAGAATGCTTTGAAAAAGCAAGGGTTGCCCACCACCGTCTCCGAGACCACCTTTAATGTAATCGTTCAGGGCGGCAGTGGCTCGGCATCAGATACGCAGGGACTCGCTCAGAATCTGCATGATGCAGCGGCATCTAAAAACATCAACAGCGTAATCAGTCTCTTAAAGAACATCAAGAACAAGAACGACTACCAGCAAGTCAGCAACAGCTTTATCAATCTGCGCCTGAACGGAGTAAGGCAAACCCTGGTCAACGGCCTGCTTTCCAGCTTCAGTTCGGAAGACCAGAAGCAGAAGATACGCATGGAGTTTATCCGCATGGGCTTGCAGTACAATGGCAGTAAGTGGAGTCTTTCTGGATTTGACGGCAAGCCCGTAGTCACGAAGGAAGCTACTTCTGTGTGGGTGAACCCGACACAGAGCATACAAGTCCCTGCGCTTATGGTGTTGGGTAATGAGATCACCCAACGGCTGGATTACACCCTTTTTGAGAATAACAACAAGTATTTCTTAGTCAAGACAACAGCGATCAAGTATTTATAACAACAAACAACCAAAAGAATATGAAACTCTTCAACAAGCAGCGCAAACAATTTATTGTCGTTCACAGCACGACCACCAGGCAGAACATGCTCGTAGCAGCAATGGAAAAGTTGCCCTACCACTACCTCGTGACCACGGGTGGCAGGGTGATCAGCATCAAGCCGATCAAGTCCGACGAAGCAACGGTGGATGTGGCATGGCTGGGAGGACTGGACAGGCACGGCAGGCATGTAGACAACCGTACCCCGGCTCAAAGTGAAGCCCTGTTCAATACCATACTGGAACTCAGTGAACGGTTTCCCAATGCACAGATATCAGGTGCTGACCAGCTATCCCTGTACGGATTTCCTAATCCGGGCTTCAACGTAAAGGAATGGCTCATGGATTACGTCCCTGAGTTTTTACTGGCTGCCTAAACAAGTAAAGAAAGAACAACAAACTATATGAAAGAGAAAACGATCATTTCCACCGCAACACTCATGACATCGCTCATTACCTACTGGTATGCCAAGGCAGCCGGGAAGGATGCAGCCCCGCTGGTTATGCTGGGAGGCTTTATCGGTTCTCTTATCGGGGAGGGCATTGCGGATCAGGTGAACAAAGCAAACAAGGAGGATTAATGTCAGTACAGATCACAGATGGCGGCGGCTGTATCAGCATTGCGATCAACGGCAGTACCTTTCTACTGAACAAACCACAGGTGCGTTCAGTAGAAGTACTCCGCAATGAGATCATCAGGCTGGACGTAGGAGCAGGCGCATTGAACCATATCCACGTCAGCTATGCGGACGTGACCATTCCTGCAAACCTTGCCGATGTGGCAGCACTCAGGGATGCAATAAAGGTTATGCTGGACACCAACAATAGCCAGCAACTAGTCAATGCCATAAATGCGCAAACGGCACAAGTGCAGAACGTCAAGTCCGCAGTGGACAATGTGGCGCAACAGATCATCCAGCACAGCAATGATATCCGGGCAGAAATTGCCAGTGGCAACCAGAACCAGGATGTACAGATGGGCAATATGATCCAGACCCTGAACGAGATCAAAACGGCGCTGGATGGAACGGCTAATTATTTTAAAGAACCATTGAGAATTGATGATACCGCACCGCTGATTACCTACAAGGGTTATTCGGCGATTGCAAATCTTCCGGCAATGGCATCGGCAGATCCCGTCTGGGCGATTGAAAAGATCATCCGCAACGGGGATATGTATACCTACTTCTGGGCGAACGGTAATCAGCAGATGACCAACATCTGGAACAACAGGGCAATCCTTAATTATTTACCACTTTAAATTTCGGCAGGCGTGAAAGCGCCTGCCTTTTATCATGAACGAGTTATTTGTACAAAAGATAGAATGGGACTTTTTAGCCAGGAAGAAGCATAACAAAGCTTCAGTTGAAAAGCTGGCTGCAGGTTATGGTATTAAGGATAAGACTACGGTCAAGGAACTGACCGAACTGGCCATCGTCCGGCTGGCAAGGCTCATTGCCTTGGGTTCCGGCACCATGCACGAAAAGTACAGCCGCATTGTTGATCTTTACGAACACCAGGTAAACATATCCCATCGTACCAGCCAGTCTATTTTATTGCAGCAGTATTCCACACCTGCGCCCATTGGGTTTATGGCAGGTGTTTTCTGTGAACTGGACAAGTTGCACCTAAAGGGTGGTTATGCCTTTGAACCATCTGCCGGAAATGGTCTGCTCACTATAGCAGGGAAGCCGGAACGCATCTACGTCAACGAAATAGACAAACTCAGGAATAGCAATCTAAAAACACAAGACTTTGCCAACGTCTGGAACCGGGATGCATCAAAACCGTTCTTTGATGTTGCTCATACATTTAAGGCCGTTATTACCAACCCGCCATTCGGTAAGTTGGAGCAGCCTGTATTGTTTGATACCTACAAAATTGATACGCTCGATCACCTGATGGCTTTACGTGCATTGGAGACCATGACCGCAGACGGCAAGGCGGCGTTTATTATCGGCGGTCATACCGATTGGGATAGCAAGGGCAGAATACAGGCTGGCAGGAACCGGGTATTTTTCAATTATCTCTACAGCCGATACTATGTTGCCGATGTGATCCAGATAGACGGGCATAAGCTGTATTCCAGGCAGGGCACCTCGTTCAATGTCCGGTTGATCCTTATTAACGGCAGAAAGCAAAAACCAGCAGGTGTCGCTCCTATCTACAACCCTGATACTGATCAGGTAGTCAAAACCTTTGAACTGCTCTATGAACGGGTAACCGATGCAATGGAACATAAAAGACCAACCATGAACGTACACGAACTGGAACAGGAGGCGTTACGGTTACAACAGGATTTAGGGATGAACGGATTAGGTGCGCCCTACGAACCTGCCTCGGATAGTTGTGTGGTGCTGAATACGCAGGTGCCGGATAGCATGGCCTTTGAAACACAGACCGCCATTAACCGCATCAAGGAAGAAACGGGTGGTGACATCGACAACTTTGTGCGCCACCGCCTGCAATTCAAAAGCCATGCAGAATTGTGTAAAGCACTATCAGCAGAGCAGATCGATGCCGTAGCCATGGCGATCTACAATATTGAAGCCAGAAGTCAGGGCATGGTCATTGGTGATCAGACAGGTATCGGGAAAGGCAGGGTTGCCGCCTCGGTTATCCGCTATGCTGTTTGCCAGGGATTAAAACCCGTATTCCTCACCGAAAAAGCTAACCTGTTCTCGGATATCTACCGTGACCTTTCCGCCATAGGATCAGGTCATTTTAAGCCATTTATTGTCAATGGTAAGGAAAGTAAGACCGATATCAAGGATGAAGAAGGGAACATCATCTATCAGGCTCCTTCAGTAGCGGAACAACAATCTGTGTTTAGCGGCCGGGAACTACCAGCGCAATATGATTTTGTGGTAGCTACTTATTCGCAGTTCAACAGTCCTGAAAAGAAGCCGGAAAAGCCAGCCTTTTTGAAGGCGATAGCAGAAGATAACATTTTTATCCTCGATGAAGCGCACAATAGTTCCGGTTCATCCAATACCGGGGAGTTCCTGCAAAGTGTAGTCAGCAAGACCAAGGGTGTGATTTTTCTGTCCGCCACATTTGCCAAGCGTCCGGACAACATGCCTATCTATGCCATGAAGACGTCCATCGCCGATTGTAACATGAGCAAGGAGGAATTGGTGGAATCCATCACAAGGGGTGGTGTAGCCTTGCAAGAGGTGTTGAGTTCCCAACTGGTAGCCGAAGGGCAGATGCTTCGCAGGGAACGCAGCTTTGAAGGAATCGAAGTCAACTACATCACCTTAGATGACAAAGCCGAAGAACACCGGGCTATTGCGGATAACATCACGGAACTGCTTCGGGATATTATTGCCTTTCAAAACAAGTTCATTAATGAACAGGTAGAAGAACTGGATAAGATAGCTGTAGCGGAAGGAAAAGAGATCGTTTTACGTGAAGGAACTTCACAGGCGGGTGTAGACAATTTACCGTACTTCAGCAAGGTATTCCAGGTCATCAACCAGATGCTCTTCAGCATTAAGGCGGAATCAGTAGCGGAAAGAGCCATCATGCGGCTCAAAGAAGGTAAGAAACCCATCATTGCCTTTGCTTCTACGATGGGCAGTTTTATTGAAACGATCGAAAGCGATAAAGGCTTGCCGGTTGGTGACGGCGATGTGATCAATGCCGACTTTTCGGAGGTACTCAAGAAAGGGCTGGATGGCATATTGCGTTATACGGAAAAAGACGTGGACGGTAATCCGGTCTATAAGAAATTTGAAGTGAGCGAACTGCCTCCGGAGGCACAGGTAGGATACCTGCGCATTGCGGAAGCCATAAAGGCAGCCGCTACGGGTATAACCATTTCCCCGATAGACGTGATCGTACAAAGGCTTAAAAATGCTGGCTATAGCGTTGCCGAAGTGACCGGACGGAAGTATGAGTTGCAACTGAACACCAAAACAGGCAAGGGGCTGGTGTTATCCCGTAAAAAGCTAAACACTAATGATGCTTTCCGTCAGTTCAACAATAACGAGGCGGATGTATTGATGATCAATCAGTCCGGCAGTACAGGGGCTTCTGCACATGCTATTCCGACCAACAAAGTACCCGCAAGCCAGGTTCGCCAAAGGGTGATGATCGTATTACAGGCGGAATTGGACATCAATACCGAAGTGCAGAAGCGGGGACGTATCAATCGCACCGGGCAGATACTGAAGCCTATTTATGACTATGTGACCTCTGCCATACCTGCCGAAAAACGGCTGATGATGATGTTGCAGAAGAAGCTGAAGTCGCTGGATGCCAATACCACCTCCAACCAGAAGCAGTCCACCAAGATTTTAGATGTGCCGGACTTCCTGAATAAGTATGGTGATAAGATCGTCAAAGAATACCTGTTGGAGAATACAGATATTAATGACCTGTTGGACGACCCGTTATGTTTAAAGGACAGCAAGTCAGACAGCAGCGGTGATGCTGCCGTTTTAGAAGATGCCGCCCATAAAGTATCAGGCCGAGTCGCGGTACTGTCCACCAAAATGCAACAGGATTTTTATAATGAAATATCCGAACGGTATAACGACTACGAGCAGTACCTGCGCCAGATCGGGGAATATGACCTCGAAGTAGAGGCTATGAACCTCGATGCCGAAACCCTCCTTTCCCGTGTCGTTAAAATGGGCAAGGGGTCCGATAGTGCGTTCGGTGATGACAGTATTCTGGAGACAGTACGGGTAAATGTACTGAAAAAGCCTTTTACCGTAACCGAACTGCAAAACTTGTTGACCGAGGTACTAAAGGGCGGCAGCCCAACCCAGATGCAGCAAGATCTGATAGCAGAATATCACGAGGATAGCCAGAGAAGGCTCGACACGGATATACAGGAAGCCTCCGAAAAATATGCAGACCTCCTCCGTAATGTACCCGAGGAAAAGAAGATCAAAAAGATATCGGGCGGCGAACAAAGAGAGCAAGCCATTGAAGAACGGAAGAAGGAATTGGGGACTGCAAGGGACGGACAAATACAAGTACTTAGAGGTAAAGCCGCCAACCGGAAGCAATACCTGGAAAAGATATTTAAGTTCTTCTATACAAGTAGATTGCTGTACTATCCTATCCAAAGCTATGGTGATGCAACCGACCTGATCCCGGCTGCATTTATTGGTTATAGCATCGACAGGAAGAAACGCAATCCGTTTGCGCCCTCATTGATAAAGCTCAGGTTTGCAATCGCCAATAGCAGCAAATACATTGCGATACCTGCTTCTTACTCCGAGGACATCATGTCCATTATCGGGGCCAGTTCAGATGTGCCCCAATTAGATATGGAGACCCTGTATGCCCGTTGGGAAAGTTATACCAGGCAGAATCACACCGACCGTAACGATAGATACATCATAACAGGTAACCTGCTACAAGCATTCAGCGACTTTAAAGGCAAGCTGGTCAGCTATACGACACTAGACGGTAAAACGGTCAAGGGTATACTGATGCCGGAGCATTGGAGCGCCCACGAGCAGCTACAGGATAAGATCGTGGTGCCGATCATTAAGGCATTGCCGCTCATCAGGTCGTTGGTCAACGGACATTTTATCGTCACCAATACCGGGATCTCATTCTTCCGGACCGGGAATCACTACAAGATCATTGTTGCCGCCTCCAGGGCAAAGGGCGGGGATATTTACCTGGACAAGGAACTATTGGATCTGGTAGAGGGCAACAACTTTGAAAAGGTGTCGGACAAGATGACGGCCATGCTGCCGGACCATAAAATTGACCGTTTTGTCGCAGTGCTGCAAGCGAACCATAGCTGTGCGATAACGGTAAACTCCGGACAGTTCCGGCAAGTCGAGCAAAGTACGCAACGGTATAGCAGCCGTCAGCCGATCGCCTTGCCGCCACCAGCAACAAAGTATGAACCGGAATCCGACAATGCTATCCTCCTGCTGGAACTGGAAGCCGAAGCACTAGAATTGGAATTACAACTACTCGCAGCATAAAACAACCGTATGTATACTTCAGAGAATTATTACACCAAGACAAGGGATATTGACTTTTCGACCTTTCCGGAGGCACTGCGCAAAGGACATGAATATGTCGGCAAGGTGACGCAAAGTGGCGGTAACTGGCAGAATTATCACGCCAGTGCGACCATTAAGAAGACCATTGATATCTATTTTGAAAAACTGGCCGACTATATCAGCAAGCAGATCAAGCGGGCGACACCGGAGAAGAGGAGCAAGCCACCCAAGGGTGTTAGCCCTGCGGTCCACCATGCCAATGAAGATATAAAGGAGTACGCAACCGTAACAACCGACGGACTAAGGGAGTTGCTGAAAATGGAACTGGCATCTCAGAAACAACAGGGAAACACACCCGCTATCAAAATACGCCTGACCGCCATCCGCAAAGAACTAAGTAAGCGCAAAGAACGGACTGCCACAACTAAGCCTAAGCAGGAAAAGCATCCGGCTGACATGGTAGAACGTATCAGCGAGGAAATCCGTTTTATCAAACGGTTTGTCAACCTGAACAGCAAGACCAAGACAAAGGAGGATATATTACGGTTTATCAACTCCCTTCAAAAATCAATTCTGGAGAAGAAGATCAGGAAAACATCCACCTATGCCGAACAGATCAAATTTATCCAACAAAAGCTGATCGATACGTTTAACGGCATGGGTAAGCAGATTAAAATTGAACTGAAAGAGGCAACATTGGAAGCCTTAAAAACGATTGTCGGGGATGAGCAGGTATTAAGTTCCGTGAACTTCATTAAACGGTACATCAACCTCAATGGCAAGCCCGGCATGAAGCAGAAAGCCAAGGATCTGCTGGCGCAAATCAACAGGGCTTACGCACAGGGCAAGATCAGGGATAAAGACCCATACATCGTAGAAATGCATGAAGTAAAGAAGAACCTGGAAAGTTACATCAGCGACAAGCTGGCTAAGGTGTTGGACATAGAGCCTAATACCCTTAATGGGTTACAGGGCGTATTAGGGTGCAGTTGTACAAGCCTTAGTGGAATTGGTGAAGAGCCTACCCGTTCCGTCATCATGAATAGCATGGATTTTGCCAATATGCAGTTTAGGACATTGGGACTGAAGGGTAAATGGCTGCAACTGATCGGCGACCCTTCCACGAATTTTACCGTAATGGTGTTCGGTAAGCCTAAAATGGGCAAGTCTTATCTCTGCATCGACTTTGCCGGATATCTCGCCAGAAATCATGGCAAAGTACTATATATTGCAAGGGAAGAAGGCCTGGATAAGACCTTACAGGATAAGCTGAACGAAAAGGATGTACAGCACGAGAACCTCTTTGTTACTTCTACATTACCGGAGAGCCTGAATGCGTATGATTTCATCTTCCTCGATAGTGTCAATAAGCTGGGCCTGCAGCCGGAAGACCTAAACAGGCTCAAAGCACAATACCCGGCTAAATCGTTCATTTATATCTTCCAGACAACGAAGGAAGGGAAGTTCAGAGGAGCCAATACATTTCAGCACGATGTGGATAGCGTGATAGAGGTGCCGGAACGGGGTAAGGCCGTTCAGTACGGCAGGTTTAACCATGGTGGAGAAATTTCGATTTTTTAGTATCTTGGATATGTTTTCATGGTGATAGGGTTTATCGGGGCCGGACTGTTCTCAGTCTGGCCTTTTTATTTCAAACAATCCACAGTACATTTATATAATATTAAATCGTCACCATGATTCGGATCATACATATTTCTGACTTCCATTTGGAAACTGAAAGCCCTTCTTTTGAAAAGAAAGCAATTGTTACTTCGCTTATTGTGGATATAGGTAAGTATGCTGATGCTAATACTGCAATTTTCTTTACAGGGGATTTTGTAGACAAAGGCGGAATGGGGTTCATTGATAAAACAAGTATGTTTACAACATTTGAGGAACTTGTTTTAACTCCAATCGTTTCCCAATACCCTGTTTTTAAAAACAAAATTTTCTTAGTGGCTGGCAATCATGATGTACTTAGAAACAAAATAGATACAATTACAGAAGCCGGATTAAAAGCATCATTAATAAACCCCAAAAATGTCAGCAAATTCATATCTGAAAATCGAAATTCTTCAAAACATTTAGACCGACTATCGGATTACAAGGCTTGGGAGATGTCTTTTTATAATAGCTATCCAAACTCAAACCTATCACTGTTTGAAAACAGTTTTACTCTGCGTTTAGATGGTGTGAGTGTTGGTATTACCTGCTTAAACTCTTCATGGTTGTGTAAAGATGAAAACGATAAGGAAAATCTCATAATTGGCAAGTGTCAGTTAGACCATTCATTGGAAATCATAAAAGACTGTGACATAAAACTTGCCTTATGCCATCATCCTTTAGAATTTCTGACTTCATTTGATAGAGACTCAATAAAGCCAGATTTGTATAAAAACTATGACGCGCTATTTACAGGTCATGTTCATGAATTAGACTCTCTATATACTCAGAACTTGTTCGGCAATATATTTATCTCTATTGCCAATTCAACAATCGCGGATAGCCGTGTCGAAAAGAAATATGTAAATGGTTATACCGTTATAGAAATTTATCCTTCGGAGAAAATAAAAGCGATTTATAGAAAGTATCTTGATGAACATAAGTCGTTCGTTCCAAATACAGATATAGGAACAGAAGACGGTACTAAAGATTTTCCCATTTTGCAAAAAGAGAAACTATCTCGGTTTGAAAGTGGAGCAAAGATAATTGAGCATATAGAAAATCAGTATGCCGACAAGTTAAATGAACATCTAATTCTATCTACAAATAATAATAATGTCCATTATTCTATTGACAATTTGTTCGTAGAACCCACTTTATTAAATTGCCCAGAACATATTTTTAATGAAAACGATACAGTTTCTTACACGGTAGAATCAATACTATGTGGGGACGCAAATTTTATTATTTATGGTTTGACAGAATCAGGAAAGACCCTATTGCTAGATAAGTTCTTCTTGGAAGCGTCGCGGAAGTATAATGAAATTGAGAAAATTCCGGTATTGATAAAATTTAGTGAATGTAAGCCTCATGGGTTATTTAAAGTTGTCAAAGAATTTATTGGATTAAATGCATCTCAAACTGAGCATTTACTTAAGAATAATAAACTTTTGCTCCTTGTTGACGATCTGTCTTTTAATACCAAAAATATATCTCAGGTTAACACCCTGAAAGAGTTTATTCGAGAATACCCCAATATTCAGGTAATTGCCACTGCAGACCAGATTTTTGAAAATGTCATCCCTACAGACTATTTACCTCATAATAATGAGTTGAAACTTGAGTTAGCATTTATACAGAGTTTCACCAGTACTCAAATAAGGCAATTAATTGGCAAATGGTTTGTTGGGAAGAATATTGACTTTCAAGATAGTTTAGAGAAATTATTGAAGAACTTTGCAGACTTCGGCTTGCCTAAAACCCCGTTGTCTGTTACGCTCTTTTTGTGGATAATTGAAAAACAAGAAAAGCGGCCAATTAATAATTCTGTTTTGGTGGAATTATTTATCGAGAACCTACTCGAAAAGGCCAATATTGATAACGTGTATAGTGAAACCTTTGATTTTAAGAATAAGCAGCGACTACTTTCATTCGTTGCAAAATTTATGAAAGAAAAAGGCAATAGTGATCTGAGCTATTGTGTCAATTATGTTGATCTGCTTACCTACATCAATAATTATTTGAAAACCAGATTTCCTGGACAACCACAAAAAGTCCTAGACGACTTTATTAAAAGAGGGATATTTAGCTACGAAGAGGATAATTTAATTCGATTCAAGTCTCCTTTTTTCTTTCACTATTTTCTAGCCCTACATTTTGATTACGATTTCGATTTTAAACAGCATGTATTTACTGGTGACAATTATCTAGACTATGTTGATGAGATCATTTATTATACAGGACTAAAAAGGGATGATGTTTATATTTTGAAGTTTACTCAAGAGAAATTACAAGAGGCTTTTTCTGAATTTAATAAGCAGATGGCATTGGACTATCAAAGGCTGGACAAGGTGTTAGATACGTCCCAAGACGTAAGTAACACCTTTGCACTTCAAATTGATGAAGAAAAAATGAAAATTAAGCCTACCCAAAAGGATCTTGATAAGATGTATGACGAACAGTTATCTCAGATACCTATTCAGAAAAATATTTCGAAAAAAGAATCAGAAAATCTATCAACTCAAAAAAATATAGATCGAGTATTGAAATTAGCAGCATCCGTTTTGAAAAATAGTGAAGATGTTGATGATTTTTCCGAAAAAGTATCTGCCTACAAGAACATCATTTCGAGCTCGATGTCTTTCCTCGTGCAATATCGGGACACTCTTATTAAATCATACTTAAAGTACCAAAAAACCCCAGAATACCTTCCTAAAAATGTTGATTTCAGTTTATTTATCAGAGTCTTACCCTTGGTACATCAGGTTGTTGTTTACAACTGGGTTGGCAGTCAGAAATTACGCCCTGTAATTATCGAAAAAATCAACAATGATTCCAAATCATTAAATGTATCTGACTATGAAAAATTCCTTTCTGTTTTTATTTACTCTGATATTAAAGGGAATGACTACCCGGAGAAAATTCAGCAATTTGTAAAATTTGCAAAATACAACTACATCAAAGACCTGACTTTTTTTAAAGTAATGTTATACTATCATTTAAGATCAAAAGATGAAACATTAGACCAGTTTTATTTAAAGCTACTTGCAGATATAAGAGCTGATCTGGGTTTTATAAATAAAAATGCAAAAACTCAATTTATGAAAGGTATTGAAGAGCGTAAAAATAGAAAATAGCGATGTTAATATCTTTCTTTTGCCTTTTTACCTAATGCATCGAGATAAAGTAAGCGTTTGTTGATGACCAGTAAACAGTTTTATTGTTCTAGTGCATTATATTCTCCCTGTTTTTCAGCAAGTGTCAAAATCTGGTTAAAAATATCAGGGTTTAACTCATTTGCATGAAAAATATCTTTATCAAGTGTGTCAACGTCCCATATTATATTTTCTATCTCATACCAAGTAGGTCTATTACTCCTAGTTAAATTTTTTTGTTTCGTTACCCGTATTATAGTTTTGTCACCTAACCTACCAAATACCTCGTATACTCTATTTTCATCGGAAGCATCTATATAATAGTAGTACGGCATTTTAACCTTTTGTGCCATTAAAAACTCAATGGTATTGTCAAAGATTATTTTAGTTCTGCCTTCAATTGTTCCTTTCTTATCCTGTGTGAACGCACTTCTAATGTTCTCTTCAATATATCTACTTATCAAGATTGAACCCTTCATTAATTTTAAGGCTGTTTCTTTAATTCTTATTTCACCGTCAGATGATTGTAGGGCACATCGTACGGCATCGTATATTCATTCAATAAAGCATCTACATTGCCTAGTGTTTTGACAAAGTCAATAGCCAATTGATCTAAAACACATCCTGCCCAACTCATTGCCTCCGATTTACTGTAAGCATCAACTAGTACTTTGCCGTAAATCATATTTAGCATATATCGTCCACCTCGCTGGTTAGTATCGTCAAATTGTTTAAGCCAAAGGTCGCCATAAGATAATCGCCCTCGACTAGGAAAATCATAGCACACATTGAAGTGATTATACTTACTACACACTTTCAATATTTCTTCAAATTCGGGTAGGGTGGCTGTATTACTCCATAAAATTACAGTGTCAGAAAAAGTTAAGCAATTTAATGTAGAGTGGCTAATATCTGGGACTAATTCTCCCGGTGTGGATGTTGGTACTAGTCCATTGTCGAGTGCTAATGCACTTTCAATATTTCTACCGAAATGATCTGTTCTCTTATTAAGCCAATCATTAGTGTTATTCTCGATAAACTTCTTATAGCCTAACAAGTCAAAGTATGCAAAAAAAGGTTGCCATTTTCTCTTTTTCTTATTATATTCAAGTTTTAAGTTCAGCTACAAATAAATGGGTCTGAAGAAATCAACAGGTCATTAAATTCGCTTCGCCCTTCCTTTATAATTGATTATTAATTTTGGATAGTAAAAGTTAATAAATGACTTTACTGTATTGACTATGCTTTTCATATCTACATCCAATATCTCTTGATATACGCCGTCATAATACGTCAGCCCTTGCCCCTTGTTGTGTTTTAAATGAATGAGATCATTACGCAAATTTCTCAATTTAAGAATTGTAGCAAATTTATTTGGATAACGACCTTTAAAGTTCTTTCGACAAAGGCTAGGGATTATTACGTCAGCTTTGTCTTCGAAAGATACAATTCTCTGAATTTTTTCTTTTGTCCATAGTTTGTTTTTAAACTCAATTGTACCATCATCTGGCAATTGTTGGTTTAAAAATGCTTCTAAAGCTAAAAAAGAAGAGATAATGCTTATGGAAGTTACTTTAAATAAATAGCTATATGCGACAGATAATTGTCGGTTTTTATCTAGTGATGATAAACCACTGTTGATTATTGTATCCAAACGGAAGGATGTTTCTGCCAATTGGTTGCAGGTGTCAAACGCAATAGAAAAATAAAAAGTTACCGGATTTGGCTCAACTAATAGAAAAGGAAATCCTTTATACTTTAATTTATTTACGCCCATAATTCTATCGTCTGTCACATGTGCAAAAATCATCTCCGGATCGTTCATGGTCTTTTGATAATTTTCATCTGTCATTGTAAGAACTCCATTTAAATTTTTCCTGTTGTCTTTTTGAAGATTAGGCTTACCATACTGCCTGTACGTGATTTTAGTACCTGGAGTATTTGAATTTTTATCTTTAGGCATGCCATGCTATTTATTTTGTGTCAACTAATAAATGTAAGATACACAACTGTTCGAAAGGCATCCCGTCATCCACAAATTAAAAACCGCTACTCGTACTACACAATTTGGAAGTAAAGACTGGAAAAACATATACCAGCTATACAGAGTGAAGCAAAATATACTCTATGAATTTCCACCTATCTACATGATTGTGCTCAAAACTCCATGAATTGCCATCAAATCCTTAAGGAAATGGTTCGAAATCTGTCCAGTCATCCCGACTAAAATGAGAGCGGAGCAACAGAGCAGAGAGCGATGTGGCTCCGCTTTTTATTTATGCATGCTACGGCTTAAAAGCAGGCGGTTCTCAGTTATGGCTAAAATGATTACTAACTTTATTCCTACGGTATGTCAACGCAAAGGAATAAATACAGTAAGCTTTGGAAAAAAATGTGTGCTCCCGCAAATACAATTTTGCTTAGAGAAGGCACAATAAGCCGAAAGATCTTTCTTATAAAAAAAGGGTGTGTAAGGACATGGTTCTGTAAAGAAGATAAGGAAATCACATTTCAATTCTTTTTCGAGGGTGATGTAGTTTCATCGGCAGAAAGCTTCAGAGCGAATAAACCGAGTATATTCAGCATAGAAACAATAGAAACAACAGAATTGCTTTGGTTGGATAAAGCAGATATGGATATTATAAAACAAGATTTTGAATTTTATGACTACATTATACAAAAAGCGGGTGCCCGGCAAGCCGAATTTATGAAACACTTCTTCTCATATTTAGCGAATACGCCGTTGGAACGTTATGAGTATCTGCTGAATAAGCGGCCTGAAATAATTGCACGTGTGCCTTTACAATATGTAGCATCTTACCTTGGTATTACACAGGTATCACTGAGCAGAATACGAAAGAGAATTATGCGGGAATGATAATTTAACATTCGCTAAATAATATTATCCGACAATTCGAGAGTTTTGAAAAAAAATCGCGCTATGGCTACAGTAATCCCAATTCTCAGGATATTCGACTATCCAAAAACAATAGAATTCTACATAGATTGGCTCGGGTTTAATATAGACTGGGAGGACCGGCAAGACAATGCTCCGGTATACATGCAAGTCTCAAAAGAAGGTATTGTTTTACACTTATCTGAACATTACGGCGACAGTTCACCTGGCGCAAGAGTACTTATTGATAACTTCATGCGCATTCACGAGTTACATGAAAATTTACTTGCCCAAGACTACAAGTACATGCGTCCAGGAATAGCGCCAGCACACTGGAGTGATCATGTATTACAAATGGAACTGGTAGATCCTTTTGGTAACAGACTTACTTTTACAGGTCAACTGAAAGGATCATAAACAATTTACCTGGTTCCCTTCTAAAAAGAACCATGCAATTGTTGTTCAAATTTGCAACCGAAGTTCACGAAAGCTATCAGGGTTTGCAAATAGACGTTTGAATATTGTCCTTTCTCCCCATAAAATGAGAGCCGAGAGCGATGTGGCTCCGCTCTATATTTTTACATGTTATCCCATTCGAGTATTGGGGGGCATACTAAAAGACCTGGGACTAGACAAAGCGATAAGATTGCAGGCATGCAAGTCTATGATGAATGATCCCAAACTCTGTCCGGTTATCCGGGCAAAAAAATGAGAATGGGGATCGTTTGCCTTTAGCAAGTAATAAATCTGTCCAGTAAACGCTGATAAACAAACTAAAACAAATGTCTGGAAATAATATTCAGGGTGTAAAGTATTAATATGGCAGTATGGCACTTGCAGGCAGTACCTTTGCCTCAAACTGACCTGCTGAAAAAGATCGTCACTATACTTATAATGAATATCCTGCTCTTTCAATTGCTGGGACAGTTCGGGATCATTGCATGGTTTCAAATCAACAGGAAGGAAATAACAGCTAAGTATTGCATTAATAAAGACAAGCCACGTATGCACTGTAATGGTAAGTGCTACCTGGCCAAACAACTTAAAAAAATCGACGCCGAACACAACTCCGACAGGAAGAATGTTCAGAAGGAAGACCACATCGTTTGCTTTGTCATTCCCGAACCGATAAAAATATCATTACCGGGTTCTTTGATTATTTGTAAGAACCGGTCTTTCCATGTTAGCCGTCTTCATTGTGGTTTTGCCACAGGCACGTTCCAGCCACCTCCTGCTGCTGTCTGAGCCACAGGATCATTTATTTATTTACGTCTAACAATTCATAATAACACTCAAAAATGAAAAAGATATTTTCATGCGTGTTCGCTATGGCGATCATGCAGCATGCGGCCTTTGCCTGCAACATGTGCGGCTGCTCTTCAGGCAATCAATACCTGGGCCTGCTGCCACAAAACAATAGCAGCTTTGCCGGGATTCAATACTTGTACCGTAGCTTCAGCACTATTCATGTGGATGACGGCAGCACTATGGTGCCGGGAACATCTTATGAACATTACCAAACCGTTCAGTTATGGGGGCGTATCAATGTATCCAAGCGGCTGCAGGTAATGGCTTTCGCTCCTTATGTTTACAACACCAGTCAGCAGTCAGGCACCACCAGCAATATCATCAACGGCATTAGTGACGTATCTGTGATAGCAAATTACCGTTTCATAGATGCAGGGCGTTCCTGGCATAGCAAGCTATTGGCCGGCGGAGGTGTAAAGGCGCCTGTAGGCAAGTATGACGCTTCTTCCTTCACCGAAGAAGAAGGCCTGCCCAATATGCAGCCGGGCACACACTCATGGGATTTTATAGGCAATGTCAACTATACGGTGAAGCATGGCTCATTCGGGCTTAATGCAGATGTAAGCTATGTGGCCACCACTGCCAATAAAGAAGATTATAAGTTTGGTAACAGGCTGAGCGCAGGCGCGACTATCTTTCATGAATGGAAGAAAAAAGATCTGTCATTGCTGCCTCAGCTCGGCCTCAGGTATGACAGGGCGTCAAAAGACTATGAGAGCTATTCTGCCAAGACCATGGATGAAGATGGTGGCGGCTGGCAACTATATGCTATGCAGGGCGTACAGGGATACTATAAAAAAATAGGCCTGCAGGCTATGTGCTATGAGCCGGTAAGCCAGCATTATGCCAGTGGTCTTGTAAATACAAAGCTGCGGGTAGAGGCCGGTATAGTTTTGCTTATTAATTAAAGCGATCTCACGGGGGAATTTAAGTGCCACTGTTATATAACAGTGGCACTTATGCATTATCACAATGCGTTTTTTGTACATTGCACCATATCAATGCACTCATAAAAGTGCACAGGTGGTGAATGGCAGAGAAATACGCGCTTTTTCTTTTTCTGGCACTGGTGTCTGAGATAATAGGCACCATTTCCGGCTTTGGCTCATCCATATTATTTGTACCATTAGCATCTGTATTCTTCGATTTCAAAACGGTTTTAGGGGTTACCGCTATATTTCATGTCTTCAGCAATATCTCCAAGATCTTTCTGTTTCACAAGGGAATAAATAAGAATATCACCATCAAGCTGGGGATACCTGCCGTTGTATTTGTATTGGTCGGCGCGGCAATAACAACCAAAGTACAGGTACAAAAGCTGGACCTGCTGATGAACTTTATGCTGGTGGCCCTGAGTGCCTACTTGCTGATGAACATCAACAGGAAGATACGTGACACTGATGGCAACCTGGCGTGGGGCGGGGCCGTGTCCGGGTTCCTTGCCGGGCTCACAGGCACAGGTGGGGCCGTGCGGGGAATAGTGATAGCGGCATTCAACCTGCCTAAGGCAACATTCATTGCCACATCGGCTGTCATTGACCTCGGGGTCGATGTGAGCCGCAGCATTGTATATGTGCTCAACGACTACTTTCCGGCTTCCCTAATCGGGCTTATTCCATTCCTGATAGGAATAAGCATTGTGGGTAGCTATACGGGAAAAGTGATCTTGCGCTATACATCAGAACTGGCATTCCGGTATATTGTCGTTGGCGTAATAGCGGGCACTTCTTTGTTACAGACCATCAAGTATTTTTATCATGCCGGATGACAGCTTATAATCATAAATATTACACTGGTAAATAAGTTGCTACAACCTACGTGCGATGTATATAAGATGTGCCGATCGCTCTTGCGGCGTCTTCTGATAATGTTTCTTAAACAGCTCCATTATGGTAAACCCGGCATCCATTAACATCTTTTCGAGCAATGGTTCGTTGTAGTAATAAACATACATACGGTCTCCACTACTGCCATATTCAAATCCCGACCTATCGTAAGAGCCTTCTATGGCACTGATATAAAACAATCCGTCATCGTTCAGTAATGAGAAGCAGTCTGCAAACAGCTTACAGCAATCTTCCATAGCTATATAGGGAAGACAAAAGCCACAAACAATTGCATCAAATTTTCTGTTAAGTTTGCTCACATCCCGGCAATCAAGCACTTCAAATGTCGCCGAAGGGTTATTTTTCTTCGCTAGCTCTACCATATTAGGAGCCACATCAATTCCATGCAGGGTAATATCAGGGCGCAGGGCCAGCAACTTTGCGGTAAGATTACCCGGACCGCACCCGATCTCCAGCACCACCGGAGTATCCGCTTTAATCATCCCGCACAGTCTGCTATAAGTATCATCATACAAATTCTCGTCCATGAACTTTGCTTCATACCTGGCGGCAACCTTGTTCCACGCCCCGATGGTCTCTTTATATTTTTCTTCCATGCTTTAACGTTTGAAACATAAACAATTTGTAAATTTACACTCGAAAATGAAAAGGCTCATCTCCTTATTGATCCTTGTTACCTACATGGCTAGCGCCATCGGGTTCTCCTTTTCATTGCATTATTGTGGTGGGCACTTCAAGAGTGTTTGCTTTACCAAAGACACGGAAAAAGACTGTTGCGGCAAAAGCGAACACAAAACAAATTGTTGCCACGACAAGGTCATCACCGCAAAGGTTAAGGATGACCACTCAAGCTCTGTTTTTTCATTTTCCCCTAAGATTTTCATTGCTGATGCGGTGATTGCACCCCGGTTTGTTGCAAATGTAATCAGCACTCATTCAGCACATGACCGGCTGTCATTTACTGACTCTTCCCCACCCAAAGGGCCACGTATTCCTGTTTTCCTGAAGAACCGTGTTCTGAGAATATGACACATGATGTCCTTATGACATGATGAATAATTGTGCACACAGCACAATGGTTATATTTCTCACATTCTTCAATGAACTACAATGAAAAAAACAATAGCATTTATTACCATGCTGCTGGCAGCAATGTCTGTCAATGCGCAAACTACCGCCGTAAACTGGACAGCCTCTGACTGCAACGGCATTAACCATACACTTTTTACTGAACTTGATGCCGGCAAGGTGATCGTGTTCGTTTGGGTGATGCCCTGCGGATCTTGTATCAACCCATCCAAAACTGCGTATAATGTCGTACAGACATTCGCAAGCAGTTATCCCGGCAAGGTATTGTACTACCTGGCGGATGACCTTGGTGACGCAAGCTGTTCTACCCTAACCGGTTGGGTAACTACAAACAGCATAGGCAGCACCGGCAACATGACAATTTTCAGCAACGCAGGCAATGTGATCAATGAGAGTGATTTCGGCGGATCGGGGATGCCGCATGTCATCGTAATGGGAGGTCCGGGTCACCAGATCTATTTTAATAAAAAGGGTACTGCGGCCGATGACAATACCGGAATCAATAATGCGATCGTTTCTGCTATCGGGGCTACGGCTATTTCGTCTATGCCGGTCAACGAAGAACTACTGGTGTTCCCTAACCCTGTGATGCAAACCTTTACTGTCACAGGCGATAAAGAGATCAGAAAAATATCCGTTATCGGCACAAATGGCAAAGCAATAAAGTCCGAGTCTTACCCTTCAGGAAGAAAGGCTCCTGAGGTTGATCTATCTGCCTGTGCTGCCGGTCTTTATTTTGTGGAGATCACAGCTACTGATGGATCTAAGAATATTCAGAAACTGGTTAAGCGATAATTACGATGAAAAAAGTAAAATTACTGGTCGTCATTATCGCTCTGGCCATCATGGCACATGCCTGTAGAAAGGAAAAACAGGAGCAATTGGTATATGCACCTACACCTGTTGCAGTAAGCATTCCCGTCTATGTTAAGAAATATGTAGGTGACCTTCCGGATCCTTTAGATAACAAGCTCACTAAAGAAGGCATAGCCCTCGGCAGAATGTTGTTCTACGAAAAGATGCTGAGCAATGACAACTCGATGAGTTGCGCCGGCTGTCACAAACAGGTCAATGCTTTTGATGACCCCCGCCCGTTCAGCAAGGGCACCAATGGCGCTCTCGGTGGCAGAAACGCCATGGCAATCATCAATTCCGCATGGGGAAAACAATTTTTCTGGGATGGCCGCAGAAACTCGCTGGAAGGTCAGGCTCATGACCCCGTGACCAACCCGATTGAGATGGCCAGCAAGTGGACAGATGTTGTTAAAAAGCTACAAGCAAGCAAAACTTATCCCGACCTGTTCTTCCTTGCTTTTGGTACGCGAACTATAGATAGCGATCTCTGCACAAAAGCTATTGCACAATTCGAGCGTACACTTGTCTCCTTCAACAGCAAGTTTGATAAATACTATTATCTGAAGGATACATCGGTATTCTCTCAACAAGAAAAGAACGGACTCGCAATATTCATCGGAAAAGGCATGTGCAACAATTGTCACCTTATGAATACCCTGCTCACGGACGGTGAATTCAAGAACAACGGCCTTGACATTAACCCTGCCGATGCAGGGTTAATGAAGTTCACCGGGAATGAGTCAGACCGCGGAAAGTTCAAAGTACCTACGCTGCGCAATATAGAGGTCACTGCGCCATATATGCACGACAGCAGATTCGCCACACTCGAAGACGTGGTCAACTTCTATAGTTCGGGCATAAAGCAAACCAGCCCGAATATTGATGACCATATGCCTGATTTTGGCAATGGTCTGAACCTCAGCGGTGAAGAAAAGTCCGACCTGGTGGCTTTTCTCAAAACACTCACCGATCCCGACTTCCTGAAGGATAAAAACTTCAGCGACCCTCATTGAACGGTGCGCCGGTTGGCGCACCGTTTTTTTGTACCTTAGCTTTCCGTAATTTCTTTTTATGAAGCAAATACTCTTTTCAGCAATGCTGATACTGCCGTTGCTGGCCAACAGCGCAGAACTAAAATATTTTAACGGCAACTGGGCCGAGGCAAAAGCCAAAGCTAAGGCCGAGAATAAATACATCTTTCTTGATTGTTATACCGACTGGTGCGGATGGTGCAAAGTGATGGATAAAGAAACAATGACCGACGAGAAGGTAAGTGACATGCTCAATAATAAGTTCATCCCTTTACGAATGGAAATGGAACACGGCGAGGGGATGATGCTGGCCATGAAATACCACATTATGTCTTTCCCTACGTTTTTGTTCTTCAACCCTTCAGGAGAGCTCGTTTACGAAACTATGGGGTATGAAAAGCCTGCCGGTTTCCTGAGGGAACTGGATAATGCAGTTAACAAGACTAAGCAATTCAAGGCAACCGGGTACAGCTCTTCCCTCGATATTGACTTCCCGGTTTTTTATAAAAAGGCGTTTGCGCCGAACGGCGAGAAATCATTCCCTTCATTGCAGGACGTCACCAACTATCTCGACGCGCAGAAAGACCTGTTCTCCGAATCCGCCTGGGGTGTTATGGCACGATGGGATTGCGGAGAGAAATATACAAAGTACTTCTACGACAATATTGCCCGGTACAGGGAGCTCTATGGCAATGCGAGCGTGGAGGATAAAGTAAACAACTTGCTGGGAACACAACTGGAACAAGCCATCAAAGACAAGAACGAGCGATCACTCTCAGCCGTTCTCGCTTCGATAGACAAATATGTAACAGATAAAAAAGACGAGGCAAAAAGGAACTGTCGTATCATGTATTATAAGACCAATAAAGAGTGGCAAAAGCTTGGAAGTGTGATCAATGAGATGATCGTAAAAGAAGGTTATGAGAATACTGATTATATAAACAGCCTCAGTTGGGACATTTATAAAGGCTGCGAAGACAAGGCTGTATTACAACTCGCGGCGAAGTGGATGAAAGAAGTAGTACGCCATGCACCGGAATACGCCAATATGGACACCTACGCTGCCCTGCTTCATAAATGTGGGCAAAAGAAAGATGCGGAAACATGGGCAAAGAAGGCTATTGAAATAGGTAAAAAGAATGGAAGCGACATTACAGCTACCGAGAAATTGCTACAGGATATAAGATCTGCAAAATGATAACAATGAATTTTACCCCGTTCCCTACCCTGGAAACGGATCGATTGATACTGAGGAACCTTTGTCCCGCAGACATGCATGATGTTTTTGCCATCCGCAGCCACCCGGAGACAATGCGGTACATTCCGCGCCCGATAGCCCAGTCATTGGATGACGCAAAAAACCTCATCGACATTATTACAGGATTTACGGCAAGCAATGAACGTATCAACTGGGCTCTGACCGAAAAGGGATCTGACAGGCTGATCGGGATCATTGGCTATGTTGGCTTCAAACCCGAAAGCTTTCGTGCGGAGGTGGGCTATGTATTACATCATGCATACAGGCAAAAAGGCCTTGCATTCGAAGCGTTGCAGGCTGTTCTCGATTACGGATTCAACGTATTGAAACTACACTCCATTGAGGCGATCATCAACCCTGATAATGTTGCTTCCATCAGCCTGGCCGAGAAGGCCGGCTTCATCCGGGAGGGACATATGAAGGACTATGTTTATCACGATGGTCGCTTCTGGGATGAGTTGTTATACTCACTCATCCGCACTACTTAGCCCGCATACGGTTGTTCTTAGGATTGTGTTCCAGCTCAGCAAGACCCAGTTCTTCCATTAGCGGTGGTATATACATACCGAATCTGCCACGAAGACCTTTTTTCAGTCCATACCAGCCGCCAACAGGATTTTTTTCTGAGCGCCCCCAGGCCTCTACCGTCCCGTCCTTTGCAGGCTTCTGTTCATCCGCGCTGCCCAGTTCCATCCAGTCGCCGTGCTTCTTCAGCATGTCGTGAAGATCTTTCAGGCAGCGATGGTCATAATGCAATACCGTTTTGCCTACAGTACATACAATGATTTCCTTGCCATCTTTAGTATCCTTATACATTTCATACTCGGATGTCTGTGGTGGCGTTTTCAATTGCCACGGGTTCTCTTTTGTTCCTTTTGCCATAAAAGATCATTTTATCAAATATACTTATAATGAATCGTATGTGAACCAGCGCAGCTATTTTGTACCTTTATTAGCGATATGCTCAGGCACACCGGTGAGAAAAGAACACACAGGCACAACATAAGGCTGGCGGCATTGCTGTGCATAACGGCAGGTTTTGTCAATATTTCAGGGCTGTTAGGTTTTATGGTGCTCACTACCAATGTCACTGGTCATGCTGCGCTCTTTGCAGAAAAACTATCACAAGGCAACTTCCGGGGTGCGATCACAGTGGGTATCTGGATGCTTGCCTTTCTATCCGGGGCTTTTACATCAGCACTTTGCATTCGCTTAACCGGCAGAAATGTTCGTAACGCCCATACTATCCCGTTAATTATCGAGATCGCTATTCTCTTTCTTGTCGGCACACTCGGGCACTCTTATGACCACTCACCGGCCATGACCGAATACTTTGCGGGCAGCTTGCTGTTTGCGATGGGCCTGCAAAATGCTATGGTGACCATGATCTCCGGATCAGTGGTCCGGACAACACACCTTACCGGTATGTTCACCGATCTCGGTATCGACTTGTCTGCCGTCATTTACGAGAAAAAACAAACGGACCTGACCCGACGCCGTATCTCACTACGTTTAGTGATCATCGGCTGCTTCTTACTCGGCGGTATTGTGGGAGGATATCTCTTTAATCTGTTCAGTTATCATACGCTCTATTTTGCAGTCGGTTTGTTACTTATAGCCTTGTTCTATGACTTTTTCCGTTTTAAGGCACTGAAAATGATCCATCAAATGCGTTCATAATTAAAAAAATTAAATGCACCGCTCGCCTCATAGACATGAGGGGCAATCATATGGTCGTAATAAAAATCCATAATAATGGTCTGACTATTTTTTATGTCGAGCCACTGGTGTTTTTCTCAAAAGTTTGCACTTTACAAAAACTATCATTATCATTGTAGGGTATTTCGACCATTACGTTAAACTATTTTTAAATAAAATGCCTTTTATGAAAAGAATGAAGCTACTCTTCACACTTGCAGTACCGGTTTTATTGAGCCAGAACGCATTGGCCCAAAGTTCATCAAGACTGATCGCACAGGCCAACTGGTATAGCGATGGCGCTATTTTTAAACAAAGCGACTCATCCGACTTTATCTACCTGTCTGACGCAAGGGGTGGCGATTTGTCTCATACTCAGAAATTCGACCATTCTACAAACTGGATGTATGTTGGTGATACTGCATACCAGAACAATATGTACACTGTTCAGGATTTTGATGCTAACGGCAACATTTCTATGATCACACGTCAGTCATGGAATGGCACTGCATGGATGCTGTACTCTCGTACCCTGTACACATACAACAGCGCCAATATGATCACAACCAAGATCGAACAGACCTGGGGTGGTGCTACCTGGATCCCGGTGAAAAAGAATTCATATACATACGATGGTTCTAATCTCATGATCCTTGACCTGTACCAGGTGTGGAACAGCTTAACGAACAGCTTCGACCCTAACAGCCAGATCACATACACCTATGATGCTGTTACACACAAGGTGTTGAGTGAAATATATCAGAACATCACACCTGGACCTACACCGGTATATACTTATACAGACCAGTATTCTTACACATACAGCAGTACTGCTCAGTTGCTCACTGTTACCCACAGCACCTGGATGTCAGGATGGGTAAACAGCACACTGACTACAAATGCTTATGACACCTCCGGCAATATGATCACTACTACTGAGCAGACATGGGATGGTATGGCCACTGCATGGGTGAACCTGACACTGGATATCTTCAGCAGCTTCACTGCTTCTCACATGCCAATGAACATGGTACACCAGATATGGGATCCTACCGGTACAGGTATGTGGGTGAACAATATGCAGTACACTTACACTTATAACAGTCACGACCAGATGACCATGTCTGTAGGACAGTCTTGGAATATCGTTGGTCTGTTTGAATACGCTTATGGCGATCCAATGGCTCGTTATTACTACGGCACATACGGCACATCTGCTGTTAAGACCCTGGTTAGCAACAATGGTACTGCCAGCGTTTACCCGGTTCCTGCTAAGAATATACTGAACGTAGAAGTTAACTGGGAAAATGCACAGGCTGCTACTATCGCTCTTTACGATATTTCTGGCAGAATGGTAACTACCCCTGTTACTACAGCTAAGACCGCTGAATCAAATACAGCTATCTCTGTAAATGGTCTTGCTGCCGGCATCTACACTGTTAAGATCAGCGCTGCAGAAGGCCAGATCGTAAAACAAATAGTTATCGCTAACTAATCGTTAGCTGACGATATAAAGAGCCCCGCAAATGCGGGGCTCTTTTTTTGTGCCTTGTTATCTCCTATCTTTATCACATGAAAGCGTCCAGCCCCATTGGTATATTTGATTCCGGCTACGGAGGGCTTACTGTGTTTCGCTCTATCGCGGCCCGATTGCCGCAATATGATTACATATACCTTGGTGATAATGGCCGGGCTCCATATGGCAACAGGTCATTTGAGACTGTACATGAGTACACACTCCAGTGTGTAAAATGGTTCTTCAGTATGGGGTGCCCACTTGTGATACTAGCCTGCAATACCGCATCGGCCAAAGCATTGAGAACCATACAACAGCAGGACCTGCCAAATATTGCCCCGGAAAACCGTGTGCTGGGCGTCATTCGTCCGACAGCAGAAGTCATAGGCAATTTTACCCGAAGCGGATCGGTAGGCGTACTCGGCACAAAGGGAACCGTGAATTCCGGTTCATATGAGATCGAGATCCGAAAGTTTTTCCCCGGAGTGAGCGTACACCAACTGGCCTGCCCCATGTGGGTGCCACTTGTAGAGTATGGCGAGGCCGAATCGGAAGGCGCGGACTTCTTTGTCAAAGAGTACCTTGATCGTCTGCTCTCCACTGCTCCTGATATCGATACCATTCTGTTGGCGTGCACACATTATCCGTTACTCCTGAATAAGATAAAGAAATACTTGCCCGAAGGCATTTCTGTCGTATCACAAGGCGACCTAGTGGCCAGTAGCCTGGATGACTATTTGCACCGTCATCCCGAAATTGAATCAAAACTGAGCAAAGAAGGGCGTATGAGCTTCTATACAACCGACGACACTACAGATTTCGACTTTCACGCCACCACTTTTTTTGGCAGGCACGTATCCTCGCTTCACTTACATCTCTAGGTCGGGTGGTTAGTAAATTCTCGATTATTTGTGTAGGTTTGTATAGGCTACCCTCCGCAACTTATTAAACTATCAGCTTACCTGTAACCCTTAAGTTATTTACTTTTTAATTTTTTGATGTCGTAAGTAATATGACCGAACAACAAAGTGTTTTCCTGGCTAAGAGTGCAATAAAGGCGAGTGACCTCGAACATAAAAGGAAGGTCGCTTTCAACATACAGAAGTATAATGATAGTGTAGTAAAAGGAAAACAACAATTTGCCAACCTCGATCTTGCCCGCCGTAAGGCAAAGAATATCAAATGGAAGGTGATGGAAAGCCTCGACAAGTACCTGGAGCTTTTTGAAAAGAGCTTCACAGCGCGCGGAGGTAAGATAATCTGGGCAGAAACAGCAGAGGAAGCATTACAGGAGATACTGGCCATTTGTCGCGAAAAAAACACAAAGCAGGTGGTGAAGGCCAAATCTATGGTCACTGAGGAGATACACCTCAATGAATTTCTTGCCGAAAATGGTATTGATTCCGTAGAGACCGACCTTGGAGAATACATTCAGCAATTGGATGGTGAGCCGCCATACCACATAGTTACCCCGGCCATGCATAAAAGCAAAGAGGACGTGGCGAAAGTTTTTCATGAAAAACTGGGAACTGAGCCTAATCTTACGCCACCCGAAATAACACGTGTGGCCCGGAAAAACCTGAGAAAGAAATACATTACTGCTGAGGTCGGCATCACTGGTGGCAATTTCCTGGTTGCGGATATCGGCGGTGTTTGCGTCACGGAGAATGAAGGCAATGGCCGCCTGAGCACAACCTTCCCAAAAACGCAGATATCTATTGTAGGCATAGAAAAGGTGATCCCTTCGGTTAACGATCTGCATTTATTCTGGCCTTTACTGGCCACCTACGGCACAGGACAGAAACTTACCGTATATAATACCATTTTCACCGGACCACGCAAGGTTGATGAGACCGACGGACCGGAGGAGATGTATGTGATATTGCTGGACAACGGCCGCACAAATCTCCTTCGTAAGGAAGTGCGCGAAAGTATGTATTGTATCCGCTGCGGCTCTTGCCTCAACGCTTGTCCCGTGTACAAGAATATTGGCGGCCACGCATATGGTGCAACATACAGCGGCCCGATAGGTTCTGTGATAACACCACACCTGAAAGGCATGCAGGAATACAAACACCTGAGTTATGCATCGAGCCTGTGTGGCAACTGTACAGAGGTTTGCCCTGTAAAGATCAACATCCACGAAATGCTTTTAGAGAATCGTGCTATATCGGAAGAACAGCATCTTAATGGCTTTGCCGAGAATATGACCTGGCGTCTGTGGCGTGATGCCATGATGAGCCGGCGCATACTCAATATGGCAGGTTCGGGCCTGAAAAATAAAGTGGTCAATAAGATCTTCAGCGAAAGCTGGGGAAAACACCGTGGAGACCTGAAATTTGCCGAGCGGTCTTTCAACAAAATGTGGAAGGACCGGCAGAAACAATAGCCTGTTTATGGAAACAGTAGTTGTATATAGTTCCCGTTCCGGCGACCGTCTCAGGTTTACCCTCGACTGGTTGTTCAGGGAAAGATTACAACTGGACTACACACTCATTTCCTCAGAAGCAGAAGCAAAAACATATCCGTTCGTTATTGCCTATGGCACATCCGTTACAAATGGCATTTCGATACCGGACAAAGGGCTGTTGTGGGAGCAGGGGATACACCGACATGAACCCGAAATAGGCACATGGAAAGACCTCCCTTGTATCTTTGCCACAAATGATAACGCATATACGCTGTCTTTCGACTTATTCTCCTCGATCTTTTATTTGTTGTCACGGTATGAGGAGTATTATCATTATACCCCCGACAAGCACGACAGATACCCTGCTACCGCAAGCATATTGTATCGTAAGGGCTGGTTACAGCGCCCCATAGTTGACGAGTGGGTATCGGCATTCAGAAAGCTGCTGCAATCAGCAGCAGGTATCACTGCACCGCCAACATATTTCGTTTTTCAGCCCACATACGATATAGATATGGCGTATGCACACCTCCATAAGGGCCTGGGGCGTATTGTAGGTGCCTATATGCGGGCATTCCTGAAAGGTCAGTTGCAACAGATAAGCGAACGGACACAAGTACTGAAGAATAAACAGAAGGACCCATTCGACTCATTTCGCTGGCTCAGGCAGTTGCATAAAGAATATGATTGCAGGCCTGTGTACTTCGTTCTTGCAGCCTTGAAGACAACCGCTTTCGACAAGAATATACATCCGCAACACCCCGCCATGATGCGGGTAATTAAGAATCTTGCCAAAGAAGGCACCATAGGTATCCACCCCTCATATTATTCTGCGGATGAAAACCTGCTCAGTAAGGAGAAAAAAACGCTCGAACATATATCTGCCAGGATAGCCACCGTGTCAAGGCAGCATTATATAAAGGTGCGAACACCATTCACGCAGCGCAGTCTGCTGGCACATGATATCCGGCACGACTATAGTATGGGCTACGGCGCTTTCCTGGGGTTTCGCGCAGGCACCGGTAGTTCATTCCTTTGGTATGACATAGAGAAAGAAACAATTACCGCGTTGCGCATTCACCCTTTCTGCTTTATGGATACTACCGCCCATTATGAGAACAGGTTGACCGTGTCTGACGCGTTTGCCCGACTACAGGAAATGAGCCGGAAACTGGAGCAGACGGGCAGCACACTCATCACTGTATTTCACAACTTCTCGCTGGGCACCAGTAATGAGTGGCAAGGATGGCGGCAGGCTTATGAAAGTTTCCTCCAGGAGAAGTCAAACATGACGCACCACCATTAACAGCCATTCACTTCCGGATAAATACTCTCGTGCCTATCCCGGTAAATTCGTATAGCTCTTCAATGTCCTTGTTCCGTATAGCTATACACCCATCAGTCCAGCAGACACCGTTATCTATCATATCGTCACCGCCCTTCCATATACCGTGTATGCCTATATCCCCGCCTATACGCGCCGACCGCGGGATGGATCCGTTCTCTTTCAGATGATTGAAACAGGAATAACAGGAATCATTAGGATAGTTGATCTGCAGGAACTTATCGTACTTCGACTTCGGGTTCTTGCTCTTGATAACAAACCAACCCTCCGGGGTACAGCGGTCTCCTTCCATTCGCTTGTTCTCAAGCGGTTTAGGGCCAAATACAGCCTTATAATAGCGCACCAGCCTCCGGCGGTAATAGACCTCTACATTGTATTTTGACTTATTGACAATGATCACCACCGAATCTTTGTTCAGTGTATCCGGGTTGATATGATAACGTGCGTTCACGTTTACCGCGGGCGGTATGATCAGCGTTTCCGTGATCTTGCGCCCGCTTTGCACATACTCTATCTTACGTATAGTATTCCCTTTGGCATCTTTATGTTCATCCAGCACTTTAAGATTGCTCACAGGTTCCTTTTCAGAGCGGGCCTGCCCTCTACCACTCATTGGCCATAAAATGATAAGTAGAGGGACTACGCAGTTACTAACAAACTTGTACAACCTCGCTATGCCCATTCGTTTCTCGCTGACTATTTACTGAACTGCTTGTACTCGTTGTATGGAATGACCTGGAAATCTCCCGGTATCCTGAACAGGCCATTCTCTATAGGCCCGGGGTCTATCTTCTGTACCTCAAACCCCATAGTGATATTATTCTCGTCTGTGTAGGTAAAATAAACAGGCAGGAACTTAGCTTCCGGAAACCGCTCAAATGTTACCGGGTGCGCAGGCCGCCAGTCTTTTGTATAATACACCTGGTTCGATGATCCGTCTTTATAGACAATGTTTCCACTGAATGTGGCGTAGCCACCATATTGCTTCTTACTTGTCTCCTCGTTCTTCACTACAAATCCGGAGTAACGTTCCTGCCTCCGCGCCATATCGGACACGCTCAGTTGAATGGCATATTTCTTCCCGGCTTTGCTCTGCAGGGAGTATGCCTTCCCGGTTGCGGTATTGATAAGTACTATATCTTCATACCCGTTGTTCAACCTGAGGTCTTTGCGTATCTCCTCACCCTTAAACGTGAAAGTATAAACACCAGACACTTCCTGCTGATCTGCCGATCTCAGCTTCACCGAGTAAGATATAGTCCCTTCGGAGAAAGGCTTCTGAGCCGCTGCCACCATGCTCATGCATAAAAGCAGTATAGGAAAAACAAAGGTATGGCGGCTCATATGTATGATGGTAAAATAGCAATGGCTATTTCCCGATACAAATTACCATTTTTATAACAAATATGGTCGGTTTTAGCTGATTTTATTCGCAGCAATAACATTCCGGCAGGCCTAAAATTTGTACATTGCTTTGTATTTGCTCGATCATGTCATTACTGAACAAAATAAAACAGCATAAAGGTTTCTTTGCAGGCGCAGCATTATCTGCCACAGCCTTCTTCTTTATACACGGTCGCACCGGAGATCCCTACTTCGAGATATCGAAGAACCTCGACATCTACGCAGATCTGTTCAAAGAACTGAACACTTATTATGTGGACCCTATCGAGCCCGGCAAACTCGTGAAAACAGGTGTCGATGCTATGCTGGAAGAACTGGATCCCTATACCAATTACATAACCGAGGCGGACATAGAAGATTACAGGTTCATGACCACCGGCAAATATGCGGGGATCGGTGCCAGCATGAGAAGAAAAGGCGAGGACATTTATATTGGCGATGTTTATGAGAACAGCCCGGCGCAAAAGGCCGGCTTACATCCCGGCGATCTCGTGGAATCAATAGACAACCAGGAAGTAAAAGGAAAAACTGTTGACGATCTGAGCGCATTGCTTAAGGGCACACCCGGCACGCAGCTCAGCATTAAGATCAGGGATACCTATACCAACACCTTACAGGTGAAGATGGTGACCCGCGGTGAGATAGAGATATCAAGTGTGCCTTATTACAGTCTCACTGGTCCCCAGAACAATATTGCCTATGTACGCCTTACACAATTTACCCAGGGTTGCGCACGCCAGGTAAGGGATGCGTATGACAGCCTGAAACGGGCGCAACCTGCGCTGAAAGGCGTGGTCCTTGATCTGCGCAATAACCCCGGCGGTTTACTGGATGAGGCGGTGAACCTCTGCAATATGTTTGTAGATAAAGGGCAACTAATTGTGAGCACCAAGGGCAAGATCCCGGATATGGACAAAGACTACAAGACCACAGGGGTTATATGGGACAAGACCATACCACTTACAGTCCTCGTCAATCATTCTTCAGCATCTGCATCAGAGATCGTTGCCGGCACTATTCAGGACCTCGACAGGGGCGTCATCATCGGGGAACGCTCATATGGCAAAGGCCTCGTACAAGTGGTTCGCCCTCTTGGCTTTAACGCCAAGCTGAAGCTGACGATAGCCCGCTATTATACACCAAGCGGACGCTGCATTCAGGCAATCGATTATGCACACCGCAACGTGGATGGCAGCGTAGGCTATATTCCTGACTCGCTGAAACAATCCTATAAGACTCGCAGCGGACGTACAGTAAAAAGCGGGGGAGGTGTTATGCCGGATGTCGTAATTAAAGATTTGCCCGTTAGCATGATCGCTTCAGCATTGTATTCAAAGAACTACCTTTTCGACTATGCCACTGACTATGCCCGGCAACATCCCACTATTGCAGATGCTGCTAAATTCTCTCTGACTGAAGACGAATTCGGCAAGTTCGGCAAGTGGCTGGAAAGCAAAGATTATTCTTATAAGACAGAAACCGAAACTGCCCTGGACTCTCTCAAAGGCACCGCGATCCGCGAGCATTATTACGATGCATCGAAAGACGAATTTGAAGCACTGAGAGCTAAGCTCTCTCATGATAAGAAGCAAGACCTCATGAAACATAAAGAACAGGTGAAGCAGATGCTGGAAAATGAGATCGCATCCAGGTACTACTATACCCGCGGACGTATTGCCCAGTCATTGCAGTACGACAAAGAGCTGGAAAAAGCTATTGCGCTTATCAATCAGCCATCAGAATACTCAGCGCTGCTCAGGTCGGGCAAATAACTACTCCTTTGAATAAGGATAGATATCGCTTGCTGTCGTTTCACCCTGGAATAGCTTGATGATCTTTTTGTGCTCATCATATAAGGCCAGGTCAGGCACTACACTGATACCATAGAACGTGCCGAAAAAGAACTCGTAATCACGGCCTGCCATAACGATATTCTTGTAGTCGCCCAGATGATACTTGTCATAGAACGTCCGCAACTCCGTCATACTATGCATCGGCGTTATCATGTATATCTGCACATTACTGATAGAATCCATACCCCTGGTAAGTGCCTTTACCGTCCGTTGGCAGTGTTTACAATCCGGCGAGAAGAACACGATAAGCGTTTTCTTCCCGTAAGGGATATTGAAAGTGTTGAATATTGTCACACTATCCATCATCCTGATATTGAAAGCAGGAAGCTTGGGGTATTTCTGATACGGTTTTAATGTATCTGTCGGGTCTTTCTTTATGGTATCTATAGGTGGTTGCGCCCTGACTACAGTGACATACATTAGTAATATCAACAACAATATTCTCATCAATATAAAATTAGAATAAATCCACGAAGTCCGCTTTAACTATAACTATGAGCCTGTCGTTTTGATATCTATGATCCTTAGCTGTAGCCTTGTGTTGCCATTGTACTCATTTTCATCAATGTGATACACCATATCAAACGGGCCGTTCTTTACCAGTTCGTATTTCTCAGCCAGGCCAAAACCTATACCTTCAATGATAACACCATTATGCTGGTGTGCTACTACTTTTAAGTGCTGATCCTTTATCACAACCGATGAGCGCTGGTAATCATACAGACCCCGTGTCAGGAATATTGGCTTCATATTCGAAGGGCCAAATGGTTCAAACTGTTTCAACAGGTTGTAAAAATTCTGCTTTATCAATGTCAATGGTATCTCTGCGTCTATCTCCACCTCGGGCACTTGTTGCTCGGGTGTTATGCGCGATGCTACTATCTCTTCAAACTTGTCTATGAAAGCCTGCACCTTCTCTTCACTTAGTGTCATACCTGCTGCATAGAAGTGTCCGCCGTAATTCTCCAGCAGGTCCCGGCATTCATGGATGGCCTCATAAATATTGAATCCGGGCACCGAGCGGGCGGAACCTGTGGCCTTGCCATTAGCGGAGGTAAGCACTATTGTGGGCCGGAAATAGTGATCGATAAGCCTGGATGCTACAATACCAACCACCCCTTTATGCCAGTGTGGGCGGTGCAGCACCGTCGATTTCTTGCCCCACCCTTCTCCATCATGCAATATGGACAGAGCTTCATCTGTGATACTCTTATCTATCTCTTTTCTGTCATCATTGTCTGAGTGCAATTCTGCAGCGAGTGCTTCAGCTTTATCAGGCTCATTCTCTATAAAGAACTCAACCGCCTTGCGCGCATCATCCATTCTGCCGGCAGCGTTTACCCGGGGGCCTATCACAAATACAAGATCGGGTATGGTCAGCGTCTTGGTGACACCTCCCATCTTTTTCAGCGTTGCTATTGCCAGTGAAGGCGATTCATTTATTTTTCTGATACCATAAAACGCCAATATCCGGTTCTCTCCATCTATCGGCACAATATCTGCGGCTATGCTTGTAGCCACAAGGTCCAGGTACTTATATACATTCTCGGGCGACTGCCTCCAATGAATGGCAAGTGCGCTTGCCAGTTTGAAACCGATACCACAGCCGCTTAGTTCCTTATAGGGATAGTTACAATCTGCCTGTTTCGGGTTCAATATCGCGTAAGCAGGCGGCACAGCATCATCGGGCAGGTGGTGGTCACATACGATCACATCTATACCCAACGATTGCGCATAGGTGATATATTCCACGGATTTGATACCGCAATCTAATGTGATGAGTAGTGTATAGCCGTTGGCATGGGCATGGTCTATGCCTTGCCTGCTGATACCATAACCCTCCCGGTATCTATGCGGAATATAAAAAGATAGCTCACCTTTATAATTATCCTTCAGAAATGAATATAACAATGCTACCGAAGTGGTACCATCCACATCATAGTCGCCATACACCATGATCCGCTCATGCCATTCTATGGCCTCAGCGATACGATCCACTGCCTTCCGCATCCCCTTCATCAGAAACGGGTCGTGCAATTGGCTCAATTCCGGCCTGAAGAACAACCTTGCATTTTCAAAATCCTCCACACCACGTAGCGCCAGCAACCTGCATACCGCGGGGTTTATTTTTAACGCGTCATAAAGCCTGTTCACCACCTCTTCGGCGGCAGGTCGCAGGGTCCATCTTTTTTCAGGCCTCATCTATAGTGATACTTATACGCCAAAGTCTAACTGTTGTACATCATTATGATATTCCGCTACCCACTTCCCGAGTGAATTGCAAAAATCATTACTGCTTATATTGCTGAAGAAATCCCCTTCACTCATGATACGCGCCAGCAGTCTGTCCTGGGCCTGTATGCACTGTATAGCGGTATTGTAGGGTACATGGCTGAATGAAACCATTTCATATACAGACACGAACTGCTCTGGATAACGGTTACCCAGTTCTTTCTCGATCTTCTTGCGTTCCAGAAACTTCGGATCTGCTACCTTATCTCTCATCTCGATAAAATTCGCTAACGCCAGGTCGGCCACAGCGTCTCCGTTCGGTTTACGCTTTATTTCATATTGCTGCAGTATTGTGTCCCAGTCGTCACCATATACATCCAGCAACCCGGATAACACACTGCAATCTTCAAACCCGGCATTCATTCCCTGTCCGTAAAAAGGAACTATCGCATGTGCGGCATCTCCTATCAGTGCACTCTTGTTTTTATAGTGCCATGGGAATATATGCGTCGTTATGAGTGCTGAGGTGGGATTGGTAAAGAAATCATCCAGCAATCCGGGCATCAACGCCTTAGCATCCGCAAACTGCTCATCAAACAGGCGCGTTACATCTTCTTCTGTGTTAAGTTTAGCAAATGACATACCATCTCCTTCAAACGGCATGAACATCGTACATGTGAATGTACCGTCTGTATTCGGCAGCGCAATCATCATATACTTTCCACGCGGCCATATGTGCAACGCGTTTTTTTCCATCAGCCATGCGCCATTATCGCCCGGCAATATGCATAGCTCCTTGTATCCGTATTCCAGGTAGTGCTGGTCGCAGTTCACTCGGTTCATATGCACATAACTACCACGAAGCGCGCTGAAAGCCCCGTCTGCGCCAAATAGCAGGTCTGCCTGCTTTATCTTCTTTTGCCCGTCTGCGGTTTCAAAGTGCAGTATATTCTCCGCCACATCCACATGTGTACAGCGGTGATCAAAGAATAGCTGTACTCCGTTCTGCTCTGCAAGGTCCATCAGCTTCTTATTCAGCTCCCCGCGGCTTACAGAGAATATCGCCTCATTCTTACGGCTGTATGGCTGAAATGCTGTGCTGCCATCAGGCTGATGCAGGTAGCGGCCATACATCGGTATGGCAAGTGGCTCCATATCCGCCTTCAGCCCTGCCAGCTCCAGGGCCTTCCAGCCGCGGGCGCTCATAGCAAGGTTGATGCTCTTACCTGCGCTTATATTCGCCCGGCGCATATCAGGCCTGCGTTCATATATTTCTACTTCATAACCTCTTTTGCGAAGAACGATCGCCAGCAGCGAGCCTACAAGCCCAGCGCCTAGTATTGTCACCTTGCGTGCCATATTCCGGATTTAATGCTCCAAAATACGCAAATAACAATTCTCTTACCAATGACGAACGTCAGACTATGTATGTTATAATAGTAACAGCTTCTTTTATATCTTTATCGCAACCATACGAATCACCCTTGGGTTAATGTAATATTTGGATTGTAGGGAAGGTGGTAGTGTATATGCCAACATTGTTCTTAGAGATCGGTACATTATAAAAAAACATCCTTTCATGAATCGCTACATTCCGTCGCACACCAGGCAATTGCTTTTTGCAGTGCTGATTATTCTTTTTGCTTATGGCTGCAATAATGCCTCCACACCACCTCCTGCTGGCGCCGCACCTGCACCCGCAACTGATGAGCCGGTAACTACGGCACCTGCGCCCGAGTCTGCGCCGCCTCCGGCGCCCGATCCGGAACCGGCAGCAAGTTCTGCCCCGAAAGATAAACCAAAGAACAAAGCCGTAAGCCCGCCCAATGGCCAGGCATCGACATCGACCGGTCATAATGATCCTACCCCCGTTCCGGCACCGGCACCGCCTCCTCCGCCGCCACCTCCTGCACCATCACCAGCCCCTACTGCAGCTGCTGATGCCCCTCCCCCCGCACCTGTAAAGCGCCCCGATCCCACTCTGGCATATAAGTATCCTAAAACTTTAAAGCAAAAGGAAAGCGGTAAGTACATCTACGTCAACGTCAACGTAAAGGATGTCCAGTCTGTTATCCGGGACCTTAAAGCGGATATTGTTGAGTTCAAACAGGATGATCTCAAAAAAGAGGATACCGAAGTGATCAAAACAGTGACCATAAAACCATATAGATACATTACGGTTACATTACAGAGCTACTCTCCGGCTTTGAAAATAGATTCTACTGACGGACAATCTGCAACCCAGCTTATTGATACGGTGAACGGCAATAAATGGAAATGGCATGTAAGCACGGATACGGGCACTGGCAAGGTCAATGTTGTCTTACACGTTACCGGATATAATGTGGAAGGTGAAGCGAAAACTGTAATCACAGAACGAAATATTCCAATGCAGATAAAGCTGGAAATGAACCCCATGCCAAAAATGTGGACATGGCTGGTAGATCACCCGCAGTCTTTCCTCACTTTGCTCATCATTCCATTCTTTAAATGGCTTGGAGGCTTCATCAAGAAGAAGAAAGAGGGTGATAAAGAAAAGAGTGCATAAGCATTTCTTCAGATCCCGCGAAAACAACGATGCAAATACAACGAGTATACTTCAAAAACAACTGCTTATGATGTAGGTTTTTGAAGATTCGGACATTGCATCGGATGACATTTAAGCATTGAACATTCAACTGCAAATAACTTATATTTGATTCAATAAATGAAAACACCATGCAAAACAAAGCATCAATTCGTTATGATATCCTGTTAGATACCACCATAAATGATCTTACACTCTCCTCTGGCAAGGAACATCACAAGCTGCACCGCAATAAAAATAATGCGCTTTGGTTTGAAGGGACTGTATCATTTGCCCATGATAACACAGACTTTATAGACCTTGTGTTTATCGGCACTTGTGGCGATATCACTTATATAGATGGCAGACTGCAGTTGTGGCATGATGACTTTGAGCTGGTTCGGTATGACTTTCACGAAATTGTATCGAACGGGCAGTTTAGTATTCAACTGCAAGGTCTTCGTATCAAGCCTGCTATTGAGCCAATTCCTCAACCGCAGAGAGTCGCAATGCTAAGGCCAGAAAGTATGGCAACGATGGATGAATCAGCACCTCCTATAGCATTGCATATGACGCACGCAAAACCGCCTGTAAAAGATGGTGGTGAGGTAACTGTCTTTTATGGTACAACCCGTAATAGGACAGGCAAATCAGATGTAAATGATTATTATGGCAGTGATCTTACCAACCTGCAATTGGGAACATGTACCATAAGCATACCGGATGGTCATAAAACGGGAGCAATTGAGCGCCCGATGAAGATATTCGGATTCAGCCTGCGCAAAGAAAGTACGTCAAAAGATGTTGTGCTAACCGCGATCAATGAGCTTTCGACAGGCGATTTCAACACTTTTGTTCGCGACCATATTGCCGGTTCTGACTTAAAATCAGCTCTTGTATTCATTCATGGCTTCAATGTTACCTTCGCTGAAGCCGCATGGCGGGCAGGACAACTTGCACACGATATGCCATTCAATGGCGTCACCGGATTTTTTAGCTGGCCATCAGCAGGTTCGGCCCCGGATTATATTCGCGACATTGAGCGCGCAGATGCCAGTGTACCTGCTTTAGTTTCGTTCATAGAAAACCTGGTCGACAATGCCGGAGTAGAACAACTCCACTTCCTGGCCCATAGCATGGGCAACCGTGTACTGACAGGAGCAATGGAGCTTATGTTCAACAATGAAGCCAAATCGGTTAAGCTGAAAGCTATCAGCCAATTGGTATTGGCGGCCCCCGACCTTGACAAAGATGTTTTTAAAAACCGTATACTTCCTGCCTTCAGGAAAATAGGCACCCGCCGCACGCTTTATGCCTCAGACAAAGATATGGCCCTTGCTTTATCCCGTAAATTAAGGGATGGCCTTACACGCCTTGGACAAGCAGGGAACGACATATTTGTAGCAGACGGAATGGATACTGTGGATGCATCAAATGTGCTCTCTGAAGGATTACATCATAGCTATATATTTGAAACAGAACAGCTACTGAAAGACCTGTACGAAATGATCACTGATGGGCTTGAACCGTCAAAACGGGACCTGCAGGCAGCTAGCCGGGATGGTATTAATTACTGGTTATTCCCATAAAACATTCTAATGATGTAGGGACATAAAAAAAGAGACTGTAACGAAACAGTCTCTTTTAAGAATGCTAAAAGATTATTTCTTTTTAGCAGCCACCCTTTTCTTAGGGCCAGCGTTCTTCTTAGCTGCGGCTTTCTTAGGAGCTGCTGCTTTTTTTGGAGCTGCCTTCTTAGGGGCTGCCTTCTTAGCTGCTGCCTTTTTAGGAGCTGCTTTCTTTGCTGCAGCTTTCTTTGGAGCTGCTTTCTTTGCTGCAGCTTTCTTTGGAGCTGCTTTCTTAGCTGTTGCCATAAACTGTGAATTTAAGGGTTAAACAAAAAATCTTTAACGTTATAAAGGCAAAATCGCCGTAGGGGGTTAGGCCTCGGCGATCTCTGTGTTAACTGCTTTTACTGATACTAATGTTTTAGTTCTTGTCTTTCGGAACTCAACTATACCGTCAGCCAAGGCAAATATCGTATAATCTTTACCAAGACCTACATTATTACCCGGATGATAAACTGTACCTTGCTGACGAACTATGATATTACCTGAAATAGCGGGCTGACCACCAAATATCTTCACGCCCAGTCTCCTGCTGCGCGAATCGCGGCCGTTCCGTACACTACCTTCACCTTTTTTATGTGCCATTTTTTACTACTTATTTACTATTTGGATTATGCTATTGCGTTGATTTTAATTTTTGTTAGCGACTGACGGTGACCATTCAGTTTCTGATAACCTTTACGACGCTTCTTTTTGAAAACGATAACCTTATCGCCTTTCAGATGATCAACTATCTCAGCCTGAACTTTCTTAGCGTTTGTGCCAACTGTAATATTACCCTCATTGCTAACCATGAGGACATCAGAAAACTCCACCTTATCACCTGCATTGCCCTGAAGGCGATGCACGAACAACTCGTCATTTTGTCTTACCTTGAATTGTTGTCCTGCTATTGTAACTATTGCAAACATGATTGTCCTTAAAATATTTCCGCAAAGATAAAGACTTTTTTATTTCAAACAACAAAATTTATTTTTTTATTATTTTTTATTGAAAATTTTTCTTTTGCGTTTTCCAGGTGAATCTGCGCGGAATATCTTTTAAAATGTATCGCCAACCTCTGAACATATTGAAAACAGTGACGTTCAGCCGTGCTGCAGAAAAGCCGATGCTGTTTAAGAATAAAAAAACATCCCTGAAAACAGGTCAAAAAAAATGTTGAAATTTTTTTAAAAAAAGGTTTTTGAGTGGTAGTAATCACAAAAAGTTGAAAAACAGAAGCGCATATATAATGATTGGAGCACAATATGAAATATGTATCAACAGCTATAAAATGTATCGGATGGCATCAGAACGATGAGCTACATTATGATGGAAAATAGCCTCTAAGAAATATTACCTTTGATGTTCAGAATTGCAGCAGAATGAAAATTAAATCTTTCCTGGCCAAGCCATATGCGTCCATAATCCATTCAAGAATACGCAAAGGAATGGCAACCGCGGTTACAGATCAACAGGCATTACTGCAATACCTGGTAAAGAATGGTGCAAAAACGGTTTTCGGGAAAGAACATGGCTTTTCGGACATTAAAACATATGACGATTTCAAAAAGGCTGTCCCGATACGCGATTATGAGGCATTTTCCCCATATATAGAACGTATTAAAAAAGGTGACCAGAACATTTTGTGGAAAGGCCGGCCTATATATTTCGCTAAAACGTCAGGTACAACCAGCGGGGCAAAATATATTCCTATATCAAAAGAGTCGATTTCTTTTCATATAGATGGTGCCAAGAATGCCCTCCTCTGTTATATGGTGGAGAGCGGGAATACAGATTTTGCGAACGGCCGAATGATATTTCTCTCCGGATCTCCCGAAATGGAGCGCGTAGGCAATATCCCAACGGGCAGGTTAAGTGGCATCGTGAACCACTACGTGCCACGCTACCTGAGAGGAAACCAATTACCCTCTTATGAAACGAATTGTATAGAGGATTGGGAAACTAAACTAGACAAAATAGTGCAGGAAACCATGAATGAGAACATGACGCTCATAAGCGGCATACCTCCATGGATGCAAATGTATTTTGACTGGCTCAGCGAGCGCAATGATGGTAAAAAGATAAAAGAGTTGTTTCCTGAATTGCAAGTGATCGTACATGGTGGCGTCAACTTTGAGCCATATAAGGCAAAACTAATGCAAAGCCTGGGCGGCAAAGTAGATATGATCGAGACATTTCCCGCTTCAGAGGGTTTCTTCGCCTTCCAGGATACATTAGATAAAGAAGGACTGTTGCTGAACACTAATGCAGGCATGTTCTTTGAATTCATTCCTGCAAGCGAAATTATGAATGAAGATCCAACGCGATTATCACTTGGAGATGTGAAGGTTGGTGAAAATTATGCTTTGATCGTTAACAGCAATGCCGGTTTATGGGGTTATAACATTGGTGATACGGTACGGTTTGTCAGCACAGACCCATACAGGCTTGTTGTGACTGGGCGTATCAAGCATTATATTTCTGCGTTCGGGGAGCACGTGATCGGTGAAGAAGTTGACCATGCCATTCTGAACGCTGCTAAAGAACATAATGTCAATATCGTTGAATTCACAGTAGCCCCTGCCATACAGGTTAGTGAGGGGCTGCCATACCATGAATGGTTCATTGAGTTTGAGAACCCACCAGCTGATGTTGAAGCTTTTGCGGCCTCCGTTGACCGACATCTTGCGGAGAAAAACATTTATTATAATGATCTCATAAGCGGTAAAATATTACAGACACTTAAAGTGCGCGCTATGAAGAAGAACTCATTCATTGAATACATGAGATCTGTCGGCAAACTTGGTGGTCAGAACAAGGTGCCGCGCCTGGGCAATGACAGAAAGATAGCAGACGCTTTGACTCCATGGATCGCCTGATCACCATTTTTTCTTAAAATCACCCCTGCTGAAGAACTTTTCGATGAGACAATAAAGGATGATAAAGAAGTAACGGCTTCCCATTTCCCTGATCTTCAGGTTGGAGGTGCCGTGCTTTCGGTTTCGCCATGAGTTGGGTACTACAGCAAAGGAATATCCGCGTACAATTGCCTTAAGCGGGAGCTCCACTGTCAGATTGAAATGTGGCGACATGAAGGGCTTAAGCCCTTCAATAGTCTGTCGTGAATACAATTTAAATGCATTGGTCGTATCACGATAGCGCATTTTAAAGACAAAGCTGATCATACGGTTGACAAACCTGTTCAGGTATAGTTTCTTCTTTGGATAATCAACAACTAATCCGCCTTTGCTCCACCTGTCTCCAAATACGCAATCAACTTTTTTTTCCAAAAAGGCATTGTAGAACTTTACGAGGTCGGCAGGGTCATCTGAAAGATCGCCCATAACAATAGCCACACAATCTCCGGAGAAATTCTCCAGCCCCTTACGGATCGCATATCCAAATCCATTGTTAGGCGGCGAATTGAATATTGTTCTCAAAGTTGGCACCGTCTTTTGCAACTCCTTTATTACATCTGCAGTGTTATCTTTTGAATTATCATTGACAACGAGCAATTCGTGTTCAATATTATTCTTATGAAGTTCTGCATAGAACGCACCAACCGTATCCGGAAGATTCAGTGCCTCATTATAGGCCGGTATTACCACACTTAATTTCATAGCAATTAAAATAGAACTTCAACTCTTAAACCCTACTTCGCATATTCTCAAATATCTGCTCCATAGTTACCTGCAAGGAATATTTGTAGTCCCATTCAGGGTAATGTGTCTTGAATTTGGTAAGATCTGAAACATACCAGATGTGATCGCCTGACCGGTTATTATCGGTATAGGTATAATTCATCTTGTTGCCTGTTATCTCCTCGCAGATGTCTATTGCTTCCAACATGGAACAGTTAGAGAATCTGCCACCACCGGCATTATATACCTCCCCGCCCAGGCGTGGAGATTGATAGAAATGCCAGAACATATTTACGAGATCCCATGCATGTATGTTATCGCGTACCTGTTTGCCTTTATATCCGAAGATTGTGTACTGATCTTTTGTGATCGCGCATTTCATCAAATAAGAAAGAAAACCGTGAAGCTGAGCACCTGAATGCTGAGGGCCTGTAAGGCAACCACCGCGAAATACAGCCGTGTACATGTCGAAATACTTCCCATATTCCTGAACCATGATATCAGCAGCCACCTTTGATGCCCCAAATACTGAATGCTTCGAGTTGTCAATACTCATATGCTCGTCAATACCATTGGTGTAATATTTGTGTGTGTCAGATATCTCCCAGCGCTTATCAAGTTCTACGAGTGGCAAAAAATTCGGAGTATCTCCATATACTTTGTTAGTAGAGGTAAATATGAACACAGCCTTGGGACAATATAACCTTGTCAACTCCAGAAAGTTGAGCGTACCATTTGCGTTGATAGTAAAGTCTGTTATCGGTTCCTTGGCAGCCCAGTCGTGGCTTGGCTGCGCGGCGGTATGCACTACGATCTTTATATCTGCACCATATTCCTTAAATAATGTCTCCAGGCTTTGGTAGTCACGGATATCATAATTATATGCCTTGTAGTTAGTATGTTTCTTCTCGAGCACTTCCTTGTTCCATTTTGTAGAGGCGCCCGCGCCGAAGAAATAGGCTCTCTGATCATTGTCAATGCCAATGACAAGATCCATCTTATCAGCAAAGAAACTTACGCTCTCACTTCCTATCAGTCCGTTAGAACCACTTATTACCGCAATGTTCATGAATTCAGTATTGGTTTTAATTCTTTTTCGTTTTCGTGTATCCAGTTATAGGTGTCTGCAACAATATCCCTGATATTCCTTTTAGGCTGCCACCCTGTTTCGGTATATATCTTTGTATTGTCAGTAATATATAACGGAATATCTCCTTTCCTGTTCTCAGGCACCGATATGGCTCCTACTTTATTCCCTGTTATCTCTGCACATATGCCTGATAATTCAAGCAGCGAAACACTCGATGCCACACCACCACCTGCATTAAATACTTTCCCTTTTACCACATCAAAATGATGCAATTCATAATCCACCAGGTCAAAAAGATCAAGTATATGCATTGCGTCGCGAACCTGTTTACCAAGACCACCATACCCGAAATAAGCGACATCTTTCCCCCAGTAGTGCCTGGCCACCCACAGTGTCATTACCCCCTGATCTACTTTTCCCATCTGGTGTGGACCTGCCACTACACCACAACGATTGATCACATAGTCTACATTAAAGAACTCCCTGAACTCCTCCGCAAGCAACTCTGACGCCAGCTTGGTAGCGCCGTATACCGACCTCGCCTTATCTAATGGGAATGTCTCATTGATCCCATTTATGCTTATTCCCCCAATTGACTGTTGCGCTGATATCTCAAAACGTGTGCCCCCCTCAACATAGTTGACCTGTTCCAGGTAACTGATCGGATACACCCGGCTGGTGGACAGAAAAATGAACTTTGCACCAGTTCTAGCGGCAAGCTCCAATGTGTTTATGGTTCCATTCAGGTTGGTATTGATAACATAACTCAATGACGAGCCCATACCGGCCATTACAGATGGCTCTGCTGCTGCATCAATGATAAAATCATATCGCTGATCGATCTGAAGATCTTCCGGGTTACGGATATCCCCATGTATAAACTCAATACCTGCATCTTTTAGTTTTGGTAAATTAAGCTCAGACCCCCGCCTTTTTAAATTATCTAATACAGAGATATGGAATGCCGGGTATTTTTCCTTCAATTTCAATGCAAGGTTAGATCCGATAAACCCACATCCACCGGTAATAAGAATTGACAGAGCTCCCAAAAGTTTAGAATGATTTGACTATGTATAAAATAAATCCGGATGCAAATGTACATAATAATATATGTGCTAGCTTGCCAGCGGGGTCTTCCTAATAAAAAAACCGCCGGGTGAAACCGGCGGTCATTGATCTCAAAAACAAAACAGTCTTTAAGGGTTAGTAATGTGTTTGATAATTAGGTTCTTTTAAAAGGCCGGAGCAGCTGTCTCAAAACAAGGTAGAGAAACAGTTGCCCGGATATGATCAGTTATTTGATGTCAGATTAGTTATAGTTAACAGTTACCGGTACAGCGGTAGAGTTGGTGTAAGTACCTGCAGCCTGTGCAGCAGCAACACTAAGTGTAGCACCTACATAGAGAGTCTGTGTACCACCGGAGCTCAAAGTACCTGTAGAAGACGGGTTGCTTGTGAAAGAACCTACGCTCATTGTGTGTGAGCTACCGTCAGTCAGTGTAGCGCTTGTAGGCAGTGTGATAGCGTAAGTGTAGCCGGGCTCACCTGATACTGCGAATTCAGCAGCGGCAACAGTACCTGTAGTAGCAGGGAGTGTAACACCACCGGAACCGCCGGTAGTACGGGTGCCTGAGGTAGAGAGGATAACGGTACCTGAAGTAGAACCGGATACAGCGATGTTACCGAAGTTCATATCCACAGATTTAGATATAGCGATGGGGGTGATGATAGTAGCGGTAGCAGAAGCGGTAGCAGAGGCCTGAGCGAAAGATTTGTCAGAAGCGATAACTGCGATGGCTGCGATGGCGAGAACTTTTACGATGTTTTTCATTTTGTTTTGTTTTTGAGTTGTTTAAGAATGTTTTGTTTTTGTTTGACAGGAATATTGCGAATTACGTGCCATAGTTATAAACAACTGAAAATCAATGAAATATAATTCCTGCGCACCTTCATTTCTTCCGTATAGCGGATGATTTTTCCGAAAAATGGAATTAATTTGGGCTTATGTATGTACTTTCAGGCCTGATTTTACGTTAAAAGCCCGATGAGATGCGTGCAATTGGCCCTGATAATAGCATTGGTATGCATATCCCAAAGTGCATCTGCCCAAAAAGAGCTGTTCTTTGAGGAGCCGAGAAAAACTTTCGAGGGTGGATTGGCTTTCGGAATGAATATGTCGCAGGTAGAAGGTGATAGCTATTCCGGTTATCACAAGGTGGGGTTAAATACAGGGGCTCTGGTGTACATCCACTTTAATCAAACTGCCGGCATCAGCCTGGAATTACTATATGCTCAAAAAGGCACCCGCGGCGCGCATGTCATAGAATCGCAGTATGTAGGTACTTCTTTCGACAAGTACTATCTGAATTTAAATTATGTAGAACTACCGGTACTCTTTCACTGGCGTCCTAAACTCATATATGATATAGAGCTCGGTCTCTCTTATGCCAGGTTGATGGGCTATAAGGAATGGGCCGAGGCTGATCAACCCATTATATTCCCGCCGGACCTCACTTATTTTAATAAAAACGACATCGACTACGTGGGAGGGCTGTCAGTTTGGTTTCACAAGCACTGGCACGCAGAGGCTAGAGCACAGTTCTCTGCAATAACTATACGCCCGTGGGACAGAGTGCTTCCACGTTATCTAGGCGGCAATCAATTTAATAACACTGTTGCCTTGCGGCTCATGTATATATTATAGGCGCTTTCTTTTCCCACCCAAAATAATTTATTTAGTACTGTGTGATTTTTTGTCTGTGCCCGTTACTAATAATCCGGAATACAATTTAGATGACAAACATGCCGGAACAAACCAAGGCTTTTATACAACTGATCAGGGAACAGGAAAAACTGATCTATAAGGTTTGTCACATATATGGAGAACTAGCTGAAGACAGAAAAGACCTCTTTCAGGAAATAGTGATCCAGGCATGGATAGCTTACCCCCGATTTAATAACCAGTCTAAGGTAAGTACGTGGCTATATCGTGTAGCCCTGAACACGGCCATCAATCACCAGCGGAATAAGAAGAAGCATATTTCTACAGATACCAGCTGGCTTAGTGACCATATTGCCGACTCCCTGTATACACCCAATGAGGAATATAAGATCATGCACCGGCTTATTGCCGATCTGCCCCCACTGGAGAAAGCTATAGTGTTATTATACCTCGAGGACAATAGTCACCAGGCTATAGCCGATATCATCGGTCTATCGGCAAGCAATGTAGGTACCCGGTTGGCGCGCATCAAAGAAAAACTAAAAAAACAGGCACAAATAATCGTAAACAATTAAAACAAGCTATATGGAACTTGATGAAATGAAATCGAAATGGCAACAAATGAGCGAAGAGCTAAAAGCGACCAGGATAGTCAATGAACAACTCATGCAGCGTATGCTTACAGATAAAGCTACCACTGCCATGGACAAAATGAGATCGTATGAATACTTCGGCGTGGGAGCCTGCTGCCTGTTACTGCTGCTATTCTTATTAAACATTCAGCGCATAGACAACACCATTATTATGGAAATATCTTATTCTATTATGCTAGCCGGCACGGCCACAAGCCTGTTCATTGGTATATATAAACTGAAAGTACTGTCACAGATCGACTTCAGCAATGCGTCAGTCATCCAGACAACAGATAAGATTCAACGCTTCCGCTTGCTTGTAGCTCGAGAAAAACTGTGGTCTATACTATTGTCTCCCTTCGTGCTTGGCGCCGCCTATATTGTTGTTTTCAAGTGGGTAAACCACCGCGACCTTCTGTCAGAACCGAAGACATTTATTATCCGGGGCGCCATAGCGCTTGTGGTAATGATCGCAGCTTTATTAATAATATACCCGAAAGTGTACTTTGCCCGTATCAATACAATACTTGGCAACCTGAAAGAAATAGACACTTTCCGGAATGCATCATAGCCTTATTTTTAGTTATTTTTGAATTACTATGTTCTATTCTTTTAAGGGATTCATACCCGTAGTTCATCCGTCAGCATTTGTTCATCCGCAGGCTGCTGTCACAGGCAATGTTATCATTGGCAAAGATGTGTATGTAGGCCCTGGGGCAGCCATACGTGGCGACTGGGGTGGTATAGTCATTGAAGATGGTTGTAATGTACAGGAAAATTGTACCATACATATGTTCCCGGGTATCACTATTACACTCAGGGAAGGGGCTCATATAGGACATGGCGCTATTGTACATGGTGCTCATGTCGGCAGGAATGTACTCGTCGGTATGAATTCTGTTTTGATGGATGAAGCGGAAATAGGCGACGGGAGTATTATCGGTGCCATGACCTTTATTCCGGCAAAAACGATCATCCCAGCGCGCAGCCTTGTCGTTGGGAATCCGGGAAAAGTGATCAAAGAGGTGAGCGAAGACATGATAAACTGGAAAACAAAAGGAACCAGGCTTTACCAGCTATTACCCAGAGATTGCCATGAAAGTCTTATCGCCTGCAACCCGCTATCTGAGGTTCCCGCTAACCGGCCTGAACAGGAAACATTATATGCTACCTGGGAAGAAGTAAAGAATAGCTAATAGCCTGATAAACTTTAAGTTAATAAAAAGGGTCCCGTATTCGGGACCCTTTTTGTGAGGCGTTCAACTATTAAATTAAGCGTTAGCTTCTTCAGAGTGTACCAGCTCGTTAACGAACTTAGCAACAGCAGCTATGCGTGAGTGGTTCAGTGCATAGTGGATGAATTTGCCATCACGCTCAGTGATAACGATGTTAGCACGACGGAGGATAGCAAGATGCTGAGAAGCAACAGACTGCTCTAAACGTAATTTTACATAAATGTCAGTTACATTCATACGCTTGTTTTCTTCGAGCAACTTCACGATCTGCTGACGCAGTTTGTGATTGATAGCCCTGAGGGTCATAGCAGCGTTCTTAACTGCCACATAGTCTAATTTGATCTGTTCGTTAGATCCTTCGCTTTTACGAATTACCAGAGTGTTTGCTGATACTGTCGTTTCCATTACTTTTAAATTTTACGATGTTAATTGAAAGAATTATTGTTTATGCCTCTTATATAAGCCATTATTTGAATGGGGGTGCAAACATACTTAATTAAAGCGATATGAAAGGCATAATATTTAAGAAAAAAGTTAAGATAGAGTTAAAGTATGATAATTTTAATTGATGGGATTGATTTAATTATTTGAATATCAATTATTTATGAGTATGAACTTGTTTTAGGTAAAGAGGCTCTGCTGTGGCTAAATTGACAAAATCATTACACTTAAGTTGCTCATAGGCATATATCCCCCATGTTTCAAGAGGCATGGCGGTATCGGTATCAATAGCTTTAATATCTTTTTCGCCCATTTCCTGCAACAACGGTGAGTCAGTAACAACATATGCTTGTTGTATACCTGCCAACAGTTGCATCAGTTGCTCCTCCGTAATATGTTGCGGAGATGTCAGGCAGTTGAAACTATTATCATAAATGCTGATAAAATATTCTTTCTCGCGGGCCATCAGCAGCGAGATATACCGGGAATAATTTTTGTTTCCCTTTTTATATGCGTTGTAGGCAAGTAGCGTCAGCCTGTTATCCATGAGCAATGGTTTGTCCAGCGCATAGCAAAGGCCCTTCGCCGTTGCTACCCCTATACGCAGGCCCGTGTAGGAACCGGGGCCTCCGCAAACTACTACAGCGGCAATATCTTGCAACAGGATGTTCGCATCTGACAGCACTTCCTGTATCATAATATTAATTGTGCCTGCATGATTGCGGGCTTCAAGGTTGTTCCTCAGCGAGATGATCTTTCCTTCTTTGCTTAGGGCAACGGTGCCGGTATCAGTAGCCGTGTCAATATGTAGCAGGTATGCAGACATGAGGACGCAAAAATAAGGTAAAAGGTACATGACAAGCCTTTGTGTTTATCATGTGACGTAAATACTGCTACTTTTGTGACATGGAAAAGAAGATCATTCGCACAGACAACGCCCCTGCTCCCATAGGGCCGTATAACCAGGCCGTTCAGTACGGCGATATGCTGTTCATCTCCGGGCAGATCGCGCTCGACCATGTAACAGGCGATCTTGTTCAGGGTGATATACAAACAGAGACACGAAAGGTGATGGAGAATCTTAATGCGATTCTGCAGGAGGCAGGCATGAGTTTCAATAATATTATTAAGACGACCATTTTCCTTATGGACATGGGGCAGTTTGCCAAGGTAAATGAAGTGTATGCCGGCTATTTTGCCGAAGGGGCACCTGCACGTGAGACAGTACAAGTATCCGGGCTGCCTAAAGGCGTGAATGTAGAGATAAGCATGATAGCAGGTAAGTAGCTGATAAAACGCGAATGCGGTAATAGGTGGCTTTGATCGCTCACATTACCGCATTCGCATATTTGCAATATTTATTATCCTTTCTTCACTTCTTTCGCCCAGGCATCCTTCAACGTCACAGTACGGTTGAAGATCAGTTGCTCGGGCTTACTGTCTGTATCTATACAGAAGTAACCCTTTCGCATGAACTGTATGCGGTCTCCCGGTTTTACATTCGCAAGTTCCGGCTCTATATATACTGACGGCAATATGTGCATGGAATCCGGATTGATATAATCCTTGAAATTACCTTCTTCATTCGAAGGGTCCTCCACCTTGAACAGGCGGTCATACATACGCACCTCGGCAGTACGAGCATGTTTCACGCTTACCCAGTGAATAGTTCCTTTCACGGTCAGCCCGCTCGTATCATTTCCGCTTTTGCTTTCCGGAAGGTAAGTGCAGTGTACTTCTGTAATATTACCGGCTGCGTCTTTTACACATCCGTCACATTTTACAATATAGGCAGACTTAAGACGAACCATATTGCCGGGCGCCAGGCGGAAGAATTTTTTCGGAGCTTCTTCCATAAAATCCTCCCGCTCTATCCAGAGCTCTTTGCTGAACGGCACCTTACGGCTGCCTGCTTTGGGGTCTTCAGGGTTGTTCTCAGCATCAAAGATATCCTCCTGTCCTTCCGGGTAATTGGTAATCACCAGTTTCACAGGGTCAAGAACGGCCATAAAACGGTTAGCGGTCTTATTCAGGTTCTCACGTACACAGAACTCCAGTAGGCTGATGTCCACTATATTCTCCCTCTTTGCGATACCAACCGTATCTGAGAACTGGCGCAGCGCCTCCGGCGGATAACCACGGCGCCTCATGCCACTGATCGTGGGCATGCGCGGGTCGTCCCAGCCGGATACATGTTCCTCGTTCACGAGCTGAAGCAGCTTCCGCTTGCTCATCACTGTATAGGTGAGGTTGCGGCGAGCAAACTCATATTGCTGAGAGGGGAATATGCCCAGTTGCTCTATGAACCAGTTATACAGCGGCCTGTGATGAATGAACTCAAGTGTACAGATAGAGTGTGTGATCTCTTCAATGCTGTCGCTCTGCCCGTGCGCAAAGTCATACATTGGGTAAATACACCACCTATCACCGGTACGGTGGTGGTGAGCATGCTTGATGCGGTACATCAATGGGTCGCGCAACAAAAGGTTGGGGTGCGCCATATCAATTTTAGCACGGAGCGTTTTTTCCCCGTCCTTATATTTTCCGTCGCGCATGTCGGCAAAGAGTTGCAGGTTCTCATCAATGCTGCGGCCCCGATAAGGGCTGTTCTGGCCCGGAGATACAGTAGATCCCTTCATGGCAGCGATCTCTTCTGCCGTGCTGTCGTCCACGTATGCAAGCCCTTTTTTTATGAGGCTCACGGCAAATTCATACATCTTTTCAAAATAATCTGATGCATAGAACTCGTTATCCCACTGAAACCCTAGCCATTGTATATCATATTTGATACTCTCCACATATTCGGTCTCTTCTGTCACCGGGTTAGTATCGTCAAAACGCAGATTGCACTTGCCATTGTACTTCCGTGCCAGGCCAAAATTCAGGCAAATGGACGTAGCGTGGCCAATATGCAGGTAGCCATTCGGCTCAGGGGGAAAACGGGTATGCACCCTTCCGCCATGCTTGCCTGCAGCTATATCACTTTCTATTATTTCTTCAAGGAAATTCAGAGACCTTTCTTCACTCATTTTATCGTATTTTCTGGTGGGCAAAAATAGACTAAATGCCGTGATTAGAGGAATTCTTTATATCGATATTGTTTTTATGTTATCTCCCTTATAGTTATATGCTTTCAAAACACCCTAAATTTGTCGCCAATGACACAGGAAGAATTATTAAGCAGGGTGGTAAATAAGATCGTTGTCTCTGACGATATGCATGCAAAGTGGCTCAATAGCCTCTCAATGATGGAAAACACAGGGGCAAGAAAGATATCAAAGTATGAGCACCCTGTTCATACCGGCATCATCGTGCTGAAGCATGCTGCCGAAGAAGCCCGCCATGCTTATTATCTCAAAAAACAGATCGGGAAAATTGCTGTTGAAGCCTGTCCCGATTATTCCTATCCATACCTTCTCGCGCCGGTAGAGAGTTTTCATTACCTGCAGATGCTCGATGTGGAAGCTTGTCGTTACCTGAAGAATAAAATGGGGCTCGAAGGCCGCGCGCTGAAGCACGGCGCGTATCTCCTCGTCACCTATTCTATTGAGGTGCGTGCAGATATGCTCTATGGCATATACCAGGAAGCGCTTACCCTCCACGGCTCAAAGGTCAATGTTAAGTCCATCATCATGGAAGAGGAAGGACACCTGGAGGAAATGGAGAAAATGCTGAAAGAATTTGACCCGCAATGGGAAACTCTTGCAAAAGATATGTGCGCTATTGAGAACAGGCTGTTTGAAGCGTGGATAACAGCTATAGATAAGATGGCGCGGAACAATTAAATACACAGCAAAACATCTACATCATGGAAAGGAAAGAATTCATCAGGAAAGGAATCTTTGCCAGTGCACTGGCCTATGTACATTCCGCATTCATGAGTCCGTTCAAAGCTGCCGCCAGCGTGGCCAAGGCCCCTTACAGGGGAGTAGAGGGCGTGCTATCTCCCGCCAATACACACATGGTGGGCAACGGATTTAAAGTAATGAACTTCTTTCCCAACGGGCGCGGCTTTGAAGAGCGGATGAGCCCATTCTTTCTGCTCGACTTCAATGCCGAGGTCAGCTATCCCCCATCCGACATATCACGTGGGGTAGGTGTGCATCCGCACAGGGGTATCGAGACCATTACTTTTGCGTACAAAGGTGCCGTAGAGCACCATGACAGCAAGGGCAATCACGGTATCATCAAAGCAGGCGATATACAATGGATGACAGCCGGAGGCGGTGTGCTACATAAAGAATACCAGGAAGAGCACTATGTAAAAACCGGCGGCGCTTTTGAGATGCTGCAGTTATGGATAAACCTGCCGAAAAAACACAAAATGGCTCCCGCCAAGTATCAGAGCATACTGCATACGGAAAAACCTAAAGTTGATCTGCCACACGGGATGGGCTCGGTTTACGTAGTTGCCGGAGCGTACAAAGGCGTAAAGGGAATTGCCAGCACATACTCACCGGTACATATGTATGATATGCACCTGAACGCAGGCGCCGATGTTACCTTTACGCTTCCAGACCATTTCAATTCGGGTATATTGATAGTAGATGGCGCTGTAAGCGTAAATGACCATGACGCACCTGAGAATCATTACGTGCAACTGAAGAACGAAGGTGGCGAGATAAATATCAAGGCAAAAGACAAGACCATATTATTAGTGCTTAGCGGAGAACCCCTGAATGAGCCATATGTGAATTACGGTCCATTTGTCATGAATACCGAAGAAGAGATACGACAGGCGATAGACGATTACAATGCGGGCAAATTCGGTTTTCTGCAATAACCAGATCTGACGCATAAAAGTGGCCCGGCATAAATACCACCTGATGGTTGCGACTACCGATAAATTTAAAAGCCACTGTACCAGATGTACAGTGGCTTTTAAAACATAAATATATTATCATATTTATTTTGCTTCATACATGAATACAGATGCGGGGACATCTATATTGATGATCTGATACTTCAAATATTTAAATACCCACTGCCTTCTCGCAGATTCCCACCTGATAACAATAGTGCCTTTTATGGCTCCAGTGATACTACCATCGGTGTATATTGGATCTACAGTGTAGATGAGGTTAAGACAATCTCTGCGCAGCAGTGTAGGCTTGGCACGGGCAAGCGCTACTGCCTCTTTCTTAGCCTTGCTCAATGCAATAGGCTGCTCAGGAGCTACATCTCCGGGCTTATAATATTTGGGTTTTAACGTGTATTCTATCTTATTTTCGGCATCAGTGCCGGCATCTTCAAAGCTATCGTCGAAGAACAGGGTATCTTTTGCGGGGGCGGACTGTTGTGTTTTCGCAGGAATTGGCTGACCAGGGCCCTTTACCTGTCCGTAAGTAACGGACGATGCTGCGAACAGCGCCAACATGATGATCGTTTTCTTCATTTCTGTGTCTTTATTGGGATTAAAAAATAAATGCGATTAACCAATGATTAACGTCAGCCAAAGGTAATAAATGAAGTGATATTAAAGTCCGGGGGACAATTTTTTCATGATAAAATAAACATAAAGATCATCAGGGCACAGGGTCGTATCCATGACGACCCCAAGGGTGGCAGGAAAGAAAACGCCTGAGCGTAAGCCAACCGCCTTTAAATGGACCATACTTCCTGATGGCCTCCATACCATAGGCGCTGCATGTAGGTGTGAACCTGCATTTGGCACCAAAGAACGGAGATATGGCACCCTGGTAGAAGCGTATCAGCGCTATTAATAATATGGTCAGTATCTTTTTTATGTGTTGGCTGTTTTCCCTGTTTCAGAATGAGTACTATGTGCCTCGATCAGCTTGTCAATACCTTTCAGCAGTGGCTGTGTGATGCCATTGGCGTCCGGCATTTTTATGTCTGTAAAGATAATAAAGAGCAATAACTGCCTGTCGGGGGGTAAAGAAGCATATAAAAGATGTTTGTTCAGTCGCCACGCTTCAGATATCAACCTGCGTATGCGATGCCGCTGAACAGAACTGCGGAATTTTTTCTTGGGTACGGAGAACCCTATCTGTACGGGGGCATCAGATACCGGAACACGAGGCACAGAAAGACAGATAAACCTTAGCGGGAAAACAGAAAACGCTTTCCCGGTACGGAAAAGCGTATCAATATGCTGCTCTCTTTTGAGCCGCTCATATACCTTGAAAGTATAACGAATGGCAAAAAGCTTTAGAGATTACTTCAGGCGGCGCTCGTCAGATACGGTCAGTTTATGACGACCTTTTGCACGGCGGGAAGCCAGTACTTTACGGCCATTTGCTGACTGCATACGCTTACGGAATCCATGAACTGACTTACGGCTACGACGGCTTGGTTGAAATGTACGTTTCATAATATTCTTTTTATGCCCTTTTTCAAGGGGAGTGCAAAGGTATAATAAATAACTGATGCAGACAAAAAAATAGCTGTGTTTTTATGAATATCAGCGTGTTTCTTCTTCTGTGGGGTATAAAAATACTAAAATCAATACACAGGCTGGTCTTTGAGCAATATTATATAGTCGGAAAATTTCATGGGTGTCTCTGCCCCGATCAACTTTGTTGCTATCAGAGGGTACCAGGTAGCCAAATTGCAGAATCTTTTATAAATACCATCCATAAGAGTTATATCCTTTTCATAAGTACGGGGGCCTCTGAATGGGATCGGTTCGTTTCCCGATGGCAACTGAAGATCGAAACAGTTTTTACAGACCATAGCTATGGTAACGACCTTATCCTTAAACTCTTTCTGTTGTTTCAATCTGCTGCACATTGAGTTGGGGTCGGAATTGTCTGCGTGATTCATGCCGGCGATGACGAGAAATCTTTTCACGCCATCATTTTCCAGTTCTGTCATTACATTCCAAAACATCTCTTCATTTCTCGCCGGGTATCTTTCCTCCGTGTTATTGTTGAACATGATATTCTGCACCAAGGCATACTGTTCGCCGTAATATTGTCCATACAGATCCATATTGCTATCCATGTTCTCTCTTATAGCTTTGTAAATGGCCTTTAGTGTATCGTTGTTAACATTGGCTACCTGCGCGGAGGAAATATAATTAAGCGTAGCCGCAATCTTTTCCGGCTTCTCAATATCACCGGGCATCAGCATCTTCAACACTTTAAGAAATTCCATTCGTTCGAAGTCATAGCCATGTATCTGTATGCGCGGATATAACCCGAGGTTGAATTTGTATAACTGTTTCCAGAACTCGCGGTTGGGCTGCTTACCTGCCAATGCCAGCAACGGGCTCGTGAAAAGAGTCGTATCGCCGGTCTCAAGGTAACCGTTGTATAACCAGGCGGCAGCGTGGCCTATCTCCATACAAACATCTGTGATGCGGTAATGCTGCTGAAGATATTTTATCAGGGCAAGCCTGATCTCAGGCGTGCCACGAATGCCATGAAACTCGCCGAGAAAGAATACGTTCTTTTCGGGATGTTTGAAATCCATATCCAGCGCCAGTGTATCTGCGGAATACCTGAATGTACCCTGATCCTGCGCGGTACAGATCAGCGAGAAAACAAGCAACAGAACCGAAACACCATATCTCATTGACGATACAAAGATAATTGCTCCCGGCCACCCTGAATAAAAAAAGGGGTTCGGATAACCGAACCCCGTGTCTTATACCAATCTATAAGCCTTACAAATTCATCTTGTTTCCTATTCTCTTTACCCATGCTTTGAAACGGAAGCTCAGCAGGCACATCACCGGCACCACAATAAGTGTCAGGAAGGTTGCAAAGCTCAGGCCGTATATCATGGTCCAGGCCAGAGGCGCCCAGAAGGCCGTGTTATCACCTCCGAAATAAATGTGCGGATTACCGGTAGTCAACAGCGTATAGAAGTCTATGTTCATACCTGTGGCCAGCGGAATAAGGCCCAGGATAGCCGCTGTAGCTGTCAGTATCACCGGCGTCATTCTCGTTCTGCCCGATTCAATGATCGCATCGTACGGCTCCATGCCTTCGTGTAACATCAGATCCATGAACTCGACAAGAAGGATACCATTTCTCACCACTATACCAGCCAGCGCCACAATACCGATACCACTCATTACCATTGAGAATGTATTACCCGCTATTGCATAGCCAAGGAACACACCGATCACACTGAATAATACCTCACTCATAATGATGAGCGTTCTGCTGAATGAGTTGAACTGCAATACAAGGATGAGGAATATCAGCATCAGCGAGATCAGCATGGCGCTGCCAAGGAATGACCCTGTCTCCTTCTGGTCTTCCTGTTCACCGGCCATCTTAATGTTCACGCCCGATGGCGCATGGAACTGGTCGATCTCCGCCTGCACAGCAGCGACTACATCGTTTCCTTTATCCTTATACTCTGTAGAAAGATTTGAAGACAGGATGATGATCCTCTTCTCATCCTTACGCTTGATACCGCCAAATGTATTGGAGTATCGAACATTTGCAAAGGCGCTCACAGGCACCTGACGTATCATGCCACCCATACCCATATCACGGTACAGGATCGGCATATTGCGCAACGCATCCACATCAAGGCGCTGCTGTTTTTGCAGCCTTACATAGATCGGGTAGTCGTCATTAGCATCACGGAACCTCGAGACCTCGGTACCAAATATGGCTGTACGCATGTTGTAGGCAACGGCTGATGTCGTGATACCTTCATGGTCCATACGCTCACGGTCCAGGTCAAAGACTATTTCCGGTTTATTGGCCTGAAAATCGCTTCTCAGTTTCTCTACACCGGCCACCTGTTTTTCTTCCAGGAACTTTTTCAGCTTTTCAGATGTTGAGAGCAATGAATCCAGGTTGTCGCCGGTTATTTCTATAGAGATCGGCTTCTGTTGTGGCGGACCACCTGACTCCTTATCTACAGTAACCTCTGCACCGGGAACGTTCTTAACTGCCGTACGTATCTTATCAAGATAATCCCATGTAGATACTCCATGCCGTTCTGCAAAACCTACAAAAGCCACCGTGATCCTACCCTTGTTAGGGAAGTCTCCTATCTCCCCACCCCCGGGATCTACAGCATTGACTGTGACATTGGAGATCACAGACTGAACAACGGGGTTTGTCTTGCCGGTTGCCGGGTCTATGTTCAAGACCTTGTTCACACGACCTTCAAGATCTTTCATGATCTCGTTGGTATGCGCCTGGTCTGTACCTACCGGTAAGCTCAGATACACATATGCAAAGTTAGGATCTGCTGAAGGGAACAATGTGAAAGGAGGGTGGCGCGCAATGTAACCCATTATTGCTATAGGGAACAGTGCCACTGTAACCACGATCACTACCCATGGCCTTTTAAGCGCCTTGATGAGCCACCTGGTGTACCAGTCTTTAAATGCCGGCCATGCTTTATTCTGGAAGTTGTAAATCCATTTTGAGATAATGAACTTCTCGAGGAGGATGAATACATAAATAAATACGAGGAAGTTGCCCATGGCCAGGGAATGTCCGAGGTAGCACAACAATGCAATGGCGCCGAATATAACGCCGAGAACCGCATCGCGCCTGTTAAAGCGTGGCTTGTTGTGCTCACCCTCTGTATGTGGTTTCATAAAGCTTACCGCAAACACAGGGTTAATTATATATGCCACTAACAGCGACGCCACAAGCGTAACGATGAGCGTAATAGGCAGGAAGAACATGAACTTACCGATAATGCTGTTCCAGAACGCAAGCGGAACGAACGGCATCAGCGTAGTGGCCGTACCAGACAATACTGGCAGGAATACCTCTCCCGCGGCCAGCTTTGCCGCCTTGGCTATCGGCATCTTACCATTGTCGAATATACGATGTGTGTTCTCTATCACCACTATCGCATCATCCACCACAATACCCAGGGCGAGCAGGAACGAGAACAGCACGATCATATTGAGCGTGAACCCGATTGACGGCAGCACAAGAAATGCAATAGCGCAAGACAACGGCACGGACATGGCCACGAACAAGGCGTTGGTAACACCCATGAAGAACATGAGAATCACTGTAACCAGTATAAAGCCTATGATGATGGTATTGATCAGATCGTGCAGCGTATCCCTTGTATTCTGTGACTGGTCGCCGGTCACAACTATCTTAAGATCGGCCGGGAGACTTTCTTTCTTCAGCTTTGTGATCGCATTGGTGACATTGTCGGAAGCGTCGATAAGGTTCTTGCCTTTTGCCTTCACCACGTTAAGCGTGATCACGTTCTTTCCATCAAGACGCGCGTAGCTTTTCTGCTCTGCAAAATCATCTACCACCTCTGCTATGTCTTTCAGGTATATTGCTTTGCCCTGCTGATTGCGCACAATGGTATTACCGATCTGCTCTGCGGTCTTGTATTCATTACGGATACTCAATACACGCTTCTGGTTGTTCATTGATACCTCTCCTGCTGAAGCAGACAAGTTTTCAGACGCAATAGTATTTTGTATGTCTCCGAAAGTAAGACCTGACGCCTGCATCTTGTACAGATCCACATTGATCTGTATCTCCCGCTCCGGCGCGCCTACCATATCCACACGCTTCACTTCACGAATTGCCTCTATCTCATCCTTTACCTTATCGGCATACTTTTTCAGCCTGTTGAGGTCGTAGTTGCCGGAGATGTTCACTGACAGGATCGGGAACTCGGATATGTCGATATCCTTCACTTCGGGCTGATAAGGCAGGTTCTTCGGGAGGTCCTGTTTTGACTTGTCCACACCATCCTTTACTTCCTGTTTTGCTTTGTCTATCGCAACGTCCGGGTTAAATTCCACAATAACGATGGAATAGTCCTGGAAGGAGTTGCTGGTCACCTTCTTTACACCGGTGATGTTCTTCACCTGCTTCTCTATAGGCTTGGTCACCAGGTTCTCCATGTTATCGGGAGAAGTACCAGGATAGATCGTCTGTACAATGATCTGCGGGAACTTGATCTCCGGGAACTTCTCTTTAGGCAGGCCGTTATAGGCCATAAGGCCGGCCAGCGTAATGATCACCGTGAGTATATATATCGCCGTGCGGTTGTTGATCGCCCAACTCGACGGCTTGAACTCCTTAAATACGTCCTTCATTTGATCTCTTTGTAGTGGTAATAAAATAGGCTTATGTTACATTATAGATATCGGCTGTCCGTTGTCCATCTCTTCATAGCCCTTTACGATCACCTTATCTCCGGGGTTCAACCCAGACAATATCTCTACCTGGCCATTTGAATTACGGCCTGTCTTTACAAATACCGATTTTGCTTTGTTGCCGTCAGCTATGTACAGCATTTCACCAGCAGACGTCTTTTGTATCACAGACACCGGCACAACCAGTGCATGCTGATTCTCATAGTTAAGTATCTTCATGATACAAGACATATTCGGGTGCAACTTCGGATTGTTCGGGAGGTGCACCTGTACCATAAATGAACGGGACACAGGATCTACCGCCTGTGATACGTGCGTAAGTGTTGCCTTGATGCTATCAGCGATGTCTGCCATCACTAGCAATACCTTATCTCCCTGCTTTACCTTGCCGAGATAGTTCTCGCCGAGGCTGGCTTCAGCCTTCAGCTTGTCGTAGCTCACTACGCGGATACCGTTCATGCCCGGAGCGGCTATTTCGCCTATCTTAATGTTTATCGCATCTACTGCACCGCTGATCGGGGAAACGATACGATACATATCACGCTGTGTCTTCAGCGCCTGTATCTGCTTTTCAGTAGCCTCGTAGTTGGTCTTCGAGGTCATCAACTGAACTTCCGTGCCGATATTCTGAGCCCACAGTTTTTGCTGCTTCTCGTATATAGACTTAAGCAGGTTCAACTGAGGCGTCATAGCCTCTATCTGCTGCTCTATTGTAGATGCATCGAGCACAGCCAGCACCTGGCCTTTGCTAACATGCTGGCCGATCGTTACGTTGATAGACCGCACGATGCCGGGGGCCTGCGTACCTGCCAATACATTCTCATCACCGCTTACTTGCGACTGCACCTCAACGTAGGCGCAAAAATCGGATGGCTGCATCTCAGAAACCGCAACTGCCGTTACATTTGCTTTGCTGCTATCACTGCCACCTGTAGCCTCTAATGCCTTGATCTTTGAATCGATCTCCGCACGTTCTTTTTTCAGTTTCGCCAGTTCCTCCATTTTGTTGGCAGGCTTATTGCCGCCACCGCAGGAAGCTAATATCATTGCCGGTACTACTAAATAAATTAACCGTTTCATTACTATTGGGTGTTTTATTGTTAAGTGCTATTGTTTCGTTTTTATTTTAATTCTCCGAGTGCTTTCTTCAGATCAGCCTCAGCATTTGTTATTTCAAGGAGTGAGCTGAAGTACGACGACTGCGCCCTCAGCAATTCTGTCTGCGCCGTGGTCACTTCAAGGTTACTACCTACCCCGGCCTTATACTTCTTTCTGGCCAACTCCAACACGTCATTAGCTACATCCATGTTTCTTTTCTGGCTCTGTGCCTGCAGCATAGCATTCTTCAATGTATTACGCGCCACCGAAGCCTGGAACTCTATAGCATTTTTGACGTTGTCTATATTATTCTGCGTCTTCTCTATGTTAAGCCTCGTTTCCTTGATCTGCTTTTGCCTTACCATACCGTTGAATATCGGCATGTTCAGGGAAAGGCCCAGGATGGAACTGCTCCAGTATTTCTCAAATTTCACCATGTCGGAGAATTTGCTGGAACCATAATTGGAACCATATGACCAGAAACCACTGAGAGAAGGCAACGCTGCCAGGCGGTATCTCCTCAGGTTGTATTCATTAAGCTTCATAGCAGTTTGCAGCAGTGTATATTCCGGAACGCGATCGTAATTAGTAGCTTCAGATGCAAGCGCAACGACCGACGCGCGATGCGCGTCCACATTTGTATCAGTGAGCACAATCGGCGTATTGATATCCATGCCGATAGTATATTTCAGCATCTGCTCAGATACTGTAAGCATATTAGCGATACGCATACTGTCGGTGGCCAGGTTGGTGACCTGAACACTTGTACGGTCCACATCTATCTTCTCTGCAAAACCATTCTCCTGTGTGAGGCGAATATCGCGCTCCAGGCTGCGTGCAAAGGCAAGTGAACTCTTGATGATATCGAACTGGCGGTAAGCGATCACCAGGGCGTTGTACGATTTGAATACGTTATACTTAACACTCTCCTCTGTTACCTTGCCGTTCTGACGTGCAAACTCCAATACTGTCTCGCGTGCCTGCAGCGCAACAAATACGCTTCCATCAAATAACAACTGCCCTGCAGTAATACCCGCAGATGCCGCGTAAGGCACGGTGAAAGAAATAGGAATGATGGTTCCTGCGGGTGCTGACGGAGAGCCGGGCATCGCAAAAGTGCTCGCGTCAATGAACGAGCGTTGCGGGATGTTGAAATACGTGAAGTCAGCCTTGCCGTTAACATGCGGCATTGTGGCAGCAGTGGTCTGCTCGTTCTGTGCCTTTTGTATCAACACATCGAGGGCTGCATTCCTGACAGCATAATTATGCTTCATGGCGTAATCCATACATGCCTCCATGCTCAGCGGGGTAGCCGTTTGCGCTACCGCTGCCGAAGCAGAAAGGAATGTACCGATCATTGTCAAATAAATCCTACTCATATTCTGGGTGCTTGCTTTAAATATTTTTCCTTGTATTTGTGATATAATTTTTCTCCCTTGGGGGTCATAATGCCATACAGAAAATGCTCTCCTATCTCCAGCGCTACGGATAAAAGGTCGTTGCGGTCGTTGACAAGCAGATTGGGTTGCAGTATCAGCAGCGAAGTTTCGAGACGGTATCGAGCCAACAGGTCTGTATTGATACCTTCCCTGTATAAGCCTTCCGCGATACCCTGCACGAGATTTTCACGGATCATTGCCACATCCTTATCCTGCAGCATATCCCTGAATGTCTTATACGCTTCGGGGAAGAAACGCTGCATCTCGAACAAAGCCATCGGATTGATACGTCGGTTCATATTATCGAAAAAGCCCATCATCTTCACCATAGCCTCTATCGCATTCTCTGTATCGGCAAGTACAGCAGTACAGTTGGCCGTCATATGCGACTTATACCAGACCACAGACTCATTGACCACTTCCTGCTTATTGGCGAAGTGCTGGTACAGTGTTTTTTTCGAAATTCCCGCCCTGCGGGCAATATCATCCATGGTAATGGTCTTAAAACCATACTGGCTGAACAACTCGGCAGACGACGTTAATATTTTGGTTAATGGTTCCATATCTACGCTCACAAAATCGGACGCAAAACTATGGAAACATTTTTCACAAAAATAGTTTCCACGGTATTTTTTGTTTCTATTATGACATATACTGTATCTATACCTCAACCGATACAAGCCTAATCAACTGACCATCAATTAGTTGTTTCATATTATTTCATCAATGGTCCGATTCGGGGGTTTTCGCTAATTTTATGCCATGGGAGTCATATACGATCAGTTGAAGCGTCTGAAGGCACAAAACAAGAGCGGTTTTGCGGTGCTTGCCGACCCCGACAAGATAGCACCGGCCGATATACCCTACCTCGCCCGGCTTTGCAATGATGCAGGCGTTGACTACCTGCTTATGGGCGGAAGCCTGCTCATGGCCCACCAGATGGAGCTATGCATTCAGCGGTTTAAAGCGGAAAGTGATATCCCGGTCATCCTCTTCCCCGGCAGTCCGGCTCAAGTGACCCCGTATGCTGATGCACTTTTATACTTGTCACTAATATCCGGCCGCAACCCGGAGTTGCTGATAGGGCAACACGTAGCCTCTGCCCCTGCTGTGAAGACCAGCGGACTGGAAGTGATTTCTACCGGATATATGCTTATTGATGGCGGTGTACAGACCAGCGTATCGTACATGAGCAACACACTGCCTATACCTGCCGATAAACCGGATATAGCCCTGGCGACAGCCTGGGCAGGAGAACTGCAGGGCAAGCATATCATCTATATGGATGCCGGCAGCGGAGCACGCAGGCCCGTATCTGAAGAAATGATAGCACGTACCAGCGGCCATCTTGATATCCCGCTGTTTGTTGGCGGCGGCATCACCTCTCCGGAAAAGGTATATGCCAATAGTTCGGCCGGGGCCAACATCGTAGTCGTAGGTAATGCTATAGAGCGCGACCCGCTACTGATCAGGGACATGGCACAGGCATCCAAAGAAGCCATCATGCAGCCTGTTCGAGATTAAAACACGCATAACACAGAACTATAACGGTATAATCTAATGGTTAAAGGTTTGTCTTACCTTTGCTAGATATATACTTTCAGATGGAAATAAAACAATTATATACCAACTGCCTGAGTGAGGCAGCCTATTTTATTGCCAGCGAAGGCGAAGCGGCGGTAATAGATCCGCTACGTGATGTTGATACCTATATCAAAATGGCAGAAGAGAAGGGTGTAAAGATCAAGTACATTTTTGAAACACACTTCCACGCCGATTTTGTGAGCGGCCATATAGACCTGTCGAAGAAGACGGGCGCACCTATTGTTTACGGCCCTAATACAGAAGCCGTGTTTAAAATACACAAAGCCACTGACGGAGAGGAATTCTCTGTAGGTAAGCTGAAAATAAAAGTGATACATACACCCGGACATACACTGGAAAGCACCTGCTACCTGCTGCATGATCAGGCGGGAGCTCCTTATTGCATCTTCACAGGAGACACACTGTTCGTTGGTGATGTGGGCCGCCCTGATCTGTTCAGCGGCAACCTGACCAAGGAAGAACTGGCAGGGATGATGTATGAGTCGCTGACCAACAAATTAAAGCCGCTAAACGATAATATCATTGTATATCCGGCACATGGACCGGGATCGTCCTGCGGTAAGAACCTTGGGCCTGACACCTTCAGCACCATGGGTGCGCAGAAAGCATCGAACTATGCCCTGCAGGACATGACCAAGGAAGAATTCATTAAAGCAGTAACAACAGGACTGAACACACCGCCCGCTTACTTCCCTATCAATGCTCGTATCAATAAAGAAGGATATGGCAGCCTGGACACAGTAATGGAAAAGGGCATGAACGCATTATCCGTTTCCGAATTCAAGAAACATATCACAGAAGATACATGGATACTGGACACGAGAAATGAGACCATTTTCACCCAGGGATTTGTGCCCGGCTCAGTGAACATAGGACTCAATGGGCGCTTTGCCGAGTGGGCGGGATCTTTACTTCCTTATAACAAACCCATACTGCTTGTAGCTGAATCAGGGAAAGAACAGGAAACGATCACACGCCTGGCCCGTGTAGGTATAGACAATGTGGCAGGATATCTTGAAGGAGGATTTGAAGCCTGGCAGTATGCCGGCGAGCAAATAGATCTCATCATTGATATAGAAGCTGATGAATTGGCCATGGATCTCCCTCATGATAATATGCTCGAGATAATAGACGTACGCAAACCAGCCGAGTTTGAAGCCGCTCACGTCAAGGGCGCTGTCAATGTACCGTTAGATACGCTGACTGACGCTGCCAACATTGCGATGATAGACGACAACAGCAATCTATATGTACACTGTGCCGGTGGCTACCGCTCTGTGATCGCGGCATCCCTGCTGAAGCGCGAAGGGTATCACAATCTCAGGAACGTACTGGGCGGATTTGCCAGAATAAAGAATGAAAAAGGGATTGACATTGTTTATCCCGATAAGGTAAATGCTTAAATAAAAAAAGCGGGACATGATCCCGCTTTTTTTATTTAAGCATTTAGTGTGCTCTGCCTATCCACTGTTCCGGGTTCAATTTAACGTTAGATTTCTTTCCATTCGACTTCCATATCTGGAAGTTCAAAGTTGGCACATCATTATCATTATTTGCTACTTGCCCTATTACCTGTCGTACATTTACATGTTGTCCGGTCTTTACACTTACCGATGATAGCCCATTGTATACTGTAAAATAATTACCGTGCTGGATCATCACAATCTGTGAGCTGCCTACCGTTGAAAAAACTTTAGATACTATTCCTTCAAAAACAGCTTTGACGTCTGCACTTGCAACTGTTTGTATATCTATGCCATTATTCTCTATCAGTACCTTCGGCTCAAGTGGATGTGGATGTTGGCCAAAGTGATCTGTAATATATCCCTTCTCCACCGGCCAATACAAACGACCCTTGTTGCCTTCAAAATTGTTCGCTAGCTCCACCTCGTTAGGGGCCAATAGCAGATTCGGCGACTCTCGTTCTTCAGGTTCCTTGATCTTCGGCTCTACACGAGGCAGATTCTTTACCGCACTATTATCTGTGGTCACATTAGGCTTGGTGGCAGGTTTTGCATTTGCCGCAGCTGTTGCAGCCGCCAACGCCTTTTTAGCGGCTTCCGCCTTCTTCTTCTCTTCATCAGCACGGCGGGCAGCCTCTTCCATTTCTTTTTCGATCTGCGCCTTGATATAATTATTGATGCGCTGCTGTACCTGTTTGTTCTTCTCGATCTTCTTCAGCAACTCTCCTTCCTTACCCTTCAATTCCTGCATCACCTGGTTGGTCTTCTCCGTTTCCGCGAGAAGATTCACCTTTTCTTTTTCCTGGGCAGTGAGCAGTTGGCTTTGTTCCTGTTTCTCCTCATTAAGCTTGCCTATCTTATGCTGCAACTGACCTTGCATGGTTCGTATCTGCTCTACCTGCGCTTTGCGAAAATCCCTGAACTTCTTCAGGTATTTCATGCGGCGCATGACATCATTGAAATCTCGGGAAGAGAACAGAAAAGCGAGCATATCGTAAGAGCTGCGTGTGGCATATGAATACCTGATAGACTGAGCGTATCTTATCTTCAGGTGCTCCAGTTTTTGCTTCATCGTCATGATCTCTTTTGACGACGACTTAATGGTATTGTCTATATCTCCAAGCTCCTCGTTGATATTCCCGATCAACCTCTGCCGGTAGGCCAGTTTATTCTGGAGGGCGCTCAGCTCGCCCATAGTAGCGCGTTTGCTGTTCTTTACTTCATCAAGCTCCCGCTGAATGTCATTCAGCGCATCCTGGTTCCTTTTACGTTCCGCTTCCAGTTCAGCCTTTGTGAGCTGCTTGGTCACATAGGTTATTTGCGCACCGGCACCTACCGAAAAAAGCAGACAAAAGATGAAAAAAAATATGCGCATGAATATCTCTGGGTATGTGCCGTATGCTGACAAAAATAATTAATTATTTGAGCCTCGCAGTCCCATTTTGATAGTTTTACCACGATTTTATCATCTTTTTCGGCAAAAACCATGTCCCACGTTTTTTTATTGACAAACCTTTGTTTTCTTTTGCTGCAAATAATGTTGCTATGCTTTATTCAATGACTGGTTTCGGGCGCGCCGAAGGAACTGTGAACAACAGGCAAATAGTGGTGGAAATAAAAACGCTGAACGGAAAGCAGTTTGATATCAACACAAAACTCCCTCCCATTCTGCGCTCCTATGAACTTGATATCAGGAATGCATTATCCGCATTGCTGCTGCGTGGTACAGCCGATCTTACCGTGAATGTAAAACAGGAAGGGGCAAGCAAGCCTATGACCATCAATACAGACCTTGCTTTATTCTACTACCAGGGTATAAAACAAATAGCCCATCAGACCGGCCTGCCGGAAGAAAATATCATCTCCACCATCATGCGCATGCCTGAAGTGGTAGCCGCGGACCAGGACGTGCTGCCGGAAGAAGAGTGGGAACAAGTGAAAAAGGTCATTCTGCAAGCTGCTGAGCAACTTATGGAACACCGCAAACACGAAGGCACTGCCTTGCTGAAGGATATTGCAACACGCATTGCGAATATAGAAAACCTGCACACCCAGATATTGCCACTCGAAGCCGAGCGCATGGAGCGCATACGTGCACGCATCAACCAGTCGCTTGAAGAAACGAGCAGCAAAGAAAATATAGACCCGAACCGCTTTGAACAGGAAATGATCTATTACCTGGAAAGAATGGACTTCTCTGAAGAAAAGATAAGGCTGAAACAGCACTGCGATTACTTCAACAGCACTATACAGAATAATGACACTGCCATAGGCCGCAAACTCAATTTCATACTCCAGGAAATAGGCAGGGAGATAAACACCCTGGGCTCTAAGGCAAACCATGCCGAGATACAACAGATCATCATCAATATGAAGGATGAGCTGGAAAAAGCCAAGGAACAGATCCTGAATATATTATAAGCAGTTCGCCAAAGTAAGTATCAATAAAGTAATTTTGCGCATTGATCATGAGCCGTAAATACCTGACATACCGCACATTTGTTTTCACGCTGGTCGTTCTCGGCACACTGGCCAGCTGTCTGCCTGCACCATACTTTCAGAAGCAAGAAGCGATACCCCAATATGCCTGGAATTACAATTTTAAGCCGGTATTCAGTTTTGAAATCACTGACACGATACCTGATTACCAGCCCTATTTCATTATCCGCCATACCCAGGCATATCCTTACAACAACGTATGGGTTTGGGTATCTGTAAAAACTCCCGGAGATACTGTTGTAAAAAAGACCCGTGTAAACATTGTACTGGCAGAGGCTTCAGGCAAATGGCTGGGCAGAGGTATGGGTGAGATCTATGAACAGAGATTACCGATAGACCTGTCTTCTGTGACCAACTTCCACAGCGCAGGTACTTATGAAGTGTCGCTGGAACAGAATATGCGCATCAACCCGCTACCAGATGTGCTGAATGTGGGCCTGCGCATTGAAAAGACACCATTCAGGAAGAACTAACTTCCTGTGAACATATTTTATTTATGCGTTTCTTCACTTCCATATATTTCATTCTCCTGGCGTATATCATACTCGCCATCGGGTTTTGGGAGTGGAAGCTGCAAAAACAGAATGGCAGCATTTACGCGCAGCAGGTCATTACCCTCCGCACACAAATAGACAGCTCCGCACATCCGTATGAATACAGGGAGCAAATGGACGCGCTGCACCACACCCTTTCTATGCGCAAAACGCAGTATGTGGGCGAAGGCGCAACATTCCTGTTTGTAATACTTATAGGCGCGTTTGTTGTCTATCGCTCATTTGCCCGCAGGATCATCTTATCGCGTCAGCAGAACAACTTTATGCTATCTGTAACTCATGAACTAAAGTCTCCCATTGCTGCCATGAAGCTAAACCTGCAGACATTGGAGAAACGCCAGCTTAGTGACGAGCAGAAAGCTCAACTGATAGACCGCTGCATCAGGGAGTCGAACCGGCTGAATGATCTTTGTAACAATATGCTGCTGGCATCTCAACTGGAGGGAAGACAATACAAAACTCAACGGGAAGACATCAACCTGTCTGCTCTGATGGAAGATATTATTACGGGCTATGCTAACCGCTACCCGCAAAGATTTGAAGAGGAATTGACTCCGGGCATACATATATACGGAGATAGGGTGATGCTGGAAATGGCCGTAAATAACCTGCTTGAGAACGCTATAAAATATACCCCTGCCGACAAACTCATCAGCGTATCACTATCCATGAAACAAAACGTCGCGGTAATAGTAGTGGCTGATAACGGAACAGGAATTCCTGAGAGTGAGAAGAAGCACATTTTCGAAAAATTCTACCGTGTAGGCAATGAAGAAAGCCGCAAGGCCAAGGGAACAGGGCTGGGCCTGTACCTTACCAACAAGATCGTATTACAACACAAAGGGCGTATCACCGTAAAAGATAACACGCCCTCAGGTTCTGTATTTGAGATCAGCATCCCGATGTAATACCGGCTATGGCACCTCTACCACATTCAGTATCTCATTGATTATTTGTTCTGATGTTACATTTTCCGCTTCCGCTTCGTAAGTGATACCGATACGGTGGCGCATCACATCATGACACACGGCACGTACATCTTCCGGTATCACATAGCCCCTGCGCTTGATGAAGGCATATGCTTTGGCCGCAAGCGCCAGGTTGATGCTGGAGCGTGGTGAGCCTCCGTAAGAAATGAATGGTTTCAGCTTAGCCAGTTTGTACTCTTCAGGGAAGCGTGTAGCGAATACGATATCGAGGATGTACTGCTCTATCTTTTCGTCCATATACACCTCACGCACCAAATGCCGGGCACGCATAATATCTTCCGTTGTTACCACCGGAGTTATTTTAGGCATACCACCGGGGTTCAGGTTAGTACGTATGATCTGGCGTTCTTCCTCTTTCTTGGGGTAGGTGATCACTATTTTCAGCATGAAGCGGTCCACCTGGGCTTCCGGAAGCTCATAAGTACCTTCCTGCTCAATGGGGTTTTGGGTTGCCAATACCAGGAATGGTTCCTCCAACTTGTAAGTATTGTCTCCAATGGTTACCTGGCGCTCCTGCATTGCTTCCAGCAAAGCGCTCTGCACTTTTGCCGGGGCGCGGTTGATCTCATCAGCAAGAATGAAGTTGGCGAATATTGGGCCCTTCCTTACCGCAAATTCATGAGCCTGCGGGTTATACACCATAGTACCGAGCACATCTGCCGGTAATAGATCGGGGGTAAACTGTATGCGCGCAAAACGTGCATGGATAGCAGATGCCAGCGACTTAATTGCCAGCGTCTTTGCCAATCCGGGCACACCTTCCAATAACACGTGCCCGTTTGCCAGCAAGCCGATCATGAGGCGCTCTACCATTTGTTTTTGCCCCACTACGGCCTTATTGAGCTCCATGTTCAGCAATTCTATAAAAGCACTTTGCTGATGTATGCGCTCATTCAATTCACGAATGTCAACAGATGACGATATTTCCATATGATCACAAATTTTTTAGAAGCCACCAAAAATAATCAGCCTGCGGGAATATCAAACAAGCAGGAAACAGTTTTAACTTTTTTTAAAACTAATGTATCTGTTTTTATTCCTGAAAAAACGCCGGACAGCCGCTTTAATCCTATTTTCGCACCAGAAATCATCGACAGGAAAAATGGAGTACTTTGAGCAAAGGTGGCATGATACAATGGTATTATTGCATGAACGCTTCGGCAAGACGCCGGACATGGAGGGGATCCTATTCCTGATAGGAGTAAATGAGTTAGGCAGACTCCCACGCCGAAAGTTCTCGAAAGAACAGAAACAGGACCTGATGCATATAGCAGTATGTACGCTGCTCTCACAGCATGGCTATTATGAACCGGCCGGCCGGGATTCAGATGGCTGGCCTCATTTTAATGAATTAAGACCGGTAGATATCAAGGGAATGGGTGGACAGGAACAACTGCTGAAGGAATGTATCATCACCTATTTCGAGTGACATATGTAAAATAAATAATATAATATCAGGGTCCGGAGATGTTCTTTGTCTCGGGACTCTTCTTCCAATTGTGCCAGAACGGATGGTACGGATACACACCGACAAACGTATCTGGAAATAACTCAGACAACGTCTTTTTGTGCCCCTGTTCCAGGTTTCTGGTCTCCTTTATTGCCGCCCAAAGATCTGCATACCGGACCTTTGTACCATCACGGAAGTAGCAATTAGATTTTTTACCAAACAAGCCAAACTTCATTCCGGCTTTAAGCTTTTCCACAATTACCCTATTGGGAACCACATCACTCATAGCAGTGACAAAATACAACAAAAACAATAACAAGCAAATAACATTTTTGGCTTTATTTAGAACAAAAAAAATAAAATCTAAATGAGGCATAAACAATTATTGATCTATCTTTTATATAAGATTTTTTATTTAATGCGTGATATTTGATAAAATAAGCATGTATATACACCAAATAAACAGGCTAATAAAAAATCCTGATGACGGGGAAGCGAGTGTTTACATTATTGGTTTCAATGCCGAGCAAAGAAGCCATCTTATCATGATTGAGTGCAAGCTCGAGGAAGTCAGCGTTATTGAACCTGCAAAGCGGTGCGCCTTCCGGCACATCACTATAATTGTTGCATATAGTGACAATATCTTTTGATCTGAGCAATTTTATCCGGAATGGCCGGGGTCCTATGAGCCGGTCAAATTGCTCCCTGTTGATATCCAATACTACATTTTCAAATCTGTCAACATACAGAATATTACATTCTACACCTGTGTCTGTAACACGGGGTTGTAATAATTTTGGCGCATGCTTTATCTCACATGACGGAAAAGGGATATTACCTGCCAGGACAGAAGCTGCTGCCTGCCCTGCTTTGTCCATCCAGTCGGCAAAAGAGAAAGGACCAATGAATTCATGGCACATATAACTGCGCTCGCAAGAGCCAAATGCAAGTGGAAGCAGACCATTATCGGGAGCGACGAAAAAGAAGCCTCCCTTTTCTGCCAGGATCAGAGACCGGGCCTCCCCGGCAAATACCTCAACAGGAACGATGTGTATGGTACCTGCAGGAAAATGTTTGTACGCCGATAACAAAAGATATGCAGCCTGCTGCAGATCGTACTGGCTGGTATGATGCGATATATCTATTACAGGCGTACCCGGCAGGTAACGCATCAGTATTGCTTTTGCAACAGTTACTGATGTATCCCTCGTTCCGAGATCGGTCAATAATGTGATCACACCTCCGCTCACAGAGAAACTATTCTGACTATGCTCCGAAAATACGCCAATAAAACGAAAGCCCCGCAATGCGGGGCTTTCACATATGCTTTCATACTTCTTACAAAGTACGTTTTACTTCTATTTCGTCATATCCTTCGATGATGTCGCCAACACGAACATCGCTGTAGTTCTTAATAGAAAGGCCGCATTCATAACCGGCATTCACTTCCTTCACATCATCCTTGAAACGTTTCAGAGAAGCAAGTTCACCGTTGTAAATAACAATACCATCGCGGATGAGGTTCAGCTTGGTCTGGCGTGTCATTTTTCCATCAAGCACGTAACAACCGGCAATAGTACCTACGCCGCTGATCTTGTACACCTCGCGCACTTCGATATTGCATACCGTCTTCTTCTCGACCTTAGGCTCAAGCAGCCCTTCCATAGCGCTCTTGATCTCCTCGATGGCGTCGTAGATGATGGAATATGTGCGTATCTCGATATTCTCCTGGTCGGCAAGTTTTGCAGCCTGCATAGAAGGCCGTACCTGGAAACCAATGATAATTGCATCTGACGCGGTAGCCAGCAATACATCGCTCTCGGTGATCTGGCCCACGCCCTTGTGCACCACATTGATGGCCACTTCCTGCGTAGAGAGTTTCTGCAACGAATCGCTCAACGCTTCTACAGAACCATCGAAGTCGCCCTTGATGATAACACCCAGCTCCTTGAAGTTGCCCAGCGCCAGTCGGCGTCCGATCTCATCAAGCGTAATGTGCTTGCGTGCACGGATACCCTGCTCACGCAATATCTGCGCCCTGTGATTTGCCAGTTCCTTTGCATCATCCTCGTCCTCAAACACCCTGAACTTCTCACCGGCCTGTGGTGCACCATTCAGACCCAATACCTGAACCGGTGTAGATGGCCCGGCTGTCTGCACGCGCTGACCACGTTCGTTGAACATGGCCTTTATCTTACCAAAGTATTGTCCGCAGGCGATCATATCCCCCTGGCTCAGGGTGCCATTCTGGACCAGTATCGTTGACTGGTAACCACGGCCCTTATCCAGCGATGCCTCAATAACGCTACCGGCAGCCGGACGATCCGGATTTGCCTTCAGCTCCAGCAGCTCTGCCTCAAGTCCTATCTTTTCCAGCAACAGGTCTATGTTAAGTCCTTTCTTAGCAGATATTTCCTGGCTCTGGTATTTACCACCCCAGTCTTCAACCAGGATATTCATCTGGGCAAGCTGCTCTTTGATCTTTTCAGGATTAGCTCCTTCTTTATCTATTTTGTTGATCGCAAATACCATTGGCAGATTTGCCGCTTGTGCATGCGATATTGCTTCTTTTGTCTGAGGCATAATAGCATCGTCTGCAGCTACCACGATCACGGCTACGTCGGCCACCTTGGCACCACGGGCACGCATAGCGGTAAATGCTTCGTGACCCGGAGTATCGAGGAATGTTATCTTCTTGCCGGTAGATGTTGTTACCTGGTATGCCCCGATGTGCTGCGTGATACCACCTGCCTCTCCCGCTACCACATTCGCACTGCGTATGTAGTCGAGCAAGGATGTTTTACCATGGTCAACGTGACCCATGATGGTAACGATAGGCGCTCTTGGCTTCAGATCTTCTTCAGCATCCACTTCTTCCACCTCATCTTCAGTTTCCTGCTCGAGGTTGATGAATTCAACGTCATAACCGAATTCGCTGGCAACCAATTCGATAACTTCCGCATCAAGACGCTGGTTGATAGATACCATGATGCCAAGGCTCATACACTTGCTGATAACATCGGCAAAGCTTACATCAAGGAGGCTGGCCAGTTCACTTACAGAAATGAACTCTGTTACCTGAATCACATTGCTTTGTTCCGCATTTTCAGCAGCCGCACGTTTGTCGGCCATTTCGTCGCGCTTATTACGACGGTATTTTGCTTTCAGGTTCTTGCCGCGTGTTGACCCGGACAGTTTAGCCTGTGTCTCACGAATCTTATCCTGGATAGCTTTTGTATCAATCTCCTGTTGTTGCGGCGTAATAGGCGCATTTCTTTGACCGCCACCACGGCGATCGCCGCCATGCCTGTTGTCTCTGCGGTCTCCAAAACCGGTACCCGGCCCACGACGGTCACGGCCGCCGGGATGCCCGCCACCCTGGTGTCCGCCGCCCTGGAATCCTTGTCCGGTGCCCGGCCTGTTGTCACGAGGTCCGCGGTTGTCTCCACCGGCTCCCGGTGTGCCCGGTTTATGTGTCTCCGGTTTCTTCTCTACAGGTATGCGTTTACGCTTGCGTTTTTCGCCGCGGTCCGCACCACCACCTCTGTTATCGGGCCTGTTACCGGATGGTTGTGATACCGGCAGTTCTATCCTGCCAATGATCTTTGGTCCTTCCAGCTTAGGTGCCTTCATTTCTATATGCTCCGGCTTGCTTGCATCATCATCCGTATCATCACTCGCACTGCCTGGTGCTTCAGGAACGGCAACTACCGGAGCCGGTGGTGTTACCACTTCTTCTGGTGTTTCTTCCTTCGCTTTTGATTTAGCAGCCTTTGCCGGCTTTTCTTCTTCCTTCTCTGTTTCTTTCTTTTTTGCGGCAGCACCCTTCTTCGGACGTGAAGAGAGGTTCATGTCGTCAAGATTGATCTTTCCGAGTATGTTCGGGCCACCTATCTTGGGGGCTTTGATATCTACATGCGCCGGCGCTTCTGTTTCTTCTTCTTCCTTCGCCTTTGCTTTTGTTGCTTTAGCAGCTGGCTTTTCCTCTACAGGATCAACAGGCGCCTCTGCAACCTCCTTCCTGGCCGCAGTCTCTTCTTTAGCGGGTTTTACCGCTACCTTCTTTGGCTCCTCTTTTGCTACTTCCTTAGGTTTTTCGGCCTCCTTAGGCTTCTCTTCCTTTGCCTTTACTTCAGGTGCAGGCTCTTCTTTCTTATCCTTGGCGGTCAGGTCCAGGTCGTCCTTGGTCTTTTTCAGCGTATCCAGCAGGGAACCTTTCGGCAATGCGATCTGCTCGCTCTTGCGTTTGGCGGCTTTGTCTTGCGCAAACTCCACCTGCAAGGCGTTATACATCTGCTCCGTCAACTTGGTACTCGGGTTATTGCTTACCTCAAAGCCTTTTTCATGGAGGAACTCCAAAAGGGTTTCCCTGCCAATGTTAAACTCTTTGGCTGCAGCCAGTAACCTGGGTGTCTTTGATGTTTCTGTACTCATTCTTTCGTTTTCCTTCTGAAATTTTATGCCAAAGTCACCTTCAGCCCTGAGCCTTATATACTACAAACCTACATTTTTTACCCGAAAATGGCGCTCAGACCACCTTCTTCCTATTACTTTTTTTGCGGTCGCCCGCGGTATTGTTTATTCGTTACTGAACTCCGCTTCGAGTATCCTGCGCACTTCGCTCACTGTCTCTTCTTCAAGGTCTGTACGGCGGATCAGTTCTTCTGCTGACAGATCAAGTACACTCAGCGCAGTATCGCAACCAATACGCTTGAACTCGTCAATAACCCATGGTTCGATCTCATCTGCAAATTCATCGAGGTCGATATCGTATTCAACCTCTTCCTTCACATCGCGGTAAACATCAATGCTGAAACCGGTCAGTTCCTGTGCCAGCTTAATATTCACACCCTTTTTACCAATGGCCAGGGACACCTGGTCCGGATCGAGGTACACATCGGCACTATGATCTTCATTATTCAGCTCCATTTTATTGATACGTGCCGGCGTAAGCGCGCGTTGCAGCAATAACTGGATATTGTTAGTATAATTGATGATGTCAATGTTCTCATTGCGCAGCTCACGTACAATACCGTGGATACGGCTTCCCTTCATACCCACACATGCACCCACCGGATCTATACGGTCGTCGTAGCTTTCTACAGCCACTTTGGCACGCTCTCCGGGCTCCCTTACTATTTTCTTCACCACTATAAGGCCGTCCATTATTTCCGGAACTTCTATTTCCAGCAGTTTCTCCAGGAATGAAGGATGTGTACGGCTCAGTATGATGATAGGAGAGTTGTTGCGCATCTCTACCTTCTTCACCACCGCGCGAACGCTCTCGCCTTTTTTGAAAAAGTCTGTAGGTATCTGCTCCGACTTAGGCATGATCAGTTCATTACCTTCATCATCGAGCAGCAATATTTCCTTCTTCCATATCTGGTACACCTCTCCGCTGATGATGTCGCCGATGCGGTCGGCATATTTTTTCAGCAAGTTGTTCTTCTTCAGGTCTCCGATACGCGCGGCAAGTGTTTGCTTGGCGGCAAGTATGGCGCGACGGCCAAAGTTGCGTACATCTACTTCCTCATACACTTCTTCACCTACGCTATAATCAGGCTCTATCTGTATAGCTTCGGAATATGGTATCTGTACGTTTCCATCCTCCACCATATCATCCTCCACTATCTCGCGGCGACGGAATATTTCAAGGTCGCCCGTCTGGTCGTTCACAATTACGTCAAAGTTTTCATCTGTGCCATACTTCTTACGCAGCAGCGTTTTGAAAACGTCTTCTAAAACCTTCATTAAGGTAGGCCTGTCAATGTTTTCGGCGTCTTTAAACTCCTGGAACGAGTCAATGAGATTGATACTTGCCATATACGGTCTGTTTACTTCCCCATTGCGGGGTCTGATTTAAAAAATGATTTGAACTACTGTAGTTTTAATGTTAGAAAATGGTATCTCTGTTATTATTGTCTGCTCTTTTTGCTTCTTGCCTTTTATTTCCAGCGTCACGTGGTCTTCGGCCACTTCCTTTAATATGCCTGTCTTCTCTGCGCCTTCCTTATCCGTTACCGTTACTTTTCTGCCGACATTCTTTTTGTACTGGCGTTGCTGCATCAGGGGCTCATCTACCCCCGGACTTGAAACCTCCAAGGAGAAGTCTCCTTCCGGAAACATCTGCGCGGCTTCTATCTGCGCATATAGTTTACGATTCACTGTGCCGCTCTTCTCAATAGAGAACCCACTGTCCGCATCGAGGTAAACCTTGATGTTATTGATCGGTTTCACCTTTATGTTCACTATGAATATATCCGTGCCATCGAGCAGCGGCTCCAGTAAAGCATAAATTTTTTCTGTTATCTCAGCCATATTCAAAAAACGAGGGGACAACCATGTGTCCCCTCTCTTTGTTTCAATTCCATTGCAAATGTACAACATTTTTCAATCCTGCAGGCACTTTCCGATTTATTATATTTAATTATGTTTCCATTAACGTACTGTGAACTTCCCGTTTATCTATCTTTGGCGTATGTTTTGGAGAATCATCACCTGGGCTATAGTAATCGGATTTGTTTACAGATTAATGAAAAATTTCATAATACCCGTAAGCCGCGTTACTTCTGCTACCAATGAGCGCCTTCGCCAGATGCAGGACCAACTGAAAGAAATGGACAACCGCATGAACCAGCAGAACCGCCCCGCCCCGTCACCCAAGAAGAAAGACGGCGATTATATAGACTACGAAGAAGTGCGCTAACGCACTGCCTTGAATACATCATCCTCTATTGTCATTCCCGGCTCCAGGTAAATGGTCTGAATTCCCAGACCCTTTGCTGCGGCTATATGCTGCGGACTATCGTCTATAAATAATGTATGAGCCGCCTGCAGGCCATTGTCTTCGAGCACTCGTGAAAAAATTTCCGGCATTGGTTTGCGCAGCCCTACACGATGAGAAAAATAAACCTTATCGAAGAACACGCCGATATTGGGTATGCCGTGCGACCTGAATAATATCTCATTAAAACCTTCTTCATGTATCTCGTTGGTGTTGCTGAGCAGGAACAGGTCGTAGTAAAGCCTTAGCTGCTGCAATATCTGTAAGCGGCGCACCGGGAAATCGAGCAGCATGGCGTTCCATGCCTTTATGATTACCTCCGTGCTGACAGGCGCCGATGCCACCTGCTGCAGGCAGGTGATGAACTCGTCGCGGCTGAGCTGCCCCATCTCAAACCGGTCGAACAGGGCGGACTGCTGAAGTTGCGAGTAAAGTGCCGAAAAATTACTGATACCGGCCTCTGTAAATGCCCTTTCGGTAAGCGTATAGTCTATATTGATGAGCACACCGCCCAAATCGAATATGATGTGCCTGATACCCTTGATCATGGTGCGAAAATACTGAACAGAACCTTTGCCAATCGTTAAATAAAGATGTTTCTGTATCCCTGCCCAAACTTAGGCTTCCTTATTACAATGCGCCGACGTTATCCGGACGTTTTCCACTTTTTAATATGCAGGAGCTCCTCAGATAGCATTTTTAATGATGCTGCAACATTATACTTTTAACTGATGTGGTTTTTCGGTCCTCATATAGTATTTTGCTGCTGTTTCATTCGTTAATATAAAAAAAATACTATGAAAAACATGGTCGCAATGGCAATAATTGCCGCATCGCTACTGACCTCCTGTACAAAGAGTTACAACTGCACCTGCACATTTGTAGATAGTACCGGTAAGACCACAGAGGAAGTTGTAGGTGTTATGAACACTACAAAAAGCAAGGCAAAAAAGGCTTGCGATAAAGATAGCTATCCTTTCAAGTCCACTTACACCACAGTATCGTGTCACATACAATAGGTGGTACCAACTGAAATGCGGAGGCAGTGAACTACCGGCATGCTCTTGACATGATGGCCATGGGGCTAAACATGTCATTCCTATATATACTCACAGCTCTCCGGACGAGCCTTAAAACATATCCGGAGCTATGGGATCGCCTCTAAGAGAGATACCAATAGTGCCCTCTATAAAATCTTTTCATTTTTTCAGAAATTCCCCTACACTTGCACTCCTTCCAATAATATCGGGATTTGACGTGAGAGCGTCCCAGGCCTATGCCTCTCCCAATGGCTATCGGGAGGTTAGAGCACCTGACTCATAATCAGGTGGTCCTAGGTTCAATTCAATGCATAAATATCTTATTTTTTATCTCTGAACTATATCCCGATATACCATTCTTATATATACTTTATAGTCCTGGCCTCGACTCTTTCTACACTGGCGCAGCCCTCATTGATGTAAATGAGCGGCTACAAAAGCATATTGATCAACACTACAACGGTTCTTATACTGTTAAAACCAAAGATTGAGAAATATTCTTCTGGATCGAGTGTCCATCAATGCCAATCGCGCTGCAAATAGAGAAACATATAAAAAGAATGAAAAGCAAAAAATATATCCGAGACCTGAAAACATACCCCGACATATCGCACCACCTCTTAGAAAAATACAAATAGTGCTCTCTATAAAATCTTTTCATTTTTTCAGAAATTCCCCTACTTTTGCACTCCTTCCGATAATATCGGGATTTGACGTGAAAACGTCTCGGGCCTATAGCTCAGTTGGTTAGAGCACCTGACTCATAATCAGGTGGTCCTAGGTTCAAGTCCTAGTGGGCCCACTTCTAAAAAGCAGTTGCGATCGCAACTGCTTTTTTTATGGTTCTTGTTTCGCAACATATGTTTGTTGAAATTTTTAGCCTAGCAGTTTCTCCAATAAAAAAGGCGCTCAATGAGCGCCTTTTTTATCCTATCCGAAGATCTATTGCTTTACAAATGTTACAACCTTCGGATGGTCTCCGTACCTCGCAACAAGGTGGTAAATTCCCGGAGCCAATGATGCTGTCGGCAGCGTTGCTTCTGTATGCGATCCGGATACAAGTATCGTTCTCTCAATGCATGTCTTTCCAGCCATGTCGAGTATTGAAACCTTATGATCGCCGGCATCTGCGTTATTGATCGCCAGGTGCAGGTCTCCTGAGGTCGGATTAGGGTATGGCAGAATATCAATATCCGATGATATAGCCCTTACCCCTGTGCTGGAAACAGTTCTTTCAGGGAAAGACACGTTGATAGCGTTCCACTTATCAGATGTGTTATCATTGCCGTCATTGTTCACGTCGTTCATTACCGAGAACATGGTAACAGTACCAGAACCTGCAGCCGGGGCAGTCCATGTTACGGATACACTATATACTGTGCCTGCTGCACCCGTACCGCTGGCCGGCGACAACTTGCTGTTATGCCCCCATATAGTAAGCCCAGAAGAAGTGTGTGTTGATGTACCTGCGGGCAATGTACCAAATGTGCCTGCTTGTGTTGCCGAAGAACCCGACCCTTTCACAGCAGAAAATTCAAACCCGAACATTGGCAATGTGCTTGTAGTCAATGTATTTGTATCCGCTAATTTTATGGTATACGTCTTACCACCTACATATTGAGTAACAGGAATGCCCGCAGAGTCCAGTTCTATGCCCAACTTGATGCCGGTGGTAGCAGAGCTGCCATGACAAGTGATACAACCAGGAGATCCGCCTTTGCTACCTGTATAGTTACCGCCGGGCCCTGACGAATCGCTCTTTAGTGTGAGATATGCAATTCCCAAAAAGGCTGTAAGCAGTAATGCATTCTTCTTCATTCTTTTAGATTTTAATTGTTGATAATCAGTCTGTTACAGAGTAAATGTACATACTTCTACTAAGAGTACCAAGCTCATGAATTTAAAAGACCATTAAAGAAGAATAGGAACTGAATGGGTTTGGGCCGGACGATATGTAAATTGGCAGGCTCAGTTGCGGTCACTATTTATTATAAGGACCTGTCTCCATACAACTACCCCATTATCATCTACTACAACTGTGTACGGTCCTGGGGGGTGACCACAAACATTCAATTCATTAGTGCCTACCGATAGTTTTTGCCTATGAACAACTGTTCCGTTTTCACTGCATACTGAGACACTGTACCTTTTATCTGTAGGCGCTACCGATATGAAATAAAGGCCCGATGAGGGATTAGGGAAAACTTTGAATTCCGCAGCAATTGCGATATTATCGGGATATCTCAGTGGTGGTAATTTTGATATTTTCCTTACCCTTGCATTGTAGAAATCCGCGATAAAAACATTACCGGAAGTATCTGCTGCTACTCCTTCTATGGAGCTAATGGACGCTGTTGTGGCCATCACGCCATCACCGTAGTAGGAGTTAATGCCATTCCCGGCAATTGTAGATATGATGCCCGCAGCATCTATCTTCCTGATGACATAATTGTAGTAATCGGCAAAATAGATATTCCCAATCTTATCGGCACTCAATGCCGATATGCTGTTTATCCGGGCCGCTGTGGCAGGGCCGCCATCCCCTGAATATCCTGAAGCACCTGTTCCCACAATGGTAGTAATTATTCCCGCTGTATCTATTTTCCGGATACGGTTATTGTATAGGTCTGCCACAAAAATATCTCCGGTCTTATCAAGACAAATACCAGAGGGAAAATTCAGTTGAGCATTCGTTGCAGGTCCGCCATCGCCGCCATAGCCCGAAACATTTGTTCCCGCAACAGTATATATCATTCCGCCCGTAGTGATCTTCCTGATCACCTGGTTGTCCCGGTCTGCAACATATACATTTCCGGCAGTATCAACACCCACATCGTTCGGGTGCCAGAACTGGCAAGCCGTTGCCGGGCCTCCGTCTCCGCTATAACCTATGGTGCCCGTACCAGCTAATGTAGTTATTATACCAAACGTATCTACTTTACGGATCACGTTGTTGAACTGATCCGAAATAAAAACGTTACCGATACCGTCAACAGCTACGCCAGTGGGCCAGTATATCTTTGCGGCTGTTGCCGGCCCGCCATCTCCCGAATATCCGGAAGACCCCATGCCCGCAATGGCAGTAATGATCCCGAAACGGTCGACCTTTCTGATCACATTGGCATTCTGATCTGAGAAGAACACATTCCCTTTCTGATCTGTAGCAACGCCTGACGGAGTCAGCAGATCAGCAGAGGTTGCAGGGCCACCATCACCGGTATCACCATGTATGCCGGTGCCGGCATAGGTAGATATTATCTGGGCATAACCCGGCACCGCAAGAAAAAAAAGAAAAAGCAGACATCCGGCTATCAATCTATATGCCCTCATAGCAAAATAGTTAGGTTAGTAAAGATATCGATTTTACTCATCCTAACTATCGATCTGGTGGTAGAACTATATGATGAGTAGCTTCACAAAAATACCTATACCTGTCCACTTATACATTCCACATAATTAAATTAATGTCGTACATTCAGATAGTCTGATCCATTGGAAATGAAAATTCTACATAGTAAGAAATTATCCGCTCAGTTGCTTGTCACATTTTCTGCGTTTTCAATTGTACTTGCTCTCTCTGGTATAATTGCGCGTTATACGATATCACAAAACATGGACAATGCCGTAAAAGAAGTAAACAGGATGGATATTAAAGTGTCGAAACCTGAACGGATATTGCTGCTGATCCATGATGCGGAGGGTGATTTTAAAACGTCTCTTCTAAGCTCAGACAACTCCCAATACATTACCTATCATCAGAAGTTGATGCTTGCTTTCAGCGAAATTGACACTTTACTACATATAAATGCGGATACTACATTGCTTTATGCAGAGCAGTACGTTGACCTAAAACATTGGTATGACAAGAAGTTGCGTCTTACCGACAGACTATATGTACTGAAAAAAGTAATTGATTCGTTCATGATGGTTGATTCCGGCATGAACAGGTCATTAGCAGAGAATACAATCGGCAGAGCTGCTGATGCACATCCGCAAAAATTTGTTACAAAAAGGGTTGACACTCTTTCCGCGAATAATAGTCAAAAGAGAAAGAAATTATTCGGTAGGCTCAAGGACGCCATTCTTAACAATGCACCGCATGCATCTGAAACATATGTGCAGATATATGAAAAAACCGCAGAAGACAGTACATCAATAGTTAATGGCATACCCGTAGCCTATGCCCAGGGATGGTTTCAAAGAACAATGGAACAAATGCGGCAACGTAATGCCGACCTTAAGAAAGTGCAGCTAAGCCTTGTCGCACTTGAACGCCACATCAATCATCAGCTTGAAGAGATCATCAACGAGCTTGACGCCGCCAACCGGGCCATAGCAAATACGGTGAAGAATGCTGCGCTGAGGAACTATAAAGACACATTGAGGATAGTGAATAACTTTTGCATTGCTGCATTATTATTTGTGCTTGCCTTTGCCTCATTGCTGATCATATATTTGCGCAAATTCACAAGATCTGAAATGATGTTGCAAACAGAGAACGATCGTGCTGTTAGCCTGGCCCGGCAAAAAATGGACCTACTGTATCATCTGAGTCACGAAATAAGAAATCCGGTTAGCAATATCCGGGGCTTCCTTCACATCTTCAAATTATCGGAGCTTTCTCCGAAACAAGCAGAATTATTATCATCAATAGATTTATCAACCAACCTGTTGCTGAATACAGTAAATGATGTGCTATCCGCGGCAAGATTGGAAAACAGCGAATTCACGCTTGCATGGAAAACTTTCCATCCCGAAAAAACTCTAAGAGAAACAATTAACAGCATGCGGTTAACTGCCGACAGGAAAAATATTACACTAGACCTTGAGTACTCCGGCAGCGCTTCAACGACAGTGGCCGGAGATGCACTTCGTCTTGAGCAAATCATGGTAAATCTGTTGAGTAATGCTATAAAATTCACAGACAAAGGGGGTGTAAGGGTAAAAGCTGATTTGAAAAATCTTAATGGCAAGCAGGAACTAAGTGTATCTGTGGCTGATACAGGTGTCGGCATGACTCCGGATGAACAGGAGAAGCTCTTTTCAAAATACTACCGCACAAGCTCATCATCCGGGAAGACTGGCACCGGGCTTGGTTTGTACATCTGTAAACAATTTATAGAGCTGCAAGGAGGCACTATTGGTGTTGAGAGCATGCCCGGAAAAGGAAGCACCTTTCATTTTAATATCAGATACGATGAAGTGAATACAACCGAAAATAATACTAAAGCATCAGCCACTGAGCTGGAACAACTTTCTATCCTTGTTGTTGACGACAATCAGCTTAGCCTAAAATTTTTTAAACTGATGATGTCTCGCACACATGCAAAACTTCTTTTTGCCGAAAACGGGATAAAGGCTCTAAGTATACTAAGAAGCGAAAAGGTTTCCGTGATTTTCACTGATATACACATGCCCGAAATGGACGGATTTGAACTACTTGCAGCCATTAAAAAATTACCTGTTCCACTTAATAAAATACCTGTTATTGCTATGAATGGAGATCAAAATAAATTTGATGAAAAAACACTGATACAGCAAGGTTTTTCTGCTGTGGGAAACAAGCCGATATTGGAGGATAGTGTAGTCCAATTGATATCTGCCGTTCTGGGTTGAACCTTTCCCGCACATGTAAATTAAGCGCTAATTGTCCGGGTATCCACTCTTCAACCAGCATTTTATTTCTTTAAACTGCTCACTATCCAGCGGCACATCTTCGGGCATGGTCTTGTTTATTACAACAGAATAGTAAATGGCGCTGTCGTCAAGGTAGTGTTTGATATTCGCATAAATTGAGAAATCGAGCGGCATTGTATTCCCGTCATGACAACCCGATTTGGCGCAGGAAGATGACATTATGGGGTAGATATCTTTACTGAAAGCAGGTGTAACACCGGCACAATCATCAGCTTGCTTAGTAGTCATTTGCCGGAATGGCTCATGTACGCACCCTGTAGAAAATATCAATATCAGTAACATTTTTCCTGCGCTCATCTGCTAAATATGGACAGCAAAATTGTTATTTCAATATGACCTTTATGTTAACTCTTCTCCACTATTTGCCAGCCATACCTATCTTCTCTATGAATATTTCCGTATTGTACTGCGCCTCTCCTTCATTAAAATAGAGAACCTTACCTCTTTTGTCAACGATAACCGTAGTAGGTATCTTACCGTGATAAAACTCCTGCGGAATCGGAGTTACCACTGTGTAAACCAGTAATCCTAACCCCTTTTCTTTCATAAATCCGATGGAAAGCTCTGTTTCCCGATCAAGATCTACTGCCAAAAACATGACCGTGGTATCACTCCTGAAATGACTTGCCAAGCTGTCTATCCCCGGCATTTCGGCTTTGCATGGGGGACAGGATAATGCCCAAAAATTGATGAACAGCACTTTCCCTGCTTGTTTGTAGATGTCTATCTTCCTCCCAAACTGATCGGCAAGGATAAATCTTCTCTCATCGCCCCCTTTTCCATGGCTATTTTTCCGGGCATATCTTTTCTGGTGCAAACGGGAAGCGGGAGCCAATAAAGGAAGACCTATCAGGCACAACAATACCAGCACCATAATATAGGACACGTAATTTGTATGGAATAATTGCCTCTTCATATTTCTATACCAAGCATACCTGTAAACAACTGCAATGTACATATGCCGGCCGATCTTAAGACAGTGCAGCACAAAAAATATACATTTGCACCACGATGCCGTGTTTCAATCAATTTCATGCCTATCTCGATCTAGAACATGTCGATTTTGAACCCGAGACATTGATCGTAGGTACATTTAATCCTGCCTGGCCGGAAAATTGCACAACGGGTTGGTTTTACGGGAGAACGGAATCCTGCTTTTTCTGGGACATTCTGCCCCGTATCTACGGTACCCCGTCGCTGATCAATGGCAGCACTGCAGATTGGAAGAACTTTTGCAAAGTGAACCGCGTCGCGATCACCAATGTCATAGCCGCGATCGATGACGCAGACGAACAAAATAGGGAACACAGTAAGATGCTGGGAGGGCTTTCTGACAAATCTATCATTTACAACTTTGATGATTTTGTCTATACTGACATCACTGGTTTACTTAAAAGACATCCTTCAATAAAACACGTTTACATTACGCGGGGAACCACAGAAGCTTTCTGGAAACATACCTGGAATCCTGTGGTACACTATTGCAATGCAAACAATATATACGAACAAAAACTGCTTACACCCACGACCGACTCATTGTACCACTACGAAGCCTACAATAATGAACATCCTGCCGAACCAATAGCAAGTTTTCAAGACTATCTGTTACAGCGCTGGAAAGAAGTATGGCATTCCCGGAATGATCTGAACAAAACTTCACGCGTGGAAAATTAATTACCCGCTCACTCATCAATAAGGTCTCTTATCACTACCGATGCCAATGTTGCCCCAAAAGTGGCCGGCAAATAAGATATGGTGCCATACGCCGATTTCTTAAAGTTCGATCCGTCTGTGCGCATTATAGACTTTTTGTCCGGCTCCTCCGGAGAGAAAGCAACTTTAATACCTTTTGTAATACCCATAGGTTTCAGTTGTTTCCGTATTTGCTGTGCAAACGGGCAATTGTATGTCTTTGACAGATCTGAAACCTGCAACCTCGTTGGATCAAGTTTACCACCGGCGCCCATAGAACTTACTACCCGGTATCCTTTACTATACGCGCTCTTTATCAAGGTCAACTTAGGAGTAATACTATCTATGGCATCTACCACATAGTCCGGCCGGGCATCCAGCAATTCATCGACCATATCAGGCATAATGAATTTTTTCACCACGTGCAGTTTCAGCTCCGGGTTTATCTGCATAAGGCGCTCTCCCATCAGGTCTGCCTTATTCAGTCCGTGGGTTGTGGCCAGCGCGGGCAACTGACGGTTTCTATTGCTGGGGTCTACCACATCTCCGTCCACTATCGTCATTTCCCCTACACCGGCCCGGCATATAAACTCAGCAGCAAAAGAGCCAACACCTCCCATACCAACCACCAACACATGTGCAGCCATAAGCTTGTTAAGCTTTTCTTTTCCTATCAGCAACTCGGTTCTTGATAACCATGCCGTATCATTCATCATAAAGAGTATCTGAATATCTTCCTGAAATTATTCTGAAGTTGCAAAATAAGCGTTTCCATATCGGTTTTACGCAATGTTGCTGCTGCACGATATATCTCGGCGATCTCAATAGCGGTATCATCTGTTTCCAGGAAGAAAACGTCATCGGGAATATCCTTAAGTACCATAGCTGCCGGAGATCTTTCGTTTAAGATCGCTGGGCCAAATGAAAGGAACATTCCTTCCTTCAACAAGAAAGTAGCAACCTCTGGATTCTTATTATATCCGTGAATGATGATCGGAACGGGTGGCTTCATCTCTCCTATGATAGCTACTAATTCGGTGTATGCTCTTACACAGTGAATGATCAGTGGCTTATTATGCTCACTCGCCAGAAACACCTGTTGCCGGAAGATCTTCTGTTGCAGATCCTTATCCTTGTTGCAGATATTATCCAACCCGCACTCGCCGATAGCCAAAACGTTTTTATGACCAGCAAACTGTCTTATTTCCACCAATAATTGCTCATAGTTGTCTAAATAACATGGGTGTACACCGATACTACACTGGCCGGTATTCACGGCCTCTGAAATGGCACTGTAATGACTCGTGATCCGGAACACACTATCATTAGTTATGTCACTATGTGTATGGATATCTATTAACAATCTGCAACCGATATATACTGCGATTTAAGCCCATTTAGCGAAAAAAACAAATGTATATGGTCAATAGGTTTGTATTCTCTCAGCTACTAAGTGTTCGGACCCGGGCAGTATGATCATTCATATATCTTTGGTTCGCATGAGCAGCATTGGTTCAAAATCAATATCATGAAACCGGTTAGCACTTCTGCCAATCATGAATGCGCGATAGTACAGCCACCAATTTTCCGAGTAAAAGACAACAGAAACCGCATTAGTGACAACATAAGGTGTTGTACATCGTCCGTTCCCCATAGGAATGAACTGTATGCAAGTCTCTTCCTTCATGGTTGTGGCAAATCCAAACAACACATGATATACATCATGAAATTCGGCACTAGGCATAAGCTTCAGATCATTAGCTTTAAAAAGTCAGCAAGGTCTCGTCCGAGAGGGCCTTTTGGCATCCCGGCAAGGTCCGCCTGGGTCACATTCCATGCCCTCCTGTTTTTGCGCATCAGAAAATAAACAGGCTTCATTATGTTCACGATCTTCTCTGCAACCCTGTCTCTTATCAGTCTGTGTGCCGCAGCAGCATAATTCAATGGTATACTCATTTTCCTTTTTCTCATTAAGATGCAAATACCGGACCGGATCGCCGCTTCGAAAGAAAATGCTGGTTAATTAAGGTGAATGTTGGTCACAACCCGGAGTAAAGAATAGCATCCGATCACATGATCATATCAAAATTTGTCCGGGGAGATGTATTGATATCGTGGCGATATCGGCTGTGCATCCCCGAGATGCTCCTTTATAAATGCGGAATATTTTTCCTGGCCACTGGCATTAAGATGGTAGGCCTCTGCGAAGACAGACCCCTGATCACAACCCTTCAGGTCATCAAATGACCCTAAAACTCTTGCTTCGGGAATCGCTTCATTCATCTTAATCCACCATTGTTCATTCTCCTCCTTGAACCTGGTTTTTGCAGCCAAAATATAATCAGCTCGTTTAGGCGGGAAAACATAAACAACATTTATCCCATGCTCTTTACAAAATTGATCTATTTTGGTCAGGTAAGAGAACTGTATATCTGACCATCCCGTCCACCCTGTTTCAAACCAGTCTTCATTAGCATCAAAATTGAGTGCTGATTGGTTCAACTTATAAGAACCGAAATCCGGCGGTATCGGCACTTTATTGTTTATTGCCGGCACTTTATTAAACTTTCCGCAAGCCAGCTCTACCATTAACTGAGCCTTCTTGATCAACCCATTTGCATCGGCATGCAAAAATCTGAGCAGATCCATCCCGTTCAGATCAAGGTACATCATCTTGCTTCGATAAATATAGTACCTGCGGGTATATATCCATGGATCCAACCCAACGATCACTGACGCAGGCTTCAAGACGGGGTAATATGACTTAAGCAGCAAATACATAACAACCGGATCTCTTGCATCATAAGAGAAGTTGATCCATTGTTTACCGGGATCAGATATCCCGTTTGATGACAGGCCATATCTGAGCGTTGAAGACCCGAGTATTATTCCATGCACCGGTCCGCAATTGCTCGCCCAGGCATAAGAAGATAGTTCACCCGAATAAGCAGCCTGCAATTCTCTTTCGTCTGCCTTCGTTCTATAAAACACAACAAAGACCAACAACACTAAGAAAGGTGAAGCATATAAAAGAAATTTTCGAACAAACTTTCCCATACACTAAAATTGGAAATAAATGAAGCTTGTCTTTGAGCCAAAGAAATAGAAAATACTTGTTGCGATTAGAAAGTATAAAACCACCCTTATGAATTTCGTCGCCGGTGTTTTCAACACCCGTTCATTGTGGCGCAACCACCAATCCCCGACCACCAGTGGCAATATATACACAAAAGCAACATTACCATGAGCAATATCCAACAACTGCCTTGGCTGGCCTATTGCATTTCTGGCAATTCTGAGCAGATAACCAGATGCGTCATGCAGCGTCTTGGCTCTAAAGAAGATCCACGCAAACGTCACAAACGTAAATGTACCGGCCATTTGAAGTATTTCCCTTAGGCCCGGCAACAGCTTTCCTTCAGCAACTACACTCGATACATGTTTCCTGTTCCGGTCGGCCAGCAACAGAGGTAGAAAGCCACAGGCATGGATACCACCCCACACAATAAAGTTCCAACTTGCTCCATGCCAAAATCCGCTGACAAGAAATATAACAAATGTGTTACGAACAGCTTTGGAACGGCCCTCCTTGGACCCCCCGAGCGGGATATACAGGTAGTCGCGAAACCATGATGACAACGAAATATGCCATCTGCGCCAGAATTCTGCAACATCGCGGGAGAAATATGGGAATTTAAAGTTTGACAACAATTCAAACCCAAAAAGTTTTGCAGTACCAAGCGCTATATCCGAGTATCCGCTGAAGTCGCCATATATCTGAAAAGAAAAAACAATAGCCCCTTTAATGAGCGTAATGGCAGTTTGCGATTGGTAATGATCAAATATCTGATCCGCGATTACCGCAAGGTTATCAGCTACCACGACCTTCTTAAACAAACCCCATAGGATAAGCCTGCATCCTTCAACAGCCTGTGTATAGTTAAAGATTCGGGGCCGTTGCACCTGTGGCAGCAGGTGGTTGGCTCTTTCAATAGGCCCGGCAACCAATAAAGGAAAGAAACAGACAAAAACCGCATACTCAACAAAATTCTTCACCGGTTTCTGGAGTCCCCTGTAAATGTCAAAAACATAGGACATGCCATGAAAAGTATAAAAAGAGATACCTACCGGTAATGCTATACGAAGCAGCACCGGAGTAACATGAAACCCCAGATAACTCAGTCCGGTTTGAAATTGCTCTGCAAAAAAATTATAGTATTTGAATACCGCAAGTATTCCAAGGTTATTGATTATGCTTAGCCATAAAAAAAATCTTGCACGTCTTCTGTCTGTTGATGCTACCTGAAAACCATATATATAATCCAATAGTGTGCTGAGCATTAGCAGGCCCATAAATTTCCAGCTCCACCATCCGTAGAATAAATAGCTCGCAAAAAGGATCAACCCATTTTGCAGATTAAGATTTTTGTTAAAAACAAACCAATAAAGACAAAAAACGATAGGGAGAAAAATCAGAAATTCAAATGAGTTGAACAACATTCGACAAAAGTAAAAAAAACGGCAATGTGAGCTAATTGTGCCTAAATAGACATTGATAATTTGCATGTTCATTCCAGAATACCTAATACGAAGAATATCTAATGCTATTGGCAGTTTTTTGCCTACAACTACATATAATCAAATAATTATGTAATATTTGTACTTTTGGGACAACACATACTCCAATGAATATCAACTTCTTGTTTACCCGCATCCTATTTGTAATTGCTCTCGTAGCATGCTCGATATCCTCGAAAGCACAGATCGCTTTTGAAAGTGGCATTAACCAAGCCAAGCTTGCGTTGACAACTAACAGCGTCACTGTGACCAATTCTTTCAAAACCGGCGCAACTATTGGTATGATTGCCGACATCCCTTTCGATTGGGAACATCATCTTTTTTTCCATCTTGGGGCCAAGTATGAAATGGCAGGCTGCAAGATCAAGACCAACCCAAATGGAGAATACTTTATCAATACTGTCGACTTCCCGATACACCTGTTATATAAGACCGGGGATAAATGCGGAGAGCGATTCTTTGTTGGTGCGGGGCCCGACCTGGTTCGCAACCTGGGAGGTTCCTATTTCTTTGACGCTTACGGTATCAAGGCAGATACTTTTGTGGAGTTTAGTGTAGGAAGAAGTATTAAGGACAACCTCAAGAAAGTAGGTCTTGCATTTGGCCTAAATGTCGGGTATTTGCCAAAAAAACATTTTTACTTCCAGCTCCGATACCTGATGGGAATCTCAAACCTCGTTCCATACGGTGATAAAAACAACAAGATCAAATCGACAACGATCTCTTTAAATATGGGCTATTACCTGAGCCGATGTAAACAAAAGAAACATTCTTATGGAGGAGGCGGCTACGAGCCATCGCATTGGCGCGGCCTAAGTAAGGGCGTCTATTCAAGAAGGGAATTTTTCCGTAGGCACTAATTGCGAAGATTCCCGCAATTTTTATGAGGTACTATTTCGCATTTTTTGCCTTGTGCATCAGTTCGGCTATTTGTCGCGCTCAGCAGTTTAATTTTCTTTCAGTCAGCAATAACATCAATGCTTCCTTTCGTGGTTTATCTGTGGTCAACGACAGTGTAGCCTGGGTGAGTGGCACCAAAGGGTGGGTAGGGCGCAGTACAAATGGTGGCAGAACATGGCAATACAGGCAGGTGTCGGGCTATGAGAATTGTGACTTCCGCTCACTTTATGCGTTCAATGAGAACAATGCTGTTATTGCAAATGCAGGCAGCCCGGCTTATATCCTCTCAACCACGGACGGAGGTAATACATGGACACGCACATATGAAAACACTGATACTGCTGCCTTCTTCGACGGAATTGATTTCTGGAACAGTAGGTCCGGGGTGATATATGGTGACCCGATCAAAGGACAGATGTTGATACTTATTACTAATGATGCAGGTAAAAGCTGGAGCAGATTACCGCGGGCACCAATAATGCATGAGGGTGAAGCCTCCTTCGCCGCAAGTGGTACAAATGTTCATTGCTATGGAAAGACTGACATTACTATTGCTACAGGCGGAAAGGTATCTCGCCTCCTGCGGTCAGAAAATGCAGGTCAAACTTGGACTTCCATTCCAACACCAATACTGCAGCACTCCGCCAGCACAGGAATATTTTCGTTTGCCTTTAGTGATGCCTCAAACGGAGTTATTGTAGGTGGCGACTACCGGAACGACTCATTGAAAAAAGATCACGTATTCCATACTACGGATGGCGGAATACATTGGCAAGCCCCCCGCAATGCAACAGGTGGTTACAGGGAATGTGTCTTGTTCATTACCGGAAATATACTGGTTGCAACGGGGCCTGGGGGCACTGATATCTCATACGATAAAGGCGAGTCATGGTCGCTGCTGTCAGGAGACGGATTTCATGTTATCAAAAAATCACGGAAAGGGAACCTTATTATTGCCGCTGGCAGTAAAGGGCAAATAAGCCTTCTTCACCAATAAGCTACTTTGTTTTTTCGCGCACTGCGTTTACCTCGGCAATCGAAACCCGGCTACCCGAATTATCCATATTAGTATAAACGTAGTTTAACACCTCCGCTACTTCCTCATCAGAAAGCGACAGCGCAGGCATCACGCCGTTGTACTTCCTTCCATTCACCTCTATTTCCCCACTTTTACCTTTCAGCACCATTTCAATGGTCTTCTCCTTGTCCTTCAGGTAGTCCGATTGAGCCAGTGGAGGATAAACATTCTCCATTCCTGTACCACTACCAAGGTGGCATGATGCACATTTCTTTGCGTATAGGTCTGCGCCTGATAATTCCGTCTCCCCAGCACCCGTTCGGTTCTCATCAGAATTATTGCAGGAAAAAACCAATTGAGTCGTAAGGGCTAGTAGAACTATTTGAATCTTGTATCTCATTTTTCGTTAGTTGTTGCAGATTTTCTCACAAACAAAGATCGGCCTTTCGCCGGGGCAAAATACTTCATTATTGATATACCAATAAAAGTAACCGTACTGGCAGAGTATTTACCACTATAATAGTACTGCCCGAAATACATGTTGAAATGTATAAGTGGGGTGTAAGAATATTCTATGCCAGAAGTCAGTTCGGTCATAAAATTTTCCTCGGCATTAAATATAAATCCTATTCCCGGCGTGAGTGTATTAGTAAATTTACCTTGCTGAAAGATGTTGAGATTGGGACGAATCTCAAGGTAGGTTGTTGTGTCGCGTCCTACTGTTTTGCCAAACGTGGTCTTTCCGATGTCTGCGCCCAGGCTGAAGACATCCCACTGGCGACCCACCTCAAATGAAACATTCGACTTCTCCCGAATTGTGCCGGCGGTGTTAGTGAGGCTGGGCACCAAAGATATATAGGTCTGAGACCAACCGGGAAATGAAACAGATGAAAAGAACAGAAACAGTAATATTCTCATTTGCAATTGTTTAAAACAAATCATGATTTTCCCTCCACAAAATACATGCTTAATTCGCCTTTATTCTTTGCCTGGATCTTTCCACGGTAAGTACATTTAAAATCGTTCTTCACAAGTGTGTAGGTGCTTTCAGATATATTTATCCTTCCTGCTTCGCTGTTTTGCTCCATTCGTGCCGCAGTATTCACGGTGTCTCCCCATATGTCGTAAGCAAACTTCCTGACCCCAACGATACCTGCAACTACATTGCCGCTATGTACGCCAATCCGTATCTCAAAGCTTCGGTCACCATACAAAGCTTTTCGCTGCGCCATGAAATTTTTTACTTCATTGGCGGCTCTTATTATACGTTGGGCATGATCTTCATGTGGTACAGGTAGCCCGCTTACTGCCAGATAGGCATCGCCAACTGTCTTTATCTTCTCTATGCCGTATTTATTCATGATGCCATCAAACTCACTGAAGCAAACATTCAACTCATTGACAAGCTCTTTTGGAGTAAGTCGCTCGGATACTTTGGTAAAACCAACAAAATCGCTGAAAAACACTGTTACGTTATCAAATAATTTAGCCTCAGCGCTACCCTTTTCTTTTAGCTCATCGGCCACTTCCTGCGGCAGTATGTTCAGCAGCAGATCTTCAGACTTTTGCTTTTCAGCTGTGATCACCTGGTTCGATCTCTTTTGATTGGCATAGTTTCTGGCAGCGCTGCGAGCCACTAATATCAATAAGGCAACAATAGCTACCAGTAGTACAATGCCGGCGATAAAGTACATACTTTCTGTTTTCTTGCGGGCTACCTCCAGGTTGGCTAATGTTATCTCATGGTTCTTTGCGTCTATTTCTTCTTTTCGTTCTATATTGAAAATACGGGCGTTGCTGGATGAGGAATAAATAGAGTCCTTCAGCATAGTAGCTTGTTTATAGTTGCTCAGAGCCTCACGGTAGTTTTTCATTACCTCCTGTGTTTCAGAAAGGTAAAAACTGCTTCTTTGCAGGTCGTCGAGAAACCCTGTTTTCTTGTCTATTTGTATGGCACTGTCGAGATAGGCTATGGCTCGGGGCAGATTGGCGGAATTGCTTTTATTACCGCCAACTGAATCCTGAGCTGAACGCAGCAAGGTTCTGCCTATTATAGAATAAGTCTGAGCCAGCCCTTTATCATCATCTGTACTTCTGCGAGCCTCTAATGAACGAAACAGATACGTAAGCGCCTTGTCATATTGTCGCATCGCGCCATATACAGAGCCTATGTTCATGAGGTCTTCTGCAATGCCATTTCTCATTTTCATTGCCTCATCCATGGCCAGGGCTTTGTTGTGGTATTCGAGCGCCCGTGGAAGATCGCGCATGGCTTCATATACTTTGCCCAATGCTGTATAGGAGTGAGAAATGTCCTGATTGTTCTTTAGTTCCTCATATTTTTTAAGCCCTTTCAGGTAATAATCCTGGGCCTTGAGGTAGTCTCCCTGGCTAAAAAAGACATTGCCAATGTTATGCAGGTGCCGGGCAATGCCGGGTTTGAAGTTTATGGACTCATGTATCTTCAGTGCCCGCTGCCAGTAGTCGTAGGCATCAGAGAAGCGTGATAAAGAAAAGTAATTGGCGCCAAGGCTGCTATTTGCCCTTGCCATAAATAATTTCCACTGCAGGCTATCTGCTATGGCAAGTGCCTGTTCTCCATATTTGATGCCATCATACGGGCTGATCTTGTTATAGAGGAATGAAAGCTCTGCGAGAACTTCCGCCCGTGCAGAATCGCTGCTGATCTGTTGCAATGCTCCCTCCAGTGAATCTATCCGACGGGAGGTTCTATGCGTTGTTTGAGCTGTTAGAGAGACGCATAACGCGATGGCGACAAACAGCAGATGATATTTCTTTCTTCCGGGCATCAGCATTATTTGCCGTACACGTAATAAAGAGATAGCCTGAATATAATATCGCTTCCATTATTATCTGCTCCATAATTGAATGGGCCGGCATTAGTGTACATGTTATACCATACGTTCGGCATGATATGGATCTTGCTGATCGGCGAGTAATCTATGCCGGCGGTAATGAACTGCTCTTTTGTGTTCGGATCATAAGTGATGGTTTGTGGTATATATCTTGTCACAGAGGCATTATTGTTCAAGCTCGGATCCAGGTTGTCGTAGCGAACAAAGAAGCCCAGCAGGTCCTTATATATGCGACCCCTGGCAAATATGGATATGCCAAGAGCCTTTGTGGTCATTGTATCAAATTTTGCGGTATGAGTGGAGTCTCGTGCATCGTTCATTAGGCTATTGAAGAAGACTTCTACCCCAATGGTGAACTTAGGTACCGTATATCCTGCAAAGCCTTTGACCATACACCGGTCATGGTGCCATGCATTGAACCATTGTATCTTGGAGTAATCTGCATAGAGATCCAATATCAGTTTCTTATCGAGCAACTTTGTATAAATATCTCCGTAAAACCATTTGAAAGGATCGATCTCTGGGCGTGCAGCCATGCCATTGGCTACCATCAGGTTGTAGCCAAGTTCTGTAGAAGGTTTATTGATGATCTTTCCCTGTATAGTAGCCCCCATATCATAGGATGGGGTGCGCCTGTTATCAGTAATTGTACGTTCTATACACCGGTAGTCCCACAACGGCTCTATGAGTAGCGGGTACGCCGGAGTAGAGACTTGCCCAACAACAAGATCTGCACCGCGAAAGATATTTTTCCAGCGTACATTGGCCAGTTTGACAAAGAGTGCCATTTTATTGTTTGTCAGCAAGTCTCCGGTAATTATCGGGAACGGTGTTGTGGTTGTACTTCCATTCTCCTCGGATGCAAGCAGGAACTCAGCAGAAAACTTTCTGCTGATGTCATAGTTATATCCCAGGTAAATGCGCCTGAACTGGAAAAGAGTGAGATCCTTTTTTACCCCCGTATATTGATTAAGCCCGCCCCGGTTCAGCGGGTCTGACTGATATTTATATGCAAAGTCACCATATGCCAATCCCCAAAGGCGTCCTGATGGCTTAAATACACTGTCCGTCTGTGCAGTTGTGCTCTGGGCAGTCAGCTGGTACGGGGTGACCATTGTTCCAGCAAGGAAAAGAACAGCAAAAAAATGCTTGGAGATATTTCTCATGTGTATGGCTTTACTATGCTGCTTATGAAAATACTGAGGTTAAAATATAAAAAATGCATGAATTAGTTGCTTTTCCGGCCAATTAACACCTGATTAGTATTTCTACGTGGCATGGGAAGCAAATTGACACACTCTGATCGAAATCTCACCTTGCTACCGACCCTGACCTGCCATAAACTTCAGAAAAAATTAACACCATGCAAAGGCCTGAAACACTTTATCTTTATATTGAATAATAAACAACGGTAAAACTGTACAAAAAATGACATTTTACCTATGTAGAAAAGAGAACGATCCACGGGTAAGCCGAAAACCGAAAAGAGTAGGCACATAAAACCAAACATTATGGCAAAGGCAACAAAAAAAGCGGCGAAGAAAGCCGTAAAGAACGTTGTAAAAAAAAGCGCTCCTAAAAAAGCTGTTAAGAAATCATCTCCTGCTAAGAAAGCCGCTCCGGTGAAGAAAGCGGTAGTTGCTAAGAAAGTTGCACCTAAAAAAGCAGTTAAGAAAATTGCGAAGAAAGCTGCTCCGTCAAAAAGGGCTGCAGCCAGGAAACCGGAAGCGCCACAGATAGCCCGCAATACTATGGTCAATCCATACCTCACGTTTGCGGGCAATTGCGAACAAGCATTTAATTTGTACAGGTCTGTCTTCGGTGGCAACTTCGGATATACCGGACGGTACAAAGATATGCCACCAATGGAGGGCATGCCGCCTTTGCCTGAATCGGAGAGAGAGAAGATCATGCATATCTCGCTTCCCATCAGCAAGGAGACAACGCTCATGGGTGCTGATAGTTCCGATGCATTTGGCCACGCTACGGTAGTGGGCAATAACTTTTCCATATCTGTTAACGCCATTAGTGAAGCAGCCGCAGATAAAATGTTTGCTGCACTTTCATCAGGGGGGCATATTGCAATGCCGCTAGCAAAAACCTTCTGGGGTTCATATTTTGGGATGTGTACCGATAAGTTTGGCATTCAGTGGATGATCAGCTATGATCAGAACCCGATGTAATATGATCTTTGAATAAGAAGAGTGCACTAAGCGCACTCTTCTTAGATTGTCAACATCAGATGATTCTTCTTATCTCGAAATAATATCTTCTCGATTCCTTCGATACCTGTTCAGGTTCTTTATCTGCAGGTATGACGATAAGCCTTTGTCTGTTTTTACCATTCAGCGTTCGCGCAGAGAATTTGTAGTACTTGTCCGGAGCATCGAAGTATTGAGCCTGTATCTGCTGACCTCCCTTCACAGCTTCTCCCCGCTTTAGTGTGGTAGTGGTATGTTCATTCGTATTTCTATACGCATCAACCATTACAGTATAGGGTGTCTTGTTAATGAACCAATATTCCGAGGCGTAGATCACCGCACAAGTAACGAATGCGGTGTCCTTCACAATTTTTCTTTTTTCAACAACAACAGGTCGCTGCTGCATCAATACTGTTGGTTTGTGATCATAATCATTTTGTGTTTCCCCGGTTACCGTACCGTCAAGGGCAAAATCTGTATAGGTATTGTACCACTGAATACCTCCATCGGGCGCACTGTGCCAGTGTGCGTTCTTCACAGCGCCATTATCATAGTAAGAAAATGAAACACTACTATTCCCGGCTATGTGCCGCAGTTCTTTCTCGTAGATCACCTTCCCTGAGATATCGTAGGCTGTAGCCTTTCCCCAACGATTGTTTTCGTCAAAACATTCCGAAGTGGATATCTTCCCGCTCTTGAAATAGTGATATGTACACTTAGGATATTTCTGCGCCGTAGAAATAAACGATAGCATGACGCAAAAAACCAATAGGTAATAAAATGATCTCATCATTCTCATATTGCAATTTTGATGCCACTTATTATCTGTGTATTTCCACCAATAACACCCAGGCGTCAAGTAGCGATTTTAAGATAGAACATACGATCCCCGGAACAAGCCAATAAATACCATCAAAGCCTGCCTGCCAAACAATTGCGCCTGCAACAACATAGGGGAGCACGGCCAGTTGGGTGAACACCATGTTCCTTTTATAATGCTGCTTGTATATATTATCTGCCTTGCGCAGCATATCTATGTCAGTTTTCAGCATCAACAACCAACAGATACTGCCAATAGCAAATATCTCAGCGCCAAGTATAACGGCAGGTTGTTCGGGTGTGAGACATAATACTGAAATGATAAGCGTCGTGATCAGTAGCACCAGTGGTTCTGAGGCCCTGCCTGATAGCATAGGCATGGACAGGATGCGCGGAAGGCCGATAGATACGGCAACAAAAATGAGACCGGTAAGTGCAGCGGCGGCACCTGCAACAGCTACGAAAAAATTACCCCAGGCAGCGTTCATATCAACACAAAGTAAGTTTTTATAAATGTACAAAAAAGTGTCAGGCTGAACCAGATGTTCAAAACAGAAGATACACCCCGGCATTTCGACGATTTACATCATTGATTACCCCGGGGCGGCATTGGCTCATAATATTGTATTGTGTTTTTAGTACAATAGGTTGGATGTAAGAATTAACAGGTGATCGGCATTCAAAGAAAACCGGGAATTGCAGCAAATGTGAGTATTGAGGTTTTCTTTGAATGTTTTTTGCGAGATTAAATACAATATTGAATACAGAGTTAACAGCAGATTTTAGTTCAGGGGTATAGGTTCATGGTGCAAAAGCCGCTTTAATACAATAAAGTGGCTTTTTGTTTCTGATAACATTTAGCTCCAAAGATCATTGTTCATGAATAGATCAAAGAAAAGGCTGTTTATTATTCTCCTGCACATATTGATCTGGGCCGTATTTCTTTTACTGCCAGGCTTCTTTAACCCGAGATTGTATGCCAGCAGCCTTACGGGGGTTGTCTCTGATCTTTTCGAACCGCCCCGGTGGACAAACGGACTTCTGCTCATAGTCGTCTTTTACACAAACTACTTCCTGATAATACCGGTATTATACTTCCGGCATAAATATGTGCTTACAGTGCTCAGCATTGTTTTCTTTTCCACTACGTTCATAACCCTCAATTACCTGCAGAAGCCCCCGGATATTCCTTTTGAAGGTTTCAACGCATTGGGAAACAGCTTCAACCTTTTCATGTTCATTATTGGATACATTGCTTCATTTGCTATTTGCGTCTATCAGCAGTTGCTGAAAGTTAGAGAAGAGCAACTGAATGCGGAGATATCATTTCTCAAGGCACAGATAAACCCGCACTTTCTCTTTAATACATTAAACAGCATTTATTCGCTCTCACTGGGTAAGTCAGAAATGGCGCCGGGTGCAATCGTAAAGCTTTCATCCATAATGCGTTATGCCTTGAATGAAGCAACCGGGAAAGTGGTTCCGCTTGTAGCCGAAATGGAGTACATAAGAAATTATATTGAGCTTCAATCTTTGCGGCTTACAGGTAATGTCGGTGTCAATTTCGAAGTTTCCGGCAATGCCAATGGGGTGGATATAGCCCCATTCCTCCTGATACCATTTGTCGAAAATGCATTTAAATATGGTGTTAATAGCGAGGAAAATTCGAAGATTCGTATTAATTTAGATATCAGTGAGGGTAGGTTGTGTTTGAATGTAGTGAATAATAAAGTACGTTTAAGACAGGATATAGACAATGGGACAGGTATAGGTATTAAGACAACAAGGAGAAGATTACAGTTGACATATCCGGGCAGGCATAGGTTGCATATAGATGACGATGTTGCTGAATTTAATGTATTACTTCAAATTGACCTGAAATGATCACCGCTATCGCCATTGACGATGAACCTCTGGCGCTGAATGTTATCAAAGCTTTTTGTGAAAGAATAGATTTTGTATCACTGAAGCGAACATTCACGGAAACCAGTGAAGCGCTAAAGTTTTTGAAAGATAATCCTGTTGACCTTCTTTTTCTCGATGTCAATATGCCTGCTATCTCAGGCATAGACTTTTATAAAAAGGTAGAAAAGGGTACAATGGTTATATTCACAACTGCTCACAGTGAATATGCGCTTGAGGGATTCAACCTCAACGCCATAGACTATCTTCTGAAACCATTTGAGTACAACCGTTTTCTGCAGGCTGTGGAGAAAGTCAGAGATTACATGGCCTACAGCCAGTATAAGGACAATGCTTCCTCGCAGTTTCTGTTTGTTCGTGTTGATTATAGTATGACCAAGATCAATGTGGCGGAGATCGAGTATATAGAAGGGCTCGATAACTATATCAAATTTCATTTCAATAACCAGAAGACCTTATTGGTCAGGATGAGCATGAAGAACATTATGGAGAAGCTTCCTGCTGAAGAGTTTATACGTGTACATCGTTCCTTCATTGTCAGGCTCAGTTCAGTAAGGTCTGTCAGAAATAAAGTTATTCACCTGGATCATATCGAAATACCGATTGGCACTAATTATGTGGACCAGGTAATGAAATTATTCAAGGATTCCTGACATTTGTCACTGGTTCAGACAACGTAATTCCGGACCTTTGCTCCAAAGATCAACAGATGAACCGGCAACAACTCCGGCAATTTATCAGTAAAGACATCGCCGGTATTGAACAGGCGTCGTGTATGTTTTGTGAAGACGGAGATGCAGATGCTGTTCACAGAATGAGAGTTGCATACAAGAGATTAAGAGCATTGTTGCGGCTGGTATCATCTGCTGGAGATGGTAACAAGCCATTTATACCTGGGGAACTGAAAAGCATCTATGCACATGCAGGTACATTGCGTGATCTGCAAATATTTGTGAGTTATATAGGAGCAGTACATACGAAAGATGCCGCCTGTATGAGGCGCTTGACCAGACAGATCAGCAGGAACAGGAAGCGGTTACGGTTAGAACTGACGAACCTGGATTTTAAAGGCCTCGCTAATAGCCTACACATCTGTGATGAACGTATCTCCGGGAGGCAAGTGGTAAGATTCGTGAAGAGAAGTGTGAAACAAATATTGTCTGTTGTGGGTAGAGAGATGACAGATAAAGACATACATGATGTTAGAAAGTGTCTGAAAGACATTGCTTACAACATTGCATTGTTCCGGAGGCGGTGTCATTTTTTTCCAATTTTGTTCATTGAGAAAGAAGAAGACCTTGTTGCGTTCAACGACCTGCTGGGTAAATACCAGGATCGTGTTTCCATCATAAGGAATTTGAACAAACAGTTGACCTATAAGGCGGACGAGGACGAGAAGAACCTGATGCGGAAGATGCTTGATATGTGTACAGCAGAAAAAGAAGTACTTAAACGCGACATTATCCACAAGCTGTCATCTCCCTGATCCATGACAGGTATAGTCAATGTCTGCGGAATCTACAGGATGGTGACAGATAGTAGGCGCATTTATTTTATCTTTATTGTTCCAAAATAATAGAAATGAGAACATTCATTATTTCATCATTGCTCTGCAGCCTGCCATTCGTTATGAATGCGCAGCAGAGGCAGCCAACATTACCAAAATTATCCACGCTGACAAAGCATTATCTGCATGAGCTGAAGAAAGACCCGCAGCACAAAGTAAGCGGGTACATCTATAATAAAGCGACGGATGGTACAGAGTATGTCAGCGCTCTTATCAAAGTTTCTGAGGCTGCGATCGCCCAAAAAGGCCTTACAGATATTGGGGCAAAAATTGGCACAAAGGCAGGTAAAATATGGACTGTTCGTGTACCGGTAACTGCTGTTTTAGCTTTTACGAAACTGGATGGCATCAGTTACATACAAATGGACGAGCCAACATTTCCACAACTTGATATTGCGAGAAAAACAACCCGTGCAGATTCGGCACAGGCAGGTTATGGATTGCCGATGGGCTATAGTGGACAAGGCGTTGTTGTTGGTGTCATAGATTTCGGCTTTGACTACAACCACCCTACATTCTATGATACTATGGGCACTACGTACCGTATCAAACGCGTTTGGGAAATGGCCGGAACCGGCACCCCTCCGTCAGGATACACCTATGGAAATGAGATCACCGACGAGGCAGCGATTAAAGCACAAGGAACAGACAATCCTTTGCAAAACCACGGCACGTCTACTACAGGTATGGCAGCCGGTTCCGGCGTCGGCAGCCCGGGCAGCGGTGCAAAATTCAGGGGTATGGCCTATGCCTCAGATATTGTTCTGGTAGGTGTGAGAAGAGACTATATTGGCGATCAGTGGATGCAAGGCAGTTTTTCAGATTTTCTCGACGGCACAAAATACATACTTGATTATGCCGCTTCCGTTGGCAAACCCGCAGTCGTAAACATTAGCTGGGGGTCTCAGTCCGGATCGCACGATGGCACATCATTGTTCAACCAGGCGTGCGATGCTATGTCCGGATCGGGCAAGATCATTGTAATGAGTGCAGGAAATGAAGGTGCGGAAAAGATCCACCTGTCTAAAACATTCACTGCAACAGACTCGATCCTGAAAACATACCTTACATTTACTCCGTCTGCATACAGGCGCACATGGGTGGATATATGGGGCCAGGCGGGAAAATCGTTCTGCGCAAAGGTTACCCTGTACAGCGGCGGTGTTGCCGGTAACACTACTGGTTATTTGTGTCTGAATGATGGCGTTACTGATGCCAACATAATGGGAGCAAATGGTACAGACACCTGCTATGTGCAGTTCATTAGCGCTACGGCTGAAGAAAATGGCAAACCCCGTATCACGGTCAATATATTCAATAAGGCAATCGACAGTGTAGGCGTTGTTGTCAAAGGTACTGATGGCGCTATAGACATGTGGGATGAATACTATTATTACGGATTTCCATACAAATATCAGAGCGCTTTCGATAGCCTGGGAGATGCGGCAGCCGTTACAGGCAATACAATAACCACTGTCAGTGACATGGGTAGCGCTAATTCCGTATTGCTGGTTGGCGCCTATGCATCAAAGGTGAACTTCACCGACATTAATGGCAATAGCTGGTCTTACAATTCATATGTTGGTGCTAACAAGCTTGTCCCCTTCTCGAGCCGAGGCCCTATGATAGATGGCAGGATAAAGCCCGATATCACCGCTCCGGGTTTGACAATAGCTACCTCAATGAGCTCTTACGATACCAGCCACACCCCTACAGGATCCAACAGTACAGGAGTTGTCAGCAAATACACAGATCCGGGATCGGGAAAAGACTACTATTATGCCGAGTTTTCAGGCACATCGGCATCGGCACCGGCCGCGTCGGGAATAGTGGCTCTTTTACTTCAGGCAAACCCATGGCTGACACCTGACCTCGTGAAGTCTATTATTTTCCAGACAGCCATCACAGACGGGTATACTGGCACACTGCCGTCTGCAGGGAACAATAATTGGGGACACGGAAAGATCAATGCGTATGGCGCGTTAAAATTAGCGTTACAGAAACTGGACGTTTATGATTTTAAGGGGCGTAAACTGGACTGTGTTCTTTTCCCCAATCCGAATAGAGGAAGTTTTATCCTCGACTATACAGGAGACAGGGCTGAAAATTTGTCTGTTTCGGTTCGGTCGGTTGCCGGTTCGGTGGTCTATACCAAACAATGGCCGGTGAATTCAGGTGTTAATCGGTCTCAGTTGGACCTGCAACAGTTAGCCCGCGGACTATACATAGTGGATATACATGGTGATGGCGGGTCGCTATCCATAAAAACAGAGATACAGTAAATAAAGAACCCCGCTTAAAGCGGGGTTCTTTATTGTTATTTCTTAAGTGCGTCTCTTATTTCGGTGAGGAGCAGTTCTGTTTTTGTTGGTGCTGGTGGCGCCGGTGGCGGTGCCGCGGCTTCTTCACGTTTCATTCTGGCCATAAGCCGTATGATGATGAATATACAGAATGCGATGATGAGGAAGTCAATAACTGTTTGTACAAAATGTCCGTATGACAGTATATTGGCCCCTGCCTTCTTTGCATCGGCGATCGTCGTGTAAGTTTCTCCTTCTTTTGCTGCCTTGAGCACAAAGAACTTATCATCAAATCCTTTCCCCCCGGTTACCACTCCGATTGCCGGCATAATGATGTCGTCAACAAGTGCTGAGACGATCTTCCCGAACGCACCTCCGATAACAACACCCACAGCAAGGTCAATGACGTTGCCTTTTACTGCAAACTCTTTGAAATCTTTTACGAAACCCATAGCTTGATTTTTTAGTGGTTATAATTTATATGCTAATCCAAATGTAAATATTTGTTTCACCTGTACCCATCCCAGGCCGTCGCCCGGTTGATCTTTGGTCACAGTGAGCCCCGTTGTCTTATCCACATAGGTTTTGCTGAAAGGAAAGTTGTTGTCGTAAGCAATCGTAACGCCAAATGTGAGACTGAGTGCCTTATAAGCCTTAAGTATCATCAGGTTATCCCAGAGCACCTGTATGTTGCCGGGGTTGTCCTGTTTCACCACCTTGCCTGTGGCGTCTTTTACATCCTTGGCCAGGTAATTGCTGTACAGGTCCAGTTTTGTAGCGTATTGTAGCTTTTTGGTCACGTCTGTGCTGTACTTACCGGAGAAGTACGCACCAAACTGGAATTTGGAAGTTTTTCCGGAATCAATACCAAATGCGCCCTTTGCCGTCTGTGATGTATAATACAGATCCGCAAAGATCTCACGTGCGGCTATCGGTGACAAAAAGATATCGAGGTTTGTCCCTTTCCGGTATTCGGCACCCACGGCAAGGGTCAGGTAGCCTGGAGATAACAGGTTTGATGTCGGAGCCTTCTCCCATCCGGGAATGCTGTAGTCGTAACCTTTTGTGAATTGCGATTTGAAATTGAACAAACCAGCCAGGTAAAACCTTTTAGAATTCTTTATATGCATGCCATATTGAGAGGTAAGATCGATACGGTCATCTGTTTTACGGGGAATAAAGCTATTGGAGTAGGTATAGTTCAGTCCATAGGTCATATCCAGCGTGTTGCTCCATACATCAGTATGATTGAGGTAAGTGAGGTTTCCGTGAAATACACCATTTACTATAAGAGAAGCAAGTTCACCACCGGCAGCCCAGTTGTGAAGGAAACCTTCATTGGCGCCGATGGATACAAGACCGGAATGTACCCAGGCGACGGTATCCTTGTTTTCCGTTTGCAAAGATTTCTTTACATCATCCACTTGTGATGTTTGTGCCATCGTGTGACCATACATGGAGATGGCAATTAGCGAGTAGATCAGTCTTTTCATTCGTTCGTTGATTGTGTGGCAAAAATACGGCATAGTATTTAACCTGCACTGTCCTCAGCCTCCGGCATCTGCCGGTCCTGCACCTCAAACTTCAACCATACCCGGGTCATGACCACTATTACAGTGATCAGTAACACCAGAACAAAACTAAAGAATATTATAAGCGAATTTCCTTTAAACAAATAGCCTGTCGCTGATATTAGCAAGGCAACCACCAATAATATCTGCTGCATCCGTTTCCGTATCAGTTCATATTTATATGGATATTTAAGAAAATTTGTGATCATAATTGTCCCTGCAAGAAAAACAGATATCCTGAAAGCAAAATTTCGGAAACCTGCTGTGTCCTGATCTGCTTCACTGAATATTTCCGCAAATGTCGCTGCCAGCATACCCAACGACATCAACACAGGTATATAGGCCATGATCATCAACTGACCTTTCAGATACCCGCCTTTACATTCCCTGTCTGCTACCAGTGCAAAGAATATCCACCATAATGCAAAAGTGATGAGCACAGCAAATACAAAATTGCTCCATCCGGCTATGCTGAGATCCTGTGCGTTTGCAACGCCATTGATGATACCCGCCACAACCTCTCCAAACATAATTATGGCGAACAGCCCGAGTCGTTCTGTCATGCTTGCGGATAACTTAAAATCCCGGTCACCCAACCTCATGGACACATAAAATGGCGGCAGAAAATTCAGAAACAGTGAAACAAAGAAGAAAATACGCGTATAAGGCGTATGCAGAAAGAGTGTGGTGCCAATAAGCACAAGCGACAACAAATAACACACAGTATATGGAAAGTTTAACTTTCGGTGTTCCTTGTCATAGATACCTACACTCCACCACAAGTAGGTGATGTAGAACTGCATGACCATTATTGCAATTGTTCCACGGTATATTACTTTGTCAGGAGGGCTTTTCAGGCACACGATCATGGCAGCTACTGCTACCATTTGCCAAAGGGTCATCAGCCTTGTCCTGATCCCTGCTGTGCCATGAAGGTCGTGATACATGCTCCCATTGAACCATCCCCAGAATACCATTATGAACAGGTACATATAGTCAAGAAACCCGGAAACATCTGCGTGCCGGGAAAAATACTCTGTGATCCTGGATATCGCTACAACATATACAAGATCATAAAACAACTCCAGCCAACTGATCTTACGTTCGGCAAGCTTAACGGAAAATTTTCTGGGTGCTCCCCACCAGGCACTTGTATGCGTATTCTTCATACTACTTTGCAGCCACGTCTGGCCGTAGTACAATTTACAGAAAAGAGACCATTATCAAAAATGCCGGCAGCATTTGTGCGCACACCGTAGGTATCCTATTTTGTAAAAGGAGCTCCTATACTAAGCCAGTAGTGGATTTTGTGCAGAGAGCAGGTATCAATTATATAACCGGGGGGCATTTGTTGTGCGCTGGAACTGTGCAGCAGACAGTGATAGAGTTTGGAACCGAAGATATTATCTCCTCTGAAACCATATTGAAGATATTTTCTCAGAGAGGTTGTATCTTCCAGGTCCAGCCCTCCGTTTGCGGTTGCTGCCGTACTGTGGCAGGTATAGCAATTGGAGGAAAATATTGGCTTAATATCCTGACTATAACCTACTTCTGTGCTGTCGCACAATGGTTTCGTCTTTATAGGTACTATGGTTACTTCCGGCTTATGTACGCATGACACAATCAACATATAAACTAAAAACAGCCACCTTTTCATATCGCCTTAGTATCCTGCAATATTAAGGGTGCAATATTACTTTACTGTTAAGCCTAATTGTTTGGGGCACCAGCAGCTACCCACTTTTTTATTTGTGTTATCTCACAGTCTCCCAGTTTAGCGCCCCCCTGTGGCATATTGTTATAACCCGACGCATGGGTAATGTCTCCGATCATATTCCCATTCACTGCGGCATTCATTACATCCGGATAGCTCATCAGGCTGCCTCCGGGCGCAGACGTTGAACTGTGGCAGCCAGTGCAATAAGTTTCCATGATAGGCGCTATTGTCCCGCTGTAAGTAACGTTGGCCGTATCGCATGGGCCTGTAGCGCAGGCGCCACTATCTACTGCCCCTGCCGCTATCCATCGCCGTATGACGTATAGCTGCGCACTTGTAAGAGGAGATCCGTTTCTTGGCATGAAATTCTCACCCTTGTTTACAGTTACTGAAGCATATAGTTCACTTGCTGCAGGATTTCCCGGTACAATTCCGCGCTTCATGATATTCGCATAACTGTTTAGTGCGTAGCCGGCTCGCCGTGATTCAGCATCGTGGCACCCGCTTTTAGCACAATTGGATTGAAATACCGGAAGCACATCGGTCTCAAAACAAATGTTCGGGTCAGACGATCGCAAATTTGAAGGAAGTACATACGGCTGATGTGTGCATGAATTAATTACGGTAACGCCATAAGCAGCAACTGCGACGATAACAGACAGGACGATTTTTCTTCTCATAGACTAAATATCCTGTCGAATGTAGGATTTTCTCGTAATGCTTACCATGTTTGTGGTCAGTCTATTAAGACTTTAACATACTCTTGCTTTTTCATAGAGTACACAATGTTTCAGCCTTTCGTGCTCTGCCAATAAGGGATGAACGAAATCAGCAACCCGCCGCATTCCTGTGCGTTGCATCACCTTTACCGACCTGACATTCACTACCGGCGCAATAGCCACTATCTTATCCAGCTTCAGTTGCCTAAATCCATGATCCAGAACACAATTAACCCCTTCAATTGCAAACCCGTTTCCCCATTCTCTTCGCGCTAGTCTCCATCCAATATCCGTACATGGAGTAAACGTAGAAGCAAAGGTCTGGTACGAGAGGCCAATGAACCCGATCAAACGTTGCTCATCCAACCTGTCCACTGCATAGTAGCAATAGCCCCGCTCTGTCAGTTGTAGGTTCATTCTTGTCACAAAAGACATGGTCTCAGCAAGATCCTTAATGGCAGGGAAGAACTCCATTACGTCCACATCTGCATTTATAGCAGCAAGTGGCATGATATCAGATTCTGACCATGCTCTGAAACCCAATCTTAATGATGTGAAAATATATTTACTCACTTTCCTTCGTTGAAGTGAACAACAGTATCTTTACCACAATCTTTTCCCTTCCTCACAACCCGCTATCAGTTTATCAAGACGCCGTTGTCTTGTTACTTCCTGCTTAGCGCTCATTACCCAATGTATCGCCACCTTTTTATACGAAGGTGCCTGCGCATCAAAAAACTTCTTTGCCGTTCTGTTCAACTTTAATTTATTCTCACATTCCTTGTCAAGTACGGCGTCTTCCTTTTCATAAGAATATATGCCTGACTTATGCGCCTGCCGTTTTTCAAAAGCCGCTACTCCCTCCGGCAACATGAGGCCCTGACCCGTCAATACTTCCACCTTTGCAATATTGATCGCACTCCAGATACTATTTGGTTTTCTTGGTGTGAACCTTATTGTATAACTATGTTCATCCAAAGACTTTCTGATGCCATCTATCCACCCAAAACACAAAGCCTCATCCACAGATTCTGACCAGCTAACAGAGGCTTTACCGGTGGCAACTTTGTGATAGCCTACCAATAACTCCTTTTCTGTTTTGTGGTTCTTTGCAAACCACTTCCGCATCTCAGCTCCGTTTTTGAAGAACAGCGGTGTCACTTTTGTCTGTCATTTTTCATCTCCTCTATCATCCGGATGAGTTTATCCAGTTTATCCACTTCTATGCTGTTCAGCTTTCTCTGCAGTGCTTCAATTTCCATTTTCGCTTCAAGGTTTGTCTGATAATCAGCTTTTGCCTGCAATCGGTCTCTTTCGCTCTGCCTGTTCTGAGACATCATGATGATCGGGGCCGCATACGCAGCCTGTGTAGAAAAAAGAAGGTTTAATAAAATAAAGGGATAGGGATCCCAGTGATACATATATCCCACTATGTTCAATACCATCCATACCCCTACAATAAGGGTCTGAATGACAATAAATGACCAGGAACCCATTCCATTGGCCACTGTATCAGCCATCCGCTGCCCGAAGTTCAACGATTCTCTGTGCTCTTCGTGCCAGGTTCTGTTTCGTTCCAGTATCTGGTCTGTTTCTTTTCTACTCAGCATCCTATATATATTGTTATTACAAAAATAATCATCTGCCGTAATAAACAAGTGACTACTGTTATATGAAATTACTATGTTATTTTGTATTCGATGAGTATTTCCCAGCACAGGTATTTTGTTATCTATAAACCATACAACATGGTATCACAATTTGTAAGCCCTGATAAAGTGCGGTTACTGGCAGACCTTGGCTATAATTTTCCTGAAGGCACTCATGCGCTCGGGCGTTTAGACAACCATTCTGAGGGGTTATTGGTACTCACAACCAATAAAAAGATGACCCGCTTACTTTTTCAAAGTGCAACACCGCATAAACGCACATACCTGGTACAGGTAAACAGAAAAGTGAGCCCGGAAAACCTGGCTATGCTTCAGAATGGTGTCGCTATTACCATTCACAAAGGGGAACAATACCTTACACCACCCTGCGATGTGCAAATAGTGACAAAACCAGCAAACCTTCCTCCGTCGTCTTACCCCGACAGGGATGACATCCCCAGCACATGGCTGCTGATAACCCTGACGGAAGGCAAATACCACCAGGTTCGCAAAATGGTGAGCGCTGTTCGCCATCCGTGCAGACGGCTGATCCGTGTAGCCATAGAAGACCTTTTATTAGGAGATATGCAACCGGGAGAAGTACGGGAAATGAACGAAGAGGATATCTTCCGGCTACTGAAGCTGGAAAAGGAATAATTATTTGGCTAATGCCATTCTCACTTTCTTGTTCTTGATCTTTTCATTCCTGATCAGTTGCAAAAGGTCCTTCGCCTTAGTTCGCCGAACTGCTACAAAAGAGAAAAAGTCTTTTACTTCTATCAGTCCGATATTATCGGTCTTCAGTTGGCCTTTATTGGCCAGGAACCCTACTATATCCACTTTATTGATCTTATCCTTCTTCCCTGCACCAATGAATAATGTCGCCCACTTAGGCAGTTCAGGTGGTTTCACTACTTCCGGCAGCATTATTTCTTCGGTAGCATCCGTTACATATTCCGGCACTTTCTCTTCATCAGATAATATCAATACAACGGTTCCCGTAGCATCCATTCTTGCAGTTCTGCCATTTCTATGTACAAATGCGTCCTGTGTGTGCGGCAGGTGATAATGCACCACGTATCTGACGCCCGGTATGTCTAATCCTCGTGCAGCAAGGTCGGTCGTTACGAGTACGTTGGCCGATCCGTTCCTGAACTTTGCCAGTGCACTGTCTCTTTCCTGTTGTTCCAAAGCGCCGTGATAATATTCGCTGAAAACACCGTTGTCCTGTAAATAGGCTGCTGTTCTTTCTACTGCTTCACGATGATTACAGAATACGATGATGGACTTACCTCCAACCGCGCATATGAACTTATATAAGGTCTCCAACTTATCCTTTACAGGTGACTGCAGCACTTTAATGTCAAGGCCATCGGCTTTACCTTCTGAAAGAAAATCAAGCACCTGCGGTTCACTGATACCTACAAACTCAGGAATTTCCTGCATACTGGTGGCTGAAACAAGTATCCTTCTTTTAATAGAAGGAAGCGACGAAATAATGAACGACATCTCCTCCTGGAATCCCAGCTCCAACGATTTGTCAAACTCATCCAGCACTATAGTCTCTACCGACCCGGTGTCGATATTTCCCCTTCTTATATGATCGCATAACCTGCCGGGAGTGGCCACGATCACAGCGGGGTGTTCCACCAGGTTGTTCTCTTCAATTTCTATGCGGTGCCCTCCGTAGCAGGCCGTTATCTTCATCCCGGTTCCCATCTGCCGGAACACAGATTCTATTTGCTGCACCAGCTCCCTGGATGGAGCCACTATTACCGCCCGGGATTTTTTACTGGGCTTATCCGGCTTCGGTAGTATTGGTAGCAGGTACGCCAGCGTTTTTCCTGACCCGGTATCTGACAAAAGTACAATATCACCACCTGATCGGCTTGCTTTCAGCGTGGAGGCCTGCATTTCATTCAGCTTACCGATCTTCAGGTTTTCCAGTATCTCGTCTATGGATATCTTGTCCTTGTGCATTACTGGGTAAAGGTATCTTTAATTTTGGTGCTAAAATAAAATTGAAATAAATTGCACGTTTAGCCGAAAAACAGCATGACACCTGCATGATAAAACGTCTTCTATTCAGCCTCCTTGGAACTAAAAATTACCTGAAGGCGCTTCATATGGGTTTTCGTTTTTCTTACGGTGCAGGTCTGCTGAAGAACGACGTAGTATACAAATACCACTACTTCAACAGGAATGTATTCCGCGATGGAGATGTAGTATTGGACATTGGTGGTAACCTCGGGTATTATACTACTCTTTTTTCTGGATGGGTGGGCAAAAGCGGGCACGTTTACGCGGTAGAGCCTGTTGACATTTACTTTGAGACACTGAAATGGGCTACCCGCAATTGCCCTAATGTTACTTTATACAACAATGCGTTAGGAAACGAAGAAAAAGAGATCATACTTTCCACGCCGGGCGGTCTTGGCTATCTGAGAACCGGTGTAACACACGTTGCGTCACAAGCAGAGGCTGCAGATAGCAGCAATTATAATTTCAAAGCGCAGATGGTGCGTGGCAGTAAATTGTTCGGCGGCCTGCAACGCATTGACTTTATCAAATGCGATGTTGAGGGTTATGAAGAATATATCCTTGCAGAAATGAAGGATATCCTTGTAAAACATAAGCCGGTGATACAGCTCGAAACTTATGGCGATCAGCAGGTACGTATCGAGGCTCTGCTTACCGGCATGGGTTATGAAATATATGATATTGAAAATGGCAAGGTGATTCTGCGAGATAACAGGTCAGTAGTACAATATGGTGATCTGTACTTCATTCACAAGGACAATAAGGCGATCCTTGAACGATTGAAACAGAAAGGTCTTGCCTAAGCTTACAATAAACGGCCCCGCAATGCGGGGCCGTTTATTGTCAATCCGTTTACAATTACACGTCTATTTTGGCATACTTAGCGTGCGTCTCGATGAACTCCCTGCGCGGAGGCACCTCGTCGCCCATCAGCATAGAGAATATCTCGTTGGCATAAGTATCACTTTCTATGCTCACGCTTTTCAACGTACGTGTAGCGGGGTTCATGGTTGTCTCCCAAAGTTGCTCTGCATTCATTTCACCCAAACCTTTGTATCGCTGCACGTTCACAGAGTCTTCCTTGCCGTTGCCCAGCCTTTCCATAGCGGCTTTACGGCTTTCTTCATCCCATGCATACACCTGGTCCTTGCCCTTTTTCACAAGATACAGAGGTGGTTGCGCGAGATACACATAACCTTGTAGCACCAGGTCCTTCATATACCGGTAGAAGAAAGTGAGTATCAGCGTCGCGATATGAGAACCGTCCACATCCGCATCGGTCATGATGATGATCTTGTGATAACGAAGCTTGGTCAGGTTCAGTGCCTTGGGGTCTTCCGGAGTACCAATGGTAACCCCCAATGCAGTGAACATATTCTTGATCTCCTCGTTCTCGTATATCTTATACTCCTGTGCTTTCTCTACGTTAAGTATCTTACCGCGTAGTGGCAATATGGCCTGGAATGCCCTGTCCCTGCCTTGCTTGGCCGTTCCACCGGCCGAGTCACCTTCCACCAGGTACAGCTCGCATTTTTCCGGGTCCCTTTCAGAACAGTCAGCCAGTTTGCCCGGCATGCCTCCGCCGGTAAGCACACTTTTACGCTGCACCATTTCACGCGCCTTACGCGCCGCGGCACGTGCCTGTGCAGCGAGTATCACTTTATCAATAATGTACTTTGCTTCCTTCGGATGTTCTTCAAGATATGCTTCCAGCACACGGCTTACACATACATCTACCACACCCATCACATCGTTATTACCCAGCTTTGTCTTGGTCTGGCCTTCAAACTGTGGCTCCGGAACTTTTACTGAGATAATAGCGCTAAGCCCTTCACGGAAGTCGTCTCCGGTGATCTCCACTTTAGCCTTCTCAAACATCTTGTTCTTATCGCCATACGCTTTGAACACGCGCGTAATGGCACGACGAAATCCCGCAACATGCGTACCACCTTCTATCGTGTTGATGTTGTTTACATAAGAGAAGATATTTTCACTGTACGACGTGTTGTAAGAAAGTGCCACATCCACTGTCACATTTGTCTCCTTATCATGAGCCTCTACAAATATCGGTGTCTGCAACAAGGGGTCTCTCTTTGCAGCTTTGTCCAGGGTCTGGACAAATTCAACAATACCACCCTCACTGTAATAGGTTTCCGACGATATGTGGTCTTCACCGGAATTATCACGCGCATCATTCAGCGTGATACGGATACCCTTGTTCAGGTAGCTCAGTTCGCGGAGGCGGCCTGCGAGTATCTCGCGCTTATATACTGTATCCTTGAAAATAGTTCCGTCTGGCGAGAAATGAACCAGTGTACCCGTCTTTTCAGATGGCTCACCGGTTTCGCGAACGGCATATTTTGGGACCCCCCTTTCATATTCCTGCTCAAAGGTTTTTCCTTCACGGTACACAGTTACATGCAGGCGTGTACTCAGCGCATTCACGCAGCTCACGCCCACACCATGCAATCCACCGGACACCTTATAAGTATCCTTGTCAAATTTGCCACCGGCATGCAACACCGTCATTACTAGCTCCAGCGCAGAGCGGCCCTCCTTGGCATTGATACCCGTAGGAATACCACGACCATCATCCAGCACACTGATCGAGTTGTCCGCATGAATGGTGACAAGGATATTCTTACAATATCCTGCCAGCGCCTCATCTATCGAGTTATCTACTACTTCATACACCAGGTGATGCAGGCCTTTTACACCTATATCACCGATGTACATCGCGGGACGTTTACGAACCGCTTCCAGGCCTTCCAGCACCTGGATACTATCCGCACCATACGTGGTGGGCACCTGTAAAACTTCGTTTCCAGTATCCATATTATTCACTAACCGAAATGTTTATTTTTTAGGGGTAACTACTGCAAAAAAACAACGCCCGAAATACATGCAGAAAAATATTATTTGCGACTGTTTTTTAACTCAACAAAGATAACGAAAACATAGCTCCAAACCAATAAAAATCGGGGTTGAAAAAGGGCCTTAAACCCTTGAAAAATGCTGATTTGTGGATAACTCGGGTATTTATTAACAGATTTGATTTTCGGGACCATTCGGGTTGGCTTTTTTACAGGCCAAAACCCAGTCCTATCTCACCCGTTTCGGCAGTAGTTTTATGGGCTTTCACATAGGCATACACACATAGCTCTTTTAATAGCCCTTTTTCCTTTTGCACTACATAATAATTAGCCCCTGCTTTTTCATAATAAGCCCCGAGATTCACATAAGATGGCTGCAAATAAACCCCTACCTGGAACATAATACCAAGACGGCCCAGCAGGTATTCATCCCCGGCAAACACCGCGCTTTTATACGCGTTCTTCACTTCTTCTCCGGTAACCAGTTCATTGTTTCTGAGATAGGCATACACATTCTCATGGTAAGAGTAATCAAGTCCGCCAAAGAATTTGTTGTTGTTTCGCCAGCGTTTACTCACAAATCCCGATAGCATATATTCCTTGTAGATCGGTCCGCCGGCTGTATAAGACGCCACAAATCCCATACCGGTCCTTGCTTGTAGCAGCCACCTGTTAGGCAACCTTGGCAGTGGTCTGCTGTCATGCGCAGGACGATAAGTAACCGGCGCATATGTAACGCCTGCATGTGCCGCCGCCATATTGATGCCAAGATTAGGCTTACGAAAAGATGAATTAGAGATGTGAACGAGATTACCCCCCGCCTGGAACGCCCAGTGCTTATTGATATGATACCGCACGTCGGTTTGTATCATCGCGAAGTCATTCACATGGCTACCCTCGGCTATATTGATCGTATTTACAGGGTTTATACGGCTGAATGCCCTGGTAACGTACCCTATTCCATTGCCCAGGCGAAATGTCCATTGCCAACCTCGTCTATTGATGATCGGGAACTCAAATGCAGGATATATGCCCACCAATTGCCCATAAACAGAGTCAATACCATAATTCACATAGGTTACTCCTAATCCCCATGCGGGATAACCACATCGCTTCTCCCAGTCATGCTTTCCATTGGTCTGATGAAAAAAAGCTGCGTCTATGCCGGTGGTAAGCGCAGGGATGGGCAGCGTGAATTTCTTTTCATGCCGGAACACCTTTCCGGCAATGCCATTCACCTGTACCTCTGTTCCATAAAAGTGAGGTTGTTCCTGGCCTTTTGCTTTGCACAAGCAAGTGAGGCAAAAGAGCACCAAATATGTATATCTGTATAAACCTTTGATCATGCCACAGACGGCAATAAATTGATGTTGTGCTTACCGGCCACTTTTATAAGGATAGGCATGATGATGGAAGCGCCGGGAATCAGCACGAATGGCACCATTACACCACATATCTTCAGCGTATCTGCCAATTGCAGCTTCAATGCCTTTTCCTCATCTTGCGTTATATGGCCGGTCTCTATATATTTCCTGATGATGATTCCGGTTGTTTGAGCGTGCTTCCCCTCCTTGTGCACACTCACTAAGAAATGATGCGCACTCTCCTCAATATGTTTAATGATGATAGCCTTCTCCATAAAGGCAAATATAGCATTAATATTTTTTAACCTATTTGACCAGCTAAGTTTACATACCTTTGCACCCATGCGTCGCTTTGCTGCTATTCTGCTTAGGTCATTTCTGCAGGGATTGCTGTTACTCAGCCCCATAGCGTTAACAGGTTATTTGCTATACACTGTATTTGTAAATATCGACAGCCTTGTGCCTGTAGAACAGATGCATATGCCACGTGGAATAGGCTTCCTCATCATCATAGTTACTGTTACGGTTATCGGTTTCCTCGGTACAAGATTTTTCATCGGTAAATGGATATTTGATTCGTTCGCTAATTTGCTTGAACATACGCCTGGCGTCAAGTTCATCTATTCTTCCATCCGCGATGTGATCAAATCATTTGTAGGGGATAAGAAACGTTTCAATAAACCCGTTTGGGTTTGTGTAAATGTCAATCCGGAGATCTGGAGGATAGGTTTTATGACGCAAAGCGACATGTCTCATCTGGGGCTCCGGGATAAGGTCGCTGTTTATATGCCGCATGCTTACGCTATCTCAGGCTGGGTCATTGTTATAGACAGTAACAACATTAAACCGGTCACAGATATGACTGCCGGTGAGGCGATGAAGTTTGCCGTTAGCGGCGGCATCACCACAGAGGTGGAAACAGAACATAATGGGAAGAAAGATAAACTTTAACGCAGGCCCTGCTGCGCTTCCCGAAAGTGTGCTACAGGAAGTTGCCGCGGCTACAATAGACTACAACAATACAGGTCTATCTATCCTGGAATTACCTCACAGGGGAAAAGAATTCCTTGCTATCATCGAGGAAAGTAAACAGTTGGTCAGGGAGTTATGTAGTCTCGACGACCGCTACGAGATATTGTGGTTGCACGGAGGAGGCAGGCTGCAGTTTTGCATGATTCCAATGAATTTTCTTCCTGCACACCAGTCAGCCGGATACATTAACAGCGGGCACTGGGCCGAAGAAGCAGCCGAATATGCGGCAGGCTATGGAGATGTACAGATACTCGCCTCCTCAAAAGAGGTCAACTATAGTCATTTACCGGAGTGGCCGGCCAACATACCTGATAAACTTGCCTACCTGCACTTCACAACGAACAGTACCATATACGGAACCCAGTGGCATCATTTTCCCGAGGTGACGACACCACTGATTGCCGATATGAGCAGCGACATTTTCTCCCGCCGCCACAACTACTCTCGTTATGCAATGTTCTATGCAGCTGCACAAAAAAATCTCGGTGTTGCCGGTGTAGCGCTCGCTGTCATCAGGAAAGACATGTTGAACCGCACGGCGAGAATACTGCCGCCAATGCTCAGCTATAAGCAGCAGGCACTTGAGAACTCTATACTCAATACCGCAAACGTGGCCGGCATCTACACCTCTTTGCTCATGCTCCGGTGGACAAAGAATAAGGGCATTCAGGCAATAGAGGAGGAAAATAACAAGAAGGCGCAGCTACTTTATGACGCTCTTGACAATAGTAAGACCTTCATACCGTACGTTACAGAAAAAACACACAGAAGCTTAATGAATGTCTGCTTCACGGCAGACACTCCGGCCAATGAAGCTTTGTTACTTCAACTATGTGATGAAAATAATATTACCGGCATCAGGGGACATCGCTCCGTAGGTGGCTTCCGTGTGTCTTTGTATAATGCAGTATCTTTAACCGCAGTAGAAAAATTAGTAGCATTGATCAAATCACTTCCGTAAGGAAGCACAGATATTATGGCAAAAATTACCCCCTTCAAAGGACTGAGACCAATACAGGTACTCGCAGAAAAAGTGGCAACCCTTCCGTATGATGTTGTAAGCGTAGCGGAAGCGCGTGAATTCAGGAAAGATCATTATAACTTTTATCATGTTACCCGGTCTGAAATAGATCTTGCCGAGAATGTGGACGTGCACAGCATACTTGTGTATGAAAAGGCAAAAGAAAACCTGGACCAGATGATACAGAACAAGGTACTTGTTCAGGATAATGACCCTTGCTATTATATCTATGAACTTGTTATGGACGGGCGTTCACAAACAGGGCTCATCTGCGGCTCATCAATTGATGACTATAATAATGGCATCATTAAAAAGCATGAGTTTACCCGTCCGGAGAAAGAACAGGACAGGATCAATCACATCCTTACTACAGGTGCGCAAACAGGTGTTGTATTCCTTGCTTACAACGATTGTGCCAGTGTAGAGAATATTATCGGCGACTGGAAGAAAACACATGCGCCCGAATACGACTTTACCGCGGCTGATGGCATCCGGCATATACTGTGGGTGGTTAATGACTATTCAAAGGTTGCTTCCATCACACATAGCTTTACCAACGATGTTCCGTGCACCTATATTGCAGACGGGCACCACCGTGCAGCATCCGCTGCTAAGGTTTGTAAGGAGATGCGCGAAAATGGTTACTCCATAGATGGAGACGAGGCATTTAATTACTTCATTACCTGCATCTTCCCTGCCAGCCAACTCAAGATCATGGACTATAACCGCGTGGCTAAGGACCTGCACGGCATGATCCCTGAAGAATTTGTACAGGCTCTGCAAAAAGACTTTGAAGTTTTCCGCATAGGCGACACCGCATTCAAACCCGCACAACCTCATGAATTTGGTATGTATCTCGATGGCAAATGGTACAAACTCGTGGCCCGTACCGGAACCTGGACCGAAGACCCGATAGGGGTGCTGGATGTCACGATACTACAACAAAATGTACTGGATAAACTCCTCGGAATAAAAGATCCGCGTACCGACAAGCGCATCGACTTTGTAGGCGGCATACGTGGCATGGGCGCACTGGAGAAGAAAGTGAGCAGTAAAGAAATGGCGGTTGCATTCTCTCTGTACCCCGTATCCATACAGCAGCTTTTTAATATAGCAGACAGCGGCAATGTGATGCCACCCAAAAGCACATGGTTCGAACCTAAGCTCCGCGACGGATTGGTTGTCTATATGATATAGAGCGTTATCAATATCGTCTATCGGGCTACAGCTAATAACTGATAGTTCCCTGACAAATGATATAGGATAGTGACTAACTTTGCTGTAGTGCCATCCTTACCTGTAGATACTCAGCAGATACTCGATCCCCTGGAACGTTTCCTGGGAAGTGATGCTATTGTTTTACAGGGCGACGCCCTTGCTATCAGCAATAATATCCTGGTCGAATGGGTCCGTGTTGCCCTTCCGTCAGACACCGTAGCCGAAGATGAAGGCAAATTATACCTTTTCCCGATAGGCGACGGCGAGTTCTGTCTTCAGCTTTGCTTTCTTCAATACGACGATGACGCTTCCGACAATGGAACCGTCTGCGCCATTCGTTTCATGCCGGCCTTCTTCGGACAGTATCCGGCTGAAATGCTGATGTCCAACAAACCGTTCCGTTTCGATGAGGTAACAGAACAACAGTTTCCGGTTACCATGCAGATGAGGACGCTACTATCACAATGTGATAAAAATGTGGGCCTGGCTTCTTTTGCCAGAACTTTGCAGCAAACCGAGCTATGCCTGCAGTTACTTCGCTCGGCCTTGGAAGGATTGACAGTGCCTATCACCGACAGCCAGGTTCCGGCCTGCCGTTTTCTTGCCTTTGAGACTGAAAGGGATAAGATATCAGAAGCACGCAATATCATCGAACAGCATCTCGACCGCCCTCATACCATCCGGGAGCTATCCCGGAAAGTAGCCATGAATGAGTGCTATCTTAAAAAAGGCTTTAAGGCACTTACCGGCAAAACCATTCATGAATATCAGCAGGAACTACGAATTGCGCGGGCAAAAGAATTGTTACAGGGCCAGGGGCTATCTGTCACAGACGTGGCCAATACATTGGGATATAGTAGCATATCACATTTCAGTACAGCCTTCAAACGGGTGACCGGTATCAAACCTTGCGAGCTTTTATCTTAATAATGATCTATTTACGAATATTTTTTTCTTTATTCATAGAGTTATCTATTATTGCTATAGCTCCCGGTAAATAAATTATTTATTAATTCGTCGCATCTACGCTCAAAACGAACAATTTGGCTTGATTTTTGATGCTATATACTTACGACTCAACCAAAGAGACCCTATATATTTTTTAATGACATTGTTCTTAACAAGATAATTGGCTTGATTTTTGCCTTATCTTTACTGAGACTAAATGGTAGTGTGCTTATTGAAATGAAACTTTACTTAAAACGATTGTTGTTATCTTTTACCTGCCTGCTGGTATTTAACACTACGCATGCTCAGACGTCGCATACGCCACTGGAGGATATGGTGAATGCGATTCGTAATGATCATGTTGGAGATATGGTACGGTACTTTGATAATTTTGTTCCGCTGACCATCAACAACAACCAATCTATTTACAGCCACAATCAGGCTGAAGCTGTGCTCAGAGATTTTTTCTTCAAAAATATTCCCCGCGAGTTTATTGTAATGGACAACGGATCCCCCGACAATACTTCAAAATTCATTATCGGGTACTTTACCACCACTACGAACATCAAATTCAACGTTTATATCCTGATGCGGCTAAAAGATGGCAATTATATGCTACAGGATTTCAGAATTAACCGCGAGTAAATAATTGATACTTAATTAAAAAAGCCATTTTCTTCCCGAAAATGGCTTTTTTGCTTTCTACTCATTTCCCTGCTATCTCAACCCTGTTACTTCTTTACCTTTTGGATATTTCACTGTATACCCGAAATCCAGTTTTTTGCTCTCATTTGAGCCAAGCGTCATCAGCCATTTCAGGCTTCCGTTTGTCTCATCATATTCCGCATTACCGGTATTCTTATCTTCAAGCACTATGTCCTTATCATTACTTACCGGCAATTGATCTATGATCATCAGGTTCACCGGCTCTTTCCGGGTATTCCGTATGGTTATGTTATACCCGAACGTTTCACGCACATTGATACCAATGGTCTTTACACTGCGCAGTGTTTTGTCCTGTTCTCTTTTTATCACTATTTTCTTATCTCTGCCCAGCGAAAAGGTCATTGTATCTTTGAGGTTACGCACATCCATATACCCCTGCCCTACATAAGTACCTTCATAGAAGATGTTAGTTTGTCCCGGCAATAAGTTGAGGTCCTCCCAGTTCGTGATCTGTGCCTGCAGAAAAGCATCGTGATCCAGCTTTGGTGCTGCATAATACCTGTAGGTTGCCGGCATATCATATTTCTTTACAGACACCAGGTGCTGTTGTCCGTCACTGGGTATGGTATAGGGCAGATCTATGTCGAAACTTGTATTCACCCCTGAATTGTCCACTGTAACATAGTTATTGATTGATGTTTGTTCAGCCATTAGTATATGAGAGGATGGCTTGTCCTGGTCCACCAGTGGCTTTTTATACGCGGCAATATCGGCACGCCCGGCAGCATATTCTATTTGTGGCGGCACATAAAAGGCAAGGTACCATGGGCTTATTACCGGAGCCTGTGCACCTTCACTCGGATTTCCGGTGGACAATACCAATCTTACATTGTTCCATTTCACACCACTGTTCTGGTAAATATTCGCCTTGTAAAATAGCTTAACCGGGCTGTGAGCATCATCAGCCCATATATCGTAGGTCGGACTCCAGCCCGCATGTGGCACCACATAGCTGATCACAATATCTGCATTGGTCGCCTCTTTTGCATAGAACTTTACCAGCAATTGCCCTCCGGGCTGATAGGCCTTTTTCTGTTCTTCATTCAGTTGCTTCTCCAGTTTGGTGAGCAGCTCGTTTGTCTTGCGCAGCTTATCTTCTTCCTTATTCTTCTGTGTCATATACCCCTCCATGCGAGCGCCTATCAGGTCCAGTAGCTTGGTCAGTTCAGCTACAGACATACCGGTATTATTGCCGCCCACTTTTTTATTGTCCTTCAGTGCGGCTATTTGCTCGCTTATCACCGATATCCTGGTCTCTATTCCCGCCTTTACATCTTTTACCTGTTCTATACTGTCCTTTATCTCCCTGGCATGCGGAGACAGCACTTCATTGCTCAGGTAGTTGTTCTGGAAAGTAGCCGCCTCCACCACCACGCCATTGGTTGCTTTTACAGACAGGCTCTGGCTATTCACATCGCCGGCCACATTGGTGAACAAGATCTCATTCTCCCCTTTTGCGAGGTTCAGCTTCGTGCTGCTCAATAATTCAGCGCCACTCAGAAATACGGTTGCTGCATCTATGCTCAGTTTGTGTTGCTCTTGTCCTTGCGCCTGTGCTATCAGGCATATGGACACGGCTGTTATAATAAACGATTTGCTCTTCATGATCTGTGGTATTTATGTAAAAGACGTACTTTATCAGGCTTATCCACAAGCCTGTATGCTTATAATTTTGTTAAAGCATCTTTATTGATCGCCGTCTCCGCGCTTTGCTGACGTAGGTAGTCGCTGTTTGTCCAGAGGCAGTATATACAGCACCGGAACAAAGAAATAGATAACGTATGCAATATTTACATTGATAAAGCTAAGGCCGGCAGCCATCATATATAGCAATGGCCCACCAAAGATCGACAACCTTACATTCTTCTTTACAGAAGCTTTATCATAACCTTCATTCAGATAGTTCCTGGTACAGTAGTGATACAACCACGTAAGCACTAATGTGGTGATACCTACAGTTGCGCCCCACAACGCCACCATAAGCGGCTGGCCGGGATATGACCCTATCAGGTGTGTAGGGAACGGTAGCAGCGTTATGAAGAACAAGAGTATATTGTTGATCCACACCACACCATAATCACTGCGTGTGGCCATGGACATGATCTGGTGGTGATGCAGCCATATCAGTGCCACAAAGAAGAAACTGATGACCCAGCTGTAAAATATATGCGCTACACTTCTGAACGCGTGCAATACCTCGTGAATATCGTTAGGGTGTTCTATCTCCGGTATCTTTATCTCCAGCACCAGCAGCGTGATCACGATGGCAAATACACCATCGCTGAAGGCTTCAAGCCTGCTTTTAGAAAATTGCCATATCTTGAATTTATCAGAAAGAGACATAACAGATGCATTTATACATGACGATCTTTATTCCTCTGTTAAAATTTAATTCATTGCCATGTGGAACACGTTCAATTCTGTGTCTTTAGTATTATTCATACTATTTTTACAAAGTAAATATAAATAATGAGTTTGGAAGCAAGAAGACAGAGAACACATTTCCGCACCGGTAGCGACCTCGTAATGGGCGTGTTTTATACCCTTGTCGGGGGCTGGCTGGTCATTTTTCGTTCTTTCGGAAATATAGATGTTCCTGCATGGGTAGCGTGGCTGCTTGGAGGCATGATGGCGGTAGGTGGTATAGCACGTTTCTATCGCGGGCTGAAAGATGTTATGCCGGGCAAGAAAGAAGATAGCCGATAAGCTTTACTGAACGCCGTTTCTGGTAAACATAACTATCTTTGCGCCCTGTTAAATTATTGTTACAACAGATATATTTATTTCCGTTCTTTAAATTCAATAAGTAAAATTGCGCACTCTATGCGTCGGTTGAAAGACATCTTTCTGTTTGTGTTGGCAGGCATTTCATTCATGGCATGTGAAGATGATACGCCTAAACATTCCGATACGGTTGGCAAAGGCCAGATCGAGATATCAGCAGATGAATCTTACCAGCCTATCATAGAAGAGCAAATGAAGATCTTTGACAGTAGCTTCCCCGAGGCCAAGGTCACCGTTCACTACAAGCCAGAGGCGGAATGCTTCAAGGACTATTTCTCTCATAAGGCCCGCATCATACTGGTGACGCGCGAGCTCACTAAAGCGGAAAAGGATCTCTGCGAGCATGAAAAGATATTCCCTTCGTCTGAAGCGCTCGCAGGTGATGCGATTGCGGTGATCGTAAACAATAGCTCCCCGGATACGGTGCTCGACATGAATGCGCTTACCGGTATTCTCACAGGGCAGTACAGGAAAAAATACACAGCAGTATTTGACAATCAGGCTTCCGGTACTGTGCGCTATATTACCGACTCAGTGCTCAGGGGCAGTAAGCTTGGCAGCAATGTATTTGCGGCAAAAGGCAATAAGGATGTCATTGATTACGTTTCAAAGAATCCGGATGCTATTGGCTTTGTGGGTATGAGCTACGTATATGCAAATGAAGACACCTCCCAATCAGGCACTTTTATACAAAATGTAAAAGTGGTTGCGCTGCAAAATGATAAGGACAGGCAATTCTACAAACCATACCAGGCGTATGTTGCGCTGAAGTCTTACCCGCTTACCCGCAAGCTATACTACATCAATGCGGAGAGTTATCACGGACTTGGCACAGGCGTGGCCAATTTCCTGGGCAGTTATCGCGGTCAACTGGTATTTCTTCATTCACACTTTTTCCCGTTAAAAGCACAGATAACCATCAGAGAAGCAAAAATTAACAACCAATAGATTTTTTAACAACCGGTACAGTAGGTACTGAACAGAATATGAAAAAAGTAATAATGATCATGGCGGCGGCGGCCGTTACAATGAGCGCTATGGCGCAAGGCACGCGTGAAAGTGGTATCAAAATGTACAACTATCGCAAGTTGAAGAGCGCACAGGGCATCCTGGCTCCGCTCGCGGCTACCGACCCGCTGGCTAACTACTATCTCGGCCTCACCTACCTTGAGTCGGGGGACATTGCTACGGCCAGCTCAACTTTTTCCAAATACCCGGAAGATCCCGCGAACATCTCCGGTATGGCGCGTGTAGCCTTTGCTAATAAAGATGTAGCTAAGGCTATGCAGATCGCCAAAGACCTGGCTGCCAAGTCTAAAAAGAAAGAGTGGATGCAGGAGAAATATGCTGCAGACGCTATTGCTTACAGCGAAGGTGGAGACAACCAGCAAGCCATAACTTGGTACACAGACGTGTTCACCAAGAACGATGACCTCGATGCACACATCGGCATAGGCGATGTATACCGCAAGACCCCAGGTGGTGGCGGTAACGCGATGAATAACTATGAGCATGTAACTGAGAAGGACGCAAAGAACTCGCTCGGCTTTACACGCATTGGCGACCTTTGGTATGAGGCCCGCAATTATCAGAGCGCGCTTGACAACTATGCTAAGGCTAAAGAAGCCGATGCTACCAACCCGCTGCCATACAAAGCACTCGCAAACGCATATACACGCTCAGGCAAATACCAGGCTGCCCTCGAGAACATCAAGAAATATCTCGAACTGTCTGACAATACACTGTCTGACAGGATAGAATATGTACGTGCCCTATATCGTGCACAGAGCAGTTGCGATGCGGTGAAATATGCCAAAGACCTGATGAACGAACAGCTCACAAAAGAGAACCGGATAGAAGTGACCGGCATTCTCGGTTATTCACAGGCCGACTGTGGTGATTCCGTTGAGGCGCTGAAGAACCTCCGCTCTTATTTCGCCATCCAGGACTCAAAGAAAATAATGCCCGGCGACTACATCCAGTTGGGTAAGTTGTTCCTGAAACTCGACATGCTTGATTCGGCAGGTGTTTATTATACCAAAGGTATTGCCGGCGATACTGCTCGTAATAAGACGGACGTTTATCGCCAGATAGCCGAGGCATTCAAGTCTAAGAAAGACTATTGCAAATCTGCCGATTGGTACGACAATCTTGTCAAGGCAAATCCGGAGACACAGGCGGCCGATTACGCATGGAGAACTATCATGTATTATTACTGCAAAGACCTGGGTAAAACAATGACTGCGGCTAATGAGTTTGCGACAAAATATCCCGACCAGCCTTCTTCTTTCTACTGGCAGGGTCGCGCGGCATCAGCCATAGATTCTGAAGCCACTACCGGTGATGCCGTTCCTTACTTCGTAAAATGGCTGGATAAAGTTGGCCCTGACTATCCAAAAAAGAACGAACAGAAAGGTGCCTATGAATATCTGTTGTATTACTACTATAACAAAAAGGACAAGGACAACATGAAGATGTACATGGATAAGATCCGTGCTATCGATCCGCAGGATCGTGCTCTGCTCGAGATAGAAGCGGCGGAAAAAGCCCCAGCAAAACCTGCCGCACCCGCAAAGAAAAAATAAGCAATAACTTATAACAGGTGGCCGGATATCCCGGCCACTTTTTTTTATGCTCCTGCCCAATCATTCCTTTTTCGTAATTTTAACCAATGTCCAATTCCCACGTACGGCCTACCGGAAACCTGAGTGCACAGGAGCGCGAGTATGAGAATACCATACGCCCCCAGACCATAGAGGATTTCGCGGGTCAGCCAAAGCTGATAGATAACCTCAGGGTCTTTATCAAGGCTGCCAATATGCGTGGCGAACCATTGGATCATATCCTTTTCCACGGCCCTCCCGGCCTGGGAAAAACGACATTATCGCGCATCGTTGCCAATGAGCTGGGTGTTGCTATCAAGGAGACAAGCGGCCCGGTGATAGAAAAACCTGCCGACCTCGCCGGTCTGCTTACGGGACTGGAACCTCGTGACGTATTGTTTATCGATGAGATACACAGGCTTAGTACCGTGGTAGAGGAATATCTCTACGCTGCCATGGAAGATTTTAAGATCGACATCATGATCGACTCAGGTCCGTCGGCCCGCTCCATACAACTAACCCTCAATCCGTTCACATTAGTAGGCGCTACCACGCGTAGTGGCCTGCTTACAGCTCCGTTGCTGTCTCGCTTCGGTATCAAGTCCAGGCTCGAATACTACAACACCGAGGTCCTGCAACGGATCATCATGCGTGCGGCTACAGTATTACAGGTGCGCATCACATCAGATGCGGCAAAAGAAATTGCAGGCAGGAGCCGTGGCACACCACGTATCGCCAATGGGCTGCTGCGCCGCATGCGCGATTTTGCACAGGTGCTCGGCAACGGTGTCATAGACCTTGCCATCGTAGAGCACGGCCTCAAAGCGCTGAATGTAGATGAGAGTGGCCTTGATGATATGGACAACAAGATCCTCACCACACTCATTGATAAATTCAAAGGAGGACCTGCGGGCATCAATAATATTGCAACAGCAGTTGGCGAGGAAGCCGGCACCATCGAGGAGGTATATGAGCCGTTTCTGATACAGGAAGGCTATATACTCCGAACCCCCCGCGGCAGAGAAGCCACCGAAAAAGCATACAAGCACCTGGGGCGGAGCAAGAGCTTTGGCGACAACACGCTATTCTCCTGATACACAGTTAAAAAGGAAGCGCCCCGAATAACGGGGCGCTTCCTTTTTGATTTGATATCTTCTTTAGAATCTTACTTGTCCTCTGTTTTTGTATGGCTTCATACCTGCACGGTGCCTGCCCCAGAATTGGTGGCGCACATTCATCTTGCGTTCGCGCGACCAGTGGTGACGGGTGCGCGTAGGCTGAAAATAGTTACCCCCCATCCTTGCCTCATGCATCCGGCAACTGCTCAGTTCCAGGAGCAGCACCAGGGCAGCCAGTATCAGTATGATCTTGTTCTTCATGATAGCACTAAGATAGAAAAAATATTTTCTCAGGCAACTAAAAATTACAAATATGTATGCCGCGGCATATTATTCGTATTATTCTTCTGTTTTCTTCTTTTTGGCGGTCTTCTTAGCCGGTTTTTCCTCACCCTCTGCGGCTTCTTCAGCTACTTTCTTCTTAGCTGCGGCCTTTTTAGGCTTTTCTTCACCTTCAGCAGCTTCTGCTTTTTTGCTGGCAGCCTTCTTCTTAGGTTTTTCTTCAGCTACCGGTGCCACCTCTTCCACCTTAGGCGCTTCTTCCGCAACCTCAGCCACTTCTTCCTCAAAACGCAGCAGGTCATTACTCTTCAATATCTCATACCACTTCAGCATCTTCTTCATGTCGCTCACATACACGCGTTCTTCATCAAACTCAGGGAAGATGGACTTGAAATAGCCCTTGATCGCATTGTTATCCGCGGTCTTTGGGTCCACCGGGTTAGTAGAACCTTCATGTTCCTGCATCTTCTGAAACACATTGTGCAGGCGCACGTTGTCGCCCGTAGTGTACACTTCTATGCTTTCCAGCGGCGTCACGTTATGCTGGCGGGCAGATATAAAACGAGTGGTCTTTTCGGCTACGCTGCGTACAATGGCGCCATCGCTCTTTGTTGTCAGTAATTGATAAAGGCCTCCGAGACCTGTAACTGCTACTATTTCTCTGTATTCCATATACTGTATTAAAGGGTGGCAAAAATATCATTTTTAACCTAATAAACAGCCATTTTCGCCGCCTATTTCATTATATAATAAAAGGACTCATAAGTATCTTGTCTGTGGAAAAAAAATCGTGGGGGCTTTCATTCAGGGGTATAGGTTTATTTATATTTGCCGCATGATCCTTTCTGATTCACGAATACTCGAAGAAATAGAAAAAGGCAATATTGTGATCGAGCCTTTTAACCGCGAAAAGCTGGGTTCCAACTCTTATGACGTACACCTGGGCAAATGGCTGGCTGTCTATGACGATAGCACACTTGACGCTCGCAAACACAATACGATCAGCCATTTCGAGATTCCGGAAGAAGGTTATGTATTACAGCCCGGCGTGCTGTACCTTGGGGTGACACAGGAATATACCGAGACCCATGCGCACGTGCCTTTTCTTGAGGGAAAGTCCTCTACCGGTCGTCTCGGCATCAATATCCATGCTACCGCGGGCAAGGGTGATGTAGGCTTCTGTAATGCCTGGACGCTTGAAATATCCTGCATTCAGCGGGTGCGCGTATATACAGGTATGCCCGTAGGACAGCTTATCTATTTCACTACCGAAGGAGAGGTGATCAACAAGTACAACAAGAAAGCGAATGCCAAGTACACAGGCCGTACAGACAAGCCTGTAGAAAGCATGATGTGGAAGAACAAATTCTGATCTAAAGCTTTATTGCACCCCTTATATCCTGCTTACCTTCATAGTTTACCGGCACAGGTACATAAATGCCGTGCCTCCCGGCTTTCACCTTTCCGGTAAGTTTCACAGTAGCCTCGTTGTTCATCATTAGCTGCACTGCATTGGCCAGTATATTCTTCATATCCACGTCCACAGTTATCGGCAGGCAGAAAGTATCATTGCACGGAACCAAATACTTCTTCGAGAGATTCATTTTACCGAGGCGGCTACCATTGAGATATACATCAAGGTCGGCCTTCTTCAGCTTCATTTTGTAATTGTTAGGGTTATATAACTTAACATCCATCGTCAGCTTCGACTCTTTCAGCCCGGCTGCGCCAATGCTGAAATTCTGCACCTGCTGAAACTGGAAGTCTTTGGGAGTTCTGCATGAGGCACCCACCAGGATAAAAGACACAAAGAGATAGCTTAGCTTTTTCATCCTGCAGTTATTTTTATGCACTATGGTAATGATTATCCTTTCTTCCTCGCCAGTGCCTTCTCTGCTGCAACTACAATGGCTTCCTTGGTCAGGCCATACTTGTCCAGCAATTGCTTAGGCGTACCGCTTTCCCCGAAGGTATCCATCACAGCCACATATTCATGAGGAACGGGACAAGCACGCGCTGCTACATTGGCAATGCTGTCACCAAGGCCACCATTGATCTGGTGCTCCTCAGCGGTAACAACACAACCTGTTTTAGATAAAGACTTGATCACAGCGGCTTCATCAAGCGGCTTTATAGTATGCATATTGATCAGGTCTATAGAGATACCCTTTTCAGCAAGTATCTTGGCAGCCTCTACAGCCATCCATACCAGGTGGCCGCAGGCAATGATAGATATATCAGTACCCTCTGCCAGCACCTGCGCCTTACCCACTTCAAATTTCTGATCTTCTGCAGTAAAGTTAGGCCACTTCGGGCGACCAAAACGCAGGTAAACCGGACCATCATAGTCTGCAATAGCAATAGTTGCCGCCTTGGTCTGGTTAAAGTCGCACGGAACGATCACAGTCATACCCGGCAGCATCTTCATCATGCCTATATCTTCCAGCACCTGGTGCGTAGCGCCATCCTCACCCAGCGTAAGGCCTGCGTGCGATGCGCATATCTTCACATTCTTGCCGCTATACGCCACACTCTGGCGTATCTGGTCGTAAACACGTGAAGTAGAGAAGTTAGCGAATGTAGTAGTATAGGGTATCTTGCCGCCTATAGTGAGGCCCGCGCCCACACCTATCATATTAGCCTCAGCGATACCACACTGAATGAAGCGGTCAGGAAATTCCTTGATGAAAGCATTCAGCTTCAGAGAGCCGGCAAGGTCCGCTGTCAGCGCCACCACATTCGGGTTGCGGTGTCCCGCTTCCAATATTCCTTCTCCGAAACCACCACGGGTTTCTTTCTCATTCAGTATTTTGATATCCTGTAACATGTAGTAGAAATGACGCGCAAAAATACACTTATCCTTTGGTTAAAACATAGCCCCAATCCTTCAGCCATGCAATAATTTTTTCTTTATAATCTCCTTGTATCATTACGTAGCCGTCTTTCACGCTGCCCCCTGTGCCACACTTGGTTTTTAGCTGTTTTCCGAGCGCCTCCAGGTCGTCGTTGCTCCCTGTAAACCCCTCCACTAGTGTCACCACTTTACCGGCTCGCTGCTTGGTATCCAGCTTCACCCTCAGTTTTTGGTTGTTCTTGGGTAACGTTTCTTCCGGTTCCTGCTCTGGATAATCATTAAAAAAATCCTTATTAGTGGAGTAGGCAAGGCCGTCGGGGCGCGATTGGTTCTTTTTTGACATGGAATATTCAGAAATGGTCATTCAAAATTAAACAACCCATTTGTCATTGAACTATCTTTTTTAATAACCCATCTAATCTCCTAATTTAGCACTCTCAAAATCCAATAGATGAAAAAAGTTGTTGCAAACGCTGATGAAGCGATAAAGGATATCCCGTCAGGCGCCACACTCATGATGGGTGGCTTTGGCCTGTGCGGCATCCCCGAGAACTGCATATCGGCTATTGTAAAAAAAGGCATAGACAACCTTACGTGCATATCCAATAATGCCGGTGTAGATGACTTCGGCATAGGCCTGATGCTGCACAAAAAACAGGTGAAGAAAATGATCTCCTCCTACGTGGGTGAGAACGCGATATTTGAGCAACAGTTGCTGAGTGGCGAGCTGGAAGTGGAGCTGATACCGCAAGGTACGCTGGCTACTCGCTGCATGGCTGCTGGCTACGGCATGCCGGCGGTATGGCTGCTGGCTGGCATCGGCACAGAAGTTGCAGAGGGCAAGGAAGTACGCAACTTCAAAGGTCGCGACTACCTGCTCGAAGAAGCATTCGATGCGGACTTTGCTATAGTAAAGGCATGGAAGGGCGACACTCAGGGCAACCTTGTTTTCAAAGGCACCGCACGCAACTTCAGTCCGCTGATGGCGATGGCCGGCAAGATCACCATTGCAGAAGTAGAAGAGCTGGTTCCCGCAGGAGAGCTTGACCCCAACTTCATCCATGTTCCGGGTATCTATGTCAAAAGGATATTCCAGGGCACCAATTATGAAAAACGTATTGAGAATAGAACCGTTAGAAAGAGAATGTGATGGAGTGTGGCAATGTGATTGGAATGTGCATTCACTAAGAACTATATCCGATGAATCTTGACCTTGCTAAAAATCCGATTGCTCGCCATTCAATTGAGTTTTCGATAATGGTGATCAAATACGTTGAGATCCTGGAAGCGAACAAAAAATATGTGATCGCACGGCAATTATTACGAAGTGGAACATCAATAGGAGCATGTGTAATGGAAGCACAAAGTGCCGAGAGCAAAGCAGACTTTATTCATAAACTAAAAATAGCAGACAAAGAGGCCCGCGAAACATGGTATTGGCTGTATTTATGTGAACAAACTGACAAACCAAATTTCAATACAGAATTAAGCAACAAACTTGATGAAATAATTCGATTGTTGAACTCAATAATCTTATCAGCTAAAAGACCAAACAACACTAATTAAGTAAAACCACATTCATCACATTTTTCCACATTTCCCACATTACATACAATGGCACTCACTAAAGAACAAATAGCAAAACGCATAGCGCAGGAACTGCAGGACGGCTTTTATGTTAACCTCGGTATCGGCATCCCTACATTGGTTGCCAATTATATACCCGATGGTGTAGATGTAGTGCTGCAAAGCGAGAATGGCCTGCTTGGTATGGGCCCTTTTCCGTTCGAGGGTGATGAAGATCCGGACATGATCAATGCGGGCAAACAGACCGTCACCACTCTTCCTGGCTCTTCTATTTTCGACAGCGCCATGAGCTTCGGTATGATACGGGCCGGCAAGGTGGACCTCACCGTACTTGGCGCCATGGAGGTGGCAGACAATGGTGATATCGCAAACTGGAAAATACCAAAGAAGCTGGTAAAAGGTATGGGCGGCGCTATGGACCTCGTAGCGGCAGCCAAAAACATCATTGTTGCCATGCAGCATACCAATCCGAAGGGAGAAAGTAAGCTGTTATCTGAATGCACGCTGCCCCTCACGGGTATTGGCTGCGTAAAAAAGGTAGTGTCCGACCTTGGGGTGTTTGATATTACACCTGATGGTTTTAAGTGCATCGAGTATGCCCCCGGAGTTACTATCGATGAGATAAAAGCAAAGACACTCGGCAGACTTGTGATAGCAGACAATGTAAAAGAAATGTCCGTATAGCCCCCAACCCGCATTTGATACCAAACCCCTGCCAAATGCAGGGGTTTATACTTAACACAATGAGCGATATCATCACTATTTACCACAATGGCTCCTGTAGCAAATGCAAGGGCGCTCTGGAGATGCTCATTGAGCAGAACATACCGCACAATGTCCGCTGGTATGTGGCCGAACCGCTGTCGCACGATGAACTGAAAACGCTTTTGCGAAAGCTCCGGATGCCCGCCTTTGATCTCGTTCGTACCGGTGAGGAGTTATATTTGCAGGAGTTTGCAGGAAAGCAACTGTCTGAAGATCAGTGGATAGATATACTTATTGCTCATCCCGGCCTTATGCAGCGCCCCATAGTGGAGAAAGGCGGCAAGGCTATCATAGCCCGCCCGCCTGAGCGTGTCCTGGAGATGATCTGAAGTCGTTTTTAACCTTTTGCCTTATTATCCTTCACGCTAATTGCGTAATTTTATAGGCTTCGCTATGCCGATGAGATACCTGTTTGTCATCCTTGTTTCCGTTTTCCTGTTCTCAGGCATTACATCGGCGTCGGCCAAACGGCGGCATCGCGGAGAACCCAGGACAGAGGTGGGGTTGATGAAGGAAGTACTATCCTGCCTCAGCCATAAGGATACAGCAAGCTACTTTTACCTTTTTCCTCCTTTCGATTCATTGTGGAGCCTCGTCATGCATTATGGCGACCGCTCTCCCGATGCCGTTGCCGCGCTTGGTGAATTAAAGAACCACCCCAAAGCACTCATCCAGTTCGACCCTTATTATAACCGCAGCATCATTGCCAAGTTCTGTAAAGTGCTGGAAAAGGGTGAAGATTCCGGCATTCACTGGAATGGAATTGTCATGCAGCGCTATGAACTGAGAAAGGAAGAAAATACTTCACGCGACCTGATAGGATTTGACAGGATCTGCCCCGAGCGGTTTCGCGGCTATATGTTCGTACGCGACCTCATGGGCAGGCTTACATTCTGCATTACCATCAAGGAAATTCAAAAGATAAATGGCTTCTTCTATGGCGGGCAGGTACTGAATATTCTGGAGGCCTCTACTATCGAGGAATTTCAATTCAAAGAAAAAGAAGAAGAGAAATTCTATGAGTGGCTATCCAAACACCCCGATAGCGATACACTGAAAAAACTCGCCCGGCTCAAGCTCGGTGCAGATACGCTTGATGCCGATTCCTCCGGCAACAAGAACCTCAGGATCACGAATAGTGGTGACGATGAAAAACAGGACGTGAGGAAAGAAGTTATTGACCGCAAATACTACGAAGGGAAATTTGATGATGAGATCCCCGTTAAGCTCTTCATCAGGTATCTGCGCGACGTGAAATCCGGGAAAACATTCTTTTATGATGGCTTGTACAAATTCGGCGACCAGGTAAACTATGTGAAGCTGAACATAACAAAGGATGCCGAGGGTAAGTGGATAATGGAAGACGAGCCGCCGGTAGGTTCCCTGGAGCTGGAGTTGAATAACAAGACCTATACCGGGCAATGGACCAACAACGAGAACCAGACCGGCTATGATGTTGTGTTGAAGCAAACCGATATCGAACAACGAAAACTGGAGCAGCTTGATCGTATGCTCGACCGCGGACAGTTCACCAGCGCCAACCAGGCTTCCATAGAGAAAGAAGAAAAAAACAAGGACGAAAAAAGTCCGCGTGTGGAGCGCCTGGAACGTAAGCTTAAAAAACAGAAAGAGCGGGACAAGCAGAAAGCAGCAGAACAGGAACTGGAACAAAAGGCAGAGAAGGAACGACAAAAAGCGATAGACAAGGCAGATGAGTTGGAAAAGCAGAAGGATACTCCAAAACCCAAAAAGAAAGTTGAAGACGATTAGTTAATTCATGCATAGTATTAATCCGTTACCTTTATCACCATTTTTACAAAAAACGATAAGTAGAGACATGACGCAACCGGATATCAGGACCTTGGGCGCCTTGAAGAAAGCAGGTTACCATAGTATGAGTGTGAAGGATGAAGTGCGCAATAATCTTGTTCAATTGATCCAGAAAAAACAGAACCCCTTCCAGACAGTTCTCGGATTTGAGGACACAGTCATCCCCGATGTAGAACGCGCCTTGTTATCACGCCACAATATCCTCTTCCTCGGTCTTCGCGGACAGGCAAAAACGCGCATGGCGCGTGAGATGGTTCAGTTGCTCGATGAGTGGATACCCGTTGTTGCAGGCAGCGAGATCAATGATGATCCCTTTGCGCCTATTTCACTCTTTGCCCGCAAGACTATTGAAGAAAAAGGAGACGACACACCCATATCCTGGTTGCACAGAAGCAACCGCTATGGCGAAAAGCTGGCTACACCCGATGTGTCCGTTGCCGATCTTATCGGCGATATAGACCCGATAAAAGCTGCCAATATGCGCCTCAGCTTTGCTGATGAGCAAGCACTTCACTTCGGTATCATCCCTCGTTCTCATAGAGGCATATTTGTCATCAATGAGCTTCCCGATCTGCAGGCCCGCATACAGGTTTCTCTTTTCAACATCCTGCAGGAGGGCGATATACAGATTCGTGGCTTCAAGCTGCGTATGCCACTCGATATACTGTTCATATTTACGGCCAACCCCGAGGATTATACCAACCGGGGCAGTATAGTCACTCCTTTAAAGGACCGCATAGAAAGCCAGATCATTACCCACTACCCAAAGACCATCGGGATCTCCCGGGCCATCACACAGCAGGAGGCTGATATCCTGCCACAGCAGGTACGCAAAGTGGAAGTTCCCGAGCTATGCAGTGACTTGGTAGAACAGATAGCGCTGGAAGCCCGGAAAAGTGAATTTGTGGACCAGAAGAGTGGTGTTTCCGCCAGGCTCACTATTTCAGCCTACGAAAATCTCGTAAGCACTGCAGAATTACGCGCACTGCAACACAATGTAGCACGAACTAATGTCCGTATTTCAGATTTTATAGGGGTAGTTCCATCCATTACCGGAAAAATCGAGTTGGTTTATGAAGGTGAGCAGGAAGGCCCGCTCAATGTGGCGCACCGCCTCCTGGGGCTCGCCATCCGGACGCTTTTCACACAGCATTTCCCCGACCCTCAGTCGTTCAAAAAAGGTCGTGATGTCCAAAAGTCGAAAGCCAAACCCAATCCCTACCAGCCGGTAATAGATTGGTTCGAGAAAAACAATGACCTTACCCTGCTCCAGGCAGACACCGATGAAGAGTATCTAGCCTCTCTGTACAAGGTAGATGGCCTGTATGCTGCTGTAAAACAATTCTACCCCGAGGCCGGCGAGAAAGAAACTGCACTACTCATGGAATTCATGTTGCATGGGTTGTCCGAGTTCTCGCTGATCAGCAAAAAAGGTGTCGAAAAAGGTGGATATTCCTTTGCCGACATGCTGGGCAGCATGCTCAATCTCGACCTGACTGACGAAGAGGAAGAAGAGTGATCTTTCTCATTAAATATTATGCTATACTTCGGTGTTTTCTATGTTTGCGGGGTTTTTTGACTAAAAAGGTTTTTGCCTTTTTTCTTTCTTTCCCCATGAATTTTACTTAGATTTGGTCTGATTTTAAAAAATTGCTCCCGGTATGAAGGCATTTTTACTCACCGCAGCCGTATTTCTGGGCTGTGCGGGTTGTTTGTTTGCGCAGAATTTACCCCCGGATTACTACTGGGAAATTGGCGTGAACGCTGGTTACAGTACATTTACCAGGCCGCTCGGACCCTCTATTCCCTACCAGGGCACAAGAACTAATGTCTCTCACGATTATTCTATTCGTGCTACCTACTATTTCAATCCGCATTGGATGATCAACGCAGACTTCGGTGACAGAAGATGGATCTCTTATGGCCAGTGGAAGTTGAATGATCTCTACGGTAAAGTGCTGCAACCTCGCGATATTACTTTCTTGGTTGCCGATCATGCCATTTCATCGCAAATTGCCATGAACTATGTCATTCCATTTTATGCCAAGTACAATACCTTTAACAGGGCAAACTTAAATTTCGGGGCATCTTTCGGTATGATAACCACTGTAAATGACGGTTCTATCTCTTATAGTACTTACAATGCTCCGCCCGACTCATCTTATAAATATGTGTCTAAATACAACTATGGCTACGGCGTAGGTTATACATTTGGTATACAGATGGGTTACACCTGGTACATTGTCCCAAGGCTCGGAGTAAATCTTGATCTTTCTATGAGGTATGCCAACGTACATACGAACGACGTACGCTACGATCATGCCAACACAAAGTTCCATACTGTTTACTTTCCTGAATCTATCGGCCTCCGCTGGAGATTCTGATCTTTTAGCACATACAATGTGTTAATACTTTCTGGTCCATACAATAATGGTATGATTTTTGAACATACCTTATTGCATTCCCTGCATAGTGTGTTTGATGGAAGTTTTACGGATCGGGAATGCCCGCATTTGATTTCCATAGAGAGTGCTCTGTCAAGGCACTCTCTCTTTTTTAAAGCAACGATGCAGCCCTAACGGGCTGCATCAGCAAAAGGTCTTTTTATTCAATTGTTATAGCCCAGTCAGACATATACCCACCGAAGCAGGAGTAATGGCGGGACCAGCATTTTCTTTGTATATCGTAGTCAGGTTATACGAAGCAAATAATGAAAAATTACCCCAACCTACTCTTGCAGTTGCTGCAAAATTCCATGGGCTCAGGTATCTCTTTGTATCAACTTTATCTTTCACATTAGTGCCGCCCACTGAATGGAGGCCCTTAGTATGCGAACCAAGCAAAGTACCCACTTGCAGCCCTATAGCAGCTTTAAAGCCTTTGTTGCGGTTCTGCATGTTACTGAAATAGCGCAGTTCAAATGGCGCTTGCAGGTAAGTGGTGCCGAATTTATAACGTTTGTAGGGCAATGTATCTGTTACAAAGTGAGCTTGCGCTCCGTAAGCGCCGGTGTCAGCTACCCTGACAATCTGTTGATTAAGATAGGTAACAGAAGTACTGATACCCAGCCCGGCAGCAAAACTCAGGTTCGATTTTTTTATTGGAAAGTCATAACAGAGGTATCCGTTAAATCCATAGTTAAATGGCTTCACCTTAATGCTGTCCGGCTTTTGTATCCAGTTGTTATATGTAAGTTGGATCATTACAAAATCTCTTGCAGGTTTCACGATCGGAGCTGGCGTAGCCGTTGCATTCATCTTTCCTGTACCGTCTTGTGCCAGCAGAGAGAAAGATGCGGTAAATGATAACGCCAGTAAGGCAATGATTTTTTGCATAGATCAATATTAGTGCGCAAATATAATTGCTACACAATGGATAATTTGTTAAAAAACATAAATAAACCCGAAAATATAGCCCTGTTTTGCCTTCATCCAAACAAAGAACCCACAGCCATGCCGTGGGTTCTCCGAAGATATTATTACATTATTAGAGTTTCTTGAATGTTCTGAGTGATGGTCCGAAATTGGAATTACCTACTATCTGGTATTCATACGTAGTGTCTCCCGGAGACATACTGATCGCACCTGCTGTACCTGAGAAATTACCGATCGCGCTAGGCTGGTCGTTCATATGCAGCGTTATCAGGTCGCCGTCCTGCACAAAGTATCCCGGAACAATGAATTTGGCATTATCAGCAGAATACTTAACGCCACCTACGTTATCAGTACGGTACAGGCCCCTCGCCATACGGGTCACGTTAACAGTATCGTCATTAGATGCCCTTACATACTGTCCTGCAAGATTTACTGTATCATTCACGTCAGTGATCGCTACATATACATAAGTATAGCCTACAAAGCCATAAGAATTCTTTGCAGATACGGTAGCAACATACAGGCCCGGTTTCAGATTAGACAAATGGCTGGCATCAACCACCGGCTTTATTGACTCATGATAGAAAGAATCGTATGCAGTAGCCATGATAGTATTGGCATTAGGCATCGGGCCGCCGCCTACAGGAAAACTGTAGAACTGTCCGTTTGTGATCTTAATGGTCGGGTACGATACACTTATTGGCCTTGACACTACATCCTCCTTTCTTTTACACCCTGCATAAGCCATTGCCGCAAGAACCGATAGCATTAATATTTTTTTCATTCTCTGTCGTTTTTTTAAAATTCAATTAAGGTTTCTGCCACCAAACTTTGTTTGTTATAGAAGCAAGACCCGGGAAGTTACTATTGGTTGTACTTTCTGTATTAGGATACAGGAAGCGCTGAGGCATCTGGTTGCCTATCAGGCTGCTCTTCGGGTGTATCAGGAAGTCAGGATATCCTGTACGGCGCCATTCTGTCCATGCCTCAAAGCCCTGGTTACCACACATGGCGAACCATTTCTGTGTAATGATATGGCGAACCTTTTCAGCGGCAGTACCGGCAGCGGGATATATACTCCAGTATCCGCCGGCAGCTATATAATCATCATATGCCGATGAGAGTGTTGGCGTATATTCAGTTTGCAGGGCTGCAGAATAGTAATCAAAGCTGGCCTGGATACCGGAATAGAAAAGCGCCTGGTCATCGGCACCCGGTGCACCCCATCCCCTTGCAGCAGCTTCAGCCTGAAGGAAGAAGCTTTCTGCCGCGGTCAACAGGTTCACAGGAGCGCTCTTCGAAGCATCGTTCTGAGCATCACCAGCAACGTAAATATTTGGTATGGCATAAGAACCTGCTGGCAAAGTAATGTTGAACGAACCCTGAGTGATGCCATTGCCCGGCTCATAGAAAATAACTGCACGAGGGTCGCCATTGCTGTTCATACTGTCTATGCAGGTTGCGCTGCCTCCAAGGTTCTGAACACCTGCAAGTTGCGTAGAGCTTTCCTCGGCATACAGTGGATTCTTGTTAGCAGAGCTGGAACCATATGCGATCTTCGCGTCATCTCCTGTACCTATGAACTGTGGATTGTGAGCAAACAAAGAATCAAGCTTTTTCTTAACGCCCGTAGGATCAATGTTTATCTGCCTCAGCAGCACCCTCAGTTTCAGCGTATTGGAGAACTTCTGCCATTTGCTCATGTCACCACTGTACACCAGGTCTTCAGCACCAGGAGCAGAAGGATCAGCAATATTGATGAATTTATTTGCCGAGTCTATCAACGCAAGTATTCCGTTGTATACCACGCGCTGAGAATCATATTTAGGATTCACTTTGTGCCCGGCACTATATTCGCCAAGCAATGCGTCTCTGTATGGAACATCGCCCCAGGCATCTGTAATGAGCTGGAACGTGTACGCCTGCATTAGCAGTGCTACTGCTTTGTATTGTTTCTTATGCAGTGTATCGGCAAGTTTATACAACTGGCGGAAGTTCTCCGCACCCTGGTACAGGTTGCTCCACGCGTAGTTGAACTGCTCCTGGCCCGGCGCATATTGCTCCCACACCACATATTGGCTGGCAATCGGTGTCTGTGTCCAGTACTGCGACCATATAGAACCTGTAAGTTCAAGGTCCATACCTACCGCAGAACCAATGTATAACTGCGCACCCGGCAGCAAAGTTTTCACAGTTGCCGTCTGAGATACGTTAGGATTTGTATTTACACTCATGAACTTCCTGCACGAAGTAGCACCCAGTGTGAGCGCAACCGCAGCAGTAAGTGCCAATTTTCTGTTTATCAACATACCTGATAGTTTAATAATTATTTTTTAGAACGTAACCTTTACAAATGCACCATAGTTCCTTAAAGAAGGACGTGCAGAGTAGTTAAATCCTTGTCCGTTACCGATAGCTCCTGCAGATGTTTCTTCAGGATCATCATATTTATTGCTTGTAGCAGTCCACAGCAGCAGGTTGTTACCAAATACACCGGCCTCAAGACCGCCGAACATGCTGTGCTTGTAATACTTTGTAGGTATCTTATAAGACAATGCCACTTCCTGCAGCCTTACGTAGCTCGCGTTTACGAGGCCCTGTGCCGGCAACGTTTGTTGTTCTGTTGTTGTGTAATAAGTATACGGCAGGAATTTCGTTGTGTTGGGGAGGTAGATATTTGTATTAGGCACCTGGTATACCGAGTTGGCCCAAACATATGCTTCGCGGTTGTTCACGGTTGTCTCCTGTGTAGTACCGTTGAAGTCCATGGTCATTTTGTTGCGGCTGTAGAACTGGCCACCTTGCTTGGTGGTAAACAATGCATACAGCTTTATACCCTTGAAGGAAATTTCTGTACCCCATGATGCCATGAACTTAGGCTGGTAAGAACCTCTGTATACTGGTTTCTTGGTAGCCACTGGCAAACCTGTTGACTGGTCTACAACCGGATGCCAGATACCGGTCTTAGGGTCCTGCCAGTACTGGATGTCAGCAGCGTAGAATGTACCGAAAGGATGTCCTACGGCAGCTACGATATCCATACCATTGTAACCACCCAGCACCACATGGTCAAGGCCACCGGCCAGGCTCACTACGTTGCTTACGTTATGCGTATAGGTTCCGAAGATGTCCCATTTCAGGCCCCACCTTGTCTGAATCGGTGTACCTCTCATGCTCAGCTCTATACCTTTGTTGCTTACAGAACCAATATTTGCATAGTTGAACAGGAAGCCAGATGATGGCGCCGTTGGAACCGCTGTGATCAGGTTCTCAGTGATCTTGGTATAAACAGTGAATGAAGTGGTAAGCCTGTTCTTCAGGAAGGCAAGGTCAGTACCGGCTTCCAGTTCGCGTGTGCGCTCTGGTTTCAGATGTTGGTCACCTACTGTATTAGATATATAGTACGCAGGAATTCCGTTGAACGGAGGTACTATAGAACCAAAACCGGTAGTGATCGAGTTTTGAACATAACCCGGAGCGTTGTTGGCATAAGGCGGAGCATCATGTCCGACACCACCGCCACCTACACGCACCTTGCCATAGTTCAGCACCTTGTCCTTGAATCCGCCGCCATTCATTCTTTCAGTGAACACCCATGAAGCGTTAGCGCCGGGATAGAAGTAAGAATTGCGGTCATATTCCAGTGTAGAAGACCAGTCATTACGTCCGGTCAGTTCCAGGAACAACTCTTTCTGGAAATTGAACTGGAAATCTCCATACAAAGCGTAAGCTCTGCGGTTGATAATGTTGTTGTAGCCAACAACCGGGCCAATGTTATTCTGGAGGTTGTAGTAGTTAGGTAACACAAGGCCATTTGTTCCCGGATCAATGATGCCGGCAAGTGTTTGGTCATGGGTTATTGATACGTTGTGGCCCACGAGAGCGTTGAAACCGAAGTTGTTGCTTAACGCGTGGTTGAAATTAACGGTCAGGTCATTGTAGAGGCGGAAAGCATTATAGTTCTGCTCTGTGTAACCACCCGCAGATGTCTGGTTCAGGCCTTGCCAGAAATTATCAACAGGCTCTGCGTTAAATACAGGGGTCTTATAGTTCGACCTGTTGGCCATTACGTCTGCGCCCAGTCGGTTAGCTACATTGAAAGAACCTTTCTTCCATCCCAGTTTGATATCGCCCAATACGCGGTCAGACTGGTTGCGGTTATCATAATACTTTGCTACCCAATATGGATTCTTAGCATATGCCGCATACTGTCCATAACGCTCCACACCTGCAGTATCATAATACTGCATAGAATAGAATTTGTTATCGTAATCCTTCATTTCCCAGATAGGAATGTCACGTGCTGTCTGGTACAGGTTATCAAGTACTGAGCCTGCGCCCTGTCCTGTTGTTTCTGCCCGTGAGTAGGTATTCAAATAGTTAACGTTGATCGAAGAATACAAACGGTTGCTTAGTTGTGTAGTACCATTAAAACGAACACTGTACTTGTTGTAGAATGTGTTAGGCACTACTCCCTGGCTGTTCATTGAATTCAACGAAAGCAGGTAAGTCGTTTTTTCAGTTCCGCCCGATACAGAAACATAGTTGTTCAGTTCCTTACCGTGGTTGAAGAAACTCTTGATGTTGGTAGGCAGATCAGAGTACGGCTTTACTAACTGTTTGCCGTCTATCACCTGGCCCCATGGACGAAGCGCGCCATCGAAAGGAAGGCCCCAGCTGAAATTCTCGCGACGATCATCGGCAACACCGTTGTAGATGTTACCCTGTCCGAACTGGTGTTGCAGATCGGCATACTTCAGGAAGTCCGATTGCGTGTATGTGACCTTGTAGGTAACATCGAGTTTTGTAGGCTTTCCTGACTCGCGGCGCTTGCCTCCCTTTGTAGTGATGATCAGCGCGCCGTTCGCGCCGGCAGAACCGTAGAGAACAGAAGCGGAAGAACCATTCAATACAGTTACTGATTCGATTTCTTCCGGATTAAGATCATTGGCACTGTTACCGAAATCAACCTGCGCCAGCTCAGAGAAAGCGTCACTTGCTCCGCTGAGCGTGCTTTGAGTACGGTCAAAGTTGTTCGTGATCACACCATCAACTACGATCAGTGAGTTGTTGTTGCCGATGATGGAATTCTCACCACGCAACACAAGACGTGTAGATCCACCCGGACCACCGGTTGAACTTGTAATATTGGCTCCGGCTACTTTACCTGCAAGGCTCGATAATGCGCTTGTATTGTTTGCCGCAGTCAACTCTTCCGCATTTACAGTTGTAGTGCTGTATCCGAGTTCTCTCTTTTCTCTCCTTAGCGCCTGGGCTGTAACTATGGTACCTTCCAGCTCCTTGGCAATAGCCTGCATCTTCACTCTTATCGTTCCATCCTCCTCAGTCACCACACGCGTATTGTAGCCAAGCGCCTGGATGATGAAATCACCATTGCCGTCCGGCACTTCGAGCATGAAATCACCATTGGCATCAGCCACAGTACCTATTTGTGTACCCTTTACAGTAACGGCAGCACCGGGCAATCCATGTCCCAACTCATCCAATATCTTCCCCGTTACCGTATGGGTGGTTTGCGCCAGCGCGGAAAAACCAACCGTAAGTAGTGATACACATAGTAACAGAACTCTTTTCATACTCTATATTTTTCTTTATCAAAAAAGCGGTTTAATCAAACATTACCCTGCCCGGTGGGCCTTGCCCAACAGACATAATAGGGGGTGAATTTATTACAACATTGCGAATAATCAAAGCTTTCCTTTGAATTTCCTTAACAATCAAAAAATTAATCATTTATGCGCTGTCCACACATCAGATGATTTTACTTTTTTCAACTCATACCTTCTCTCCTTTTCGCTAATAAATGATTTATTTTTATATAAATGGTGTTTTGTCGTTTTTTATGCTGTTCTCCACACATCTTTTCCTTGAACGTCAAAATTTTTTTGCAGAATTTTTATTGATAATCAAATAGTTATGATTCTGTCATAAAATTTCTTAATAAATTTCTTGGCGCTTTCCATACCCCGCTTTACCTTTGCACTCCCAAAATTTTTAAACCTCAAAGGTTTCTGACTTTTAAACTTTTGACTTTTTTAATTATAATATGAGACACTTAAGTTTTAAGACACAATCGGCCAACGAGAAAATAGTTACTCGTGAATGGCACGTTATTGATGCTACCAACCAGACACTGGGCCGTATGACTTCCCAGATCGCAGCTATCCTGCGTGGCAAACATAAAGCATACTATACTCCTCACTTCGATTGCGGAGATTATGTGATCGTTATCAACTCTGCTAAGGTGGTCCTCACCGGCAACAAGCTCGCCGACAAGGAATACCAGACTTACTCTATGTACCCCGGAGGTCAGAAGATAGAAATGGCAAGCGAGCTGATCAGCCGTCGTCCTAATCTGATGATCGAGCGCGCAGTAAAAGGCATGCTTCCTAAGAATCGCCTCGGCCGCGCTATGGCTAAGAAGCTTTTCGTTTACGAAGGAGCTGAGCACCCGCACAAAGCCCAGAGCCCTAAGACATTGGTGACCAAAGGAATCGCTAAATAAGCATACCATTAATAATGGTGTTCGCAATCAACAATATTAAAATAACAAAAACCATTCTCAGATAAAATGGAAAAACAAAAAAACGCCGTTGGTCGCCGTAAAGAAGCAGTAGCTCGCGTATACATGAGCAAAGGCACCGGCAATATCACGGTTAATGGCAAGGAATACAAAGCGTATTTCCCGATCATGTACCTCCAGAACCAGGTGGAACTGCCTTTCAAAACAATAGATGCTTTAAGTTCATTTGACACTGTAGTGACTGTACAGGGTGGTGGTCCTAAAGGCCAGGCAGAAGCCATAAAGATGGCTGTTGCCCGTGTTCTGTGCGAAGTGAACGCAGAAAACAGGCCGCCACTGAAAAAAGCGGGTCTGATGACGCGTGACAGCCGTGCTGTAGAACGTAAGAAATTCGGTAAAGCTAAGGCTCGTCGTAGCTTCCAGTTCTCTAAACGTTAATTGTCGGTCACTATTTTATTTTTTAATCAACAAGAAATTATTCAAATGGAAGATAATAAAACATTACACCAGCAGTTACTCGAAGCTGGCGTTCACTTCGGCCACCTGAAGAAAAAATGGAACCCAAAGATGCTCCCTTACATCTTTGCGGAAAAGAACGGCATACATATCATTGACCTCAACAAGACAATTGACGGCCTCGACGAAGCTGCAGCAGCACTGAAGTCTATCGCTAAGAGCGGTAAGAAGATCATGTTCGTAGCTACCAAGAAGCAGGCTAAGGAAATAGTAGCGGAAGCTGCTGCTAAAGTGAACATGCCTTTCGTTACTGAGCGCTGGCTCGGTGGTATGCTCACCAACTTCAGCACTATCCGTAAGAGCGTAAAGAAGATGCTCAGCATCGAGAAAATGCTCCAGGATGGTACGCTCGACAGCGTTACCAAGAAGGAGAAACTGACGCTGACGCGCAGCAAGGACAAGATGGAAAAAGTATTAGGTGGTATCTCCCAGATGGGTCGTACTCCTGCTGCTTTGTTCATGGTGGACATCAGCCACGAGCACATTGCACTGGCAGAAGCTAAGCGCCTGGGTATCGCTACATTCGCTATGGTTGATACCAACAGCGACCCTACTAAGGTTGACTTCGCAATCCCTGCTAACGATGACGCTACCAAGTCTATCGCTATCATCACCAATTACCTCACTGCGGCTATCATGGAAGGTCTCCAGGAGCGCGCCCAGGTGAAGGAAGAAGAAGAAACATCTGAAGAAGCTACTGAAAAGGTACGCGGCCTCGATGTAGCTGAAGAAGAAGGTGAAGGTGGCCGTCGTGGCGGCGGCGGTCGCGGCAGAGGCCGTAGCACCACTCCGGGAGCAGCCGGTGGCGGACGCGGACCTGGTCGCAGCGCGGGTGGCCCTGGTGGCAACCGCGGTGGCGGCAGAACTCCTGCAAAACACTAATTATCAGTACCGCAAAATATAACACTACATTAAAGCCCCTGCAGTGGGGCTTTAATAATAAAATGCGAATTTTGTACCCCTTATTAATAAACTAATAAACGTATAATAATACAATGAGTACAGTAACAATATCTGCAGCAGAAGTGAATAAGCTGCGCCAGATGACAGGTGCCGGAATGATGGATTGCCGCAAGGCCTTGATCGAAAGCAATGGTGACTTCGAAAGTGCTATCGACTATCTCCGTAAGAAAGGCCAGAAGGTAGCTGCTAACCGTAGCGACCGCGAAGCTAAGGAAGGTGTGGTAGTGGCTAAGGCTTCTGCTGACAACGCTTATGGCGTTGTGGTTAACCTCAGCTCCGAGACCGACTTCGTTGCAAAGAACGAAGAGTTCATCGCTTTCACGCAGCAACTTGCTGACATTGCTATCTCTACTAAGGCTGCTTCTATCGATGATCTGAAGGCTGCTAAGATGGACAATGCCACAGTAGGCGAAAGGCTGCTGGAAATGGTTGCCAAGATCGGTGAGAAGATCGACATCACACGTTTCGAGCAGGTAACTGCCACTACTGTGGTTCCTTACATCCACTCAGGCTACCGTATCGGTGTACTGGTAGGTATGAACCAGGCCGCTAACGAAACTGTTATTGCTGCAGGTAAAGATGTAGCTATGCAGATCGCCGCTATGAATCCGCTGGCTGTTGATGCTGACAGCGTTTCTGCTGAAACTATAGCTCGCGAAAAAGCGATCGCTGTTGAGCAGGTGGTAGCTGAAGGTAAGGCTCCCGACATGGCCGAGAAGATCGCTGCCGGCAAGCTGAACAAGTTCTTCAAAGAAAATACTCTGTTGCCACAGGCATTCGTAAAAGACAACAGCAAAACTGTTGGCGAATATCTTGGTTCTGTAGCTAAGGGCCTTACTGTTACGTCTTTCGTACGTATCGCTGTAGGAGCATAATTCAGTAAACAATAATTTCAGGAACGCCGGCAATATGCCGGCGTTTCTGTTTTTCTGATGTCGCGGTAAGGCCCTCAAACCATCAACCATTTTTTGTCATTCTGAGCTTGAGTTTATATTCAGCATTAGTCAAACTAACTCATCAGGCCGGCTCTCTACATGCACACCAGATTGCACATATAACATAAACCCTACCTTTGCATCATGCCGGTCCTCGCAAAGCGTTACAGACCCTTAGTTGCTGCAGCACTGTTCTGTACCTGCATTGTTATACTATACCTTGCCCTTCATCGTGCGGAGGGTATCGAACCATGGAAGGGGAAACTGCCATAATATCTGGCTCGGTTTTTGCTGCAAATAAGTGCTGTCATTTCCCGGCGAATATCCAAACATATAAGGTGATTTTAGTACGAGACATTTTGCGCAGTGTGCAATTATTTGAGCAAAAGTGTGCAACTTTTGAGCAATATTTATCCGGTCACTTGCTCATATGTGTTTTGATTATCAACACTTTACGTTATTTTCTGCACAAAGATGCAGTGAAAAGAAAATGAGCAAGGCAATACAATGCAATAATTTTTAATTCATAGAGGCCGCACTAATTAAACCCTGTATTATCACCTCATTAATGCGCTACCCAAATAAAGTATTTATGAGTATATTTAACTCCCCGATTTATCTTTAAGAACCAATTATTTAGAAATGATCAACTTTACTGAACATAGTCGGTTGAGCAAAGGTTTTGGCCTGTTGGTGGCCGGCTTGCTCTTCACAGGTGCGGCTCAGGCTCATTTGTCGCTCGACCGCCAGAAGTATGACAGCATTGCCGCCAGGTACAAGAACGAAAATGCGGTATATACCAATGTTACTGAGCGCCTCGTCATCACCGAAGAAGGTGGCAGCCTCTCCGCAAATACCTATGTGACCATGGAGAAGCTGCTCATCAGCGACCTGGCCCCCGGCAATTACAATACAGACTATTTCGCCTACGATGACTTCAACAGCATATCAGACATATCTGCTGTAGCCAAAAACCCCACTGATCGCGACTACAAAAGTATGAAGTGTTTCAACTTCGGCGAGGGCGGCATTGGCGACCAGGTATTCTATAGCGATGTGCGCATAGTAGAGGTTTACTACACGGGGTTGAAGAAGAATTCACGCACGGAGACACGTTACACGCTGGAGAACTCAGATCTGCACATCATCAATCCATGCTTCATGCAACAGGAGATCCCTGTGCTGAATGCAACCTATGAGGTGGTAGCTCCATCGTACGTCAACATCAACTTTGTGCTGAAGAATATGGACAATGTGAAGCTGAAGCAGGAAAAGGAAACGCGTGGCGCCAATACAGTTTATACGTTCACCGCTACCAACCTGCAACCAACAAAGCGCTATAGCCATGTACCATCTATGATGTACTACGGCTTTCCGCATATCATTCCCTACATCACATCGTACCGCCTCACGGGCTCCAACAAAGATTCGCTGGTACTGAGCACTCCTGCCGACCTTTACAAATATAAATCGCTGTTTGTGCGCAACCTGAACCTGAAAACGGATACAGGCATTGCCAATACAGTAGCTCACCTCACCGCGGATGCGAAAACGCAACGTGAGAAGGCGGCAACCATCTACAATTGGGTGCAGAAGAACATTCACTACGTAGCATTCGAAAAAGGGCTGGAAGGTTTTGTACCACGCCCGGCTGACACCGTTTACAAGCGCAAGTATGGCGACTGTAAGGACATGACGAGCATACTGGTGGCTATGTACCGCAAGGCGGGCCTTGACGCGCACTATGCGTGGATAGGCACTAACATAAAACCCTATACCTACGAAGAAACGCCAACGCCTGCGGTAAGTAACCACATGATCTGCGCGCTGAAGCTGAACGGTGAATGGATATTTGCAGACGGCACACATGCCACACTGCCCTTCGGAATGAACAGGGACGACATACAGGGCAAGCAGGCATTTATAGCCATAGACGCTGACAATTACAAGATAGTGCCAATACCCGTTGTAGCTGCCGGCAACAACGTGACTATAGACAGCACACACATCAGTATAGCCGATTATGCGGTGACAGGTAAATTAAGAACCGACCATATGGGCTATACGGCCTGGAACGATCGCCTGAGGATGATGTACATCAAAGGAGAGGACAGGGACAAGATGATGAGAAAGGTGGCAGGACGCGGCTCAGATAAATTCCTGCTGAACTCATACAACATAAGCTACAGCGATGATGAGAGCAAGGACATGCACATCACCGGCGATTTTAACGTGGATGGGTATGTGACGCGATCCGGCAAGAACTGTTTTGTGAATATGAATCTGTTGCGCACATTTGAGGACAACCGTATCAACGAGGCAGACCGCAAGGTACCTTACTTCTACGACTACCTCACACGCACCAAGGAAGTGGTGATACTGGATATTCCGAAAGGCAGCAAGGTGACCTATCTGCCAAAGGACGCGCAAGGTGGTATTGATGGCCTGTGGAAGTATAAGATATCGTACAAGGCCGACAAGGAGCATGTGATACTTATTAAAGAGTATGAACTGAATACCCTTGCCGTAAAGGAAAAGCAATTTGCCGACAACAATAAGATGGTTGACGACCTGCGAAAACTGTATAAAGAAACAGTAGTGTTAACCACCAAATAATTTCTGACTGATGAAAAAACTGATCGCATCTGCCATATTATTATCTGCCGCTGTCAGCACTGCTGTGGCGCAGAAGAAACACACCTCACTGGCTGCCGTTGACCAGGAATGGGATCCCACCCCTGTGGTACACCCGGCACCACCTGAGTATAAGAATGATCCCGCATTCTTTGTCGTGAATGACCTTTCGCTCGACTACCGCTACGAAGGAAGAACCGTGAACCAGTATTCACAACAGCACGTGATCATTAAAGTGCTCGACAACCGCGGCATAGAATCATTCAACAAAATTGCGATACCCGTAGATCATAATACAAGGGTGCCGCTCATCAAGGCGCGCACCATCCTGCCATCCGGCAAGGTGTTGGATATAGCCAAGGACATGATTAAGGTGACCAAGGATGAAACAGGGCGATACAGCATCATTATTGCAATGGAGGGCGTGGAGCGCAATGCCGAGGTTGAATTGCTCGTGAAAGAGATACATCCGGGCAGCCTGTTTGGCTCTGTACCTTTCCAGAATGAGATCCCGACGCTGAGCAGCACGTTTACATTGTCCAGCCCCGAGGATATGCAGTTTGAGGAGAAGAGCTACAACAACCTGCCTGCTGCTACCATGCAGATGGTGAAGAACAGGCGTGTACTGACAGTTGCTGCCGCTAATATTCCGGCGCTTCATCACGAGCCGCTCAGTTATTACAGCCGCAATGCTATGAGAGCGGAATACCGCATCGTCAATTTCATTGATAAGAACGACAACGACACAAAGAAGCTCTATACCTGGAATGATTTCGGCAGGATGCTGTTCAACAAGCACTGCAAGATCACCGAGAAGGAAAGAGCTGCCGTGAATAAGTACTTGTCAGAACTTGGTGTGATCACTAATGGAAAAGAACTTGCCAATATCAAAAAGATAGAAAGCGGCATCAAGAGCGGCATTACCCTATACGCGTTCACAGATGGGCAGAATGCGGAAAGGCTGGATACGATCATCAATAAAAGAACGGCCTCCGCTGCCGGCTATGTGAAACTATTCTATGCCTGCTTTGTTCAGGCCGGGGTGAAAGCCGAGTTGGGTATGGCTATGGACAGAACAGAGCATACTTACGACGCCAGATTTGAGAACTGGGATAATATGGACCAGTATTTGTTCTACTTCCCGAATACAGACAAGTTCATGTCGCCTACAGCCAGGTTCAGCCGTTATCCATTTGTTCCGGATGAGTTGCTGACCTCAAAAGGCGTATTCTGTATCATACCAGCTAACGGCATCACCATTGGCGGTCTCACAGAAATAAAGACCATCAAGCCACTCGCCGCGAACGAGAGCCTGCAGAAGATGACCGCAAACGTCAGCTTCTCCGACAAGATGGACGCCATGGTAGATGTGTCTTACTCCTATACAGGCTACCCGGCTGCCGACCTCAGAACAGAACTTGCCCTTCAGCGCAAAGACAGGATAAAGGACTGGGTGACCAAGCTGCTGCCGCTGTCTGAAAAGCCGGAGGACATCAACAAATACACCATACTGAATGAAGGATTTGATAAGGACTATGATAATAAGCCTTTGGAAATATCTGCTTCACTCAATACGCCTCAGCTTGTGGAGACAGCAGGGCCCAAGCTCCTCTTCAAGCTGGGCGAAATGATGGGCAGCCGCGGCGAACTGTATGTTAAGAAAGATCGTGTGATGCCGGTAGATCTTGACTTCCCGCATACGCTCACCCGCTCTGTCACTATCAATCTGCCAAAGGGATACAAAGTGATGAACCCTGAAGCTTTGCTGGTAAATTCAGACTACCTGGACGCAAACATGAGGCCTGTGATCGGCTTTAAGACCGACTACACTATCATTCCCGACAAGAAGAATGGCGACAAGCTGCTCATCAATGTGAATGAGTATTACTCACAGATACATTTCCCGGTGAACGAATACGAGCAGTTCAGAAAGGTCTTTAACGCCGCCGCCGACTTCAACAAAGTGGTGCTGGTGCTCGAAAAGAAAAAAGGAGTATAACAAAATAAAGAACCCCGCAATTGCGGGGTTCTTCTTTATAACAAATGTCACTATGAAACTTAGAAGCCGTCACCATCTATCAGGTTACCGAGCCCACCCAGTATGCTGCCCTCCTCCTTGCGTTTAAATGTGCCGTAACTCAGTATGCGGCTGGCCAGTCGGCTGATGGGCAATGTCTGTATCCACACGGTGCCGGGACCGCGTAGCGTTGCATAGAACACACCTTCACCACCAAAGAGCGTATTCTTGATACCTCCCACGAACTGGATGTCGTAGTCTATATTACTGGTAAAACCTACGATACAGCCGGTATCTATTTTCATCAGTTCTCCGGGCACCAGGTCGCGCTGCATAACGTGCCCGCCTGCGTGTACAAATGCATATCCGTCACCTTCCAGCTTCTCCATAATGAAACCTTCACCACCAAACAGTCCCGCACCCATTTTCTTCTGGAACTCAATACCAATGGACACGCCCTTGGCCGCACAGAGAAAAGCATCTTTCTGGCAGATCACCTTGCCTCCTAATTGCTGCAGGTCCAGCGGTATGATCTTACCGGGGTATGGAGACGCGAATGACACTCTTTTCTTGCCCTGCCCCACATTGGTATATGCCGTTACAAAAAGGTTCTCACCTACCAACAGCCGCTTCCCCGCGGAGAACAGTTTATTGAGCAGGCTGCTTTGCTGCTGGCTGCCGTCACCAAAGATGGTCTCCATCTGTATGCCGTCATCCATCATCATAAAGCTTCCGGGTTCGGCTATCGCTGTCTCTGTAGGATCGAGCTCTATTTCCACATACTGCATTTCCTCTCCATAGACCTTGTAATCTATTTCATGATTGTTACGCATGGTTATTATTTTTTGTAAACCTACATGAAAAAGTGATGCTACAGGAAGCTACTCAAAGAAATAATTCGTTAAAAAACCTTTACCGTAAAGCCCGGGAAGAATTGTTTGAAATTGTTGGTGGCTATTACCTCCGGCGATATGGTGAACTTAGGCCTTATCTGCAGGTTGGTGAATACTTTCATGGTAGTGCCTTTAAAGTAACCGCCATTATTCACCGCGAGGTAGCCCACCCCAAACGATGCCTCCGGGCCGAGCCAGGTCTCGGCATTAGTCCCATAGACACTGCCCACGCAGGCATTGATGAACCAGTTGTCGCTCACTGTATATTCTCCCTTTATGTTCTTACCAAAGAAGAAGTAAGGGGCTACACTCAGCCTGACAAAATCCCGGTCCTGCGTATTATTCCTGTTACCAACACGGTTGTTCCACCTGAAGCCTGCCTCAGCCATTGTTGCCAGGGTGTTTCTTACCAGGCCCGCGCCCATATAGACATCCAAATCAAATTTGCGTTTAGGATGCCTATAAGAAATGTTGTCAGATGTCATCAGTGTTTTCTTATACACCCTGATGTTCTTACCCGTCATGTAGGGGTTGTACAATATGGATATAGGATGACTGTAGATCATTTTCTCAGTTCCTTTGTTCCGGGAGCGGTTTTCCAGAGTATCAATAATTCCGCGAAGCGCATGGTCTGCAATCACTTTATCTACATCATAGTAATTATCGAGCAGGAAGGTGGCCTGTATAGAATAGGGTATCATACAAGGATTCTTTTTGTTGCCGAGCCCCGGTTTGAACTTTTGGATGACGAGGCGTACGGTGTCCTGTTCAAACTTGAGCCGCGATATGTCGCCATTATTGTTCAGAAACATATTGCCATCAGGCCGGTATCTCTTAACCCTTATCTTTTTGAATCCGTATTCTGTGTTCATAGCATAATCTATGCGCATGTTGCCGGTAGGATCGCTGCGCAGGGAGTCTTTGTAAAAGGTTATGTCTTTCTGAAAGCGCTCCAGCAGGGAGTCCATATTGTGAAAGTCCTTGTAATCATTCAGGTCGCTGAGCTCCAGTATCAGTCGCCCCTCCTTCAGCACAACAAAATCGCGTATGTTGATGAGGCCTTCATAAGCATTAAAGGTCTGTTCAGCCTTGCTGCGGCTGCGGTATTTGGCCTGCGCCGACACATAGTCACTCTGAGCCAAAAGATGCCCTGTCGCGCTTGCAATAGCAAGCACTGTAAAAAGAATTTTTTTCATTTTTATCAGTTTTGTGCGTTAAATATGTTCTTCAGGAAAAGCGGTGATGAAGTATTGTCATTACTTACGGCTTCTTTCTCAGGATCCAAAAAAGATGCCCTTGAACGGAACACCATACGTGTACCTTTGCGTATCTCTTTTATCTCTTCGGCCTGGCGTACGGCATCATTCAGATGCGACACAGGCAAGGCGCTGACATCAACAGGCAGGGTATTTATGGCAGTTGCCGTGCCTGAGCTATGTGGTATTCTGCCCTCCATTTCATTTATGTGTACTATTTTCATGGCTATCGGTTCCTGTACGTGTGGTGTCACTGCTTCCACACTTATCTGTCGTGGCACTTCAACTGTGACAACAACTGGCCTTTGCACCTCCTCCTTTATCGCTACAGGTATTGCCCTGTCTATTTGTTTTGTTGCAGCAACGTGTTTTACGAGTTTATGGGCAGGCAGCACTATTGTCGGTATTACATCTTGTTTTTTCTCTGCCTGATGAGCATCCGCTACGGGCGCATGAACATCCGTCTTCTGCTTTACGACAACAACATTTTCCTTACCTGTGTTCCTGTAGCCCATCCATATTCCAGCCAACAACAGCAGCACCGCGGCAGCACTCCAGTAAAGATATAGGTGCCGCCTGTGCGGCTTTTTGTCAAGCCTCGCCTGCAGCTTATCCCAGGCATCTTCTTTACCAAATACGATACCGCTTGAAAGCGTATCTACAGATGCTATCTTCTCTCTTATCTGAATATCCCCGTTATTATTTTTCATGATAGTACCCTTTTTCTTTCATTACTTTTTGCAAGTGTGCCCTTGCTTTATTCAACTGCGACTTAGATGTGCCCTCTGTGATATTGAGCAGGCCCGCGATCTCTTTGTGTCCGTAACCTTCGAGCACAAACAGGTTGAACACGGTACGATACCCCTCAGGCATCATCATCACAGCATTCAGAATTTCCTTGGCACTCATATCATCTCCGGGTTGGTCTCCCGCACTTATTTCTACCGCCACATCTTCTTCCACGATCTTCAGTCCACCCTTCTTCCTCAGGAACATGAGGCATTCATTCACCATTATCTTCCTGAGCCAGGCACCAACACCACCCTCAGCGGTATATATGAACCGGTCTATGGTCCTGAAAAAATTATAGAACCCGCTCAACATTGCCTCCTCCGCATCAGGCAATTGCTTCACATACCGCACACAGACCATCAACATCCCGTCGGAATACTTGTCGAACAGGTATTTCTGTGAGATACGGTCTTGTTTTTTACATCCTTCTATGGCCTTTTGATCGGTCATCTGCGGGGCATTAGCGGTTATACATCAATATATGCCAATTGCAGCAGAAAGGTTGCCCGCCGCTCATATTATTATTTTGCCCATCGGGATACTGATGGGGGTCATTCCCGTCAGGGCGAAGTTTTGTAAATTTGCACCATGTCTAAAAAAGCAATGCTCATCATTATGGACGGCTGGGGCCACGGCCGTGTACCATCTGCCGACGCTATAGCGAATGCCAACGTTCCTTTTGTAAAGTCTTTATACAATAAATATCCCAATACAGAGCTGATCACCTGCGGAGAGGCTGTGGGGCTGCCAGACGGGCAAATGGGCAATTCTGAAGTAGGACATCTAAACATTGGCGCGGGCCGAATTGTGTACCAGGAATTGCAGCGCATCAACGTAGCAATACGTGATGGCGAACTGGAGCGCAGCCCCGTCCTCAGCGCTGCATTTGAAGCAGCCAAGGCTAATGGCAAGACATTGCACTTCATAGGACTGGTGAGCGACGGAGGTGTACACTCTCATATAGACCACATTAAGGCCTTGAGCACATTGGCACAGAAAAATAATGTGCACGATGTAGCGGTGCATGCTTTTGCAGACGGCCGCGATTGCGACCCTAAGAGCGGACACCATTTTATAGCCAAATTGCGCACACACCTGAACCATACCGGCGCCAGGCTTGCTTCTGTAACAGGCCGTTTCTATGCCATGGACCGGGATAAAAGATGGGAGCGTGTAAAGGTAGCCTATGATGCCCTGGTGCATGGAACAGGCACACATACAACAGACGCGCTGTTTGAAATAGAAAAGTCGTACAATAATAATGTAACGGACGAGTTCATCAAGCCGATCATTGTATGCGATGAGAAGGGAATACCACTGGCCACAATAAAGGATGGCGATGTGGTGGTGTGTTTCAACTTCCGCACAGACCGCTGCCGTGAGATAACCATAGCGCTGACGCAACAACCCTTTCACGAGCACAATATGCATCCGCTGAACCTGCATTATGTGACGATGACAGAGTATGACAAAAGTTACAAAAACGTAGGGGTGATCTTTGACAACAAAGACCTGACGAATACACTGGGTGAGGTGCTGGAAGCAAATGGCAAGACGCAGATACGTATCGCAGAAACGGAGAAGTACCCGCATGTTACCTTCTTCTTCTCAGGGGGCAGGGAACAGCCATTCAAGGGTGAGAAGCGCATCATGGAGCCTTCGCCACGCGATGTAGCCACCTACGACCAGAAACCGGAAATGAGCGCCAACCTGCTGACTCAAAGCATCCTGCCGGAGATAGCGGCAAAAAGTGCTGACTTCATCTGCCTGAACTTTGCCAATACAGACATGGTAGGGCATACGGGTGTATGGGACGCAGTGGTAAAGGCGGCTGAAACAGTGGACCACTGTGTGAGCCAGATAGTGCCTCTGGCGCTGGAAAACGGCTATGCTGTTTTTCTCACTGCTGACCACGGCAATGCTGACTATATGATCAATGAGGATGGGACACCCAACACTGCTCATACGCTGAATCCGGTTCCGTTCTTCCTGATATCCAACGATTATAAAGGGAAGCTAAAACCGGGGAAGCTCGGCGACCTGGCGCCTACCATTCTCACATACATGGGTATAAAGGTCCCGCCGGAGATGACAGGAGATATACTTATTGATCAGCAAATGTAGTAATCAGCTTATTAGCTGAAATTTATGTTGCCCGATGTTGCGTACCTACTGCACGCTGCATTCACTCCTTCGTATTGATACAAACGGGTGGCCCGGATTGAGCTATGTTGTCGCACGCGACTCTTCGGTGAACAGAACAATATCACTCCTCCGGAGTTCAAGAAAACCATCTGATCACTCTTCTATAATAATTTCATCCTTTCAGGATTACTATGCTTAGTTTAATGATAGTGTTAAATGAATATGCCATGTTCCGTACCTACTGCACGTCGGCATTTATTCCTTTGTATTGCTGCAAACGGGTGACCCCGATGAGTATTGACGGCTAATGACTAAACTAAGTTACCAGAGCTACAAAATGAATTACCCCACCAGGCAATATTGTAATGTTCGATCGTGGGGCAGACAAAAATAATATCACTCCTTTGGAGTTCAACAGTTTACCTTACCAATTTTCTATAATAATTTCATCCCTTCGGGATCACCTGACGACGAGCTTGCCGTTCCATGTGCCGTGTGGTGTTTGAACAGACATGAGGTATATGCCTGGGGGCGCAGATAGCGTTATCTGCCTGGCCTTGTTCGTATAGGCGTCTGTCTGCATGACCAACGATCCCTTAATATCCGTGATCTTTACCTTGGCGGGTTCACTGATCACTGAAGCAATGTTTATTTCAAACACATCGGCTCCGGGGTTAGGGTAAACAGAAACCTCGCTGATGTAGTTAATAACTTGCTGTATTCCTTCGATCTTAGAGCCTATGAACCGTATGCGGTCATTGCCCTGATCGGCGATGAATAAACTGCCTTTCGGATTGAGAGCCAATCCCTGTGGCAGGGATAAGCGAGCTGTGGTAGCGGGTCTTTTGTCTCCATTGTAACCTGCGGAGTCAGTACCTGCTATAGTATGAATGATGCCCGTAACCGTATCTATCACACGTACCCGGAAGTTACCCATGTCAGATATATAAACATTACCAAAGGTATCAACCGCAATGCCCGTAGGGTCGTACAGGCGGGCATCTGTTGCCGGCCCCCCGTCGCCGGTGAAAGCGGGCACAGTGCTATTACCAGCAATAGTGGTAATAATGCCCGAAATCATATCCACCTTGCGGATGCAGTTATTCAGTTCATCGGCAATGTATAAATTGCCCCGCTTGTCCACAGCAACATCTATGGGATAAAACAATTGTGCTGCAGACGCGCCCGCCCCGTCGCCGGAGTAACCGGGCAACCCGGTACCAGCTACTGTAAATATATTGGCAGATGCATCTACCTTCCTGATACGGTGATTCTGAACGTCGGTGATGAATATGTTGCCGAAGGTATCTACCGCTACACGGGTTGGTTGGTTCAGGCGCGATCCCGTAGCCGGTGAATTATCGCCGCTGAATCCGGGAACACCTGTACCTGCCACCGTAGTGATGACCCCTGCCTTATTAACCTTTCTAACGCAATGATTTTTGGAGTCTGCAATGAAAATGTTTCCTGCAGTGTCTATAGCAACACCTGTAGGCTGATTGAGGTGCGCCACTGTTGCCGGTCCGTTATCGCCGGAATAGTCGCCAGAACCGGTTCCGCACAAATATCCATTACCCGCTACTGTGGTAACAATACCTGTAACAGCATCTATACGCCTGATAACATTGTTATCTGCATCGGCTATGTATATATTCTCCTTCTTATCAAGCGCTATTGCCTGAGGCCAATGTATCTTGGCCGCGGTAGCCTTGCCACCGTCCCCTGCATACCCCTCTATGCCGCTACCCGCCACTGTGGTGATGGTTTGCGCATGAAGACCAGATGATAGTGCCAAAATGGCGATAAGGCCGGAAACGTAACCGAAAAACTTCTTCATGCAATAAAATTAATGAAAATGTTGCAATGGCGCTACCTCCGGCATCCAATGCTAATAGAAGAGCCGGCATGTAGCCGGCTCTCAGAATATTTTTACAAAAAATAAACTATAGCTTAATAAGATCTTCCGTTTTGGCATCGTAAAAGTTATATTCCGTAAGCGGGGAGTTATTATCCGCCACTACTTTCACCTTCACTTTGTATGCCTTGTCCCACTTCTTCACAATGGACGGTTTGAAGAAAGTACCCTTGGTGAGGTATGCCTCCAGGATGGGGTTGACATGCAACGTAAGATTGCGAAGCCCCTGATTCACAATATACTTCAGGTCCTTTTCAATATCATCTCCCAGCAGCAGAGACGGGCCTATCTGCCCGGTACCTTTGCATGTCGGGCATACTTCAGCAGTAGATATGTTCAGCTCGGGGCGCAGGCGCTGGCGGGTTATCTGCATGAGCCCGAACTTGGATATAGGCAATACGGTATGACGCGCACGGTCTGTGGCCATCATATCTTCCATAGCTTCAAGCAGTTTCTTTTTGTTATCTGCCAGCTTCATATCTATGAAGTCGATGATGATGATCCCTCCGATATCTCGGAGGCGTAATTGCCTTACGATCTCCTGCGCAGCCTCGAGGTTGGTTGCCAGGGCATTCTGTTCCTGTCCTGCCTCGGCACTGCGAGTTCCGCTGTTCACGTCTATTACGTGCAGCGCTTCGGTATGCTCAATGATCAGGTAGGCGCCGCTGTTCAGATTTACGGTCTTGCCAAAAGCACCCTTTACCTGCTTGGTGACACCATAAGTATCAAATATCGGTTGCTGATTGTTGTGCAATGTCACTATATCTTCCTGGCCGGGCGATACTTTGGTGATGTAGTCCTTAGCCATGGTCAGCAACTTCTTGTCATTTACTACAATACGCTGAAAGCTGACACTAAGCAGATCGCGGAGTATGGACGTGGTCTTATCACGTTCACTCATAATCATTTGTGGAGCTTTAGCGCCTTTCAGGTTCTGCTGTATGGCCTTCCACATTTTCTCCAGCTCCAGTATGTCCGTGTGCAGCTCCGCTGTTTCCTTACCTTCGGCAGCAGTACGCACAATAACTCCTAAGTTCTTCGGCTTAATGCTCTCCACTATCTTCTGCAGGCGCTTACGCTCGTCGGCAGAATGTATCTTCCTGGAAACAGCAACCACATCGTTGAAAGGGGTGATGACCACAAAGCGGCCCGGCAACGATATTTCGCAACTGAGACGCGGCCCTTTTGATGAAATAGGCTCCTTAAGTATCTGTACAAGTATCTCGGGCTTGCCGTTAAATACTTCGGTGATCTTGCCGGTCTTTATGATCTCACCTTCGTTCTTGAACTTGCCGAAATCATTTCCCCAGGATGGGTTGCCTTCAATTGATTGCCTGCTGAATTTGATCAGCGACCTGATGTATGGGCTGAGGTCTGTATAATGCAGGAATGCATCCTTCTCATACCCAACATCCACAAAAACGGCATTGAGGCCCTGCATAAGCTTCTTTACCTTACCCAGGTAAAGGTCGCCCACGGCAAATTGGCCTTGCCCGCGCTCATAATGAAGTTCGACCAGCTTTTTATCTTCTAATAAAGCTATCTCTACACCTTCTTCTGATGCATTGATGATAAGTTCTTTATTCATTATCGTCTATCCAGTTCCGCTCCGGTAAATCGCCCCCGTATCATAGAGGCCTAAAGGCTGTAATAGGAAAACCGCACACCTCATGCCGTATGTATATACAGTATGATTGATGCGGTTAATAACGGCAGCGTTTGAGGAAGCAGCGTTAGTGCTTACTTGTTCTTTTTATGACGGTTCTTTCTCAGACGTTTCTTACGTTTGTGAGTAGCTATCTTATGTCTTTTTCTCTTTTTACCGCAAGGCATAATTACGAGTGTTTTACAATGTTACTTTAATGCATTTATATGTTGGTCGATCTCCTTGCTGAAATCCGGGCGGTTAATGATCCGCTTACATTTTTCGAGCATTTCTATCGCCTTTTTTCTATCACCTACTCCTTCATAAGCCTGGGCCAGGAAATACATAGCTTCTGTATTCTCGGGCTCAGCCTTTAAAACTGTTTCGAAGCGACCTACCGCTTTTTCAAACTGTCCTGATCTTATGGACATTCTTCCAAGCAGCATGTTGGCAGGTATATCTCCAGGTTTTTCTCGGGTAATTGCCAGCAGTATCTGCACGCCCTTCATGGGTTCCCCTATACCTTCCAAATAACACGTAGCCAGCGCCAGCTTTGCTTCTTCGTTGTCCGGATCTATCTTTAATGCTTGTTCGAGACAGCCCGTCGCTTCTACCGCTTCCCACTTCTGCAATGCAGGAGAAGCTTCATTCTCCATTAACTGCACGTAGAATTGGCCTGCAAAGGTGAGGCTTTTTTCCGAATTTTCCAATTTAGCGGCTTTTGCCCTGTACCAGGCGGCAACAGGCATCTGGTTAGCGCGCCTCCATATGTCGGAAAGTTTAATAAAAACGGCAGCCATCCGGCTTGAGTCGCGAATGGCTGCTAGTTCATTTTCGATGGATGTGACCGAATCGGCAACTGTTTTTGACAGTTGTCTTTTAGATCCGGCTATTATGGAGTCCAAAGAGGCGGGCTTCACAGTGCCAGGGCCCTGGGCCATCATACCTCCTGAAGACGGACGCTGCATTTCGGCAGGTTTCTTAGGTGGTACCGTATTACCTCCCCAGTATAAAATACCTATCAGAGCTATTGCTGCAAGGATCGTGATATAGTGTGTTGCCCGCAAGGAAATTATTTTTTCGCTGCAAAGGTAACTAAATCACGGTTGCGGTCACTTCTTAATAATCTCGTTAGCCAGCATGTCTGCATCTGAATGCTCAGAGAGATCATGTTTAGAATCCTTTACTGCCTGTACAAACTCCTTAGCAGGCTTGAATGCCGGAATGAAATGCTCGGGTATCTCCACCGCTACATTCTTTTTGATGTTGCGGCCGATCTTGGCAGCTCTTTTCTTCAGAATGAAGCTGCCAAAACCACGTACATAAACCGGCTCGCCTTCTACGAGTGAAGTCTTTACTTCTTTGAAGAACGTTTCCAGCGCCACGAGGATATCCACCTTTGGGATCCCTGTCTTTTCGGCAATGCTGCCTACGATGTCTGCTTTTCTCATAACTTTAAATTATTTTAAATATAGAAGAGGGAAAATATAAGCCTTACCTTTTGTTACCAATAATCAGACCAACTTCCGATGAAAATGTACACAATCGGTTCATAGTCAGACATTTTAACAACCGGCTCTGCTCCAATATCCCTAAAACAGCCTGTAGTCAACACGTACCTGTTTTTTTATAATATTTTGCGATACCCGGAACGTTAAAAATATTTTTATGAAATTACGACAAATATATAAACGACACTTAACGTGCCAGCTATATTGAGGAAATAATTCCACAATTTACAATCAAATGACTACAGTTGTGGGGAAAAAGCATGCGTATGAGATTATCTCTTTTCTCGTCAGATAGGTTATTAATTTGTTATGTGTTGTTGCGTTTACATCGTTTATTTTTGCCGCAAATTCCTTTCAGGTGGATAGCATAAAGAAGAGAAAAGCTGTGGCCTGGTGGCTGGTAGCCGGCGTGGCCATGATCATCATCCAGACCTTACTGGGGGGCGTAACCCGCCTGACCGGTTCAGGTCTTTCTATCACAGAATGGAAGCCTCTTCTTGGATCCTTACCCCCGCTGAACGAACAAGACTGGAACAAAGCGTTTGACGGGTATAAACAAATAGCACAGTATAAATACCTGAACAGTCATTTCACGCTATCTGATTTCAAAGCTATCTATTTCTGGGAGTGGCTGCACCGGGAATGGGCGAGGTTGCTCGGGGTGGTTTTTGCAATTGGTTTTATCTTCTTCTTTAGCAAGAAATACTTCGACAAAGGGATGGTGAAACCGTTCGTCATTCTTTTTCTGCTTGGCGCGCTGCAAGGCCTTATCGGGTGGATAATGGTAGCCAGCGGACTCAATGATTCCAATCTCTATGTAGATCACATCAAACTTGCGCTGCATTTCATATCTGCTATGATACTGGCCTGCTATGTGCTGTGGTTTGCGCTGCAACTGCTGATACCCGAAGAGCAACGAGTAACCGACAACAGGCTACGAAACGGGATCATGCTCATCATTGTACTCCTGTTCGTACAGCTCACCTATGGCGCATTCATGGCAGGATTAAAGGCCGCCATGGCGGCAGCCACATGGCCAACCATAAACGGCATGTGGATACCCGACAACATGCTGCAGCACAGCTTTTTCAGCGATAAACTTAATGTTCACTTCATTCATCGGGGGCTTGCCTACTTGTTGCTTTTTGCGGTTGTGGCCTGGTTCATTTCCGCGGGCAGGCATCAAGCAGCCCTTCCCGGCAAGTCAAGAGTATGGCCTTTGGTACTTGTGCTGACCCAGGTGCTGTTAGGAATCATTACGGTGCTGAGTGCGCCAAACATGGTGGCAGGAAAATTCGGATCATTTGAGCTACTGGCAGAAACGCACCAGCTCGTAGCTATGTTCCTGCTGATGTCGCTGGTTGTAAACCTGTATGTGGTGAGCAAGGCAGTTAACGGATGAACATGCCTATTACGGGCAATCTACTGAGCTCGGCCTTTTCGTAACTATAGATGAATGTGACGTAAACCAGCATCAACACGCTTCCTATGCCAAAATGAAGCAACCTCCCGGAAACTTTTGAGATGATGGCGCTGTCTATTAAGTATAGCACCAGCATCACTCCGAAATAGATCAGTAGTTTTTTCGTTTGGTACGGTACAGGATACACACGCTGGCCCCAGAAGTAAGATATTGCCATCATACTTACATAACAGATCATTGTAGCCCAGGCGCATGCCATGTAGCTATAATGCGGTATGAATACATAATTGATGATGAGTGTTATGGCTGCACCAACAACAGTAATCGTAGCGCCGGCCCTTGTATTGTGTGACAGCTTGTACCAGATAGAGAGGTTGTAATACACGCCCAGCGCCATGTTGGCAACAAGCAGTATGGGTACCACACCCAGGCCAACCCACATATGCCTGTTGCGGATAAACTCCTTCCAGATGTCTATGTACAACATCACGAATAGGAACATGGCGCAAATGGTGATGACAAAGAACTTCATAACCCTGGCATAGGTCTTTTGCGCATCTTCTCCTTTTGCCTGCTGAAAGAAGAATGGTTCAGCACCCATGCGGAATGCCTGAACGAACATAGTGATGAGCATAGACAATTTGTAGCACGCCGAATAGATACCCACCTCCGCGTGCCTTGCCTGCTCAGTAGCCTGTGGTGCCCACCATGCCAGCATAATACGGTCGAACGTTTCATTGATCATACCCGCAAAACCCGCTACCATCAAGGGCAAGGAGTAGATCATCATCTCCGTCCACATAGCCTTGTTCCATTGCAATTTCAGTGAGAAAAACTCCGGCAGCAGTGAAAGAAATGCGACAGCGGAAGATATAATGCCCGCAATGATGTAGTACCCTGCACCAATTGACGGGTCGTACCACTTCGCAAATACAGAGCCGGGATCGTTCTCCGCCAACCGGGGCAGCATACTGTAGAAGAAATAGACACAGAGCACATTGACGAGGATGCTCACCACCCGGATGAACGCGTATTTACGCGGACGGCCATCATAGCGAAGTTTGGCAAATGGCAAGGCACTCAATGCATCAAGCGCGATGACAAATGTGGACCATGTAATAAATTCAGGATGCCCGCTCAGATTGAGCAGGGACGCAATTGGTTGCCTGAGCAACAACAGCAAGCCTGACAAAAATATAGTAGAGGTAATGATGGAAATACTGGCAGTATTGAATACATCGCGTTCGTCATTGCCTTTGTGGCTGAACCGGAAGTAGGCAGTTTCCAACCCGTATGTGAATATGACATTGAGAAACGGAATGGCGGAATAGAGCATATTCTGCTCGCCATATACCGACTCGGAAAGCTTGTAGGTAAGATATGGCGTCAGCAGGTAGTTAATGAACTTAGCTGCTATGGAACTGATACCATACCATGCTGTCTGACCTGCTAGTTTTTTTATGGACACTTTGAGAAATAAATAGTAAAAACGAAAAGTAAAAAAGCGTCTTTGTATTTTCTACACTTTATTCAAAGGGACCGCAGCCTGCACCTACTCTATTGTCCAGGTCTCCTTGCCGGACAACAGCTTATCCAGGTTTCCCTTGCCTTTGGTAGCTATCATCTCCTCTATCTGTAGTTGCAGCTCATCTTCATAAGTTGGCCTTTCCTTGGCAAAGAAAACTCCGAACGGACGCGGAAGACGGTCGGCGTAGGATGGCTCATCGAAGAAACGCGTGAGCATCTGGGCCTTGTAGAAGTCGTGTTCGTCATGAATCCAGAGGTCATCTGCGCTGTAGCCCGCACCAAGGTCCACCACTTGTGGCTTGTAGCCATCCAACCTGATCCCTTTTTCCTTATTCGCCCCGTATATCATTGGCTGACCTTGCTCCAGGGTAAGTGTTTCGATAGGTTTTGTTCCTTTTTCCGTGAATATTTCGAATGCGCCATCATTGAAGATGTTGCAGTTCTGGTATATCTCGAGGAACGAGGCGCCGTGATGCCCGTTGGCACGAAGCAGCATTTGCTGCAAGTGCTTGGGATCCCTGTCCATACTACGGGCGATAAAAGTAGCATCAGCACCCATGGCCAGCGCCATTGGATTGAACGGATGGTCTATACTTCCGGCCGGTGTGGATTTGGTCACTTTATTTATTTCGGAAGTAGGTGAATACTGTCCCTTTGTGAGCCCGTATATCTGGTTGTTGAAGAGCAGGATGTTTACGTCAAAGTTCCTCCGCAGCAGGTGAATAGTATGGTTACCTCCTATACTCAATCCGTCACCATCACCTGTCACTATCCATACGCTCAGCTCGGGGCGGGATGCCTTCAGGCCGGAAGCTATGGCTGTAGCCCTGCCATGTATGGAGTGCATACCATATGTATTCATATAATACGGGAACCTGGAGCTACATCCGATACCCGAAATAATAACAATCTGCTCGCGCGGGATACCCGTTTGCGGCAATATGGTCTGAACCTGTTTCAATATAGAATAATCTCCGCATCCGGGGCACCACCTTACTTCCTGGTCGGTAGCAAAATCTTTTGCCGTTAGCGCAGGGCGCACCTGTCCTTCCGCGGGCATGACAACATAACTCATAGAAGGCACAAAATTACACCATTACGGGCAGGGTATAAAACATAAAATCTGTATTTTATTAAAATTTTAGAATATTGCTTACATTTAAAGCCCATAATTCTTAAAAGAAACTGCTCAATAGTTTATGAAACAAATAATAACGTTAGCTGCTTCCCTGCTCGTTTGCGGCACGTCGTTCGCACAAAAAGGCGGTAAAAATGATAATGACCCCGCAAAGGTTCAACGCCAGCTTATAGCCAGTGGCCGATGCGCTCTTACGGGTGTGTTTACCGATGCTCATAACAGGCCGATAGAAGGCGTTAAGGCGTTCATCTATCAGAAGGACTCATCGATCATTGCTTCGGGCTTTTCTGATGCCAGCGGGCATTATGAGACCAACTCTGTGCTCAAGGGCGATTATACCATCAAGCTGGTATACCCTTCTGCAAAGGCAATGGTGGTTTCGGGAATGCCACTGAAGCCCGGCTTTAACCAACTTAATATCAAGTCTGACGCGCCTGCTACAGACACGACCATGCAGGCCTCCAGCTTTATGCCTAAACCGGCAGAAAAGAAGAAAGCTGCTCCGAAACACTAACAATAAGGAACATAAAATAAGGAAGCCTTGCTTATAGCAAGGCTTCCTTATTTATATCTTGTCTGTACGGTTGTTATCTGAATGTACCACCAACAGGGTCTGCGAAACGTGGACACATTATCGGGTCGCGCGCGTCTTTCCTGTGATTGTAGCTACCTCTTACATACAGCGTGATCTCAGTAGCTGAAGCGCTGCCCGCGCGTGCCGCGAGAGTGGAGTTGTTCGAATCATAAGAATAACCAATGCTCAGGTTCTTATAGTCGATCTTGATGGTTGGAATGAACGCATCATTAACGCGATAGAACGCACCGAAATGCAGCGAGAAGATACTCGGCAGTCCGGGAGGCATGCTCTTGTATGTAAACAAGCCGCCAACGAGGAATTCGCTGAACGGATGTTGCACACTGTAGTTAGTGTGTACGCTGAAACTGAACTTCTCTGTAAGTGGCAAATGTAATCCCGCAGCAAACTGGAATTTGATCGGCAGTTTTACCCATGTAGCGCCTCCCGAAAATATTTCAGTAGGGCTATTGATGTGGTAAGCGCTCACGCCGAGGTAATAGTTTACTTGTCCCTCCATATCGAGTGAACTGTTAAGGCTGGCGCCGGCACCTACATCGTAGTTGCTTAGATGCTTATAAATATTGGTCTCACCGGTTGAATTGGTAGCCTGAAACTCTCCGTTCTGATATTGGTTGGAGGTGGTCATCTTGCTCTGGTCTATGGACCTTGAAATGTAACCACCTGTCAAGCCTACAGAAAGATAAGTATTGTGCTGGTCTTCCATGGCCTTGTTATAGGCTATTGCCGGATAGATGACATTGGTGGTCATTGCCGTAGACCCGGCCTTATCGAACAGGCCTACTGCGCCAAAACTCAGGTAATCACCAACCTCACGATTCACCAATATGCGTGTTTCACCGGAAAGCATGGTTGTTGTATATCCCGATGCCGAAACCTCTTTCCATTGGCTGCGATAGTCAATACCAAACTTATATTCATCACTGAATATACCGGTCAGGCCCGGGTTACGCAAGATCGCATTCTCATAAAACTGCGAGAAGTGCTGGTCCTGGGCATGGCTGCTTAGACCCAACAGCATGCTTGCAGAAAATATTGCTAAATAACGTTTCATCTCCTCTTATTTTTTGTTTTTACTACCTCACAAGGGATACATCCCCCTTATAGTTGAACGGATCTCCACCCATTTCACAAGTTGCCTTGATCACATACATATATACATCCGGAGGCAGCACCTCGCCTTTGTAAGTACCATCCCAACCTGCGGCCGGATCGTTAGAGTTGATATTCTCTACCTGGTACACAAGCTGACCCCAGCGGTTGTAAATGCTGAACATATTGATGGTCTTAAGACCCTTGCCACTGATGTAGAACCTGTCGTTCATACCGTCACCATTTGGTGTGAACGAGTTAGGAATATACACCTGCTCGCTGTTACATCCACTCTTGAATGTTACGGTATCATAAGATGTACATCCGTAGATAGAAGTAACCGCAACTGTATACTGAGTTTGAGCACCCGGTATCACCTTTGGATTAGCACACGTATCGCAGGATACAGACCCGCCCGGTGTCCAGAGGTAGCTCTTCACAAGTGTATTGGTCACTGTAGTGTTCAATTGTATCTCCGTTCCGGTATACACCTGTTTCGCAGGCGGCGTGAGTTGGATCACAGGATATGGCTGAACAAATACCGTTACCGGTACAGTATCTCTGAAACAGGCATTCTCAGTGATCACCAACGTATAGGTTGTAGTGACATCAGGCGTAGCAACCGGATGAGAACTTGTCGGATCGTTGAGGCCGTAAGCAGGGTACCACATATAGGTAGGTATATCCAGGTTGCTGTATGTGCTGTGGCTGGTAGCCATCAGGTGCGCGCTGGTACCAACACATATATTGGTGTCCGGACTAACAAAGTTGATGTTTGTATCCAGTACTGAAACGTTCACCCTGATCGAATCGAAGCAACCGAACTTGGTATAACCTGTCAGGAGGTACTGCATGTTGAATGTATCTGTAGCTATCGGATTAGCACATGAGTCGCAAGACAGGAACAGGTTTGGAGACCACACGTAGCCCCATGCCCCGAACGCCAGCAACTGCAACGGTGTTCCACGACAAAGAGTTATCGGGAAGATATCCGGCTCAGCAACAGCCGACAGCTTTGGTCTTGGCATTACGGTAACCTTGTGCAGCACAGAGTCTTTACAACCCCATCTGTCTATGGCTGTAGCCACATAGGTGATCGTCTGCGTAGGCTGTGCTACTGTAGTATCACAGATCGTACAATTAAGTCCTATAGGCGGAGTCCAGGCAAAACTACTTCCATCCCTGCCCGATGCACTGAGCATAGCCGTATCGCCGATACATATACTGTCGCGGCCAACAACCTTGATATGGTTGAGCAATGTATCAACAGGAACAGTTACGGTAACTGTGTCCTTACAACCATGTATAGGGGTAGTTCCCACTACGGTATATGTAGTTGTAATGGTTGGACTGGCAACAACAACCGGGCCTACCGGGGGCGTCAACGCATAAGTAGGATCCCATGCATAAATGCCGGTAATGGTTCCTTCTTCAGCGCCCGATGCTGTAAGGGTTATATTACCGCCACGGCATATCATAGGCGGTGCGGTAATGGTTATGGTAGGCTGTGCAAACACTGTAAATGACGCAGAAGCCTGGCAACCTGTCTTAGTAAGTATATAGAATATGGTATCAACTCCCGGAGACAAGCTGGTAACAATACCGGACAAATTGCCTATGGTGTCGATCATTGTATTCTTATTTGTCCATGTGCCACCCGGCGTTGTTTCAGAAAGCGTTGTTGAGAACCCGATACAGACGTAATAATTACCCAATATCGCCGATGGCACCGGGTTAATTCTTACATCCCGGGTCGTATAACATCCGGTCGGCAGTTTATAAGTTATCGTAGCTGTTCCCGCGGATACACCAAGGATATCTCCCGATATACTATCTACGGAGGCTATGGATGTATTGCTGCTGGTCCACCTTCCGCCTAATGGCAGATCTGAGAACGTTGTGTAGGCACCAACGCAGGCACTATCCGTACCGGAAATGCCATCAGGTAATGGATTCACTTTTATCGTATCAACAGCCTCACAGCCTGTGGGCAGTAAGTAGGTAATGATAGCAGTGCCTGCTCCGACACCATCCAATCTTCCGGTTACCGAATCTATCGTTGCCACACTTGGATCGCTGATAGACCATTTGCCACCCGGAGTTTTATCGCTGAGCATCATGAAGTCGCCCACACACATCGAATCAGCCGGCATTATAATATTCGTCAGCGGATAGATGCGTATCGTATCTGTTACAAAACATCCTGTAGGTAATGTATAATGTATAGTATCCAATCCCGGCAATACCGCGGTATAGTCACCCGTGCTCGGGTTGATGATGCCTTTCGAAGGTGCCGCAAGGCTCCACATACCTATACCACCGGGGAAGGTATTTGAGAATATTGTAGTGTAGCCCTGGCATATCGTGCGCGGAGTAGGACCACTTATCGTATCCGGTATCGGATTGATCGTGATAAGTTTCTGCGCTATACAGCCCGTAGGCATCAGGTAATCGATCAACACAGTTCCTGATGCAAGGCCATTAACGATACCCGTTGCCGAGTCAATTGTGGCAATGGAAGTATTACTGCTCAGCCATATACCCGCAGGCGACAATGAGTTGAACAGTGTATCTGACGTACCCACACATAGTGCAGAGAAGCCTGTGATGGGCGCCAGCGGATAGACTGTGACAATGTAAGTTGCCTGGCAACCTGTTGACGTCGTATACGTGATGATCGCTGTGCCACTGCTGACACCTACAACATAGGTATCTCCACTGGTCGGGCCGGGAGAGACAGATGCCACCCCGGGATTACCGCTACTCCATGTACCGCCCGGCACAGCATCCGATAGCATTATTGAATCTGTCTGGCATACTGTATAAGGGCCGGTTATCGGCGCCAATGGATTTACTGTGATCAGGAACGATATGTCGCAGCCCGGGCTCATTGTATAAGACATCAGAACCGTTCCGGAAGCTATACCTGTTACAAGACCTGTTACGGGGTCGATGGTCGCGATCGTTGTGTCGGTACTTGTCCATACACCACCTGTAGTAATGTTGGATACCGTGATGGTTTGGCCGACACACACCGTATCGTCAGGAGTGATGCCCGGCCTTGCAGTAACAGTTACAATCATACTGGCCGTACATCCTGTACTGATGGTATAACTGATAAGGCACGTACCCGGAGCAATACCGGTAACATTACCTGCAAAATTCACTTTAGCAATTGCTGTATTGCTGCTGGTCCATGTACCCAATGGCGGTGCAGATGACAAACCGATCACACTGGCCACACAAACTATGCTTGGCCCGGAAATGGTCGGCAACGGATTTACCGTCACCGTCTTCGTCACATAGCATCCCGTCGGGAAAGAGAAAGTGATCATAGACGTACCGGCAGTAAGCCCTGTCGCTGTACCCGTAGGATCTATGAATAATACCGACGGATCGGAACTGGACCATGATCCTGCCCCCGGACCACTCGTATATTTTACAACCTGGCCTACACACAATGAATCCGGACCTGTGATGGCCACAGGCAGCGGATTGATGGTGACCGTGTACATTTCGGCACATCCGGTAGGTAGTGTATAGTAGATAGTATCCATGCCGCCCGTCACGCCATACACTGAAAGCGTTCCCGAAAGCGTCGCATTGCCGTTGGTGATACTCCATACTCCTCCCCCGGTTGCATCGCTGACCACTATCACCGAATCGCCAACGCACTCAGCACCGGCAGTACCCATAATAGGTGATGGCAACGGATTTACCGTTACAGCCATTGTATCCATACAGCCCGTAGGCAGCGTATAGGTGATGACCGCAGTTCCTATGGCAATTGAGCTGACAACGCCGCCACCATTTATTTTAACTATTGTTGTATCACTGCTTGTCCATTTACCGCTGCTGATAGAGCCGCTCAATGTAGAGTTCTGGCCAAGGCAAAGATTTGCTGAACCGGAGATCACCGGCAGTGGGTTTACAAACACTACTGTATCGGTATAACAACCGGTAGGCAGCGTGTACTTGATGTGTGAAATACCAAATGCAACTCCTGTTACAAGACCCGAAACAGAATCTATGGTAGCCACCAGGGTATTGCCGCTGGTCCATTTACCACCTGTAAGGCCGTCGCTCAATAAAGTGGTAGAGCCGGCGCACACTGTATCATTACCAACAATAGGGTTGGGTAATGGGTTCACGTTGAATGTATCGTTTACAAAGCAACTTCCGATCCGGTATGTGATGTAATCAACACCGGGGGCATTTGCCTTAACAATGGCATGACCGGTACAGAGTGTTCCAAAAACAGTTACAGTTCCCGGGCCACCGCTTACGAGACCGCTGGTAAAAACACCGCAACCCAATGCCGAGTCAGGATTCTTCACCCACATAGAATCAATCCATGCACACATATCATGCACGCCGATACTGTGTGAAGGCGTTTTCTTTACTGTAACAATGAGGCAAGACTGACAACCTGCAAGCTTGTAACAGATAGTCGTTGCACCTGCTGTTTTCGCTGTCACATTGCCGGATGCGTCTACTGTTGCAACAGTAGTGTTGCTACTAGACCACGTACCGCCCGGAATGAAGGCAGATGGATTCTGGTAATTCTCCGTTTCTCCGGTACACAGCGTAGAGAAGCCTGCAATAACATCTGAGCGTATCTCTGAAAGGTCGGCAAAGTCGGTACCTGCCGGGCCTGTAATTAGACCGGAAACACCTGTTGACGCATTGGCATAAACATACGAAGGCGGCATTGGCGCAGTTGTTGTAGTTGGCTGCACCTGCAAACCTGTGATCGTGATCTGGTCAGGATTGGCAATACCACCAGCAGTGAACTGTACTGTGATAGAACCGGCGCTGAAAGCAACAACCTGTGGCGCAAAAGGGCCTGCAGTGAACAGGTCACCACCTGCCGCCGCAGTTATAGTAGGCGTAGATCCAGTGCAAAATTGCCAACCGGGAGGCGGCATCAGCGTGATATCATCGTTACCATTAGCAAAATCAAAAGACACAGATTCGGTCACCGTAATAGTGCCAAGTGTAGTGCATGAAGGAGCTGAGCCTATAGTAGAAGATGTGTAGCAAACAAGGGTTCCGCCGGATGCAGGAGTCACAACAACTTGTGCCGAACTCCTATAGCCGGTATAGCAGAAAATAAATGCTAACAAAAAGATTTTCACCGCTTTAACACGCGCACTCCCCCCTGAACCAAAAGCAGTAAAAAATTGTAAAGAAAATTTTTTCATGAGCCTGACCTTAAGTAAATAATCAAATCATTAGAAACAAGACGGTAAACATACTAAAAAAAGTATTACCGAACGAAAGTTACGTTAAAAATTCTACAAAACAAGATGCCTTAACTAACGCATTAAATAATATTCAATTGCGGGTTAAAAATCGCCGTTTTTCGGGTAAAAATACCCATTCGCAAATTACCCATATGTCTGCCTTCATAGTCTCGTTTTTGGCAACACTTTGGAGCTAAACACATTGTTGGTATTTGTTATTTATGTTCGCCTTCTACACATGTCTGCATTTATCATGCGTATGTTCTTAAAACCTGGTAAAAAATATGCCGGAAGAGCTCCGGCACATTAAGATTTTATTTAGTGTTACTGTCGGATGGATCAGAAGCCATTCAGGAACAACTGCGGTAAGATACCGATCAACAATACTATAATGCAAGTAACAACAAGTGTAAGCTTATCTCCTGCAGTCACTTCTGATGCCATTTCGGGAGATCCAGTCTTGAAGTACATGGCTATTATTACCCTGAAGTAGTAGTAAACACTGATGGCGGCCATTAGCAATGCAAAGATCACCAGCCACATCAGTTGACCCTGCTGCACAACAGCAAGCAATACATAATACTTGGCCATAAAGCCCCCTGTAAGCGGAATTCCCGCCAGCGAGAAAAGGAAGATCGTTGTAGCAAATGCGAGCAGGGGCTCCTTCTTGGCGAGGCCGTTAAAGCCGTCATAGGTATAGTCTTTCAGTTTTACCAGAACGGAGAAAATACCAATGGACGCAACAGAATAGGCAACGGCATAAATGATGATACCCTGCCATGCTATGGCATTCACCGCCAACACCGCAAACAACATAAAACCCGCCTGTGCTATGGATGAATACGCCAGCATACGCTTCACACTCTGCTGGAATACAGCCGTCATATTGCCTACAAGCAGTGTAGCCGCCGTGATGACCGCCAGCACCAGTGTCCAGTGTGCACTCAGGCTGTTGAACGCTACCTGGAACAAACGGAGGAAGGCAAAGAACGCGCCTGCCTTTACAATAGTAGCCATATAGGCGGTGAATGGTGTAGGCGAACCGTCATAAACATCCGGTGTCCACATGTGCATAGGCGCAGCCGATACTTTGAAGCCAAGCGCCACCATAATGAACATGATACCGGCAAGCGCCAGCGGATTCAGGGCGTCACTATGCAGCATAGCCACCATTTCCATTACGTTGAATGTTCGTGCCGCACCATACAAAAGCGCGATACCCATCAGCAATATGCCCGTAGAGAATGAACCAAGAAGGAAATACTTGAGCGCTGCTTCACTGCTTTTCAGGTTGCGCTTATCGCTGCCGGCCAGTATGTATTGTGGTATGGACATGATCTCAATACCCAGGAACAACATCAGCATATTGTTGTAAGTAGCCAGTATGTAAATGCCGCAAAGGATAAAGAAGATAAGGGCAAAGTATTCGGCCACATGAGCGCCTACGCGCTGTATCTCGCGGCCCATAAGTAATACATAGAGCAGCGAACAACCCGTCATCAGCGTATTGAACCAAAGGGAATAATGCTCCATGCGCAGCATATTATTGAAGAACAGGTGCGGTTCGTTGGCGCTGGTTGTGGCAAGATCATAAATATTTACACCGGTAAGTAATAGAAACAGCATTGTGGCAAGGCCGGCAATACTCTTCTTGTTGTTTACCATGATACCGGAAAACATCATTATGACACCAAAAACTGTAGTAGCAATAATTGCCTTCATGTTACAAATTCAAAATTCAAAAAAACTAAAAATTCAAACCCTCCTCAGCCATCAGCCTCACCGCTTACTTTGACACCGCTATTATCTTTTTACCTCACTATCATGCCTGCAATACCTGATGTCAGATCAAGCAATGGTTTCGGATAAAAGCCCAGGAAAAGTATCAATATCACAATAATGGCAATGCCCAGGTATTCGTTGATGCTGAGATCACCGCCTTCCGTCATAGCTACCGCATTACCATAGGCTGTTTTCTGTATCATATTCAGCGTGTATACGGCTCCGAGAATGATGCCCACACCTGCGAACATCATTTCCGCCATATGGCAGGAGCAATCCATCCTGAACAAACCGTTGAAAAGCATGAACTCGCCAACGAATCCATTGGTAAGCGGCAACGCGATATTTGCGAGGGAAATAATAACCAGCGCAATAGCCATCTTAGGCGCCACACTGGCCATGCCCCCCAGCTTAGTCATATCCCGGGTTCCATACCTGTTCTCTATCATGCTCACGATCACCCACATACCGGTAATGTTCACACCATGGTTGAACATCTGCACCATGATACCGTGCATGCCCACTTCGGTATGTGTAAATGCTGCCGCACACATCAGGCCCATATGCGCAATGGAAGAGTAAGCGATAAGGCGCTTGATATCTGTCTGCACCATAGCTATGCACGACGCATAGATGATACCGATAACAGATAAGATGATCACCGTATCGGACCAGTAAGATGCCCCCATAGGCACCGCAGGCAGCAACCAGCGCAGCACTGCAAAAAGGCCCATCTTCACCATCAACGCGCTCAGCACTATGGTAACCGGGGTTGGCGATTGCTCATATGTATCCGGCTGCCACGTATGGAACGGGAAGATCGGCATCTTGATGGCAAATGCAATGAAGATGAGCCAGAAGAGCCAGCGTTGTGTTTCGAACGGCAGAGCAGAGCCTGCACGTACGATGTCGTTCCAGGAGAAGCTGCTGGCGCCGGGCGTCTGCAATGAGAGGTAGATAAGGCCGGCCAGCATCATGAGGCTGCCTACAAACGTATAAATGAAGAACTTGAAGGTAACCGGTATTCTCTTCTCACCGCCCCATTGAGAACAAAGGAAGTAAACTGGTATCAGTGCCAGCTCCCAGAACACATAGAACACTAATGCGTCGTAGGCCAGGAAAACACCCATAAGACCAGCCTGCGCCAATAACAGGAATCCATAAAAGGCGCCGGGGCGCTCTACCTGTTTATTCACCCCTACTATCATCACAACCATAGTGATGATGCCGGTAAGCAGGCACAGCATACTGCTCATACCATCGGCCATGAGGGCAAACTGCGTACCCAGCCTTGGTATCCAAGGTTGGGTGAAAGAGATGGGTGCGGAATAATTGGCCGCGCTCACATATGCCGACACGATCAGTGTCAGCATAGAACTGATCAGACCGAGAGATTTAGCGCTATCGCCTTTTACGCCAAAAGACAATATGCCCGACAATAACGGAATGAGTATGAGAAATATCAATATCATATTACAAAGTCAAAATACAAAGGCCGGGGCCTTCTAATATCTATACTATTTTACCTAACCCAGAAAAAACTTAACGTGAACAACAGCACCATGCCCAGCACCATCATAAAGATGTAAAAACCCACCTGGCCGCTTTGCAACAGCCTCATTCTGTCTCCGCCCCATCTTACTGTCTTGCCCACACCATTTACTATACCATCAATGCCCTTGCGCTCCGCAAATTTGTCCAACAGACCTGAAAGCCCCTGCAATGGTTTCACTACAACAGCCTCATACAACTCATCGATATACCACTTGTTCTCCAGCACTTTTGCAAGACCCGTGTTCTCTGCAAAGTTTGGTTTTTTGGTCATGGTGTACGCGACTATGATCATCACTACAGATGCTGCTACCGATAAGCCCATCAGCCCCCACTCAGTTCCCGATGACATATGATGCTCGCCCAGGTTGGATACCACAGGCGCGAGGAATGATCTCAATGCATTGTGCTCACTCATCACCTCAGGCATACCTACGTAACCACCCACCACGGACAAAATAGCCAGTACCACCAGCGGCATGGTCATAGCCGCAGGGCTCTCATGCAGATGATGTTCCTGATCGTGTGTACCGCGGAAGCTCCCGGAGAAAGTTAGGAAGTAGAGACGGAACATATAGAATGCCGTCATCATAGCAGCAATGATGCCGAATATATACATCACCGGGCTGTGGCCAAAAACTCCCGCCAGTATCTCATCTTTCGAGAAGAAACCGGAAAGGCCGGGAATACCGGAAATGGCCAGGCATCCTACCAGGAAAGTGATCTGTGTGATGCGCATCTTCTTACCGAGACCACCCATGTGGCGTATATCCTGTTCTCCGCCCATTGCGTGTATCACACTGCCGGAGCCGAGGAACAACAGCGCTTTAAAGAACGCGTGTGTCATTACGTGAAACACCGCCGTGGTATAAGCACCTACACCAAGCGCCAGGAACATAAATCCGAGCTGGCTGACGGTAGAGTATGCCAAGACCTTTTTAATATCATATTGTTTTATCGCGATCGTAGCAGCGAGTATAGCAGTAGCCAATCCTATAATGCCCACTACATTCAGTATAGCAGGGGTGAGCGTATATAAAGCGTTGGAGCGGGCGATCATATATATACCCGCGGTCACCATTGTTGCCGCGTGGATGAGCGCCGATACGGGAGTAGGACCGGCCATCGCGTCGGGCAGCCATGTGTACAGCGGTATCTGTGCGCTCTTGCCGGTAGCCCCGATAAAGAAGCACATCGCGATCCAGTTATAGGTAATAGGGGAAGTAGCGTGATCGGTACTCACGGCTCCGAAGAATTCCTGATAGCTGAGCGTGCCGAAATTTACAAGCACCAACAGCATACCCACCAGGAAGCCAAGGTCGCCAATGCGGTTCATGACAAAAGCCTTCTTCGCTGCGTTGGTATAATCCCTGTTCTTGAACCAGAATCCTATGAGCAGGTAAGAGCATAGCCCCACACCTTCCCAGCCTATGAACATGATGAGGTAGTTGGCACCGAGCACCAACAGTAACATGGAGAATACGAAAAGGTTCAGGTAGGCGAAATACTTTACCATTCCCTCATCCTCATGCATATAAGAAGTAGAGTAAACATGGATCAGAAAGCCTACACCTGTAATAATGAGCAGGAACAATGAAGACAAAGCATCTACCTGGAAAGCAAACGGTATGTGCAGCTTGCCTGAGTCTATGAAGTCGAACAGACGCACGATAACGGGCCCATGGAAGGACGCGCTCTTCACTTCGAAGAATATACCGAGCGATATGCAGAAAGAAGCGAGGATGGCCAGGCTACCGATCATCCCACCCATTGACTTTGGCATTTTGTTCCACAGTACGCCATTGATCAGGAAACCGACCAGCGGAAACAAAGGAACTAAATAGACGAGTTGAGAAAAATTTCCCATTTTTTATTGACTAATGATTTTAGTGTTTCAACCTGTTTAAAATATTGATATCCACAGAGTGCACCTTACGATACATCATAACGATGATCGCAAGCCCTACTGCCACCTCTGCCGCCGCCACTACCATAATGAAGAACACGAACAACTGGGCATCAGCATCTCCGTACATTTTGGAGAAAGACACCAGCAGCAGGTTCACGGCATTCAACATCAGCTCTATGCACATAAAGATGATGATGGCATTCCGGCGCATCAGCGCGCCCATTATTCCTATAGAGAATAACAGAAGGCTGAGAAATAAATAATGTGTCGAGTTAACCGGCATATATGTTATTAATGATCTATGAACGTTTATTCTCCTTTTTCCAGGCCATGTACATCTTCTTTCTTTCCTATCACCACAGCTCCTATCATAGCGCTGAGGAAGAGTACACTGCTTATTTCAAAAGGCAATACATATTTCGTGAACAATACTTTTCCGAGGTTTGATATCAGGCCAAGGTCGTTGGCTGTTTTTTCCACAGGTACAGGTTGCGCTGTTTTGATAGCCGCCAGTATCACCAGGAACAATACGCCACCGGAAATGACCCCTGCCAACTGCACGAGCTGGCCCTTTTGCGGCTCCACGTCCGCATTCAGGTTCATGAGCATGATCACGAACAGGAAGAGAACCATGATGGCGCCTGCATATACAATGATGTTCACTATCGAGAGGAACTGGGCATTCATCAGCAGGTAATGACCGGAAACGGCAAAAAACGTCATGATGAGGAACATCACACTATTTACCGGGTTGCGGCTCAGTATCACACCAAGCGCACAGCCAACAGCCATAGCAGATAACACCCAAAACAAAATATCATAGATATCCATACTACTTGCTATCCTTATTTTTTGGGTGAGGAATCAGAAGGTCTTCTTTTTTATAGATGAATCCCTTACGGGTATAATTTGCCGGCATCACTGTCTCAGTAAGATAAATGGCATCCTTGGGACAGGCTTCCTCGCAAAAGCCACAGAAGATACAACGGAGCATATTGATCTCGTAACGCGCCGCGTATTTCTCTTCACGGTAAAGGTTTTCCTCTCCGGGTTTGCGCTCTGCTGCTTCCATGGTTATGGCCTCAGCCGGGCAGGCCAGCGCGCACAGGCCGCAAGCCGTGCAGCGCTCAGCACCCACTTCATCCCTGTTCAGTACATGCAGCCCGCGAAAAACAGGGCTGAACGGACGTTTTTCTTCAGGATACCTGGTTGTGGCCGTCTTTTTAAATATATGCCCCAGCGTGATGCTCAGGCCCTTTGCCAGCGCAGGCAAGTAGATCCGCTCGCCAAGTGTCATCTTGCTGCGGTCTATTTGTACTGATCTGTTTGTTAATTTTTCCATTTTGTTCTTTTTCAGAATTTACTTCTGTTCTACCTCTTATTTGTGTGTGACAAATAATATCACCGCTCCTGTTATCAGCATGTTCACAAGTGCCAGCGGTATCAGCGACCTCCAGCCCAGCTTCATTAGCTGGTCATACCGAAATCGTGGCAGTGTCCACCGGATGAACATGAAGAACAGGATCATACCTACAACCTTTGCCAGCAACACACCTACACAGATCAACGTGAACAGTATCGGATTCACCGCACCAGCCACCTGGTCCATGAACGGAAAGTTGTATCCGCCAAAGAACAGTGTGACCATAATAGCCGAACTCACAAACATATTGATGTATTCAGCGAACAGGTAAAACCCGAGCTTCATGGATGAATACTCCTGGTGATAACCCATGTTCAGCTCACTGTCGCACTCAGGCAGGTCAAACGGCGCTCGGTTCAGTTCTGCACAAGCACACGTAAAGAAGATAATAAAGCCTACCGGCTGCTTGAAGAAATTCCAGGTAAAATAACCATCATTCCAGAAGCCATGCTGTTGTGCTACTATATCTCTCAGGCTCAGTGAGCTGGTGAGCATGAGCAGCGCAATAAGGCTGATACCCATAGCCAGTTCGTAGGAGATGGCCTGCGATGCGGCACGGATACTACTCAACAGAGAGAATTTATTGTTGGAGGCCCAGCCGCCCAGCATGACGCCATACACACCAAGGCTCACCACGCCGAACACATATAATATACCAATGTTGATATCCGCCACCTGCAGGGAAACCACATGCCCGTTTGACAAAGCAAAGTCAGGCCCCCACGGAACTACCGCGCTGGTCATTGTGGCGGTAAGCATAGCCAGGCACGGGCCCAGTATGAATATAAGCCTGGTAGAGCGGTCAGGGATGATCTCTTCTTTAAAGAAAAGTTTCAGTCCATCTGCCAGTGGCAGCAGCAACCCGAATGGTCCTGCGCGGTTGGGCCCGACGCGGTCCTGCATCACAGCAGACACCTTACGCTCCGCCCATGTAGCATACATGGCGATACCCAACGACCCCAGCAGGATCACTACGATCAGCAATGCCTTTTCTATGATGAACGCTGTATCAATTTGTAGTAACAGCATAATTGCGCAAAAGTAATTTTAGTTATTTAAAAATTTTTATCCCTTGTTTACCTTAAAGTCATCAGAGTGTGCCGGGCCTTCGATCTTAGACAAATCAACGTTGGGCATATTCACATCGCTGATGTCGTGTATGTCCAGCAGGTATTTAGGTTGCTTGCCTATTACCTTATCTATCAATACCGGAGTTGGCCTGGTGCCTACATAATGTCCCTGTGCTATCACGCTGCTTCTTGGTATCAATGACGGCCCCTCTACCACCCAATCCTTTGTTTCTTTCTTTTCGAAACGGCACTCATTACATATCCAGCTTTCCGCTTCACCCCATTTGTCTTTACGGGCAGTTACACGGAAGACCTCTTCGCCCCTCATCCAAAGGCGTACATGCCCGCTGCACTTCGGATTACCGCAATCTCTGTGCGCATCCATAGGCTTAGTGAACCATACTCGGTTCTTAAAGCGGAACGTCCTGTCTGTCAGCGCACCTACCGGGCACACATCGATCACATTTCCGATAAAATCATTCTCCAACGACTTATTCAGCATAGTGCTGATCTGTGCATGGTCCCCTCTATCCAAAATGCCATGCTCACGTTTTTCGGTAAGCTGGTCGGCGGTATATACACAACGGAAACACATGATACAACGGTTCATGTGCAGCGATATATATGGTCCTATATCCTCTTTCTCGAATGTGCGGCGCTTGAATTCATATCTTGTTGCTTCGGTCCCGTGCTCATAGCTCAGGTTTTGTAGGTCGCACTCACCGGCCTGGTCACATACCGGACAATCGAGCGGATGATTCAGCAGCAGGAACTCGACCACACCCTTACGTGCGTCAAGCACCTTCTCTGACGTAATGTTCTTTACTTCCATACCATCCATCACTGTCGTCCGGCAACTGGCCACCAGTTTCGGCATCGGGCGCGGGTCTTTCTCCGAGCCTTTGCTTACTTCCACCAGGCATGTACGGCACTTGCCTCCACTATTCTGCAGCTTGCTATAGTAGCACATGGCCGGCGGCGTAACATCACCACCGATCATACGGGCTGCATTCAGTATGGTTGTACCTGCGGGTACGTCTATACTGATGTTATCGATCGTTACTTTAAACTGAGGTGTATCTGACATACGTCAAAATTCAAAAATTAATTATGCACTTGCAGGTACGTGTATCGGGTCGGCATAATGTGCCAGGCCGTAGTTACGTTTCTGCGATTCTTCAGGATTCTTGATGTGCCATTCAAACTCATCGCGGAAGTGGCGTATTGCCGCGGCCACAGGCCAGGCGGCAGCGTCGCCAAGCGGACAGATAGTGTTACCTTCTATCTTACGCTGTATGTCCCACAACAAGTCTATATCACTCATCTTTCCCTTTCCGTATTCTATGTTCTTCAGTATCTTATACATCCAGCCTGTTCCTTCGCGGCACGGGCTGCACTGTCCGCAGCTTTCGTGGTTGTAGAAACGGGCCAGCGTCATAGTGTGGCGCACCACGCACTGGGCATCGTCAAGTACAATAAACCCGCCCGAACCCATCATAGTGCCCGTAGCGAAACCACCATCGGAAAGACTCTCATAATTCATGTAGCGCGTTTCACCTTTCGCCGTTTTCAGCAAAAGATTTGCCGGCACTATCGGAACAGACGACCCACCCGGAATACAAGCCTTCAGCTTTCTTCCTTTAGGAATGCCTCCGCAGTATTCGTCGCTGTATATGAACTCCTCCACAGAGCAGGTCATGTCTATTTCATAAACTCCAGGCTTATTGATGTTGCCGCATACAGACAACAACTTGGTGCCGGTAGATTTACCAACTCCTATTTTCGCGTACTCGTCACCTCCTATATTGATGATCGGCACTACTGCCGCCAGTGTCTCCACATTATTCACCACGGTAGGCCTCATCCATACGCCCTGTATGGCAGGGAATGGCGGCTTCATGCGTGGGTTGCCACGCTTTCCTTCCAGCGATTCTATCAACGCAGTCTCTTCTCCGCATATATAAGCTCCGGCACCGCGATGCACATATATCTCGCAGTCAAATCCTGATCCCAGGATATTCTTGCCGAGCCAGCCGTTGTTCTTAGCCTCCTGTATTGCCTGTTCCAGTATATCCGGGATCCAGGCATACTCGCCACGTATGTACACATAAGTGGCATTGCTGCCCAGCGCGTAGCTGCTGATGAGCAGCCCCTCAATGAACAGATGCGGATGGAATTCCATCAGGTACCTGTCTTTGAATGTACCCGGCTCTGATTCATCGGCATTACACACCAGGTGGCGCGGTACGCCCTCAGGTTTTGCCAGGAAGCTCCACTTCATACCCGTAGGGAAGCCTGCACCACCACGACCACGGAGGCCGCTCTTCTTCACTTCTTCCACGATATCACCCGGAGACATTTTGAATGCCTTCTCAGCAGCACGGTATCCACCATGCTTACGGTAGGTATCGTAATAACGGATACCTTCTACGTGATCGTTCTCTAATAATAATTTTACACCCATATACCAATCCGCCTGCGCAAGCGCATTTACCGGTTTGTTGTTAACTTATATTTTCGCACTCTGCCTTGCAAACATTTCCCACTTTCCATGCTTCCACACCCATATCTGCAACACTTTCAGCTTTACCGTCAGCGGCTTGCCATCCATCACACATTCTACTTCTGCCCATGACCTCACCGCGGCTATATTCTTTTCAATTATTCTCGTTTCCTCTTTCGCGTTTATCGCCTTATACGTCAGCTTACCGTTGTACAGGTCGTCCATCAGTTCCCTCTTCGTCTGCACCCATCCGTTAGAGTGGCCATACTGCAGCTCGTCTCTCAACAGTTCTTTCAGCATCACAGTATCTCTGTCTGTAAGCGCCTTATTGAAACCCGCTGTTGCCACATCCAGCGCCTTCACATCAGGCTTCTTCGCGGAAGCAGCAATGCTGACAAACAACAACAATATGGTCAAAAAACGCTTCATCAACTCTTGTCTATCATTAAAATGAAGTCTTCCATCGGGTCGAAGAAGTAATCTGTCCAACCTGCTTTATGGCTGCGCATTTCCTCTTCGTCCGGGAACCCGGTATGGTGAAGTATCACCCTTGTACCGGCCTCATCGTCTTTCAGTAAATAATGAACTTCCGATGGCTTTGCATTTTCGTCCCAGTCGCTGGTCTTCCATGTATATACCAACTCTCTGTCACCGGTCTTCAGTACTTCTCCTGTCACCCATCCGTCAAACATCTCAAATCTTCCGCCCGGTCTATTCTCCACTACCGCTTCACCTCCACTCCATTTTCTTATCAGCTTCGCGTCGGTGAGCAACTGCATTACCCGCTTAGGTTTCCCCGATAAAACAAATTCAAGGTCGAGGTCGTAAGCCATATCAGTTATTTGCCTGTCCTCTCAACTCTGCTATCAACTGGTCCACCTTCTCCCTGGTCAGGTGTTCCCTGTATGTCTTCCCTAATTGCATCATAGGGGCATAACCACAAGCACCCAGGCACTCAGCCGGTTTCAAAGTAAATAAACCATCCGGTGTTGTCTCTCCCTCACTTATTCCCAGTTTCTCCTTTATATAGTCTATGATGTCGTCACTGCCGTTCAGCATACACGGACCGGTGCGGCAAACTTCCAGTACATGCTTACCCACAGGTTTTGTGTTGAACATAGTATAGAATGTAGCCACCTCATATACTTCTATCGGAAGTATATTCAGCAATTCGGCCACATAGTCCATCACGGGCACATCCAGCCAGCCGCCAAATTCTCCCTGCGCCAGGTGCAAAACAGGAATAAGCGCGCTCTTCTGCTTCCCATCGGGGTAGCGGGCCACTATTTCCTTCACCTTGTTTAGTTTCTCTTCTGTGAACTTTATCATAAACCCACCCCTTTCGGGGTTTTATTTTTATTCATTTTTATTTGCTTTCAGCAACTATGCGTCCAGCTCTCCGGCTATCACATTGAGGCTGCTCAGTGTGATCACCGCATCACTCAACAGTCCGTTCCTTACTATCTCAGGATAAGCCTGGTAATAAATGAAACAAGGCCTGCGGAAATGCAGGCGGAACGGCGTACGTCCGCCATCGCTGATGAGGTAGTAACCAACCTCACCATTGCCACCTTCCACGGAGTGGTACACCTCGCCTGCCGGAACGTCTATTTCTCCCATGATCATTTTGAAATGCCAGATCAGCGCTTCCATTTTCGTGTACACGTCTTCTTTCGGCGGCACATGATACCTGTCTGCCTCTTTGGCATAAAATACATCCTTCTGATCGGGGAACTCCTGCTCTATTTTCGCTATCTTCTCAATGGCCTGCATAATGATGCTGTGGCTTTCCCACATTTCTCCATTGCGTACCATGAACCGGTCGTACACATCTCCGGTGGTCCCTACCGGTATCCTGAATTCAAAATCTTCGTATGATGAATATGGCTGTGCAACGCGCACATCATAATCTACACCGGCGGCTCTCAGGTTTGGCCCTGTGAAGCTGTAGTTGAGCGCTCGCTCCGCACTAATGGGACCGGCACCTATACACCTGTCCATGAATATACGGTTACGGTTCAGCAGTGATTCGAATTCTTTCATCATCTTCGGAAACTGCTCTACAAGCTCGTGTATCTTTTTCCACGCCGTTGGTGTAAAGTTGCGCTCGAATCCACCCACCCGGCCAATGTTGGTCGTGAGGCGGGAGCCACATATCTCTTCAAATACTTCGTAAACCTTTTCCCTGAACTGGAATACATAGGTAAACGGAGACAATGCCCCGGTATCTACCGCAACTACCGAATTACAAATGAGGTGATCGGCAATGCGCGACAGCTCCATAATGATGACCCGCATATAGTCCACCCGCTTAGGCAATTTCAGTCCCAGCAGTTTTTCTATGGTCATGTGCCAGCCCATGTTGTTGATGGGTGCTGAGCAATAGTTCAGTCGGTCGGTCAGTGGTGTTACCTGGTAGTAAGGCCGGCGTTCCGCGATCTTCTCGAACGCCCTGTGTATATATCCGATAGTGGGAACGGTTTCCAAAACCCGCTCACCGTCTATTTCCATTATGTTCTGAAACACACCATGCGTAGCAGGGTGCGTGGGGCCAAGGTTCAGCGTAGTGGTCTGCTTCTGAAGAGATTCTTCAGATAGCTTGATGTGCTTTTGTTGGCTGTGCTGCAGGTCTGTCATGTCCCCCATCATTGTAATTAATTATCTACCAAACATTTCATTGTCCTTATCTTTCCTCGTCGGGTCTTCCATCTCATACTCCTTACGCATCGGGAAATAATCCATTTCATCCACATTAAGGATGCGTGTCAGGTTAGGATGCCCTACAAAGTTGATCCCGAAAAAATCATACGTCTCACGCTCCATCCAGTTTGCCCCGGAGAATACCTGTGTTGCGGTGAACACATCAGGCTTTTCCACAGGTACATATACCTTCAGCCTCAGTCGCGCATTGTCCACAAGATTGTGCAGGTGATATACCACGCACAACTCTTCACCTTTGCGGTCGGGGAAGTGTACTCCGGTAAGATCCGTCAGGAAACGGAAGCGCATTTCCTCTGTATCGAAAAGGAACTGCAACACCTTCAGGTTCATTTCGGCAGGAGCTCTGAATGTCAGCAGTCCAAACTGCTCTTCCCACTCGGTGAGCTGCTCTCCGAACTTATCTGTAAGTTTTTGTTTTATTATTTCGTTGGTCAATGCCATATTTAAAAGCTGTCGTCGGTATGACTGTTCACTTTTTGATTTTGAATTTTTACTGGATACCGTAACTCTCCATCAAAGCTTTGTACTGGTCGCTGCTTCTCCTGCGCAGGCTTTCGTTCTGCACTAAGTCCTGCAGCTTCAGTATGCCGTCTATGATACCTTCCGGCCTTGGCGGGCAGCCCGGCACATATACGTCCACAGGAATTACCTGGTCTATACCCTGCAATACAGAGTACGAATCAAATATACCGCCTGTGCAGGCACATGCCCCGATAGCGATCACCCAGCGGGGTTCAGCCATCTGCAGATATACCTGGCGCAATACCGGCGCCATTTTCTTTGCTATTGTACCTGCCACGAGCAGCATATCGCACTGGCGCGGAGTAAAACCCATACGCTCAGCGCCGAAACGGCCCAGGTCGTAGTTAGAGCCCATGGTAGCCATGAATTCGATGCCGCAGCAGGATGTGGCAAATGGCAACGGCCAGAGAGAATTTTTTCTCGCAAGGCCTACCACCTTATCAAATGAGGTAGAGTAAAAACCTTCACCGGAGTAGCCGGGAGGCATCTCCACCATCTTCACCTTAGTATTATATTGTACCGGACGAGGCATAATAATTATCTCTCCTTTTTGCTCCTAAGAGCTGTTTATATAATTTAGATACTGATCACTTTCTTATTCTTCCCAATCGAGCGCTCCCTTCTTTACTATATACATAAAGCCACAAAGGAAGAATGCCACGAATAATACCACTTCTATGAATCCGTCTTGTCCCAGGTAACGGAAATTCACCGCATAGGGATAGAAGAAGATCACCTCCACATCAAACAAAACAAACAATATGGCCACCAGGAAATACTTGATACCCATGGGCTGGCGGGCATTGCCAACAGACGGAATACCACTCTCGAAGTTGATCAGTTTGTCTGTAGTTCTTCTTTTAGGACCCAGCAGGTGTGTAACTCCCATCATTACAACCACAAATCCAATGGCAACGACCAATTGTAAGGCTATCGGGAAGTAATTAAATGGCGTACTGTGGTCAGCAGCCAATAATAAAAGATTCATATGTGGTTTCCTCGCTTGAAAATGCTGATTACGGAATACGCAAAGTTAGTGTTATGGTGCGAATCTGCAAGTCCTTAATTTCCTAAAGATAAGCAGCTGTAAAGGCAACCGGAATTTATCAGAGATAATATTTCCATTTTATACATTGAATTTAGCAAGATGTTTTTTGTCGAGTAATTCGGTTATTTTTGTTCACCCAGTACATTGCAGTTTCAAAACAGCTGAGTAAATGCTCGTATCCGTTATTATTGTCAATTACAATACCTTTCAGATCACGTGCGACTGTATTGAAAGCATCTACAAATTCACAAAGGGAGTTCACTTTGAGATCATAGTCGTTGACAATGCATCTCCTAAAGACAATCCCGATCTGTTTTTAACGAAGTTCCCGCTCATTAAGTTGGTAAAAAGTAGGGAAAACGGGGGCTTCGCCAAGGGAAACAACCTCGGTATCAGTATTGCAAATGGTGACATTATCCTGCTCTTGAACTCAGACACATACCTGGTCGAGGATTCTATCAGTCAGGCCGCAACATATTTGAATTTTCACAATGACATTGGCGCATTAACAGTTCGCCTTGTTTATCCGGACGGAAAGCTACAGCATACCGCAAGAAAATTCAGAAGCATTCGTAATGAATTGCTCGATATAGCCCGGCCTTTATTAAAGCTATTATCATACAAGAAACGAGCTGATCTGATGCTCAATCAATACTTTAACGGAAACTACAATACATATGCGGATTGGGTCAGCGGTGCTTTTATGATGTTTCGAAAAGATATTTTGCAAAAATTACCTGAAAAAAAGCTGGATGAACGCTTCTTTATGTATGGCGAGGATCAACTATGGTGCTACCAGTTCACAAAATTGGGATATAGGAATTTTTATTTGGCAGATACAACCGTTATACACATCCATAATGCCAGCACTACTTCGTCGCAACAAATTTATATTGCCAAAAAGTTTCTCGGGCAGGAAATGAAGATCATTGAATACAGGATGGGAAAATCTCCATCCTATTATATTCTCAGTTTTATCTATACTTCAAAAGAATTGATGAGGCATTATATTAAACTTATTGCATGCAAATTATTTAAATACAATATCAGGTGAAGCCGCAGGTGTAATATCAGTCACACCTGCTATTTTTGCGCTCTATTCTTACCATTAACACGTATTGAGTTGTTATGCCCAAAGTTTCTATAATAATTCCGTGTTATAACCATGGCCAATATATCAAAGACGCGATAAAAAGTATCGAACAGATACAACCGCGGGAATTATATGAGTTGATAATTGTGAATGATGGCTCTACCGATGATAGAACCAATAAAGAGCTTCTGGAGTTAGCTGATAAAGGCTATAAAGTTATTTTTCAGCAAAACTCGGGACTGGCCACCACCCGAAACAATGCCATCAGTATTTCCTCAGGGGATTATATCTTGCCGGTTGACGCAGACAATATGATTCGTCCGGAATATGTATACAAGGGGATAGATTTACTGGACCAGAATCGGGATATAGCGGTGGTATATGGCAACGCTCAGTTATTTGGAGATGCAGAGGGTACCCTGGTACAGGGGGCCTATAATTTACAGAAATTATTGCTTACCAATTACATAGATGCATGTGCTCTATACCGAAGAACCGTATGGGAGTCTATGGGCGGGTACGACAAAAATATGCCCTACCCCGGTATAGAAGACTGGGACCTTTGGCTGGGGGCATCTTTTAAAGGCTTTAAATTTTATTATCTTAACGAAATAGTCTTTGACTACAGGGTGTTGAATAACTCTATGATCAGGCAATTGAAGGCCAGCAAAATAAAAGGAGATGCGAATATTGAGTATATGATAAAAAAGCATACCCCTTTTTTTGGCCCTCAATATATTGATGACGACATAATGGCAAAATTTTCCTCGGGTCCTGCCGGATTTATCGGAAAGCTGATTTTGAAGAAATATTTTCCGGAAAAATTTAAACAGATGGTCTCAAAAGGAAAATTGAGAAAGTATATTTAAAATTCTATGCGAGCTGAAAATCTTTCACGCCTTAGCTCAACAAAAGTTAGGCTAAATGATCCGTACTATTTAAGCTATCGGTTTCTTTTCAGTGATCTGAAGGAAGCTATAGACAAATATGCCCGGGGCACCGTTTTGGACATTGGCTGTGGTAACAAGCCATACAAACACTTTTTTGAAGGAAAGATCAACAAATATATTGGCTGCGATATTATTCAATCCGACAAGAACGAAGTGGACATTATTTGTCCGGCTACGGATATACCAGTTGATTCCGATACGTCAGACACAATATTCACTACACAGGTTATAGAACACGTGGCCGACCACAGAAAATTATTGTCTGAGGCATTCAGAATACTTAAACCCGGTGGATATATTATCCTATCCGGCCCGATGGCCTGGGAGCACCATGAAGTCCCCTATGATTTTTTCCGCTTTACAAGATACGGCTTCCAATGGCTTCTTGAGCAACAAGGCTTTACAGATATTCAGATCATTCCCAATGGTGGCAAGTGGGCCATGGCAGGGCAGCTACTGTCAAATACCATCCGCTCCTCCTTTTACAAAAAGACTTTTTTGCGCCGGTTTTTTTACTCCCTTTACTTTATATTCAGGATAAAATGGCTGATCAATGTTGTATTTTCTTTATTAGAAAAATATGATAAAGATTATAGCGCCACTCTTAACTTTGTTGTGGTTGCAAAAAAAGCTAACCGGCAATAATGGGAATTGTCTTCAGGCAATCGGCCAAGAACTCTTTGGTAGTATTTGCAGGTGCGTTGCTGGGCGCACTGATACTCTGGCTTTCCCAGAATTATATTCCCGATCAACACTCTTATGGCTTTACCCAATATATTATTTTCTGGGCGGCAACGTCTTCGCAGTTCATGCTTGTAGGACTCAACAGCACGTTAGTCGTTTTTATTCATAAATTCAACGAAGATGCCGGAAAAAAGAAACTGCTCCTTACACTTACCCTCCTGATACCGCTGGTACTAAGCGCTATCTATTCCGTAGTATTCTACCTGCTGCGCGATCATTTCATTAACAACTATAAAGGCGCGGATATTGAACTTACGCGCCGGTTCTTTATATGGTTTCCCATAAGTACGCTGATATTTGTTTACATGACCATCCTCGAGCAATACCTGGGCTCACAGATGAAGGTGGCATTATCCTCGTTCATGCGTGAGATCGTTTTGCGTCTGTTGAATATAGGCGTATTGTTACTTTTTGCTTTTGGCTACATAAGTTTCGATCTCCTCGTGGCACTGCTTATGCTTATATACGTGTTGCCAATAGTCATATTTATCATTCTGTGTTTCCAAACAGAGAATTTTGGGTTCACTTTCGAATTTAGCCATTTCTCAAAGAACGAATACAGGGAAATGTTGCACTTCACCTGGTATCACTTCCTGCTGAACATTACTCTTATATTGCTTGGGTATCTCGACATTCTGATGCTCCCTGCGCTAAGTAAAGAGGGCCACAGCGCCACAGCTATCTATCGTATTGCGCAGTTCCTGATCGTTATTGTGCAGATGCCTTTCAAAGCATTGCAACCAGCCAGTTTTACGGTTTTGGCACAGGCGTTCGCCGAAAACAATATAGCAAAGGCCAAGGATCTTTTTTCAAGGGCATCGCTGAACATGCTCATTCCTACAATAGGTGTCAGTATCATATTGTTTTGCAACCTGCACAACGCGACAGCCATACTCAGCAAGGGGTATGAACAGATGGCACCGGTATTTCTTATCCTGCTGGTTGGGTTTATTGTCAATATAGCAACGGGCATGAACGACCAGGTGCTGACCATAGCTAATTATTACAAGTTCAATTTCGCGCTTTCTGTAATTCTGCTTGCAGTGGTCTATGCTTTATTGAGAGTACTGGTGCCAGAATATGGCATTTATGGTGCAGCCTGGAGCACGACGATCACCTACTCTATTTTTAACCTCGTCAAATACCTTTTTGTGAAGAGGAAATTGGGCATGGAGCCTTTTTCCCGGAAGACCTTACTGGTTATCGTTGCTGCTATCCCTGCACTGGCGGCCGGCTACTTCTTCCCCTATTTCTTTAACCCGGCTCGCCACATCTTCCAGCATAGTTTCTACGATGGTGTTATGCGCAGCACGGTCATTATTGTTGTATATCTGCTTATGTTGTGGTGGCTGAAGCCTTCGCCGGACCTCTCCGAATACATTGCTTCTGTAAAGAAGAACAAACGTCTATTTTAAGCGGTCATCTGTAATATCTCTGCTGATAAGTGCAGTGAATTTACCGCGGAGGTTTTCAAATCCCACCAGGTCGGCCTTGATGCTGCCCACCAATATAGGGCTATCAACCCTGAGCGGTATGTGATTGCTATCATCGCTTACCCATATGGTCATTTTCTCTCCGCCTGTGAATATGGTGCCTTCTATGAGGAGAGGCGCGATCTTTATCGCCTTAAACGTTCCCATCTTAGTTTTTACCACCTCCTTACCCAGGTACTTGATATACAGTGGATACACTTTATCATCAAGAAACATATTGAACGGTATCTTATCACCCGGCCTGAATTCGTTGTAGTTGATATTGCGGGCAAAGTATATCGCAGAAAGCACATCCTGTGTGCACTTGGGAATATCATAGGTCCTGTCTTTTGATGTCGCCTGCAGCTTTTTATGATTAAACGCAATATCCTGGTTTATCCTGAAGCCGCCTTCATTCACATTCCTCACAAACCGGTGCGGCAGCAATGTTTCTTTATCAATGTACGTTTCATAAAGATCATTGACCTTGAAGAAAACGTAACTCCTCGCCGTCTTTCCATCGCCCAGTATATGAAACACTCTGCGCCCGTTCACTTCTTCCGGCTTTGCGGTGAAGTGCGCTGTGCCTGCCGGTATCCATACAAATCCCAGATTGTAGTAAACCCGGAACGTAAGCAGTTCGTTGTCTTTGAAACTGGTATTCTTTACGTTGCAGAAGTCCTTTTGCGCCAGCATTCGCACTGAGAATAAACTGAAACAGGCGAGTAAGAACGTCTTATGAAGTATAGGCATCTTTGTGGTTTTATTTGAGCAGGCGCATCCTGAATATCAGCACACTGCCTATCACAGATGGTACGATCAGGTTCAGCAGCCACACCCCTGCGGTAGCGGCCAGTATCCCTACCGTATTCACCGAAAACATGTGGAACAGGAACAAGCTCACCTTGCCCCTTATTCCCAGCTCGGTCAGTGCTATTGTCGGTATCACCGCCATTATCCAGAAGAATAACGCTGCCAGGCAATACCCTTCCGCCAGCGGCACCTGAACATTCATCCACCTGAGCAGGAACAAATATTGTGCCGTAAATATCGCATATCGCAGTAGTGAGATGGCCAGTACCCTTATTTGCAAACCGGCGGTGACACGGTGCAGCAATTTTCCGTAAACGGCAAACTTTCTCAGCAGCTTGTAGCGCTCCAGCAGCGGTAGCCACGACTCGAATCTCCAGAAAATAACGACCATAGCCACAGAGCATACTATGCAGAACATTAACGCCATTTTGGCTATTGTTGCCGGAAAAGCTATGTTGTAATAGATCAATCCGCCGAGCCCGAAGATATATACCGTAGATAGTTGAGACATTACCCCAAGCACAGATACGTTTATGTACCGGAAGGTATTACCGGAGCCCAGGTACAAGATCCGGCCGGGGTATTCTCCTATCCTGTTCGGGGTAATAATGGAAAAAGCCAAACCCGCCAGGTAGCTGCTATAGGCGCGCGCATAGCTAATATCCTCTGCGGTGCTGGCCAACAGGTACCACTTATACCCCTCCAGTGATGTATTGACGAACATGAGTGCCACACACAGCCAAAGATAGATGCCGGGGCCCGTCTGCTGCCATGCCTCATGGCCTATGGACGATAACTGCGCACGTACCTCTCCGTAAATAGACCATAGCAACACCGACGAAATGGCCGCGCCGGCAAGGTAATTCAGCCATATTTTGGTATTTTTGTTCAATACGCCAATGGATAATTTTTTGAAAGACAGCCACGTGATCCTGGGCATAGACCCGGGTACTTTAGTGATGGGGTATGGCCTTATATCCGTAAACAAAAGTAACATATCGCTGATAGAAATGGGTGTGCTGCAGCTTTCAAAACACAAGGATCATGCGGAGCGGCTGCAGCTTATCTTTAAGAAGATGGACAGCCTGATAAAGATACACAAGCCGGCCGCTGTGGCCATAGAGGCTCCCTTCTTTGGAAAGAATGTGCAGAGTATGCTGAAACTTGGCCGTGCGCAAGGCGTAGCCATAGCAGCAGCTATGATGAGCGGGCTGCACGCCACAGAATATGCCCCCCGCAAGGTAAAGCAATCCATCACCGGCAGGGGTAATGCCACCAAGGAGCAGGTGCTGAAAATGCTGACCCATACCCTTAATATCACCGAGGATGTGCGCTTTCTCGATGCCACAGATGCTGTGGCTGTAGCCCTCTGCCACCACTACCAGGGAAGGACCGCTGCATTAAAAAAAGATACCATAACAAAGCCTAAACAGAAAAAAGCAACCGGTAGCTGGGAGTCCTTTATTGCAATGAACCCGGGAAGGGTTAAATAAGGTTTAACCTTAATTACTATTAATTTTTATTTTTTGTTTAGGACATTGACAATTAGAAATATTATATTAGCGGTGCAAAACACTAGGTTAACTTATTCCTGCAATTTTTATGTCTCAACCCAAAGTGAAAATACTATTGGTCGAAGATGACCCTGTCTTAGGCTATGTGGTAAAGGACTTTCTGCTAAAACAGGACTACGACGTTACGCACTGTACCGACGGAGACGTGGCATGGCAGCAATTCATGAAGAACATATATGATGTCTGCCTGCTCGACATTATGCTGCCCGGAAAGAAGGACGGTATGGAGCTGGCTAATAGCATACGAAAGAAGAATGAGAACATCCCGATCATCCTGCTTTCTTCCAAAGCGCTTGATAATGATAAGATTGCGGGATTTGAAAGTGGAGCTGACGATTACATTACCAAGCCATATAACCTGCAGGAACTACAGATGAGGATACAAGTGTTCCTGAAGCGCAGCAAGAAGAAAGATGATTCGGGGCCTGTACACTTCAAGATAGGAGACCTCGATTTTGATTATACCAACCTGGTGCTCCGAAATGACAAAGTAGAACATCAACTGACACAGCGAGAAGCGGATTTGGTGCGCTACCTGTGTATGAATGCCAACCGCGTGCTGAAGAGAGATGAGATACTCATGAATGTATGGGGTAAGGACGACTACTTCCTGGGCCGCAGCATGGATGTGTTCATCACCAAGGTAAGGAAGTACCTGAAGTCACAAACGGCAGCTAAGCTGCAGACCATACATGGTATCGGCTTCAAGTTCAATTACAATCCGTAAATACTGATGCTTTTATCGTACATCCCCTCCTGGGGTGTGCAGACTTATGCCTGAACCAGTTCCGGAAGCGGGCGCGGAGCCTGCACCTTCATGGCTTTGGCAATGGCAGCTATGTGATCCGGAGTGGTGCCGCAGCAGCCACCTACCAGGTTCACCCAGCCTTCCTTTGCCCATTGGGCTATGATAGCAGCCGTCTGTTCCGGACGCTCGTCATACTCGCCCATAGCGTTAGGTAATCCCGCGTTGGGGTATGCGCTCACATAGCAGGCAGCTATCTGTGCCAGCTCTTCTACGTGTGGCCTCATTTGTTCGGCACCCAGGGCGCAGTTCAGGCCTATGCTAACCGGGTTGGCATGCATCACCGATATATAAAAGGCTTCCAGTGTCTGCCCGCTGAGGGTGCGGCCGGATGCATCTGTAATAGTGCCCGATATCATCACCGGCAACTTCTTCTTCGTTTCGCGGAAATATTTATTGATAGCGTATATAGCAGCCTTTGCATTGAGGGTATCGAATATTGTCTCTACCAGCAGTATATCCACCCCGCCATCGGCAAGTCCCCTGATCTGCTCGTAATAAGCATCCGCCACCTCATCGAAGGTCACAGCGCGGAAACCCGGATTGTTCACATCCGGAGAGAGCGATAATGTCTTGTTCATAGGGCCTATGGCGCCTGCTACAAAGCGGTCTTTATCTGCGGGATCATGCTCTGCAAGAAACTCATTGACCGCTTCTCTCGCCACCTTTGCTGCAGCCACATTCATCTCGTAGCTGAGGTGCTGCATATCGTAGTCGGCCAGGGATATGGCCTGCGCGTTGAAGGTATCTGTCTCCAGTATATTGGCGCCCGCCGCCAGGTATTGCTTGTGTATCTCCTTGATGATGTGCGGCTGAGTGAGCACCAGCATATCATTGTTGCCCTTCACGTCTGTATGCCAGTCTTTGAAGCGCGCTCCGCGGTAGTCTGCCTCCTGCAGCTTGTAGCGCTGCACCATGGTACCCATGGCCCCGTCTATGATCAGAATACGCTCATTCAGTAATTTCCGCAGTTGCTGTTCGGTGGTCATCATGATGCAAATGTACGGGTGTTTCGCTTATCGCTGCTATCCCTGCATCAACATTGTTTATAGGCCCTCAGGGCGCTGTGGCAGCCAGTTCTTCCTTCTTTTGCTTCAGTTGTGAGCTGATCTCTTTCCATGCTTTTACATGCTTCAGTACTTTTGTGAGGGTGCCGAGGGTGGCCACGTGCGCATCTACCTCAGCAATGAGCGGGTCCAGCACCTGTGTGGTGAAGTAATGGATGCCGGCGGCGCGGCGCTCGGCCAGTTGCGCGTCTTTATGCTCAGCCACCAGCGCCTGTATCTGCCGCTGAAAGGCGCCTGCATGCTGCTGTGCCTTGTGCAGCGTGGTAGTTACCTGCTCATAGAGCCCTATGGTCTGCTCCCGCGGGCCGGTCTTCTTCTTCAGCACCTCCGAGAGTAGCTGCGGCACATTGTCTGTCAGCTCTGTGAAGGAGAATGTCCTGCATAGATTGTCTGCGGTGGCTTTGCGCCTGCTTTGCACCAGCAGGCCATCCAGCTCATCTTCTTCACGCTCCGACTCTGCGAATGTGAGCACGCGCTCATCGGTGATCACATTCTCACGGGAGAGCAGTGTGCGCAGCACCAGCCCATCCATACTCACGCAGCGGCTGAGCGCCACATATACCTGCCCCGGCGCAAAGGACTGATTGAGATCTACCACCACCTTCTCCAGCGTCAGGCCCTGGCTCTTGTGTACCGTGATGGCCCATGCCAATCTTAACGGGTACTGCGTGAAGCTGCCACTCTCTTCTTCTTCTATCTGTCCCGACTGCGGGTTGAGGGTGTAGCGCATGTTCTTCCATGTCTCCTGCTCCAGCAGCACCGGGTCTTTATCCTCCCCGGGAAAGGCGATGCGTATGCCATCAGTGCCTATGCTCTTTACGATGCCTATCTTGCCGTTGTAGTAGCGGCGCGGGCTTTGCACATCATTCTTCACCAGCATCACCTGCGCGCCCACCTTCAGGCTCAGCAGCTCTTCCGTGGGCAGGTTCTTCGGGTTGAATTCGTTCTTGATGACGCCCCTGAATGTCTGCATGGCGCCCGGTATGCGGTCCAGCGCGTCCTGGTTGATGGTGTCTGCTATGCGGTTGTGGGTGCATAGTATGATGTAGCCTTCTTCCTTTTGCGGCTGCGGATCGTAGCGGCCGTTGAGTATGTTAATGTCCTGCTGCTCTACGCTGCCATTGCGCACGCGGTTCAGTATGTCTATGAACTGTTGTTCCTTCTGGCGGTAGATGCGCTTCAGCTCTATATATACCGGCGGATCATTTCTCAGCGCCCACGAGTCGAAGAAGAAGGGGCTGCTGTAAAAATTGCGCAGTATGTACCAGTCCTCATCTGTAGCTACGGGGGGCAACTGAAACAGATCGCCGATAAAGATGACCTGCACCCCGCCAAACGGCCGCGACCAGTTCTTTCGCACATGGCGCAGTACCAGGTCCATGGCATCGAGCAGATCGCAGCGCACCATGCTCACCTCGTCTATGATGAGCAGCTCCAGCTTGCGCAGCAGGCGCAGCTTGGTATCGCGCAGCTTCAGGTTGGCCAGCAGCGAGTGTTTGTCCTCGGCGCCGGATAGCTGGCTACCAAAGCCCCCTGCCGACCCCGGCACAAATGGCGAGAACGGCAACTGCAGGAAGGAGTGTATCGTTTCGCCGCCGGCATTGATGGCAGCTACCCCCGTGGGGGCCACTACGGCACACCGCTTGCGCACATGCTCCCGTATATATTTAAGGAAGGTGGTCTTGCCAGTGCCGGCCCTGCCGGTGAGAAATAAATTCTCGTTGGTATCCTGCACAAAAGATACCGCCTTCTGAAATACAGAATTGGAAGTATCTGTTATCATGGTCATCGGTGCGAAAATACGGAAGTGGCAGAGAACAATGAATAGTGAACAGATAACAGTATTTTGATACCAGTAACCCTTTCCATCAATTCCCGTTTGCCATCCTGTCCCTTACTTTCTTTTGCTTGTCCAAAAGAAAGTAACAAAGAAAAAGACACCCCTTGTTAAAACGCTCCGCATAACAATGGGGTGGCTATACTGCTGCGATCATTGTACGCTACTAAACAGTGTGGCGCTGGTAATTATGCCGGTGAGGGACCATTGCCATCTTGCTCAGGCGTATTGGCGGTTGTATGATGTTCAATTTCTTTTGTCGGTTGCGGCAAAATTAAGGCGCCATCATGGGCCAGGGAGAGGAAGTGCTATTGCGCTCCCTATAGCCATCGGGACTTGCACAAATCATTGCTCACTTTTCATTTCGTTCATTGCACAGTTTAGTATTGGTTATCAATGTCTCGATGTGCAATTTGCTGCCTTTCATTGCTCACATTGCTGCTCAGATATCGCGGAGCTGATCCGTGGGCGTTGCTCAAAGTGTGCAATTTTCTTTTTCACAGGTAAAGTGTGCAATATTGCCTGTAAACTATTGATAATCAATAAAACAGTGTGCAACCTGAATTGCACAGTGTGCAAAAACGCAACAAACAGTGTGCAGACAAATGCACACCAGGTGCCGGCGGCAAACACAGCAATATTATGCCGCAATAAACGGGCCAAACTGGTTAAAAACGGAAGAAAGATATCCACAAATTTTGAGGCCAGGATAGATGTAACTTTATGCCAAATAAGCACATTGGCAGACGTACACCCCATAGTGTTGTTAAGATTGGATAAAGAATGTAGTTATGAGTTTGTTTGTGTGGAGGATTGAATTTGTATATGCAATAGAAAATCTGCGATGTCTCCATTAGTTGATTGTTCTTCTGTTATTTCAATATGTTCATACTCATGCCAGTCATGATCTATGCTGCTATCCCACATAAAGTAATGAAGGTCTTTTAGCTTCCATTCTTTTGCAATGAACCATTCTCTTTCTATTAGCGCATTGCGAATAGTATCTTCTATTGTTTCTATAGGTAATGAATGAATATTTGAGAATACAACTTCTCCATACTGCTTATAGTTTGCTGCATCACGATAGAGGTAATTGAATTTGACGTTCACTGTTCAAAAATATCGAACTGTGATTGTTTGAAATTCGACTATAAGTCACGTATTAATTTAGAATATGCCTTTATAGCTAGTAGGAAGAATACCGGTGCATATTTCTTTGAAGCTGCCATTGCGGGTAAACATCTTAGGGTCTTTATTTACATTGAATACTCTGTATAGATGAAATGCTGTTCTATGCTCATTAGAAAAGTCATTCTCTGTCTTTGAAAAGAATATAGGAGTATCTATGCCTAATGTTGTTGTCTTTACTTCTATATATCTATCATCACCTTTCTCATTCTTAGAGAGTATGTCATATCCAGCACCATCCCCTTGTTCTTTCGATACCCACTTTACTTCTTTTGCAAGTGTGTACAAGCCTGCATTATTCAAACGCCATTTCTCATATTCATATGCTAGCTCTTCGCCTGCATTACCTACGGATCTATTCCTTTGTTCTTTTTCCAGATAGTTAGGTGTTGTGATCTTATAGCTACTTGGTTTTGCTTCTGTCAATGCATTAGGCTCAGGGGGAGGCGTTAGCCATTTATCATACTTTATCAATGATGGAGCTACAGATATTTGTTGAGTAGCGAATGTGTCAAAGTCTGTTTCTATCTTTTTCTCTACAGAGATATATGCCAGTACTTTTTCTTCTAGTAGTTTCTGATAATTACTTCTTGGTTTGTAGCCAGAGATATAAGGTAGACCATGATTCACTAACACAGCACTGATATTCTGATGCTTGAACTCTATCGAGCCTTCATTTCTTTCTGGTAGTCTGGTTACTAATACTTTTCGGTGAGCTGCTTTGTTATACGGTATACCTCTTATCTCCTCATGCAGCATTTGGAAATAATCTTCAATGATAAGATCAACTTCTATTTCGGACCAATCAGCCATTAATTAAAAAGCAATCGAAAATAACTGCGTTAAAATAGATTCCACCACTGCGCGATAGCTTTCAACATCTTCTTCCCCAACATTTGACGTTGCAGCTTGATGGACTAAATTACAACGCATTTTATAATAGTAACTAATCTTTTGCCATTTCTGCGAACTAATAGTTGGCACCAATCTATGTATTTCCTTAATAACATCGGCCCTGTTGTGTAAAATGGTATCGAGCTTAGATGCTCCGATTTGTGGCACTACCTCGTTAGCGAGGTATTCTTTAAAAGCTATTTCAAGCGTACTATCGAGCATTATTAAAGCAAAACGACATTTTTGTTGCAAATTTTGCTTTAGCATAGTGTCGACAGCAATAATAGCTTCATATAGGCCAATGACCCATGGTTTGTCTTTTGCAAGCTCTCGATTATTCTGTTTAATTTGATCACCTAACTTCACCCGAACCTTTGGTAAGGGAGTAGCATATAAATTTCTTATTTCTGCTAACGTTCGAATTTTTGTTTTATCAACTTGACCTTTAGTAAATGCAAACACTTTTTCTGGCCATTCTCCTTGAAACCTACGAGAAAGTGAGGCATACCAAGTAACCGTGTTAACAAGCTCCTCTCTTATCGATTCAAAAATCTTATGATTGTAATTTATTTCTGACTTGCTACTATTCCAAGGCATAAACTGTGCTTCGCCAGTCATCTTAACAATAACTCTGGCCAGTGAGATGCTCGGATGATTTGGTTGTCCAGCTTTCCCTCTTGAGTAGCCAACTTCAAAAGATCTATTTGCTCTAGAGATTAACCTATTGTTGCAATAAAAGTATACGCCATATTCTCCGTCAATGGATGCTCCTTCTTTCAGCAGGCCGGCAGAAATATTTATCAAAAGTTTTGAATCCTCTATTGGCAGTACGAGATTTACTTCTTTAGGATGATAACCGGGAGGATATGCCCAATCATTATCAAAGAATATAGGATTAACAATGACTCCGTTCAAGGAAATAATCACATTGTCTGCCGAGATGAAATTAGAATATGTAGCGCCTAGATGAGCTTCAATTATTTCTATGTCTTCTTCGGTAATAGAATTTCGTAAATTATATAATTCAATTATAGTCGTGTCTTTCGAAATATCATCAACATTGTAAACATCGAAATCCCAACTTTCTTCCTTCAACCAAGCATCGTCCATCAATACTTCAATTGTCTTTTGCATTCCCGAACGAGATTGAACTCTAATATTCTGTGCCAATGCAACTAAAGCCCTTTTGGAGCCGACACCAAAAATTCCTATTGAATTGTCTCTTCCAGAATTGCTAGTTCTGCCTGGACTCATAAATAAAACAACCTCTGCCTGACTTATTCCCCCAGCATTATCTGTTATCTTTATTTTTTGCAGACGTTGGTCAATCTCTACGGAGACATTTAGTTTTCCTTGCTTATTTCCTCGATGCCAAATATCAATAGCATTATCGACCAATTCGCAGATTCCAAGTTTTAAATCATAGTCCGCAATAATTGAGCGATAAATTTCTTTTGGTGGCGTGGCGTTTTCAGTACCTGCTTTTCGTCTCATGGAAACTTAATTAAGATGGTGATATTCAAATATAAAAACAATAATTTTTACACCATAAATTATTTTTGTTATGTATAGTGTTGTTACAAGCCCCCCAAATCCGTAACAGTAATAAGTGTTACGTGGCATGTAACAAATCTGTTACGGATGATATATGTAGGGGGTATACGCATACAAATACAGACTAATAACTTCCACTTTCCGCCTCCGGAAAAATGCAAAAGCAAAGTTGAGCACTTTCTCAACTGTAGTACTGTCATTATCACTCACTTAGCTCAAAAGAAATTTCTGTCATAGACAGCTGGGAGTCTATGATAAGTCGAAAAGTGTAGTATGACAGAATGTTACGTTACACAAATAAATCTTCCAAAACCCATAAATCTGGCTCACTTTTTGTGGTAGTATATAGCCGCACAGTTTGGTAATTAATTGCACACTTTGCACAGTGTGCAATTTTGAATTGCACAGATCTTGCTTGAAGATCAACTACTTAGAGTAGTATTTGCACACCTTGCTCTGTGAAAAAAAATTTGCGCACAAAGCAAACTGGGCAATGAGCACATTCGTAAGTAATAGCTTTAGCTATTAACTTTAAACAAACACCCACTCATGCAACCTCGTAAAATTCTGTTTGCCAATGTGCCCGTAGATGGGCATTTCAATCCGCTGACATCGTTTGCGGTATATCTCAAAAGCAAGGGCCACGATGTGCGCTGGTATGCCGGCGATGGCTTTAAACAAAAGCTGGAAAAGCTGGGCATTCAGCGTTATCCCTTTGTAAAAGCGAAGGAGATCAACCAGTTCAACATAGATGAGTTCTTTCCGCAGCGGGTGAAGCTGAAGGCGGGGGTGCCCAAGCTGAAGTTTGACCTGAAGTACTTCTTTGTTTATCGTGCCCCGGAGTACTATGCCGATATATCGGATATATATAAGGAGTTCCCCTTCGAGGTGCTGATAGCCGATGCTGCCTTTACGGGCAGCGCGCTGGTGCAGAACAAGCTGAAGGTGCCGGTGGTGAGCATAGGCATCTTTCCGTTGATGCAGACATCGAAGGACCTGGCTCCCTACGGGCTGGGGCTGGCCCCGGACAACTCGGCAGGAGGTAGATTCAAACAGCGCATCATGAGGTTTGTGGCGCGCAACCTGCTCTTCAGGGAGAGCCGGGATGAGTTCAACAAGATCATGACGGAGCACGGGGTGAAGAAGTATGACGAGATACTGTTCGATATACCGGTGCATCATTCAGACCTGTTCCTTCAGAGTGGTGTGCCGGGTTTTGAGTATAGCCGCAGCGACATGTCGGAGACGGTGAAATTTGTAGGGGCCATGCGCACAGCCAAAGACCCGGACAGGAAGAGCGAAGCGCCCGCATGGCTGGACAGGCTGCGTGGCCGCAAGGTGGTGCTGGTGAGCCAGGGCACTATGGAACCCGATCATAACAAGCTGATAGTGCCGGCACTGGAGGCGCTGAAGGGCACAGACCACCTGGTGCTTGTGGCTACGGGCTATCATGGTACGGAGGCGCTGCGGGCCGGGTATCCGCAAGACAATATCATCATAGAAGACTTTATGGATTTCGACCTCATTATGCCGCAAGCGGATGTGTATGTGACCAATGGCGGCTATGGCGGTACGCTGCTTGCCATAGAGCACGCGCTGCCCATGGTGTGCGCCGGGGTGAACGAGGGCAAGAATGAGATATGCACGCGCATAGGCTACTTCAACATAGGCATAGACCTGAAGACAGAACAACCCAAGCCGGACCAGATAAAGGCTGCAGTAGATAAGGTGCTTGCCGATAACGGCTATAAGAACAACGTAGGCCGCCTGCGCGATGAGTTTGCAGGTTATGACGCGCCGGCGCTGTGTGAGCAATATATCTCAACTTTGATTAGCTGATGTGATGATTAGCTAATTAGCAGATGTCGTGTGGCGTTGTGATAGAAACTTTTTTGATTGTCATCCTGAGGAACGAAGGATCTCGTGATCTGGCGGCTCTGTGTTGAGCATAGCCGTCGTTGTTACGGGATTCTTTGGTTCGACGATTGAAGCTTTCCTCTTTTTCAAGGAGGAGTACCCGAAGGGGTGGTCAGGGGCTTATGATGCGAACGAAGCAACACCGGTACCGCGTTGCATATTGTCAAATTACACCCCTACCTTTGCGCCGATGCAAAACAGACCCATGCCCGATGAGCTGAAGAAGGGCGGCGTGATACTGGTGGACAAGCCTTATAAATGGACCTCGTTTGATGCGGTGAACAGCATCAAGATCACGCTGCGCGCCAAGATAGGGCACTGCGGTACCCTCGATCCGCTGGCTACGGGCCTGCTCATCTGCTGTACCGGCGAGATGACGAAGCAGATATCCGCTTACCAGCAGTTGCCCAAGGAGTACACCGGCATCTTTCACCTGGGCGCCACTACCGAAACGTATGACCTGGAAAGTGAGCCAGGCAACTTCAGCGCATGGGAGCACATCACGGAAAAGGACATACACGATGCTGTGGCCAAGCTGACCGGCGACATCATGCAGGTGCCGCCCATACACTCGGCCATCAAGAAAGACGGTAAGCGCTCTTACGACCTGGCCCGCAAAGGGGTGGATGTGGTGCTCGATGCCCGCCCGGTGACCATAGGTGAGTTCGAGATCACTAAAATTGCCCTTCCGGAGATCAGCTTCAGGGTGTTATGCAGTACGGGTACTTATATACGTTCGATGGCGCACGACTTCGGCCGGTTGCTGGGATGCGGCGCCTACCTGCAGGAGTTGCGGCGCACAAAGATCGGCAACTTCAATGTGGATAATGCGCTTACCCCCCAGCAGTGGCGCGACCTGTGGGCGCCCGCCCTGCCTCCCAAAAAGGAGAAAAGAGTTCCATAAAACAAAACCATCATACATAAGTGTGGGATTGTGTTTCACCTGGGGTAAATAGAGTATTTCCGCCGGTCGGTTAATATTTTGCAAACGAATTGTTAACGAATCTTGAGTCGCTGTGGATAACTAATAAAAATCCGTATACTTGTAGATTAATTTAATGGATTATGCTGTCGAATAAGTATCAGACAGCCATTGAAAGCAGTAATGCTTTTATGGCCAAGATAGAAGACCTGGTGAGGGAGATCTGTATTCAGAACCGGATACCGTATTATCGTATAGAGTCGCAGATAGATCATTACCCGCATATGGGTATAGAGGACAGGTATATGCCGGTCATCAGGATCATTACCTATTTCGAAGACACGGTGAATGTGGCTACAGAGGTGTTGCGCGATGAGTTTCATGTGGTGCAGGGTAAGTCTATAGACAAGAAAAAGAACAGGCTCGACAGCTTTGCTTACAAGCACGTCCAGTACATCGGCAGCCTGAAAGCAAACCGCCGCGAACTCACAGAATACAAGCGTTGCGGAGATCAGAAGTTTGAATTGCAACTGTGTTCAATGCTGCAGGATGCATGGTCGGGTATAGAGAAAGAGCTGGGTTATGATAACGCGGCCTTCCCCGATGAATCGAAGAGAGATTTCTACAAAGTAGGCGCCCTGCTTGAGATGGTGGACAGTGAGTTCCTGAGAATGAGGACCGCGGCTACCAAGCGCAAAGCAGCACAACCCGAACCGGAAGTAACAGAGGTACACAGCTATTCCGCGGAGCCGCAACAGATCATACAGGATACGACACTGGAAGAAGTAATAGCGCCTGCAGAGTATGCAATGCCGGTAGCAGAAGAAACTCCGGCTACCACATTTGAAGAGCATCTGCAGACAGTAGCGCATACGGCGCCTGTGGCTCATGTGCATGTGGTGGAAGAGCCGGTGATAGAAGAAGTGCATCATATAGAAGAGCCGGTGGTTGTATATGAGACACCTGTGGCAGAGACCGTGGTGACACCGGTAGTAGCAGAAGAACCGGTGATAGAAATTCCTGAAGCAGTATTACCTACATTACAACATACGCCTGCCGCAACTGTAGCTCCTCAGCGTGCTATGGGTGGCCTGGTTCCTGAGCGCGTACATGCTCCTGCTCCTGAAGCGCCTGCATTCGGCATAGCGCCGCAGCGTGTGGCGGTAGCTCACGAAGAGCCTGTTAGCATGAACGTAAGCAGCGCAGGTTCCCTGGAAGTACATGCACCTGCTGCTGAGCAGAAGCCTGCCGTAGAGGCTGTGCTTCCGGTGATAGAAATACCACACATCGAAATGCCTAAGGTAGAGATACCTAAGGTGGAGATACCTAAGGTGGAGATACCTGTGGTAGAGATACCTAAAGTGGAAATGCCGAAAATGGAAATTCCCAAGGTGGAGACACCTAAGGTAGAGATACCACGTGTGGAGATACCACGTGTGGAGATTCCTAAGGTGGAAATACCAAGGATGGAAACACCTGCGGTAGAGATGCCTAAGATAGAGATACCGGTTCCTAACAATATCAATACGAACGGCGCATCGGGCAGAACACCTGACATGATCCGTGAGCAACTGAACACCACTCCTGCAGACAAGGTGCAGCAGGCAGAGGACGCGGCCCGTATAGCGCTCGATGAGAACGCGCCGATGACGGAAACCTCGCTCAGGGAGTATGTGATCAACAGCAAGCTGCTGAGAGAGATAGACCAGCGTATCGCAGAGCGTGCCGGAGCAAAGATCAATTCAGAAATAGATATCGAAGGCGATGTAGAGCGCCTGCGCTTCCTCAAGGTATTTACCCTGAAGCAGCTCCACGACAGGTTGTCTGACAACAAGAACGACATCGTGGCATTTGCAGAGAAGTGGATCGGTAAGGACAATGGCGGTTCATTCGATACAGGTATCAGCCTCTTCTACCTCGAATACCTGCTGGTGGGCAAGAAGAACGATCCGGCATTCGCTATTGAGTATGTTGTGAAGTTCATCTCTGATAATGACTACAGCGCGCGTTACATCATCCCTACTTATAACAGCATCAGGAATGATAATGGCGTGGCCAGCAACTTCTCACATCTTACATTAAGAGCATAACAGCATAGCTGTTCAGATATGGAAAGGCCGGAGCTACTTGGTTCCGGTCTTCTTCTTTACAGGCTTTGTGTGCATCTGCTGTTGCAGCATCTCCGTCATCTTCTCTATGCGTCGCAGCCTTGTCTCCGGCTTCTTCGCGTCAATGATGGCCAGCACGTGTTCCTTCTTATGCGTGAACGCCATGTTGTAAAAGAAGTCGCTGAGGCCCTTGTATTTGTCCACGGCTTTCTGTGCATCGGCAGGGAGCTTCACGGTGCGCTTCACATAGTCTATGCCTTCATGCTGCCGTTCTTCAATAGGCACATCACAGTCAGATGCCCTGGTGCGCGGTGCATTGGTGAAGCGCATACCTGTCCAGTTGTCATCAATAGATACAGAGGTCTGGCCGCGGTAACCTGAATTAAAGACGATATCCCAGGTCTTCATCAGCACCAGGTCAGATCGTATGGCGCCGGTCTTCTTTGGGTAGCATATCCACAGCAGGGTGTCGTGACCTATGTGGTCGGCGAGGCGTGGCAGGTAATGCTCCAGGTCCGCGCCATTCACCGCAAACAGCAGGAGTTGTGCTACAGGCTTGTCCTTGCCGGCTTTTTCCTTTACCGTAAAGTCGCTGAAGTAGCCTTTACATTCAGCCGGGGCATTGATCAGTAAGAGGGGCTTTGCAGTATTGAGGCGGAGTTTCTTTAGCAGTTCCATCTCTTCAAAAGTAAAGATTGCCGGCAATATATTATTGCAGTACAGTGCCTGCTTCCCCCGCCAGCATGGAGGCCAGGTCATCAGCATCGCCAATGATGACGCGGCTCACACCATTATCTATGGCAGCAAATGCGTTCTCCAGCTTGGGTATCATACCACCCGAGATCACGCCCCCGGCACGCAGCCTGTCGAAGTCTGCACGGGAGATGCGACTGATGACCGAGTTGTCATCTGCAGCGTTGGCCAATACACCCTTCTTTTCAAAGCAGTAGAGCAGGGTCACTTCCATTACTCCGGCCATGGCCTTTGCCACTTCCTGTGCTATGGTATCGGCATTGGTATTGAGCATATGGCCGTGTCCATCGTGCGTCAGCGGGGCGAACACGGGCACCATGCCCGCTGCCAGCAGGCTGTGTATGGCAGTAGCATTGATGTTGTCGCTGATCACATCTCCGACGAATCCGTAATCAATATCTTTTACGGGGCGTTTTATAGCAGGCAGCATATCTGCATCTGCACCGGTCAGCCCTATGGCATTGCAGCCACGCGATTGCAGGGCGGCCACTATGTTCTTATTAATAAGCCCTCCGTAAACCATGGTCACTAATTCCAGGGTCTCGGCATCCGTTATGCGCCGGCCATTCACATAGTTGGGCGCTATACCCAGCCGCGCACCAATGTCTGAAGCCACTTTGCCGCCACCATGCACCAGCACTTTATGTCCATCTATGGCCGCAAACGATTGCAGGAATGTTGCCAGCCTGCCGGTATGGTCAATGATATTACCCCCTATTTTGATGACCACTAATTTCATCAGTTCGTACCGGTTAATTGTTTTATGGCATTGATCAGTTCGTCCGCATCTGCACGGCTGATATTCAACGCAGGCAGCAAGCGTATGACATTCGGCTTTGCTTCTCCTGTGAATATGTGATGCTCCGATAATAGTTTTTTCCGCAGCTCTTTATGCTCTTCAGGCACATCAAATCCTATCATCAGCCCGCGGCCCCGCACATTGGCAATGGCCGGTATCTGTTTCAACGCATTCATGATATATGCGCCGGTATCTGCGGCTTGCTGCAACAGGCTATCCTGCTCCATTACTTCCAACACTGCTATGGCGGCAGCGCATGCCAGGTGATTACCTCCGAATGTAGTGCCCAGCATACCATGTTTGGGTTTTATATGCGGGGCAATGATGATACCCCCAACCGGGAAGCCATTGCCCATACCCTTGGCCATAGTGTAAATATCTGCTGAAACGCCCGCATGGTCGTGGGAGAAGAACTTGCCGCTACGCCCATACCCGCACTGCACGCTATCTGCAACAAATACCGTGCCATGCTCGTTGCATAGTGATCTTATGGCCTGCAGAAATTCAACAGATGCTACATTGATACCGCCCACACCCTGTATGCCTTCTGTAATGACCGCCGCTACCCCGGAACCATGAGCCGCAAAATATTGCTGCAAGGCGTTGACATCATTGAATGGCAGGAACACGATGTGCTCCGTTTCATTGACCGGGGCCACAATAGATGGGGTATCTGTAGCCGCTACCGCAAGAGAGGTGCGACCGTGGAATGCTTTGGAAAATGCGACCACCTTCTTTCTGCCCGTATGAAATGAGGCGAGCTTGAGTGCATTCTCATTGGCCTCTGCACCTGAGTTGCAGAGAAATAACTGATAATCTTCCTTGCCGGATAATTTACCCAACTTCTCAGCAAGCTGCTGCTGCAAGGGTATCTTAACAGAGTTGGAATAGAAGCCTATCTTATTCAATTGTCCGGAGATACGCGCTACATAGTGCGGATGAGTATGCCCGACAGATATGACCGCATGGCCTCCGTAAAAGTCGAGGTATTGCGTGCCTTTGTCGTCCCATATGCGTGAGCCCTGCCCACGAACAATGGTGATATCATTAAGCGGATAAACGTCGAATAAAACCATAACAGAATTAAAATGCAGTTGCCTTTAATTGTAAACCAGCGTCCTCTTGCAGTCCGAACATAAGGTTCATGTTCTGTACCGCCTGTCCGGAGGCGCCTTTCAGCAGATTGTCAATTGCGGAGTGAATGACCAGGTTGTTGCCAACCTTTTCCAGGCTAATGAGACACTTGTTCGTGTTCACGACCTGCTTCATGTCCACAGTATCCTTTATGATATGCGTAAACGGGTGTGTGGCATAGTAGCCTGAATAAAGTTCGTATGCCTGGTCTATGCCCATATCACAATGTGTATAGGACGAAACATAAATGCCGCGTGTAAAATCTCCCCGCCAGGGTATGAAGTTGACCACGTTATTACCGGGTTGCAGTTTGTTGAGTGTTGCCGTTATCTCGCCGATGTGCTGGTGTGCCAGTGATTTGTAAGCCTGTACATTGTTCACTCTCCAGGGGAAATGCGATGTGGGCTGTAACCTCTGACCCGCGCCGGTAGCTCCTGTAATACCTGTGGTATGCACCTCATTCAGCAAGCCAGCTTTTGCCAACGGCAGCAAGCCAAGCTGTATGGCGGTTGCAAAGCAGCCCGGGTTTGCAATGCTTATTGCCTGTTCTATCTCCCCGCGACTGACCTCCGGAAGGCCATAAACAAACTGCCTGCCGAATGCATGCGCATTGGCGGGCAGGCGAAAATCCTGGGAGAGGTCCACAACCTTAGTGGACGCACTTATGCTGTTCTCTCCGAAAAATTTTGCTGCTTCACCATGTCCCACACACAGGAACAAAACATCAACGCCAGGATCGATGGCGGCTGAGAAACAGCTATCTGTGTCTCCTGCCAGGTCTGTATGAACCGCGCTGACGGGCATGCCGGCATTGCTCCTGCTGTGGATGAACGCAATGTCAACAGCAGGGTGACGCAGCAAGAGGCGCAGCATTTCGCCCCCGGTGTAACCTGCCCCGCCTATTATTCCCGCCCTTATTTTATTATCCATTTATACGGTTAATGATTGTTTATGAAAATGCCCGCAAAGAAACTGTATATAGCCATAAGGAAATGCAAACGCCTTTTGTTCTTCAGAAAACGGAACTGCTTGGCACGCAGGAAGCGCTCATACAGCTTCTCTCTTTTCGTGAACTCGCGCCTGGTTTCCTCTGGGGTGTGGTGATCTTTGGGATCATAGAGCATGGCCGTGCATAAACAGTTCTTCCGCTCCTTGCCTGTGAGTATGTCATAATTCACGCAACTCTTACACCCTTGCCAGAAGGCTTCGTCCTGGGTAAGCTCGGAGTAGGTAACGGGCTCGTAGCCTAATTCGCTGTTTATCTTCATCACTGCCAGCCCGGTAGTGAGGCCGAAGATCTTGGCATCAGGATATTTCCTGCGGCTCAGTTCAAATATCTTTTGTTTTATCAGCCTTGCCAGCCCATCCTTGCGGTATGCCGGGGCGACAATTAGTCCCGAATTGGCCACATATTCTCCATGTCCCCAGCTCTCTATATAACAAAAACCAGCCCATGCCCCATCGGCGGCAAAGGCAATGACCGCCTTGCCCTCCTTCATTTTCTGCTCCAGGTATTCCGGGGAGCGCTTGGCAATACCCGTACCACGGGCGCGGGCCGAGTCCTCCATCTCCCTACATATCTGCCCGGCGTAAACCGCGTGTGAGCCATCTGCAATAAGCACTTTGAATGCCTGTGTCATCTTTTCCTGTATTAACGAATAATATCTGCTGCAAAGCCTGTTCTGTATAGACGCGGTATAGAAATAAAGGTTTAACCCTTATCATTTCTATAACAAACAGGCTCAACGCCGGACAGGGAAGGATACACATTTAAACGAAAAATCCATTCTCAGCGGAACGGAGAAAAAACCAAAACCGGAAGGAGGCTCTGTATGCTCTGCCGGAGCTATCAACAGGGATTTTTTCATGAATCTATATAAAAATTATGGGATGCAAAAATACTGCTTTTATGCAGACTTTGCTCATTTGTTCAGTCGTTTCAGCCGTTCTGCCGCGGCATTAAGTGTTTCCTCTTTTTTGGAGAAACAGAAGCGGATGAGTTTATCATCTTTCTTATTGCTGTAGAACGCGCTTAACGGGATAACGGCCACCCCATGCTCCTTGGTAAGCCACTGGGCGAATTCCATATCGGGCATATCGCTGATCTGCCCGTAACCGGCTACCTGGAAATAGCTGCCTTGTGCAGGCTTGTATATGGTGAACGGTGTTTCCTTCAGCAGCGAAAGAAAGAGATCTCTCTTTTGCTGCATGAGCAGCCCCACAGGCAGCGCTTTATCATTATTGAGTATATGCGTGAGCGCGTATTGCGCAGGCGTATTGACCGTAAAAGACAAGAATTGATGTATGCGGCGGAAAGCCAGAGTATATGCGGGTGGCGCTATACAATAACCCACCTTCCAGCCAGTGCAGTTATACACCTTGCCAAAAGAATACTGGGCGAAGCTGCGCTGCCTGAGCTCGGGATGCTCCAGCACACTGTAATGCTTCATACCGTCGAAAACAAGCTGTTCGTACACTTCATCGGACAATATGACAATGTCTGTGTCGCGAACGATATCAGCAAGCCGGTCCCAATCTGATCTGTCCCAGATGGCACCACCGGGATTGTGCGGCGTATTTACAATGATAGCTTTTGTGCGCGGCGTCACCGCATCTTTCACTTTGTTCCAGTCCACTTGAAAACCGGGAGCGTCAAGCGATACGGGCACGGCGCGTGCACCGTTCATTTCTATATTGGGAATGTAGCTGTCGTAGGCAGGCTCGAGGATGATAGCCTCATCGCCGGGCCGGAGCACGGATGTGAACGCCGTATAGATAGCATATGTAGCGCCGGGTGTAACCGTGATCTCGTTGTCGGGGTCTATGTCCACATTGTAGCGCGCTTTGAAATTGGCGGATATGGCCTGCCGCAGCAACGGTAAACCGGCCATAGGCACATACTGATTGTACCCATTGCGGGCCGCATCGCCAAGCGCCTGAGCCAACTGTTCATCTATATTGAAGTCGGGAAAGCCCTGCGACAGATTGATGGCATTGTGCTGCTGCGCCAGCGCACTCATCACGGTAAAAATAGTGGTGCCGGTAGCAGAATGCTTCTGAGGAAAGTTCATGGAGTGCACTGTTTACAAATACTTATCGCCTTTGTTTCGCTTTACCTCGGCCACATATTCCTTGATCTGCTGCTCGCGGTTGCGCTCGCAAATGAGGAGCACATCGGGCGTGTCAACCACAATGAACTTTTCAAGCCCCTGAAGCACTACGAGTTTTTCGTTAGGGGCTTTTATCATGCACTCGGTGGCGTCTATGACCATTACATTGTTGCCGAGCACGGCATTGCCGAGATAGTCCTTATTGCAATTGTCGTATGCGGACTCCCATGTGCCGAGATCGCACCAGCCAAAGTAAGAAGGTATCACGTACACATTGCGCGCCTTCTCCATGATACCATAGTCAATGGATATGTTCGTACAATGCGGGTACAGCTTACTGATCACATCGCGCTCGGCAGGTGTGTTATAGGAGCCGGTAGCCTGCAGGAATACTTCGTGCATCTCCGGCAGGAAATGTTTCAGCGCATCCATTATGGTCTGCACATTCCAGACGAATATGCCGGAGTTCCAGAGGAAGTCGCCACTTTTGAGGAAGGTACGCGCCAGCTCCAGGGATGGTTTTTCTGTAAATGTCTTTACCCTGTATGCCTGGTCTTTTTCTTCCTCGGTCTCATATTGTATGTATCCATAGCCCGTATCGGGACGGGTGGGCTTTACACCAAGCGTGAGCAGTGACGGATGATGCGCTACGAAGTCGAGCGCGGCATGCGCTGTGCGTTCGAAAGCGTGCTCATCCATAATAAGATGATCGGCGGGTGACATGATGATATTTGCCTTGGGGTTGAGGGCATACATCTTGTGGGCAAAGTAAGCCGCGCAAGGGGCAGTATTCTTGCGTGAAGGTTCGCTGATGATGTTCTCGTCGCTGATCTCGGGGATCTGTTTCTTAAGGGTAGAGATATACTGCTCGTTGGTGATGAAGTAAATATTCTCCTTGGGGCAGATATGCTTGAAGCGGTTGTAGGTCCACTGTATGAGGGAGCGGCCTGTGCCCAGCAGGTCTAGGAACTGCTTGGGGTAAGAGGTGCGGCTCTCCGGCCAAAACCGGCTGCCGATACCACCAGCCATGATGGCCACGTAGTTATTCTGGATGCTCATGATCGTTTAATCAAATAAAGGTTATACGCTGAACATAGTGAGAGCGCTTATCCTTCAGGGTACTCAGATAATTTGGATAAAAGTAGCATAAATCGGGGTATCAGGAAAGGGTAAAGGTGCAATTACTTGATAAGTTTTGTGCATTTGTAGAGATAAAAACGAATGACATGATCACGGTGCATCCTCAGTATATTACAGATTCGGCGGGCGAGAAGCTCGTTGTATTGCCTGCCAGTGAGTTTAAGAGCATAATGGAAGAGTTGGAGGACCTGGAAGATATTCGTTTATACGACGAGGCCAAGAAAGAGGATGATGGCACGAGAATATCTTTCGAGGAAGTATTCAGGCAAATTGAGCAAAGAAAAAAGTAATTGCTACAAATGTATTCGCATAAAAAAGGAGGCTTATAAGCCTCCTTTTTCTATTACAAATGTTCTAATTATTCCGCTTCAGCCACTACTTCCTTTACCTCGGGTATCATACGCTTCATCATGCCTTCTATGCCCGACTTGAGAGTGATCATAGATGATGGGCAGCCCGAGCAGGAGCCCTGCAACATGAGCTTTACAGTGCCATTGTCAAAACCCTTGAAGCTGATAGCGCCGCCGTCCATTTCCACAGCCGGTTTCACGTAATTCTCAAGGAGTTCCTTGATGCGCACGACCACGTCGCCATCATCGGCGCTGACGGTATTTGTGCTAACCTTGGCTACTATGAGGTCTTCATTGATGACCACTTTGCCGGCCTCAAGGTATTGCTTCAAAAACTCCCTGATGGTTGGTATCACTTCGTCCCAGGCCGTATCGGGGGTTTTGGTGAGGGTAACAAAATTGCTGGCTATGAATACACTCTTGATAAAAGGAAAAGCAAACAGTTCTTTTGCCAGCGGGGAAGGCGTAGCTGTTGACTCCTCGGGGAAGTCAATGCTCTTGCCGGGATACAGCAGTTTGTTGGCTACAAACTTCATGGTCTCCGGGTTAGGGGTCATTTCTGTATATATGCTCACTATGGTATTTCCGGTCTTCAACATCTCGAAAAATATTTGACACAAAAATACGAAAATACCCGCTCTGATAGGATCGTAAATAGCAATAGTGCCTAAGTTTAAATCAATAATTGCAAAAAAGCCGTTGTATTTTAACGCTACAGAAGGTATATTTGATAAAAGATATACCCAATGAACCGTTCCCGCAAAGCCCTTGCGCTAGTGCTGCTTCTGACCTTTTTCCTGGCGTCGTGTATAGAAGTGAAACCACATCCGAAATACTATAAAAGGCATAAAAAGATGTTTTATCACCATGTGTATTGATGCCTTAGTGACAAATACACTATGCAGTATTGAAAAGTTAAGGAAACAATCCAGAACGCATAGTTGCAGAACCTGCCCGGATCTTATTGTATTACGCTTCAGATGCAAATAGCAAAGGCAAAAAAAAGCCGCTCATCAGAGCGGCCCCGTATAAATATTCATCTTTATTAATGATGGTGGTGGTGCGCTTCGTGCGCGCTGCCCAGCTTGAAGAATTCTTCTTCTCCTATTCCCTTCTCTTCAATAGCAAATTTGGTCCCGAGGAAGGAGAACAGTTTAGCGTAGATCAGGCGACGGTAGGTCTCATCCATTGTCTTCTCGTCCTTAGCTACTTTGTTCATATAGCCATCCAGCCACGGCGCTTCATCTTCGTCATCAGCACCTATGTTGAAATAAGCCAGTACGCGTGTTTTGATGTCCCTGATCACTTCATCACGGCCAACGGTGATGTTGTTGTCCTTCATCAACTGGTCGGAGATAAGCTGCCAGCGGAGCTGGTGCTCGAAACCACCAAACTCATGCTCTACCTCTGCTGCAGATTTGCGTTTTTCGCCGCCTTCCATCATCCAGCGTTTCAGGAAAGCTACGGGCAGGTTGATCTCTGTATTATGAACGAGCAGCTCGTACATCTCATTTTCGAGGCGCTCGCCGGTGATACGGTCGAACTCGCGCTGTAATTCAGCCTTTACTCTTTCGCGGAAATCGGCTTCGTCCTTCACTTCGGTATTCTGGAATACCTGCGCATACAGCTCCATACCGAGATCCTGCGGGATGAGCAGGCCTACTTTTGATAAGGTAAGCTTGTAATGATGCTCTGCAACTTCGTTTCCGGCCTTGAGCGGATCTGCGAGGAACCGCTGCAGCTCTTCTGCCGTACAAACATCAGCCGGGCGGAACACTACAGTTGCGCCAGCCTGCTTGCCCATGAGCATATCCCTGAGCTTAGCCGGCAGTTTGTCGAGCACTGCTGTATCGTCGATCTTCTTTGACACATCGGTAACATTACCATCAGCATCGCAAGGCTCGTAAGAAGTATAAACGATATCCTCCTTGTTGCCGATGGTTTCCTGAGACTCTACCTTACCATAACGGCGGCGGATACGCTCGATCTCATCGTCCATCATCTTATCGGTAACAGTGATCTTATAGCGTGTAAGAACCGTGCCGTTCTTTACAGCGGGGATATCAAAATCGGGTTTAATGCCCACTTCGAAAGCGAAGTCCACATCCTCCGGCTTGTTCATGTCGAGCGCTGTTCTGGCGGCATCGGGCATGATCATAGGCTGGGCGAAAATAGCCATGTTCTGCTCCTGCATGTAATCTTCCAGCTTTTTGCCGGCGCTGCGGATCACCTCTTCGTTGAAGATGGACTGGCCATACATTTTGCGCATCATTCCGGCAGGCACCATGCCTTTACGGAAGCCGGGAACATTTGCCGTCTTAGCGTATTGCTTCAGTTGTTTTTCAAAGGAAGGCATGTAATCATCCTTCGTCAGTTTCACGGTTATCTTATCGTGCAGTGTGCCGATATTCTCACGTGTTACAGTTGCCATATAATATTGTTTTTCTTGTTTTAATAAATAGCCAGTTCTCTTAGTAACCTGCTTCACGCCTAAGGCGGAAACAGAGCGGGAGCGAAAGGTAAAGAAGTGCGGAGATCCGGCTCATCGCTTTGCCGCTCTCCGCACTTCCTTTGTGCGGGTGGAGGGACTCGAACCCCCAAGCCTCGCAGCACTAGATCCTAAGTCTAGCGTGTCTACCAATTTCACCACACCCGCATCCTGCCTTTTCAGGCGGGGTGCAAAGGTAGGTAAAAAATCAATCCATGAAGCATGGGCAACAGAGAGATATTCCGGTGGCGGGAAACATTATAAATAAACACTTTATATGAGCGGGACCTACTACAGGAAAAGAATAATCCGGTCACAGAAAGCTGCAAACAGATAAGCCATATGGCATAGCCTACGAGATCACATATAAGCCGCGCATATGTAAAGGCGTGCTTACAGATGCAGCAACATAGCCGCGACAGAGAAGTAGATGATGAGCCCTGTTACGTCCACCAGGGTGGCCACGAAGGGCGCCGAGGAGGTGGCGGGATCGAGTTTCAGTTTTTTCAGCACCATGGGAATCATAGATCCGCTGAGTGTACCCCACATGACAACGCCAATAAGTGAGAAGAACACGGTAGTGCCTACCATCCACCAGGGGAAGCGCCCGTATTGTCCCCAACCGAGCTCGTGCCAGATGGAAATACGGATAAAACCTACCGCGCCAAGGATGACCCCCAGCGTAAGGCCGGAAAGTATCTCGCGACGCATGACATACCACCAGTCACGGGGGGACAGCTCCTTAAGGGCCATAGCACGAATGATAAGCGTGGCCGCCTGCGAACCACAGTTACCACCGCTGGAAATAATGAGCGGCAGGAATATCATGAGCACCACAGCTTTTTCCAGCTCTACCTGGAAATGTGCCATGGCGGTGGCCGTGAGCATCTCGCTGAGGAAGAGGATGATGAGCCAGCCGGCGCGTTTCTGGATAAGGGTGAAGAAGCCTGTTTTTACATAAGGCAGGTCGAGTGATTCGAGACCACCGAACTGTTGCATTTCCTTTGTGTCCTTTTCTTCGGCCTCATCGATCACGTCATCTACGGTAACTACCCCCATGACCACGTTGTTGCTGTTGGTGACGGGTAATGCCACACGGTCGTACTCCTTGAACTTCTGGATAGCCTCGTCGATGCCGTCCTGGATATCGAGCTTGACATAGAAGCCGTCCATAATGTCCTCTATGGTCTTGCTGTGCTCATTGAGCACGAGGCGGCGGATAGGGATATCATCGACCAGCTTGCCGTTATTGTCCACAACGAAGATCACATTGGCGGCAGGCGTATCTGTATAGAAACGGCGCAGGTGCTCTATGGCCTGGCCAATGGTCCACTCTTTACGAACGGTTGTGAAATTGGTATTTATAAGCCGCGCCACGCTCTGCTCGGGATAGCCGAGGAGGTCGTAGGTAGCGAGGCGGTTCTTATCATTGAGCAGGTTAAGATATTCGGTCACCTCAACGCCATCGAGTGTATCGAAAAAGGCGATACGGTCGTTCGACTCGAGGTTATTGAGGATGTTGGATATCTTGGGCCGTGGCAATTCTTCCATCACGCGGCTCTGCAGCACGTGATCGAGAAATGAGAATATTTTCGTCTGAACGCCTTCGGGTAAGGCTAAGAATGTATTTATCGCGTGATCTTCCGGCAGTGAACCCAATAGCTTAGCTACCTCAGCCGGATAGTCTTCATCCTTGCTGTGGTGTAGCAACTCGCTGAGGTCGCCTTCCAGAATTTTCTCCCTCAGATCCTGAACCAGCATTGCTTACCATCTATTAATTGATTTTAGTGAGACAAGGCCCGCCCGCAGGCGTCCCTGTATGAATACCGGCTTTTAGAAAAAGCACGCAAAGGTACTTTTATTTCTTTTTAAACGGACAAAATTATTTATGCCACCGTATTAATTTTTTTGGGTGGCGGTAGTTATTGTATATGTTTCAATAGAAAGCGGACCGTTGTGCGGTTAACTAACCCCCAAGCAATTCCCTTTTCTCAAACTCATGCAGGCTACCCGCAGCCTTGAGGTCCATGCCTTTTTTATTTATCAACGGGTCGCCACTAAAGTTATAGGCAAAATTGTTGCCGATAAGAAATCCTTTTATGGCATCAGCATACATGCCTATAGGCACATTTCGCATCTGCCCTATGGCCCGGTCTTTGAGATCCCTCATGCAGTTCTGGACATTAAGGATGTCATTGAGTTGAAATCTTGGCAACATCAGGTCCAGGTACTCTCTTTCCGCATCACCTATCTGGTAGCCGCCGGTCCGCTGTGTGCGCACTTCTCGTCCATGCGTCAGGTTATCTTTTACCTTCTTCACGAGCGCCATAGCGTCCAACTGGTAACCCGTCAGCGGTTTTTCCATAAAACCACAAACGAGGGTGTTGTTACGTGCACGATCGCGATCGCGTCCATCTATAGAAGATGTCAGGATATACACATCAAGCTGCGACCTGATACTCTCGTCATACCCGCTCATATGCTCGAGAAACTCCCAGCCATTCATAACCGGCATGTTAAGATCAAGGAGAAGAATAGTATTCGTATCTCCGGATTGCGCATAACGCTCCTGTATATGGGCTAAAGCCGCAACCGGGTCTGTCATGCTTGTCACTTCTGCCCTGGTGTTGAATTGTTTGATGGCTATCGTACACAGACGATTATGAATAGCATCATCGTCAACGATAAGATAAGATAATTGGCGCTCCATGGGTGATGTTTTATTTGGTTAAAATAAAATATATAAAAATATTTTCTGCCGTAAATGTAGGTTTATTTTCGAGTATTTCCAATGATCCCGGACAGATGGTGATTGGCAGACTCAATCACAAAAACAAAAAATTGGCTTTCGGCGATTTAAAGCTTGTGGACTGCGCAAACAAATACCGAGCTGCTTTTGTGGATTTTTCAGACAAACATTTTCACTTCAGATCGTACTTAAAAGAAAGACTACGGTTCTTGTTAAATGCGCCATAAGCCAGGCATAAGAGTTAGAGTTCAGTACGGACTTCATTCATTTACACGCAATGTCAATAACTCATTTACGGTTTCTCCTCCTTATTTCCTTGCGTATCAATGATAACTCCCTCGATGTTTGCCCACTTACAGATGTATTCTCCCGGGCCCGCCGGATCATATAGGGTATTATATCTTTTACCGGCCCATAGGGCACGTACTTTGAAACATTGCACCCAATAGCTGCAAGGTTAAAAGAAATATGATCGCTCATACCCAGCAACTGAGAGAAATACACTCGTGTATCATTATACTGAATACCATGTGTTTTCATCCATTCTATCGCCAGTGCATTGCTATGCTCATTGTGCGTTCCGATAAATAGAGCAAGATGGTCAAGGTTTTGCAAACATAACTTGACTGCTTCATCATAGTCATTATCTGTAGCTGCTTTGTCTGGTTGTATCGGGTCAGGATATCCTTTCCCCATCGCCCGTTGTCTCTCTTTTTCCATATAAGCTCCGCGAACCAGTTTTGCACCAAGCAAATAACCCTTGTCTCTTGCTGTAGCTATAGCCTGTTTCAGGAACGGCAATGTATCGGAACAATACATTTGAAAAGTATTGAAAACTACAACATGCTGCCTATTGCAAAGCTCCATCATCGCCTCTGTAAGTTCGTTACAGGCACCAAGTATCCAGGTCTCTTCAGCGTCGATCAACACCATCACATTATTCTTAGCTGCAGTGGTACAGATATTGCTGATGCGATCATACACTCTTTGCCACTCTTCCTTTTCTGAGGCTGTAAGAGCACTGCCAGCACTGATCTTTTCAAGCAAGGCAAACCTGGCAAACCCTGTCACCTTTAGGCTGATGAAGGGCGTATCTTTGCGCAAGACTGCGAATTCTATTGCCCTTATGAACTCGGGCACCGCAGCTTCGAAAGCAGCTTCATTTTCCTTGCATTCCACACCATAATCAAGTATTGTTCCTACCCCATATCCCCAAAGGTGTTGTGCCCGGATAGCAGTTTCTGATAATGTTTCGCCACCACAAAACTGGCGGAAAATGGTATTCCGTAGTGCCCACCTTACCGGTAAATGCATGGATAGAGCAAGGTCAATGCATTTTATTCCAAGCTTTGTCAGCATAGGAGACGACATGAATGAGAAAAGATATTCCGCTCTTTTCAACTGGCGATCGCTGCAGTGCCTGAATGCAACTTCTGTATCACTGAAAATATTTTCCATAGCTTAAACAAATAACAAACAAATTTTGCCAGAGAATATTTCAACTCTTATGATTGACATCATATTTATCTGTATCACTTCGTATTAGATTTGCACCCGACCTTCTAAAGTGAAAAAGGCACTCGCTATATTGACCATTAACTTGTTACTGCTCCAATTGCTAGGTCAGTTTGGAGTGATAGCATGGTTTCACTTCAACAGGAAGGAGTTAACAGTTAAATATTGCGAGAATAAAAACAAGCCGCGCATGCATTGTAACGGCAAGTGTTATCTGGCCAAACAGTTAAAGAGGATAAATCCTGACAATAGCAATGAGAAAAAAACAGTATTCGCAGAAAACGATCTAATGTTCTTTATCCTGCCTGAAGCAATGATCCTATTGCCAATATACTTTCTATCCACAGAGAAAAACATCATACCAAACATCGAGAGTATCCGTAACGGGTTCGTTTCCAACACGTTCCAACCACCTCCTTTTCTGGTTTAATACCTGAGCAATTCATTTTTACCTCTAACTAATTTAATTACCTAAAATGAAAAAAATATTTTCATGTATGATTGCTATTGCCATCATACCATCATCCACTTTTGCCTGTAATATGTGCGGCTGCTCATCAAGCAATCAATATCTGGGGCTGCTGCCCCAAAACAATAATAACTTTATTGGCATACAATACCTTTACCGGAGCTTCAGCACCATTCACCCGGACGAAGGAGGCACGATCATGCCGGGTACATCATACGAACATTATCAAACCTTACAGTTGTGGGGCCGCGCGAACGTGACCAAACGATTGCAGCTAATGGCTTTCGCACCATATGTATATAATACACAGCAGCAATCGGGAATGGCCGCTTCTACATTAAGCGGATTCAGCGATGTATCTGTGATCGGAAACTATAAATTTGTTGATGCGGGTTGTGCCTGGCACCATAAGCTGTTGGCGGGTGGTGGTGTGAAAGCACCTGTAGGCAAATATGACGCTACGTCGTTCACCTCTGAAGAAGGTCTTCCTAACATGCAGCCCGGCACCCATTCGTGGGACTTTATGGCAAACATAAACTATACCGTAAAGCACAATAATTATGGCCTGAACACAGATGCAAGCTATGTGGCCACAACGGCGAATAAAGAAGATTATAAATTCGGCAACAGACTCAGTTTGGGTTCTTCTTTCTTCTATGAATGGAAGAAGAAGAATGTTTCTTTACTTCCACAGCTTGGCATGAGATATGACCATGCGGCAAAAGACTATGAAAGCTTCGTTGACCGAATTAAGGATGAAGATGGCGGAGGATGGCAGCTATATGCAATGCAGGGCATACAGGCCTATTACAAGAAGATTGGGTTTCAGGCCATGTGTTATGAGCCGGTAACCCAGCATTATGCATCCGGGCTTGTGACTACTAAAATTCGCGTAGAAACAGGAATAGTCGTGTTACTGAATTAATAGTTGGTTGTGAAAAAGCCGGCGGCATTAGCCGGTGGCTTTTTCATTTGCTAAGGTGCCGAATAACACCTTGAGAAATTGCCAGGAGACGATCATTGTGCCCAGGACAAGGAAAACTCCGGCCCCGGAGAACGCACGTAAGTAAGGAAGTACATTTTGTGATATACTGGCAAAGTATAAATGGTCATGGATCCCCCGAGACCGCATAACTCCGGCAGCAAGTAGCGCAGACCAGAAAACAAAAAGAGAGCCATTCATAATATTTAACCCAAGCCTCACGGCCCATATAGACCCGGCCGGCATCTTTTGCTCGAATATAAAAGCTACAGAACCGATCAGCAACATGGTATTGATACCAATCGTCGCCCCCATGGCATGAGCCACTGTTATTTGTGTGCCATGTGTGTACTGATTGATACCGGGTACTGATATAGCAATAGCAAGGGCAAGATTCAGCAGGATCCATTTGTCTGCCGTTTTAAAAAAACGAGGTGATAGAACATACTTATTGCCGGCATCATTCAATAGCCCTTTTTTCCATTTCATGATGATATTGGCAAACAGGATAAGTTCTGTCATGCTTATGATATATGAGACCTGCTTCACGATAGGGTGAGCGGGTACGATATAAGTGTGGTGTCCCCAGTTAAACATGAGGTTGGTAATTCCAAGAAAATAGAATGCGAAAGATGTTCTCTGGTATCCTATTTGTTTGTTACCGGATATCTGTTCCATAGCATACATGGCAGTCCCATAGATGAGCATATTCCATGCTCCTACCATACTACCATTTGCTTTCCATTGCACAGTCACATCGCGGATGATGTTATTATTGAAATAAGGTAGTAGCCACAAATGCGCTTCGGTAATGGTGATAAGAAAGAACAATAATCCTGTGCACCAGCTCCATATGTAAACAGGAGAGCCCGAAAGACGCGGCCTAACCGTTTGCAGGAAGTTGATGCAGAAAAGTATCCAATAAATCACAATGACAACAGATAATAATGGTGGGAATTCAAGGTATTCACGCCCTGAAAAATGCCCTGTATAAAAACCGGCAATAGCCGAGAGTATCACTCCCGATGACAAATAGAAATGCCAGTTTGCCATGCGTGATGAATGCAAAGGCCTGCACGCTACTGAGGGAATATAATGGTAAATAATACCCGTGACACAAGAGAATATCCAATTTATGGCCAGGAATACATGCAAAGGGCGCGTTTGCTGAAAGGAGAACCTGTCTCCAAGCAGCCCGGGAAAGATATATTGCAAGCTGGCAATGAGACCAAAAACAATACTAAGCAGCAGACATCCAAACCCAACCGCAATAAAACGGTATGCAATATTCTTTTTCATATCAGCGGTAAACAGTTTTAGTAGTTCGACCCGCATATTCCAACCAGGCAATCAGATCGTTCACCTGGTCGTCAGCAAGATGAAAGTTGGGCATACGGCTCCCTCCGGCAACAATGATCCCACGCGCATATAGAGGCCCTCTGTGTGTATCCGAAATTACATTCGTCAGGTCAGGCCCCATATAGCCGCCAAGGCCGAATAACTGGTGACAGTTCTGGCAATTCTTTTGCTGCCATAGTGCCTTACCACGAATAGCAGATACACTCATGTTAGAATCGTTGTTGGTGCCATAAGTATAAACCCACAAACTATATGCAGTATAACTGACTACCAGAAATAATATGACAACTATCTTTTGCATGAGCTGATCTTATTGAGCGTTCAGTATGTGACCCGAACTACCTTGTGGCAATGGCGCTTCTCTTCTTCCGGCTGTAAGATTCAAGACCAACAGGCCGGAAGCTATAATTACAGATATGCTAAATAGTGCTTCATTGATATAGGGTATTGATACATAATCCATAGCAGCAAGCCCCTGAATCATTAAGGCCAATTCGTTGAGTATAACACCGCCTGCAAATATTGCGACCCCTGCCCGGGAATTCCTATTGAGCACAATGGCATCAGTGTATAAGATATAGCCGATAATAAAGAGGCTTACAGCTCCCAGCAACACAAGATGCAAGTATCCGATCACAATAGGCCGGAAACCAAATGCCAGCTTACTGAGCGACGGAATAGTTGACCCAAGTTGTAATAAAAACTTAATACTGAAAGCGATCATTGACAGAACAACGACATGGTATGGGAATACCGACAGTGTATAGCTGAAGTATTTATGCTTCTTTACCACCAAAGACAACATCCAAATCCAGGCTAATGCCTGCGCAACAGCAGAGAGCACTACAAGCACATAAACAACAGTTGGAATTGGCATCCACAATGCGGAAAGGAAGTACGCCGGAACACACGAAAGCGCAAACATCCAGAATATAGTTCTCAGTGGTCTTGCTAAGACACGAGCATGTGCCAGCCGCTCTGCAAGCAGCCCCAGAATAGTAAACGAGAACCATCCGTTATACTGAAAATGCAGAAAAAAATAAACAGATCCGAGATAAATATGCTGCTGCGCGCTCTTTGTGGCCATCATGTAAGCCAGTGAGTAAGCTCCCGCTGAAGATATTGCATTGAACAAGGTCGCAGCCCTGAACCAATGAAAAACAATATTTTGTTGTTGCATGGCCGATATATCCTTCCAGACATACCACATAAATGCGTAGGATACAAAAAGTGCTGCAGTTGAGCATAAGATAGAGAGCAGCCCATATCCGGCCACCGGAAAACTGATCAGCATTCCATAGGCACATATCATATTAGCCCACATGATCCTGTTATATCGTTTGAGGTTGATCCCAGGAGCATATGCCGATAGCCTTGAAATGATCAGCGCCATCAACGCCTGTGATACCCAGCCGCTGAATGCAAAATGTGAGTGCCCGTGTAACAGGTTCCTTTGATCTATGAATGACAGCGAGAAAGCAATCTTGTAACGGAGAACAGCGCCCAACAACGCTACAATGAACAGATTAAATACGGACAAGCGCAGCCATTTCTTCAGATCCATTTTGACACTGATTTATGACTGCAAAGCAACTACGCCGCACAATTATCGGATATGACCCGGGTCATATCACCACAATATACTTTGCCTTTTTTTATGGTTATCTCTCCACGATCGTGCATTTGTCTCATAGCTCGTATCACAGTTTCCACCCTAAGGCAGGTCATATTTGCTATCTGCTGGCGCGTGAGTTTGATCTTACCGCATGACGGGCAGATATTATGATTTGTATCTTTCAGGTAAGATATAAGGGATGATATGCGTTCCTCAGGTTGACTGTAAAACAACTCTCTGAGCAGAAAGAATTTGAACCGCAGCCTTTGCGCCATCAATTTAGAGAAGGCAATATGTATGTCCGGGTGATCGGCAAGTAATTGTTTGAAAGTAGATTTAAGCAATTTGATTATCACACAGTTTTCCTGCGCTATGGCCGTTGCCGCATATGGCTCGTCATCAAAAAGAGGCAGTTCCCCGAATGACTCGCCCGGCTCTACCACAGACTGCAGGTATTCTTTACCATCTTCGTTGATGTTTACCCAACTTACACGACCGCTTACTAATTGGTAGTAGAAGTTACAGTGACTGCCTTCCATGAAAATTATTTCTCCCGGAGAAACCTTTTTATAAACGGCACCTACAGCCAGGAGCAGATCAATATCGATCATCATAATACAACTGTTTAAACCGAGGCAAGGTATCGCAGGCCTTAAAAGAATATTATGACGGCAGGCAGGTTCAGACATGACTAAAATCATATGTGTTCTTTCGGATATTTTCCCTGTTTATGACTCCACGCATAAAGCCTTCTTCATTCGCTGTCTAATCTTGCATTGTAATTCTTAACCAATTAAAACAGAGATATGAAAAGAGTACTTTTTTTAGCTGCAATATGGGCCGTAATTGCCTCCTGCGGTGGCAGTTCAACCCCAGAAAAGAATCCTTATGTACAGGAAGGCGCAGGAGCAGATGCAAAGAAAGAAGCAAACGGTAACCCTTCGTACGACCCAAACCGTGGCTCGGGCAAATTCACACATGTAGATATCCCGGAAAAACTGGATGCTGTTATGGCTGACAAAGGTCAGAAGGTGTTTGAAGTAAAATGTAATAGCTGCCACAAGACCACTGATGAGAAACTGGTTGGTCCCGGATGGAAGGGAGTAACCAGCAGGCACTCAGCCGAGTGGATCATGAACTTTGTAACCAATACAGACGAAATGTTGAACAAAGATCCGAAAGCACAGGCTATGCTGGAGCTCTGCCTAGTTAGGATGCCCAATCAGAACCTGAGTGACGATGAAGCAAGGCAGCTTTATGAATTCATGAGGAAGAACGATGGCGTCAAATAAGACCTTGAACACACACTTTTCATCCAAAATATATATTTATGAACTACAAAAAAGGTTTATTAGTGGCCGGCGCTGCGGTACTTGCCGTAGGTATGAATGCCTGCAAACCGAAAAATGTGACCAATGCCGTAACTAGCGATGGTGCCGCAAAAGCATATGTGGCACCAGGTAAGTACGATGAGTTCTATAACTTTCTGTCCGGTGGCTTTAGCGGACAAATGAGCGTTTATGGCCTGCCCAGCGGGCGCTTATTAAGAGTGATTCCGGTGTTTTCAGTTGATCCGGAAAAAGGGTATGGATATAGCGAAGAAACCAAACCTATGTTGAACACATCTCACGGTTTTGTACCATGGGACGACCTGCACCACCCCGAGCTCTCTCAGACAAACGGAGAAATAGACGGTCGCTGGATCTTCGGCAACGCCAATAACACACCAAGGGTTGCCAGGATAGACCTTAGCACATTCAGAACAGCTGAAATAATCGAGTTACCTAACAGTGGCGGTAATCACAGCTCTCCATTCATTACAGAAAATACGGAATATGTGGTGGCCGGTACACGCTTCAGCGTGCCTCCGGACTATGAGAACGGAGATGTGCCAATAAATACGTATAAAAAGAACTTCAAGGGACATATCAGCTTTATCAGCGTTAACAAAGAGGATGGTAAAATGGATATAGCCTTCCAGCTCGAGTGCCCAGGTGTCAATTTCGACCTGTCTCATGCCGGTAAAGGCAAATCACACGGCTGGTTCTTCTTCAGTTGTTATAATACAGAACAGGCCAATACATTGTTAGAAGTGAACGCATCTCAAAGAGACAAAGACTTTATCATGGCAGTGAACTGGAAAAAAGCGGAAGAGTATGTAAAAGCAGGCAAAGGAAAGAAAATAGCTACAAAGTATGCGCACAATGTTTACAACGAGAAAACGCATACCGCAACTTCAGAGATCAAGAATGAAGTGCTGGTATTGGACACGAAGGAACTAAAAGACATCTGCTATTTTATTCCATGTCCTAAATCTCCGCATGGATGTGATGTGGATCCGACAGGTGAATACATAGTTGGTAGTGGTAAGCTTGCGGCACTGATACCGGTTTTCAGTTTTGATAAAATACAAAAAGCAATCGCTGATAAGGCTTTTGAAGGCGACTTTGACGGCATTCCGGTGATCAAGTATGATGCTGCGCTCTATGGCGAAGTTAAGAAGCCGGGGTTAGGCCCTCTGCATACCGAGTTTGATGGAAAAGGGAACGCTTATACTTCCTTCTTTGTATCCAGCGAGGTAGTAAAATGGAACATCAAAGACCTCAAAGTGCTTGACAGGGCATCTACCTACTATTCAGTAGGGCACCTTTGTGTACCGGGCGGAGACACGAAAAAACCTAATCCAAAATATGTGATCGCCTACAACAAGATCACCAAAGACAGGTATCTGCCTACCGGACCGGAACTATCTCAAAGTGCGCAGCTATATGATATCAGTGGCGACAAAATGCAACTTATCCTCGACTTCCCAACAATTGGCGAACCTCACTATGCACAGGCCGTAGCCGCAGATGTGATCAAAAACCGTTCGGTGAAATTTTACAAAATAGACGAGAACGCCAACCAGTATGTATCTAAAGGCGAAGGAACAACTAAGGTGGTACGCGAAGGGAACAAGATCCAGGTATATATGACAGCAATCAGGTCTCACTTCGCACCTGATAATATTGAAGGCGTAAAAATAGGCGACGAAGTGTACTTCCATATTACGAACCTGGAACAAGATTGGGATGTTCCGCACGGATTTGCAGTGAAAGGAGCTTCAAATGCCGAGCTGTTGATCATGCCCGGAGAAACACAAACATTAAAATGGGTTCCGGACAGAGTGGGTATCTTCCCGATATATTGTACAGACTTCTGTAGTGCATTGCACCAGGAAATGTCAGGTTATGTACGCGTGTCACCTTCCGGAAGCAACGTTCCCTTGACATTTGGCACCGGCAAAAATGCGCCCGCAGAACCGGCAAAACAGTAATGCAAATCACTTTTTGAATTCGTAGTTGGTCCGGCTTATCGTATTTGACGAATGCGATACGGTAAGCCGGATCTTTTATCCACCCTAAATGAAAGGATCGTGAAAAAGAAACTAAGTATATTCAGCAGGCTGGCCCTGGCCATCTCCGGGTTAACATTAATAATAGTGCTGTTTGTGCCCATATGGCGAATAGAACTTAATGCACCACAGTATCCGGAAGGTCTCTGCCTGAAGATCCATGCCAATGGCATCAAAGGAGATGTGGCGATCATCAATGGTCTCAACCATTACATTGGCATGAAAACGTTACATACTGCCGACTTTCCGGAGTTCAGTATCCTGCCATATGCCATTATTGTATTTGTCATTCTCTTCATCATTGGCGCCATAGCAAACAGAAGATCTTTGTTATCGCTGAATTTTATATTGTTTGTCCTTTTTGGAATTGTGGCGATGATCGACTTCTGGAAATGGGAATACGATTACGGGCATAATCTGAACCCTGACGCAGCGATCGTAGTACCGGGTATGGCCTATCAACCGCCACTGATAGGATTCAAGCAATTACTGAATTTCGGCGCTTATTCCATACCAGATACGGGTGGTTGGTTATTTGTGGGCTGCGGAGGCCTGTTACTGCTGGCTGTAGCTGTCGAATGGCGGAGATCTGTTAAGATAAGGAAGAGCGCACCTACTGTTGCTGCTATGCTACTGAGTGTGTCAATGTTCACAAGTTGCAGTTCTGCACCCGAACCGCTGCAGACAGGAAAAGACGCTTGTGCTTATTGCAAAATGACAATTGCCGATGTGCGCTTTGGGGCAGAGTTAGTAACATCAACAGGTAAAAAATACAAATTTGACGACATCAACTGCATGTCTTTATTCATGAAGACCCTGGAAACAATAGTTGCTGAAGAGGCGCATAAATATGTAACAGATTATTGCGGAAAACATGATCTGGTGGAAGTAGATAAAAGCTTCCTGCTGAGCAATAGTGAGATACAATGCCCGATGCAGGGCCATCTCATTGCCTTTTCATGCCAGGATAGTCTGAAAACAGTAATGACCATACACAAAGGTGAAGAAACAAGGTGGGGGTTGTCGAAATGAAATATTATGTACTGATATTCATAGCCTGTACTTTCTCCTGTTACATTAGCGGAGCACGTACGCTGATCGTTGGCAACTCATCATCATTCAAAAACATATCCGGGGCACTTTCAGATGCCGGGAGCGGAGATACAATACTTGTTACCAAAGGTATTTATCATGAGCATAATCTGGTAATCACCAAATCGGTGGTATTGATCGGCCTTAATTACCCGGTCATTGATGGAGAACATAAGTATGAAAATATTTCAGTAAAAGCTGATAATGTAGTGATATCCGGTTTTAAGGTATGTAATTCGGGCATATCGAGCATAACCGACTTCGCGGGAATCAGGATATGTAACGTGCATCATGTCACTATTACCCGAAACATCCTTGAAGATTGCTTTTTCGGTATATATTCTCAATATGGCATCAATTGCGTGATCAGCTACAACACATTGTTAGCGCATCAGCAACAAGAGCAACAAAGCGGCAATGGTATCCATTGCTGGAAAAGTGACAGTATGCAGATCATAGCAAACAATATTTCCGGGCATAGAGACGGCATATATTTCGAGTTTGTAACCCACTCCGTTATCTGGAGAAACATTTCCACAAAAAATCTGCGGTATGGTCTGCATTTCATGTTTTCTAATAATGACACCTATGCAGCAAATGTTTTTGAGAACAATGGCGCGGGTGTTGCAGTAATGTTCTCCAATCATGTCAGTATGTTTCATAACGCCTTCCGGTATAACTGGGGAGATGCCGCATATGGAATTCTGCTCAAAGAAATATCTGACAGTTATATAGATGGCAATACGTTTGAAGGAAATACGAGTGGCATATTTATGGAAGGAGCCAGCCGCATAGAGATGTATAAAAATCAATTTAAAGGTAACGGGTGGGGGCTTAAGATACAGGCAAGCTGTATGGATATTGTGCTTAAATACAACAACTTTAGCGGCAACACATTTGACGTTGGCACCAACGGCACACTTGTGTTAAATACATTTGAACACAACTATTGGGATAAATACGAAGGGTATGACCTCAACAAGGATAAGATCGGAGATGTATCCTATCACCCGGTAAGTATGTATAGTATGATAGTGGAAAAGAACCCCCCGGCTCTTGTGTTATTCCGAAGCCTCATCACTACACTCATGGACAAGACAGAGAAGGTACTACCGAGCCTTACCCCAGAAAATCTTAAAGATAGTCATCCACTTATGAAACCCATGCAGCTATGATAGAGGCGATAAAGGTAAATAAAGCGTTTGGGAGACTGAAAGTGCTGAATGACGTTTCTTTCGCCGGCAATACGGGAGATTGTGTAGCCCTAATAGGTCCAAACGGCTGTGGCAAAACTACTTTTATCAAGAGCATACTCGGCATGGTTGTACCTGACTCCGGGACAATCAAAGTCAAGAATGAACTGGTACACCAGTCGTGGAATTACAGATCTGCCCTGGGATACATGCCTCAAATAGGCCGCTATCCTGAAAATATGAAGATAGGTCAGGTGATGGATATGCTGGCAGACATACGCCAACCAAAGAAACATAGAGATGAGGAGATCATTGATGCGTTCTGCCTCAGAAAGCTGTACGATAAGCGTATGGGTACACTATCGGGAGGCACGATGCAAAAGGTAAGTGCCGCCATAGCCTTTCTATTCAATCCTGATATACTGATTCTGGATGAGCCAACTGCAGGCCTTGACCCCGTATCTGCAGAGATACTAAAAGAAAAAGTACAGGCAGAACGAAAGAAAGGCAAGTTGTTCCTCATCACATCTCATATCCTCAGCGAACTTGACGATATGATCACACATGTCGTTTATATGCAGGATGGGCATATGTTATTTCAAAAGCCTATAGATGTTCTCAGGATTGAAACCGGAGAAGAGAAACTGGCTAAGGCCATTGCTCATTTCATGAAAAAGGAAACCCATGAAAAAGATCGTTAAGTACATTTTACTGGATATACTTCGCAATAAGATCGTCCTGGCATATACTCTTTTCCTGGCCGGGATAGCATTTAGTGTGTTCAGTCTGGAAGATAATTCTCAGAAGGGCATGCTCACCTTGTTGAACCTTGTATTGTTTATTGTGCCTATGGTGAGCATCATTTTCTCAACAATTTATATTTATAACAGTTCTGAATTTGTAGAGTTGCTTGTAAGCCAGCCAATACGACGACAGAGTATCTGGCTAAGTCTTTTTGGCGGGTTGGCCGGAGCATTGTCACTATCTTTCTTTATTGGCGTCGGCATCCCGCTACTGATATATGATCATTCTTCTACGGCATCACTTATGCTGTTCATGGGCATTTCGTTGTCTGTAGTATTTGTAGCTATTGCATTCTTATCAGCCGTAATCACCCGTGATAAAGCCAAGGGGATTGGTGTTTCAGTATTGCTCTGGATATATTTCTCGCTACTGTTCGATGGCATTATTCTTTTTCTGCTTTTCCAATTTGCGGATTACCCGATAGAAAAAGCAATGATAGGAGCAAGTATGCTGAATCCGATTGACCTGGGAAGGATAATGATATTGCTTAAGATGGACGTTTCTGCAATGATGGGTTATACCGGTGCCATATTCAAAGATTTTTTCGGTACACGTGCCGGGGTGGTTTGTTCATTTATTGCTATGTCATTGTGGGTGGTGTTACCATTACTTTTTTCCTTACGCAAGTTCAATCATAAAGATCTGTAGTTATGAAAACAGATATTAACGGCCGGGTAGAACTAGAGCTTCTTGTAGATCGCTTCTATGAAAAGGTAAGATCTGACGAATTGCTTGCTCCGCTCTTTGCGCATGTAAATTGGGATCGGCATCTGCCAGTAATGTATTCCTTCTGGGAAAACACAATTTTCTATACAGGTGGATATTATGGCAATCCACTGAAAACCCATCAAACGTTTCATCACCGTCATCCGATGAATCAACAGCATTTTGAACGGTGGCTGTCATTATTTGTCGCTACGGTCGATGATCTGTTTGAAGGAGAAAAAGCTAATCTTGCGAAACAAAGGGCCATGAGCATCTCCACAGTAATGCAACTGAAGATCTTACATTGATAAACACTGTACAAAAGTAAAATAGAGGGTCGAAATGCTTTCGACCCTCTATTTTTTAACTATTTCTTTGGCAGCAGCACACCATCTATCACGTGTATCACCCCATTTGATGCCGGTATCGATGCTAAAACAGTGGCTGTTCCGTTAACAACTATCTTCCCGTCTTTTTTGGAGATGGTAATATTGCCTCCGTTTACTTGTCCAAGCGATTGCCCGTCTTGTAGTTGATCTGCATTATATACACCTACAGAAACATGATATTGAAGTATGTCAGTAAGATCATCTTTCTTTTCCGGCTTCAGCAGGCCGTCTACGGTACCGGCAGGTAGTTTATCGAATGCGGCATTAGTGGGTGCAAAAACAGTAAATGGTCCGGCATTACTGAGTGCGTCAACAAGACCCGCAGTCTGCACCGCCTTCACAAGAGTCGTGTGATCCTTGCTTCCAATAGCCACTTGCACCACATTCTTCTGGGATAGGTCATCCTTAACACCGGACTGTCCCGCCATTGATTGTGCTTCGGGGACTGCCGCAGACGAACTGCTTTCAGGCTGTTTGCCAGAGTCGCATGAAAGAACAAATATACTAAGGGAGAGTGCGGTAAATAATCTGAGCTTTTTCATAAAAGAACAATTGAATTGTTAAACAATATCACTAAGTTATCGTGTTGATTACCAGCATTATATGCGCACAATCATATTTGCCTGAAAAATTATTGCCAAATATGCGTTCGCACATAATTGCTTCTCCGAAACTGTCGTTGCTTTGAAAAAAAATGAACAACATGAAAATAATACAGGAAACCACTGCACCGCTGACCATAGGACAGATGGTGGCTAACAATTTCAGGTCCGCGGAAGTCTTCAAAAAATACAAGATTGATTTCTGTTGTAAGGGAAACAGGCTGTTGACAGATGTTTGCGAAGAACGAGGACTGGATATTAACGTGATAGAGCATGAGCTGAATGACAAGGCAATGATTAAGGAGAGAATTGACCAGGATTCAATCGCGGAAATGGAGCCGGATGAACTTGCCGATACGATATGCAGCACACATCACACCTATGTGCGTGAAAGTGTACCCGTGTTACTGGCTTATCTTACCAAAGTAAATAAGGTACATGGCAATAACCATCCTGAACTCAATGAGATCCTGATGCAGTTCATAAATTGCTCCGATGAGCTGATGCAGCACATGGTAAAGGAGGAAACAATACTCTTTCCATCAATAAAACGGCTTGCGGAAGCAAATCGTACAGGAAGTATAATTAATACCTCATTCTTCTTTGGCTCTCTGAGCAACCCCATTAATAATATGAAGGATGAACATGCCAC